>NZ_LT629802.1:2926533-4389800 GCF_900106045.1 Pseudomonas mucidolens | reverse complement strand
GGATCATGGCCGAGGCCACCACGGGCAGCACACTGCTGCAACCCGTGGTGGATGTGGGCAACTGGCGCGTTACCTTGCTGGATTCCGCCGTGCCGGGCTCGGTGCCGGGCTATCTGGCAGACTCGCAATTACAGTTGCTGGCGCAATCTCTGAGCGAAGCGCCGACTCGCCATCATCTGGTGTGTTTCCACCATCACCCGGTGTCCATCGATTGTGCCTGGATGGAGCCCATCGGCTTGCGCAATCCCGAAGCGCTGTTTGCCGTGCTTGAGCGTTTTCCACAGGTCAAGGCGCTGCTTTGGGGGCATGTCCATCAAGAGATCGACCGTGAGCGCAATGGCGTACGGTTGCTGGCGTCCCCCTCGACCTGTATTCAATTCGCCCCCGGCAGTGAGGATTTCAAGGTGAGCGAAGAGGCGCCCGGCTATCGCTGGTTGCGACTGCATCCGGATGGGCGACTGGATACGGGAGTAGAGCGGGTCGCAGGCTTCGCGTTTCAGGTGGACTACGGCAGCAACGGCTACTGATTTTCCCTGTAAACTGCGCCTTTTTGGCTGAAGCACGGAGAGCCGGTATGTCCGCTTCGATCTTGTATATCCACGGCTTCAACAGTGCGCCGGCCTCCAACAAGGCCAGTCTGTTGGTTGGGGTGATGGACAGTCTTGGTCTGGCTGATCAATTGCAGGTGCCGGCGCTGCACCACCACCCGCGCCAGGCAATTGCCCAGCTGGAACAGGCGATCAGTGAGCTGGGTCGGCCTTTGCTGGTCGGCAGCTCACTCGGCGGCTACTATGCAACCCATCTTGCCGAACGCCATGGCCTCAAGGCCTTGCTGGTCAACCCGGCCGTCAGCCCGCATCGAATGTTCGACGGTTACCTGGGGACCCAGAAAAACCTCTACACCGATGAAACCTGGGAACTGACCCACGACCACATCACGGCCCTGGTCGAGTTGGAGGTTGCGGCACCCGAGGATGCCCAGCGGTATCAGGTATGGTTGCAGACCGGGGATGAAACACTGGATTATCGCCTCGCTGAAGAATATTACCGGGCCTGTGCCTTGCGCATCCAGGCCGGCGGCGACCATGGCTTTCAAGGCTTTGGTCGACAGTTGCCGGCGCTGTTGAGTTTTGCCGGCATTGGCGCAGATCAGTATCAATCCTTCGATTTCACAGCGCTGTAGAAGACAGGCTGGAAATCGCAGGTTAATTTTTAATCGAACGACTCACGACGAGACCCCATGGCCACTCCCAGCGCTAGCTCTTATAACGCCGACGCCATCGAAGTCCTCTCGGGCCTCGACCCGGTGCGCAAACGCCCCGGCATGTACACCGACACCAGTCGGCCGAACCACCTTGCCCAGGAAGTCATCGACAACAGCGTCGACGAAGCCTTGGCCGGGCACGCCAAGTCGGTACAAGTCATCCTTCACGCCGACCATTCGCTGGAAGTGTCCGACGATGGCCGCGGCATGCCGGTGGACATTCACCCGGAAGAAGGCGTGCCGGGCGTCGAGCTGATCCTCACCAAACTGCACGCGGGCGGCAAGTTTTCCAACAAGAACTACCAATTCTCCGGCGGCTTGCACGGTGTCGGTATTTCAGTGGTCAACGCCTTGTCGACGCTGGTGCGGGTCAAGGTCAAGCGTGACGGCAACGAGTACCAGATGACCTTCGCCGATGGCTACAAAGCCACCGACCTGGAGGTGATCGGCACCGTCGGCAAACGCAATACCGGCACCAGCGTGTACTTTGCGCCGGACCCGAAATATTTTGACTCAGCAAAATTCTCCATCAGCCGCCTCAAGCACGTACTCAAGGCCAAGGCCGTATTGTGCCCCGGGTTGCTGGTCAGTTTTGAAGACAAAGGCACCGGCGAAAAGGTCGAGTGGCACTACGAAGACGGCCTGCGTTCCTACCTGGAAGACTCGGTCAGCGACTTCGAGCGCCTGCCCAACGAGCCGTTCTGCGGCAGTCTGGCGGGGAACAAGGAAGCGGTGGACTGGGCCTTGCTATGGTTGCCCGAAGGCGGCGACAGTGTTCAGGAAAGCTACGTCAACCTGATCCCGACCGCTCAGGGCGGTACCCACGTCAACGGTTTGCGCCAGGGCTTGCTGGATGCCATGCGCGAGTTCTGCGAATACCGCAACCTGTTGCCGCGTGGCGTGAAGCTGGCCCCGGAAGACGTCTGGGAACGGATCGCTTTCGTCCTGTCGATGAAGATGCAAGAGGCGCAATTCTCCGGGCAGACCAAGGAGCGTCTGTCGTCCCGCGAAGCCGCCGCATTTGTTTCCGGGGTGGTCAAGGACGCTTTCAGCCTGTGGCTCAACGAACACCCCGAGCTGGGCCTGGCTTTGGCGGAACTGGCGATCAACAACGCCGGACGTCGCCTCAAAGCCAGTAAAAAGGTCGAGCGCAAGCGCATTACCCAAGGCCCGGCGCTGCCGGGCAAGTTGGCCGATTGCGCCGGGCAGGACCCGATGCGCTCCGAACTGTTCCTGGTGGAAGGTGATTCCGCCGGTGGCTCCGCCAAGCAGGCGCGGGACAAGGAGTTCCAGGCGATCCTGCCGTTGCGGGGCAAAATCCTCAATACCTGGGAAGTCGATGGCAGCGAGGTGCTGGCCAGCCAGGAAGTGCACAACATCGCCGTGGCCATCGGCGTCGACCCGGGCGCGGCGGACATGAGTCAGTTGCGCTACGGCAAGATTTGCATCCTCGCCGACGCCGACTCCGACGGTCTGCACATCGCCACGTTGCTCTGCGCGCTGTTCGTCCAGCATTTCCGCCCGCTGGTGGATGCCGGTCACGTCTATGTGGCCATGCCGCCGCTGTACCGTATCGACCTGGGCAAGGAGATTTACTACGCCCTGGATGAAGCCGAGCGCGACGGCATTCTTGATCGCCTGGTGGCCGAGAAGAAGCGCGGCAAGCCTCAAGTCACCCGATTCAAAGGGCTGGGTGAGATGAATCCGCCGCAACTGCGGGAAACCACCATGGATCCGAACACTCGGCGCCTGGTGCAATTGACCCTGGAAGACTTCGCCGCCACTTCGGAAATGATGGACATGCTGCTGGCGAAGAAGCGCGCCGGTGATCGCAAGTCCTGGCTGGAATCCAAAGGCAACCTGGCCGAGGTGTTGGGCTGATGCGCAGCGGTTTCGCCCTGGCGATACTGTTGTCGAGCGCGGGGATGACCACTCAAGTGAGTGCCGCCCCGGTGGTCGAGCTCAAGCTGCTAGCTGAACACCCGGTCGAAGGCATGCGTGGCGGCAATCTGTCGGGGCTGGCCGTGTGCGGCGGTGAGCTGTGGACGGTGTCTGACCGCGATGACGAGCAGATTTACCGGCTTGATACGCGCGCAGAGACCTGGTTGGCCGAAACGGTGAGGATCAAGGTACCGCCAGTGCCTGAGTCCGGGCTGCCCTGGGGGTTGCGCGCACGCACGGCCGCGGCGTCGCTGATTCGCGGTGGCGACCTCGATTTTGAAGGTATCAGCTGTGATGCCGCGGGCAATCGCTACATCGTCAGCGAAGCCCATGCGGCGGTATTGCAGGTACCGGTGAACGGGGAGCCGGCGTGGCTGAAAATCGCCCCCGGCGTGGTGCGTGAGGCGCGGGCCAGCGGCCTGCTGCTGGAGTTCAATGCCTTATTCGAAGGCCTGGCGGTGAACCCCGAGGGCAATCAGATCTGGCTGGCGGCCGAGCGTCAGCGGCGTGGGCTGATTTCCATCAAGCGCCCGCAGAGTCTGTGGGATTGTGACGGTGCCTGCGTGTTGCTGAGCGAAGCGGGCGTGCACATGCAGCCGGCGCAGTTTCCGGGAGCCAAGGCGGTGCCCAAGGACTTCGCCGACCTGGCGTTGTTCAACGGTAAGCTGTTTACCCTTGAACGCAACGCGTACCAGATCTGCCGGCGCGACAGCGTGACGGCCAAGGTCGAGTTGTGTTGGTCGTTTGCCGAGGACGCCCTGACGCCGAACCGGCGTTACGCCCAGAGCTACGGCCTGGCGGAAGCCTTGGTGATTGATGAGGACGGTGCCTGGATCGGCCTCGACAATAATATCGGCGCCCGCGCCGATGGTGACAAACGGCCGGTGGTCTATCGTTTCGCCGCTCCGGCCGATGGTTGGAGCGCCCAGCCATGAGCAAGCCGCCGCCCGGCAAGCGCGCCGGTCGTATATTGATGTTTGTGGCCTGGGGCGCCGGACTGTTTTTGGCCACGCGTTTTTTTGGACAGTGGGAAGCGCGTCAGGAAAACCCCAACGCGGTGGTCACCTCGCAGCAACACGCGGGTTATATCGAAGTGAAACTGGTCGGCAACGGCCAGGGGCATTTCGTTGCCAGCGGCCAGATCAACGGCCAGTCGGTGGAGTTCATGCTCGATACCGGCGCCACCGATGTGGCGGTGCCGGCCGAGCTTGCCGAGCGCCTGGGGCTCACGCGTGGCTTACCAGTGACCTTGAGCACGGCTAACGGGCGTAGCCAGGGCTATCGCACGCACCTCGACCGCCTGCAGTTGGGCGATATTGTCCTGCAGGACGTGCGCGCCCTGGTGGCGCCGGGATTGGGTGGCGAGCAAGTACTATTGGGCATGAGCGCTTTGAAACAACTTGAATTTACCCAGCGTGGCGGCATCTTGCTGCTGCGCCAGACCAGACAATGATGAGGCCCGCATGAGTGACATCCTCGCAGACAGCTTAGATGGCGTTGAGCGCCGATCGCTGGCTGACTTCACCGAAAGTGCCTACCTCAACTACTCCATGTACGTGATCATGGACCGGGCCTTGCCGCATATCGGCGACGGCCTGAAACCGGTACAGCGGCGCATTATCTACGCCATGAGTGAGTTGGGCCTGGACGCGGACTCCAAGCACAAGAAGTCGGCGCGGACCGTCGGTGATGTGCTCGGCAAGTTCCATCCCCATGGCGACTCGGCGTGCTATGAAGCCATGGTGCTGATGGCTCAGCCGTTCAGCTACCGCTACACCTTGGTTGACGGCCAGGGCAACTGGGGTGCGCCGGATGATCCCAAGTCCTTCGCCGCCATGCGTTACACCGAAGCACGGCTGTCGCGCTATTCAGAAGTGCTGCTCAGCGAATTGGGCCAGGGCACCGCGAACTGGGGGCCGAACTTCGACGGCACTCTCGAGGAACCGCTGGTATTGCCGGCACGTTTGCCGAATATCCTGCTCAATGGCACCACCGGCATCGCGGTCGGCATGGCCACTGACGTGCCGCCGCACAACTTGCGGGAAGTCGCCACCGCCTGCGTGCGCCTGCTGGACGAACCCAAGGCCACCGTTGAACAGCTGTGCGAGCATATCCAGGGCCCAGACTACCCGACCGAAGCGGAAATCATCACGCCGCGCGCCGACCTGTTGAAAATGTACGAGACCGGCAAGGGCTCGGTGCGCATGCGTGCCGTGTACCATATCGAAGACGGCGATATCATCGTCACCGCCTTGCCGCACCAGGTCTCCGGGGCCAAGGTACTGGAACAGATTGCCGCGCTGATGCAGGCCAAACCGTCGAAACTGCCGCAAGTGGCTGACCTGCGTGACGAATCCGATCACGAAAACCCATGCCGCATCGTGATCATCCCGACCAATAGTCGGGTCGACCACGAAGTGCTAATGCAGCATCTTTTCGCCAGCACCGATCTGGAGTCCAGCTATCGGGTCAACGTCAACATCATCGGCCTGGACGGCAAGCCGCAGCTCAAGAACCTGCGGGCGCTGTTGGTGGAATGGCTGGAGTTCCGGGTGCAGACGGTGCGTCGTCGCCTTCAGTTCCGCCTGGACAAGGTCGAGCGTCGCCTGCACCTGTTGGATGGCTTGCTGATCGCCTACCTCAACCTGGATGAAGTGATTCATATCATCCGTACCGCCGAGCATCCGAAAGCCGAATTGATCGCGCGTTTCGAGCTGAGCGAGATCCAGGCCGACTACATTCTCGACACGCGCTTGCGTCAATTGGCGCGCCTGGAAGAGATGAAGCTGCGCGACGAGCAGGATGCGTTGCTCAAGGAGCAAGCCAAGCTGCAAGCGCTGCTGGGCAGCGAAGCCAAGCTCAAGAAACTGGTACGCAGCGAGCTGATCAAGGACGCCGAAACCTATGGCGACGACCGCCGTTCGCCGATTGTCGAGCGTGCTGAAGCCAAGGCTCTGACAGAAACCGAGTTGCTGCCGAACGAGAAAATTACCGTCGTTTTGTCGGAAAAAGGTTGGGTTCGCTCCGCCAAAGGGCATGATATTGACGCCACCGGGTTGTCTTACAAGGCCGGCGACGGATTCAAGACCGCGGCGCCCGGGCGGTCCAACCAATTCGCGGTGTTTATTGACTCCACGGGGCGCAGTTATTCGGTGCCGGCTCATACCTTGCCATCGGCGCGTGGCCAAGGTGAGCCGCTGACGGGGCGCCTGACACCGCCGCCTGGAGCGAATTTTGAGTGTGTGCTGTTGCCCGATGATGACTCGCTGTACATCATCGCGTCCGACGCCGGTTACGGATTTGTGGTCAAGGGTGAAGACTTGCAAGCCAAGAACAAGGCGGGCAAGGCACTTCTGAGCCTGCCGAACAACGCCAAAGTGATCCCGCCGCGTCCGGTGGAGGATCGCGAAGGCAACTGGCTGGCATCGGTGACCACTGAAGGACGTCTGCTGGTCTTCAAGATCAGTGACCTGCCGCAGTTGGGCAAAGGCAAGGGCAACAAGATTATTGGTATTCCAGGGGAGCGGGTGGCCAGTCGCGAAGAGTACGTGACTGACATTGCGGTGATCCCGGAAGGCTCGACCCTGGTGCTGCAGGCCGGCAAACGTACGTTGTCGCTGCGCCCTGACGACCTTGAGCATTACAAGGGCGAACGTGGTCGACGCGGGAATAAATTGCCCCGTGGCTTCCAGCGAGTGGACGCATTATTGGTCGAAACGCCCGCTTAACGCGATATAGAGCACCCGATCTACGATTTAACCCGTAGATCGACGCTTTCGCGCTGGAGTCATGACGCATATTCACGGATGATATGGCCTCTCTAGCGCCGGCGTGGCTGAGCGCGTACAGATTGTTTTTAAGTATTACATTATGGTTTGCCTTGTGGCCGCCACTTGGATGGGATGATGACTGCTCCACGCCTTCCTTTATTCTTGATGCTCGCTGGCCTTTTGGGGTTGGCGGGTTGCAGCACCCACCAGCCGGTGTCGCTGTATCAGTTGGACAGCGGAAGTCCGGCTCAGCCGTCACAAAGTGCCGGCATGGCAGTATTGCTCGGCCCGGTTGTGGTGGCTGACTACCTGCAGCGCGAAACCCTGCTGCAACGTCAGAACGACGGCAGCCTGCAAGGCGCTACTGACGGTCGTTGGGCCGGTAGTCTGTCTTCGGACATCAATCAGCTGATGTTGCGTCAAGTGGCCGGTCACCTGGATAGTCAGCGCGTGGTGTTAGCGCCGGCGCCGAGCAGCTTCGCCCAGGACGTACAGGTGTTGCTGACCATCACTCGCCTGGATTCCGGTTCTACGCAACCGGCCATCCTTGATGCGCAGTGGCGCCTGATTGATCGTCGTGGCCAGGTGCGTGACAACCGCATCGTGCATTTGCAGGAAGAGCACGGCGGCAGCACAGCTTCTCAGGTTCAGGCCCAGGGCGTGTTGTTGCAGCGTCTGGCGGAACAGTTGTCGGTGGCGCTCAAACCGTTGGCCAACCAGTCTGCGATCGTCGAAGCACCCCGCAAGCAGCCTAAGGCGCCAGCCAAGCCCGCAGCCCCGGAAAAGCCGAAAATCCCAATGGCTTCGCCTATCCGTACGGATCTGGAAGTGTTCAGGTTCTGATCTGGAGCCTGGCACCCCGAGGCGTTCTCAGATTTTCGCGAGCAAGCTGGCAAAAAAGGCTTCTGTAGGAGCGAGCTTGCTCGCGAAGATTGTCAACGATCACACGGGAAGCCTGGCACCCCGAGGCGTTCTCAGGTTTTCGCGAGTAAGCTGGCAAAAAAGGCTTCTGTAGGAGCGAGCTTGCTCGCGAAGATTGTCAGCGATGACATGGGAAGCCTGGCACCCCGAGGCGTTCTCAGGTTTTCGCGAGTAAGCTGGCAAAAAAGGCTTCTGTAGGAGCGAGCTTGCTCGCGAAGATTGTCAACGATGACACGGGAAGCCTGGCACCCCGAGGCGTTCTCAGGTTTTTCGCGAGCAAGCTCGCTCCTACACGATTCATAAAAAAGGTTTAATCCTCGGCCCGGGTCTCATGCATCCGCGCCAGTTGCCGTTCCAGCATCGATGGATAAGGCTCCATCAACCGCTCTACGCAGCAAGCACCCTCAGGGCTGGCAATCGGGCGGATTCGCGCACGTTGGCGAATCAAGGCATCGTCGCTGATCTTGCGCTCCACCAGCAGCAGGTTGCGACTGTGTTGCGACAAGGCCAGCGCATCCTGGGCGGTTTCGGTCAGTAATAGATCGATCTGGCTGATGCCGTGCAGATCGTCACCCAGGGTCAGCCCCAACTGCAGTTGCAGGGTGATACCGCTGTCGGCCACTTCGATTTGCAGGGCATGACCCAATGCCCGCAGCAACTCGCCGCAGCAGATGGCGTTGGTCAGGTAATCGTCGCCACTGTCTTCGCTGTGGAACAGCATCAGGGTGCTGCCGTCATTCAGGGTATGCAGTTCGCTGTCATACAGCGACGCTGCCTGATCGAGGCAATCACGATAGCGCTCCAGCAACTCGGTCAGGCGCGCGCGGGGCAAGCGACGCAGTTGATCCTGTGCACCCAATTGCACGGCCAATACTGCGCTGTGCTGAGACTGGGTGTTTTGCGCGGCGGCCGGTTTGGGACTGATGAGCGGGGTGGTGGCCGAGGTATCACGCAGGTCGGCGAACGGATCTTCGTCGTCCAGATCGTCTTTGTCGGCCGTGATCACTTGGCGCGATACTGGCTTGAGACCGGCTACGGGCGCACTTTCATCGAAGCTCGGGTCGCGCAGGTTGCGCACTTCAAACTCTGGCTCGTCATCGTAATCGCTGGCGTCGAACTCCGGCTCGGGTTCGACTTCGGGAATCACCGGTTCCGGCGCGAAGCTTGTGTGCAACTGGCGGGCCAGGTCGCCGATCTCATCCTGGCGGTCTGTGGCCGGCGTGTTGGCATCAATATCCCGCAGCCAGATGCGCAGTTGCATCAGGGGTGTGGAGATGTGTCGTCCCAGGCGCAAACTCAACGCCAGCGACAATGCCAGCAGGATCGCGCTCAAGATGCCCATGCTTTGCAGGCTGATGGTCATCGGCTGCTGGAACTGTTGCATGTCCAGGCTAATACGCAGTTGACCGGCTTTCACATCCTGGAACGTGATATTGCTCTGGAACAGACCTTCGGCATCACCCAGCAGGCCGTTTTTCGGGCGCTGCCCGGCTTCGGCCATGATCCGGTTGTCCACGCTGTAGATGGCGGCGTGGGCCACCAGCGGGTTCTTGGTCAGGTTGTTGAGCAGCACGTTGAGGCTCAGGATATCGTTGGACACCAACAGCTCGGTCGCCGAGGTCGCGGTCTGGGTGGTCAAGCTCTCGCCCAGGGCGTCGGCTTGCTCGTGCATGGCCTGTTTGAACTGCAAACCCATCACGCAGGCGTAGATCACCAGGGCCAGAGCGACCAGGATCACGTTATGGCTGGCGATGCGTAATGCGATCGGTACACGGCGATGGCGCAGTGCCCGGAAGATCAGCAGGAAGAAGTTATCGGTTTTTACTGGCGTGGGCCGGTTCACTTGAGCTCGGCTCTTTAGTCCGTGAAGTTGACGCGCAGTATAGCGACAGGCCCAAGACCGGCAAAGCGCTGGCTGTGCCCGATGGTCACTGAAAATGGGTAGAATGCGGTTTTTTTCCAGCCTGGGGGTGCGCTTTGCGCGAAATTGTCCTGATTAACATCACAGGTGAAGACCGACCAGGTCTTACCGCAGCCATTACCGGTGTTCTGGCCCAGGGTGGTGTGAACATTCTCGACATCGGTCAGGCGGTGATCCACGACACCTTATCGTTCGGCATCCTGGTGGAAATTCCGAGCACCGAGCAGGCCTCGTCGGTACTCAAGGACATCCTGTTTACGGCGTATAAGCTGGATCAGCAGGTGCGTTTCACCCCGGTGTCCGAAGAGGACTACCAGCACTGGGTCGCGGGCCAAGGCAAAAAACGTCACATCGTGACGCTGCTGACGCGCAAGGTAACGGCCGAACAATTGCAGCGTGTCAGCTCGATCACCGCTGAATATGGATTGAATATCGACCATATTGACCGTCTGTCGGGTCGTATGCCGCTGGACACGCCCGCCGATCAGGGCAAGGGCTGTATCGAGTTCTCCGTGCGCGGTGAGCCGGCCGACCCCCAGGCTTTGCGTGCCGATTTTCTTAGCGTCGCTCAGGAGCTGAATGTCGATATCGCCTTTCAGGAAGACTCGCTGTTTCGTCGCAACCGTCGCCTGGCGGTATTTGATATGGACTCGACACTGATTGAAGCCGAGGTTATTGACGAATTGGCCAAGGCCGCGGGCGTTGGTGAGCAGGTCTCAGCAATCACCGAGCGGGCCATGGCCGGCGAGTTGGACTTTCGCGCCAGCTTCAAGGAGCGTCTGGCACTGCTCAAGGGCCTGGATGTCAGTGTGCTCGACTCCATCGGCGCCTCCCTGCGCCTGACCGAAGGCGCTGAAACCCTGTTCGCCGAGCTCAAGCGTCTGGGTTACAAGACCGCGATTCTGTCGGGTGGCTTCACCTATTTTGCCAAGCAACTGCAGGCCAAGCTGGGCATCGATTATGTCTTCGCCAACGAGCTGGAAGTGGTGGATGGCAAGGTGACAGGTGTGGCGCTTGAGCCGATTGTCGACGCTCAGCGCAAAGCCGATCTGCTGAAGGAGCTGGCTCACAAGGAAGGTTTGCGTCTGGAGCAGACCATTGCGGTCGGTGACGGCGCTAACGACTTGCCGATGCTGGCGATCGCCGGTCTCGGTGTGGCGTTCCGTGCCAAGCCGCTGGTCAAGCAATCGGCCAAGCAGGCGATTTCGACGCTGGGGCTGGATGGCGTGCTGTATCTGCTGGGTTTTCGCGACCGCGACGGTCAGCTATAAACCCCGATCCCACTGTAGGAATGGGATCAAAAATGTGGGAGCTGGCTTACCTGCGATGACGATGGTGAATCCAACACCGCTATCGCAGGCAAGCCAGCTCCCACATTGATTGGGTTCCAGCTTCAAATTTTCGGAATCAGGCTTTAGGCAGTGCGATGCCCTGGCCCATCTGCACCGGTGAACCCGCCACCAGTTCTTCGGCCCACTTCACCTGATCCGGCCCAAACAGCACGATGGCGGTCGAGCCCAGTTTGAAGCGCCCCAGTTCCGCACCTTTTTCCAGGTGAATCGGCGCACGCGCGGCTTCGTCGTAACGGAAGGTTTTCAGTTCGCGCTTGGGTGGCGTCACCAGCCCGGCCCACACGGTTTCAATCGACGCAACGATCATCGCGCCCACCAGCACCACCGCCATCGGCCCGCGTTCGGTGTCGAACAGGCAGACCACGCGCTCGTTACGGGCAAACAGTTCCGGCACGTTTTCCGTCGTGGTCTGGTTGACCGAAAAAATCCGTCCCGGGACGTAGACCATTTCCCGCAAAGTGCCGGCCAGAGGCATATGCACGCGGTGATAGTCCTTCGGCGACAGATAAATCGTCGCAAAATCCCCGCCCATGAATGGCGCCGCACTAGCGGCATCGCCGCCGAGCAGTTCGAGCACGCTGAAACTGTGGCCCTTGGCCTGGAACACGCGCCCATGCTCGATCGGGCCGAGTTGGCTGACTGCGCCGTCGGCCGGGCTCAGTACTGCGCCTGGGGTCTGGTCCAGTGGGCGGGCGCCGTCTTTCAAGGCGCGAGTGAAGAAGGCATTGAAGTGCTCGTATGCCGTCACGTCCTCGACCAGGGCCTGGGACATGTCCACTTGGTAGCGCTTGGCGAACCAGCGGGTGAAGGCATTCTTGAACCAGCGCACACGGCATTCGGCAATGCAGCCGGCCAGGCGTGACAGCAGGTGGTGGGGCAGCAGGTACTGGCTGAGGATAAACAAGCGCTTTTTCATTAACTGTCCTTAAACCTTAAATCTCGACGGGGGTGTCGGGGTGGTTGCCCCATTCACCCCAGGAACCGGCATAACCTTTAACTCGCGGATAACCGAGCGCCTTGGCCACCAGATAGGTAAAACCAGAACGGTGGTGAGTCTGGCAGTGGGTGATGATTTCTTTGTCTTTGGTCAGCCCCAGGTCTTCGAGGATCTGCGGCATGTCGCGACGAATGCGCAGGTTGCGCGCCTTGTCCATGCCCTCGGTCCATTCGAAGTTCACGGCGCCGGGAATGTGTCCGCCCTTGGCGGCGAGGACCTTTTGCCCGGAGTACTCCAACGGGCCACGCGCATCCCAGATTCCCAGGTCGGCGGCGCCGAGGCGGCTTTGCAGGTATTCGCGGCTGGCGCTGGGTTCGTCGTGCAGCGTCAGGCTGACCGGGCCGCCGACGCTGGTCGGTACTTCGGTCGAGAGCGGATGTTGTTCATCCAGCCACGCCAGCAGGCCGCCGTCGAGGTAGTGATATTTCTGATGGCCGATCACGTCGAGCATCCAGATAAAACGTCCGGCCCAGCCACCCCCTTCGTCGTCATACACCACATAGGTGGCGTCCGGGGTATGACCCACTTCGCCGAACAGTTGTTCAAGATCTGCCTTGGGCGGCAGCAGTCCCGGCGCGGGCGCCTGGCCCAGTTGGGTGCGTTTGGGGTCGACAAAGTGCGCGCCGGGGATATGCCCTTCGGCATACCGCGCAGCGCTGGTCAGGTCCACCAGAATCAGCTGTTCAGCGGCAAGGCGACCCAGCAGGTCGCTGGGCTCGATTACCAGCGGCAAGCCAGAGAAGTCAGGCATGTGAGGTCTCCTGGGCACAAAATGGGGTAATAAAGGAGGGCGATTGTAGCGCAAGCTTCACGCGCTGCGGTTGGTAAAGCTGTGCAGGGCTTTCTCGATGCATTGGGCGGTTTTGCCGAAGGCTTGTACGGTGGTTTCCGAGAACGGCCCGCCGCCCTGGTCGGCAATCATCACCATTACCACGCGATCATTGCAGCTCAGCGAGCGTAGCAGCAGGTGTTCGCCGGCAAACAGGTGGCGTAGCGAGGCAGGCAGCAGCGCTGCGAACTGGGCGTAATTGTCGGGAGTCAGGCGTACCTGGGCGGATTTTTCCAGCAGGCGTTGTAGCAGTGTGCTGGGTGCCACATCCAGACTCAGGTGGGCCGCCTCGTTGGGCAGGCCGCCAACCTGATGCACGCGCAAGATGCTCAGGGTGCGGTCGGCCATTAACAGCATGACCCGTTGCATGCCGCTGGCAGTCAAGGCTTCCTTGGCGCAGACGGTCAAGTGCATCGCATTGGCGAAGCGGCTGGGCTCCATCAGCAGTTCGCCGCAGCGCTTGCGCCAAACGGCCAGCGATTCGGCAGTGGGGGGGCGGTGCCGGCAGCAAGCCGCGATGCACGCGTTGCTCGTCCCACGGCCAGATCAGCGCGAGTGCCGGGTGCCAGAGATCGGCCGCCAGTGTATGACGGGCGCTGATCGCTGCCTGCTGGTGAACCTGTTGCTGGATTTCGGCCAGGGGTTGCTGCAAGTACAGCGCGGTCAGGTATTGCCAGCGCAGGGTGTGCGGACATGACCAGGATTCCTGCGCCGCCAGGGCCATGCCGTTGGCCAGCAGCACGGTGTTGGCCGGCTGGTTCAGCCAGCGCTGCAGCGTCGGGTCATCATCCAGTTGCTGCTGCTGGTGCAGCGGCGTTTCCTCGCGGGCAATGCGTAACGCCTTGACCAGCAGACGTTGTTCGCCGAGCAACAATTGATAACCCTGGGAAACCCAGATCGGCAGGCGCCAGGTTTCGGTCAACCCCAGGCACAGTTCCAGCAAGCGCACGCCAAACAACTCTTGTTCGACCTGGTGCGCCGATTGACCCTTGTGGACCACCCGCAATTCCCATTCTTCGAGCAGTTTTGGGTAGATCACCGCCATTGGCCACAGCGGCGAGAGAAACAGCAGGCTGCCCCAATGGATGTCTTGCCACAGCCGCGCCAGGCGGCTGGCAAACAGGCCGCTGGCTTGTTGCGAGGCATGTTGGCTGATCAGTTGAAGTTGGCGCAGCGCCACGGGAATCTCATTGAACGGGACCGCCGGCAAGCGGGCAAGCAGTTCCTCGGTGCGTTTCAAGCCGAGGCGATTGATCGCCACTTCAAGGTTTTCTGCAGGTTCTGCCAGGCTGCCGTGGGTGTGGTTGTTGGCTTCACGCATGACGCTGAGCACCAGCGCCGGGCTGTCTTGCATCAACTCTGCAATATCTCGCAACGAACGACGGCTGTCGCCGATGGCCTTGCACACCGCGTTATGGCTCGATTGCGGGACAGGTAGGTGAACCTCGTCCAGACGCTTTATCCAGCCGGCCAGGGTAGTGGGCTTTGAAATTTGGATTGCCGTTTCGTTTGCCATGATTGGGGCGCGATCATCACTTGCGGTCAACACGCCCGGAGTGGGCCGAACTGGCTTTTCGCCTTAACGGGCTATAGTCTGGCGCAGTTTTGCCGATAAGTAGAAGAAGAGTTTTCAGATCTTCCGAATATGTCCATGAACCCGACGGCGCAAGTACTCATCCCCTATGGTTAAAATTATCGGCATCATCGTCGTTATCGCTAGCGTACTCGGCGGGTACGTTCTGTCTCATGGCAAGATTGCCGCGTTGATCCAGCCCTTCGAAGTACTGATCATCGGCGGTGCTGCGCTGGGCGCATTCCTGCAAGCCAACCCCGGCTACACGACCCTGCATGTGTTCAAGAAGTCCTTGGCCATGTTTGGCTCGCGCTTTTCCCACACTTTCTACCTGGAAGTGCTGAGCCTGGTCTACGAGATTCTCAACAAAAGCCGTCGTGAAGGCATGATGGCCATTGAAGGCGACATCGAGGACGCCGCGGCAAGCCCGATCTTCGCCAAGTACCCGGCCGTGCTCAAGGATGAGCGCATGACAGCCTATATCTGCGACTACTTGCGCATCATGTCCTCCGGCAACATGGCACCCCATGAGCTGGAGGGGCTGTTCGACATGGAGTTGTTCAGTTTGAAGGAAGAGCTTGAGCACCCGTCCCACGCGGTAAACGGTATCGCGGACGGCATGCCCGGCTTTGGTATTGTTGCGGCGGTGCTCGGGATCGTGGTGACCATGGCGTCTCTGGGCGAGGGTGACCAGACGGCCATCGGTATGCACGTGGGCGCGGCGTTGGTGGGAACCTTCTTCGGTATCCTGGCCGCCTACGGCTTTTTCGGTCCGCTGGCGACATCCCTGGCACACGACGCCAAGGAAGAACTGAATATTTATGAGTCCATCAAGGCTTCCCTGGTGGCCTCGGCTTCCGGCATGCCGCCGTCCCTGGCCGTGGAATTCGGGCGCAAGGTTTTGTATCCGAGACACCGTCCGAGCTTTATCGAGCTGGAACAAGCGGTTCGCGGTCGCTAAGTCATGGAAAACAATCAGCCGATTATAATCAAGCGCGTCAAGCGCTTTGCGGGCAGGCATCACGGCGGCGCCTGGAAAATCGCCTTCGCCGACTTTGCGACGGCGATGATGGCGTTCTTTCTGGTGCTGTGGCTGATGTCCACGGCGACCCCGGAGCAAAAGCTCGCGATTGCCGGTTACTTCAAGGATCCCATCGGCTTTTCCGAAAGTGGCACGCCCTTTGTAATCGACCTGGGCGGCTCGCCGGAGCTGGCGCCCGAGCGCACCATCAATCCCGAGGTCCAGACCGAGTCGCCGCAGGAAAAAATTCCAATCGAGCGCGACACCGTCGATAGCATGGCCGAACAGATCGAGCATGAGCGGTTGGAATTGCTGCTGCAGGAGTTAAAGAACAAGGTCGACGAGAACCCGCAACTGCAGCCATTCAAGGATCAGATCCAGTTCCAGATCACCCCGGATGGCTTGCGCATTCAGATCATGGACGCCGCGAACCGGCCGATGTTCGATTCCGGCAGTGCGCGCTTGAAGCCGTACTTCGAGGACATCCTGTTGGCCATGGCCGACACCATCAAGGCGGTGCCGAACAAGATCAGTGTCAGCGGTCATACCGATGCCGAGCCGTATTCAGGGTTGGGTGATTTCGGTAACTGGGAGCTGTCCGCCAGCCGCGCCAACGCTGCCCGCCGTGCACTGGTTGCCGGCAGTTATCCGGAGGCGCAAGTGGCGCGGGTGGTGGGTTTCGCGTCTTCGCAGTTGTTTGATGCCGAGGATCCGTTCAATCCGATCAACCGGCGCATTGATATCGTCGTACTGACCAAAAAGGCCCAGCGCGCGATTGAAGGTGAGCAAGGTGCGGTGCCGCCGCCAGTACCCATCCAGGGCGACGGCGCACCGGGCGAAGTGCCGGTGGATCCAAATGCCCTGCCACCGGAGCAGGAGCCGTTGCCGGCGCATGAGTTGCGCCAGAAGCTCAATCTGTTCGATGACGGTGGTCTGAAGGCTCCCGGAGAAGCTCCGGCTGGTAGCTGATGCTGCTTGTGTGGGGGGCGGGCTTGCTCGCGATACAGGCAACCCGGTGTAACTGATGCACCGAGGTGATGCTATCGCGAGCAAGCCCGCTACCCCACAACTTAATAGCTGCTTTCCGGCAAGCTGGCGATGATCGAGCGATAGCTGTTCATGCGCTGCTGTTGCACGCGGCCATCTTCCAGCGCCATGAGCAGGGCGCAGCCAGGCTCGCGGTCGTGCTTGCAGTCGCGGAAGCGGCAGGTACCGATCAAGTCGTTGAACTCGATGAAGCCCGCTTCGACATCGCTACGGCTGACGTGGCCGAGGCCGAACTCACGAATGCCTGGTGAGTCGATCAACTCGCCGCCGCCTGGGAAGTGAAACAACCTTGCGGTGGTGGTGGTGTGAGTGCCCTGACCGGAGAGTTCCGACAGCGGACCGACGCGGGTCTCGACCTCCGGCAGCAGGCTGTTGACCAGCGACGACTTGCCCACGCCCGACTGGCCGACGAACACACTGATGTGCCCATCGAGTTGGCGCTGCAGTTGCTCCATGCCGTTGCCGTGATGCGCGGAGACTTCCAGTACCGGGTAGCCCAAGTGCCGATAAACCGCCAGTAGTGCGTTGAGCGCCGGGGCGTTCTGTTCGTCAATCAGGTCGAATTTATTCAGCAGCAGTAGCGGGCGAATACCGGCGTGTTCGGCGGCTACCAGATAGCGGTCGATCAAGTTGGCGTGAGGTTCGGGCAGCGGCGCGAAGACGATGACGATCATGTCGACGTTGGCCGCTACCGGCTTGAGCTGGCCTCGGCTGTCCGGGCGACGCAGTTCAGTGTTGCGCGGCAGTTGCGCGACGATGACGCCGATGCCCTGGTTGCCGGCACGCCAGACTACCCGGTCGCCGGTGACCAGCGCCGGCAGGTTGGCGCGCAGGTGACAACGAAAGACCTGGCCAGCCAGTTCGCCTTCCAGGGCCTCGACCTCGACCTGTACCCCAAAGTGCGCGATGACCAGGCCCGTTTGCTCGGGGCCCAGATCGCCGCCCTCTAGCGCTTCTACGGCGGATGACTCACGTTTGGCGGCGCGGGCGGCGCGCTCGCCCTGGATTTTTTCGATGCGCCAGTTTTGGCGGCGATTGAGCTGGCGTTTGGCCATTGGTGTTCCGTGTCGATAATGCAAAGGATAGATGAAGCGGTCGCGAGTCTAGCACGCCGCGCCTGCTAAACTGCGCAGCTACGCCAAGGTGCCAAGGAACCACGACATGCAAAACCCACAGAACCTGATTTGGATCGATCTGGAGATGACCGGTCTGAACCCTGACACCGACGTCATCATCGAGATGGCGACCATTGTCACCGACAGCAATCTCAATACCTTGGCCGAAGGTCCGGTCATCGCGATTCACCACAGCGACGCAGTGCTCGCCACGATGGACGAGTGGAATACCCGCACCCACGGCAACTCGGGCCTGACCCAGCGTGTGCGCGACAGTCGCATCAGCATGGCTGAAGCCGAAGCGCAAACGCTGGCCTTCCTGGAGCAGTGGGTGCCCAAGGGCAAATCGCCGATCTGCGGCAACAGCATCTGCCAGGACCGCCGCTTCCTCTATACCCACATGAAGGCGCTGGAAAGTTACTTTCATTACCGCAACCTGGATGTGTCGACGCTCAAGGAGCTGGCCGCGCGCTGGGCACCGGAAGTCAAGGACAGCTTCCACAAGGGCGGTACGCACCTGGCGCTGGACGATATTCGTGAATCGATTGCCGAGTTGCAGCATTACCGCAAACATTTCATCAAGGCATGATTCCGGGGCGCCTGAACGGACGCCATCGCAGGCACGCCAGCTCCCACATTTGACTGTGTTCGCAAATCAAAGTGTGGGAGCTGGCGTGCCTGCGATAGGGCCGACGCGATTTATCTCCGAGCGCCCTCTTTTGGTGCCATCTGCAAATGATTAGACTGCCGGCCTCTCTGGAAGGATCGCCATCATGCTGCTGATGCTCTACCTCATCGCCATCACCGCTGAAGCCATGACCGGCGCCTTGTCCGCCGGTCGGCGCGGTATGGACTGGTTTGGCGTGGTGCTGATCGCCTGTGTGACGGCGCTGGGTGGTGGTTCGGTGCGTGATGTGTTGCTGGGGCATTACCCGCTGACCTGGGTCAAGCACCCGGAGTACCTGGTGCTGACCTCCATCGCCGCACTGGTGACGATCTTTATCGCACCGCTGATGCGCCATCTGCGCTCTCTGTTCCTGGCCCTGGATGCCGTGGGGTTGGTGGCCTTCACCCTGATCGGTTGCATGACGGCCCTGGAAATGGGACATGGCATGCTGGTGGCTTCGGTCAGCGGGGTGATCACCGGGGTGTTTGGCGGTATCTTGCGGGACATTTTCTGTAACGACATTCCGCTGATCTTTCGCCGTGAACTGTACGCCAGCGTGTCGTTCCTGGCCGCCTGGTTTTACCTGCTGTGTGTCTATCTGCAATTGCCCGGCGAGCAGGCGACCCTGCTTACGTTGTTCAGCGGTTTTCTACTGCGGTTGCTGGCCATCCGCTTTCACTGGGAAATGCCCAAGTTCGTCTACAACGACGAGCATTGACGTTCGGCGTGTTGCTTGAGCGCCCATTCCACATGTTCGCGGACCAGCTCGGAAGGGTAATCGCGGCGCGCTTTCAAGGCCTCCAGCACCACAATGCTTGAAGGCGCGTTGCCCAGGCCGACCGCCAGGTTGCGCAGCCAGCGTTCGTAACCGGCGCGGCGCAACGGCGAGCCTTCGGTGCTGCTCAGAAATTTATCCTCGTCCCACATAAACAGCTCGGCGAGCCCGGCGTTATCCAGGTTGTGCCGAGGCTGGAAATCACCTTCGCCGGAAGGTCGCGCGAAACGATTCCACGGGCAAACGATCTGACAGTCATCGCAGCCGAAGACGCGGTTGCCGATCAGCGGTCGCAGGTCTTCGGGAATCGCGCTTTTCAGCTCGATGGTCAGGTAGGAAATACAGCGCCTGGCGTCCAGTACGTAAGCCCCGACAAAGGCGTTGGTCGGACAGATATCCAGGCAGGCGGTGCAGCGCCCGCAGTGTTCGGAGGTGTGGGGCGGGTCGACGGGGAGCGGCAGGTCGACAAACAGCTCGCTGAGGAAAAAATAACTGCCGGCCTTGCGGTTGAGTACCAAGGTGTTTTTGCCGATCCAGCCGAGGCCGGCCTGTTCGGCAATGGCCTTCTCCAGGACCGGGGCGCTGTCGACAAAGGCGCGAAAGCCGAACGGGCCAATGTGTGCCTGGATCCGCTCAGCCAGTTGCTGGACGCGCTTGCGAATCAGCTTGTGGTAGTCGCGGCCCAGGGCGTAGCGCGAGATATAGGCTTTTTCCGGTTGGGCCAGCAAGTGCGCCATGTGCGTGTCGCCGGGCAAGTAATCCATGCGCAGGGACACCACGCGCAAGGTGCCGGGCACCAGTTCCTCGGGATGGGAGCGTTTGCTGCCGTGGGCGCCCATGTAGTCCATCTGGCCGTGGTAGCCGGCGTCGAGCCAGCGTTGCAGGTGCTGTTCATGCTCGGCCAGGTCCAGGCCGCTGATGCCGACTTGTTGGAAGCCCAGCTCTCGGCCCCAGTCCTTGATCGATTGGGCGAGGGCAGGCAGATCGGTGGTAATAGCAGGCATGAGACGAGAGAAACCGCAAGTTAGATGCGTATAATTCTGCCAGACATCGGAGCTTGAAGACGTATGCCGCAGACAAAACACGAAATAACCGACGTTCAGCAGTTGTTGCCTGGCCAATTGCCGCGACTCGCTGGGCGTTCCCCGGACGCGCACAAGGGCCAGTTTGGCCACGTGCTGGTGATCGGCGGCGACCATGGTTTTGGTGGCGCGGCGTTGCTGAGCGCCGAAAGTGCGCTGCGCAGCGGAGCGGGCAGGGTGTCTGTCGCCACCCGCAGTGAGCATGTCCCGGCGGCCCTGGCGCGTTTGCCGGAGGTGATGACGCTGGGTGTGTCTTCGGCCAATCAATTGATGGGACTGCTGGAAAAAGTCTCGGTGATCGTCGTGGGGCCGGGGCTCGGCGGGGCGGCCTGGGGCAGAAGTCTGCTTTCCGTGGCCGCCAATGCCCGGCAGCCACAGGTCTGGGACGCCGATGCGCTGAACCTGTTGGCGGCAGGCAATGTGAGTTTGCCGGCCAACTGCGTGATCACTCCACATCCCGCAGAAGCCGCGCGACTGATGGGGATCTCGACAGCCGAGGTTCAGGTTGACCGCCTTAAAGTGGCGCGCGCGCTGAGTCAGAAATTCAATGCGGTGGCTATCCTCAAGGGCGCTGGCAGTTTGATCGCCAGCCCCGATGGCCGTGTGTCGCGCTGTGATCAGGGCCACCCGGCGATGGCCGCGGCGGGTCTGGGCGATGTGTTGGCGGGCCTGGTGGGGGCGTTGCTGGCCCAGGGGCTGGCCGCCTTTGAGGCGAGCTGTCTGGCGGTGTGGTTGCACGCTAGCGCAGGCGATCGCCAGGGAGCGCTTGGTCGTGGCTTGGCCGCCAGCGATCTGATTCCCGCCATTCGTCAATTACTGGAGGAGCAGTCTCCGTGTCTGAAGTAACGGTGTTTCTGGCTGATGAAGAGGCTACGGTCGCCTTCGGTCATCGCGTCGCCCACGTCACGGCCGGTGCCGGATTGATCTTTCTTGAGGGTAACCTGGGAGCGGGCAAGACCACGTTGTCCCGGGGCATTATTCGCGGTCTGGGTCATGAAGGTGCGGTGAAAAGTCCAACCTTTACGTTGGTCGAACCCTACGAAATAGGTAAGGTGCGGGCCTTCCATTTCGACCTTTACCGTCTGGTAGACCCTGAAGAACTGGAGTACATGGGGATTCGCGATTACTTCGATGAGGATGTCCTGTGCCTGATCGAGTGGCCGGATAAAGGCACAGGCTTTTTGCCAAAGCCGGACCTGACCATTACCATTACCTCGCATAACAATGGACGTCAGCTGAAATTGTTGCCCCAGAGCGCGCGCGGCCAGTCGTGGTGCGCCACTCTGGCTTTGGAATTCAAATAATTGGTGGGGTTAGGTATGCGCTTTCGCGCGTTGGTTGCTGTCGTAGGGGTGTTGCTTGCGGCAATGACTGTCAATGCTCTGGCTGCTTCGCAGGTTCGCAGTGTGCGCCTGTGGCGTGCGCCGGATAACACGCGACTGGTTTTCGATCTGTCTGGCCCGGTCCAGCACAGCGTCTTTACCCTGACGGCGCCTGATCGCCTGGTGATCGATATCAACGGTGCGACCCTGGCCACGCCGCTGAAGGTGTCCACCGCCAATACGCCGATCATCGCCATGCGATCAGCCCAGCGCACGCCGACCGACCTGCGCGTGGTTATCGACCTGAAAAAGGTCGTCACCCCGAAAAGCTTTTCCCTGACGCCGAACGCCCAGTATGGCAACCGGCTGGTGGTCGATCTGTTCGACAACCCGGCCGACGCCGCCCCGGCGCCCGCACCGCCGCCAAGTGTCGCCACCGTGCCCGCGGTACCGGTCAACCCTGCGCAACCCCGGGTCAAGCTGCCGCCTCCGCCTCCCGCACCGTCCGGCAAACGCGACATCATCGTGGTAATCGACGCCGGTCACGGGGGTGAAGATCCCGGTGCTTCGGGGGCGCGTGGGCAGCATGAAAAAGACGTGGTGCTGGCCATTGCCCGGGAGCTGCAGCGCCAGATCAACGGCATGAAAGGTTTCCGTGCCGAGTTGACGCGCACCGGCGATTACTTCATCCCGTTGCGCGGGCGTACCGAAATCGCTCGCAAGAAGGGCGCCGACCTGTTCGTTTCGATCCACGCCGACGCCGCGCCATCCAGGGCGGCCTTCGGGGCCTCGGTGTTTGCCCTGTCTGACCGCGGCGCCACGTCCGAAACCGCGCGCTGGCTGGCAGACAGTGAAAACCGTTCCGACTTGATCGGCGGTGCCGGCAATGTCTCCCTCGATGACAAGGACCGTATGCTCGCCGGCGTGTTGCTGGACCTGTCGATGACCGCTTCGCTGACGTCCAGTTTGAATGTCGGCCAAAAGGTCCTCAGCAACATCGGCCGGGTGACGCCTCTGCACAAACGTCGGGTGGAGCAGGCCGGGTTCATGGTGCTCAAGTCACCGGATATCCCGTCGATCCTGGTGGAGACCGGCTTTATCTCCAACGCCAAGGAAGCGTCTAAGCTGGCGACCCGCAGCCACCAGCAGGCGTTGGCGCGTTCCATCAGCGCCGGCGTACGCCAGTTCTTCCAGCAAAACCCTCCGCCGGGAAGCTATATCGCCTGGTTGCGTGATTCCGGGAAAATCGCCCAGGGCCCCCGTGATCACAGGGTTCAGCCTGGCGATACGCTGGCCATGCTGGCAGTACGCTTCCAGGTTTCGACCGCAGCCTTGCGCAGTGCCAACAAGCTCACGAGCGACGAGCTGAAGGTTGGCCAGGTATTGAGTATTCCCGGCACTGAACTGGCGGCGCAGTAATGAGCGAATCGATATTGAATGACACTTCGCGGATCGAACTGCTCAGTCCGCGCCTGGCCAACCAGATTGCCGCGGGCGAGGTCGTCGAGCGGCCGGCCTCGGTCATCAAGGAGCTATTGGAAAACAGCCTGGATTCCGGTGCCAAGCGCATTGACGTCGATGTCGAACAGGGTGGTGTCAAGCTGCTGCGGGTGCGTGACGACGGTAGCGGTATTTCCGCCGATGACCTGCCGCTGGCCCTGGCCCGTCACGCGACCAGCAAGATTCGTGACCTGGAAGACCTTGAGCGGGTGATGAGCCTGGGCTTTCGCGGTGAAGCCCTGGCTTCCATCAGCTCCGTGGCGCGCCTGACCCTGACCTCTCGCACCCGCGGTGCCGAACAGGCCTGGCAGGTGGAGACCGAAGGTCGCGACATGGCGCCTCGGGTCCAGCCAGCCGCCCACCCGGTGGGCACCTCGGTCGAAGTGCGCGACCTGTTCTTCAATACCCCGGCGCGGCGCAAGTTCCTCAAGGCCGAAAAAACCGAATTTGATCACCTGCAAGAAGTCATCAAGCGCCTGGCCTTGGCCCGTTTCGACGTGGCCTTCCATCTGCGCCACAACGGCAAGACCATCCTCAGCCTGCATGAAGCCAATGACGACAGCGCCCGTGCACGGCGTGTCGCGGCGGTCTGCTGCTCGGGGTTCCTCGAGCAGGCGCTGCCCATCGAGGTCGAACGTAACGGCCTGCATCTCTGGGGTTGGGTTGGGTTGCCGACGTTTTCGCGCAGCCAGGCGGATCTGCAGTACTTTTATGTCAACGGGCGGGCGGTGCGCGACAAGCTGGTGGCCCATGCGGTGCGCCAGGCGTATCGAGACGTGCTGTTCAATGGCCGGCATCCGACCTTTGTGCTGTTCTTCGAGGTCGACCCATCGGTGGTGGACGTTAACGTGCACCCGACCAAGCACGAAGTGCGCTTCCGTGACGGACGCATGGTCCACGACTTCCTCTACGGCACCTTGCATCGCGCGCTCGGCGACGTGCGGCCGGACGATCAGGTGTCGGCGCCGATTGCCACCGCGATTGTCCGTCCAACAGGGCCGGAGGCCGGTGAGTTCGGACCTCAAGGCGAGATGAGTCTGGCGGCCAACCTGCTGCAGTCGCCCCAGGCCCAGCCGAGTTACCCCGCGCCGGGATCCGGCGCCGGTGCCGGCTACCAGTATCAATACACCCCGCGTCCGCAGTCGGCCGTGCCGATGGCTGAAGCCCAGGCGGCGTATCGTGAGTTTTTCGCGCCTTTGCCGGGCGCCGAATCAAGCGCCGCCGCGTTGCCCGAAGGTCAGGGCGATGTGCCGCCGCTGGGGTACGCACTGGCACAACTCAAGGGCATCTACATTCTCGCGGAAAACGCCCATGGGCTGGTGCTGGTGGACATGCACGCGGCCCACGAGCGGATCATGTACGAGCGGCTGAAGATCGCCATGGCCAGTGAAGGCCTGAGCGGCCAGCCGCTGCTGGTGCCAGAGTCCCTGGCGGTCAGCCAGCGTGAGGCCGACTGTGCTGAAGAGCACCACGCGGTGTTCCAGAAACTGGGCTTTGAATTGCAGCGTCTGGGCCCGGAAACCCTGGCTATCCGGCAGATTCCTGCACTGCTCAAGCAAGCCGAAGCCAACCGGCTGGTGGCCGATGTGCTGGCTGACCTGATGGAGTACGGCACCAGTGACCGGATCCAGGCGCACATCAATGAGCTGCTCGGCACCATGGCCTGCCACGGTGCGATACGTGCCAACCGCCGCCTGGCCTTGCCGGAAATGAACGGTTTGCTGCGCGACATGGAAAACACCGAGCGCAGCGGCCAATGCAACCATGGCCGGCCGACCTGGACCCAGATGGGCCTGGATGACCTGGACAAATTGTTCTTGCGCGGTCGTTGATGAGTGTTCTCCCTCCCGCTATTTTCTTGATGGGGCCGACAGCCGCCGGCAAGACCGACTTGGCGATCGAGCTGACCAAGGTCCTGCCTTGCGAGTTGATTAGCGTCGACTCTGCCCTGGTTTATCGGGACATGGACATCGGCACCGCCAAGCCTTCGAAAGAACTGTTGGCGGCGCATCCACATCGCCTGATCGACATTATCGACCCCGCGCAGAGCTATTCGGCGGCGGACTTTCGCACCGATGCCCTCGCCGCCATGGCCGAAATCACTGCGCGGGGCAATATTCCGCTGTTGGTGGGTGGCACGATGCTTTACTACAAGGCGCTGCAGGAAGGTCTGGCGGACATGCCGCCGGCCGACCCCCGGGTGCGCGCCGAGTTGGAGGACGAGGCGGCGCGTCTTGGCTGGCAGGCGTTGCATGATCAGTTGGTAGCGGTAGATCCGGTGTCCGCCGCGCGCATTCACCCCAATGACCCCCAGCGGCTGGCGCGAGCCCTGGAAGTCTGGCGAGTGAGTGGCCAGACGATGACTGCCCACCGACTGAAACAATCTGCGCAAAGTACTGATGCAGGCGCCTCAGGGCAGGGACAATTGCCCTATACTGTCGCCAATCTGGCCATCGCTCCGGCGAATCGTCAGGTTCTGCATGAGCGAATAGCACAAAGATTCACAATTATGTTGGAACAGGGGTTCGTGGACGAGGTCGTAGCTTTGCGTTCAAGAGGTGACTTGCATCCGGGGTTGCCTTCGATACGTGCTGTAGGCTATCGCCAAGTCTGGGATCATCTGGATGGCAAGCTGACGTCAGCCGAAATGCAGGAGCGCGGCATTATTGCTACGCGCCAGTTGGCAAAACGCCAGTTCACATGGCTACGCAGTTGGACTGACTTGCATTGGCTGGACAGTCTGGATTGCGACAATCTGTCACGCGCCTTGAAATACTTGGGAACGGTCTCCATATTGAGCTGAGTCCTTGCAATTGCCGTCTATCCTTGGGGGTGTGACGGACACAAGCTATCTATTTTCCCGATTTTATAATTATTGAACCTTAAAGGAGTGCGGCACATGTCAAAAGGGCATTCGCTACAAGACCCTTACTTGAATACTTTACGTAAAGAGAAAGTTGGGGTTTCCATCTATCTGGTCAACGGTATCAAGCTGCAAGGTACGATCGAGTCTTTCGACCAGTTCGTTATCCTGCTGAAAAACACCGTCAGCCAGATGGTTTACAAGCACGCTATCTCGACAGTAGTGCCGGTTCGTCCAATTCGTCTGCCTAGCGCAGCCGAAACCGAACAGGGTGACGCTGAGCCAGGTAACGCCTGATAGGAGTCTCCTTTGTTCTTTGAGCGCCACGGTGGTGGTGAGCGAGTGATCCTCGTTCACTTGGATGGACAGGACCCTGAGGCGCGCGAAGATCCGCAGGAGTTTCAGGAGCTGGCAAATTCGGCCGGCGCCGAGACCGTTGCGTTTTTTAACGTGCCGCGTCATCGGCCAACCGCCAAATACCTGATTGGCAGCGGCAAGGTCGAGGAACTGCGCGACCTGGTCCACGCCGAAGAAGCCGATCTGGTGATCTTCAATCACGTCCTCACGCCCAGTCAGGAACGTAACCTCGAACGTGTTTTCGAGTGTCGCGTGATCGACCGCACGGGCCTGATTCTGGATATCTTCGCCCAGCGCGCGCGTACCCATGAAGGCAAGCTCCAGGTCGAACTGGCCCAGCTTGATCACATGAGTACCCGGCTGGTACGTGGCTGGACTCACCTTGAGCGCCAGGGTGGCGGTATCGGTATGCGAGGCCCGGGTGAGACCCAGCTGGAAACCGACCGGCGCCTGCTGCGGGTTCGCCTGCGCCAGATCAAGGGTCGCCTGGAAAAAGTCCGCAGCCAGCGCGAGCAGTCGCGACGTGGCCGGATGCGTGCGGATATTCCTACCGTGTCCCTGGTCGGCTACACCAACGCCGGCAAATCCACGCTGTTCAACAACGTGACGAAATCTGACGTGTATGCGGCCGACCAACTGTTCGCCACCCTCGACCCGACCTTGCGCCGTCTGGATTTGGACGACCTGGGGCCGATTGTCCTGGCCGACACTGTGGGTTTCATTCGCCATTTGCCGCACAAGCTGGTCGAGGCATTTCGGTCTACGCTCGAAGAGTCGAGCAATTCCGACCTGTTGCTGCACGTGATCGATGCCGCCGAGCCTGACCGGATGTTGCAGATTGAACAGGTGATGCTGGTGCTGGGCGAGATTGGGGCCCAGGACTTGCCGATCCTCGAGGTCTATAACAAACTCGATCTGCTTGAAGGCGTTGAACCACAGATTCAGCGCGACGAAAACGGCAAGCCCCAGCGGGTCTGGCTGTCGGCGCGAGATGGCAGTGGTCTGGAGCTGCTGGAGCAAGCCATTGCCGAAATACTCGGCAGCGATTTGTTTGTCGGCACCTTGCGCTTGCCGCAACGTTTTGCTCGACTGCGTGCACAGTTTTTTGAGCTGGGCGCGGTACAGAAAGAAGAGCATGACGAAGAAGGTGTCAGCTTGCTGGCTGTTCGATTGCCCCGGACCGAGCTGAATCGGCTGGTCAGTCGAGAGGGCTTGCAGCCAGTGGAGTTCATCGAAGAACACACTTTGCAATAAAAGCCTGAGAAAGCGGTTGTGCCGCTGTGGCAGGCATTCTGTAGCATTGGTCGGCGCGCCGTGGGTGCGTCTTTGCTTTATCAGATGGAGAGCGCTATGGCTTGGAATGAGCCGGGTGGCAACTCGAATAATCAGGATCCTTGGGGTGGTAAACGCCGCAATAATGGCGACCGCAAGGGGCCACCGGATCTCGACGAGGCCTTCCGTAAGCTGCAGGAAAGCCTGAATGGGTTGTTCGGTGGTGGAAAAAAACGTGGTGGTGACGAGGGCGGTCGCACAGGCAAGGGCGGTGGTTACGGCCTGCTTGGCCTCGCGCTTGTCGCGCTGGCCGCTGTGTGGTTGTACAGCGCGGTCTATGTGGTCGACGAGCAGGAGCAGGCCGTGGTGCTGCGCTTCGGCAAGTACTACGAGACCGTTGGCCCGGGCCTGAATATCTATTTCCCGCCGATCGACAAGAAGTACATGGAGAACGTCACGCGTGAGCGTGCCTACACCAAGCAGGGCCAGATGCTGACCGAAGACGAGAACATCGTCGAAGTGCCGCTGACCGTGCAGTACAAGATCAGCAACCTGCAGGACTTCGTGCTGAACGTCGACCAGCCGGAAATCAGTTTGCAGCATGCGACCGAAAGCGCCCTGCGCCACGTAGTGGGTTCCACCGCGATGGACCAGGTGCTGACTGAAGGTCGTGAACTGATGGCCAGCGAGATCAAGGAGCGTCTGCAACGCTTCCTCGATACTTATCGCACCGGTATCACCGTCACTCAGGTCAACGTACAGAGCGCAGCGGCACCGCGTGAAGTGCAGGACGCCTTCGATGACGTGATCCGTGCCCGTGAAGACGAGCAGCGCTCGCGCAACCAGGCAGAAACCTATGCCAACGGCGTCGTGCCGGAAGCCCGTGGTCAGGCCCAGCGCATTATTGAAGATGCCAACGGCTATCGCGATGAAGTGGTTTCCCGCGCCAAGGGTGAAGCGGATCGCTTTACCAGCCTGGTCGCCGAGTACCGCAAGGCACCGGAAGTCACGCGTGAGCGTCTGTACCTGGACACCATGCAGGAGGTCTTCACTAACACCAGCAAAGTCCTCGTGACCGGCAACAAGGATGGGCAGAGCAATCTGCTATACCTGCCGCTGGACAAGATGATTGACAGTGGTCGTGGTGGCAGCAATCCGCCGTCCAGCAGTTCGACTGCGGCTGCCAATGAAGCGAGCGCCCGTGCGGCGGCTGACTTGCAGCAACAGCAAACACGTACCAGGGAGAGTCGTTGATGAGCAATAAATCGCTGACCGCTCTGATTGTGGGCGTCGTCGTGGTCATCGCTGCCTGGAACTGCTTCTACATCGTGGCTCAGACCGAGCGCGCGGTGTTGCTGCAATTCGGTCGTGTGGTTCAGGAAGATGTCCAGCCGGGCCTGCATGTGAAGATCCCCTACGTCAACAAGGTGCGCAAGTTCGACGGCCGTCTGATGACGCTGGATGCGCCGACGCAGCGCTTCCTGACCCTGGAAAAGAAAGCCGTGATGGTTGACGCCTACGCCAAGTGGCGCGTCAAGGACGCCGAGCGCTTCTACACCGCGACCTCCGGCCTCAAGCAGATTGCCGACGAGCGTTTGTCGCGTCGTCTGGAGTCGGGCCTGCGTGACCAGTTCGGCAAGCGCACCCTGCACGAGGTGGTTTCCGGTGAGCGTGATGCCTTGATGGCGGATATCACCGCTTCGCTGGACAAGATGGCTGAAAAAGAGTTGGGCATCGAAGTTGTCGATGTTCGGGTCAAGGCCATCGATTTGCCGAAGGAAGTGAACCGTAGTGTGTTCGAGCGTATGAGCACCGAGCGTGAGCGTGAGGCTCGTGAGCACCGCGCCAAGGGTAACGAACTGGCTGAAGGTATCCGTGCGGATGCCGACCGTCAGCGTCGCGTACTGTTGGCAGAAGCCTATCGCGAGTCTCAAGAGGCGCGTGGTGATGGTGATGCTCAAGCGGCGGCGATCTACGCCAAGGCATACGGTCAGGATCAGGAGTTCTACTCGTTCTATCGTAGCCTGCGTGCCTACCGTGAAAGCTTCGCGAACAAAACCGATGTCATGGTGTTGGACCCAAGCAGCGATTTCTTTCGCTACCTGGAAAAGTCCAAGTAACCTGGTTTTTATCTGAGTTCACTCCGTCGGGCGGCTAAAACGTTCGGCGGGGTGATCCTTTGAGAAAACGGGTGTATGATGCGGCAGCCGGGAAATTCCCGGCTTTTTTGCGTCTGCATGTTTGATTGTCGTTGTGTTCAGCTGGCGCGACAGGTTTTTCGAGGAAAGTGCCCGACGAGGCCGGTTACAGGCCGTTCGTCACGCTGCTCTTGCGCGTGGATTAGGCGAGGGCCGGGGATTTTCTGCTTCACTCAAGGCTCGCCCAAGGGCTGGCCGGGTCATAGGGGATTGGCGTAATGGCAACGGTAGACCGCTGGCTGCTGCCAGATGGCATCGAAGAAGTACTGCCACCAGAGGCCGCGCGCATTGAAGTCGCGCGCCGCCAGGTGTTAGATCTGTTCCAGAGCTGGGGTTACGAGTTTGTCGTGACTCCGCATATCGAGTATCTGGAATCGCTGCTGACCGGCGCGGGCCAGGACCTGGATCTGCGCACCTTCAAGGTCATTGACCCTCAGTCGGGTCGGCAAATGGGCTTTCGTGCCGATATAACGCCACAAGTCGCGCGCATCGATGCGCACACCTTGCGCCGTGAAGGCCCGAGTCGCCTGTGCTACGCCGGCAGCGTGCTGCATGCTCAGCCACGAGCCTTGTCGTCTTCGCGTAGCCCGATCCAGCTGGGTGCCGAGTTGTACGGCGATGCCAGCCCGAGCAGCGATGTGGAAGTCATCAGCCTGATGCTGGCGATGTTGCAACTGGCCGATGTGCCGGATGTCCACATGGATCTGGGGCATGTCGGTATTTATCGTGGCCTGGCCCGCGCCGCCGGTTTGTCCGGTGAAGTGGAGCAGCAATTGTTCGATGCGCTGCAGCGCAAGGCGATCGATGAAGTGATATCCCTGACCAAAGGTGTGCCTGCGGAACTGGCCGGCATGCTGCGCGCGCTGGTAGATCTGTGTGGTGGCCGTGAGGTCCTGGTCGCGGCCCGTGAACGTCTGGCGAATGCGCCTGCGCCGGTGTTGGCGGCGCTGGATGACGTGCTGGTGATTGCCGAGCAGTTGTCGGCCCGCTTCCCGCAGTTGCCGTTGTACTTTGACCTCGGTGAGTTGCGCGGTTACCACTACCATACAGGTGTGGTGTTCGCGGTGTTTGTGCCGGGTGTTGGCCAAGCCATCGCCCAGGGCGGACGGTATGACGACATCGGCGCCGACTTCGGCCGTGCGCGTCCGGCCACCGGCTTTTCCACCGATTTGAAAACCCTGGTGACCCTGGGGCGTGCTGAGGTCGAGTTACCGTCTGGTGGTATCTGGATGCCTGACAGTACGGACGCGGCACTCTGGCAGCAAGTCTGCCAGTTGCGCGGCGAGGGTCAGCGTGTCGTCCAGGCTTTGCCTGGGCAGCCATTGGCCGCCGCCCGTGAAGCGGACTGCGACCGGCAATTGATTTTGCAGAACGGGCTTTGGCAAGTATCGCCACTGGCTTCTTGAGTTTTCCTGTCGGCCGCTGCCGACACCAAGTTTGCGCGAATGAGGACAAGTGTTATGGGTAAGAATGTCGTAGTCCTGGGCACCCAATGGGGTGATGAGGGCAAAGGCAAGATCGTTGATCTGCTGACCGAACATGCTGCCGCTGTAGTGCGTTACCAAGGTGGCCACAACGCTGGCCACACGCTGGTCATCGATGGCGAAAAAACCGTCTTGCACCTGATCCCGTCGGGCGTCCTGCGCGAAGGCGTACAGTGCCTGATCGGCAACGGCGTGGTGGTAGCACCTGACGCCCTGTTGCGCGAGATCACCAAGCTGGAAGAGAAAGGCGTGCCGGTGCGTGAGCGCCTGCGTATCAGCCCGTCCTGCCCGCTGATCCTGTCCTTCCACGTTGCGCTGGACCAGGCCCGTGAAAAGGCTCGTGGCGAACTGAAGATCGGTACCACCGGTCGCGGCATCGGCCCAGCCTACGAAGACAAGGTTGCGCGTCGTGGCCTGCGTGTGGGCGACCTGCTCAACATGTCGCGCTTTGAAGACAAACTGCGTGAATTGGTGGATTACCACAACTTCATGCTGGTGGGTTACTACAAAGAGCCAGCCATCGAGTTTGAAAAGACTCTGGCCGAATGCAAGGAATACGCCGAGCTGCTCAAGCCGTTGATGCTAGACGTGACTGCCGAACTGCACGACCTGCGTCGCGCGGGCAAAGACATCATGTTCGAAGGCGCCCAGGGTTCGTTGCTGGACATCGACCACGGCACCTACCCGTACGTGACCAGCTCCAATACCACCGCTGGCGGCGTGGCTACCGGTTCGGGGGTTGGCCCGATGTTCCTGGACTACATCCTGGGCATCACCAAGGCCTACACCACACGCGTAGGCTCGGGACCATTTCCGACTGAGCTGTTCGACGAAGTCGGTGCGCATCTGGCCAAACAAGGCCACGAGTTCGGCGCGACCACAGGCCGTGCTCGTCGTTGTGGTTGGTTCGACGCGGTTATCCTGCGTCGCGCTATCGATGTGAACAGCATTTCGGGTATCTGCCTGACCAAGCTGGATGTGCTCGACGGCCTGGAAACCATCAACATCTGCGTCGGCTACAAAGATGCAGAAGGTAATGAGGCTGCGCCGACTGACGCTGATAGCTACGTGGGCCTGCAGGCTGTGTACGAAGAAGTGCCGGGCTGGACCGAATCGACCGTGGGTGCCAAGACCCTGGAAGAGCTGCCAGCTAACGCCCGTGCCTACATCAAGCGCGTTGAAGAGCTGGTAGGTGCGCCGATCGACATTATTTCGACGGGCCCGGACCGCAACGAGACCATCGTCCTGCGTCACCCGTTCGCTTAATAAGCTGTTGATGTAAAAAGCAAAGGGTCCCTTCGGGGGCCCTTTGTCGTTTCTGTCTTGCACACGGCACGACCCTTGCTATGTTTCTGTCTTTCGCGATGCCATCAATTTAATGGCACGTTGGATGGAGGTGTGCCCAATGTCTGCCGTTCTCTCATTGTTACAAAGCCGACTGTTGCGGCCGGTGTTCGTTACTCTAGGTATCGCTCTTTTGGTGCAGGTGCTGGTGGCCGTCGCTCTGACGCGGAGCACAGTCACTGCGCTGGAGGTCGATTTGGGTCGCCAGTTGGGCGCCGACAGTCAACAGCTCTCTGGCGAGTTGACCCAGGCGGGCCAGGAAGTGACGTCCAGTCTGGAGACGCTTTCAATCAGTACGCGCGAGCGTCTGACCGCGGGCCTTTCGGTGCGCTTGAAACAAGAGCAGCAGCACCTGCGTGCAACCCTGGAAAAAGACCTGCAGGATTCCGCCAATGACATGGCGCAGTTGCTGGCGTCGGTTGCGCCCCGAGCGATGTGGGACAGCGATGTACCTGCCTTGTCGGAGTTCGCCCGACGTGCCCAGCGCAATCCGAACGTATTGTTCGTGGTGTATGACGATCCCGCCGGCCAGCACCTGACTCGCTACCTGAACCGGCAAAATCCGATCAACAAGGCGCTGCTGGAAAAAGGCCAGGGTGATCGCGCTCTGGATAAAGTGCTGAATGCTGCCAAAAACGACCCTTCGGTGTATTACCTGGAAGCGTCTATCAGCCCGAATGGCGTGGAAATCGGCAAGGTCATCATGGGGGTGTCCACCGCATCGGTGGAGGCGGACTTGACGGCCCTGGATCAGCGTTTTGCGGCGTTGATCGCCAGCAGTGCTCAACTGGTCGGCGACAGTCTCAAGGGGGCGGCCGCTGATAGCGCTGCTGCCATGGGCGCGCGCCTGCAGTCGGCGCAGGTCACCGCAACACAGATGGCGGCCAATACCTCTGGCGCCGTGCAAGAGGCCGCGGGGACATTGCGTTGGCGGATCGGCATGGGGCTGGCCGTGGTCGGTTTTGCGGTGCTGCTGCTGGTTGCCGTGGTGCTTGGGCGACGGGTGGTCAATCGCCTGAAGCTGCTGATTGCCGCGATGGATGATCTGGCGGCTGGCGAGGGCGACCTGACCAAGCGTGTGCAGATCAGCAGCAAGGATGAAATCGGCGCCATGGCTTCGGCGGTCAATCGTTTTGTGGATAAGTTGCAGCCGATTGTGCGTGAGGCGGGCGATGTGGCTCAGCGGACAGGCGTGGAAATCGGCGCGCTGACCCTGCGCAATGCCGGCGCCGATGCTGCCGCGGGCCTGCAGCGCGATGAGGTGGCTGAAAGCCTGCGGGCGTTGTCGCAAATGGCTGATGAGGCCCAGGCGGAAAGTCATGCCATGCAGGCCGCCTTGCAGCAGGTGGTGGATATTCGCCAGGCAACCGATGAAAACTCTCGAACTTCTGCCGAGGTGGGCAGCCTGATCGAAGCGTTGGCGGGGCAGGTGGAAGAGGGAGCAAAAGTTATCGAGCGGCTGGCCCAGCAAAGCGAGCAAATCGAAGTGGTGTTGACGGTGATTCACGGGATTGCCGAGCAGACCAATCTGCTGGCGTTGAACGCAGCGATCGAGGCGGCGCGCGCCGGTGAGACCGGGCGTGGTTTTGCGGTAGTGGCGGACGAGGTGCGTGCGCTGGCGAGCAAAACCCAGAGTTCTACCGGGGATATCCAAGCGCATATCGTAGCCTTGCAGCAAGGCGCGCGTGAGGCGGTCGCCACCATTGGCAAGGCCGGACGCCAAGCCAATGAAGGCTTGCTGGTATTGCGTGACAGCGTGCGGTTGCAGCAGTCGGTGCAGGCTTCGGTGGAGCAGGTGCATGCGGCGATTGGTCTGGCGACGCGCGCGGCCGAGCATCAAGCGCAAGGCGCGCATGCGGTGCGCGGTCGAGTCGAGGTGATTCATGCCCAGGCCGAGCGTGCTGCGCAGGCAGTCGTGGAAACGACGGCCAGCGGCAAGGTGCTGGATGGGCTGGCGGCGCAGTTGAAAGCCAGCTTGGGGCAGTTCAGGGCCTAGCGTTGTCTGATCTGGCGCTTTCGCGAGCAAGCCTGCTCCCACATTCGATCGGGCTCACCCTGAAGGAGTGCGATCAAATATGGGAGCGGGTTTGCTCGCGATAGCTGTTTCAGCGGCTCAGATACATCTGTGTGGTCAGTCAATACACCGGCAGCCCGGATACCAGAGTTAGCAGCGCCGCATAGGGCGCTGCCGCCGCGAATTCCACCTTCGAGATATGCGCCGATACAGCGGTCGCCAATGTGTTGAGTCCTGTGAGGCTAAGCAATAAGGTCGCCGTCAGTTCCTTCATGGCGTCCAAAAACACCGCACCCAGTGCCGGGAAGATAATCGGCAAGGTTGCCCGGCAAAACGCACTGAAAGACGATGCGCCCAGCGTTCGCGCGGCCTCTTCCAGCTGCGGTGCCGCCTTGTTCCGCGGGGTACGAATCGGCGCCTGCGCCAGCGGCAGGAACAACAACACGTAGGCGATCAGCAACAACGCAGACGTCTGGTACAGCAGCGGCACATAATGCAGGGCGAAATACACCAGCGTCAGCGCAATCACCAGGCCGGGCAGGGCATGCAGCAGATATGGCAGGCGCTCGGCCCATAGCGCCAGTTGGCTGTTATAGCGCACGACCACTACCGGCACCGCCAGTGCCAGGCACAGCGCGGCGCCGCCCAGTGATAGCGCCAGCGATGACAGCAACGCCTCGCCTATCTCAGTCATCGGAAAGGCTGCTGACGAACCCACGGCAAGCCAGTAGCCGAGCATTCCGAGCGGAATGTTGCTGCCGATGATCGCCAGTGCTAGGCAATACAGTTGCGCCAGCGGCGCCCATTGGCCCAGGCGAACCTACTCCGCATGTCGCGCCGCGCCCTGGTCGGTACGTACGTGTCGGCCCTTGCCGCGCACCCGCAATGCCGCCGACAGCATCGCTGCGTTGGCGTTGCTGAATTCCAGCTCGAACTGTTGGTAGATTGCGGTGGTAAAGGTCTGCAGGCCGATGATCGACAGGGCGCCGAACTCCACCAGCATATTCAGCGGAATCAACAGCGCGCCGGCCAGCAGCGAAGGCCATAACAGGGGCAGGGTGGCGCGGAAAAACACGCCCCAGCGATTCAGTCCCAAGGTGCGCGCCGACTCCTCCAGCGAGGGGTTGAGGCTGCGCAGGGTCGCCGCCACCGGCAGAAACACCAGCGGGTATTTGGACAAGCTCATCACCAGGATGGCGCCGCCCAGCCCTTCGAAGCTGGCACTCAGCGAGACCCAGGTAAAACTGCTGACGAACGCTGGAACGGTAAACGGCAGGCACAGGACTACGCCCCACAGGCGTCTGCCCGGCAGATTGCTGCGCTCCAGGCCAATCACCGCGCAGGCGACGGTCACGCCGACCATCAGGGCCAAGGTGTTGCGCAGCAGTCCGAAAACATAAGGCCACCACAACAAATGCACGGCCTCGGCCCAGCCGGCCTGCCAGGCCTTGAGGCCGACATCCAGCAGTGTGGCAACAGGCTCAGGCCCACCAGCAGCAATACGGGCAGTAGCGGCCAGATCGAAGGGCGTTTGCGCCTTGGACTAAACCCCCCCCGCGCAAGGCGGGCGTGGATAGCGCTGGGTTCATCAGTTCAAGCCAACTTCACGTTCCAGCTACAAGGCTTCTTCGGCGTTGCCCAGGTCGGCGGAAGTGACTTTTGGCGGTTGCAGTTCATTGAACGGCTTGAGACTGCGGCTGGACTCCATGCCCTTGCGCAGTGGGTATTCGGCGGAGGTGTTGGTGATTGCCCACTGGCCTTCTTCGCTGGCCATGAACGCCACCAGTTGCTGGGCTTCCTTGGGGGGCTGGATTTGTCAGTTTTCCCCTCCGGGCTTGTAACTGTTTCAGTGACAAACCCGGCTCGACCGCTACAGGTGTCAGCATTCGCTGGTTTTTAGAACACCATTGCAATTATTGATTTTAGGTACGTCTTCGATTGGGAACTCGTACCGGCCTGAATACTTGCTTGTATTTCCGGATTTGAGGCAGCTTTTCCACATCACACAGATGCCTGCTGGATATTGCTGCGTAAATCCGTCGCCAGTGCACTGGCTTCTTACTCGGGTGGTCTCCCAGGCTTTCTGGCAGGCGTCGTTAGGCGGGCCACTGTTTTTACGCATCCCTAATAGGCTCTCGTTTTCATGTATGAAGTTGTCAGATAGCACGGGGGTGCTTTCAAGAGCACCAAAAAAAAGCAAAAAAACTGAGAGTTTAGTTGGTGCGTTCATAAGCGTTCTCCACTGTTTTTGAGCGTTAAATTGCGTCCGATCAGTGGTATAGCATTCTGATTTCTTGGCTGATACTGTCATAAGTAACAGTTGATTATATTTGTTTGAGGTTGAAAGTAGTATCTATATTCATTCGGGAAATAAGGGTGATGAGGTATTTATCGCGTGACCCCAATGATCGCTTGGGATCAGTTCGTCCAGTGAGATGGGTCCAGTGAGATGGAAACAGAGTGCATTGAGTGGGGCCTTTGCCTAGGAGGCAGCGCATAAAAATGCCCGTATCTTGCGATACGGGCATTTTTCAGTTTTTCCCTGCGGGCGTGTAACTTTGTCAATAATAAGCCCGGACCGACTTCTATGTGGGGCAAGGGCAGGTTTGTAGAACGCCATCGCAGTTATTGATTTTTGGCATGTCTTCAAGCCGAAAGTCGTACCGCGCACTATGTTTTTCTGTATTTCCGGATTTCAGACACGCCATGTCCAACACGCAGGTGCCTGCTGGATATTGCTGTATATATGCGCCGCCAGTGCACTGTTTTATTAGTCCGGTTTTATCCCAGGCTTCCTGACAGGTGTCGTTATGTGGGCCGCCATACATACGCATTTGTAATATCTCGTCGCTTTCAGCTATGACGTCGTCAGAAAGCACTGGGTTGCTTATAGCTAATCCAAATAAAAATATGAGGGAGGGGAGTATATTTAATACTTTCATGTGTATTCTCCAATATTTTTCGAGCGAGATATTGCGCTCGGTTATTGGTATAGCATTTTAATTTTTTGGCTAAAGCTGTCATAAGTAACAGTTGTTTATATTTTTTTGAAGTTTAGGAGTGTGCTTGTATTCAGACGGGAAGTAAGAGAGACTTTAAAATCATCAGTGATTATGATTGGGCCCGTAGCGTATTTCGGTTTCGCACGCCGTTCCGTTGCTCTCGGGGTCGCTTTGTCACAGGTGGGTGGCTTCAAGTCCAGAAGGACGCTACAAGTCTTGATCGCCCAAACCCAATCAGCGCTTGAGGTGAGCTCGGGCCAGTGAGATTGGCAGCAGAGCGCCTGGGTACGGTCTTTACCTTGGAGGCCGCACATAAAAAATGCCCGTATCTAGCGATACGGGCATTTTTTAATCAGCCAACAGCATGTAAGGGTTTCACATAGTCTGTTTTTAGCCGTTTTTTGCGTTCAAAACAGATCTTGAACGCGCTATGTGGTGCCCAGAAGAAGACTCGAACTTCCACGACCTTGCGGTCACCAGCACCTGAAGCTGGCGTGTCTACCAATTTCACCATCTGGGCAGTATCGACAGCGTTGCCGCTGTTGATGAAGCGAACTATACGGAGGCCTTTTTGATCTGTAAACCCCTGATTTGATTTTATAAATCAAGTTTTCCGTTAAAAATCAAAAGGCTGAAACGCAAAAACCCGCTTTCGCGGGTTTCTGTGAGACTCAAGGCCAAAACCTCGAGCTTGAAATTGGTGCCCAGAAGAAGACTCGAACTTCCACGACCTTGCGGTCACCAGCACCTGAAGCTGGCGTGTCTACCAATTTCACCATCTGGGCAGTATCTTTGACGTTGCCGTCGTCGATGGCGCGCACTATACGGAGTGACTTTTAAGCTGTAAACCCCCAGCATAAAAAAAGCCTGGGAAATTTCGCCAGCGGTCGCTCAAGGTTGATTCTGGAGGTTGCAAAAGGCTTTTACGGGCCAGATTTTGCTTGAGATTTCCCGTTTCAATACGCGTATGCCAAACTAACCCGCATATAGACAAGGTGAAAACTCTCTAATGGCCGATTGGCAGTCCCTCGATCCCGAGGCCGCTCGTGAAGCGGAAAAATATGAAAACCCTATTCCTAGCCGCGAACTGATCCTGGCGCACCTCGCCGATCGGGGTTCGCCTGCTAGTCGCGAGCAGTTGGTTGAAGAATTCGGTCTGACCACCGAAGACCAACTCGAAGCCCTGCGCCGCCGCCTGCGCGCCATGGAGCGCGATGCGCAGTTGATCTACACCCGTCGCGGCACCTACGCGCCGGTGGACAAACTCGACTTGATCCTTGGGCGTATTGCGGGTCACCGCGATGGTTTTGGCTTCCTGATCCCCGATGACGGTAGCGACGACCTGTTCATGAGCCCGGCGCAGATGCGCCTGGTATTCGATGGCGACCGCGCTCTGGCGCGCGTCTCAGGCCTGGATCGACGCGGTCGCCGTGAAGGCGTGATCGTCGAAGTGGTGTCCCGTGGTCACGAAACCATCGTCGGTCGCTACTTCGAAGAAGGCGGCATCGGCTTTGTGGTGCCGGATAACCCGAAAGTGCAGCAGGAAGTGCTGATTACCCCGGGCCGCAACGCGAATGCCAAGGTCGGTCAGTTCGTCGAGGTGAAAATCACCCACTGGCCAACCCCGCGCTTCCAGCCGCAGGGCGATGTGATCGAAGTGGTCGGCAACTACATGGCGCCGGGCATGGAAATCGATGTCGCGCTGCGCACTTACGATATTCCCCATGTTTGGCCAGAAGCGGTGGTCAAGGAAGCGCGCAAGCTCAAGCCGGTAGTCGAGGAAAAGGACAAAGAGAAGCGTATCGACCTGCGCCATCTGCCGTTCGTCACCATCGACGGTGAAGATGCCCGCGACTTCGACGATGCGGTCTACTGCGAAGCCAAGCCCGGCAAGTTGCGCCTGTTTTCCGGTGGCTGGAAGCTGTACGTCGCGATTGCCGACGTTTCCAGCTACGTGAAGATCGGTTCGGCCCTGGACAATGAAGCCCAGGTGCGCGGCAACTCGGTGTACTTCCCCGAGCGCGTGATCCCGATGCTCCCGGAAGAACTCTCCAATGGCTTGTGCTCGCTGAATCCGAGAGTCGACCGTTTGGCCATGGTGTGCGAGATGACTATCTCGAAAATCGGCGAAATGACCGATTACCAGTTCTACGAAGCGGTGATCCACTCCCAGGCGCGCCTGACCTACAACAAGGTCAGCACTATCCTGGAGCAGCCGAAAACCAGCGAAGCCAAGGCGCTGCGCGGTGAGTACGGTCATGTTGTGCCGCATCTGAAGCAACTGTATGCGTTGTACAAGGTGCTGCTGGGCGCGCGACATGTGCGTGGCGCGATTGATTTTGAAACCCAGGAAACCCGGATTATCTTCGGTTCCGAGCGCAAAATCGCCGAAATCACCCCGACTACGCGTAACGACGCGCACAAGTTGATCGAGGAGTGCATGCTGGCGGCCAACGTGGCCACCGCTGAATTCCTGAAAAAGCATGAAATTCCCGCGCTGTACCGGGTCCATGACGGTCCGCCGCCGGAGCGCCTGGAAAAACTGCGGGCATTCCTCGGCGAACTAGGCTTGTCCCTGCACAAAGGCAAGGACGGCCCATCGCCGAAGGATTACCAGGCCTTGCTGGCCAGCATTAAGGACCGTCCGGATTTCCACCTGATCCAGACCGTAATGCTGCGTTCCCTGAGTCAGGCGGTGTACAGCGCCGACAATCAGGGCCACTTCGGCTTGAATTACGAGGCGTACACCCACTTCACCTCGCCGATTCGTCGTTACCCGGACTTGCTCACGCACCGGGCGATCCGCAGCGTGATCCACTCCAAGATGAACACCTCGCACGTCAAGCGCGCCGGTGCCATGAGCATTCCGAAGGCGCGGATCTATCCGTACGACGAAGCGACGCTGGAGCAATTGGGCGAGCAGTGCTCGATGAACGAGCGCCGTGCCGATGAGGCCACGCGTGACGTGGTGAACTGGCTCAAGTGCGAGTTCATGAAAGACCGCGTGGGCGAGTCGTTCCCGGGTGTGATCACGGCGGTAACCGGTTTTGGACTGTTCGTCGAGTTGACCGATATCTACGTCGAAGGCCTGGTCCACGTGACCGCTTTGCCGGGTGACTACTATCACTTCGATCCTGTGCATCACCGCTTGGCGGGCGAGCGTAGCGGTCGCAGTTTCCGCCTCGGCGATACGGTGGAAGTGCGGGTCATGCGCGTCGACCTCGATGAGCGCAAGATCGACTTCGAAATGTCGGAAAAAACCATCGAAGCGCCGATCGGCCGCAAGAAGCGCGGTGCAGACACGGCGGCGCCGGCGAAAAAAGGTGCTCCTGCGAAAGCCCCGGCCACCGAGCCAGCGCCAGCCAAGACGGGTCGTCGTTCGTCGACCAAGGACAAGGCTGGCGACGCTTACCGACCAAGTGATGCCGCGGCGAAAAACGCCGAATTGCGCAAAAGCCGCGAGTTGAAGCAGCAGTTGCTCAATGAAGCGAAAAGCGGTGGTAAAGCGGCGTCTGGGGGAAAGTCCCAGGGCGCGGACAAGGCCTCGAGCAAACCGAGCAAGCACCGTAAAGGCCCGCCCAAAGCGGGTTCGGCTCCCGCGAAGAGCGGCGGGTCGCGCAAACCTAAGGCCAAGTCATGAGTCTGGAAAAAATCTACGGCGTACACGCCGTGGAAGCATTGCTGCGTCACCATCCCAAACGCGTCAAACAGGTGTGGCTGGCCGAGGGTCGCAGCGAACCGCGCGTACAGGCGCTGGTTGAGCTGGCGAATGAAAACCGCGTGGCAATCGGTCAGGCCGAGCGGCGTGAAATGGACGCCTGGGTCGAAGGTGTTCACCAGGGCGTGGTGGCGGATGTCAGTCCGAGCCAGGTCTGGGGCGAGGCAATGCTCGATGAGCTGCTCGACCGTACCGAAGGCGCGCCGCTGCTGCTGGTGCTGGACGGCGTGACCGATCCGCACAACCTCGGCGCCTGCCTGCGGTCGGCGGATGCTGCCGGGGCGTTGGCGGTGATCGTGCCCAAGGACAAGTCGGCGACGTTGACGCCGGTGGTGCGTAAAGTCGCTTGCGGCGCCGCGGAAGTGATTCCGCTGGTGGCCGTGACCAATCTGGCGCGTACCCTGGAAAAGCTCCAGCAGCGCGGCCTGTGGGTAGTCGGCACGGCGGGTGAGGCGGAGGTCAGTATTTATGACCAGGACCTGACCGGTCCGACCATCCTGATCATGGGCGCCGAAGGCAAAGGCATGCGTCGCCTGACCCGTGAGCACTGCGATTATCTGGTGCATCTGCCGATGGCCGGTAGCGTCAGCAGCCTTAACGTATCGGTTGCAACCGGTGTGTGCCTGTTCGAAGCCCAGCGCCAGCGCGGCGCCAAGGCCAAGACCAAGAAGTAATCAGGCCTGGTGCAGATCCAACATGTGGAGGGGCTTGCTCCCTCCCACATTGGGTTTTGTGGTGAAGGGAAGATTGTTCAAATAATCACCAATCACCTTGCGCGCTTTCGTCCCCTTCACTACAATTGCGCCCCTTGCCTTCCCGGCGGGCACCGATGTGCCTATTCGCGGCAAGATCCATAAGTGTCATTCACTCCTTGTCTGACCGTTTTTGAGCGGCAGGCTACAACCCGTAAGGAGCATTCATGCGTCATTACGAAATCATCTTTTTGGTCCACCCGGATCAAAGCGAGCAAGTCGGCGGCATGGTTGAGCGTTACACCAAGCTGATCGAAGAAGACGGCGGCAAAATCCACCGTCTGGAAGATTGGGGCCGTCGTCAACTGGCCTACGCAATCAACAATGTTCACAAGGCTCACTACGTGATGCTGAACGTTGAGTGCACTGGCAAGGCCCTGGCCGAGCTGGAAGACAACTTCCGCTACAACGATGCAGTGATCCGTAACCTGGTCATCCGTCGCGAAGAAGCCGTTACCGGCCAATCCGAGATGCTCAAGGCTGAAGAAAACCGCAGTGAGCGCCGTGAGCGTCGCGACCGTCCTGAGCACGAAGGCGCTGAAAGCGCTGATAGTGATGACAGCGACAACAGCGATAACGCTGACGAGTAATCCACGGACCTTTTAAGGAGCCTATCAAATGGCACGTTTCTTCCGTCGTCGTAAATTCTGCCGCTTCACCGCTGAAGACGTGAAGGAGATCGATTACAAAGATCTCAACACTCTGAAAGCCTACGTATCCGAGACCGGCAAAATCGTTCCAAGCCGTATCACCGGTACCAAAGCACGTTATCAGCGTCAGCTGGCCACCGCTATCAAGCGCGCCCGCTTCCTGGCCCTGCTGGCCTACACCGACAGCCACGGCCGCTGAGACCGGGCAGTCGACAAGTAGTAAGGGATTGAATGCATGCGCGCCTTAGCTGAGTTCATCATGCGCGGTCGTGTGCAGGCCACTCTGGTAGTGGCTGGTTGTGCAGCATTGCCGTTGTTGTATTGGTTGGGTGCTGCCGCAGGATGCCTTGTGCTCTTGCGGCGCGGTTTGAAGGACGCCCTTGGTGTCCTTGCCCTGGGGTTGTTGCCAGCCTTGATCTGGTGGCTGCAATTCGATGATCCGCGAGTACTTCTGGTACTGCTGGGGTCATTGGGTCTTGCGCTGGTTTTGCGCGCAAGTGAGTCCTGGACTCGCACGCTGCTGGTCAGCGTGGCATTGGGGTTGGTGTATTCAGTGGTGCTTGGCGCGGCTTTCCGCCCGCAAATCGAGGCGCTGTCGCAGGAGGTGGTCAAAATCCTGCCGCTGGCCCTCGGGGATCTCTACCAGCAATTGTCGGTAGAAGAGCGAGCGCGCATGGCCACACTGATTGCCCCGGTCCTGTCCGGTCTGATAGCGGCATTGTTGCAAATTGTCAGTGTGCTGAGCCTGATTCTTGGGCGTTACTGGCAGGCGGTGTTGTATAACCCAGGTGGTTTTGGTCGCGAGTTTCGCAGTATCAGAATCCCCGCAGGACCGGCGATGTTGCTGCTGGCGTGCATGCTTGTAGGACCGAACTTCGGTCCGCAAATGGCCATGTTGACGCCGTTGTGCAGTGTCCCGCTGGTGATTGCCGGGCTGGCCCTGATGCATGGGTTGGTGGCGCGCAAGCGCCTGGCCAAGTTCTGGCTGGTGGGGTTGTACGTGACACTGTTGCTGTTCATGCAACTGATCTATCCGTTACTCGTGGTTTTGGCCATTGTCGACGGCCTGATTGATTTTCGCGGACGTTCTGCGCCGAAAGACGCCGATAACGCGAACGGTGAAGGTTAAAAGTTAGAGGATTTTCACATGCAACTGATCCTTCTGGAAAAAGTCGCCAACCTGGGCAACCTGGGCGATAAAGTAAACGTTAAGGCCGGCTACGGTCGTAACTACCTGCTGCCATACGGCAAAGCCACCGCTGCAACCGCTGCCAACCTGGCTGCGTTTGAAGAGCGTCGTGCTGAGCTGGAAAAAGCCGCAGCAGACAAAAAAGCTTCGGCCGAAACTCGCGCTGCCCAACTGGCTGAGCTGGAAGTGACTATCACTGCCACCGCCGGTGACGAAGGCAAGCTGTTCGGTTCGATCGGTACTCACGACATCGCTGATGCACTGACCGCCTCCGGCGTTGAAGTGCAGAAGAGCGAAGTTCGTCTGCCGAACGGCACCATCCGCAACGTAGGTGAATTCGACGTAGCCGTGCACCTGCACGCTGAAGTCGAAGCCACCGTACGCGTTGTCGTGGTAGCAGCTTAAGAAGCACCTAACTGGCTGGCACCTCGCGTGTCAGGCGGTTAACATCGGGCACGATCCTGTTTACAGGTCGTGCCTTTTGTTTTTCTAAACCCCCCCAATTTCAAGTGGCCATGAACGATATCTCCGCTCCTGAGCAATACGATCTGCAAACCGCTGCCCTGAAGGTGCCGCCGCATTCCATCGAGGCCGAACAGGCCGTGCTCGGTGGCTTGATGCTGGACAACAACGCCTGGGAACGCGTGCTCGATCAAGTCTCGGACGGCGACTTCTATCGGCATGACCACCGTCTGATCTTCCGCGCCATTGCCAAGTTGGCCGACCAGAACTCACCGATCGACGTGGTGACCCTGGCCGAGCAATTGGACAAGGAAGGCCAGACCTCCCAGGTCGGTGGCCTCGGTTACCTTGGCGAACTGGCGAAAAACACGCCGTCCGTCGCCAACATCAAGGCCTATGCGCAGATCGTTCGTGAGCGGGCGACCCTGCGCCAGTTGATCGGCATCAGCACCGAAATCGCCGACAGCGCCTTCAACCCCGAAGGCCGTACCGCTGCCGAGATTCTCGACGAAGCTGAGCGCCAGATCTTCCAGATCGCCGAAGCCCGCCCAAAAACCGGCGGTCCGGTGAGCGTCAACGACCTGCTGACCAAAGCCATCGACCGTATCGATACCTTGTTCAATACGGACAACGCCATCACCGGTATTTCCACCGGCTACACCGACCTCGACGAGAAGACCAGCGGCCTGCAGCCGTCCGACCTGATCATCGTGGCCGGCCGTCCGTCCATGGGTAAGACCACCTTCGCGATGAACCTGGTGGAAAACGCCGTATTGCGCAGTGACAAGGCGGTGTTGGTGTACTCGCTGGAGATGCCAGGTGAATCGCTGATCATGCGTATGCTGTCGTCTCTGGGGCGTATCGACCAGACCAAGGTGCGTGCCGGCCGCCTCGAAGACGACGACTGGCCGCGCCTGACGTCGGCGGTCAACCTGCTCAACGACCGCAAGCTGTTCATCGATGACACCGCCGGTATCAGCCCGTCGGAGATGCGTGCGCGCACCCGGCGCCTGGTGCGTGAGCACGGTGACATTGCGCTGATCATGATCGACTACCTGCAACTGATGCAGATCCCCGGTTCCAGCGGCGACAACCGGACCAACGAAATTTCCGAGATATCCCGGTCGCTGAAAGCCCTGGCCAAGGAATTCAACTGCCCGGTGGTGGCGCTGTCCCAGCTCAACCGTTCCCTGGAACAACGTCCCAACAAGCGCCCGGTGAACTCCGACTTGCGTGAATCCGGGGCGATCGAGCAGGATGCTGACGTGATCATGTTCGTCTACCGTGACGAGGTGTATCACCCGGAGACCGAGCACAAGGGCATTGCCGAAATCATCATCGGCAAGCAGCGGAACGGGCCGATCGGCTTTGTGCGCCTGGCGTTCATTGGCAAGTACACGCGTTTTGAAAACCTCGCGCCGGGCAGCTATAACTTCGACGACGACGAGTAACCGCCCGGCCTATTGGTGTGCAGGCCTGGGGAACAGCAGGTTGATGGTTGCTTCGTCGTATTGGTAATTCCAGCGTAACTCGGCACCGGCTGGAATGTCCGCGCTGGCAAAGAGTGCCGTGAGCGCCAGCAGTTCCGGTTGCTCTGTGCCTGTTTGCGTCTTGACGTTGAAGCGTGCAGCCTCGACGTTGTAACCGCCAGCGGCCTGTCTGACCGGAGAGTCTGCGTCATAGTCGAAAATCGTATTGATCCGCGAGAGTGCGTTGTCTCCCGAAAGCACGAGTTGCGTATTGAGCGCGCGCGGTGGGGCAGGCTTTAAAGGTTTGATTTGCATCAGGTACGGGTCTTGTCGATGCATGGCGACCCACAAGGGCAGCACCTCGCCGCCGTACACCCCCAGTGCTTCGCCTTTTGTCAGCGGCCGGCGGGTGATGACAGTGGCCTGGCCAATCAGCGTGAACTCTTGCGCAAACCGTTGGTGAGCTGCGGTGAAAGGCGTCACTTCAAGCTTGTCTTCATAGAGGTTGGCGACCGCTTCATAGCCTTCCCACTGGATGTACGGCAAAACCAGCTCTTTGCCGAATAGGACGCCAGACGTCAGTGACCTGGCCTGACTCTGTATGCTTTTGATACGCATCGGGCGGCCCTGCATATCGCGCAGCGGATACCGGCCATTATTGGCGCGGTCATAGATGCGCCGATAGTTCTGGCTGTACTGATAGCCTTGTACGCTGCGCATGTGCCGCAGTTCCTGCTCGGTGTACGCCGTCTGCACGACGCCCTCTTCAGTTGACATATAGGTGCTGGAAGAGTGCGTCGAATCGTATTCGTCGCTGGACTCCTTATCGAACGTCGGCAATTGTGGTTTCGTGTCGCTTCCACCCAGTAGCGCGCCTCTGCTTTGATCGATTTCCCAGCGGCCCTCAGCGGTTTTTCTCAAGTAGGGTTGATAGGCTCTGAAGCGGCTGCGGGCGTCCAGCAGCCGCCAGCCCAGGCGGTCGTATTTGACCTGGTAGTATTTCTGCTGGTCATGGATGTAATGCCGATAGCTGCCGTCGGGCAGGGGCGGCGTCTGATACAGCCCGTCCGACTGTAGCGTCAGGGCGGTTGGAGGCACGGGTTCGGCAAACAACGGATCGAGTGGCAAACCTCTACCGTCCGATATCTCTGCCAGCGAGGGCATGGCGCGTATAGGCGGCGGTTCTTGGGTCATCAACGACAAGCTGGTTTTGTGAATCGCTTGTTTCAGCGAGGTGACGCTTGATTGCTCGAGGATTGCTTGGCGTTCCGCGAGGCTGAGGGTGCGTTCAACCGCCTCCGACAAGTCGTTGGCGGTGTTCAGTGGCTGACCCTTGGGATCCTCGGCGGCATACAACTCGCCTTGGCGGATCAGCACATGGCTGGCATTGGCGTCGCTGCTGCCGGTGCTGCCGAGCAACCGGCCGTCGCGGCTGCCCTCGTACACGTCGATCTTTCGCGAGTCCGGCCAGCCGGGCACTTGCTCCAAGGTATAGAGCGTCAGCGGCAAGCTCTCATCGGTGCTCAGTGAGTCGAGAAAAATCCCTGTGCTGGCACGGTTTGCCTGTATCGCTTCGCCATATTGGCCTGCCTCCAACTGCTGCACGGCCGGCAGGCATTTTACCGATTGCAGGTGTTGCTGCTCTTGTTCGGTGAGGGTGCGCTCGAGTTCTTCCAGATGACTTTTGCTCAGGTTCGGGGCGAGGGCGCGAATGTTTTTTTCGGTTGCGCTGAGTGCTTGCTCGTCGACGCCGACAAGCCAGGCCAGCAGCTTGTGTTTTTGCGTCGTGGCTTGCTTTTCGAGGCGCAAGGCGAGGTTTTCGATCTTGGTGAAATAGTCGATATACGGGCTGGCCAGCAGGTTGTTGAACTCGGCCTGCGGCATTTTGGCTCCCACCTCATGCAGCAGCAGCCCCAGCCTGAATCGTGACTCACTGATCTCGAGGTGTTTGGCGCCTGTGCCGTGGCCCAGAACCAGGTCTTTTTGTTCATTGACTACCTTCAAGGAGTAGTCAGCGGGCCATTCCGGCAGCGAAGTCAGTAGGTGGAATTGAATCAGCGGCGAGTAGTGACTGACGGTGGCGCCCGCGGCCTGATCAAGATTGAAGCCATTGATCTCCTGATCCAGGTTGAAGTGCTTGAGCGTGTCGCGCAGCAACGGCGGCGGCCGGAGCATTTGCTGATGGATTTCGCGCAGGGTGGTGTTATCCGCGCCGCCGAGCAGCAGGATCGGCTCGACCATTGGCTCGGTGATAGTGGCCGCGTCAGGCCCGAGGCGTTTGAGCAGCTTCAGGCTGTCCCAGGTCTGTGGCGTTTCATGCAGGTGGCGCCAGGCACCGGTCCCGTTGGTCAGCAGTGGTGGCGAGTAAGCCTGCGGGTCGGTGGGGTGGGCCAGCTCCCATTGTTTACCATCGGGCGTGGGTTTGACGAGGTGCAGTTGATCGTCCAGTTGCAGAAAGTGCTGCTGCTCATGCCGGTACAAGCCCTGCTCATCGGCGATCAGCGAGTTGGGCAGGGCTTTGGGGTAGCGATAGGGGGTCAGCTCGGGGTTCCACAGGCGCAAGCCTTTGCCACGCAGCTGGACCTTGATCAGGCCCGCAGTGAAACCAGCCGTCTTCAGGGCCCCCGCCGTGACGGCCGCGAAGGTCGCGTTATCGAGCAGGTCGAACAAGTCATTCAGGGCTTCATCGCTGTCGCCGCGACTCCAGGCGCTAAAGCCGTCATACACCGTGCCGATCACCTGGGCGGCAGTGATGATCAGCAGTGCCTGACCGACAATCGGAATGAAGGACGCGGCGAAGAACAGCAGTGACTGTCCAAGATCCGCGTAGCGTTGCAGGCGTTTTTCGCGGCTGATGAGGTCGGCATCGGCGGTGGGGATCACGAGGGTCCTGGCGTCACTCTTGATCTGTGCGATGCGCCGCTCGGCGATGTTCAGAAACAGCTCGCCGAGTATCAGGGTGAGGCTGATCCTGTGTTCCAGGCGCGCCGGCAAGATGACCCAGGGCTTGAGAAAATCATGCTCGTCGAGGTGGGCCGGGATCACTTTCAACAGGCTGCCTTGGTGTTGCAGCGGCACCAAATGGTTGAAAAAAGACTGGTAATCCGCTTTCAGCAGGCGTTCGGCCAGACGCTGCTTCAGATCGTCCATGCTGGTGTGCCGCCGCAGCGATTGCGTCGGGTCCTCGGGCGTGTAAAGCAGGAAGGGCAGGTCGACTGTCGGTGCCTGGATCACCAGGACGTTGGGCAGCACCACGCGATTGATGGTCAATTGGCTGCACTTTATGTGCAGGTGCGATCCCGCGCGCTGCAGAAGCTGGAGCAGCAGATACTGGCAGGCGCTGAGTTGGCGGCGCATGAAGGCGATATGCAGGGCGACGCCGAAGGCGTGCCGGGCCTGCGCGGCGAACGTCTCCCGCACCTGTGTGGCGTCATAGGTGCTGCCGGAAGTGGGCGCGGGTTCAAGCACGCTGCTGATGTGAGCGAGGTATTGGCTGCCCAGATCCAGCTTGCGACAGCCACTCGCGAACGTACCTGGCGGCATCGCGCTAAGCAACTGGCCGGCCTGGGTGACGTCGTAGATGGCGGTGCCGGACTCCATTCCTCCTTCTTCTGCTTCTGCGGCTTCAAAATTTTGCAGCGCCGCTTCCAGCAGGGTCTGGCGCGTGGTTCTGGCGTGGGTCCTGATCAGGCCCAGCAAGTAATGGTTTTTCCATTCGCGTACCAGAACCGAGCTTTCGTTGCTGGTAAAGCCAAACCACCAGTCCTTGAACGCTTCGCGCAGCAAGGGGCGGGCAAATGCCGCGGGGCTCTGGAGCTGATCCAGCAGCGCCTTGAGATCGTGCCTGGATTGATTGCTGGCGATCAGGCTGCTGCGAAAATCCTTGAGCACCGCAGCGGGCGCCTGGGTGAGCCATGCCGGTAATTGGCGCTTGATAAATGCCTGGTGTATTGCCAGGGGGGAAACAGGTGGAACGCTATTGGCGGGTGGAAGTACGGGTGTGTGCATGTGATCGGGCCATTGAGGGCAGTCATTGATCTCGTCCAAACTACCCTTTACTTTTGTGCCTGTTAGCTAGGGGAGTAGCCCCACGCAGGCAAAAAAAGCGGCTCGTGAACACCGCGCATCGTCTCAGCTTAAAAGCCGACCGCCATCGTCGGATTTGGTCAAATTTTGTGCTATATTTCGCGCCCGCGATTTTTCATCTCAACACCGGTCATCGTCATGCAAACAGCCAAGCCGTTATTTGACTATCCCAAGTACTGGGCCGAATGTTTCGGCCCAGCGCCATTCCTGCCCATGAGCAGGGAGGAGATGGATCAGCTTGGCTGGGATTCCTGCGACATCATCATCGTCACCGGGGATGCCTACGTGGATCACCCGTCGTTCGGCATGGCGATCATCGGCCGGCTGCTGGAGTCCCAGGGCTTTCGCGTGGGGATCATTGCCCAGCCCAACTGGCAGTCCAAAGACGACTTCATGAAGCTCGGCGAGCCGAACCTGTTCTTCGGTGTCGCGGCCGGCAACATGGATTCGATGATCAACCGCTACACCGCCGACAAGAAAATCCGCTCCGACGACGCCTACACCCCCGGCGGCATGGCCGGCAAACGTCCTGATCGCGCGAGCCTGGTGTACAGCCAGCGTTGCAAGGAAGCCTACAAACATGTGCCGATCGTGCTCGGTGGCATCGAAGCTTCCCTGCGCCGTATCGCTCACTATGATTACTGGCAAGATCGCGTGCGCAACTCGATCCTGATCGACGCGGCCGCCGATATCCTGCTGTACGGCAACGCCGAGCGGGCGATTGTCGAGGTTGCCCAGCGCCTGTCGTGGGGCCACAAGATCGAAGACATCACCGACGTGCGCGGCACCGCGTTCATTCGCCGCGACACGCCGCAGGGCTGGTACGAAGTCGACTCCACGCGTATCGACCGCCCAGGCAAGATCGACAAGATCATCAACCCCTACGTGAACACCCAGGACACCCAGGCCTGCGCCATCGAGCAGGAAAAGGGGCCGGTTGACGACCCGGATGAAGCCAAGGTCGTACAGATCCTGGCCAGCCCGCGCATGACCCGCGACAAAACCGTTATCCGTCTGCCGTCGGTGGAAAAGGTGCGCGGTGACACGGTGCTCTACGCCCACGCCAACCGCGTGTTGCACCTGGAAACCAACCCAGGCAACGCCCGCGCCCTGGTGCAGAAGCACGGCGAAGTGGACGTGTGGTTCAACCCACCACCGATTCCGATGACCACCGAAGAAATGGACTACGTGTTCGGCATGCCTTACGCACGTATTCCGCACCCGGTGTACGGCAAGGAAAAGATCCCGGCCTACGACATGATCCGCTTCTCGGTGAACATCATGCGTGGCTGCTTCGGCGGCTGCACCTTCTGCTCGATCACCGAGCACGAAGGCCGCATCATCCAGAACCGCTCCGAAGAATCGATCATTCGCGAAATCGAAGAAATTCGCGACAAGGTGCCGGGTTTTACCGGCGTGATCTCCGACCTCGGCGGCCCGACCGCGAACATGTACCGCATCGCCTGCAAGAGCCCGGAAATCGAATCCGCGTGCCGCAAGCCGTCCTGCGTGTTCCCCGGCATCTGCCCCAACTTGAATACCGACCATTCCTCCTTGATCCAGTTGTACCGCAGCGCCCGCGCGTTGCCGGGGGTGAAGAAGATCCTGATCGCATCCGGCCTGCGTTACGACCTCGCGGTGGAATCGCCGGAATACGTCAAGGAGCTGGTGACCCACCACGTCGGTGGCTACCTGAAGATCGCCCCGGAACACACCGAGGAAGGTCCGCTCAACCAGATGATGAAACCGGGCATCGGCAGCTATGACAAGTTCAAGCGCATGTTCGAGAAGTACACCAAGGAAGCGGGCAAGGAGCAGTACCTGATTCCGTACTTCATCGCCGCTCACCCGGGCACCACCGACGAAGACATGATGAACCTGGCCCTGTGGCTCAAGGGCAACGGTTTTCGCGCCGACCAGGTGCAAGCGTTCTACCCGTCGCCGATGGCCACCGCCACCGCGATGTACCACTCGGGCAAGAACCCGTTGCGCAAGGTCACCTACAAGAGCGACGGCGTGACGATCGTCAAGAGCGAGGAACAGCGCCGTCTGCACAAGGCATTCTTGCGCTACCACGACCCGAAGGGCTGGCCGATGCTGCGCGAAGCTTTGACTCGCATGGGCCGCGCCGACCTGATCGGACCGGGCAAGGACCAGTTGATCCCGCTGCACCAGCCAGCCACCGACAGCTACCAGAGCGCCCGTCGCAAGAACTCGACGCCGGCCGGCAGCCACAAGGTCGCCAAGGAAACCACTACCAAGATCCTCACCCAGCACACCGGCCTGCCGCCCCGTGGCAGCGACGGCAGCAACCCATGGGACAAGCGCGAACAAGCCAAGGCCGCGGCCATGGCCCGCAACAAACAGGCCGCCAAGGAGCGCACCGACGCGGCCAAGGGCAAAGGCAAGAAGCCTGCCCGCAAACCGGTCGTGCCGCGTTGATCGTCGCCTGAAACCACAAAACGCCAGCCTCCGTGCTGGCGTTTTGCTTTCTAGCGAGCCGACCCTCCCGTTTGTTAAGGTAACGCCCGTTCGACCCCCTCTCCTTGTAGGAGCGAGCTCGCTCGCGAAAAACTCAAAGGCGCCGCATTCCCCCAGGATGCACGCGTCAGCGTTGAAGATTTTCGCGAGCAAGCTCGCTCCTACGGTGGGGTTCATCATTTCAAGGAAGAGTAAGCATGAGCAGTCTCCAGCTCGGTATCGGCATGGACTCCAGCCCCTCCCAGTTCCTGGCCCGGCAACGCATCGAAAGCCAGATCAACCTGCCACGCCTGTTCGCCGCGATTGACGCCGATCCCGGCATCGTCGGCGCTGGCGTGGTGTACATCGATGCCGACTTCAACGTCGTGACCCTGCGCGAGTTCAAGCCGATCTGCAGTATCGCGCCCAAGCGCGTGATTTTGCGCGAAGCGAAAAGATACATCGCTCCGCAACAGTTCATCGAACAAGTAAAAAGTAGTCCGCGCGAGTCGAAGCTCGGAATTGAAACGACCAATGCAGGCTTATCTTGCGCCGCCGCCGTGCTTGGTTGGGTCGTGGTTTTCAGCGGCAGTGTTGCAGTGCCATTTACAGCAGGGGCAAGCGCCTGGTTGGTTGCTATTGGCGCATCTGCTGCAGTGGCGGGAACCGCACAATGTGTCATCGGCGGTAGACGGGTTGTGAACGAATTGACCAATCCTGCTGCCAACGATGAGATGAATGACGCTGATTGGTACAACATCGTAACCCCGATTCTTGACGCGGTTTCGTTAGTGGGTGTCGGAGGGTCGGCTCTGACTACCGTTCGCCTGCTCAAGGCCAATAAAGCGTCTGGTACTGGAAAAAGTTGGTACCAGTTGCTCAAGGGGTTGAATCGGCAAGAACGAGATAAGTTAACCAAGGAGCTGTTGACACTCAGGGATCCAAGCCTGACTCCCAAGCTGTTGAAGCTACAACAGCGTGCGGGAACACTGCCAAAACGCTATTCGTCGGCTGAGATCAAGCTCGCGACGCTGACCCAAATTAAGGACTCTTTGGGGGCAGCCCTCGGCGTCACCGGTAGTTATACGGGGGATGGTCATGTGAGAACCGTCGCCGTTGGTCTATACGAGGAGTTCTTGGAATGATCGGGGGAGGGTCACTGAGTAGCTTTCTTGCCCGGTATTTTCCGGTTTTTATGGGGACTATTCTGCTTGGATGCTTTTCAGGATCCACGCTGCTTTCGCTGGCCGAGACTACATATTGGCGCGCTTTGGAGCCCTCCGTCAGAGGCGGCTATGCTGGGTTCGGTACTTTGGTCTTGGTGCTCGTTCTGGTTTTGGGTAATTTCATGATTGCTCGGGGGCGTGCGTGGGCGGTCTGGATGGTAGCTAGCTATTTCCTCGTGTGTCTGGCAGCGGTGTTGCCGATGTTTGCTTATCGGCCCCATCAAGGGGTCTATGCATTTGCTGTGCTGTTGCCGCTTCTGGGGCTGTTACTGCTCAATAGCAAACGTCACCGGGAAATGCGTGCTCGACTTCTGGAAATTCGCCACGAACGTCAGCGGATCAAGCGTGAGGCCAAGCGGCAGAATTGATCAAATTAATGCGCGGGGTTTTCAGTTGATGGACTGCAAGAACTCATTGAGCGCTTTCCTGGCTGAGTATTTTCCAGCATTCATAGGTGCATTTTTCCTTGCCTGCTTCTCTCTCTCCGCCGCTATTTCATTGGCATCAAGTACATTTTTTCGCAGTGACCCAGAGCGGGCGCGTTATTCTTTTTTGGTGGCTGTTTTCTTAGGTTTACTCTTGGCGTTCGGCCACTTCGTCATGATTAGAGGGCGAGTGTGGGGCGTTTGGGCCATTGCTGCTTTCTACGTTGTATGTTTTCTGGTCGTGTTACCGACCTATAGCTATCGGCCACATATGGCTGCGTATGTAATAGGGTTGCTGTTCCCATTGCTGGGGCTGCTGTTGCTCAACAGCAAACGTCACCGCGAAATGCGCGCCAGGCTGCTGGTAATTCGCCATCTTCGCCAAGCAGTAATAGCTAAACACAGGTCTCGATAAATCGACGGGGAGGGATTCATGCCCACGCGAGTACGGGTGACACTGAGGCAGCGGAACGAGGCGACAGAACGCCTGTAGTCGCGGACCTCACCGAGCCGGTGAGGTCCCGTAGCCGCTTCGAGCCCTGGCGCGGCTCTCGGGTTTTACGACTGTTTGGCAGCCGTGCGCGGTCTCGCCGGGGCTGGACAGCGGCTAGGTAATATCGATTGCCGTATTAGCGCTTTCAGGCCTCGGGTGCCGGGTCTTTTGGTGTCTCGGCATCGTCAGTTGCCACTTCGCCTTCTGCATCCGGGTTCGATGCAGCCGCTTCTTCATCAGCAGCCGCTTTCTTGCGTTGCAGTTTTTCCTCTTTCTTCTGTTCCTTGGCCAAGTCTCTCTGACGTTTGGCGAAGGAGTAATTAGGTTTTGCCATGGGCGATCCTCTGGGGTCGAAGGTGAGGTTGAGCGGTGGCTATTCTGCCTTTAAACGCGCCCGAAGGGTTAATCGGGTTTTCAAAGTTTCGCCCCATGGATTAAACGTTAGTCGACATGGCGCGTTTCGTAAGTGCCGCTCGCACCACAGGCGTAGGCGGCAAGCAAACTGCGGAACAGGCTATTGAGATGCATGGCTCGAACTCCGGAGGGGGGAATGAGTCGATCATAAGCGGGTAATGGCATTTGGGCTGGTTGATTCTATCGATCAGTCTGATAGCCTAAAGTTGTATACAATCTGTTGATTCAGGTCATGAAACCATCGGCCTGCCTCAGGCACCCTTGTCGCACTATGCGTTTTCTAACACTGCCTTGGAGATCCACATGTTTACCAAAATCGTTGCTATTTCCCTGCTGACATTGGCCAGCGGCCAGTTGCTCGCTGCAGAGTGCAAGGTCACCGTCGACTCCACTGATCAGATGTCCTTTGACACCAAGGCCATCGAAATCGACAAGAGCTGCAAGACGTTTACCGTTGAGCTGACTCACTCCGGCAACCTGCCGAAAAACGTCATGGGCCATAACTGGGTGCTGAGCAAAGAAGCCGACATGCAGCCGATCGCGACGGATGGCATGGCCGCTGGCATCGACAAGGATTATTTGAAGGAAGGTGATGCCCGCATCATCGCCCATACCAAGCTTATCGGCGCGAAGGAAAATGACTCGGTCACCTTCGACGTATCGAAACTCTCGGCTGACGAGAAATACGGCTTTTTCTGCTCGTTCCCGGGCCACATCTCGATGATGAAAGGCACTGTGACCCTGAAGTAAGACCGCGTTAGCGTTCTTCGCGAGCAAGCCCGCTCCCACATTCGACCGCATCCTCATGTTGGAACTCGGTCAAGTGTGGGAGCGGGCTTGCTCGCGAAAGCGGTCTGGCAATCAACACTAAACTACCTGTCTACCCTCACGGGGCAAACGGCATTACCCGCTTGTGCTCGGTTTTGCGGTAAGTGTCGCAGATGATCCTGAACGCCTTCTCAGACACGCTCTCGCCGTGCAGGAATGCATCGATCTCGGCATAGGTCACGCCATGGGAAGCCTCATCCGGCTTGCCCGGCGACAGGTCTTCCAGGTCGGCCGTCGGGACTTTCTCCACCAGCGATTCCGGCGCGCCAAGATGTCGCGCAATCGCCCGCACCTGGTGCTTCACCAGCCCGCTCAGCGGTGCCAGGTCACATGCACCATCACCGAACTTGGTGAAAAAGCCCATCACCGCTTCCGCCGCATGGTCAGTACCGATCACCAGGCCGCCGGTCGCACCAGCGATGGTGTACTGCGCCACCATGCGCATCCGCGCCTTGGTATTGCCCAGTACGAAATCCCGGGAGGCGGCGTGCTTGTCCTCGAACGCGACCACTTCAGTGGCCAGGGCCTTGACCGCCGGGGCGATGTTCACCGTGTGGCGCTCGTCGGGCGCGATAAGGTCCACTGAAGCCTGGGCGTCGTGTTCGTCGAACTGGGTGTCGTAAGGCAGGCGCACGGCAATAAAGCGGTACGCCTGGTCACCGGTTTTCGCGCGCAGTTCTTTCATCGCGCGCTGGGCCAGCAGACCGGCCGTCAGGGAGTCGACGCCACCGCTGATGCCCAGTACCAAGGTCTTGAGCCCTGAATTGAGCAGGCAGTCCTGGATAAAGGTAATCCGCCGGGCAACTTCCGCCGCAAGGGCGGCAGGGTCTTTGAACGGCGGCTGGACCTTGAGCTGTTCAGCAATTTCACGCTGTACGGCTTGCATGATTCACTCCTCGCTGGAAATGGCAGGGACTTTAAAAACGTGGCGCAGATAGGCGACGAAGTTGGGATCCGTGCAATGGGTCTTACCCGCTTCATCGGAAATTTTCGCCACGGGCTGGCCATTGCAGGCCGTCATTTTAAGCACGATGCTCATCGGTTCCACACCTGGAATATCACAGGTCAGGTTGGTGCCGATGCCAAAGCTGACATTAATCCGGCCGCGCAGCGCTCGGAAAATCTCCAGCGACTTGGGCAGTGTCAGGCTGTCGGAGAACACCAGGGTCTTGCTCATCGGCTCGATCCCCAGCTTGTGATAGTGGGCAATGGCTTTCTCGGCCCACAGCAGCGGATCACCGGAGTCGTGGCGCAGGCCGTCGAACAGCTTGGCGAAATACAGATCGAAATCGCCGAGGAACGCGTCGGTGGTGATGCAGTCAGTCAAGGCAATCCCCAACAGACCCCGGTATTCGCGGACCCAGCAGTCGAGGGCGGCGATCTGGCTGTCAATCAGGCGGGGGCCCAGTTGCTGATGCGCCATGATCCATTCGTGGGCCATGGTGCCCAGTGGCTTCAGGTCCAGCTCGCGGGCCAGATGCACGTTGCTGGTGCCGACAAAACGGCCGGGGAAGTCATGCTTGAGGACATTCACCACTTCCTCCTGCACGCGGTAAGAGAAGCGCCGCCGAGTGCCAAAGTCCGCCACCTGCAATTGCGACAATTCATCACTGCTGGCGTTGGCGGTCAGCCAGTCGAACTTGCGATAAAGCTGTTCGCGGGCCTGTTCAAGGATGATGGTCTGGTAGCGATAGCGGTTGCGCACTTCGCTGACGATAGCCAGCAACGGCACTTCAAACAAAATCACATGCAGCCACGGCCCGCGCAGGCGGATAAACAACTCGCCGTTTTCGATACCGGTCTGCACATAGCGCAAGTTGAAACGAAACAGGCCGAGGAAGCGCAAGAAGTCCGGTTTCATGAAGCTGATGCGCTCCAGGAAACCCAGTTGATCGGGGCTCAGGCTCAATTCGGCAAGGCGCTCGATCTGGTAACGAATCTCCGCCAGGTAAGGCCGCAGGTCTTCGCTGTTACGGCAGCGGAACTCCCATTCAACCTCCACGTTGGGGTAGTTGTGCAGCACCGCCTGCATCATGGTCAACTTGTAGAAGTCGGTGTCGAGCAGGTTCTGCACGATGCGTTCGGCAAACACACTCTCGCTCATAGCGGGAATCTCCAGACGGGTCGGCGAAGGGCGCCGGCCTTGTACAGGCAATTGAAGGATGGTGCTAGTGGCGCATAGACAAGTGCCGTTAAGCCAGTGATTTTTTGGCTATGCGCTTCGCGTTGTTCTCGTGGTGTGGGTAGGTGCGTGGTTTTGGGGGTTGGGTTTTAATCCAGATCCCTGGACCTGCTCCAGCATCCAGCGCACAAAGTCCCGCACCTTGGGCACTTCCGCCGAATGCTCGGGATACGCCAGGTAATAGGCATCCTGGCTGGGCATTGCATGCTGCCAGGGGATGACCAGCTTGCCATCGGCCAATTCCTCTTCCACCAGGAACCTGGGCAACAGCGCCACGCCACAGCCCACCTGGGCAGCACGGATGCACATGTAAAAGGTGTCGAAACGCGGTCCGTGATAGCTGTGTTCGGTCTGGTAACCCTGGCTGGCGAACCAGTCGTGCCAGCCCTGGGGGCGCGAGGCATTTTGCAGCAGTACCAGATCGCTCAATTGCGTGGGATCGCTGAAGGGGGTGGCTGGCAGGCTGTCGGGCGCGCAGACCGGTATCAGCTCTTCGCTGAACAACTCGAGACTTTCGGTGCCGGGGCGTGAACCGGCACCGAAGTAAAACGCCAGGTCGGCCTTGCCTTGCAGCAGTTCGTCGGGCTCCTGTTCGTTACACAGGTCCAGGTGAATCTGCGGGTGTCGCAGGCGCCAACCCTTGAGCCGTGGCACCAGCCAGCGCGCGCCGAAGGTGTAGGGCGTGGATACCCGCAGTACTTCGGTCTCGCCCCCGTAAGAACGCAGGTAGTGGGTCGACATCTCCACTTGCGTGAGGATTTTGCGCACTTCCACCAAATACAGATCGCCCGCCGGCGTCATCTGCAGGCGGCGCCGCACCCGACGGAACAGCAAGTGTTGCAGCAGTTCTTCCAGCTGCGCGACCTGTTTGCTGACCGCGCTTTGGGTGAGGTTCAATTCCTCGGCGGCCCGGGTGAAGCTCAGGTGACGGGTCACGGCCTCGAAGCATTGCAGGGCGGTGATCGAGGGTAAATGTCTTTTATTCAGCACGGCACGTCTCTTTTTGTTCTTTGCATGAATAAACGGAATGATATCTCGCCTAATCGTCGTTTGTTGACAAGTCTTGGGCCAGCTACAAATAAGCGCTGGAGAGCCGCGCTGGTTGGCGGCGCAATTATTTGTTGCAGATTGAAGGAGTGACCCATGGTTGCCGCATTGCTTGATCGTCTTGGTGTAGAGCCAGCCCTGTATCAGTCGGGTAAGCAGCCCGTGCATTCGCCCATTGATGGTAGCCGGATTGCCTGCGTGCACTGGGAAGGCGCGGCCGAGGTCGAACAGCAGGTCAGTCGCGCAGAGCATGCTTTCGAGGCCTGGCGCAAAGTGCCGGCACCGCGTCGCGGTGAGCTGGTGCGGCAGTTCGGCGACCTGTTGCGGGAGTACAAGGCGGACCTGGGCGAGCTGGTTTCGTGGGAAGCCGGCAAGATCACCCAGGAAGGCCTGGGTGAAGTGCAGGAAATGATCGACATCTGCGACTTTGCCGTAGGCCTGTCGCGTCAGTTGTACGGCTTGACCATCGCCTCCGAGCGGCCCGGCCATCACATGCGGGAAACCTGGCATCCGCTGGGCGTGGTCGGCGTGATCAGCGCCTTCAACTTTCCGGTGGCCGTGTGGGCGTGGAACACTGCGCTGGCGCTGGTGTGTGGCAATGCGGTGATCTGGAAACCCTCCGAAAAGACCCCGCTGACCGCCTTGGCCTGCCAGGCGTTGTTCGAGCGGGCGTTGAAAGATTTCAGTGATGCCCCGCAGTACTTGAGCCAAGTGATTATCGGCGGCCGCGATGCCGGCGCCGCCCTGGTGGATGATCCGCGTGTGGCGCTGATCAGCGCCACCGGCAGTACTCGCATGGGCCGCGAAGTGGCGCCGAAGGTGGCCGCGCGTTTTGCCCGCAGCATTCTTGAACTGGGTGGCAACAACGCGATGATCCTGGGCCCAAGTGCCGACCTGGACATGGCTGTGCGTGCCATTCTGTTCAGCGCTGTCGGTACCGCCGGCCAGCGTTGTACCACCTTGCGCCGGCTGATCGCCCATGAATCGGTAAAAGAAGAGATCGTCACCCGCCTCAAGGCTGCATATTCCAAGGTGCGTATTGGTCATCCGCTGGAAGGCAACTTGGTCGGCCCGCTGATCGACAAACACAGCTTCGACAACATGCAAGATGCGCTGGAACAAGCCTTGAGCGAAGGCGGCAAGGTGTTTGGCGGCACGCGCCAGTTGCAGGATAAATTCCCCGGCGCCTACTACGTGGCGCCGGCGATTGTGGAAATGCCTGAGCAAAGTGAAGTGGTGCGCAGCGAAACCTTCGCACCGATCCTGTACGTGATCGGCTACAGCGATTTTGCCGAAGCCCTGCGCCTGAATAACGAGGTGCCCCAGGGACTGTCCTCCTGCATTTTTACCACCGACGTGCGCGAAGCCGAGCAATTCATGTCCGCGGTGGGCAGTGACTGCGGGATCGCCAACGTCAACATCGGCCCGAGCGGTGCCGAAATTGGCGGTGCGTTTGGCGGCGAGAAGGAAACCGGTGGCGGTCGTGAGTCGGGTTCGGACGCCTGGCGTGGCTACATGCGCCGGCAGACCAATACGGTGAACTACTCGCTGGAGTTGCCGCTGGCTCAGGGCATCACTTTCGACTGAATACCTGTCCAAATGCGGTCAAGGATGTGGGAGCGGGCTTGCTCGCGAAAGCGCTGTGTCAGTCAACGGATATACAACTGATCCACCGCATTCGCGAGCAAGCCCGCTTGTGTCTTGATCTAGGAATAAACTCTGGGGTGAGAGGGGTGGATGGCAAGCTGCAAGTCCGCGGTGCTCAAAGCACGTGTGGGAGCCGAGCTGCCATCCACCTTTCCACTCTGGCCTACAAGCCCGAACAGTTGGACGAGCAGCCACTCGAAATCACAAGCGTGGGCAAAGCCAGAGCACTCTCACATCTGAGTGTAAGAGGGTTTTGCCATGATTTCCTGGGTCGGTATCGACATCTCAAAATCAAACCTTGTCGTCTGGGTTAAACCACAGAGCGAAGGTTTCGATGTTTCAAACACTTCAGAAGGATTTCTTGAGCTGATTCGACGATTGAGTCAGTTTGAAGTCAGTCTGATTTTGCTGGAGGCCACCGGGGGCTATGAGCGTAATGCCATGGCGGCTCTGCAAGGCGCAAACTTCAAGGTGCTCAGGGTCAATCCTCGCCGAGCCAGATCCTTTGCCGTGGCGATGGGCAAGAATGCGAAGACTGACGCTATTGATGCGGCCGTTCTAGCAGACTTTGCTGAAGTGCTGAATGCCTCAAGCAGCAAGGTTATTTCGCCTGAGCGTGAAGCGCTCCGCGAGCTGGTTCAGCAGCGCGAGCATTTCGTTCAGCAACGAGACGACAATAAGCGCCGTCTTCAGCAAGCCCAGCTACCAGCCGTTATTGCGCTGATCAAAGGCCATATTCACTTCCTGCAAACGCAAATCAGGCAACTTGATAAGGCCATCAATCAGAGCATGCACGAACTGGACGCAGAAAAAGCCCAGCGGCTCATCTCTGTTAAAGGTATCGGTACGGTTGCCACCGCGAGTTTGCTGGTTTATCTGCCCGAACTAGGTGAGCTTGATCGCCGTGAGGTTGCGGCCTTGGCAGGTATCGCGCCCTTGAACGACGACAGCGGTAATCACAGCGGGAAGCGACATATCTATGGAGGCAGAGCCCGTGTCAGACGGGCTCTGTACATGTCCTGCTGGGTTGTAATCCGCCATCAGCCCGACTTCAAGGCACGCTACGAAGGCCTTCGAGAGCGAGGTAAGAGCGCGAAGGTCGCGCTCATCGCCTGCATGCGTGTACTGCTGATTAGGCTCAATGCCATGTTGCGAGATGGCACTGAGTGGCGGTGACGAATGGCATGGTGAAGACAGTTGCTCCCACATTGGATCGCATTTGCACAGCAAAATTGTTGTTTGTTAGGTCTCATCGGAGTCTGGCAATGGCACTGCGCGAAGCGTGTTTATGGGAACAACTGACCCCCGGCCGGCCGGATCACGCCGCGCTCAAGGGCGAGGTCAAGGTGGATGTATGCGTGATCGGCGCCGGTATCACCGGATTGTCGGCGGCCATCCACTTGCTGGAGCAGGGTAAGAGCGTCGCCGTGCTGGAAGCCCATCGCATCGGGCACGGCGGCTCGGGACGCAATGTCGGGTTGGTCAACGCCGGGATGTGGATCCCACCGGACGAGATCGAGGCCGGTTTCGGCGAGGCGGTGGGCAGTCAGCTCAATCGCATGCTCGGCGCTGCACCTTCTCTGGTATTCAGTCTGATCGACAAATACCACATCGACTGCCAACTGCGCCGCGAGGGCACTTTGCACATGGCGCACAATGCCCGTGGCGAAGCGGACCTGCGCAGTCGCGAAGAACAATGGAAACGGCGGGGCGCACCGGTGGAACTATTGACTGGCTCGGCCTGCGAGCAGGCCACCGGCACCAAAAAGATCGCCGCCGCCCTGCTGGATCGGCGTGCCGGAACCCTTAATCCGATGGCCTACACCAGCGGTCTGGCGAGTGCGACCATCGGCCTTGGAGGACAGTTGTTCGAGCGTTCCCCGGTGGTTCGGCTGGAGCGCCAGGGTTCGCGCTGGTCGGTGCAGACTGCCCTGGGCGCGGTGCATGCCGGGCAAGTGGTGATTGCTTCCAACGCCTACACCGAGGGCGAGTGGACAGCGCTGCGACGCAACTTTTTCCCCGGGTATTACTATCAAGTGGCGTCGACGCCGCTCACCGATGACGCTGCGCAACAGATTCTGCCGGGTGGGCAGGGTTCATGGGATACGCGACAGGTACTCAGCAGTATTCGCCGCGATGCGGATGGCAGGTTGTTACTCGGCAGCCTGGGTAACGGCAACCAGAAGCCGGCCTGGTTCCTCAAGGCCTGGGCCGACCGGGTGCAGCAGCATTATTTCCCGTTTCTGAAAGCGGTGGACTGGGAATGCACCTGGACGGGCTGTATCGCGTTCACCCCGGACCATCTGATGCGGCTTTTCGAACCGGCGCCCGGCCTGGTGGCTGTCACGGGTTACAACGGGCGCGGTGTGACCACCGGCAGCGTGGTGGGCAAGGCTTTCGCCGACTATCTGTGTCACCAGAATCCCCAGGTTTTGCCGATTCCCTTCGCGCCGATGCAACCGTTGGCTGGCGCGGGCTTGCGCAGCTGTTTGTATGAGGCGGGTTTTTCGCTGTATCACGCGGGCCAATGCCTGCGAATTGTCATCTGATCAGCGCAATAACAGTCAGACGCCGGCAGTTTCTTAGCCGGCTATTCATCTGTATTGGTGCGAGTCGTAGCAACGCCGCACTGTAAATGTGCAGTTCGGTTACGCGCGTTGTTACATAAGCTTGGGCAGTCGATTGATGGCTGCTTGATATCGATCATCGGCCAGGTGCTACTTTTTTTGACTTGGGGTTGCACCTTTGCGAGATAGACGGTTGCACGACCCGCGAAAAGGCGCCGAAACCCCTGTAATAACAATGACACCGTGTCTTTTTCAATAATAAAAACGCAATGGCACGCCCCTTGCTCTCAGCTTTTACGTGAAGGTTTCAAGTGAAAGTTTGAAGTGAAATTGCAGTGCCCATAAACAAAAAACTCGGAGCACCACCTCATGTCCCAGACGTTTTACAAGAAAGGCTTCCTGGCCCTCGCAGTGGCAGCTGCGCTGGGTGTGTCTACGTTTGTTCAAGCTGATGTGAAGATTGGCGTGGCGGGGCCGATGACTGGCGCCAACGCGGCATTTGGTGATCAGTACATGAAAGGTGCCCAAGCGGCGGCTGATGCGATTAACAAGGCGGGCGGGATCAACGGTGAGAAGATTACACTGGTGGCCGGTGACGACGCCTGCGAACCCAAGCAAGCGGTGTCCGTTGCCAACCGTCTGGTCGACCAGGACAAGGTGATCGGCGTGGTCGGGCATTTTTGTTCGTCCAACACCATTCCTGCTTCCGAGATCTACGACGACGCGGGCATCATCGCTATCACGCCAGGCTCTACCAACCCGCAAGTGACCGAGCGCGGCATGGGCGCCATGTTCCGCATGTGCGGACGTGATGACCAGCAAGGCATTGTCGCCGGTGACTACATCGTCGATGTGCTCAAGGGCAAGAAAGTCGCGGTCATCAACGACAAGGATACCTACGGCAAGGGGCTGGCGGATGCCACCGCTGCCCAGTTGACCAAGCGCGGCGTGAAGCCGGTACTGGAGGAAGGCCTGACCCGGGGCGAAAAAGACTTCAGCGCACTGGTCACCAAGATCCGCTCCCTGGGGGTCGACGTCGTGTACTTCGGTGGCCTGCACCCGGAAGCCGGACCTCTGGTTCGCCAACTGCGTGAAGCAGGTCTCAAGGACGTCAAGTTCATGTCCGATGACGGCATCGTGACTGACGAACTGGTGACCACCGCCGGTGGTGCGCAATACGTCGATGGTGTCTACATGACCTTCGGCGCCGACCCGCGCAAGCTGCCAGCCAGCAAGGCGGTAGTGGACGAGTTCCGCAAATCCGGCTACGAGCCCGAGGGCTACACCCTGTACGCCTACGCCTCGCTCCAGGCCCTGGCCGCCGGCTTCAATGGTGCCAAATCCAACAACGGCGAAGATGCGGCCAAATGGCTGAAAGCCAACCCGGTGCAAACCGTGATGGGTGAGAAGACCTGGGACGCCAAGGGTGACCTGAAAGTCTCCGACTATGTGGTTTACCAGTGGGACAAGGAAGGCAAATACCATCAGTTGGAAAAGCAGAAGTAATCCGAACTGACTGCATACCCTCTGTAGGAGCGAGCTTGCTCGCGAAGAACGTCAACGATGACGCCGCATCCTGGATGCACGCAGCGTTCTCGGGCTTTTCGCGAGCAAACTCGCTCCTACGGGAGGTAGTGATGAATATCTGTTTTTTCCTCCCAGAAGAGTCGCGCGCCGTCAGGCGTGCAGGCTCTCACCGCGTGAGATTGCGTTATGGATGGTATTTTCCTGCAGCAACTGGTCAACGGGCTGACCCTCGGGTCGGTCTATGGCCTGATCGCCATCGGCTACACAATGGTCTATGGCATCATTGGCATGATCAACTTCGCCCACGGCGAGGTTTATATGATATCCGCCTACCTCGCGGCGATCAGTCTGGCATTGCTGGCTTACTTCGGCCTCGAATCCTTCCCTCTGCTCATTCTCGGCACCTTGATATTCACCGTTGTCGTCACGGGCGTTTACGGTTGGGTCATTGAACGTGTCGCCTATAAACCGCTGCGTAACTCCACGCGGTTGGCGCCGTTGATCAGCGCCATCGGCATCTCGCTGATCCTGCAGAACTACGCACAGATCGCCCAGGGCGCCAAGCAGCAAGGTATCCCGACCTTGTTGGCGGGGAGCTGGCGCGTTGATATTGGTACCGGGTTCGTGCAGTTGACCTACACCAAGGTATTTATCCTGATCGCGGCATTTGCCGGTATGGCGCTGCTGACCTACATCATCAAGTACACCAAGCTCGGCCGCATGTGTCGTGCGACCCAGCAAGACCGCAAGATGGCTTCGATCCTCGGGATCAACACCGACCGGGTGATTTCCTACGTGTTTGTCATCGGTGCGGCCATGGCGGCCCTGGCCGGTGTGTTGATCACCCTGAACTACGGCACGTTCGATTTCTACGCCGGCTTCATCATCGGCATCAAGGCGTTTACCGCAGCGGTACTCGGCGGCATCGGTTCCCTGCCTGGGGCGATGCTGGGCGGGATCATCCTCGGGATCTCTGAATCGCTGTTCGCAGGGTTGATCAACTCTGACTACAAAGACGTGTTCAGTTTCTCCCTGTTGGTGGTGATTCTGATTTTCCGTCCCCAGGGCCTGCTTGGTCGCCCGCTCGTGGCGAAGGTGTAAACATGTCTGCTGCCAAATCTATCGATATTAAAAAAAGTGTGGTTGATGCAGTCCTGGCCGGGCTGATTTCACTGATCGTGTTCGGCCCCATCGTCGGCGTGGTGCTCGACGGCTACAGCTTCAACCTGGAGCCGACCCGCGTGGCCTTGCTGGTGGGCATCGTCATGGCGGGTCGGCTGGCCATGAGCCTGTTCCTGCAAACCCCCAAGGGCATACGCGTGCTCCAGGGCTTTGAAAGCTCAAGCTCGGGCGTACATGTGCAGGCACCGGACTACAAATCACGGCTGCGCTGGATCATCCCGGCATTGATCGTGATCGCCATCGTGTTTCCGTTCTTCGCCAACAAGTACCTGCTGACCGTGGTGATTCTCGGCCTGATCTACGTATTGCTTGGCCTGGGCCTGAACATCGTGGTGGGGCTGGCCGGGTTGCTCGATCTGGGCTACGTGGCGTTCTATGCCATCGGCGCTTATGGCCTGGCGCTGGGTTATGAATACCTGGGCCTGGGCTTCTGGACAGTGCTGCCATTGGCGGCCATCGCAGCGGCGTTGGCGGGATGCATACTCGGGTTTCCGGTGTTGCGAATGCACGGCGACTACCTGGCGATCGTAACCCTGGGCTTTGGTGAAATCATCCGCCTGGTGCTCAATAACTGGTTGTCGTTTACCGGGGGGCCGAACGGCATGCCGGTGCCGGCGCCGACCTTTCTCGGCCTGGAGTTCGGGCGCAGGGCCAAGGATGGCGGGGTGCCGTTCCATGAGTTTTTCGGGATTGCCTATAACCCCAATGTGAAGTTCCTGTTTATCTACATCGTCTTGTTCCTCGTCGTGCTGCTGGTGCTGTACATCAAGCATCGCCTGACACGCATGCCGGTGGGCCGTGCTTGGGAAGCCTTGCGTGAAGATGAAATCGCCTGCCGTTCCATGGGCCTTAACCATGTACTGGTGAAACTCTCGGCATTCACGATCGGCGCCTCGACAGCCGGTCTGGCCGGGGTGTTTTTTGCCAGTTACCAAGGGTTCGTCAATCCGTCCTCGTTCACCTTCTTCGAGTCGGCGTTGATCCTTGCCATCGTCGTGTTGGGGGGGATGGGCTCGACCGTCGGTGTGGTGATTGCCGCTTTCGTGCTGACCGTGGCACCGGAGCTGCTGCGCAGTTTCTCTGAGTACCGGGTGTTGCTGTTTGGGGTGTTGATGGTGGTGATGATGATCTGGCGACCGCGTGGCCTGATCCGCATCAGCCGTACCGGGGTGACGCCACGCAAGGGTGTCTTTGTGAAAGGAGAACCACGCCATGAGTAAGGAAGTCGTGCTGCGCGTGGAAAAACTGATGATGCACTTCGGTGGCATCAAGGCCCTGAGCGACGTGAGCCTCAAGGTCGAACGCAACTCGATCTTCGCTCTGATCGGCCCCAACGGTGCAGGCAAGACCACGGTGTTCAACTGCCTGACCGGCTTCTACAAAGCCACTGGCGGCAAGATCGAGCTGAATGTGCGGGGCAAGCAGACCAACGTCATTCAGTTGCTGGGCGAGCCGTTCAAGGTCACTGACTTTGTTTCACCGAAAAGCTTTGTCAGCCGGGTGTTCTACAAGATGTTCGGCGGTACCCATCTGGTGAACCGTGCCGGGCTGGCGCGGACCTTCCAGAACATTCGCCTGTTCAAGGAAATGTCGGTGCTGGAAAACCTGCTGGTGGCCCAGCATATGTGGGTCAACCGCAGCCTGCTGGCGGGCATCCTCAACACCAAGGGCTACCAAAAAGCCGAAAACGATGCCCTGGACCACGCGTTCTACTGGCTGGAAGTGGTGGACCTGGTGGACTGCGCCAATCGCTTGGCCGGTGAATTGTCCTACGGCCAGCAGCGGCGCCTGGAGATTGCCCGCGCCATGTGTACGCGACCGCAGATCATCTGCCTCGACGAACCTGCCGCCGGCCTCAACCCCCAGGAAACCGAAGCCCTCAGTGCGATGATTCGCCTGCTGCGCGACGAACACGACCTGACAGTGGTGCTGATCGAACACGACATGGGAATGGTGATGAGTATTTCCGACCACATCGTGGTGCTCGACCACGGCAACGTCATCGCCGAAGGTGGCCCGGAGGCGATCCGTAACGATCCGAAAGTGATTGCGGCATACCTGGGTGCTGATGAAGAGGAGTTGGCATGAGTAAACCTATCCTCGAAATCAAGGATCTGGACGTGTTCTACGGCCCGATCCAGGCCCTGAAAAAGGTCTCGCTGTACATCAATGAAGGCGAAACCGTCAGCTTGATCGGCTCCAACGGCGCGGGCAAATCCACCTTGCTGATGTCGATCTTCGGCCAGCCCCGGGCCGAGTCCGGGCAGATCATCTACAACGGCGTCGACATTACCCACAAGTCATCGCATTACATCGCCTCCAACGGCATCGCCCAATCCCCGGAGGGGCGCCGGGTATTCCCCGACATGACCGTCGAGGAAAACCTGCTGATGGGTACCATCCCCATTGGGGACAAGCACGCCAGCGAGGATATGCAGCGCATGTTCGAGCTGTTCCCGCGGCTCAAGGAGCGGCGTAACCAGCGGGCCATGACCATGTCCGGCGGCGAGCAGCAAATGCTTGCCATCGCCCGTGCGTTGATGAGTCGGCCCAAGCTCTTGCTGCTGGACGAGCCCAGCCTGGGCCTGGCGCCGATTGTGGTGAAGCAGATCTTCGCCACCTTGCGCGAGCTGGCCGCCACCGGGATGACCATCTTCCTGGTGGAACAGAACGCCAACCATGCGTTACGCCTGTCCGACCGGGCGTATGTGATGGTCAACGGCGATATTCGCCTGACGGGCACCGGCAAGGAACTGCTGGTGAATGAAGAGGTGCGTAATGCCTATCTCGGCGGGCACTGAATAATAATTCCAAGCGGTACGCTGGGTCCATGTGGGAGCCGGCTTGCTCGCGATAGCGGTGTGTCAGTCGAGATCTTGATTGACTGATTCACCGCTATCGCGAGCAAGCCTGCTCCCACATTATTTGGGGTGTCCACAAGCACGTCACCCAATTGTGGAAAACAAATCTACGCACCTGCCAAAGCGCGACATATAGCCGCCGCAAATCCCTGTTTTGTCACACAAATGACTTGTCCCCATCGGCTGTGGAACCGGCTGTGGGTAACGTGGGAGTATCTGGCTGCAGCCCAATGAAATAGCGGCCTGCAGTCTGATGGGTGTTTTTTGATCAGGGCTTTTTTGGTGACCGCTGCAAGGTTTTGTCAACCTGTTCATAGACACAGGTATATGACCGCGACATGTCTGCAATGCCTGTGGATAAGTCTGTGACTAAACTCTGGAAAGACTTCCACAGAGGCCGGAATTAGTGGCTTGGTGACAGGACTCTGGTGACTCGATGCGCCGTTGGACTACATACGGCCAGGCCAAGGTCAAGCAAAAAACTTTTTGAATCGCGCTGAAAGCCTTGTACACAGCGGTCTTGAGGGTTTTGCACTTGCCCCCAAAGACTGTGGACGGGGCTGTGGATAACGTGCGCGCACAACGCTGCAAGGCCCGGTTTGTATGGGGTAGGCACGTTTGGTTAAAAAATGCACAGTACGCGTCTGGATCAGCTTCAAGGGGTGTGCGTATCAGTTGCCGCCGGCCCGGCGGCGGGGCATGCTGCTGGCTGTTTTTATCTCATCGGCTGTTTGAAGCCCCCCGCAAGGAGAACACCATGTCCAATACGTTGTTTATTACCGGCGCGACCTCCGGTTTTGGCGAAGCCTGTGCCCGGCGTTTTGCCGAGGCCGGCTGGAAACTGGTGCTTACAGGGCGTCGCGAAGAACGTTTGAACGCCCTGTGCGCCGAGCTTTCGAAACAGACCGAGGTGCATGGCCTGGTGGTGGATGTGCGTGACCGCAAAGGCATGGAAGACGCCATCGCCAGCTTGCCGGCGTCCTTCAGCACGTTGCGCGGGCTGATCAACAACGCCGGCCTGGCGGTGGGCACCGATCCCGCGCCCAAGTGCAACCTCGATGATTGGGAAACCATGGTCGATACCAATATCAAAGGCTTGCTTACCACCACCAACCTGCTGCTGCCGCGCTTGATCGCGCATGGCCGTGGCGCCGGGATCATCAACCTGGGCTCGATCGCCGGCAACTATCCGTATCCGGGCAGCCACGTGTATGGCGGCTCCAAGGCCTTCGTCAAACAGTTCTCGCTGAACCTGCGCTGTGATCTGCAAGGCACTGGCGTGCGGGTGACCAACATCGAGCCGGGCCTGTGTGAAAGCGAGTTCTCGCTGGTGCGCTTCGGCGGTGATCAGGCGCGTTACGACGCCACTTATGCCGGCGCCGAGCCGATCCAGCCCCAGGACATCGCCGACACCATCTTCTGGGTGCTGAACACCCCGGCGCATGTGAACATCAATCGCCTGGAACTGATGCCGGTGAGCCAGACCTGGGCCGGTTTTGCGATTGAGCGCGGCGCGAAAGCCTAGCGTTGAGCCCCTGTAGGAGCGAGCTCGCTCGCGAAAAACTCAAGGACGCCGCGTTCATCCAGGATGCCCGCGTTATTGTTGACGATCTTCGCGAGCAAGCTCGCTCCTACAGTAAACAGTCATAAGTGAAGGTAATAGGCGGCAAATCGGCCAAAACACGGCATAAGGTACACTGCGCTCCTGAAAACCCGCCGCACTGTGCGGTTTCAAGGTTTTGACAGGAGGATTTGTGAGTAACCGAGGTGAGCAGTCGCTGCTCAAACAATCGACCATCCTGATGTTCGCGGTCGCGATCGCCGGGATTGTCACGGGTGTGGTGTCTGGCGCCCAATCCATTTTATTCGATGGCTTTTTCTCGTTGATCGCAACCGCCATCAAGGTGCTGATGCTGATCACGGCCAAGCTGATTGCCAAGCAAAGCAACGAGCGTTTCCAGTTCGGCTACTGGCACCTGGAGCCCATGGTGCTGTTGATCGAGGGCAGTTTCCTGCTGTTGATTGCCATCTATGCGTTTCTCAACGGTGTGTTCGGCATTATCAATGGTGGTCGCGAAATCGAATTGGGCCTGGTGATTATCTATGCGGCGGTATTTACCGTCGTTGAGTTTGCCTACTTCTTCTATGTGCGCTACCGCAATCGTACGCTCAAGTCATCGCTGATTCAGTTCGACAACATCAGTTGGCTGGTGGACGCGATGCTCTCGGTCGGCTTGCTGATCAGCTTTCTCGCCGCGCTGTTGCTCAAGTCCCAGGGCTATGGCGAGTGGGCGGTGTATGTCGACCCGCTGATCCTGATCCTGCTGGCCCTGAGCATGCTAGCGCCGGCCTTCAAGATTCTGCGTCCGGCGCTGCGTGATGTATTGGGGATTGCCCCGGACCAGTTGGCTGACCAGGTGCGTGAAGTGATGGATGCGGCCCAGGCCAAACATGGCTTCGAGGAATATGTGTCCTACGTGCAAAAACACGGACGGGCGCGGTTTATCGAGATTCATGTGGTATTGCCGGCGGATTACCCGGTGGATAACGTTGCGCGCCTCGACGGCTTGCGTGAAGAGATATCCACAGGCCTGGGTAAAGCGGATGCCGCGCGCTGGCTGACCATCAGCTTTACTGGAGATCGCAAGTGGATTGCGTGAAGGCCGTTGGGCCGAGGTGAGGCTATCGCGGGCTTGCTCGCGATAAGGCCCTTGAGGTCAGCCGAAATAATCCAGCAAACCCCGATAGCACGTCGCCAGGTGATACGGCGTGGTCGAGGGCATGTCCCACCGACTGACCTGGCCGCTGGCATCCAGGCACTCATTCCAGCCTTTGGCATGCAGGAAGCGCTGTTGCAACGCCAGCAATTGGCGCTGCAACAGCGCTTCACTGCCCGGTCTCAAAGTTAACGCCCGCAGGTATTCGGCCTGGGCCCAGATGCGCTGGGTACCGTCACGCACGACACCGTTCAGCGCCAACATACCGCTGACCGCGCCACTGGTGTTATCCACACCCGTTTGTTCCGCGTAGGCAAATGCCCGGCTCAATGAGGCATGCAGCGGCGTACCGCGCAGCACCGGTGACGACTCCAGCAAAAAGAACCATTCGAACTGGTGGCCCGGCTCGAACCAGTTATCCACAGCGCCCACGGGTTTTTCCATCATCAGCCCATGCTGACGGTCGATGAAGCGTTGCTGCATGGCCGTCGCCAGCGCCAGCAACGCCTGTTGCACGGCGGCGTCTGCGCGTACCGCGAGGGTTGCGAGAAAGCCTTCGGCCAGGTGCATCAACGGGTTTTGCAGCGGGCCTGAGTCGAGGGATGACCAGTCGCGCTCCAGCACCGCTTCATACAAACCGTCATTCGTGGCAAAACGCTTGGCGACCACCTCCAGGGCGGCATTCAACACGGATTCCACCAACGGCTCGCGGACCTTGGCCCAGTAATGGGCGCAGGCGAAGATGATGAAGGCGTGGGTGTAGAGGTCTTTGCGTTTATCCAGCGGCTTGCCGTGCGGATCGATGCTGTAGAACCAGCCACCGTACTCGGCATCGTGGAAATGCTGCTGCAGCGAGCGAAACAGCGCGGCCGCGCGTACTTCGGCGAAGGCCTGGCCGGGTTCGCCGATCAGGCTGGCAAACAGGTACAACTGCCGGGCGCAGGCCATGGCGCGGTAGCGTTGCGGCGCCAGTGGCTGGTGATTGGCGTCCAGCGCCTCGTAAGGCAGCGCCAACTCGGTGTTCCAGCCCGGGCCCTGCCAGAGCGGCACGATCAGGTCGTTGAAGTGCGTGAGCACAGCATTCAATTGAGGCTTGAGGGCAGAACTTGGAGCGATGGGCATCGGCTGGCGTCGTCACGGCAGGAGTGTTTGCCGCGCATGGTAGCAGATGAAGGGCTGTCACAAGTTGCAAGCTACAAGCGGCAAGTAAGAGCGATTGGGCTTTAACGTGCGGCTTGTAGCTTGCCGCTTTCAGCTGGCGAGCAACCACGCACCGGTCGCCGCCGAGGTGGCGCCGGCGATACGCACTAACGGTGCCGCGGCAGTCGGCAGGCAACGCACCACGGCATAGCCAACTGCGTGCAAGGCTGCGGTGGCGCCGACAAACCCGATGGCATACGTCCAGGGGCTGGACATGTCCGGTACCTCCAGGCCATGCGCGACGCCATGGAACAGGGCAAACACGGCGGTTGCCGCGACCGCGACCGCGACCGGTGGACGAATGGCCAAGGCTACCGCCAGGCCCAGGGCGAGTACCGATGCAGCAATCGCGCTTTCCAGGGCCGGCAACCCTAGGCCTTCAAAACCCAGCAAGCCGCCGATCAACATGCTGGCGACAAAGGTGCAGGGCAGGGCCCAGCGTGCCGCGCCTTGTTGTTGGGCGGCCCACAAGCCGACGGCAAGCATCGCCAGCAAGTGATCGAGGCCGCCGAGCGGGTGACCGATGCCGGCCAGCAGGCCGTTGTCACCATGACCCGGATGGGCAAAGGCCAGGGCGGGGGCGAGTAGCAGGGCGAGGGCGGCAAACAGTTTGTTGAGGCTCATGAACAGGCTCCTTGAGGGTTGATCAGGCTGCGGTCAGCAAGCCTTGGCGTTCGATGAAGGCGACGATAGCGTCGAGGCCGACCCCGGTTTTCTGGTTGCTGAAAACAAAAGGCTTGCTGCCGCGCATGCGTTGAGTGTCGCTGTTCATCAGCTCCAGCGAAGCGCCGACCAGCGGCGCGAGGTCGATCTTGTTGATCACCAGCAAATCGGACTTGCAGATCCCCGGCCCGCCCTTGCGCGGCAGCTTGTCGCCGGCCGACACATCGATCACATAGATCGTCAGGTCAGACAGCTCGGGACTGAACGTGGCGGAAAGGTTGTCACCCCCCGACTCCACCAGAATCAGGTCGAGGCCCGGAAAGCGTCGGTTCAGTTGATCCACCGCCTCGAGGTTGATGGACGCGTCCTCGCGAATCGCGGTGTGGGGGCAGCCTCCGGTTTCGACACCGATGATACGTTCGGGCGCGAGGGCCTGGTTGCGTACCAGGAAGTCGGCGTCTTCGCGGGTATAAATGTCGTTGGTGACCACCGCCAGGTTGTAGCGATCGCGCAGGGCCAGGCACAGGGCCAGGGTCAGGGCGGTCTTGCCGGAGCCAACCGGGCCGCCGATGCCGACGCGCAAGGGTTGTGTGTGCATGGGTTTCTCCTAGGAACGAAACAGGCGGCTGTACTGGCGCTCATGGGCCATGCATGCCAGGGACAGGCCGAACGCGGCACTGCCGTAGTGATCGGGAGCGTGTTGGGCGGCTTGCCGCTGGGCTTGTTGGAGCAACGGCAGCAACTCGCTGGTCAGGCGCTGGGCGGCTTGTTGCCCAAGGGGCAGGGTCTTCATCAGCACGGCCAGTTGGTTTTCCAGCCAGCTCCAGAGCCAGGCGGCCAATGCATCGTCTGGGGTGATCGCCCAGGCGCGGGCGGCGAGGGCCCAGCCCAGGGCCAAATGCGGCTCGCTCACCTGTTCGAGAAAATGGCGGGCCGGCGCGTCGAGTTCCGGCAAACCGTTGAGCAGTTGTTGCAAGGAATAGCCCATTTGCCGGCTTTCCTGAAACAACTCACGGGTCTCGCGGCTGGCGCGGTGTTCGTCACACAGCTGGCGCAGGCGCGACCAATCCTGATCGGCAGCAGCCTGGCAATGGGCGAGCAACAGCGGCGCTTCGAAACGCGCCAGATTGAGCAGCAACTGATCGCTGATCCAGCGTCGGGCGCTGGCCGGATCACACACGCGAGCCTGTTCCACGGCCATCTCCAGGCCCTGGGAATAGCTGTAGCCGCCAATCGGCAATTGCGGACTGGCCAGACGCAACAGCGCCCAGGCCGGGTTCACAGGCGCACGCCGAACTGGTGCAGTTTGGGTGGATAGTTGAAATCTTCGTCGCCATGGCGCGAATGGTGATGACCACCACCATAAGCGCCGTGTTCCGGCTGGAAAGGGGCTTCGATGGTTTCGGTGTGGGCGCCCAACTGCTCGAGCATGGCCTTGAGCACGTAGTCATCGAGCAGGCGCAGCCAGCCGTCTCCCACTTGCAGGGCGACATGCCGGTTACCCAGGTGATAGGCGGCGCGGGTCAATTCAAAGGCGCTGCTGCACGTGACGTGCAGCAGGTGTTCAGGACGCGCACTGACCCGTACGACACGTCCGTCTTCGGCCTGTAGGAACTCACCATCGTGCAGCGGTGGCTGGCCGCGCTCCAGAAACAGGCCGACGTCTTCACCGTCAACACTGAAGCAGCGCAACCGGCTTTTGCTGCGGGCTTCGAAATTCAGCAGCAGTTGCGCAGCCCAGAGGGTTTGAGGGGCGATTCGGCGGTGGATCACCAGCATCAGGAAGCTTCCAGCGATGAGCGATAGACAAGCTAGAGCAAGGGGCTTGCCAATCAGGCGTGGCGTAGGAAAAACCTGTAGGTAAGCACGCTGCGCCATCAAACGGGGCGCGTTGCTATTCGGTGATGATTCATATTGGTGCGCAAGGCGACCGGCAAGCACCTGAATTGGGCGATTTTTGCCAAGTGCGGCCAGCGGTTTGCGGGAGGCGTTTGTCGGGTTTTTACTGGGCGCTGATTTAAAGATTTTCCTTACATGTATTAAAGATTTGGCGTTCATCTCGTTACATGCCGTTTCTCTAGGATTTCGCTCCGTGTTTAACCCGTTGCGATATCCATCATGCTCAAGTCATTTTTATCTTTACTCATCGTCAGCCTGTTGTTGATCACGCCGTCGAGCTGGGCCAACGTCATCCAGCGTCACTCGTCACTGGCGCCCTTCAATACGTCGTTGCAGACGGTTCCCAAGCCGTCCATCGATAACGTCATCGACCGCGCTCACGCCTTGCTCGGCACGCCGTACCGCTGGGGCGGAACGTCGGTGGAACAGGGTTTCGATTGCAGCGGCTTTCTGGTGTACCTGTTCAAGACCGAAGCCAATATCCTGATACCACGCACCACGGCGGCGATGCACCGCTCAACCGCCGCGACGATCAAGCGTGATGCGCTGAAACCCGGCGATGCAGTGTTTTTCAAGGGCAATGGGCGCGGTCGGATCAATCATGTCGGCCTGTATATCGGCGAAGGCAAGTTCATTCATTCGCCACGCACTGGCAAGAACATCCGCATCGATTCGTTGGCCAACAGCTACTGGAAAAAACACTACACCACCGCCAAGCGTTTTCACGCGGTGCGTTGAGCGACTTACTCGGTACTGCCCAGGCCTTGCCAATGTTTGAGGCCGATAAAGATGAACCGCAGTTGCTGGGTGATCTTCGCCTGAGGCGTGAGGTGCGGTGGCAACGCTTCGGCGGGTGGATCGATGATGTCGGGCAGGGTGGCGAACACGCTCTTGACGATCAGGCCCGCCATCACATGCAAGCCTTTGGCATCCAGATGCTGGAGCTTGGGCATCAAGGTCAGGTCGGCGGCGAGGTCCGAGGTGATGTTCTCGCGCAAGGTGGCGATGGCTTGACGTACGGCCAGGCAGCCGCCGTATTGCTCGCGGGCCAGGAACAAAAATTGCGAACGGTTGGCGGCCACTACATCTAGAAAGATGCGTACCGAGGCGTCGATGATGCCGCCCATGACGAACTCATTGTGGCGTACCAGACGGATCGTGGCCCGGAAGGTCTGACCGACTTCACTGACCAGTGCCAGGCCCAGTTGATCCATGTCGGCAAAGTGCCGGTAGAACCCGGTGGGTACGATGCCGGCGGTCTTGGCCACTTCGCGCAGGCTCAGGCTGCCAAACCCTCGGCCGCACTCCATCAGATGGCGAGCTGCATCCATCAAGGCGAGGCGGGTCTGTTGCTTCTGTTCAGCGCGGGGCAGCATGGGCGAGGAGCTTTGTGGACAAGGACAGCGATGCACTCTAGCAAATCAGCTTTGTCGGCGTCGAACCTGAGACGCAGGCAGAAGTATTACGGATTACCCACAGTCAAAGCCCGATCTCTGGGGATCGGGCTTTTTTTCGGGCCAGCACGGGCTTAGCTCGCTGCTTGATGCATTTCATTCAGGCGGTCGGAACCACCTTCGGCGACGGGGTTGCGTTCCAGCAGACGGTCAGCACCGCCTTCGGCAACGGGGTTGCGTTCGCGCAAACGGTCAGCACCGCCTTCGGCGACGGGGTTGCGTTCGCGCAGACGGTCAGCACCGCCTTCAACCAGACCTTTCTGTTCCAGGCGATCGCGACCGCCTTCGGCTACGGCATTGCGTTCCAGCAGACGATCAGCACCGCCTTCAACCAGGCCTTTCTGTTCCAGGCGATCACGGCCACCTTCGGCGACAGTCTGGCTGGTGTGCGCAGCGTCAAGCTTGACTTGGGGAATGGCCTGTTCGGACGCTGGCACGGCGAAAGCGCTGGTGGCCAGGACCGAAAGTGCAACACTGAGAAGTAATTGGCGTTTCATGACAGTTGCTCCTTGGGAGGGCGATAAAGTGGGTACGAAGCTAATGCTACTCTCGATATCTCGATATAAAAGTTCATAAACACAATGGTAATAATCAACAGAATTGATTGTTTGCCGCGAAGGCTCTAGCGCGAGCCTCTCAAGCACGGGCTTTTGCACCGTGGTGGGTATTTTCGCTACAGTCGTGGGTAACAACGGTGCATCACACCAGGGGTAAATTGTCTATTTGGTCAGGAAAATCGGATTTTTGCGGCTAATTCGGAATTGCGGTTAAACCCCCGGGGCGTTTGCCAGTCGTAGCCCTATAAGCTTTAGTTCTCAGATGTGTCGCCATGGGCGCGCATCGTCGTAATCAGGAGCCTCGTGCAATGACGCGCACCCGTAAAATTCTCGCCTGGAGCTGCGCCAGCTTCGTTCTGCTCATTGCTGTGGTGGTACTGGTTCTGGTGTTTTTCGATTGGAATCGAATCAAGCCGTCGCTCAATGCCAAAGTCTCCGAAGAGCTGCATCGCCCGTTTGCCATCAATGGCGATTTGTCGGTGGCCTGGCAACGCGAGCCTGAGGAAGGCGGGTGGCGAGCCTGGATTCCATGGCCCCATGTGGTGGCCGAAGACCTGACCCTGGGCAACCCAGAATGGTCGAAAAAGCCGCAGATGGTCACGCTCAAGCGCGTCGAGTTGCGTATTTCCCCCTTGGCATTGTTGACCCAGCGTGTGGTGATCCCGCGTATCGACCTCACCGAACCAAGTGCCGAACTGCAGCGGCTGGCCGATGGGCGCGCCAACTGGACCTTCCAGTTCGATCCGAAGGATCCGAACGCCGAACCTTCCAATTGGGTGGTGGACATCGGTGCCATCGGCTTTGACAAGGGCCACGTCACCCTCGACGACCAAACCCTCAAAACTCGCCTCGACGTAGTGATCGACCCTTTGGGCAAGCCGATTCCCTTTAATGAAATCGTTGGCGAAAGTGATGCCAAGAAGGCGCTGGAGAAGGGCTCGGCACCTCAGGATTACGCGTTCGGCCTTACAGTCAGTGGCCAATACCACGGCCAGAAACTCGCCGGCAGCGGCAAGATCGGTGGGCTGCTGGCGCTGCAGGACGCCGCCAAACCCTTTCCGGTGCAAGCCCAGGTCAAGATTGCCGATACCCGCATCGCGGTAGCGGGCACCCTGACCGACCCCTTGAACCTCGGGGCCCTGGATGTGCGCCTCAAGCTATCCGGCAACAGCCTGGGCAACCTTTATCCATTGACCGGCGTAACCCTGCCGGACTCGCCGGCCTATTCCACCAACGGCCACCTGACCGCCAAGCTCCACGAGCCCGGCGGCGCGTCGTTCCGCTATGAGAACTTCAACGGCAAGATTGGCAACAGTGACATTCATGGCGACCTGGCCTATGTCGCCAGCCAGCCACGGCCCAAACTCAGCGGTGCGTTGGTCTCCAACCAATTGTTGCTGGCCGACCTGGCGCCGCTGATCGGCGCGGACTCCAACGCCAAGCAAAAGGCGCGTGGCGGAATGAGCAAGCAGCCGGCGACCAAGGTGCTGCCGGTGGAGGAGTTCCGCACCGAGCGCTGGCGTGACATGGACGCGGATGTCGAGTTCACGGGCAAGCGTATCGTCCACAGCGCCGACCTGCCGTTCACTGACCTCTACACGCACCTGGTGCTCAACGACGGCCAGTTGAGCCTAGAACCCCTGCGCTTCGGCGTGGCCGGCGGCAAGCTCGATGCGCAGATTCGCCTCAACGGGCACATCACTCCGCTGGAAGGCCGGGCGAAACTAACGGCGCGCAACTTCAAACTCAAGCAACTGTTCCCGACCTTCGAGCCGATGAAAACCAGCTTCGGTGAACTCAATGGGGATGCCGATATCGCCGGCCGCGGCAATTCGGTTGCGGCGTTGTTGGGCACTGCGAATGGCGATCTGAAGATGTTGGTCAACGACGGCGCCATCAGCCGTGGACTGATGGAAATCGCCGGGTTGAACGTGGGTAACTATGTCGTCGGCAAGATATTTGGCGACGAGGAAGTGAAGATCAACTGCGCGGCGGCGGACTTCGGCATCAAGCGTGGCCTGGCTACCACCCGTCTGTTTGTGTTCGATACCGAGAACGCAATCATCTACGTCGACGGCACGGCCAACATGAGCAGTGAACAGTTGGACCTGACGATTACACCTGAGTCCAAAGGCTTCCGTCTGTTTTCCCTGCGTTCACCGTTGTACGTGAACGGGCCGTTCATCAAGCCGAACGCCGGAGTCAAAGCGGTGCCATTGATGTTGCGGGGGGCGGGGATGATCGCGTTGGGCGTGATCGTCGGGCCAGCGGCGGGGTTGCTGGCGCTGGTGGCGCCGAGTGGCGATGTCCCGAACCAATGTGTGCCGCTGTTGCAGCAGATGAAGGAAGGCAAGGCGCCGAAAACGGTGAAAGACTGACGCTGGCAAACGTAAAAAAGGCGGAGCCGGTAAACCCGCTCCGCCTTTTTGAACGGCCGATTACAGGCTTTCGAGGATGTCGGCCATGTCGTCGGCGTGTTCTTCTTCCTGGGCGAGAATGTCTTCAAAGATCCGTCGTGTGGTGGGGTCTTTGTCGCCGATGTACTGAATGATCTCGCGGTAGCTGTCGACCGCGATCCGTTCGGCTACCAGGTCTTCGTAGACCATTTCCTTCAGGCTCTTGCCCGCCACGTATTGGGCGTGGGAGTTTTTCGACAGCAGATCCGGATTGAACTCCGGCTCGCCGCCCAACTGCACGATACGTTCGGCCAGTTTGTCCGCGTGTTCGGCTTCCTGGGTGGCGTGCTCGAGGAACTCCTGGGCAGCAACGGCGGCTTTTATCCCGCTGGCCATGAAATAGTGACGCTTGTAACGCAGGACGCAGACCAGCTCGGTGGCCAGCGATGTGTTGAGCAAGCGGATGATTTCTTCGCGGTCAGCCTCGTAGCCTTCGGTCACGGCACCGTTTTCGACGTTCTGGCGGGCGCGTGTGCGCAGGGTCGCAACGTCAGTCAAATTTGCTTCAGTCATCTCAATCTCCTGGTGCTAATCCGGTTTTGCTCCACGCTCTAACGGCGCGGTCGCTCCAGGTTGTGAGTGCTGCGCGCGGCAAAAAGTTTTATCGGATTTTGCTGCTGTGGCCGGACAGTCGCGCCTCTTCGCGCAGCCATTGGAAAAATGCCCTGACCGGCGGATGACGCTCGCGGCCCGGCACACACAGCGCGCTGTAGCCGGCGCCGTCGACACTGACCTGGGGCTTGTACGGCACCAGCAACCCGCTGGCCACGCTTTCCGAGACCAGGATATTGCTGGCCAGCACCAGGCCTTGGCCGGCAATCGCCGCTTGCAGCGCGTAATGCTCCTCGTCGTATTCGCGCATGGGCCGGGATGGCAATAACCACGGCTCGCCAGCGCGTTCACACCAGGCTTGCCAGCCGAGGGCGTAGAGCTTGGAGTTATGCCAGCGCACGCTGATCAGGGTCGGCACCTGGGTGCTGGCCTGGGCCACTTGCTCGGGGGCGCCGTAGACCGCGAAACACTCGTCGAACAAGCACAGGTTGTGCAGGTTCAGGTAGTCCTCGAGGCTGTAGCGAATTACCAAGTCAATGCTGGCATCCTGCTGCAGATCCACCACCTCGCACTGGGTATCAAGGCGCACATTGATGTCCGGGTGGGCGGCATAGAAACGTCCGAGCCGAGGCACCAGCCACAGGGCGGCGAAGGCTGGCGTGGTGGAGACCGTGAGATGGCCGGCGCTGCGCTGCGGGCGCAGGCTGTCGACGCTGTGGGCAACGTCAAGCAGTGCGCCATGCAGGCTGTGGAACAAGCGTTCACCGCAAGCGGTGAGGCGGACCTGACGCGGCAGTCGCTCGAACAAGGGCACTCCCAGCCAGGTTTCCAGCGAACGAATCTGATGGGAGACAGCGGTCGGCGTGACCGACAACTCTCTGGCAGCCGCCTTGAAACTGAGCAGGCGCGACGCCGATTCAAAGGCACGCAGGGCGGTGAGGGGCAGCGAGGCAAACATTCAGGGCTCCATGGATGAATTAATATCATCCAAAGTGACTTTTGCTCATTTGTCGGACGGCGGCCAGGACTCTAGATTTTTGCCAAGAAAAGCCGACCAACCAGGTCGTCTTAGTCTAGCCGTTGAAGGTGCTACAGATGAATAAAATACTTGCTATCCATGGCAGCCCGCGTGGCGAACGCTCGCATTCGCGGCGTTTGGCAGAAGCCTTTCTCCAGGTTTGGCAAACCACCCATCCTGATGCGCAACTGACCCGCCGGGAAGTCGGGCGTGCCTTCATTCCGCATGTCAGCGAAGCCTTTGTCGCGGCGAATTTTTACCCCGAGCCCCAGGCGCGTCCCCTGGCCATGCAGGCGGATTTGCAATTGAGTGATGAGTTGGTCGGTGAGCTGATCGACCATGATCTGCTGGTGTTTTCCACACCGATGTACAACTTCGGGTTGCCCAGCGGCCTGAAGGCCTGGATTGACCATATCGTACGCATGGGGCTGACCTTCGACGTCACTCAGGACAGTCAGGGCATTGCCCAATACCAGCGCTTGCTGCAAGGCAAGAAAGCGCTGATCGTCACCAGCCGTGGCGGCAGTGGTTTTGGCCCGGGTGGCGAGTACGCGGCGATGAACCACGCGGACCCGCATCTGCGTACGGCGTTGGAGTTTATCGGGATTGACGACATCACGGTGATTGCCGCCGAGGGCGAAGAATCCGTCCCCGAAGCATTTCGTCGTTCCAGCGATGAGGCCGAGCGCCAATTGCGCGATCTGGCGCGCACGTTCTGAGGGCGCGCGTCATCAGTTAGTCATCGGGGTGTCATGTCGGTTTGTGGGTGGCGGGTCTAGGATGCAGCTGTCGATTCACTGTCAAGGACGTTCGCCCCATGCCGCAGTCGTTGGCTACACGTTACCCTCTGGTGCTGGTGCCGGGGATGCTTGGGTTTGTGCGGCTGGTGCTCTACCCGTACTGGTATGGCATCGTCCCGGCGTTGCGTGCGGGTGGGGCGCAGGTGTTTGCGGTGCAGGTGGCGCCGCTCAACTCCAGTGAGGTGCGTGGCGAGCAATTGTTGGCGCAGATCGAACGGATTCGTCGCGAGACCGGCGCCGAGAAGGTCAACCTGATCGGGCATAGCCAGGGTTCGCTGAGCGCCCGTTATGCGGCGGCCAAGCGCCCGGACTGGGTAGCGTCCGTGACCTCGGTGGCCGGGCCCAATCACGGTTCGGAGCTGGCGGACCATATCCACACCCATTACCCGGCTGACAGCGCCAAGGGGCGGATCATGAGCGCATTGCTGCGGTTGATCGGGATCATCATGGGCGTGCTGGAAACGGGGTATCGCGGGCCACGCTTTGCGGTCGATATCCATGCGTCCCATCACTCGCTGACCCGCGAAGGCGTGGCGCTGTTCAATCGTCAATACCCACAAGGGTTGCCCGCCACGTGGGGCGGGCAGGGCGCCGAAGAGGTTGACGGCGTACGTTATTACTCCTGGTCCGGCACCTTGCAGCCGGGCAAGACCGATCGCGGACGCAACCTGCTGGATGGCACCCACCGCAGTTGTCGGCTGTTTGCCCGTACGTTCGTGCGGGAAAAGGGTCAATGCGACGGCATGGTCGGGCGCTACAGTTCGCACTTGGGCACGGTGATCCGCGACGACTATGCGCTGGACCATTTCGATATCGTCAACCAGTCACTCGGGTTGGTGGGCAAGGGCGCCGAACCTGTGCGCCTGTTCGTCGAACACGCGCAAAGACTCAAGGCCGCCGGCGTCTAGTCGCCGTTGTCGAGGGCCTCAGGTGAGGCTGCTTTTGGTGCCAATCGGCGTCGTCCAGCGTTCCGACAAAATGACCCCGCCCAACGTCAGTAACCCGCCGATCAAGTGATACCAGGCCAACTGCTCCTTGAGCACCACCGCCGCAATCAACGCGGTGATCAATGGCAGCAGGTTGAAAAACAAGGTCGTCCGGCTCGGTCCCAGGTGCTTGACCGAATGCATCCAGGCCAAAGGCGCAAGCATCGAGGCCAGCAGGCAGGCATACAGCACCAGGCCAATATTCGAACTGCCGAGGCCGACCTTCTCCGAGCTCAAAAACAGCGGGAACAGCACCACCACCGCGACCAATACCTGCAAATACAGAAGCACCAGTGGTGGCACGCGCAATTGCCACTTTTTCAGCAGGGTGCTGTAGATCGCGTAGGCCAACGTGGCGACCAGCATCATGCCGTCCCCCAGATTCAGTCCATGTTGCAGCAGGGCGCCAAGACTGCCGGAGGACACCACCACCAGCACGCCGACGAACGACAGCACCGCGCCGGCCAGCGCGCCGGCGGTCAGGCGCTGACCGAGGCTGATGATGGCGGCGGCCAGGACCATCAATGGCATCAGCGACAGGATAATGCCCATGTTGGTCGCGGTGGTCAGGGTTGCGGCGTAATACGCCAGGCTCTGGTAAACCGCCATGCCCAGCACACCGAGGATGAAGATCTTGCCCAGGTTAGGGCGAATCAGTGGCCAATTGGCAATGACCGGCTTGAACATGAACGGGGTAAAGAAGACGGCCGCCAGCAACCAGCGGTAAAAACCGATCTCGGCGGGAAAGATCGCGCCCACCGCCAGTTTGTTGATCACGGTATTGCCCGCCCAGATAAAAATCGCCAGCAGCGGATAAGCGTATTGCATCGAAAAGAACCAGAAGCGTGAATGAGCGTTGATTATCCTTTGTCTGGAGCGAAGCTCATACGTCGATCCGGTGGTATCCAGGAAAAATGCACAAGAAACTTATCAACCTGCGGATTTTCCCAGGCTGCCGGCCTCGATGTATGTGCGCTGCTCGGCGTTTATCGCACTATTCCCGCGTCAAGCCGGCTTTACCCCAGAGCAGTATCGAGGGGTGAATACACGTAGTAGGTGAAGGCGTAACAGGCTTTGTCTACACTGCGCGTGAGGCCGTGCCCGTCGGCGCGGTAACAGGGAGAAAACCCCATGAAGATGCTGCGTATTCCGTTGTTGATGGTTGGCTTGTTGCTCTGCTCCCAAGGATTTGCGGCCACGGCCCAGCAAAACAAAATGACCACCTGCAACGCCGAAGCCTCCACCAAGAGCTTGAAAGGTGATGAGCGCAAAGCGTTCATGAAGACTTGCCTATCGGCCCCTGCGGCCAACGATGCCAAGGCCCTGACCCCACAGCAGCAGAAAATGAAGAACTGCAATGCGTCGGCGAAGACCCAGGCGCTGACCGGCGATGCACGCAAGACCTTTATGAGCACGTGCCTGAAGAAATAATAGCCCCGGACTACAGAAGGCTGCGACACTCGCGCACCGCTCCTCTTGTAGGAGCGTGCTTGCTCGCGAAAAACGCAAGGGCACCGCGTCTCAGTCAGGATGCATGCGTTATCGTTCACGTTCTTCGCGAGCAAGCTCGCTCCTACAACGTCCTTTAACGCCGTTCGTTTAGAGGCTGTATGCCAACGTTTTCTCAGCGTCATGTGTTGCTGCTGGCCAGTTACATCATCATTTTCGGCGGGTTGCTACTGGTCTTGCCGTTAAAACTGCTGCCCAGCCTGTTGGCCGGCCTGCTGGTCTTTGAGCTGGTCAACATGCTTACCCCGCAATTGCAGCGGCTGATCGAAGGTCGGCGCGCGCGCTGGCTGGCCGTAGCCTTGCTGGGCACCTTGATCGTCAGCACGTTGGCGTTACTTTTCGCCGGAGCTATCAGCTTCCTGCTGCACGAGGCGGAAAACCCCGGCGCTTCCCTGGATAAATTCATGGGCGTGGTCGACCGCGCTCGCGGCCAGTTACCGCCGTTTCTCGACGCGTACCTGCCGGCCAGCGCCGCCGAGTTCCGCGTGGCCATCGGCCAATGGCTGGGCAAGCACCTGAGCGAGTTGCAACTGGTGGGCAAGGACGCGGCACACATGTTCGTGACCTTGCTGATCGGCATGGTGCTGGGCGCCATCATGGCGCTGCAACGTGTGCCTGATCTCACCCAGCGCAAGCCCCTGGCCGCCGTGTTGTTCGATCGCCTGCACCTGTTGGTTCAGGCCTTTCGCAACATCGTCTTCGCACAGATCAAAATCGCTGCCCTCAATACCGTGTTCACCGCGGTCTTTCTCGCGGTGGTGCTGCCGCTGTGCGGGATTCATTTGCCGCTGACCAAGACGTTGATCGTCCTGACCTTCCTGCTGGGCCTGCTGCCGGTGATCGGCAACCTGATCTCCAATACCCTGATCACCATCGTCGCCCTGTCGCTGTCGATCTGGGTCGCGGTGGCGGCGCTGGGTTATCTGATCGTGATCCACAAGGTCGAGTACTTCCTCAACGCGCGCATCGTCGGTGGGCAGATCAGCGCCAAGTCGTGGGAGCTGTTGTTGGCGATGCTGGTGTTTGAAGCCGCATTCGGTTTGCCGGGTGTGGTGGCCGGGCCGATTTATTATGCGTACTTGAAGAGTGAGTTGAAGCTGGCGGGGATGGTGTAGGAGCGGGCTTGCCCGCGAAAAACTCAAACCCACCCCGGGCACCCGGAATGCCCGGGTGATCGTTGACATACTTCGCGGGCGAGTTCGCTCCTACAGTGACGGGTGTCAGTAGCCGTAGCGTTTGCTGGCTTCGATTGCCAGGCCGCTGCCGATGCTGCCGAAGATGTTCCCCTCGACATGCCGCGCATTCGGCAACATCGCCGAGACGCTGTGGCGCAGCGCTGGAATACCGCTGGAGCCACCGGTAAAAAACACCGTGTCCACCTGGGCCACGTCCACCGAGGCATCGTCGAGCAGTTGCGTCACGCTATTGCGCACCCGCTCCAGCAGGTTGTCGATGGCGGACTCGAACAGCGCCCGGCTCAACTCCACACTCAAGCCCGGTTCAACCCGATCCAGCGGCACATGGCGGCTGTCGTCGTGGGTCAGCTGGATTTTGGTCTCCTCGACCTCCATCGCCAGCCAGTGCCCGGCGCGTTGCTCGATCAGTTTGAACAGGCGGTCGATACCACCGGTGTCTTCGATGTCATAGCGCATGCTGCCCAGGGCTAGTTGGGATTTTTGCGAGTAGACCGAGTTGATGGTGTGCCAGGTGGCCAGGTTCATGTGATGGCTGGTGGGCATGTAGGCGCCGCTTTTCATGCGGCTGCCGTAGCCGAACAACGGCATCATGCCTTGCAGGCTGAGCTGCTTGTCGAAGTCGGTGCCGCCGATATGCACACCGCCGGTGGCGAGGATGTCGGCATGGCGGTTGGCATGGGTGCGACGCTCAGGCGACAGGCGCACCAGCGAGAAGTCGGAGGTACCCCCGCCGATGTCGACGATCAGTACCAGCTCTTCTTTTTCAATCGTGGATTCGTAATCGAAGGCCGCGGCAATCGGTTCGTACTGGAAGGACACTTCCTTGAAACCGATCTTGCGGGCCACGTCCACCAGCGTATCTTCGGCCTCTTTGTCGGCCATCGGGTCATCGTCGACGAAAAACACCGGGCGGCCCAGCACCACTTCCTCGAACTCGCGACCAGCATTGGCTTCGGCGCGGCTCTTGAGCTGACCGATAAACAGCGCCAGCAAATCGGTGAACGGCATGGCCGTGCCCAGGACGCTGGTGTCGTGCTTGATCAGCTTGGAACCCAGCAGACTCTTGAGCGAGCGCATCAGGCGGCCTTCATACCCTTCCAGGTACTCGTGCAGCGCCAGGCGGCCGTAGACCGGGCGGCGTTCTTCAAAGTTGAAGAACACCACCGACGGCAGCGTGATCTTGTCGTCCTCCAGCGCGATAAGCGTTTCCATGCCGGGACGGATCCAGCCGACAGTGGAGTTGGACGTGCCGAAGTCGATACCGCAGGCACGGGCTGGGGATGGGTTTTTCATGTCTATCGGATTCCGGTTGAAAAACGGCCGCGCAGTGTATGTCAGTCGCGAGCAGATGCGTAGGTCAACCATCCGTTAAATACAGCGTACTTGTTACCTTGAAAGGTCAGCCATCTGCCCCCAAATCTTGTGCATACGATTGGTGGCTGTCGAAAGGACCGTTTTTGTCCTACAAGTTGCCGATAATTTTCTGACGCTCCCTCGACCAGACCCGGCCTGCGCAAGCAGGCTGGGCCGAAGACGGATGCGATCTCGATAACGGATGGTGATACTCCGATGGATTTCAAAGACTACTACAAGATTCTGGGGGTCGAGCCGACGGCGGATGATAAGGAAATCAAGGCCGCCTACCGCAAGCTCGCGCGTAAATATCACCCGGATGTCAGCAAGGAAAAAGACGCCGAAGCCAAGTTCAAAGATGCGTCCGAAGCCTATGAAGCGTTGAAAAGTGCCGACAAGCGCGCCGAATACGATGAGCTGCGCAAGTACGGCCAGCACGGCCAACCGTTCCAGGGGCCGCCAGGTTGGCAGAGCCGTGGCGGTTTTAGCGGTAACCAGGGTACCGAGGATTTTTCGGACTTTTTCAGTTCGATTTTCGGTAGCCGTGGCGACGCCTTCGGCGGCGGCCAACGCCGTAGCGCCGGGCGCAAGGGCCAAGACGTGGAGATGCAGCTGTCGGTGTTTCTGGAAGAGACGCTGTCGAACGAGTCCAAGCAAATTAACTTCCAGGTGCCGCAATACAACGCGGCGGGGCAACACGTCAGCAACACCACCAAGAGCCTGAATGTGAAGATTCCGGCCGGTGTGGCCGATGGCGAACGCATCCGCCTGAAGGGGCAGGGCGCGCCCGGAATTGGTGGTGGCGCCAATGGCGACCTGTACCTGATCATCCGCTTTGCCCCGCATCCGAAGTTCGAGGTGGAAGGCGAAAACCTGGTGATCACCTTGCCGCTGGCCCCATGGGAACTGGCGTTGGGCACGGAAGTGGCAGTGCCGACCCTGACCGGCAAGATCAACCTGAAAGTGCCCGCCGGCAGCCAGAACGGCCAGCGCATGCGCGCCAAGGGCCACGGTTTGATGAACAAGGCCGGGCAGCGTGGCTATCTGTTTGTGCAGCTCAAGGCGGTGATGCCTAAACAGGCGGACGACGAGACTATCGCGCTGTGGCAGGCATTGGCGAAGCAGGCCAATTTCAATCCGCGCGAGCATTTCTGATGCTGCTCGAATGAACCGCCAGGGTTAGCGCAAGTCCGCCAGCACTAGAACGTACGCGGCAGCACCACGGTAAACGTGGTGCCGTCCGCTTCGGTGGACGTCACATCAATGCTGCCCCGATGGGCCAATGCCACTTCTTTGACGATAAACAGTCCCAGGCCGAGGCTGGTGGAGGTGCTGCCCAGTCCGTCATTGCTGCTGCGCACCAGCGGGTCGAACACGGTGTTCAGTGCGGCTTGGGGAATCGGCGCGCCGTAGTTGTGCATGCTCAGCAACACGCTGTCGGCCGTACCGTTGAGAGTCAGGGTCACCGCTTTGCTGTTGAGGCCGTGTTGCAAAGCATTGCCAATCAAGTTCTGCAATAGCTGCTCAAGGCGTCCACGGTCCCATTGACCCCACATGTCGCCGTGGATGTGCAAGGTCGGATGGCAATCGGGACGACCCGCACAGGCTTCATCGATGGCCGATTGCGCCGCGTCGGCAAGGTTCATGGGCTTCGGTTCGATGGGCAGGCTGCTGCCCAGTCGGCTGCGGACGAATTCCAACAGGTCGCTGACCATCGCACCCATGTGCCGCGTACCGTTTTTGATATTGCCCACCAGGTTCAAGCCCTGGGGATCCAGTTGGGCCTTGCGCAGCAACATCTCGGTCGACATGTTCACCGCCTGCAATGGGGCGCGCAGATCGTGTCCGAGAATGGCGAGGAATATGTCCCGCGAGCGATTGACCTGCTCGGCGTAGGCCGCTGTGGACTCGGCCAAGGCTTCATCAATGGCTTCGTTGAAGCGGATCATGTCCTGGAAATACGTCAGTTGCGGTGAATCCAGGCTGTTGGCCCACAAACGAATCACACAGGCCCGCAGGTGGCGAAACTCGGCGGTCATCTGCACCAGGTCAAAACCCACGGTGTGGCGCAGCTCGCCATGGCTGGCGGCGGCCTTATCCAGGCTGGGGTTTTTCTCGGGGCCTTCGCCCTTGGCCTTGGCCGCTTGTTCGCTGGCGCTCTGGCGGGTGTTCATGTCCCGCGCGGCGGCCACCAGCATCGAATGCGCGTGGTCGCGCAACTGCGTGCGGTTCAAGGTGTTGGCGGCCGGGGTCAGCGTCTCGGCAAAGCGTTCCCACTCATCGACGATCTGTTCGGCATTGGCAGTGATGAACTCGGATAGGCGCATGGCCGGGGCTACCTTGCAGGGCGACGGTGAGGACCTGTGGCGCATCTTAGCGTCACGCGCAGGTTCCTTCACTGATGAGGCGAAAATATGCCGATGAACGGTTGCAATCGATGGTTTTGCGCTTCATGAGGGAGCGGCGTTGAATGATCACTGGAACTGAGAGCGCACCGCGCGTGCCCGCCCGAAATCAGCGGTGGGCACGCTCGCTTCTGACTCAGGTGCGGAAGCGGCCGGTCAGTTCCGCCAGGTTCTTCGACAGGCTGGAAAGCTGCTGACTGGCGTGCATGCTTTGGGCCGAGTTCTCTGCCGCCTCGCTGGACAGGTCGCGGATGTCGGAGATATTGCGGGCTATCTCCTCGGTGACGCTGCTCTGCTCTTCACAGGCGTTGGCGATCTGTGCGGCCATGTCGTTGATCCGCTGTATTGAACCGCCGGTGCCGCTGAGCACCTGATCCACGCTTGCGGCGCGCTCGACGCTGTCGCGGGCCTTGATGCTGCCGACATGCATGGCTTGCACGGCCTTGGCGACACCGGACTGCAAGCGCTCGATGCGCACCTGGATGTCCTTGGTCGAATCCTGGGTGCGTGCCGCCAGCGCCCTGACTTCGTCGGCCACCACGGCAAAACCGCGGCCTTGCTCACCCGCCCGCGCTGCCTCGATGGCGGCGTTGAGCGCCAGCAGGTTGGTTTGCTCGGCAATGCCCCGAATTACCTCAAGCACCGCGCCGATGCTAGAGGTTTCCTGGGCCAATGCCTCGATGGTGCCCGAGGCGCTTTCCACCTCGTGGGCCAGTTGGCGGATTGATTCGATGGTGCTGTTGACGACCTCGGCGCCATCACGGGACTGGCTGGTGGCTTGTTGGGCGGCATCCGAGGCGTTCAGCGCGTTATGCGCCACCTCATGCACGGCGGCACTCATTTGGGTCGCGGCGGTGCTGACTTGATCCAGCGCCGCTGTTCGCTGCTGATCAACTGATCATTGGTCGCCGCCATGCTGGCCATGGCGCGTGCCGCGGCATCGACCTCCCCAGTCACCCGGCCCACCTCGGCAATCAGCGGCTGCAGTTTGTCGAGGAAGCGATTGAAGGCGCTGCCAAGCTGACCCAACTCGTCAGCCGAACGCACCTCAAGACGGGTTTTCAAATCACCATCGCCCTCGGCAATTTGCTCGACGCGACTGAGCAATCGACGCATGGGACGCAGCACGACCAACGGCAGGGCAACCACCACCAGAATACAGCCAAGCAGCCCGATCAACAGAATGGCGCCCTGATGCATCCCCATTTCCCGACCATTGTCGATCGCCGCGTCCCCCTCGCGATGCGACGCCTGATCTTCCAGCTCACCAAGTTTGTCAATGGAATCGCGCAGGGTCTCGAACAGACGCTCACTGTCACCGAAACTCAGGGTGCTGGCCGCCTCCATGTCACCCACCGACAGTTCCATGACCCGCCGCGAAACCTGCTGCCACTTTGCAAAGTTGTCATTGAACTGACTGACCAGCGCCAGCGCCTCGGTCCCCGGCTGCATGGCGGCATATTGCTGCACGCGGTCATAAGCCTGCTTGGTATTCTCCTCATGACTGGCGCCCAGCGCCGTCAGATGCTCGTGCGCGTGGTCATCAAGCAGGCTGCGCTCGGCAACAAAAGCCTGGTAGAGATCGCGATCGGCGTTGAGCAGCAGGCTGATGGCCGGCAAATATCGCTTGGTCAGCTGTGTACTGGACTCAGTCACCTGGTCAATGCCACGCATGCCCGACCATCCCATCAACACCAACAGCAGTGCCAGGAACGCTATCGGCAGGGTGATTTTCCAGCGCAAGCCGATATCGGCAAAGAACCGCGACATGGGGGCGCTCCTTCTATGGGGGTTAACTTACCTATCGGCAGGCATCCGTTGAGCAATAGACCTTTAGCCGAATTGGTACAAAGGACTTGTCTGCTTTATTGCCGGGCTTTGGCCTAGAACAAAAAATAGTGTTGGGCCTTCGGCAGTACATCCGCCGGTTCGAACGACAGCCGTACGCCGTCGGCCCTGGCTCGATACGTCTGCGGGTCGACTTCGATCTGCGGCAACCCGGCATCTGCCGTCGCCTGGCTGATAAAAGTCAGGCTGATGGCGAGGCAGCAACTATCTATCGCTGAACCAACCGTCGGACATGGTGTGCTAGCGCTCCACTCTTCAAGGAGAAAGACCATGTCCGAAAGCCCCACTCCCATCATCCCGGCGGCGGTGGCCCAGACACCACCGGCATCGCTCAGCATCCACGGCCCGCTTCTCGAAAAGGCTATTCCCGATTGGCTCATCAAGACCACGCCGCAACGTCGCACGGAACTGAAAACAGCCGATACACCCATACCGGACTGGTATTTGCGCGCTTCACCCACGCAACGTAATACCCTTCACGACAGCTGTGCCGCCAGCGTCAACGCCCAGACCTTACTGGACAAGGCCATAGCGGACCTCCAAGACATCGACACTTATGCCAAACCGTTGTTGGTCAGTGCCTTGAAGGACCAGTTCAATGTTGAGTTAGATGTCGACGAGACTTATCTGGTACTGAGGAAGCCACTGGAAGCAGGCATTTTCGCTATAGAAATTACCAGTTTCGAAGTCTTGAAGCTGCCACTGCTGCAAGCTGCCCTGCATAACTTCGAGGCCTCGGAATGTGAGCCTGACGCTTTCCATGTGACTTCAGGGTTCTCAAAAAAAAAAACGCCACATTGGGTCGATTCGAGACCATTACCCCGGCATTGACGGTGGCTCAGTTCACCAAACTGTGCCGTTCGCTGGACATTGGCGCGAAGTATCAGGTTTACCTCAAAAGTTATGTGCAACCCGGCAATGCCGGGGCACACGAAGTGCTTCGGCACACGTTCAAGAATGCCCAGCAAACGGCTATGCGCATGGCCGCCGAAGTCGCGCTGTTGAAGCAGGATATCGCGCCTGGGGATTACACCATGGTGTTGTCGGTCATCAATGGAAATGTCCAGCCGCTGCTGGACGGTAAGCGCGTCAGCCTATGTGAGTTTGGCTTGATGGGGATTCAGATGACCGGCTGCGTGTTGTTCTCGGTCGGTGATTTATATGGCCGTTCCGATGAGTTGATTCTCTATATTCCCAATGATCCTCTATACCCCCTGAAACGCTACACCAGGGCCGAGATGACGGACCTTTTCAAGCAGCGTTTGACTGCCCGCGATGTGTCTTTGCCCGACGATGGCAGCCCGACGACTTACCAGCGATTTTTCAGCCAGTTCGTGGCTTATGCCGATCGCCCGTACTACTTCAAGCAGTTCACCCAGGATGGGCCGGTGCTGACGATTGACCAGGCCCTGGATCAGTATGCGCCGTTACTCATTGAGTTGAGCGGCATTGATCCCTACTCGCTTCTTTACCTGCCCAACGAGCAGCCGCCCCCACAGGTGCCGAACCTTGATCCCTATCTGGCGCCCGGCGCAATGCTTCGCAAAGGGGCAGGTATCGGGACCCGTAACCTGTGGGATTACCTGTTTGAGCAGCATCGCGACAAGCTCATTGCCGACGCCCGCGCTCACGCGGTGCCCTCGGCGGATGTCGATGCCAAGGCACGCTCGGAAAAACTCGCCCGCTTGTTGAATATCAGTCTGTTGGGGTTGACCGGCATTTCAATGTTTGTACCGGCGTTGGGTCAACTCATGATGGGGGCAATGGTGGCCCAATTGCTGGTAGAGACCTGTGAGGCCGCACACGAGTGGAGTCTAGGCGACCGCCAGGCAGCCAAGGCACACCTGATTGATGTGGCGCAAAACCTGGCTTTCATGGCGGTAATGGCCGGGGGCGGCAAAGTGCTGGGCAGATTGACTGCAGTCAAGGCCGAACCGGTGATCGAGGCGTTGGAGCCGGTTACCCTGTCCAATGGCGAGACGCGTTTGTGGAAACCCGATCTGAGCGGCTATGAAAGTCCCGTCAGCCTGGACCGCAGCAGCGGCCCCAATGCCATGGGCCAATATGAGCTGGACGGCAAGACGTACATTCGCCAGGACGGCAAGGCTTACCAACAAACCTACGATGAGACTCTCAAGTGTTGGCGTATCGAGCACCCGAGCAATCCGTGGGCTTACAAACCTCGGTTGACGCACAACGGCGCCGGTGCTTGGCGTCATACGCTGGAGCGCCCGCTGACATGGGACCGGTTGACGCTGTTGCGGCGTATGGGGCATGTGACGCAGATATTCGCGGATGAGCAATTGCTGAGAATCGCTGACATCAGCGGCGTCAGCGACAATGTTTTGCGCAAGATGCACATGGACAGTTTGCCACCGCCTCCGGAATTGACGAACACCCTGCGCTTGTTTGAGGCTGGCCAAGGCGTGGATGAGGTAATCAGTCAGATAGAAGGTGAGCAAGCGGTCGATGGTCGCTATCTGTACGTCCTGCCTTTGGTTGTCGATCTACCACGCTGGCCGCAGGGGCGGGGGCTGGAGGTATTTGAAACGACGGATTTGACGGGAGGCTCGCTCAAGTACGGCTCTGGACGCCAACTTCCTCCAGGAGAGGTCAAAGCGCCGGTCAGGATTTGTCGGGCTGATGTCATGAGTGGTGCATTGCCCGCGCGTATTTTGCAGGGGCTCGACGAGGCGGAAATTCTTCATCTGCTCGGCGGCGAGCCCGCGCGGGTTAAAGCAACAAGGCCGGAAAATTTTCGCAAACAGATCGTCGACTTCGTCAAGACTCGCCAACCGGACGTATTCGAAAGTCTCTATAAAGGATCGGAGCCCAAGGCGCGCTTCGTCGCGCAGATGCAACGTGTGACGCCAGGTCTCAGCGAGGCGGCCGCGGACGCCGTGCTGGCCCAGGCCAATAGCGAGGAATTCGAGCGGCTGGCGAGCACTGCGCGCTTTCCCTTGCGAATGTTGGAGCATGCTCGCTGGTATGCGCAACACGGGCGACTGAGCAACGCGTATGCCGGCTTGCACTTGGAAAACATGGCCTCGGTCGACAGCAAGCGGCTGGCGCTGCATGCCTTGCAAAAGTTGCCGGGGTGGTCGGATAGCGTGCGCCTGGAAGTTCGTGACACCAGCGGGGTATTGATCCACGGTATTGGCAGCGAGACGGCACCGGTTCCCAACTATCTGGTCAAGAAAGGTCCGGTATACCAAGCGTTCGATGAGCAGGGCACAGCGCTCGATAGCAACCCGCTACCCGGTGATAATTTTTTCCCTTCCCTCATGCGTGTCTTGCCCGATGACGCCCGCCAGGCAATGGGTGTTCCCGATATTAGCCAGCATGCTGAACTGCGCAAAGCAATTATCGGCTACGCCATCGATCATCCCGGTGAGATGGCGCAAGCGCTTGAACAGCACGCGGCCAAAAAAAACATGAACAAGTTGCCGATAAGGTTGAAAGACAAGCGCGTGGGTTATTACGCCAGTGGTCGCGGTCCAGGCATGGAGGCTCCACTGGTGGCACGCGTGCGGGCCGCCTACCCGGGGTTGACCGATCAACAGGCCAATAGCTACGTCCTTAAGCTGCGCCGGACAGGTCAAACCGATGTACAAGTTTATGCTTATTTACAAGCCCGGTTGAGCGAGTGGCAAACACTGGTGTCGACGCTTGAGGCGTGGGTGTCAGACCGATCCCCAGCGCTGCAAACCCATATTTTCGTACGTCGGGAGATTATGGACAGTCTCAAGGCATCGTGGCGAAATGCACCCTTGGCGGACCAGGAACTGCGTTTCAGCCAGCTGAGTCTAGTCGCTGTCGACCCCTTGCCTCTCATTACCGCCGATTTCTCCCATGTCCGGGATTTGAAGCTGAACGTGCCAAATGCCGAGGCTTTTTTAGAGCGTTGCGCTTCTGTGGAAACACTTGAAGTCCAGGTGATGCAGGACAACCCCGACAGGGTGTTCGAGTCATTGAAAAACCTGCGCAAACTGCGCAATTTGAACCTCAATACGCCGATAACTGCGCAGCTGGTATCCGAGCTTAAGGTGCTGTCCAACCTTGAAGAGCTTAACCTCACATCCCCCGTAGGAGGGGGAGGGCGCAGCGAGAGCCCCGTGTTGGATATTCGTGGTTTTAGCCGTTTGCGAAGGCTGCAAGTGAGCGACAGTCAGACAAAGCAGTGGCCAACAGGTGTGCTTGAGTTACCGCTGCTTGAACGGTTGAATCTGCGCGCAACGGGCATCGATACCCTGCCTGCAGACCTCTACCCTGGGCGTGATCGACTGTTGGCCGGCCTGTCGCTGGATTGGTCGAAAGTAGCGCGTGAGGACTTTAAACCCATTTATGAATACGTGCGCAATCGGCCTCGGCACTTGATTGATACGAGTGAAATGGTGAGGGATTACTGCAAAGGCGAGCTTTTTCGCCTGGCCGAAATAGACCCCCAGTATTTCAATGCGCTGCATACCAATGTTGCCGAGTTATGGCCAGAGCCTCAGGCCAGGTTTGACGCCGTGGAAGCCTTGAGCATGCAGCGCAGTGAGCTTGATCGACAGCTTGAGCGGTGGTTGGGCACAACGTCGCAGCCATCATCCGAGGGCCGTTCCATGAGTACGGTTGCGTCTACCTTGAAAGTAAGTTGGTGTAGCGAGTTGGTCCGCCAATACGTTCCCCCGACGGATTTACCGTTGCATGTTTACGGTCTCTCGGGGCTAACACGAGATCCCTCGATGTTTGTTTTGTTCGGCCTGCAGCTAGCCTCGTTACCGGAGTTACCTGCCGGTTTCTTCGCCCATGTGAAAACCTTGATCCTGAAACAGATGCGCGTGCCGGATCAACACTTGCAGCGCTTTGTCCTGGCTTTCAACGAAATTCGAACGCTTGACCTGAGCAATGGCGAGCTGACAGCTATGCGCTTCAAATCGGACGAGCTGCCGGCACTTGAGCATTTGAACCTGAGCCATAACCCCTTGACCGAGGTGGACGTGAGCCCAATGAGTCGACTCCACTCCCTGAGCGTGCGCGGAACACCGATTAAGGCGTGGCCGGTGGGGGCGGAGCATTTGCCGGAACCGATCTGGCTGGACTTGCGCGATACCCCTATCTCAACCTTGCCGCAGTCAGCACTGGACCGGGATCAGGTGCTGATTAATACCCACCTGAGCGGCACGCCTCTCAGCGTGCAAGCCTGCGCCGAGCTGGCGGCGGCACGCCAGCGATTCGAACAGACCAGGGGCCTGTCCCCAGGCACTCTGGCCCGTTTTGCCCAAGATCGTGTGCTGGTCATCTTTCCCCCGACCGAAAGCGACTGTTTGAATATTCACCATCTGCTGCCGTTACTGCCTGCCGAAATGTCGCGGGGCTCGCAGTCGTTGCAAACCCGCATGCGTCGTTTGCTCCCCGTGCTCAATGAGCATGAGGCGCGCCAGTGGATTGAAAAAATGTACGCGCAGGGAATCCCTGAGCTGCAACTGCATGAGCGTATCGATGGCTGGAACCAGACCTTCGAAGCGCTGACCCGTCGCTTGAATGATTGGTTACTCATTCGAGCGTTCAGGGAGGGCAACTGGGAGGTGTCGTCGCAGACTCGGCAAGCGGCAGCACTGCGCATCCTTGAATGCTGGCGCGAAGGGCTATTGACGGCCGGCAGCCAGGCCAGTGCCGAACTCAATCTCATTGGCCTGCGATTGGGTGATCTGCCTGAACTGTCAGGTGCCTTTACTCATGTCGCAACCTTGGGGTTGAGGGGCGTCGGGCTAACCGAGCAGGGTTCCAATGACTTCCTGCGTGCTTTTCCCAATGTGCGCACGCTGGACCTTGGCGGTAATCCGCTGGAGGAGGCATTGCCTGACGCTATCGCAGGCATGACTCATTTGCAGCACCTTGATTTGTCCTATACCAGCCTCACCGCATCCGAGGCTGTGTACCGCTCGCTGAGAGGCCTGCAGCATCTGCAAAGGCTGAACCTGGCCAACTGTGACCTGGAAAGCTTCCGGCTCGACGGGTTCAGACGACTTCAGAATCTGGATCTACAAAACAATTGGCTGACGCAGTGGCCCGAGGGCGTGTGGCAATCCGAGTCCCTGCTAAGGCTGAATCTGTCGGGCAATGACCTTGCTTCGATTCCACCCCAGGCGTTGGACGGAACCCACGATCTCCTGATGTCGAACACCAATTTGTTTGACAACCGTGAGCTGTCGCGGGACTCACTTGAGCGGCTCAGGGGGTACGCACATGAGCGGCAGCTCGATCCGGTATTAGGGTTTACGCGCTCAGAGCTTGATGAGCTGATTAATGACTTTGGCGGTGATGACAGCAATGACACCGAAAGCACCTTCTCCGATGAGGTCGTACCCGAAGGGCAGGGTGGACGTGGACATCTGTCGTTATGGCTGGAAAGCCTTGCTCCAGAGACGCAAGCAGCCAGTCGGGCGCTATGGGCGCAATTGGAGGGTGAGCCGGGTCATGAGGCGCTTTTTCATTTGCTGAGGCGTTTGCAGGACACTGCGGAGTTCAATTTTTCCCGCGCGGACCTGACACGAAGGGTCTGGGAAGTGTTGAAAGCGGCGGGAAGCGATAGTGAACTGAGGCAAGTGCTGTTCCGGTTGTCAGACACCCATGGCACCTGTGTGGACGGGCGTATCCTGACGTTCAGCGGATTAGAGGTCAAAGTATTCGAATATAACGCTCTGCTTGAAGTCAATCCTGCTCATCTGGACCAGAAGGGTCCTGCTTTGTTGAAATTGTCCCGGCAGTTGTTTCGTTTGGGCGAGGTTGAAAAATTGGCCGACAAAGACATCAGCGCTCGAGGGCGTCACGCAGATCCCGCGGAAGTGCGTCTGGAATATCGACTCGGCCTCCAGGGGCTGCTGGACTTGCCGGGTCAGCCCGGGTACATGATGTATGGCAAGCCCATTACCGGCATGACCCTTATCGGTGCATTCAAGGCAGTGAAGATCGCGGAAGCCACCGATGCATTTTATGAAGACCTGATTACACGTGACTACTGGGTGGATTACCTCAAGGAGAAATACCCAAAGGAATTTACCGCATTGGAGCAAAACTCGGCGCAAAAGCATGAAAAACTTGAAAATGATCATGCAACCTTCAGTGAGGCCTATAGCGAGGCCGCTAGCGTGCTGGAGGTTGAACTTACGACTGAGCGAAATAAAAAACTCCTTGAGTTGTCTCGTCAAGAGGCCTCGTCACCTCCGCTCTCTGAGCGTGACCCGGACCAGCCAGGCACTTCCAAGGACCTGATGGGCGGGCGGTCCGGCTGATCATTGGCTGACATTGAGCTAGAACAAAAAGTAGCGTTGGGCCATCGGCAGCACCTCGGCCGGTTCACACCACAGCAGTACGCCGTCGGCCTTGACTTGATAGGTCTGTGGGTCGACGTCGATCTGCGGCAGGTAGTCGTTGTGAATCAGGTCGGTTTTCTGCACGTCGCGGCAACCCTTGACCACACCGATCTGCTTCTTCAAGCCCAGTGCTTGCGGCAAGCCGGCATCTGCCGCCGCCTGGCTGATAAAGGTCAGGCTGGTGGCGTGCAACGAACTGCCGAAGCTGGCGAACATCGGGCGGTAGTGCACTGGCTGCGGCGTCGGGATCGAAGCGTTGGCATCCCCCATCAAGCTGGAAGCAATGGCGCCGCCTTTGAGAATCAGGGTCGGTTTGATCCCGAAAAACGCCGGGCGCCAGAGCACCAGGTCGGCCCACTTGCCGACTTCGATGGAACCCACCTCGTGACTGATCCCATGGGTGATCGCCGGGTTGATGGTGTATTTGGCGATGTAGCGTTTGGCGCGCAGGTTATCGTTGTCCGCGTCGTCGCCGGCCAGCGGCCCGCGCTGTTTTTTCATCTTGTCGGCGGTCTGCCAGGTGCGTGTGATGACTTCGCCCACACGGCCCATGGCCTGGCTGTCGGAGCTGATCATCGAGAACGCGCCAAGGTCGTGGAGGATGTCTTCGGCGGCAATGGTCTCGCGGCGGATACGGCTTTCGGCGAAGGCCACGTCTTCGGCGATGCTCGGGTCGAGGTGATGGCAAACCATCAACATGTCCAAGTGTTCGTCGATGGTGTTGCGGGTGAACGGCCGCGTCGGGTTGGTCGAACTGGGCAACACGTTGGCAAAACCGCAGGCCTTGATAATGTCCGGCGCGTGGCCGCCACCGGCGCCTTCGGTGTGATAGGTGTGGATGGTGCGGCCTTTGAGCGCCGCCAGGGTGGTTTCGACGAAGCCGGACTCGTTGAGGGTATCGCTGTGGATTGCCACCTGCACATCGTACGTGTCGGCCACGCTCAAACAGTTATCGATACTCGCCGGTGTCGTGCCCCAGTCCTCATGCAGTTTCAAACCGATGGCCCCGGCCTTGACCTGTTCGATCAACGGTTCGGGCAGACTGGCGTTGCCCTTGCCGGTAAAGCCGAGGTTCATCGGGAACGAATCGGCGGCCTGTAGCATCCGCGCCAAGTGCCAGGGCCCAGGGGTGCAGGTGGTGGCATTGGTGCCGGTGGCCGGGCCGGTGCCGCCACCGATCAGGGTGGTGACACCGCTGGTCAATGCCTCTTCGATTTGCTGCGGGCAAATGAAATGCACATGGGAGTCGATGCCGCCGGCGGTGAGGATCATGCCTTCGCCGGCGATCACTTCGGTGCTGGCGCCGACAGCAATCGTCACGCCGGGCTGCATGTCGGGATTGCCGGCCTTGCCGATGGCGGCGATCCGGCCGTTCTTCAGGCCCACGTCGGCCTTGACGATGCCCCAGTGATCGATGATCAACGCGTTGGTGATCAGGGTGTCGACGACTTCGGCAGCCAGCAGTTGGCTCTGGCCCTGGCCGTCACGAATCACCTTGCCGCCGCCAAACTTCACTTCTTCGCCGTAGGTGGTGAAGTCTTTTTCCACTTCGACGAACAGCTCGGTGTCGGCCAGGCGGACCTTGTCGCCGACGGTTGGGCCGTACATGTCGGCGTAGGCTTGGCGGCTGATTTTCATGGGGTTACCTTGAGAATAATGGGGTGAATGTGATTACTCGCGAAGGGGCCCTAAAGGTCGCCCATGACGCGTCCCGCAAAGCCGAAAACCCGGCGCAATCCAGCCAGTTCGACCAGCTCGACGTCGCGACGCTGCCCCGGCTCGAACCGCACCGCCGTGCCCGCTGGAATATTCAGGCGCATGCCGCGGCTCAGGGCGCGATCAAAGATCAACGCGTCGTTGGTCTCGAAAAAGTGGTAATGCGAGCCGACCTGGATCGGACGGTCGCCGCTGTTGGCCACGCTCAGGCTGAGGGTGCGACGGCCGGCATTGAGTTCGATCTCGCCAGGCTGGATCCGATATTCGCCAGGAATCATGCAGGTTGCCCCAAGGTCTTGAAGTAGATGGCGGTCGGGCTGTAGCGTCCGTCCGGGCTTTGGCAGTAGTCGGGCAGCTCGCCGATCTTGGTGTAGCGCAATGACTGGTAGAAGGCCTCGGCGCCAGAGCCGGCCTCGGTGTCCAGGTACAACAGGCCGCGCTTGTGCTGGCGTGCGGCGAGTTCCAGGGTACTCATCAATTGCTGGCCCAGGCCATGGCGGCGCGCCGTGCTGTGCACCAGCAGTTTCTGCACCTCGGCGCGGTTCAGGCCATTGGCTTTTTGGCACAGCGCCAGTTGGACGCTGGCCAGCACCTGTTCATCGCGCACCACCACCCATAACAACAGGCTGGCGTCTTCGAGGGCGCTATGGACCGTGTCGAAATAGGCACGGGCCAGGACCTCGTCGAGGTCGGCCATGAAACCTACTGATGCGCCGTGCTTCACGGCGTCCAGCAGCAGCTCGATCAAGCCCTGGCGATAGTGGAGAAAACTCTCTGCATGCACTCGACGCAAATGGGCGGCGCTCATCGGCATCACTCCTGGTGGGCGGCAGGCGGCGGCTCGCCGGGGTTAAGCAGCAGTTGCATGAAGGTCAGGTCGAGCCAGCGGCCGAACTTGGTGCCCACCTGGGGCATCTGCCCGGTGATGCTGAAACCCTGGCGTTGATGCAGGCGAATCGATGCCTGGTTGCCGCTCTCGATGGCCGCGACCATGACGTGTTTGTCGCAGGCCCTGGCGCGCTCGATCAGCACCTGCATCAGTTGCGGGCCCAGGCCTTTGCCGCGCTGGTCATTGCGCACGTACACCGAATGTTCGACGGTATGACGAAAGCCGTCGAACGGACGCCAGTCACCGAATGAGGCGTAGCCGACCACCTGATCGTCATCGACCGCCACCAGGATCGGATAGGCCTGTGCCTGGCGGGCACTGAACCAGGTCTGGCGATTCTCCAGGTCCACCGGTTGGTCGTTCCAGATTGCGGTGGTATTGAGCACAGCATCGTTATAGATAGCGCGGATTGCCGGCAGATCGCCGTGTACCGCGTCACGAATCAGCAAGGACATGGTCGGGCCTCAGGCGATGGGTTGGTGGACGGTCACCAGTTTGGTGCCGTCGGGGAAGGTGGCTTCGACCTGAATATCCGGGATCATTTCAGGGATGCCTTGCATCACTTGCTCGCGACTGAGCAGGGTGGTGCCGTAATGCATCAGGTCGGCCACGGTGCGACCGTCGCGAGCGCCTTCCATCAGCGCCGAGGAAATGTAGGCAATGCTCTCCGGGTAGTTGAGCTTCACCCCGCGCGCCAAGCGGCGCTCGGCCACCAGGCCGGCGGTGAAGATCAGCAGCTTGTCTTTTTCCCGTGGGGTCAGGTCCATGGATCAAGGTCCTTTGTTAAACAGTTCAAATGGGCGACGCCAACCTCTGTAGGAGCGAGGGGGACGCCTACAGAAAGGAGGATCTTCATGTGCTCCAGATTCTCGGTGATAGCGCTTCCCGACCCAGTACGGCCGGGCGCAACAGGTGCCACAGATCGATCAGCCACCCCCGTGCCAGGAGTGTTTCGCTGGCCAGGCAGCGCGCCACCAGCAGACCGGGTAATTGGCTCAGGTCGCCGCGCACTGCGTGGGGCAGCGAGCGACATTTTTCGAGCAGTTCGCTGTCGATCTCACCGCTCATCAGTAACGTGGCAAACACCGGCTGCCCATCCAGGCCAATCGGCGAGTCGAGCAAAGCGTCGTTGCCGATAACGCGTTGGCGCTCATGCCAGAGCAACTGGCCGTCACGGCGGATATCCAGATGAGACTGAAAATGCCCCAGGTCGAAACGCTCGCCGCTGGCAGGACGGCCGAGCGCGACGATGTCCCAGTAGAACAGCCGGGCGTCGCCTTCAAGTTCGATGCGCGTGGTGAGTTCGGCCTGGGCGGCACTGAACACGATGGTTTCCTGAGGCAACCATTCCAGAGTGGCGCCAGCTTTGACGGTCAATGTCACCTGCTGATAAGCCGGGCCTGCCGCGCGATACCACTTGGCTGCGCCCGGGCTGGTCAACTGAGCCCAGGCGCCCCGGTCGAGGTGCGCGCTGATGTCCAGCCGATCACCGCCGGCAATTCCGCCGGGCGGGTGCACGATGATGTGCTGGCACACCTCGGGGCCTTCGGCGTACAGGTGCTTTTGCACCCGCAGCGGACCCTTGTGGCGGCGTAGGACCGGGCGCGTGGACTCGCCAAACCGCGCGTAGCCGAGTTCCAGCTCGGCATGCCAGTTGGGGGTGAACAGGGCAGGAGAAACGGGCAGGTTCATGTTGAGTGCTTTTCGTCAGGACGCCACAGATTAGATCGTTACGAGGCCGCGTACACCCTCGGCCTGCATGTTTTCACCACGACCTTGCTGGACGATTTCACCCCGCGACATCACCAGGTAGTGGTCAGCCAGTTCGGCGGCAAAATCGTAGAACTGCTCCACCAGCAGAATCGCCATGTCGCCGCGTTCGGCGAGCTGCTTGATCACTGCGCCAATCTCCTTGATCACTGACGGCTGAATGCCTTCGGTGGGTTCATCGAGAATCAGCAGGCGTGGGCGACTGGCCAAGGCACGGCCGATGGCCAGCTGTTGTTGCTGACCACCCGACAAGTCGCCGCCCCGGCGCTGCTTCATTTGCAGCAGTACCGGGAACAGTTCGTAGATAAACCCCGGAACTTGCTTGGCCTCGGAGCCGGGGAAGCGTGACAGGCCCATCAGCAGGTTTTCTTCCACGCTCAGGCGGCCAAAAATCTCGCGACCCTGTGGCACATAGGCGATGCCCGCCTGAACCCGCTGGTGCGGCTTGAAACCGGTAATGGCCTTACCCTCCCAATTCACCGCGCCTTCCTTGGCCGGCAACAGACCCATCAGGCATTTGAGCAAGGTGGTCTTGCCCACGCCGTTACGGCCCAGCAGGCAGGTGACTTCGCCGATCTTCACGTCAAAGGACAGCCCGCGCAGGATGTGGCTACCGCCGTAGTACTGATGCAGCTTGTCGACTTGCAGCATATTCAAAACCTCCTCAAACCCCTGTAGGAGCGAGCTTGCTCGCGAAAAGCTCACAGGCACCACGGGCTACCTGAAGCGCTGGGTTATCGTTGACGATCTTCGCGAGCAAGCTCGCTCCTACAGAAAAGCCAAGCCAGCTCAGCGACCGAGATAAACCTCGATCACGCGCTCGTTTTCCTGCACCTGCTCCAGCGATCCTTCCGCCAGCACGCTGCCCTGGTGCAACACTGTCACATGGTCGGCAATCGAGCCGACAAACCCCATGTCATGCTCCACCACCATCAGCGAGTGCTTGCCCGCCAGGCGCTTGAACAGTTCGGCAGTGAACTCGGTCTCGGCGTCGGTCATGCCGGCCACCGGTTCATCCAGCAGCAACAGTTGCGGGTCCTGCATCAGCAACATGCCGATTTCCAGGAATTGCTTCTGGCCGTGGGACAGCAAGCCCGCCGGGCGCTGCACTGATTCGGTCAGGCGGATGGTGTCCAATACTTCGTCGATACGCGCTCGCTGCTCCCCGCTCAGGCGCGCGCGCAGGCTGGCCCACACCGACTTGTCAGTGTGCTGCGCCAGCTCCAGGTTTTCGAACACGCTCAAGGCTTCGAATACCGTGGGTTTCTGGAACTTACGGCCAATGCCGGCCTGGGCGATCTGCACTTCGCTCATGCTGGTCAGGTCCAGGGTTTCGCCAAACCAGGCGTTGCCGTGGCTGGGACGGGTCTTGCCGGTGATCACGTCCATCAGCGTGGTCTTGCCCGCGCCATTGGGGCCGATGATGCAGCGCAATTCGCCGACGCCGATGTACAGGTTCAGATCGTTGAGCGCCTTGAAACCGTCGAAGCTGACGCTGATGTCTTCCAGGGTCAGGATCGTGCCGTGACGCGTATTGAGCCCTTTGCCGGCGGCCTGGCCGAGGCCTATCGCGTCGCGACTGGTGCCTTGGTCACGGTTCGGCTCGATGATCGGTTCGAGCATGAATTCAGCGGTTGCCGTGACGCTCATTGTTCGCCCCTTTTCTTCAGCAAACCGATAATGCCCTTGGGCAGATACAGGGTGACGATGATGAACAGCGCCCCGAGAAAGAACAGCCAGTATTCCGGGAAGGCCACGGTGAACCAGCTCTTCATGCCATTCACCACGCCGGCGCCGAGCAGCGGGCCGATCAGCGTGCCACGACCGCCCAGCGCGACCCACACGGCGGCTTCGATGGAGTTGGTCGGCGACATTTCGCTGGGGTTGATGATGCCGACTTGCGGCACATACAGCGCGCCTGCCAAGCCGCACAACACTGCGCTCAAGACCCATACAAACAGCTTGAAGCCGCGCGGGTCGTAGCCGCAGAACATCAGGCGATTCTCGGCATCACGCAATGCGGTCAGCACGCGGCCGAACTTGCTTTGCGCCAGGCGCCAGCCGATGTACAGGCTGGTCACCAGCAACAGCAGCGTGGCGAAAAACAGCACCGCCCGCGTTCCCGGTTCGGTGATGCCAAAGCCGAGAATGCTGCGAAAGTTGGTAAAGCCGTTGTTGCCGCCAAACCCGGTCTCGTTGCGAAAGAACAGCAGCATCCCGGCGAAGGTCAGGGCCTGGGTCATGATCGAGAAGTACACGCCCTTGATCCTTGAACGGAAGGCAAAGAAACCGAATACCAATGCCAGTAATCCCGGCGCCAACACCACCAGGCACAGCGCCCAGAGGAAGTGCTGGGTGCCGACCCAGTACCACGGCAATTCGCTCCACGATAGAAACGTCATGAACGCCGGCAGCTCATCGCCGGAGGCCTGGCGCATCAGGTACATGCCCATCGCATAACCGCCGAGGGCGAAAAACAGACCATGCCCCAAAGACAACATCCCGGCGTAACCCCAGACCAGGTCCAGCGCCAGGGCGACGATGGCGTAGCACAGAATCTTGCCCACCAGCGTCAGGGTGTAGGCCGAGACATGCAGCGCATGCTCGGGCGGCAAGAGTGACAACAGTGGCAAGGTCAGCAGCAGGATCAGGAGTACCGCGCCCACGGCGATCGTCACTGTCGGGCCGGCCTTCTGTGTGGCCGTAAGCATCAATGGCTGGTTCATCAGTCGATTACCCGTCCTTTCAGTGCGAAGAGTCCTTGCGGGCGTTTCTGGATAAACAGAATGATCAGCGCGAGGATCAGGATCTTGCCGAGCACGGCACCGATCTGCGGTTCAAGAATCTTGTTGGTGATGCCCAGGCCGAACGCGGCCATGACGCTGCCGGCCAACTGGCCGACACCGCCGAGTACCACCACCAGGAACGAGTCGATGATGTAGCTCTGGCCCAGGTCCGGACCGACGTTGCCGATCTGACTCAAGGCCACGCCGCCCAACCCGGCAATGCCCGAGCCCAGGCCAAATGCGAGCATGTCGACGCGCCCGGTGGGCACGCCGCAGCACGCCGCCATGTTGCGGTTCTGGGTGACCGCGCGCACGTTCAGGCCCAGGCGGGTCTTGTTCAGCAGCAGCCAGGTCAGCACCACCACAAACAAGGCGAAGGCGATAATCACGATGCGGTTGTAGGGCAATACCAGGTTCGGCAGTACTTGAATCCCGCCCGACAGCCAGGTCGGGTTGGCCACTTCCACGTTCTGCGCACCGAACAGCAAGCGTACCAGCTGGATCAACATCAGGCTGATGCCCCAGGTGGCGAGCAGGGTTTCCAGCGGACGGCCGTAGAGGTGACGAATCACTGTGCGCTCCAGGGCCATGCCGATCGCGGCGGTGACAAAAAACGCCACCGGCAGTGCAATCAGCGGGTAGAACTCGATGGCGTGCGGGGCGTAGCGTTGCATCAGCAGTTGCACCACATAAGTGGCGTAGGCGCCGAGCATCAGCATCTCGCCGTGGGCCATGTTGATCACCCCGAGCAAGCCGAAGGTGATCGCCAGGCCGAGTGCCGCCAGCAGCAGGATCGACCCCAGGGACATGCCGCTGAAGGCCTGGCCGAGGATCTCGCCGAGCATCAGTTTGCGCTCGACCTGGGCCAGGCTGGTTTCGGCGGCGGTGTGCACGCGGGCGTCGGTTTCCACGCCCGGTGCGAGCAAGGCTTCCAGGCGGGTGCGGGCCAATGGGTCGCCAGTGCCGCCGAGCAAACGTACGGCCGCCAAACGCACCGCCGGGTCGGGATCGACCAGTTGCAGGTTGGCCAGGGCCAGGCTCAGGGCGGTATGGACGTCCTCGTCGGTTTCGCTGGCGAGTTGCTGGTCGAGGAATTTCAGTTGCGCCGGGGTGGCGCTTTTTTGCAGTTGCCGCGCGGCGGCGAGGCGCACCTCGGGATCGGCGGCGAACAGTTGCTGACTGGCTTGAAGGTTGTTGATCAAGCCGCGTAAACGGTTGTTCAAGCGTACGGTTCGGGTTTCACCGTTGAGGCTGACCTGGCCTTGTTGCAGGGCATCCGCCAGTTCGATGCGCGCGGGGTCGGGCTGCGCGGCCCAGGTCTGCAACAGTTTGGCCTGTTGCATCGGGTTGGCGTTGATGAAATCTTCGGCGTCGCTGGCGTGTGCGGCCAGGGGCAGCAGGAGCAGCGCGGCGAGGATGAAGCGGTGGAGGACGGTCGGCATTGGGGTGGTCCTGTTCTGAGGGGGCCGATGGGTTGGGGGCGGCTGTGGATTGGCCCCTCACCCTAGCCCTCTCCCCAAAGGGGCGAGGGGACTGATCGGGGGATGCTGGAGAAATTCGGCGACGTGAAAGTCTTGTGTTGAATCCGTAATCAAATGGGTTTCACTCGTCGCAGAAAGTCTTTAAATCCATCATCAACTCGGTCGCCACAGGTCGCAGAAAGTCTCGGTACACTTCGCTCGGCTCCCTCTCCCCTCTGGGGAGAGGGTTGGGGTGAGGGGTGGCCTCAATTGCTCACCGCATGATCCGGCTTCTTGTCATTCCCCGGGATGTAAGGGCTCCACGGCTGGGCACGGATCGGCCCTTCGGTTTGCCAGACCACCGAGAACTGACCGTCAGACTGAATTTCGCCAATCATCACTGGCTTGTGCAGGTGGTGGTTGGTCTTGTCCATGGTCAAGGTGTAGCCCGACGGCGCGGTGAAGGTCTGGCCGCCGAGCGCTTCGCGCACCTTGTCGACATCCGTGGACTTGGCTTTTTGCGCCGCTTGCGCCCACATATGAATGCCGACGTAAGTGGCTTCCATCGGGTCGTTGGTCACCGCTTTATCGGCGCCCGGCAAGTTGTGCTTCTTGGCGTAGGCTTTCCAGTCCGCGACGAACTTGGTGTTCACCGGGTTCTCCACCGACTGGAAGTAGTTCCAGGCGGCCAGGTTGCCCACCAGTGGCTTGGTGTCGATACCGCGCAGTTCTTCTTCGCCCACCGAGAAGGCGACGACAGGCACGTCGGTCGCTTTCAGGCCTTGGTTCGCCAGTTCCTTATAGAACGGCGCGTTGGAGTCGCCGTTGACGGTGGAGACCACCGCGGTCTTGCCACCCGCGGAGAATTTTTTGATGTTGGCGACGATGGTCTGGTAATCGCTATGCCCGAACGGGGTGTAGACCTCTTCGATGTCCTTGTCGGCCACGCCTTTGGAATGCAGGAACGAGCGCAGAATCTTGTTGGTGGTGCGGGGGTACACATAGTCAGTCCCCAGCAGGAAGAAGCGCTTGGCGCTGCCGCCTTCTTCGCTCATCAGGTATTCGACGGCCGGGATCGCCTGTTGGTTGGGCGCCGCACCGGTATAGAACACGTTGGGCGACATCTCTTCGCCTTCGTATTGCACTGGGTAGAACAGCAGGCCGTTGAGTTCCTCGAACACCGGCAACACCGATTTGCGTGACACCGAAGTCCAGCAGCCGAACACCACCGCGACTTTGTCCTGGGTCAGCAACTGCCGGCCTTTCTCGGCAAACAGCGGCCAGTTGGATGCCGGATCGACGACCACCGGTTCGAGCATCTTGCCGTTCACGCCGCTCTTGGCGTTGATCTCGTCGATGGTCATCAGGGCCATGTCTTTGAGCGACGTTTCGGAGATGGCCATGGTCCCGGACAGCGAGTGCAGGATACCGACCTTGATGGTCTCGGCGGCCTGGACGGTCCAGGTCAAACCCATGGCGGCAATGGATGCCGACACAGTGAAAGCCTTGATCAAGCTACGACGCTTCATGGTGCAATCTCCGCGAACTCAACATTGTTATGAGGGGGCAAGTCGAGGAGGTGATTGCAAGCGCTGTGCCTAGTCGGCAAAACGCATGAAATGGTGGTTTAGTCTGTTGTCGGGCGCCCGTTGTGCACCATGAGCTGGCAGCTCGGGTCGGCTGGTGCGCCCGTGTGCGCCACAACGGGGCGGATCAGCGCTTGCGCATCAAGCCGATAAAGAACAGCCCGCCGATGGCGGCAGTGGCGACACCGATCGGCAGGTCTTCCGGAGCAATCAAGGTGCGCGCGGCGACATCCACCCACACCAGGAACAGGCTGCCCAGCAGCACGCACGCCGGTAGCAAACGCCGGTGTTCGGCGCCCACCAGGCGCCGGGCAATGTGCGGCACCATCAAGCCGACAAAACCGATCGAGCCACTGATGGACACCAGCACGCCGGTCATCAGCGAGGCGATCAGAAATACCTTCAGCCGCACATTGCGCGCATTCAGGCCCAGGGTGACGGCAGTCTGCTCGCCGGCCATCAAGGCATTCAGCGGGCGCGCCATGCCCAATAGCAGCGCGAGCCCGAGCAACACCGTGGCGGTAGGAATCGCCAGCAGTTCCCAGCGCGCGAGCCCCAGCCCGCCGAGCATCCAGAACATCACTGCCGACGCCGCGCGATGATCGCCCATGAACAGCAGCAGGTTGGCCACCGCCATCATCACGAATGACACCGCCACGCCGCACAGCAGCAAACGATCGCTTTCGAGGCGGCCATTGCGGCTGGCCACCGCCAGCACCACCAGCATACTGAGCATTGCGCCGATAAAGGCGGCAATCGGCAGGGTCAGCAAACCAATGATTTCACCGACATGCAGCACCACGATCACCGCGCCCAGGGTGGCGCCGGAGGTCACGCCCAGCAGGTGCGGGTCGGCCAGCGGATTGCGTGTCACTGCCTGCAATACCGCGCCGATCAGCGCCAGCCCGGCGCCGACCAATGCACCGAGCAGCATGCGTGGTACACGAATCAGCCAGACGATATGTTCCTGGCCGACGGGCCAATTCACCTCACCAATACCCAGCACCTTGTGCAACAGGATCCGCCACACCACGTCCACCGGCACGTGTGCCGAGCCGAATCCCAGCGAGACCACGCAGGAGACCAGCAACAGGCCGCCAAGGACACTCAGCAGAAGAGCGTAGCGCCGGTTGATCATTCGCCGTGGAATCCTTTGGCCAGGGTTTCAACCGCCAGCACGTTGTCGATGCCCGGTGTGGCTTGCACATAAGGGATGACGATAAAGCGTCGGTTTTTGATCGCATCCACCGATTGCAGCGCGGGGTTGTCGAGCAGGAACTGTTGTTTCTGCTCGGCGGTGATTTCGCTGTAGTCGACGATCACGATCACCTGGGGATTGCGCTCCACCACGGTTTCCCAGTTGATCCGGGTCCAGCTGGCGTCCACGTCATCGAGGATATTGCGTCCCCCGGCGGCATCGATCAGGGCTTGCGGCATGCCCAGGCGACCTGATGTCATGGCGCGGTCTTCGCCGCTGTCGTAGAGGAATACCCGGGGTTTTTCGGCGGGCAGGGTCTTTTGCACCTCGGCCACCTGTTCCTGCATGTGCGCGATCAGTGCGTTGGCGCGGTCCTGCACATCGAAAATCTTGCCCAGGTTGCGCAGGTCGTTATAGGTGTCTTCCAGCGTGGCCGCCGGACGCTGCATGACGAAGGCGCATGACTCGGTCAATTCGTAGACGTTGATGCCCAGCGGCTGCAGGGTTTGCGGCGTAAGGTCGCCACCGACGCGCATGCCGTAGTCCCAGCCGGCGAAGAAGAAGTCGACATTGGCATTGAGCAGGGTTTCCACCGACGGGTACTTGCTGGCCAGCTCCGGCAAACCTTCGAGGATCCGTGCCATGTGCGGGGTGACCGCTTTCCAGCCGGTCACGCCGCTGTAGCCGACCATGCGCGGCTTGAGCCCCAGGGCGAGCATCATCTGGGTCATGTTGATATCGTGGCTGACCGCGTGTGTGGGGGCTTCTTTGAAGGTCACCACGCGGTTGCAGCTGTGGATCTTCAGCGGGTAATGCGTGGCTTCGGCGAACGCCTGGGTCGCACCGAACAACAGCGAGAGGCACAGCAGGGAGCGCAGGATCATGATTGGGTTATCCAGGTGATTCGGGGGTAGCCGGACAATGGGTGGGTGTCGATCAGCGCTTCGACACCAAACACGTCGCGCAGCAGTTCGGCGGTCAACACCTCGTGGGGCGTGCCGCTGGCGACGATGCGCCCGTGGTTGATCACGTACAGGCGATCACAGAAGGCGGCGGCCAGGTTCAGGTCGTGGATGCTGGCGAGGGTGCCGATTTTCAGGCGCTTGACCAGCTTCAAGAGTTCCAGCTGATAGCGTGGATCGAGGTGGTTGGTCGGCTCATCGAGGATCAGCAGTCGGGGTTGCTGCGCCAGGGCGCGGGCGAGGATCACACGCTGTTTTTCACCGCCCGAAAGGGTCGCGAACGCGTGGTCTTCAAAACCCAGCAGGCCGACCGAGTCGAGGGCCTGTTGGATCAGTTGCCGGTCTTCGAGGCTGTCACTGTCGAACAAACCTTTATGGGGCGTGCGACCCATGGCAACCACTTCATCGACCCGCAGGCCGAAGGCGTCGGGAAACTCCTGCAACACCACGGCGATGCGTTGGGCACACCAGCGTGAAGATTGTTTCCATAGGTTCTGGTGCTCGAGCAGCACCTCACCGTGCTCCGGTTTGCTGAAGCGGTAGGCGCAGCGCAACAGGCTGGTCTTGCCGCTGCCATTGGGGCCGATCAAACCGACGAACTCTCCCGCACCCACTTGCAGGCTGGCGTCACGCAGTTGGAACTGGTGATGACAGTGGCCATGCCCCAAAGGGGACCAGGCGAGGTGAGTGAGGGTGAGTGAGGTCATGCAGCGCTCATCAGAAGGTGTAGTCGGCGGTGACAAAGAACGAGCGCGGCTGGCCCAGGTTCCACTGTTGGCCGTCATTGTATTGGCTGACGGCCAGGTCAGCGCCGAGGCGCTGTCATGCAGCGCGAGTAGGCATTGCATTAAGTGTTATAAGTTAACACTTCTTGCGCTGAGGTTGAAAGCTCGCGCAAGACTATACAGTACCTCTAGGTTGGGCATCTCGCCCCTCTCATGAGGAAGGTGAGGTGGATTCACGTTGGCCGAACAGTCGTGAAAGCACCAGGCGATCCACTACCCACACCAGTACCAGCGACAAGCCCACCAACGGGAAAATGATCGCCAGGCCAAGCATGATCGCCATCGCGGTTTTCCATTTCGGTAGATCATGACGCAGCGGTGGAACGCCCAGGCCACCCTGTGGCCGGCGCTTCCACCAGATCACCACACCGCTGACGGCGCTCAGCAGAATCATCAGGCAAACCAGCAGCACGATGATCTGATTGATCACGCCGAACATCTTGCCTTCGTGCAACATCACCCCGGACTCGGTGGCTCGGGCGAGGTTGTTGTAGTGTTTCCAGCGCACGTCGGCGAGGACTTTGCCGGTGTATTGATCGACATGCAGCGTGGCGTCGTTGCGCGGGTCGTCGGCAAATACGGAGAGGGTAAATACCCCTTCGGCGGTGGTCGGGAAGGTGATGCTGTAGCCCGGCTCGACCTGGTGCGCGCTGGCCAGGTCCACCAGTTGTTGCAGGCTCACGGTCGGGGCGGCGGGGCCGTGGCTCTTGCCGCCGTGCTGCATGTGTTCGGCGTGCTCGCCGGACATCGGCATCGGTGTGTTTTCCATAGCCCAGGGCACGGTTTGTTGTGTGGCGGTATTAAGGCTGCGGGCCTGTCGGTCAGACTGCGGCACTTCGTTCCACATCGCCGCCGGAAAGCGGTTCCACAGGTCGGCGTATTGTTTGCCCCAAAACCCGGTCCAGGTCATGCCGCTCAGGAGCATCAGCAGCAGGAACGCGGCGCCCCAGAACCCGGTGACGGCATGCAGGTCACGCCAGAACAGGCGACCGCGACTGCCCAGGCGCGGCCATAAAATCCCGGCCGCCGACTTGCCGCGCGGCCACCACAGATACAGGCCCGACACCACCAGCATCACGCCCCAGCCCGCGGCCAGTTCCACCAGGCGATCGCCGAGGGTGCCGATCATCAGCTCGCCATGCAGCGCGCGTGCGATGGCTTGCAGGTTGTTTTTTGCGTCCTGCTCGCCGAGCACGGTGCCGCGATACGGGTCGACAAATACGTTCAGCTCGTTACCCGCACTCTGCATGACAAATTGCGCGCTGCGGCTGGCGTCCACCGGCGGCAGGTATTTGCTGATCGTGCCCTCGGGGTAGGCGGTCTTGGCCCGCTGCAGCAATTCGTCGGCGCTCAATACCTGTGCGGCCGGCTGCACCTTGAGCAGGTCGCCGTACATCAGCGGGTCGAGTTGCGGCTTGAACAGGTAGATGATGCCGGTCACCGCCAGCAGCACCATGAAGGGCGCGACGAACAGCCCGGCGTAGAAATGCCAGCGCCAGGCCAGGTTGTAGAAAGAAATTCGTTGAGTACTCATCGGGTGCTCCGCAAAAGGCATGTTATCGATCTAATGGTTAACCCTAAAACTGGTAGGAGCGGGCTTGCCCGCGAAGAACTTCTGAGCGCAGCGTTAAACCAGATGTGCTGCGTTATCGTTGGCATTTTTCGCGAGCAAGGGCTAGGCGCCCCCCTCGCTCCTACAGGGCGCGTTTAGAAACTCATGTCGACTTTGGTCCAGAGCGTGCGCCCCGGTTCGTTGATGGCTTGTGGGTCATTGGCCGGATAGCCGAACCCGGCGTTGCCGGCCAGGTTCAAGTGCTCGGAGTAGGCTTTGCCGAACAGGTTGTCGATGCCGGTACTGACCTTGAAGTTCTGGTTGATGCGGTACGCCGCGTTCAGGGAGAACACGCCGAAGCCGCCGCTCTTGTCGAAGTCCTTGCCGACCACGTTGCCCTTGTTCTGGTCGATGCGGTTTTGCGCCGCAACCACGCGCCACAAGGCGCCGGCGCTCCAGTCGTCTGCGCTGTAGCTCAGGCCGAACCGTGCATCCAGCGGCGGCATCTGTGGCAGGGCCTTGCCGTCGCTGCTGTTTTTGCCCCAGGCATAAGCCAGGGTGGCGTCGGCCTTCCAGTTGGGTGTCAGTTTGTAGGCTGCGCCCAGTTCACCACCCATGATCCGCGCGTCGATGTTCTGCGCCTGGGAGGTCATGCCCATCATGCCTGGGGTGTAATTGAACAAAATATAGTCGCGCACCTGGCCCACATAACCCGAAGCCCAGGCCTCCAGTTCAGCGGTCTTGTATTGCACACCGAAATCCAGTTGAGTGGTTTTTTCCGGCTTTACCGAATCGAAGGCGTTCACCGAGCCCGCAGGCCCGTTCTTGGGGGAGAACAGTTCCCAGTAGTCGGGGAAACGCTGCGCGTGGCCGAGTCCGGCGTAGAGCGTGGTCGGGCTGTCGGCCAGGTCGTGTTCATAACGCACGAAGCCGGACGGCAATGTGTCGGCGCGGGTGTTGCCGGCTGTGGGGTTGGCGCGGCTCATCATCCCGGAGCCGGTACGCTGGCGGAAATCCTTGGCCGAGGCGCGATCCAGGCGGGCGCCAGTGATCAGTCGGTGATTGTCGGCGGCGTACCAGGTCAGTTCGCCAAACACGCCGTAGTTATGAAAGTCAGCGTCCTTGTCGCGCGGCAGGCTCTTGTAAGTGTCGACGCCCGCGCTGCTGCGCTGGCGATGTTCGTTGGTCTGCGCGTCGATGCCGCCGATCAGTTGCACATCGGCCCAGCGCCAGGTCGCCTTGAGCCGGGCACCGAGGGTGCGGCGGTCGACGTTGGAGGCCATCGGCCCGGCCATCATCCCGCTGCCCGACGGCGTGCGCAGGCTGTAGTTGTCCATCACGTGGTCGGCGTAGTTGTAGTAGACCTGCGCCTCGATCTTGTCCAGCACTTCGCCGAGGTTGGATTTTTCAAAGCGCAGACCGAGGCTTTCGCGCAGGAATTGCGAACCGTCCATGCCGCGTCCGGCGTAGCGGGCTTCGCCGTCGCTACGGCCGGCAGTCAGTTCCAGCAGGGTGTCGGCATCTGGTGTCCAACCGAGGGCGACGTCACCGTTCCATTTGTCGTAGCGCGAGGCGACGCTGTCATTGTTGCCATCCTTGTAGTCATCGGCGTGGGCTTGGTTACCGATCACCCGGATGTAGCCCAACGAACCGCCGGCTGCGGCGTCCAGCACTTTGTCGAAACGCCCGTTGGAGCCGGCCAGGAGGCTCGCGTTGAGCCGTGTGCCCAACTCGCCGAACTGCTCCGGCTCGCGGTCGAACAGCACCGTGCCGGCCGAGGCGCCGGGGCCCCACAGCACGGTTTGCGGGCCTTTGATCACCGTCAGTTTGTCGTAGGTCTCCGGTGAAATGTACGACGTGGGCGCGTCCATGCGTCCAGGGCAGGCGCCGAGCATCATGCTGCCGTTGGTGAGGATATTCAGCCGCGAGCCGAACATGCCGCGCAGCACCGGGTCGCCGTTGGTCCCGCCGTTGCGCACTAGGGCAAAGCCGGGAATGGTCTTGAGGTAATCGCCACCATCGCTGGCCGGCACCGGTTGGCGCGGGTCCTTGGGGTTGGTGACAACCGTCAGCGGAGAGCTGGGGGCGACGGCGGTGATCACCGTCGGACTCAGTTCATTGGTGTGTTCGGCGTGTTCGTCGGCATGGACGTGGGGAGTTAACAGCGCGCCACACAAAACGGCGAGCACGGGGGTACATCCCATACGGGTGTCAGCAGGAAACCTGGACATGAAAAATTCCATCAATCAGTCGTAAACAACACGGCCAGCAGCCTGCGGCTGTCTGTTTTAAGTCGGCCGTGCGCAGTTGTTTTGATCAGTTGCCTACGACAGGACGGGAGGGGCGCGGCTGCGGGCGCCGGGGAAGATGCTCTGCCGGGCATGACCCAGGCGCGGTGCGGGGATCAGGGCCGTGGCCGGCGGCGGGGCGCCAAGGGCCACGAACGAGACGCTGCCGGGCAAGGCCGGGCAACTGAACAACAGGCTGCAATAGCCGCATTTCTCCCACAGCACGTGGTCGGCGGCGGGGGCTTTCTGGTGTTCGACAGGGTGCTGGGACGCGCCATGGCAAGTGTCGTCCATGGACATTTGCATGGACATGCCGGCGTGATGATTCATCGGCATCGCTTGGGAAATCAGCGGACCGATAAAGATCATCAGCATGGCGAACAGGCTGATCCAACTGCCGTGGGCAAGCCTCAAGGGCGTGCGGCGACGTGTGGCTGAGCTGTTGGCTGGAGCACCCATGAGCGGGAGACGGCGGCTTGGTTACTGGGCGTGCTGATGCTCGTGGGTGTTCATCGAGGGCGCTTTTTGTATCGACACCTTCACCTCGACCGGGCCAGCCTTTTCGAAGTTCAGGGTCAGTGGGAACTGCTGGCCATCCTTGAGCACAGTGCGGTCTTTAAGGCCCAGCAACATGACGTGGTAGGCCATGGGAGCGAAGGTCAGGTCGCCGCCGGCCGGGACGGTCACGCTAGGCACCTGCTGCATTTTCATCAGGTCGCCGTGCATCACGTGCTCATGCAGCTCGGCTTTTTCCGCCACTGGCGTATCGACGCTGAGCAGGCGGTCTGCTGTCTCGCCCTGGTTGTGAATCACAAAGTAGGCGGCAACCGTCGGCGCATTGGGCGGCAGTTCCTGTGACCAGGGATCGCTGACCAACAGGTCGCCGGCGGTGTAGTCATCGGCATTCGCGGCACTGAAAACGGGCAGCAGCAATGCCGCCAGAAGCAGGGAAGATTTGAACATGGCAGTTCTCCAGAACGATTCAGACGCAGGTCGATTGCGAAGTGATCAAACCGTTGGAGAGGCGCGAGGATTCAGACTTGGCCATTGCTGGCGCGGGGTGGGGGATTGCAGCGATGGAGGCGGCAGGCCCGGCACGACGTCAAGGCGTGTGACATACAACTGCGGCACATGCCCCGGCAGCGCCACCAACGGCGCCGAGCCCGAGCAGCACCAGCAATGCTGCATGTTGGAATGTTCGTCCTGTTGTGGTTCCGACAGGTCCAGCTTGGCCAGGGACATCGCCACCAGCGGACTGCCGTTGGACGAACAGAAACTGCCCCAGAGTAAGGGGTCAGCAGGGTTCTTACCGTGCTGCATCGCCCCGGCCATCGGCATCGCAAACGCGTTGAACAGCACTGCAAGGCAGGCAATCCAGGCAAATGCAAAGCGTTGACGGGCCATGGCGGATAATCCGTAGGGTTAAACGATCAGGTGGGTATTTAGCCTGATCGAGGTGGAGAAGTAAAAAGTGCCGGTGTGGTTTGGTGTCGCAGTGCTTTCAGAGTGTCGTGGCGTGTAACTTCAGGCCAAGGGCTTTCATGACCTTCATGATAGTCGCGAACTCGGGATTGCCAGTACTGGAGAGGGCTTTATATAGGCTTTCTCGTCCCAGGCCTGTGCTACGCGCCACTTGAGTCATGCCTTGGGCTCGAGCAATTTCCTCGAAACAGGCGTCTAGGCAGCCATTTCCAGGGGGCTTCAGATGCTCTGCTGCATCGAAACAAGTTAAGCGTCTAGTACCGCTTTTTGTGGCGAGGGGGCTTGTCCCCCGTTGGGCTGCGCAGCAGCCCTCAAACCAGCCGCCGAGGAGTGCCCCGATACGCCGCATTCTTCTTTATTGGGGCTGCTGCGCAGCCCAACGGAGGGCAAGCCCCCTCGCCACAGGATCGATTTCCATCCACAGCGATATCGAACGCCCAGCGCTGAAATGGCTTCCTTCGAATAAATCCCAACTGAGTGCTGTCAACGCTCGGACAGCGCATCCAGGATTGCCTTGACCGTGAAAAACTCCCGATCCACCTCCGCCAACACCGGCCGCTGCAACACCAGCACCGGCAACCCACGCTCGCGGGCTACCTCGAGCTTGGGCTCGGTGGCGCTGCTGCCGCTGTTCTTGCTGATCAATACGTCAATCTGCCGCCGCTCGAACAAGGCGCGCTCGTCTTCGAGCAAAAACGGCCCCCGGGCGCCGATCACCTCGCAGCGGGCATTGCCGGGATACACATCCAGGGCGCGCAAGGTCCAGAACTGCTCGGTGGGGATGTCGTCGAGGTGTTGCAGAGGCTCGCGGCCAAGGGTGAACAGCGGACGCTTGAAGGGTTTCAGCGCCTCCATCAAGCCGGCCCAGTCGCTGACTTCGCGCCAGTCATCCGCGACCTGCGGCTGCCATGCCGGCCGCCGCAGCGCCCAGCAGGGGATCGCGCACAGCTGCGCCGCACGGGCAGCGTTGGCACTGATTTGTGCGGCGTAGGGATGAGTCGCGTCGAGCAACAGGTCGATGCCTTTGTCGCGGATAAATTGCGCCAGGCCCTCGACACCGCCGTAGCCACCAACACGCACCTGGCAGGTCAGGTCGGTGGGCACGCGGCCGACGCCGGCCAGGCTGTAGATGTGTTGCGGGCCGAGGGTGCGGGCGATGGCCAGGGCTTCGGTGACGCCGCCCAGCAGCAGGATGCGTTTCATTCGGGCTTGATCACCTCAAGTAAGGTGATGGGCAGCGCCTGGCGCCAGGTGTCGAACTCGCCCAGCGGCTGGGCCTGGGCGACATGGATGCGGGTCAGCTCACCGCCATGCCGGGTGCGCCAGTCCATCAAGGTCATTTCGCTTTGCAGAGTCACCGCATTGGCCACCAGCCGGCCGCCCGGTCGCAGGTGTTGCCAGCAGGTATCGAGCACGCCGTCGCGGGTCACACCGCCACCGATAAAGATCGCGTCCGGCGCTTCAAGCCCCGCGAGGGCCTGGGGCGCACTGCCGCGAATCAATTGCAGGCCGGGTACGCCGAGGGCATCGCGATTGTGTTCGATCAGTTGCTGGCGACCTTCGTCGGCTTCAATCGCCAGGGCACGGCAACTGGGGTGCGCGCGCATCCATTCGATACCGATGGAGCCGCTGCCGGCGCCGACGTCCCACAACAATTCACCGGGAGTCGGTGCGAGGCGCGCGAGCGTCATGGCGCGCACATCGCGCTTGGTCAGTTGCCCGTCGTGTTTGAACGCTGCGTCCGGCAGCCCGGCCAGACGCGACAGGCGCGCAGTGTTGGGGGGCGCGAGGCAATCGATGGCTACCAGGTTCAAGGCAGCAATCGGCGGGTCTTGCCACGCCTCGGCGACGCCATCGATGCGGCGCTCAGCGGCGCCGCCCAGGTGCTCAAACACACTCAAGCGACTCGGGCCAAATCCTCTGGAGCGCAACAACCCAGCGATCGCGGCCGGGCTCTGGCCATCGTTGCTGAGCACCAGCAACCGCACGCCGCTGGACAGATGCGCATTGAGCGCCGCCAGTGGGCGTGCAACGACGGACAGCGTCACCACCTCCTGCAACGGCCAGCCCAGGCGCGCCGCCGCCAGCGACACGGAAGAGGGCGCCGGCAGGATCAGCAACTCATCGGCCGCGACTTGCCGCACCAGGCTGACGCCCACGCCGTAGAACATCGGGTCGCCGCTGGCCAATACACACAGCGGCTCGAAACGCCGTGCCAGCAGTGGTTCCAGGGAAAACGGGCTGGGCCACAGTTCGCGTTCGCCGCGAATGCACGTCGGCAACAAGTCCAGCTGGCGCTGGCCGCCAATGATCCGCGAGGCGCGCAACAGCGCATGCCGGGCATTTCTGCCCAGGCCCTTGAAGCCGTCTTCACCGATGCCTACTACCGTGAGCCAGGGCGACATATTGATTCCTTGAGCGACATCCGACGGTCAGGCTTTTCATGCGGTCGGACAAAGCAGGCATAATACCGCGCCTTTACCTGTGAACCGGTAGCCCCGTGAAACCACTGCCACTGTCCAATACATTGCGTCCCTCGGGTTGTCCGGGGTTGCTGCGTATTGTCCAGGCGCTGGACGGCGGGATTTGCCGGATCAAATTGGTCGGCGGTGCAATCCGTGCCGAACAAGCGCTAGCCGTGGCGGACGCGGCCCAACGCTACGCCGGTGGGGTGATCGAGGCGACTAACCGCGCCAACTTGCAAATTCGGGGTATTGGCCCTGAACACGATGGCCTGATCGCGCACCTGCTGGCTGCGGGTCTCGGGCCGACTACCGCGGGTGGCGATGACGTACGCAACCTGATGCTCAGCCCCGGCGCCGGTATCGATCGCGAACTGTTGTTCGACACCCGCCCACTCGCGGAGCAGCTTCTCGCGACGTTACAGTCCCGCCCGCGCTTTCATGAGTTGTCGGCCAAGTTCGCCGTGCAATTGGATGGCGGCGAGGCGCTGGCGATGCTCGAACATCACCATGACCTGTGGCTGTCGGCCTATGAGGCTAAGGGTGAAGTGCTGCTGGCGTTCGGCCTGGCCGGCTGCCCCGGGCATGACCAGCCATTGGCGGCCGTGTCCCTGGCTCAAGGCTATGAGTTGGTGGTCGCGGTACTGGAATTGTTTATCGACCTGGCCCGGCCTGACCAGACCCGCATGCGCCATCTGTTGGCCGAGATGTCTGTGGATAATTTTATCGGGCGTCTGCACCTGTCGTTGCTGCCCGTCGAGGGTTATCGACGACGTGACAACCCGGCAACCCTGCGCCTGGGAACTTATCCACAGCGTCGGCCACATCAGTTCTACGTAGCAGCGCTCGCACCCTTGGGGCGCCTGGATTCGACGATGCTCCAAGGTGCCGCGCACTTGGCGATTGAGCAGGGCGCCGGCACGCTGCGTTTCACACCGTGGCAAGGCCTGTTGCTGCCCGACCTGACGGCGCAGAACGCCATCCGCGTCACCGAGGGCCTGGCCCGGCTGGGCTTTCTCTGCTCCGCCGACCAGGCGCTGACACGCATGATCGCCTGCACCGGCTCCAGCGGTTGCGCCAAGGCCTTGGCCGACACCAAGGCCGACGCCCTGCACCTGGCCCGGTTGCTCCAGGCTGATGCGCAAGGGCCCGAGGTGCATCTGTCCGGCTGCCCGCGCACCTGCGCTGCCGCTCACACCGCGCCTGTCACCTTGTTGGCAGTCAGTCCCGGGCATTACGACCTTTATTTTCGCGAAGCAGGCCAGCCGGGTTTCGGCCGCTTGCACGCACGCACTCTTTCTATTGACGCGGCGGGCGCTCTGTTGCGCGCCTGCCCACGGAGCAACACCGATGATTGATTACATCCGCGACGGTCAGGAGATCTATCGCAACTCCTTTGCGATCATTCGTGCAGAGGCCAAGCTGGATCGGATCCCGGCCGACCTGGAAAAACTCGCGGTGCGGGTGATTCACGCCTGCGGCATGGTCGAGGCCATCGATGGCTTGCAGTTTTCCGAGGGTGCCGGCAAGGCCGGGCGTGAGGCGCTGGCCGCCGGTGCGCCGATCCTGTGCGATGCGCGGATGGTGTCCGAAGGGGTGACCCGTACGCGTCTGCCGGCCAACAACCCGGTGATCTGCACGCTGCGCGACGACAGCGTGCCGGGGCTCGCCCTGGAGCTGGGCAATACGCGTTCCGCTGCCGCCTTGGAACTCTGGCGTCCGCACCTGGCAGGCAGCGTGGTGGTGATCGGCAACGCGCCCACCGCGTTGTTCTATCTGCTGGAAATGCTCGATGCCGGGGCGCCAAAACCCGCGCTGATCCTGGGCTTCCCAGTGGGCTTTGTCGGTGCCGCCGAATCGAAGGCGATGCTCGCCGCTGACAGCCGTGGTGTGCCGTTCGTGGTCATGCAAGGCCGTCTGGGCGGCAGCGCCATGGCCGCCGCCGCCGTCAACGCGCTGGCTACGGAGATCGAATGATGCAGGCTCGTGGACGTTTGATTGGCCTGGGCGTCGGCCCCGGCGACCCCGAGTTGATTACGCTCAAGGCGCTGCGCTTGTTGCGCGAATCGCCGGTGGTGGCGTATTTCGTGGCCAAGGGCAAAAAGGGCAACGCATTCGGCATTATCGAAGCCCATTTGGTGCCCGAGCAGACGCTGGTGCCGCTGGTCTACCCGGTGACCACCGAAGCGCTGCCAGCGCCACTGTCTTACGAACAGGTGATCAGCGATTTCTACGACGGTGCCAGCGTCGAGGTGGCGGCGCATCTGGATGCCGGTCGTGACGTGGCGGTGATCTGTGAGGGCGACCCGTTCTTCTACGGTTCCTACATGTACCTGCATGACCGTCTGGCCGAACGCTACGACGCGCAAGTCATCCCTGGCGTGTGTTCGATGCTCGGCGGCGCCTCGGTACTGGGTGCGCCGCTGGTGTATCGCAATCAGAGCTTGTCGGTGCTGTCCGGGGTGTTGCCCCACGAGGAACTCAAGCGGCGCCTGGCGGATGCCGATGCGGCGGTGATCATGAAGCTGGGGCGCAACTTCACCAAGGTGCGTCAGGTATTGCAAGAGTTGGGACTGGCCACGCGTGCGCTGTATGTCGAGCGCGCCACCATGGCCAACCAGAAAATCGTGCCGCTGGAGCAGGTCGAGCCGATGTCCTCGCCGTATTTCTCGTTGATCATCGTTCCCGGTGAAAGGTGGCAAGGTTGAGGGCTCCCGCGCTTGTCATTCTGGGCCAGGGCAGCCTCGCCACTGCACGCACGATCCAACAGATCTACCCGGATACCTTGATCCACGGTTTGATCGGGCGGGTTGAAGGCGCTGATCAGGGCTATGAGGAATTCGGTGCCACGCTGCGCGAGTTGTACCGGCAGGGCACGCCCATCATCGCCCTGTGCGCTGCAGGCATTGTGATCCGTACGCTGGCGCCATTGCTGCTGGAAAAAGGTGAAGAACCGGCGGTGCTGGCGGTGGCCGAAGACGGCAGCGCGGTCGTGCCGTTGCTCGGAGGCCTGGGTGGGGTGAACCGGATGGCGCGTGAAATCGCCACGGCCTTGGGGACTGCCGCCGCCATTACCACCAGCGGCGAACTGCGTTTCGGCACCTGCCTGCTCAACCCGCCCGATGGTTATCAGTTGGCTGACCTGGCGTTGGGCAAGCGCTTCGTCTCGGACCTGTTGGCCGGTGAACGGGTACGTATCGAAGGTGCCGCGCCCTGGCTGGATCAGGCCAACTTGGCGCAGGACCCGCAGGCGCGCCTGACGATTCATGTGGGCAATGCCGAGCGCGTGCCGGCGGCCAATGAGTTGCTGATCTATCCGAAAAACGTGTGGGTGACGTGCCGTCCTGGCCTGGGGTTGGCGACGCGGATTCAGGAGGCTTTGCAGCAGGCGGCTATCGCGCAGCAATCCCTGGCGTGCCTGCTCGCGGATGAGGCCGATATGGCCAGTGAGCAACTGCATGCAGCCGCTCAGGCGTTGGCTGTTCCGCTGCGCTTTGCGGCGTTGGCGGGTGAGCAGCGTGCCGACATCGTGATCAACTCGTCGCTCGAGCCCGTGGATCTGTCGCGGATCGGTCGCTGCCGTGGCCGCCTTGCCGTCATTGGCCTCGGCCCTGGCGCTGCCGAGCTGATGGTGCCTGCGGTCAAGGCCGAACTGGCGCGTTGCACCGATGTGCTGGGCTACGAAACCTACGTACGCATGGCGGGGCCGTTTCGCGCTGATCAGGTCCAGCATTGCACTGACAATCGTGAGGAAATGCAGCGTGCCCGGCATGCCTTCGAGCTGGCCGCCCAAGGGCGCTCCGTGGTGGTGGTGTCGTCCGGTGATCCGGGGGTATTCGCGATGGCCGCGGCGGTACTCGAGGCATTGCACGAGTCCAGTGATCCGGCCTGGCAGCGCGTCGACCTGGAGATCCTGCCGGGCGTCTCGGCGTCCCTGGCCACGGCCGCCCAGGCGGGCGCGCCGCTGGGGCATGACTTCTGCGTGATGTCGCTGTCGGACAACCTCAAGCCCTGGTCGATCATCGAGAAACGCCTGGACCTGGCTGCCCAGGCCGACCTTGTGCTGGCGTTCTACAACCCGATCTCCCGTGCTCGCCCGTGGCAACTGGGCCGCGCCCTGGCGATCGTCGCGCAACACCGCACGAGCGCAACGCCGGTGGTGCTGGGACGGGACATCGGTCGTCCGGGCCAGACGCTGCGTACCACCACCTTGGGTCAGTTGACCCCGGACCAGGTGGATATGCGCACCATGGTGTTGATTGGTTCGTCCACCACCTGCGCCTTCCCACGGGACGGTGGCGGTGAGTGGGTGTACACCCCGCGTTGGTATGGTGAAAAACCATCGTCGTGACATCCCAGCGGCCCCGCAACGGGGCCGCTGAAGTCTGAAACCGCATGCGCCTGACGCACGACAGATCGTTTTACCGGGCGCTTTTAACGACGCTGCGGCACGGACTTTTCTGTTCTCGTCGAGGAATGACACCGTACAGATTGCTGTCTCTGCACCATCCCCTGGGTTTACGCAGGCTTCACGTATAGGGGGATCTTTTCCCTGGCAGAAACACCTTTTACCTACTCCTGAAAAGCGCGGACGGGCGGACTAGTGTTGGCAGTAGACCCGTGTGGGTTTTTTTGGAGAAGCAGTAATGGAGCGAATACATAAAGGATTCAAGGTTACGAGAAAGAACAAGCGGGCCGCGGCTTATACGTTGCCGTCAACCGCTGGGCAGGGACACGATCTGCCCTTGTCGGTCGTCGATGGGGCCGATGATGACTTGAATGGGGCGGTGGTCAATAACAGCGTCTTCTCGTTTGGTGCCGGGATGAGCCGCCTCAACCGGGAGTACACCTGCAAAAGCTATTTGCTGGCCAGCAGCTATGTGAGCGATGTCTTGAAACTGGGGCGGGGCACGCAGGCCTGGTATGACGAGTTCATCAAAGTCATGACTGGTCTGGGTTGGTTGCCGATCCGCAGCAGCTTCGAGCGGGTCACGACCTCGAAGAAGGGGCTGAGCGTGCAAATGGCGGCGCTTAACATCATCGCTAGTCTTGTGGCATCGACGTCGCTGTCGGGACCGCTGACGATGGGACTGCCCAAGTTAGCGGCGGATGCCTTTGAGGCGTTGAAGCAGCATCCGCAATCCTTCGACCTGTTCCAGCGAAATATCTCCACCCGTGAGGGCGGCGATTTCGGTCTGGCGTCCTGTTCCGAAATCGACGGAGAGGTGCTGATGGTGATGGTGACCTACAGCATTCACGACATCAGTAAAAAAGTCGGGGTGCCCTTTATCGAGTGGGACAGTTCGTCAGTCGAAGCCTTCAGTGGTAGAACCTGCCTGATGTTGAATCCGACGGTGGTCAACGAGGCGACGCTCAAGTTGTTGCGTGAACGCGTGGGGGACAAGGTATTGCTGGCCATCGCGCAATACAGGATCTGATCGTGGTTATGGCACCAGGTAACCGCGGACCCCGGTAAAGATAATCTGCGCCGCCAGCGCACATACAAACAAGCCCATCAAACGGCTGACAATTTGCAAGCCCTGGTCGCCGAGAATGCGTTCGATACGGTTGGACAGGTACAGCACCACGCCGACCGTTAGACTGGCCAGGGCAATACTCAAAATGGCGAGGAACTTGTCGTCCCAATGGGGTTGGCTGACGCCCATCACCAACAGTGCCCCAATGGTGCCGGGACCGACGGTCAGGGGAATGGTCAGCGGGACAATGGTCACGTCCTGTTGCACATTGTCGGTCTGTACCGCCGATTTACCCTGGGCCATGGCCAGGGCCGAAATGAACAGCACGCTGCCAGCGCCGATGCGGAACGCATCCACAGTGATGCCGAATACGCTGAAAATCACTCGTCCGAACAGGTAGAGCAAAACGCTCGACACCAGGGTGGCCAGGGCAACTTTCCAGGCCAGGCGCCGCCGCTCCTTGCTGGAGTAGCCACGGGTCAGGCTGATGAAACAGGACAGGACGAAGAAGGGGCTGTATAGCACCAGCATCTTCAAATAAACACTGAATAACACGTGGAGCATGGCAGGAGCTCACAGCGAAAGAGGGCGAGAGGGAGTTTATCAGGACTGTGGCGCGACGCTATCGGTGAAACAATGAGCCTGACGCATGACCCTCGTAGGGATCAAAAGCGGGGTATTTCAGCTCAGGAGGTAGGCGCCTCTTCCGGTTGTTCGCGGCGTGCGACCCAATACTCCACCAGCTCGCGCAGTTGCGACAACTCCACCGGTTTGGCCATGTGCCCGTCCATTCCCGCCTGGCGTGCGCGCTCCTTGTGTTCCGAGAGGATATGCGCGGTCAGCGCAACCACCGGGGTACGAATGCGCTGATTGCTGACTTCCCAGACCCGCAATTGCTGGGTCGCGGAGAAACCATCGAGAATAGGCATTTCGCAGTCCATCAGCACCAGGTCGTAACGCTGGGTCTTCATCGCCTGTAACGCTTCCTCACCATTGCTGGCGGTGTCCGGCTCCAGGTTGAGCTTGCCGAGCATGCCGCGAATGACTTTGGTCGAGATGCTGTTGTCTTCGGCCACCAGGATGCGGAAGTCGCTGGGCACCGTCACGCTGACAGGCGCGGCGGGGGGCACCTGGCGCGTCGGGACGATGCCTTTGCTGCGCTGGGTCAGTTCGTCGGCCAGGGTGGTCTTGAGGGTATATCCCGCCACTGGTTTGGCGAGGATGCGCTTGATCCCGCAGTTGCGCGCGATGATCTTGCTCGGGGCGTTGCTGATGCCGGTGAGCATGATCAGAAGGATGTCGTGATTCAGGCTCGGGTCTTCCTTGATCTTCGCCGCCAGTTGCATGCCCGTCATGCCGGGCATGTTCTGGTCCAGCAGGACCACGTCGAAATAGTCGCGCAAGTGCGCCTTGGTCCGCAGCAGGGCCAAGGCCTCTTTACCCGAAGGCACGGCGCTGACGTTCAAGCCCTAGGCGGTGCATTGTTGCACCAACACCTTGCGGCAGGTGTCGTTGTCGTCCACCACCAGTACCCGCGCGTCGCGCAGCGGGCCGTCGAGGTCGTTGGTCGGGTGTTCCAGGCGTTCCGGATCCAGGGGCAGGGTCAACCACAAGGTGCTGCCTTGTTGGCTGCCGCTCTTGATGCCGAATTCGCCGTTCATCAACAGGATCAGTTGACGGGCGATCACCAATCCCAGATGACCACTCAAGCGCGTGGCGGAGAGGAAGTTCTTGGTATGCAATTCGCTGTGCAACAACGCATCGCGTTCGGCAGCTTCCATCGGCACGCCACTGTCTTGTACGGCAATCCGCAGCCGCGGTTTGCTGCTGCGTTCATCCAGTGCCACGACAATCAGCACTTCGCCTTCGTCGGTCTTTTGCAGGGCGTTTTCCAACAGGCTCAGCAGCGTCTGGCGCAGGCGCGTCGGGTCGCCGCTGATGACGCGTGGCACCTGTGGCTGGATAAAGCTGATCAACTCGACATTCTGCTGCTCGGCCTTGGCGCGGAAGATGCTCAGGCAGTCTTCGATCAAGGCGTTGAGATCGAACTGCACGTCATCCAGTTCGATCTGCCCGGATTCGAGTTTGGAGATGTCGAGAATCTCGTTGATCAAGGTCAGCAACTCGTTGCCGGCACTGTGGATGGTTTGCACGTAGTCGCGCTGCTTGACCGACAAGGGTGTGCCCAACAGCAGTTCGGTCATGCCCAGCACACCGTTCATGGGGGTGCGGATTTCATGGCTAATCTTCGCCAGGAACTCGGCCTTGGCGGCGATTTCCGCGTTGCTGGCGGCCAGGTCGCGACTGAGACTGAAGCGGTCCTCGACGATGCTGCGCTGGCGTTCGCCCAAGGCCTGGCTCATCAGCAGGCCGCTGATGCAGATGACGCCGAGCAGGGTGACGATCAGGCCGTGGGGGGCGACCAGCGTCAGCCCCAGCAAGGCTGGCAGGATAATCAGTGTGCCGATGTTGAACACCACCATGGCGAGCATGAACAGCCGTGCCGGACGATAGCCTTTCTGCCAGTGGTAGGCCGAGACAAACAGCATGCTCAAGCCGGCCAGGGCCACCAAGGCGTAGGTGATGAGGTTCAGCGGCAGCGTATTGACGAACAGCAGCAACAACCCGCAAAGGGTGACCAGCAGGATGTCTGCCATCAGCAGTTTGTTCAGTGGGTGCGGACCCAGCGGGGCAAAGAAGCGATAAGCGAACATCAGCCCACACGGAGCGGTCAGCAGCAACGCCAGATAGGCTCCAGGGGTCTGCACCGCCGGCCAGTTCGGTAGCCACGGGCCGAGCAGGTTGAGCAACAACAGCAGGCTCAGCAGCAGCAACGCTTCGCAGGCCGCGAGCCACAGGCTGCTGCGGGAGCGATGATAGGCGTAGCGTGCGAGGTTATGCAGGATCAGCATCAACAGACAGCCGAACAGCAGTCCATACACCAGCGTCTGGTTCTGATTGGCGGCGGCCATGACCGCTGGCTCCAGGGTGATATACGGGCGTAGTTCATGCTCCGATACCAGGCGCACGTATACATCCAGCGGACGCTGGCTTTGCGGCAACGGCAGCATGAAGTCGCGGCTGGGCAACGGGCGGTCCGCCAGGGGCTGGCGGGCGCCGGTGTTCAATTGTTCCAGCAGGGCGTTGCCGTCCAGCACGTACAGGTTCAGATGCGCCAGGTCGGGAGCGAAGACCCGCAGCACTTGCTCGTGCTTGCCGGGTTGCAGCTTGAAACGTAGCCAAATCGCACTGTGGGGCTCGGACGCGGTGATCTGGTCCAGTTCGATGGGGCTGAATTGATTGGTGTAGCGCGGGGAGCGGATGTCGCTCAGTTGCAGGTCCGCCTGTTCATCAAGCAATACCGCCCAACCGCTGCCTTGCGCGGCGGCTTGGGCCGGAAGCAAGCAGAGCAGGGTCAGCAGGCTGACTGTAAAACCTATGGCGATCCTGAGCCAGCGCACGGCGAAATCCCTTCGTAGGTTAATGCACGGGGTTAACTATGCGCGGGACCGCAACAGTAGGGCAAGGGCCGGAGGCCCTTGCCTGACCGAACGGATAGCTGCTACTGATTTTCGCCTCGCTCGCGGGCAATGGCGCGGTAGCCGATGTCCTTACGGTAGAAGCAGCCCTGCCAATCGATTTTCGCCGCCAGTGTGTATGCCTGCTGCTGGGCAGCATCGACGCTCGCGCCCATGGCCGTTGCGCACAGTACGCGGCCACCCGCGGTTACGACCTTGCCATCCTTGAGCGCGGTGCCAGCGTGAAACACTTTGCCTTCCAGTGTAGCCGCGGCGTCCAGACCTTCAATCACCTCGCCCTTGGCGTAGTCGGCAGGGTAACCGCCGGCCGCCAATACGATCCCGACGCTTGGGCGTGGATCCCATTGGGCTTCGACCTTATCCAGCGCTTGGGCCAGGGCGGCTTCCACCAACAGGACCAGGCTCGATTGCAGGCGCAGCATCACCGGCTGGGTTTCCGGGTCGCCAAAGCGGCAGTTGAACTCGATGACTTTCGGGTTGCCGGCTTTGTCGATCATCAGGCCTGCGTACAGGAAGCCGGTATAGACGTTGCCTTCGTCGGCCATGCCACGCACGGTCGGCCAGATCACCAGATCCATGACGCGCTGATGCACCTCGGCAGTCACCACCGGAGCTGGGGAATACGCACCCATGCCGCCGGTATTGGGGCCCGTATCGCCGTCGCCGACGCGTTTGTGGTCCTGGCTGGTGGCCATTGGCAGGACGTTCTTGCCGTCGACCATCACAATGAAGCTGGCTTCTTCGCCGTCGAGGAATTCTTCAATCACCACGCGGGAACCGGCGTCGCCGAAAGTGTTGCCGGCCAGCATGTCGCGCACGGCCTCCTCGGCTTCGCCAAGGGTCATGGCGACGATCACGCCCTTACCGGCGGCCAGGCCGTCGGCCTTGATCACGATCGGTGCGCCTTTTTCACGCAGGTAAGCCAGCGCAGGCTCGATCTCGGTGAAGTTCTGATAGTCGGCGGTCGGGATCTTGTGGCGAGCCAGGAAGTCTTTGGTAAAGGCTTTCGAACCTTCCAGCTGGGCTGCGCCAGCCGTGGGGCCGAAGCAATCCAGGCCACGGCTGCGGAACAGGTCCACGACCCCGGCCACCAGCGGCACTTCAGGGCCGACGATGGTCAGGGAAACGTTCTTTTCGGCGAAATCGGCCAGTTGTTCCAGGGCCAGGACGTCGATGGCGACGTTTTCGCACTTGGCTTCGATGGCGGTGCCGGCGTTGCCTGGGGCGACGAACACTTTCTGTACGCGTGGGTCTTGGGCGACTTTCCAGGCCAGGGCGTGTTCACGGCCACCGCTGCCAATGATCAAAACATTCATTTCAAAAACCTCTGAGAAACGCTGTGCTTGCTTGTAGGAGCGAGCTTGCTCGCGAAAAGCCTGAGACCGCTGCGGGGTGTCAGGCTTACCGCGTTACTGTTGACGATCTTCGCGAGCAAGCTCGCTCCTACAGGGGGAAGCAGTGGTATTAGTGGCGGAAATGGCGCATGCCGGTAAAGACCATGGCGATGCCGGCTTCGTCGGCGGCGGCAATTACCTCGGCGTCACGCATCGAACCGCCTGGCTGGATCACCGCGGTGACGCCAGCCTTGGCCGCATTGTCGAGGCCGTCGCGGAACGGGAAGAACGCGTCCGATGCCATCACCGATCCCTGGACTTGCAGGCCCGCGTGTTCGGCCTTGATCGCAGCGATCCGCGCGGAGTTCACGCGGCTCATCTGGCCGGCTCCGACCCCGATGGTCTGGCGATTCTTGGCATACACGATAGCGTTGGATTTGACGTACTTGGCCACTTTCCAGGCGAAGATCAGGTCGTTGATCTCCTGCTCGGTCGGCGCACGTTTAGTCACGACCTTGAGGTCGCTGCTGCCGATCATGCCGATGTCGCGGCTCTGTACCAGCAAGCCGCCATTGACGCGCTTGTAGTCCCAGGCAGCGGCACGTTCAGTGGACCACTCACCGCAGGCCAGCAGGCGCACGTTAGCCTTGGCCGCCACGATGGCGCGGGCCTCGGCGCTGACGGAAGGGGCGATGATTACCTCAACGAACTGACGCTCGACGATGGCCTTGGCCGTTTCAGCATCCAGTTCACGGTTGAAGGCAATGATGCCGCCAAACGCCGATTCGGTATCGGTGGCGTAGGCCAGTTCATAGGCCTGGCGAATACCGCCTTCGGCGTCCGGGCTCACGGCCACGCCGCACGGATTGGCGTGCTTGACGATCACACAGGCCGGCTTGACGAAACTCTTCACGCACTCCAGCGCAGCGTCGGTGTCGGCCACGTTGTTGTACGACAGTTCCTTGCCTTGCAGTTGGGTCGCGGTGGCAATACCGACTTCGGCAGGCGTCGCTTCCACGTAGAACGCCGCGCTCTGGTGCGGGTTCTCGCCGTAGCGCATTTCCTGGGCCTTGATGAACTGGCTGTTGAAGGTGCGTGGGAACTGGCTGCGGCCTTCGGTGCTCAGGCTGTCGGCAGCCTGGTTCACGGTGCCCATGTAGTTGGCGATCATGCCGTCATACGCGGCGGTGTGTTCAAAGGCCTTGAGCATCAGGTCGAAACGCTGGGCATAGGTCAGGCCACCGGCTTTCAGGCTTTCCAGCACTTGACCGTAGTCACTGGCGTTGACCACGATGGCCACGTCCTTGTGGTTCTTGGCCGCCGAGCGAACCATGGTCGGGCCGCCGATATCGATATTTTCGATAGCGGTTGGCAGATCGCAGCCAGGCTTGGAGATCGTTGCCTCGAACGGGTAGAGGTTGACGGCCACCAGGTCGATCGGCTTGATGCCGTGCTCGCTCATGATGGCGTCGTCGATACCGCGACGGCCGAGGATCCCGCCGTGGATTTTCGGGTGCAGGGTCTTGACCCGACCGTCCATCATTTCTGCGAAACCGGTGTAATCCGCGACTTCTACTGCGGCCACGCCGTTGTCCTGCAGCAATTTGAAGGTCCCGCCGGTGGAAAGGATTTCCACGCCCAGGGCTTCCAGCTCCCGGGCAAATTCGAGGATCCCGGTCTTGTCGGAAACACTGATCAAGGCGCGGCGGATCGGCAGGCGGGTAGTCTGGTCGGTCATCTCAATTTCCATCAAAAGCAAAGGAGTCAGCAAAAAAGGCGACCGGTTTTACGCGGGCGCCTTTCTGGTTTGATTGAATGCTTACAGCAAATCGTACTGCTTGAGTTTCTTGCGCAGCGTGCCACGGTTGAGCCCGAGTAGCTCGCTGGCCTTGGTCTGGTTGCCCTTGACGTAGTTCATCACGCTTTCGAGCAACGGCGCCTCGACTTCGGATAGCACCAGGTTGTACACGTCCGTGACGGAAGCGCCCTCAAGGTGGGCGAAATAATTGTGCAGCGCCTTTTCGACACTCCCGCGAAGGGTCTGGCCTTCTTCGCTCGGCGTGTTGAGGTGCTGTTTCAAATTGACGTTGTCGCTCACGGGTGCTGTTCCACTCACTAAAGTCTCGGTCATCATCGTCATGCGGCCACCCCTTGGCTCTTATAACGCTCGCAGAAGAACTCACGAACGTTGGCGCACTGTGCTTCCGTATCATCCAAACGATTGAAGTGGGCGCGAAACTCCTTGGCGCCCGGCAAGGTTGCGAGATACCAGCCGACATGTTTGCGAGCAATACGTACTCCCATCACGTCTCCATAGAAGGCGTGCAGTGCGGCCAGATGCTCAAGCAGAATACGTTCCACCTCGCTCAGCTCCGGTGCCGGCAGCAGGTCGCCGGTACGCAGAAAATGCTCGATCTCACGAAAAATCCACGGCCGCCCCTGGGCAGCCCGGCCAATCAACAAGCCATCGGCACCGGTCGCGTGCAGTACGCGCCGGGCTTTCTCGGCAGAATCGATGTCGCCATTGGCGAAGACCGGAATCGACACCGCCTGCTTGATCGCGGCAATCGTGTCGTACTCGGCTTCACCGGTATAAAGATCGGCGCGGGTGCGGCCATGCACCGCCAGTGCTGTAATGCCCGCCTGTTCGGCGATCTTCGCCACCGTCAGGCCATTCTTGTTCTCCCGGTCCCAACCGGTGCGGATCTTCAGGGTGACCGGCACATCGACTGCAGCGACAACGGCCTGCAGGATCTCGTTCACCAACTGCTCATCCTTCAACAGGGCGGAACCGGCGGCCTTGTTGCAGACCTTTTTTGCCGGGCAACCCATGTTGATATCAATAATCTGCGCCCCCAGCTCGACGTTGGCGCGGGCCGCGTCCGCCAGCATTTGCGCGTCGCCACCGGCGATCTGTACCGAGCGGGGCTCGGGATCACCTGAGTGGATCATACGCATCCGCGACTTGCGGGTGTTCCACAAACTCATGTCGCTGGTGACCATTTCCGAGACGACAAGCCCTGCACCCAAACGTTTGCACAGCTGACGAAAGGGCTGGTCGGTGACGCCCGCCATCGGGGCGAGGATCAAGCCATTGTGTAATGTATATGGGCCGATGCGTACCGCCGACATAGGACTTCCCTGTTGTGGGGCCGGATCATTAGAGTTCGAAAAAGGGTTGGCATGATACCCGCTCTCGATGACTGGTTAAAGGCTGAATTGGATAAAATCTGAGCAGCTGTTTTTTTATCGCCAGCGGTTAGGTCCTGGACCGTCGAGTCAGAAAGCTGCCGTCAAACTTACCCGCCTGGACCCATTCACTCCGGAGAGTGGAAGCTCAGGCTGTAGTTCACCGCCCTGTTACCCGGGTCGAGAATGTCCAGTGCGATGTGAATCGGCGTCTGGGACGGCATCTCGGTCTGTCCTGCCAGCTCTCCGCTAAGGTATTCGGCGGGTTTGAAGCGCCGGCTGGCAATCATCCGGCCATTGAGGTCCGCGAAGCGTAGTTCCAGCAGCGGGAAAGGTTGGGAAAAGGTCGCTCGGTTATAGATGATCGCGTCCACTACCAAGGCGCCGGCGAACTCCGGATGGCTGCGCACCACCAGATTGCTGCTCTTGATATGCGCCACATCGACCCGCGAAGGCACCGTGCAGCCCAGTGTCGGGCACAGCTCCTGGAACCAGGAGCGGTAGTTGTCCTGGCGCGCCAGTTCGTCGAACTGGTAGGCAATGTATTGGCCGCCCAGCGCCGCCGCCGCCAGCAACACCAGTGTCAGCCAGAGCAAACGGCGACCGAGGCTGGCGGGGCGCTTGCCGGTGTAAAGGTGCAGCGGGTCGTCTTCCAGGCCTTGCAGCATTTCGTCATGGGCGCTGGTCGTGGCGCGAGGTCGCTTGCGGGCCGGTTGTGGCTCCTCCGGCTCAGCCTGCGGCGCGTCGGGCTCGGCGCTGATGGCTGGGGCGGGCGGGTCGACGTCGTCATCGTGGGAGTGGGCATGGAACGGCGGCTCATCGTCCGGTTCAAGGCTGTCAAATGACATCGACGGTTCGGTGCGCTTTGGTTTTCCCGGGGGCACCGGCGCCAACTCAGGTCCATCGTCGGCTGCGTCAAAGGGCTCGGCCGGTTCGTCAGGCTGGTCGCTGAACAGGCTGGCCGCCCACCGTTGTTCTTCTGCCTTGGCCGTATCGCGGCTGGCGCTGAGCACCTCGTCCTTTTGCCGGCGCTCAGCACCAGGCTGACGCCGGTCGGCGTCCTGGGGCTGAGCGTGTTTAATCTCCCGGCGTTCCAGCCTGGCCAGTTCCTCATCCAGATCCAGATTGTCCAGGTCGAGCACTTCGGCGTTCCATTGCTGTTGGCTGATGGCTCGCGGTGGCGCGTCGGCGGCTGGCGCTTCCTGGACCGGGGCCTCGGACGCCTGGGCGCGCTGCTCCAGCAGCTGTCGGGCCGCACTGAATACTTGTAGGCAGGAGCCGCAACGAACCACGCCGCGGGCCACGTTCAATTGAGCATGGTTGACGCGAAAACGAGTCTGGCAATGCGGGCACTGGGTGACGAAGCTGTCGGTCATGCGGCCATCCGATTCATGCAGGCGCTCATTCTAACGCCGGCGGCCGCTAATGCGTACCCAGCCATCGCGGTTGACGATAGGGTCCAGTTCGAAATCCTGCGCATAGGCGCCAGCCACTTCTTCGCCCTGCTCGGCGAGGATCCCCGACAGCGCCAGGCGCCCACCCGGCTTGACCAGGCTGGACAGTTGTGGCGCCAAGGCGACCAGTGGACCGGCCAGAATGTTGGCGACCAGTACATCGGCCTGCACCTGGGGCAATTGCTGCGGCAGATACAATGGGAATTTGTCTTCGGCAATGTTATTGCGCCCGGCGTTGTCGCGGGACGCTTCCAGGGCTTGCACATCGATATCGGTGCCGACGGCTTCCTTGGCGCCCAGCAGCAGGGCGGCGATCGCGAGGATCCCCGAACCGCAACCGAAGTCGAGGACGTTGCAGTCCTTCAGGTCCTGACCGTCGAGCCATTCCAGGCACAGCGCGGTGGTCGGATGGGTGCCGGTGCCGAACGCCAGGCCTGGGTCCAGCAGCAGGTTGACGGCGTCGGGCTCAGGCGCGGCGTGCCAGCTCGGGACGATCCACAGGCGTTGACCAAAACGCATGGGCTGGAAATTGTCCATCCAACTGCGCTCCCAGTCCTGGTCCTCGATCACTTCGCTGTGATGCTCAGGCAGCGGTCCGCCGGTCAGCAGCTCCATGTGGGCGAAGACACTGTCGGCGTCGGTACCGTCTTCGAACAGGGCCAGCAGATGGGTGTGGGACCATAGGGGTGTGGTGTTCAGTTCCGGCTCGAAGATCGGCTGGTCTTCGGCGTCCATGAAAGTGACCGAGACGGCACCCACTTCGAGGAAAGCGTCTTCGTAGGTTTCGGCTTGTTCCGGGCTGATGGCGAGGCGGACTTGCAGCCAAGGCATGGCGGGCACCTTTGAAAAAATGAGTGTGTGCAGCCATGTCCGGCCACGAAAGCGCGCCAGTTTACGCGAGAGCAAGACCTTGTGGCGAGGGGGCTTGTCTGTGGCGAGGGGGCTTGTCCTGTGGCGAGGGGGCTTGTCCCCCGTTGGGCTGCGTAGCAGCCCCCAAACCTGTCACCCCAGTTGGGACTGAAGGACCGCAGTGATTTTTTGGGGGGGCTGCTGCGCAGCCCAACGGGGGACAAGCCCCCTCGCCACAGGACAAGCCCCCCTTGCCACATGAAAACGGGGATTCAGATAATGCTGGTCGCGGGGAAGCGCTTTGCCCTGAGCAATGAGTTCGACACCGCGGCTGTTGCAGATACAACAAAGCCGCCCGAAGGCGGCTTTGTTGGTCGGAGCACAAACTTACTGGTTGGCCAGCTTGTGTTCCAGGTAGTGGATGTTGACCCCACCTTCGCAGAAACCTTCATCACGAACCAGATCCCGATGCAACGGGATGTTGGTCTTGATGCCGTCGACCACGATTTCGTCCAGGGCATTGCGCATACGGGCCATGGCCTCGTCGCGGGTTGCGCCCCAAGTGATCAGCTTGCCGATCAGCGAGTCGTAGTTGGACGGGACCTTGTAGCCGCTGTACAGGTGCGAGTCGACGCGAACGCCGTTGCCGCCCGGAGCATGAAAATGCTTGACCAGGCCTGGACTCGGGATAAAGGTTTTTGGATCTTCGGCGTTGATCCGGCACTCCAGGGAGTGGCCGTGCATCTTCACGTCATCCTGGGTGAACGACAGCGTGTTGCCAGCGGCGATGCTCAGCATCTCCTTGACGATGTCGACGCCCGTGACCATTTCCGATACCGGGTGCTCTACCTGCACGCGAGTGTTCATCTCGATGAAGTAGAAGCGGCCATTTTCGTACAGGAACTCGAACGTGCCGGCGCCACGGTAGTTGATGTCGATGCAGGCCTTGACGCAGCGCGCCAGCACTTCCTGGCGTGCATCTTCATCCAGACCCGGTGCCGGGGCTTCTTCCAGGACCTTCTGGTGACGGCGTTGCAGCGAGCAGTCGCGATCGCCCAAGTGGATGGCGTGACCCTGGCCGTCGGACAATACCTGGACTTCCACGTGACGCGGGTTGGTCAGGTATTTTTCCAGGTAGACCATCGGGTTGCTGAACCAGGCGCCCGCTTCTTCGCGAGTCTGCTTGGCCGCTTCGATCAGGTCTTCTTCCTTGTGCACCACGCGCATGCCGCGACCACCGCCGCCGCCGGCGGCCTTGATGATCACCGGGTAGCCGACTTCGCGACCGATGCGCAGTGCGGTTTCCGGGTCTTCGGGCAGCGGGCCGTCGGAACCAGGAACCGTCGGCACGCCCGCGGCAATCATCGCGGCCTTGGCCGATACCTTGTCGCCCATCAGGCGAATGGTGTCGGCTTTCGGGCCGATGAAGGCAAACCCGGATTTTTCCACCTGTTCGGCGAAATCGGCGTTTTCCGCGAGGAAGCCGTAGCCCGGGTGAATGCCGTCAGCACCGGCCACTTCGGCCGCGGCGATGATGTTCGAGACCTTCAGGTACGAGTTCGTGGCCAGTGGCGGGCCGATGCAGATGCTTTCGTCCGCCAGTTTCACGTGCATCAATTCGGTATCGGCCGTCGAGTAAACAGCGACGGTCTTGATGCCCTCTTCCTTACAGGCGCGCAGGATACGCAGCGCGATCTCGCCGCGGTTGGCGATCAGGACTTTTTGCAGTTTCTTCGCAGGTTTCAACATCGAAGGCGCTCCGCGGTTCAAACGATGGTGAACAGCGGCTGGTCGTACTCAACCGGCTGACCGTTTTCTACCAGAATGGATTCGATCACGCCGGCTTTCTCAGCGGTGATGTGGTTCATCATCTTCATCGCTTCCACGATGCAAATGGTGTCGCCGACTTTCACGGTTTTGCCCACTTCAACGAAAGCTGGCGAGGTCGGTGCCGGGGTGCGGTAGAAAGTACCGACCATTGGCGACTTGACCACGAAGCCGTTCAGCACAGGCTCGGCGGGAGCTGCAGGGGCAGCGGCAACCGGCGCGGCGGCTGGTGCGGCAGCGGCCGGTGCTTGCATCTGTGGCGCGTAGAATTGCTGGGCTGGGGTTTTGCTGTGGCGGCTGATCCGTACGGATTCCTCGCCTTCCTTGATCTCCAGCTCGTCGATACCGGATTCTTCCAGCAGTTCGATCAGTTTCTTAACTTTACGGATATCCATGAATCATCAACTCCCAAGGGTCGGTCAGGGGCGTATAGCCGGGGCTTCAAGTTGTTCCAGGGCGGCCTCCAGGGCCAGTCGGTAACCGCTGGCGCCAAGGCCGCAGATCACTCCTACCGCAACGTCGGAGAAGTAAGAGTGATGGCGGAAAGCTTCGCGTTTGTGCACGTTGGATAAATGCACTTCGATGAATGGGATGCTCACCGCCAGCAGCGCGTCACGTAATGCAACGCTTGTGTGCGTAAAAGCGGCGGGGTTGATCAGAATAAAGTCCACGCCTTCGCTACGGGCAGCGTGAATGCGATCAATCAATTCATACTCGGCATTGCTTTGCAGGTAGAGCAAATGGTGGCCGGCTTCACGGGCTCGTCTTTCCAGATCGAGGTTGATCTGCTCGAGGGTCGCTGCCCCATAGACCCCCGGTTCGCGGGTGCCGAGCAGGTTCAGGTTGGGTCCGTGCAGAACCAGTAAGGTCGCCATCGGCTGTTCCTTGTTATTGATTGAGGGACGGCAGAACCCGGCGACTATGCCGCAAAGCCTTTGTGACTGTCCAGTTCTCTGCAATAGCCAGCACGATGAGCGAGGATTGCGCAAAATTTGTGACTAGGCTGGAAGGTTTGGTCATGGGTGTGGGGGCGGGGTTGCGACCGCAGTCCTCCTTGTAGGAGCGAGCTTGCTCGCGAAGGACCTCAACGATGACGCGGAAAATCTGGCACCCCAAGGCGTTCTCGGGTTTTTCGCGAGCAAATTCGCTCCTACAGTGAGAAGGCGGCGTTGCCCCCGCTCTTCACAAAGTCCGGAATCGAATCAAACACGGAACGCCTGTACGGCTGTGTTGAGTTGCCCGCCAAGCACCAGCAAATGTTCGCCCTGGCTGCGACCCTGGCCGATGCGCAGCAAATTATCCTCGCCCAACTGATGAATCCGCTCACTGTTATCCCGAATCTCACTGACCGCATCGCTCTGCTGGGCCGTGACATCGGCAATTCGCACGGCAGTCTCGGAAATGGTCTGTATCGCACCGACGATTTCATCCAGTGCGCCATCGGCTGCCTGAGCCTGCTGGGCGGTAGCTTCGGCGTGTTCGACCTGGGCGCGCATACCTTCCACCGATTGTCGGGCGGCGGTTTGCAGGCCGGCGATCAGGGTCTGGATTTCTGCGGTGGCGCCAGCGGTGCGCTGCGCCAGGGAACGGACTTCGTCGGCGACCACCGCGAACCCGCGTCCGGCTTCCCCGGCGCGGGCCGCTTCGATGGCGGCGTTCAGCGCCAACAAGTTGGTCTGATCGGCAATTGAACGAATCACCGTCAGTACGCTACCGATAGTGGCGGATTCTTCAGCGAGTTTTTCAATCATCTGGGCGTTGTCCTGGACTTCGCCCACTAGCGCGTGCAGGCCGGTCAGGCTCAAGCCGATCACCCGCTGCCCATGCTCCACCGCGTCGCCCGCGCTACGGCTGGCATCGGCCGCCTGGCTGGCGTCACCGGCAACTTGTTGAATGGTGGCCTCCAGCTCGCCCAGGGAGTCACGGATTTGCGCGGTGTCACCGGCCTGGCGCTCAGCGCCTTGGTGCATGCTGTTGCTCAGCTCCGCCAAGGCGCCGCTGCTGCCGGCCACTTGCTCGGCATTGCCTCTGATGGTGCCGACCAGATCCACCAGATAGGCCCGCAGGCGATTGAGGGATTCCTCGATGTCTTGCAGTTCGCGATTAGTCTTGCCCAGCGCGATGTTCTGGCTGAAATCGCCTTCGGCCCAAGTGGACAGTGCCGGCGCCAGGTTGGTCAGGACTCTCGACAGCCGGCGTTGCAGGGTATCGATCAGCAACGCGATCAGCAGGATCAGGCCAATCATCGCCCCCTGTATCAAGCGCACTTCGCCCTGGATCTGCCCGTGTTGAGCGCGCACCACCGGTTCCAGCGTGGCGATGGCGTGTTGCACGGTATCGATTTTCAGGTGGGTGGCGGCTGCCAGGTCGGCGCGTTTCTGGATTAGCTCGCGGGTGCGCGCAAGTTCAGCCGGGTAACGTGTCAACAAGCTATTGAGCTCGCGCTTGAGGTCAACGCCAGTATCCTGGGCGAGGGTTTTTTCGCTGGTTTCCAGGCCCATCATCGCGGAGAAATCGTCGCTGTTGGACTCGCTGCTGGCGGTGACGCCCAACAGTGGCAGTTGTTCAAGCAGGGCCGCCTGGTCGCGGATGTTGGCGAGTCCGCGCTCTACATCTCCGGCCAGTTCGCTGCGCCCGCTGCTGACCAGCTTGTCCCGGGCCAGTGACAGCTTGGCCAGGTGCTGGGACGCCGCCAGCAGTGGCGGCAGATAGCGCGCAGCGTCAACGGAGTCGACGCCTGTGGCGTACTGGCTCAGTTGTTCGAGATTGGCGCCCAGTTCGCGTTCGGCTTGCAACAGCAATCCCTGCGGGTCACCGGCCAATTTGCCGGCGGCCAGCAGGTCGGTCTTGCTGAAACTGTCCAGGTCGAGAAGGCTGGGGCGCAGTTCTTGCGTCAACTGCGGCGGCAACTCATCCAGTTGCAGTATCAGGTTTTCCACGCTCTGGCTGGCGCTGCTCAAGCGCAAGGCATCGCCGCTGGACAGGTAATCCTCGATATTGCTCGCGGTCTGGTTCTGGAAGGCCTGGGACAGGCCCAGATAGCGCTCCATCAGTTGATAAGGTCGCTCCAGCGCGCGTTGTGACCACCAGAGCGTAGCGCCCAGGGCCAGGCAAACGGCAACCAGCAGGAGAGTGTTCAAATTCGTCAGCAGCTTCAGGCGCATGCGTGGTTTCAACCAACGGCAGAAAGATAAGTGCCTGAAGTTATTGCGTTTTCATTACAGCGTTATGACGGAGCGGGTGGAGTTCGATGAAAAGATGGCACTTTGCCTTGCGGTGTCCGAAGCCACCACCCGATTACGCCCGGCATCCTTGGCACGGTACAGCGCTTCGTCGGCCTGGGCGGCCATCATCAGGCTGTCCGAGTCATCGCACAGTTCCACGACACCCGCGCTGAACGTACACCACAAATCTTGCGGCTGGGCCGGGTAGTGGATTTCGGCAAAGCGCCCACGGATTTCGTCGAGCACCTTGCAGGCCGCATCCAGGTCGGTGTCGGGCATGACAATGGCGAATTCTTCGCCGCCGTAACGCCCGATAAAGTCGGTCTTGCGCAGCCGCTGCTTGAGAAACAACGCCAGACTCTTGATGACCCGGTCGCCCATGGGATGCCCGTGGCTGTCGTTGACGCGCTTGAAGTGATCAATGTCGAGCATCGCAAAGCTCAGTGGCTTGCTCTCGCGACGGGCGCGAAAGCTGCAGTCCTCCAGCAATTGCAGGATGTGCGTGTGGTTATACAGGCCGGTCAGGCTGTCGCGCACCATCCGCGCCTTGAGATGACGGGCGCGCGCCGCGCGATTGCGCACCGTGGTAATCAAGTGGCGGGGCTTGATCGGCTTGGTGAGGAAGTCGTCGCCGCCCTCGCTCATCGCATCCAACTGTTTGTCCAGGTCGTCTTCGGCCGACAGGTAAATGATCGGCACGCTGACATAACGGTCGTTGTGGCGAATGACTTTGGCCAGTTCGGTGCCGGTACAGGCAGGCATGTACATATCGAGGATAATCAGGTCGGGCTGGAAATCCGCCAGTTCGGCCATGGCCTGAATCGGCTCGATCAGCGTCCGGGTGATAATCCCGGCACTGTTAAGCAGGCGTTCGGTGTGCATGGCCTGGGCACGAGAGTCATCGATAATCAGCACTTTATAAGGTTCGTACTGGGCGACGCAGGTCAGTACTTCGATCTTTTCCAGCAGGCTCGAGGCTTCCAGGGTGCCAGTCAAGAATTCCTGACCACCCGCCCGCACAGCGGCCAGGCGGGTCGGGGTGTCGGTCTCATGCAGACTGAAGAACAGTAGCGGCAGTTTCTGCTCCAGGCCTGTCTGGGCTTCGGCCGCCAGTTCCAGCCCTACGCCGGGGCCGCAGAAGTCCACGTCCATTACGATCGCGGCGGGCAGGCGCTCGGCCATGCAGGCGCGGAAGGCTGCGAGGCTGTCGAGGGATTGTGCGCTCAGGCCGAAAAACTCCAGCTGCTTGGCCAGTCGCTCGGCGCGGTCGTGATCGGCCAGCATCACGTAGATCGGTTTGCGCATCGGCGGCAGGAGGGTTTGATCAAGGTGGTCGCCCTGACGCAACCCGGTGCGTGACAAGCGCTGCATCAAGCGGTTGAGTTCGCCGATCAGGCTGCTGCTCAGGCGGCCGCGGTTATCGTTCACCGCTTTGAGGGAGTCGATGATGTGCCGCGCCAGCTGACCGTGCTCGGCTTGTTCGAAACGCTCGGCGAAACGCAACAGACGCAGGCTGGCTTCGCTGAGTTCGGACAAATCGGCGCTCGACCATTCGCTGCGCTGTAGGCGCTGCCAGATCTCGAGGATTTGACGTGCCTGATGGATTACGCGCTGGGCAAAATGGTGTTTGAGACGCTCACGGCTGGGATCTTCTGACTCGGTCATATCCTGACTACTAGGTAAGGGCGCATGCTGAGATCGACTGATGGCTCTATGCTAGCATCTCTTTAGATTTGCAAGGGTGTCATACGTCAATTAACTGCAAGGTCCCGCCTATTGGTTTGCTGACCGGTAGGTCAAGTAGGCGCAAAAGCGTGCTTCCTTTATAGTTCAGCTTCGCCTTGGCGCCACTCTGATTAAAAGCCCCGCACGCGCGGGCACGATGGGGTAGGGTTGTGGTCGTAGCTATTGAACTCAAGTGACTGAAAGGATATTCGCCATGCTGGACTGGAAAAACCGTACAGGCAGCGCTCCGGGCCCAAACCCAGCGCCGAAGTCAGCCTCCCGCAGCTATTTTCGCAATCTGCTGATGAGCCGGGCCCTGCTGACCCTGGTTGTCTTGTACCTGTTGGTCACCAGTGCCCTGGGTTGGTACTGGAGTTCCGAGCCTGATTTATTTCCGGTCCAGCAGAACGCGCAAATCGCGGCTGAGAAAGAAGGCAAGAAAATGGTGCTGGGTTTCACCACTGTTGAAACCCTCAAGACGGTCGTGGGCACCTTGCTCGACAAGCCAGGCGGTTACATTTCCAACGACCGTTTTCCGCCAGGCCTGTGGATGGACAACATGCCGAGTTGGGAATACGGCGTACTGGTCCAGGTGCGTGACCTGACCCGTGCCCTGCGCAAGGACTTTGCCCGCTCCCAGTCGCAATCGGCGGAAGATGCCGACTTGGCCAAGGCCGAGCCGCGCTTTAACTTCGACAACAAGAGCTGGGTACTGCCGTCCAGCGAATCGGAATACCAGGAAGGCATCAACTCCCTGAGCCGCTATGAAGCGCGGCTGTCGGATCCCAATCAGAAAGGCGCATTGTTCTATGCGCGTGCCGACAACCTGAACAACTGGCTGGGGGACGTCGCCACCCGCTTGGGCTCATTGTCGCAACGGCTGTCGGCCAGCGTCGGCCGGGTCAAGCTCAACACCTCCCTGAAAACCGAGTCCCTGGCGCCGGGTCAGGTGCCGCAGGTCGACGAAGAAGTGGTGGAAACACCGTGGATGCAGATCGATAACGTGTTCTACGAAGCGCGCGGCCAGGCCTGGGCCTTGTCCCACCTGTTGCGTGCCATCGAAGTCGACTTCGCCGATGTGCTGGCCAAGAAGAACGCCACCGTCAGCGTGCGTCAGATCATTCGTGAACTGGAAGCGTCGCAGGAAACCCTGTGGAGCCCGATGATCCTCAACGGCAGTGGCTATGGTGTGTTGGCCAACCACTCGCTGGTCATGGCCAACTATATTTCCCGGGCCAACGCGGCGGTGATCGACCTGCGTCAACTGCTCAACCAGGGTTGATCGATGAGCGATAGCAGCAAAGAGGCCGCCCACCGCGCGGCCTCGGATGCCGAACACATTGCCTGGGTCGACGAGCAGGACAATCTGCTCGGCTCCCTGGTACGCGCCGACCTGCGCGAGCGCGGCCTGATCGGGCGCGGCACTTACATCATGTTGTTCAATGGCGCAGGTGAGCTGTGTGTGCATCGTCGCACCCTGAGTAAAGCCATCTATCCCGGTTACTGGGACGTGGCGGCGGGCGGGATGGTGGCGGCCGGCGAGACGTATGCTCAGTCGGCGGCGCGGGAACTGGAAGAGGAACTGGGCGTCAGCGGCGTGGAGTTGACCGCCCACGATCACTTTTTTTTCGAGGATACCGATAACCGGCTCTGGTGCTCGGCGTTCTCGGCGGTATGGGATGGGCCGCTGCGTTTGCAGCCCGAAGAGGTGCTGGAAGCGCGTTTCATGTCGATTGAAGCGGTGCTCGAGGACATCCAGCAAAAGGACTATTGCCCCGACTCCCTGGCTGCGTTGAAACGCTATCTGGCCGCACGTCGCTAAACTTGCATGAAATGGCGCTATTTGGCTCTTAGCAAGGGCGCTTTTTGTGGTTACACTGCGCGACTTTTCAAGCCGAACCGCCGAAGGATCCATGATCCCTGCGGTTCGGTTGCGCTGCCCCTGCCTGAGTGGGGTTTCGCGGTCAGTGACCGGTTGCAGGTCCTGATCAGTCTTTGTCCTCCCAAGAGGATTGCCGGTGGCCAAAAAAGCCGCATCCTTCGCCGCCCTTGGTGGCCTGGTATTCTCCACCGACGCAGGTCGTCATTGTCCGGACTGTCGCCAGCCCGTCGATGCCTGTACCTGCAAACAGACCCTGATTCCCGAAGGCGATGGCATTGCCCGCGTACGGCGCGAGAGCAAAGGCCGTGGCGGCAAGACGGTGACCGCCATCAGCGGTGTGCCATTGGCTGGCGAACCGCTCAAGGAGTTGGCCACCACGCTGAAAAAGCGCTGTGGCACCGGAGGCGCTGTGAAAGACGGGGTCATCGAAATCCAGGGCGATCATGTCGAATTGCTGTTGGGCGAGCTGATCAAGCTCGGTTACAAGGCCAAGAAGTCCGGCGGCTAGCAGCCTCTGTGAAACCCACCCCGATGACCTGCGGCTTATCGCTTGATTGTCGTCCCCATGGGTTTCACAGAGCCTGTTCCTGACCGGTGTCTAAACTCTGTCCTGCGAGTGGGGTCTACCTCCCTTGCAGGCAAATCGTCATTTTCACACTTTAGACTGCGCCAGCCTCTGACTTGGGTGGCGCTCTTCGACTTTATATAGGGGACTTCGATGTCCGTACGACGTACACGCAAAGACGATGGCAGCCAATGGACAGTTGCGGACAGCCGCAGTGTTTACGGGATTCGCCATTGGGGGGCCGGATATTTCGCGATCAATGATGCCGGTCGCGTTGAAGTCCGTCCGAACGGCCCGAACAGCACCCCCGTCGATTTGTATGAACAAGTCGACCAACTGCGCAAAAGTGGTCTGTCCCTGCCGCTGCTGGTGCGCTTCCCGGATATCCTGCAAGATCGCGTTCGCCAGTTGACCGGTGCCTTCGACGCGAATATCGAGCGCCTGGAATACCAGAGCAAATACACCGCGTTGTACCCGATCAAGGTCAACCAGCAGGAAGCGGTGATCGAAAACATCATCGCCACGCAAAACGTCTCCATTGGCCTGGAAGCCGGCTCCAAGCCGGAGCTGCTGGCCGTGCTGGCCCTGGCGCCGAAGGGCGGCACCATTGTTTGCAACGGTTACAAGGACCGCGAGTTCATCCGCCTGGCGTTGATGGGCCAGAAACTCGGTCACAACGTGTTTATCGTGATCGAGAAAGAGTCTGAAGTCGCGCTGGTGATCGAAGAAGCGGCCAACCTCAAGGTCAAGCCACAGGTTGGCCTGCGAGTGCGCCTGTCGTCCCTGGCGTCGAGCAAGTGGGCGGACACCGGCGGCGAAAAATCCAAGTTCGGCCTGTCGGCGGCACAGCTGTTGTCGGTGGTTGAGCGCTTCCGCGGCGCCGGCCTGGATCAGGGCATCCGCCTGCTGCACTTCCACATGGGCTCGCAGATCGCCAACCTGGCGGACTACCAGCACGGGTTCAAGGAAGCCATCCGTTACTACGGCGAACTGCGCAACCTCGGCCTGCCGGTGGATCACATCGACGTCGGTGGCGGCCTGGGCGTGGACTACGACGGTACTCACTCGCGTAACGCCAGCTCGATCAACTACGATATGGACGATTACGCCGGTGTCGTGGTGGGCATGCTCAAGGAATTCTGCGATGCCCAAGGCCTGCCGCACCCGCACATTTTCTCCGAGAGCGGCCGTTCCCTGACCGCCCACCATGCCATGCTGGTGGTGCAAGTCACCGACGTCGAGAAACACAACGATGACGTGCCGGTCATCGAAAACAAGGAAACCCTGCCGGAAACCGTGCAATGGCTGGTGGACCTGCTGGGCCCGACCGACATCGAAATGGTCACCGAAACTTATTGGCGCGCCACGCACTACATGAGTGATGTGGCTACCCAATACGCCGATGGCAAGCTGACCTTGGCGGAAAAAGCCCTGGCTGAACAGTGCTACTTCGCCGTATGCCGGCGCCTGCACAACTCGTTGAAGGCGCGCCAGCGTTCCCATCGCCAGGTGCTGGACGAACTCAACGACAAGCTGGCCGACAAGTACATCTGCAACTTCTCGGTATTCCAGAGCCTGCCGGACACCTGGGCCATCGGCCAGGTGCTGCCGATCCTGCCGCTGCACCGTCTCGACGAAGAGCCGCTGCGTCGTGCGGTGCTGCAGGATCTGACCTGCGACTCCGACGGCAAGATCAAGCAATACGTCGATGAGCAGAGCATCGAGACCAGCCTGCCGGTGCATGGCTTGAAGGACGGCGAGGACTACCTGCTGGGGATTTTCCTGGTGGGCGCTTACCAGGAAATCCTCGGTGACATGCACAACCTGTTCGGCGACACCGACTCGGTGAACATTTACCAGCGTGAAGATGGTTCGGTGTACAGCGCCGGCATCGAGACCCACGACACCATCGAAGACATGCTGCGATACGTGCACTTGTCGCCGGAGGAGTTGATGACGCACTACCGCGACAAGTGCGCCAGCGCGAAGATCAGCGCCAGCGAACGTACGCAGTTCCTTGATGCTTTGCGGTTGGGGCTGACGCGTTCGTCTTACCTGTCCTCATAAGGCAGGCAGAGGTCCAAATTGTGGGAGCAAGCCCGCTTGTGTCTTGATCTAGGAATAAACTCTGGGGTGAGAGGGGTGGATGGCAAGCTGCAAGTCCGCGGTGCTCAAAGCACGTGTGGGAGCCGAGCTGCCATCCACCTTTCCACTCTGGCCTACAAGCCCGAACAGTTGGACGAGCAGCCACTCGAAATCACAAGCGTGGGCAAAGCCAGAGCACTCTCACATCTGAGTGTAAGAGGGTTTTGCCATGATTTCCTGGGTCGGTATCGACATCTCAAAATCAAACCTTGTCGTCTGGGTTAAACCACAGAGCGAAGGTTTCGATGTTTCAAACACTTCAGAAGGATTTCTTGAGCTGATTCGACGATTGAGTCAGTTTGAAGTCAGTCTGATTTTGCTGGAGGCCACCGGGGGCTATGAGCGTAATGCCATGGCGGCTCTGCAAGGCGCAAACTTCAAGGTGCTCAGGGTCAATCCTCGCCGAGCCAGATCCTTTGCCGTGGCGATGGGCAAGAATGCGAAGACTGACGCTATTGATGCGGCCGTTCTAGCAGACTTTGCTGAAGTGCTGAATGCCTCAAGCAGCAAGGTTATTTCGCCTGAGCGTGAAGCGCTCCGCGAGCTGGTTCAGCAGCGCGAGCATTTCGTTCAGCAACGAGACGACAATAAGCGCCGTCTTCAGCAAGCCCAGCTACCAGCCGTTATTGCGCTGATCAAAGGCCATATTCACTTCCTGCAAACGCAAATCAGGCAACTTGATAAGGCCATCAATCAGAGCATGCACGAACTGGACGCAGAAAAAGCCCAGCGGCTCATCTCTGTTAAAGGTATCGGTACGGTTGCCACCGCGAGTTTGCTGGTTTATCTGCCCGAACTAGGTGAGCTTGATCGCCGTGAGGTTGCGGCCTTGGCAGGTATCGCGCCCTTGAACGACGACAGCGGTAATCACAGCGGGAAGCGACATATCTATGGAGGCAGAGCCCGTGTCAGACGGGCTCTGTACATGTCCTGCTGGGTTGTAATCCGCCATCAGCCCGACTTCAAGGCACGCTACGAAGGCCTTCGAGAGCGAGGTAAGAGCGCGAAGGTCGCGCTCATCGCCTGCATGCGTGTACTGCTGATTAGGCTCAATGCCATGTTGCGAGATGGCACTGAGTGGCGGTGACGAATGGCATGGTGAAGACAGTTGCTCCCACATTTTTGGACTGCGCTCCTTCAGCTCGCGCCTAACCAAAGCCCCTGCCGATTCAGTCGCCATGCGATTGCCCACAGCGTCAGACTGCGAACCGCCATGAACAGCAGGAACGCCATCCACAGTCCGTGGTTGCCCAGCCCCTGCAACGCCCACGCAAACGGCAGCACAATCAGCACCGTCAGCAGCATGCCGTTACGCATTTCCCGTGCACGGGTGGCGCCGATAAACAGGCCGTCCAACAGATAGCTCCATACCGCAATCAGCGGCAGCACCGCGAGGTACGGCAGGTAAAGGTCGGCGGTCGCGCGCACGCTGGGGATATCGGTCTGCATGGCGATAAACAGATGACCCACGAGGGTGAACAGCAACGCGAAACCGACACTGGCGAGCAGCGACCAACCGCCGGCTACCACCAGTGAGCGGCGCAAGGATTGGCGGTCACGGGCGCCGATGGCGTGGCCACACAAGGCTTCCACCGCGTGGGCCAGACCGTCCAGGGCGTGGGCGGTCAGCAGCAGCCCATTGAGCAGCAGCGCATTCGCCGCCACCGTCGCATCGCCTAATCGGGCGCCTTGCACAGTGATCATGAAAAATACCGACTGCAACGCCAGGCTGCGGATAAAGATGTCACGGTTCACCGCCAATAACGGGCGCCAGCTTTGCCATGCCTTGAGCGCCGTCCAGGCGATATGGCCAGGATAGGCGCGCAGGGCTTTTTGCGTCATGGCCAGGCCGATCAGAGCGCCGGTCCATTCGGCAATCACCGAGGCCCGTGCCGACCCGACGACGCCCCAGTCCAGGCCGAGCACAAACCACAGGTTCAAAGCGATGTTCACCAGGTTGGTGGTCAACAGAATCGCCAGCGGCGCACGGGCGTTTTGTGTGCCGAGGAACCAGCCCACCAGCGCGTAGCTGGCAAGGGCGGCGGGCAGGCCGAACAGGCGCGTGTGGAAAAACTCGCGGGTCAGTTGATTCAGTTCCGGCGACGGCTGCATCCAGTCCAGCGCCACACCGCTCAGCGGCACGCCGAGGGTGCCCAGTACCATCGCCAGTCCGAGCGCGAGTAACAATCCCTGCAACAGAATCTGTCGCAATGCGGCACCATCGCCACGTCCGGCTGCCTGCGCGGCAAAGCCGGTGGAGCCCATGCGCAGAAACCCCATGGCCCAGGCGAGGAAGGTATACAGACTCGCTCCCACGGCCACGGCACCCAGTTGATGGGCGTGAGGCAGATGGCCGATGACCATGCTGTCCACCAACGCCACCAGCGGTACGGAGATATTCGACAGAATCATCGGCGCGGCAAGCGCCCAGACCCGGCGATGGGTGGGGCGGTGGCGCCAGTCGGTGAGCAGGGCAGTCATTGGGGCTCCTTGGGGAGCGGTATTGTAACTGCGATGATGCTCAGAGCCACCCCTCACCCTAACCCTCTCCCCAAAGGGGCGAGGGGACCGACCGAAGTGTGCTGATAAAATGGGCGACCGGTTAAGCCGAGTCGATTTTGGATTCAGTGCGAGATTTCAGGCCGATGTAAAACGGCAATATCCCGCGGTCAGTCCCTTCGCCTCCTGGGGCGACCGATTAAACCGAGTCGATTTTGGATTCAGTGCGAGCTTTCAGGTCGATGTAAAACGGCAATATCTCGCGGTCAGTCCCTTCGCCTCCTGGGGCGACCGGTTAAACCGAGTCGATTTTGGATTCAGTGCGAGCTTTCAGACCGATGTAAAACGGCAATATCTCGCGGTCAGTCCCTTCGCCACCTGGGGAGACCGGTTAAACCGAATCGATTTTGGATTCAGTGCGAGCTTTCAGGTCGATGTAAAACGGCAATATCTCGCGGTCAGTCCCTTCGCCACCTGGGGCGACCGGTTAAACCGAGTCGATTTTGGATTCAGTGCGAGCTTTCAGGTCGATGTAAAACGGTAATATCTCGCGGTCAGTCCCTTCGCCTCCTGGGGCGACCGGTTAAGCCGAGTCGATTTTGGATTCAGTGCGAGCTTTCAGGCCGATGTAAAACGGCAATATCTCGCGGTCAGTCCCTTCGCCACCTGGGGAGACCGGTTAAACCGAATCGATTTTGGATTCAGTGCGAGCTTTCAGGTCGATGTAAAACGGCAATATCTCGCGGTCAGTCCCCTCGCCCCTTTGGGGAGAGGGTTAGGGTGAGGGGGCGGCCTTCAAGCCCTGCGCGGATTCAGACATTCAGTCGACCGCAAACCATCGTCTTGGCCATACCGTTTTGCCGGAGCTGATATATAGTTCAATCCTCGCCTACACCGACAACGAGTGCCCCATGCTTAACAAAGGATTGTTCCTGGCCTGCGCGCTGGCCCTGCTGAGCGCCTGTGATTCCTCAGATAAACCGGCCGCGCCTGCCGCGCCTGCTGCGGTGACGGCGCCGCAACCGGTCAAGCCTGCGGTGGATGTGGCGGCCCTCGAGCAGCGCTACGCCGGCCGCGAGTTAAGTGTGGTGGACGTGTCTGAAGTCCAGGTGGATGGCGCCAGCAGCTTGTCGGTGAGCTTTTCGATTCCGCTGGATCCGGAGCAGAAGTTCGCCGACAAACTGCATCTGGTGGACAGCAAGTCCGGCAAGGTCGATGGCGCCTGGGAACTCTCCGACAACCTGATGGAGCTGCGCCTGCGCCACCTCGAACCCCAGCGCAAACTGGTACTGACGGTTGACCCCGGCCTGCGCGGGGTCAATGACGCCAAACTCGCCGCCGAGTACATCAGCCGCCTGGAAACCCGCGACCTGCAAGCCACTGTCGGCTTCGCCAGCCGTGGCACATTATTGCCGACCCGTCTGGCCGAAGGCCTGCCGGTGATCGCGCTGAATGTCGACAAGATCGACGTCGAGTTCTTCCGGATCAAGCCCGAGTCCCTGCCGGCGTTCCTCGCCCAGTGGGGCCGTAGCACCAGCTTGCAGAGCTATGAATCCCGCGAACTGCTGCCGATGGCCGAGCTGGTGTATGGCGGCCGCTTCGACCTGAATCCGGCACGCAACACCCGCGAAACCCTGCTGCTGCCGATCGCCGGCCTCAAGCAGTTACAGCAACCGGGCGTTTATCTGGCAGTGATGCGTGCCTCGGGCACCTACAACTACTCGCAACCGGCAACGCTGTTCACGCTCAGCGATATCGGCCTGTCGGTACACCGCTATGCGGACCGCCTGGATGTGTTCACCCAGGCGCTGGAAGGCGGCAAGGCGTTGGACGGGGTTGATCTGGAAGTCCTCGATGCGGGAGGGCGTGTACTCGCTCAGGGCAAGACCGGCAAGGGTGGCCATGTCGAGTTGCCGTTGCCGAAAAAAGCCCAGGTGTTGCTGGCCAAGCAGGGCGAGCAAACCAGCCTGTTGCGCCTGGACAGCGCGGCGTTGGACCTGGCCGAGTTTGATATCGGCGGGCAACCCGCTCACCCGCTGCAGTTTTTCGTGTTCGGTCCGCGTGACCTGTACCGTCCAGGCGAAACCGTGCTGCTCAATGCCCTGTTGCGGGACAGCGACGGTAAGGCCGTCAAGCCGCAACCGGTGAGCGTCGAGGTACGCCGCCCGGATGAGCAGGTCAGTCGTAAGTTCGTGTGGGCCGCGGATGCTTCGGGGCTTTATCAATATCAATTGCAACTGGCAGGCGAAGCACCGACCGGACGCTGGCAACTGGTGTTCGACCTCGGCGACGGCAAGCCACAGCTGTATGAGTTCCTCGTTGAGGACTTCTTGCCGGAACGCCTGGCCTTGGAACTCAAGGGCAGCGACGCCCCGCTCAAACCTGCCGACAACGCGACCATTCAGGTCAATGGCCGCTACCTGTACGGCGCGCCCGCTTCGGGTAATCGGATCAGTGGGCAAGTCTATGTGCGCCCGCTGCGCGAGGCGGTCAAAGGGCTGCCGGGGTATCAGTTCGGTTCTGTCACCGAAGAGGAACTGAGCCAGGACTTCGAACTCGACGAAAGCGTGCTCGACGCCAAGGGTGAAGCGCTGCTGACCCTGGAAAGTAAATGGGCCGAGGCCAAGTCGCCGTTGCAACTGATCGTCCAGGCCAGCCTGCAAGAGTCCGGCGGACGGCCAATCACCCGACGTCTGGTGCAGCCGATATGGCCGGCCGAGCAATTGCCGGGCCTGCGCGGACTGTTCGACGGCAAAGAAACCAATGGCGATGGTCCTGCGGAATTTGAAGTGCTGCTGGCCGATCAGGCCGGCCAGAAGCTCGCCGCCGACAACCTCAACGTACGCTTGATTCGTGAGCGTCGCGATTACTACTGGAATTACTCGGACAACGATGGCTGGAGCTATCACTACAACGAAAAATTCCTCAACCTCGACGAGCAGAGCGTCAATATCAAGGCCGGCGACACCGCCAAGGTCAGCTTTCAGGTGGAGTGGGGCCCTTATCGGGTCGAGGTCGAAGACCCGCAAACCGGCCTGATCAGCAGCGTGCGCTTCTGGGCCGGCTATCAGGCTCAGGACAATACCGAAGGCGGCGCGGTGCGCCCGGATCAGGTCAAGCTGGCGCTGGATAAACCGGCGTATGCCGATGGCGATACGGCCAGCGTCACGGTTACCCCGCCGGCCGCCGGTAAGGGCTACCTGCTGGTGGAGTCCAGCGAAGGGCCGCTGTGGTGGCAAGAAATCGACGTGCCGGCCGAGGGCAAAAGCTATGCGGTGAAGCTCGATCCGAAATGGTCGCGTCACGACCTGTATGTCAGCGCCCTGGTGATTCGTCCGGGCGAACGCAAAGCCAATGTCACCCCGAAACGCGCGGTCGGCCTGCTGCATCTGCCGCTGGATCGCACCCAGCGTAAATTGGATTTGAGCCTGAGCGCGCCAGAAAAAATGCGTCCCAAGCAGCCGCTGACGGTAAAAGTCGCCGCTAAAAACGCCGACGGCAGCCTACCGAAGCAGGTGCATGTGCTGGTGGCGGCGGTGGATGTGGGTATTCTCAATATCACCGAATACCCGACGCCGGACCCGTATTCCGGGCTGTTTGGTCGCAAGGCTTACGGCGTGGACCAGTTCGATATCTACGGTCAACTGATCGAAGCCGGACAGGGACGTCTCGCCAGTCTGGCGTTTGGCGGTGATGCAGCATTGGCCAAGGGCGGTAAGCGTCCGGATACCAGTGTCACCATCGTTGCCTTGCAAAGCGCGCCGGTGACGTTGAACGAGAAAGGCGAAGGCGAAGTCAGCGTCAATATTCCCGACTTTAACGGCGAACTGCGGTTGATGGCCCAGGCCTGGAGCGACGATCGCTACGGCATGGCCGAAGCCAAGACCGTGATCGCCGCGCCGCTGATTGCCGAGCTGTCGGCACCGCGCTTCCTGGCCGGTGGCGACCAGACCGCGCTGGCGCTGGACCTGTCCAACTTGTCGGGCAAGGCCCAGAAGCTTGATGTACAGCTCAGTGCCGAAGGGCAACTGAGCTTGCTCGGCGAGGCTGCTCATAGCGTGCAGTTGACCAAGGACCAGCGCACCACCTTGCACATCCCGGTGCGTGCGCTGGGTGGTTTTGGCCAAGGCAAGGTCAAGGTCAGCGTCAATGGCCTTGATCTGCCAGGCGAGAGCCTGCCGCCGTTCACCCGCGAGTGGACGCTGGGTGTGCGGCCGGCCTATCCGGCGCTGCTCAAGCATTACCGCGCGGTACTCAAGGATCAAACCTGGAGCCTGCCGGAAGCCGAGCTGGCGCTGTTTGAATCGGCCGGACGCGAGGCGCTGTTAAGCCTGTCGAGTCGTCCACCGTTGAACCTTGGCGAACAGATTCGCGCGCTCAAGGCGTATCCGTATGGCTGCCTGGAACAAACTGCCAGCGGCTTGTACCCATCGCTCTATGCTGACGCCGCAGTGTTGACCCGCCTCGGCCTCAAGGGTGAACCGGACGCCGAGCGCAAGCGCAAGATCGAACTGGGCATCGAACGCCTGCTGGGCATGCAGCGCTATAACGGCAGCTTCGGTTTGTGGGGCGCCGATGGTTCGGAAGAGTATTGGTTGACGGCATATGTCACCGACTTCCTGTTGCGGGCCCGTGACCAGGGTTTTGCCGTGCCGTCCGAAGCGCTGAAAAACGCCAGCGAGCGCCTGCTGCGTTATGTGCAGGAGCGCAACCTGATCGAGGTCGACTACAGCGATGACGCCGATCACAGCCGTTTCGCCGTGCAGGCCTACGCCGGCATGGTGTTGGCCCGCAGTCAGCAGGCACCGCTGGGCGCCTTGCGCAGTTTGTTCGAGCGGCGTACCGATGCCCGCTCCGGGCTGCCGCTGGTGCAGTTGGCGATCGCCTTGCAGAAGATGGGCGATCAGCCGCGTGCCGATCAGGCTCTGGTTGCCGGCTTGGCGGTGAAGCGCAAAGCCAATGAGTGGCTGGCCGACTATGGCAGCCCGTTGCGTGACCAGGCGATGATTCTGGCGCTGCTGGAAGAAAACGATCTGGCCAAGGGCGCGCGCGAAGAACGGCTGTTCGAACTGTCCGACCAGATGGCTGCCAGTCAGTGGTTGTCGACCCAGGAGCGCAACTCGCTGTTCCTTGCCGGCCGTGGGCTGTTGAGCAAGCCGGAAACCAATTGGACTGCGCAATTGGGCAGTGGAGGTGAAACCCGCGAACTGAACAACGGTCAATCCGGCTTGAAGCTGGAAGGTGCATTGTTGGCTTCCCCGTTGACCCTGCGTAATCAAGGCAGCGAACCGGTTTACCAGCAATTGAGCATTTCCGGTTATCCACTGCAGCCGCCGGCCGCCGGTGGTGAAAACCTCAGCATTCGCCGTGAATACCTCGGCATGAATGGCCAACCGCTGAATCTGCGTAACCTTAACAGCGGGGATTTGGTGCTGGTGCACCTGGTCGTCAGCGCCAATAAACAGCGGGTGCCAGACGCCCTGGTGGTGGATTTGTTGCCCGCCGGCCTGGAACTGGAAAACCAGAACCTGGCGCAAAGCGCCGCCAGCCTGGAAAACGCCAGCAGTGAGGTCAAGGAGTGGCGCGAGTCAATGCAGAACGCATCGATCAAGCATCAGGAGTTTCGCGATGACCGTTATGTCGCGGCATTGAACCTCGACGGCCATGGCACCACGCACCTGTTGTACCTGGCTCGCGCGGTAACGCCGGGGACTTACCGGGTGCCGCCGCCGCAAGTGGAATCGATGTACCGGCCGAACTGGCAGGCGGTGGGTGAAACCCCGGCGGATATGGTGATCAAAGGCCGCTGAACGCAACACCTGTGGAACCCGGCTTTATCTTTATGTGGGAGCGAGCAAGCTCGCTCCCACACAAGCCCGCCTGCCACAGGGTCTCTATTTAATGTACGACCCAACTGAGCAGCCACAACCCGAGCAGCAACCAGATAATCCCCATGATGATTGACGCTCGCATAAAGGCGCGGATTGCCGAATACAGCAGCATCAAGCCGATGATCAAGGTGATTATGCTGATGATTGAGGTATCCATGCCCAAGGTGCGGGACAAACCGTCAATAAAATTGCCGCCGGCATTTGTCAGTGCACCGAACAACCCACTGAGCCCGTCGACGATAAACCGAATAACCGAACCGAGTGCCTGGCCCAGCCAGTCAAAAAAGCTTTCTACCTGCATATGAGTGTCCTGATGAAGTGGTGGGCGTATCTGCCGGACCTGAGCCTTTGGCCGTCAATCCCGCGGGCGAGTTCCGTTGAAGCATAGAGGTTTGCCCGGTTGAATTTGCGATTAGTTGCACGCTGGACCGTGGGTAGCCTGTTATTGGTGATGGCGCTGCTGTGGCTGGCTGATCGACTCTGGCCATTACCTCTGCCCAAGGACGACCTGGCCCGCGTGGTGTTGGCCGAGGACGGCACACCCTTGTGGCGTTTCGCCGATGCCGACGGGGTGTGGCGTTATCCGGTGCAAAGCCGCGAGGTCTCACCGTATTACCTCGATGCCTTGCTGACTTATGAAGACCGCTGGTTCTACCAGCATCCCGGCGTCAATCCGTTGTCCCTGATGCGCGCCACCTGGCAGAACCTGACAGACGCCCGGGTGGTTTCCGGTGGCAGCACCTTGTCGATGCAAGTGGCACGTTTGCTCGATCCCCATTCGCGCACCCTCCATGGCAAGTTGCGACAACTGTGGCGCACGGCGCAGTTGGAGTGGTACCTGTCCAAAGAGCAAATCCTCAACCTGTACCTGAATCGAGCACCCTTCGGCGGTACATTGCAGGGGGTGGCGGCGGCCAGTTGGGCGTATCTGGGCAAATCGCCGCAACACCTGACCCGGGCCGAGGCCGCCTTGCTCGCCGTGTTGCCCCAGACCCCGAGTCGCTTGCGCCCGGATCGTCATCCGCGGCGAGCCCAGGAGGCGCGAGACAAAGTACTGCGGCGGCTGGGCGAATTTCAGGTGTGGCCGCAGTCCGCCGTCGATGAAGCGCTTGAAGAATCGCTGTTGCTGGCGCCACGCCAGGAACCCAGTCTTGCGCCATTGCTGGCCCGTCGTCTGAACCGTCCCGACAGCCCGCCACTGATTCGCACCACCATTGATGCCAGCCTGCAACGCCGCCTGGAAGACTTGCTGATGGGCTGGCGTGCGCGCCTGCCGGAACACACCTCGGCGGCCATTCTTGTGGTGGAAGAGCAAAGCATGGCGGTGCGCGCCTACCTCGGGTCGGTGGACATCAACGACGCCCGACGCTTTGGTCATGTCGACATGATCAGCGCCCTGCGTTCGCCGGGGTCGACGTTGAAGCCCTTTCTGTATGGCATGGCGCTGGACGCCGGGCTGATTCACTCCGAATCGCTGTTGCAGGACGTCCCCCGGCGATACGGCGATTATCGGCCGGGCAACTTTTCCATGGGCTTTACCGGTGCGGTGCCGGCCAGCACTGCGTTGTCCAGCTCATTGAACCTTCCGGCCGTGCAGTTGCTGGAAGCCTACGGGCCGAAACGCTTTGCCGGCGAAATGCGCGTCGGCGGCATGCCGCTGGCGCTACCGCCGATGGCTGAGCCGAACCTTGCGCTGATTCTCGGGGGCGCCGGTAGCCGGCTGGAGGAGTTGGTCAGTGGCTACAGCGCCTTTGCCCGGGATGGCAAGAGCGCCACGATCCGTTTGCAACCGCAGGATTTGCTCAGAGAGCGGCCGCTGTTGTCGCCGGGTTCTGCCTGGATTGTGCGACGCATCCTCAGCGGCCAGGCGCGGCCGGATCGCGATCCGCGGGCCGAGCTGGTACAGCGGCCGGTGCTGGCTTGGAAGACGGGCACCAGTTACGGCTTTCGTGATGCCTGGGCGCTGGGTGTCGGGCCGCGTTATCTGATCGGCGTGTGGATCGGCCGGCCCGACGGCACCCCGGTGCCGGGCCAGTTCGGCCTGGCGTCGGCGGCGCCGTTGATGTTGCAGGTGCATGATGTGCTGACCAATCGCGACAGCCAGCGCGGTATCACGGCACCGGTCAAACCGGTGCCGACGAATGTCGGGGTGGCCGCGATTTGTTGGCCGTTGGGCCAGCCGATGAGCCGCAGTGATCCGAATTGCCGCCGCCAGCGTTTTGCCTGGACGCTGGACAAGACCACGCCGCCGACCTTGCAGGCGCTGGACCAACCGTTGAGTGTCGGCCTGATGGAAAAAATCTGGGTCAATGCCAAGGGCTTGCGGGTTGCCGCCAACTGCCCGGGTGCGGTGTCCCGTGACATTGCGCTGTGGCCGGCGCCGCTGGAGCCTTGGTTGCCCAGGATCGAACGGCGCGAGGCGCGGATTCCTGCGCCCGATTCCGCTTGCCCGCCACCGGCGTTGGCGGCGTCATCGCCGCTGTCGATCGTCGGTGTGCGTGAGGGTGATCAACTGCGGCTGCCTGCGTCGAGCTCGCACGCATTGCGTCTTGAACTGTCGGCCCTGGGCGGCAGCGGGCGGCGCTGGTGGTTCCTCAATGGTGCTCCGTTGGGCGACAGCGCTAATCAGGACAGTATCAACACCAGTTTCGAGCACTTGGGGCGCTATCAACTGAGTGTGCTGGATGAGGCGGGGCAGACGGCCAGGGTTGAGTTCAGCGTGGTGGACTGAGTGGTGATTGTTGGGGCCTATCCGTTGCCGCGCCCAGGGCACCGTAGGAGCGAGCTTGCTCGCGAAAAACCTGAGATCGCCTCGGGGTGCCATTCCAGGCTCTTTTCCAACGGTGACCCGCAAGTCCATGAACCCCCGCAGATTCACTTGCCATCCCCGCCTATCCACCCGAAGCTATACGCCTTCAGGAGCCCCCCATGAACCTCGAACACCTTACCGAACGTCTGCATCGCATTCGTGATAACAACAACTGGAAACAATTCCACAGCCCGAAAAACCTGGCGATGGCCGCCAGTGTCGAAATGGCCGAGCTGGTCGAAATCTTCCAGTGGCTGACCGAAGATCAGTCTCGACAATTACCTGCGGACAAGCTCGCCCATGCGGGCCAGGAGGTAGGCGACATCGTGCTTTATCTCCTGCTGCTGTGCAGCGAACTGGGGCTGGACATGGATCAAGTGGTTCGCGCCAAACTGGCCGACAGCGAACGGCGGTTTGCCCATGAGTGATCGTCATTTCGACCAGCTTGCGACGCGATTTGCCGAGAAAATCTACGGCGGTGCCAAGGGCGCGATTCGCCTCGTGGTGTTGCAGGCCGACTTGAGCGAAGCCTTGCCGGAGCGGCCGTTGCGGGTGCTGGATATCGGTGCCGGCCTCGGCCATATGTCGTTATGGCTGGCCGAGCGCGGCCATCAGGTGACCTTGGCCGAGCCCGCCGAACCGATGCTTGAAGGCGCGCGCCAACGCTTTGCCGAAGCCGGCCAACAGGCCACATTCATCCAGGCACCTTGGCAGGAACTGCCGGGCCGGCTCACCGAGCCTTACGATCTGGTGTTGTGCCACGCCGTGTTGGAATGGCTGGCAGAACCCCATGCGATCCTGCCGGTGTTGCACCAACTGACCGTGCCCGGCGGCTGGTTGTCCCTGGCTTTCTATAACCGCGATGCGCTGATTTACCGCAATCTGCTCAAAGGTCACTTCCGCAAAATGCGCACGAACGACATGGCCGGTGAAAAGCAAAGCCTGACTCCGCAACAACCCCTCGACCCTCGGGCGTTGGCGGCGCAACTAGCAGGGCTGTGGCAGGTCGAAAGCCAGAGTGGGGTGCGGGTGTTCCACGACTACATGCCGCTGGAGTTCCAGGCACGCGCCAGTTTGCCGGACGTGTTGGAGATGGAGCTGGCTCACCGTCGTCATCCAGGTTTTGCCGGGCTTGGACGTTATTTGCACTGGATCTGCCGTCCGGTTTAAACGGCCCAGTCTGCGGAGGTCGAAATGAAGCGTCATGTCGGATTTATCCTGCTCTGCCTTGGGCTTGCCGCGTGCCAGAGCAACAACCCTTATGTGGCGGCTTCCAGCCCCATGCCGCCGGCGCCTGCCCAGGCTGCCAGGACGTTCGATGCCAGCGCCTACCCGGCGCCGGTGCGCGACTATGGTGCCTACCGTAACTGGGCTTGGCGTAATGGCCAACTTCCGGCAGGCACCGCTTGGGCCGACTCGGCGCAGATTGCCGAAGCGGTCAGCGGCGCCCTGGACCAGCGCGGCTTGCGCCCGTTGCATGATAACCGGGCGCCGGATCTGCTGGTCAGCGCTGATGTACACCTCGAGAAGCGCCTGCGTCAGGTGCAGGACGATTACGGGTATGGCTACGGCGGCTACAACCGCTACGGTAACGGCTATGGCATGTACAACTCGGTGCCGATCGTGCGCACCTATGAAGTGCAGGTCGTGGTGGTACGGGTCAATCTGTTCGATGCCCGCAGCGGTCAGCCGGTGTGGAGTGCCAGCGCCGAAACCGGTAGCCAGGGAAGCCTGAGCGAGCGCGGTGATGCGTTGCGTGAGGCTGTGCAAAAGGCAATGACGGCGTATCCTCCAAGTTAACAACTATTCTCATCTCAGGTTCGGACTGTTTTTTGGAGAACCACCATGTTGCGTCGTCTCGCTTTGCTTGCTTTTGCCGTGCTGCTCGGTGGCTGCCAGACCAGCCAGGTCAACCACGATTTTGACGCCAGCCGCGACTTTGGCGCCTACCGCAGTTGGAGCTGGAAAGAGCCCGCGCTGCAGTACCGGCCCGATGACCCCCGGATCAGGAGTGACCTCACCGAACAGCGCATCCGCCAGGCGGTTGCCGACCAGCTCGATCAACGCGGTTTACGCGCCGCGCCGGCCGGGACCAAGGCCGACTTGAATGTGCAGGCCTACCTGATTGTCGAAGACCGCCAGCAACAAGTCAGCACCAACTACGGCGGCGCGTGGGGCGGGCCATGGAACGGTTATTGGGGCGCGCCGATGTACAACGAAACCCGCAACATCACCTACAAGGTCGCCACCCTCCAGATCGACTTGCTGGACGGCACGGACGGCAAGCTGGTCTGGCGCGGCAGCGATGAGCAGATGATGAGCGGCACGCCTGACCCGCAGGACCGTGCGGCGGCCATCCGCGTTACTGTCAGCAAGGTGCTCTCCAACTATCCGCCGCGCTGAAACTCCACGGTATCGGGTATAGGCAGCTCATCAGTGGAAGTTCCGGGTTTCAACCAATCGGCTTCCACTGTCCAATCATGTGTTCGATATCGCCCGCTCCTTTCAATTGCCATTGACCGTTCGAGCCAGGAGGGCTGCATGACAAGATCACTTCACTGGGTAAACGAACTGGCTTCTTGAAGTCGACCTCAATCTCGATGTTGACGATGGGCAAATGTTCCTCGAGAGCCGCCAATGCGCGTGCCTTGCTCCACAGACCATGGGCGATGGCCTGAGGGAAACCGAACAGCTTGGCCGTCAGCGCGCTTAAATGAATCGGATTGTAATCCCCGGACACCCGTGCGTAACGGCGGCCGATGTCAGTGGGCACCTGCCACCGGAGCAGTTCGTTCAGCGGGTCGATGATCTGCAGGGGTTGGTCCATCGACTCTCCCGCAAGCTTTGCCCCGCGACACAACATGCGACTCTCGCCTTCCCATAGCCGGCCGAGAGAATCGTCGAGCGTAGTTATCAGGTCAAACGTCGCCCCTTTTGCATGGGGTTGCAGGTTTTGCGCGTGCACGCTGACCTGTACTTCACTCACAGCGCCCAGTGGGCGAAGAATGCGCATGCGATTACGCAGATGCACAAGGCCCAGCAGCGGGAAAGGAAAGTGCTTGGCGGTCAATAATTGCAGTTGCAGGCCGAACGCGAGAATGTGCGGGTAGGTCGCCGGCAACATGGGGCCGTCGGCAAACCCGCAGACCTTGCGATAAGCCTCCACCGCCCTGGGATTGACGCGTACCGGGCAGCGCAGCCCGCAATCGGGCAGTGTCGTGCCACTGATGTTGCGTTTGAGGGCCGCGCGCAGATACAGCGGCGGCAACGAAGGGCTGTTGTGCAAAGTTTGCCATTCCATGTTCAGGCTCCCAGCAGACTTTGTCCACAGACCCGCAAGGCCTGACCGCTGATGGCGCCGGAACCCGGTTGACCGAGCCAGGCCACCGCTTCGGCGACGTCCTGCGGCAGGCCGCCCTGACCCAACGAACTCATGCGCCGCCCCGCCTCGCGCAGGGCGAAAGGAATGTGTGCGGTCATCTGGGTCTCGATAAAACCGGGCGCCACGGCATTGATACTGATGCCGCGTTCGGCCAGCAGAGGTGCCCAAGCCTGGGCCAGGCCGATCAAGCCGGCCTTGCTCGCGGCGTAATTGGTCTGCCCGCGATTGCCGGCGATACCACTGATGGAGGCCAGCAACACCACGCGGCCGTTGTCGTGCAACGTACCGCTGTCGAGCAGGGCTTTGGTCAGCACTTGGGGCGCGTTGAGATTGACCGCCAACACCGCGTCCCAATATTCAGGCGTCATGTTGGCCAGGGTCTTGTCCCGAGTGATGCCGGCATTGTGCACCACGATGTCGATACCGTCCGGCAACTGCTCGATAAGCTGCGCGGCGGCGTCTTCGGCGCAGATGTCCAGGGCAATGCCGCGCCCGCCCAGGCGCGCCGCCAATGCCTCAAGGTCTGCCTTGGCGGGTGGTACGTCCAACAATACGATCTGCGCGCCATCGCGGGCCAGGGTCTCAGCAATCGAGGCGCCAATGCCTCGCGCCGCACCCGTCACCAGCGCCTTGAGCCCGGCCAGCGGGCGTGTCCAGTCCTGGACTTGCGTCGCGCAGGCACTCAAGCGAATCACCTGGCCCGAGATGTACGCACTTTTGGGCGAAAGGAAAAACCGCAAGGCGCCTTCCAGCTGGTCTTCGGCACCTTCGCCGACATACAGCAATTGCAAGGTGCCGCCGTTGCGCAGCTCCTTGGCCAGCGAGCGGCTGAAACCTTCAAGGGCGCGCTGGGCGCTGGCGCCGAACGGCTCATCAAGGCTTTCCGGCGCGCGTCCGAGGATCACCAGATGCGCGCTGTGATCGAGATTTTTCAGCAACGGCTGGAAAAATTCGCGCAATTGCTTGAGCTGATCGGTGTGCTGAAGATGGCTGGCGTCGAACACCACGGCCTTGAGTTTGGGACCATGCCCCGGAATCCACGCGGTGGCCTCCAAGGGGTCGGCGCCGTAGCTGAAAATCGCCTCGGTGAGTTTGTTGGCAAATGGCAATACCTTGGCCGCCAGCGGACCGCCACCTAACAACAGGGCACCCTCGACAGGGCGCAGGCGGCCGGCTTGCCACCGCTCCAGGTGTCCCGGCGACGGCAGGCCGATGGCGGCAACCAGTCGCTGGCCGAGGCTTGAGTTGGCGAAGTCTATATAACGGTCAGACATGGAACGCTCTCCGGCTGCTGGGGTTCAAACGGTGGACCATCAATTGTTGAAAGTCGTTCGATTGAGCCTAGGCTAGGCTCAAGATTCCACCCACCACCTTCAGGGAACTTTCCATGACTCAGTTGCGCCGTGTCGCGATCATTGGCGGTAATCGCATCCCCTTCGCCCGGTCTAATGGCCCGTACGCCACGGCCAGCAACCAGGCGATGCTGACCGCGGCCCTGGAAGGCCTGATCGAGCGCTACAACCTGCATGGCTTGCGCCTGGGTGAGGTGGCAGCCGGCGCGGTGCTCAAGCATTCGCGGGATTTCAACCTGACTCGCGAGTGTGTGCTGGGCTCGCGTTTGTCGCCGCAAACTCCGGCCTACGACATCCAACAGGCCTGCGGTACTGGCTTGGAAGCGGCGCTGCTGGTGGCCAACAAGATTGCCCTGGGACAAATCGAATGTGGGATTGCCGGCGGAGTCGACACCACCTCCGACGCGCCGATCGGCGTGAACGAGGGGCTGCGTAAACTTTTGCTGAAAGCCAACCGCAGTAAATCCATGGCGGATAAATTAAAAGTCTTGTTACAACTTCGCCCCCAGCACCTCAAGCCCGAGCTGCCACGCAATGGTGAACCTCGCACCGGCCTGTCCATGGGGCAGCATTGCGAGCTGATGGCCCAGACTTGGCAGATCCCTCGTGCCGAACAGGACCAACTGGCGTTGGAAAGCCATCAGAAAATGGCCGCGTCCTACGCCGAGGGTTGGCACACCGATTTGCTCACGCCGTTTCTCGGTTTGACCCGCGACAACAACCTACGCCCCGACCTCAGCCTGGAAAAACTCGCGAGTCTGAAACCGGCGTTTGAACGCAGTGAGAAGGGCACCTTGACCGCCGGCAACTCGACGCCGCTGACCGATGGCGCCTCCCTCGTGCTGCTGGGTAGTGAGGCGTGGGCCAAGGAGCGTGGCCTGCCGATCCTGGCCTATCTGCGTGACGGCGAAGCGGCGGCGGTGGATTTTGTCCACGGCGCCGAAGGGCTGCTGATGGCGCCGGTGTATGCCATTCCACGCTTGCTGGCGAGAAATGGCCTGACGCTGCAGGACTTCGATTACTACGAGATTCACGAAGCATTCGCTGCCCAAGTGCTGTGTACGCTCAAGGCCTGGGAAGATGTCGAGTATTGCAAGACCCGTCTCGGACTGGACGCGCCATTGGGAGCCATCGATCGTAGCCGCTTGAACGTCAAGGGCAGCTCCCTGGCGGCCGGGCATCCCTTCGCGGCCACCGGTGGGCGGATCATTGCCAATATGGCCAAGCTGTTGGACGCGGCGGGTGGGGGGCGCGGGCTGATCTCGATCTGCGCGGCCGGTGGTCAGGGCGTGAGCGCAATTGTCGAGCGCTGATCTCGGCTATCATTGCCTCGCCTTTGCGGGGAATTGCTGGCAAAAGCGGTCTTGTCAGATAAATCTGGCATATTGGGCGCATTCTTGGATGGTCAAAGGTCGGTATCCTCTCCCAGCTGTGAGAGGATTGCCGTATAACGAGTGCCATACGCGTGTTTGGTAATAAAGGACCCACAATAAAAGCTGATGAAGACTCCTAAACGCATTGAACCCCTGATCGAGGACGGTCTGGTCGACGAAGTGCTGCGCCCACTGATGAGTGGTAAAGAAGCAGCTGTTTATGTGGTGCGCTGCGGCAACGAGCTACGTTGCGCCAAGGTCTACAAGGAGGCGAATAAACGAAGTTTTCGTCAGGCGTCCGAATACCAGGAAGGACGCAAGGTCCGTAACAGTCGACAAGCCCGGGCGATGGCCAAGGGCTCCAAGTTCGGCAAGAAAGAAACCGAAGACGCATGGCAGAACGCCGAAGTGGCGGCGCTGTTTCGTCTGGCGGGGGCCGGTGTGCGAGTTCCTCAACCCTACGACTTCCTTGAAGGCGTGTTGTTGATGGAACTGGTGGCCGATGAATACGGTGACGCGGCGCCGCGTCTTAACGACGTGACGCTGGATGCGGATCAGGCCCGTGAATATCACGCCTTCCTGATTTCCCAGATCGTGCTGATGTTGTGTACGGGTCTGGTGCATGGTGACTTGTCCGAGTTCAACGTGCTGTTGACCCCGACGGGCCCGGTGATCATCGACCTGCCTCAAGCGGTGGATGCGGCGGGCAACAACCACGCATTCAGCATGCTGGAGCGGGACGTGGGCAACATGGCCGCCTATTTCGGGCGTTTCGCGCCGGAATTGAAGCACACCAAGTACGCCAAGGAAATGTGGGCGCTTTACGAAGCGGGTACCTTGCATCCGGCCAGCCTTTTGACCGGCGAGTTTGACGAGCCGGAAGAGTCGGCGGACGTCGGCAGCGTGATGCGTGAGATTGACGCGGCGCGGCTGGATGAGGAACGGCGCCAGGCGATACGCGCGGCGGACGATGCGCCACCGGGCAAGACCGCGGAAGAACCGCCGCCGCCCTGGATGCAGTGACCTACCTTCGGGGTGTTCAAGGCCAATCGGGTCATCCTTGACTTGAGCATCCCGTAGCAGCCGCGCCAGGGATCCTCAACGACAACCGGCGCCAGAGGCCAATTCCTTGAGAATCGGGCAGTCTGGCCGGTGGTCGCCCTGACAGTTTTCGGCCAGTTCCTGCAAGGTATCGCGCAGTTGGCCCAATTCGCGGATTTTCTGATTCAGTTCATCGATGTGCTGGCGAGCCAACGCCTTGACGTCGGCGCTGGCCCTTTGCCGGTCCTGCCATAGTTCCAGCAATTTACCGACCTCCTCCAGGGAGAAGCCCAGGTCTCGCGAGCGTTTGATAAACGCCAGGGTGTGCAAGTCGTCGGCGCCATACAGGCGATAACCACTGGCGCTGCGAAGGGCCGGTTTGAGCAGATTGATGGATTCGTAGTAGCGAATCATCTTGGCGCTCAAGCCGCTTTGACGGGCTGCTTGGCCGATGTTCATGAGCAATACTCCCGGAGACATTGCCCCTAGGATCAACCCTGACCTCGGGGGAAGGTCAAGGATTCAGATCAATGTTTCAGTAACCCAGCTTCGCCGACTTGAGGTACATCCCGTCGGCGCCCTGGGCGATGCGCAACTTGCGCACGTCTCCGGCCTTCAAGGTGATTTCCTGTGCCTTGGGCGCCAGCATACCCGGTAAGCATCCCGGGGCCTGGCCCGGCAGCAGCTTGAGACGCAGCGAGATCTGGCCTTCGGGGAAGTTAAAGGAGGTGGCTTGTTCCTGAAACAGTCGCCCGGCCAATTGGTCGTTCACGTACAAGCCAATTTCGCAATTGGTTGGGACTTCCAGGCGCTCCCGGGAAATGATCAGTACCGCGTAGTCTTCGGCGGCATTGGCCATCGGGGCAGCGGCGAACAGGCTCATCAGGCCGGCAAGGCCAAACAGCGACCAGCGCATGGGGAATTCTCCGAGTTTTAAATCGTGGTTGCTTGCAGCTTGGCCGACGATGCCCACGAATACCAGCCCGGCCGAAGATTTCGGAACTTGACCTTGCCACCGTAGAAAGGTCAACACTGCCGACTACGTTATCAAAGGAGCCACCCCATGCAAGTATTCAACGTTGAAGGAATGACCTGCGGCCATTGCGTCCGGGCCGTGACACAAGCGGTGCAGAACCGGGATCCAGCGGCCAGCGTACGCGTCGACCTGGCCGCCAAGGAAGTCGGCGTTGAAAGCCGACTGTTGCCACAGGAGGTGATCGACCTGATCGCTGAAGAAGGCTACAGCGCCAAACTCGCCTGATTTTGATAGTTAGCGACCTAACGTAATGTTCAAGGCACCCAGGCACGGCTAGACTGTTGAGCTGCCGACTTACCTGGGTGCCTGATGAAACTTCGCATAATCCTGATTCTGGGGGCCTTGAGCGCATTTGCGCCCCTGGCAATCGACTTCTACCTGCCGGGATTTCCGGCCATGGCCGTGGCATTCGGCACTGATGAAAAGCATATCCAGCTGACCTTGGCCGTGTACTTCACTGGCCTGGCTATCGGGCAACTGATCTATGGGCCGCTGGCGGACCGTTTTGGCCGGCGTCTTCCGTTGTTGAGTGGCGTTGCCTTGTTCACGCTGGCCTCCCTGGCCTGCGCTTATGCGCCATCTCTTGAATGGCTGATCGGCGCGCGCTTCGTTCAGGCCTTGGGCGGCTGTGCGGGCATGGTGATTTCCCGTGCGGTGGTCAGTGATAAATGTGACGCGGTGGGCTCGGCCAAAGTGTTCTCGCAACTGATGCTGGTGGTCGGGCTGGCGCCAATACTGGCGCCGATGCTGGGTGGGGTGATGGTCAACCTGTATGGCTGGCAGTCGATTTTCCTGGCGTTGACGCTCTTCAGCGTCGGCGCGGGCATTGCGGTGGCTGTCGGCCTGCCGGAAAGCCTGCCGGCCAATCAACCTCGACAACCGTTATCCGGGGCGTTGCGCCAGTACGGTCGTTTGTTGGGGGACCGGATATTCTTCGGTTATGCCCTGACCGGAGGCATTGCGATTGGCGGGATGTTTGCCTACATCGCGGGTTCTCCGTTTGTCTTTATCAAACTCTATGGGGTACCGGCCGAGCATTACGGTTGGCTGTTCGGCACCAACGCGGCGGGCTTCATCCTGGTCGCGCAGGTTAACGCGCGGTTGTTGTCCAAGCGTGGCCCGGCGTTTTTGCTGACCCGCACGGTGTGGGTGTATCTGGCGGCGGCGCTGGCGTTGCTGGCAGTCAGCGTGCTGCAGACCGAGGCGCTGTGGCCGTTGATGCTGCCGCTGTTTTTTTGTATGGCCAGTTTGGGCTGCATCATGCCCAATACTTCGGCTTGCGCCATGAACGGGCAGGGCGCACGGGCTGGCAGCGCCTCGGCGTTACTGGGGTGCATTCAGTTTGGCATAGCGGCTGGCGCTGCCTCGTTGGTCGGCGTGCTGCACAATGGCACCGCCATGCCGATGGCGATGGTCATCAGCCTGTGCGGGGTATTGGCAGTGATTGTGGCCATGTGGACCCGGCGCCTGCAGCGTGAAAGAGCCTTGCAAGCGCCGGTCTGATCAGCGCATGTTCAGCCAGCAGCGCGCTGCTGGCTTTCGGGAAAGTGGTGGGGCGCCTGGATGCGGCTTTGCAGTGTGTTGGCGAAGGCCCTGGCCTCGGCCTCGCTGCGGAAGGTAAAGGTGTTCCGGTCCAGGTGAACCTGCCATTTGCTGCCTTGGGATTTTGCTAACGCTTTTATCAGGATTTTCATTGCTGATGTCCTCACGTAAAAGATTGCGTGGCAAAGGCGGCCAATATAAACCCGAATGCGCTGATAAATATGACAAGGATCAAGTGTCTGACTAGCGGTGTCATCCGCTGCCTACTCAGATAGCGGATGTCCCTGACAGACCTGTTTGTCTAGAAACCTTCCAGCACGATTTTGCCCTTGGCCTTGCCGCTTTCCAGCAATTCATGAGCCCGGCGCAGGTTATGCGCATTGATCACGCCGAAGTGCTCGCCCAGCGTGGTTTTCAACGTGCCTGCGTCGATCAGTTCGGCCACGCGGTTAAGCAGGTTGTGCTGCTCGATCATGTCGGCGGTTTCAAACATCGAACGGGTGTACATGAACTCCCAGTGCAACGACAGGCTCTTGCGCTTGAGCTTGCTGACATCCAACGCTTTGGGGTCATCAATCAGCGCCAGTTTCCCCTGAGGCACCAGGGCCTCCACCAGTTGATCCAGGTGATGATCGGTCTGGGTCAGGCTGGCGACGTGAGTCACCTGTGGCACGCCCACGCGCTTCAATTCTTCACTCAGTGGCTGGTTGTGATCAATCACCAGCTCGGCGCCGAGGTCCTTGGTCCAGGCGCGGGTCTCGGGGCGTGAAGCGGTGCCGATGACCTTTAGCGCAGTAAGCTGTGCGGCCAATTGGGTCAGGATCGAACCCACGCCGCCGGCCGCCCCGACGATCAGCAGAGTTTGCCCTTCATCGGTTTTGCCTTCGCGCACTTGCAGGCGTTCGAAGAGTAACTCCCAGGCGGTGATGGCGGTCAGCGGCAACGCTGCAGCTTCGGCAAAACCCAGGCTTTTGGGCATATGGCCGACGATCCGTTCATCCACCGTGTGCAACTCGCTGTTGCCGCCCGGGCGCACCAGTGAGCCGGCGTAGAAGACTTTGTCGCCGGCCTTGAACAGCGTCACTTCATTGCCCACGGCCTTGACCACGCCGGCTACATCCCAGCCCAGTACTTTGGCCGTACCGTTTTCCGGGGCGACGTTCTGACGGACCTTGGTGTCCACCGGGTTGACCGAGATGGCTTTGACTTCCACCAGCAGGTCACGCGGGCCTGCAACGGGCTCCGGCAATTCGATGTCTTGCAGGGATTTGGGGTCGTGGATGGGCAGGGCGGCGTAGTAAGCAATGGCTTTCATGATGAGTTCCGAAAATGAGCGGGACCGTGGAACGGGGTGAGCAGATGATTGGCTATTTCTAATGAAGATAAAACCCGCTAAAAGCACAGTCTCTTTCAAAGAATTTTTGATAATTGGCCAGGATTAATCTTCATGCTGCGTTTTGATGATTTGCAGTTGTTTGTTCGGGCTGCCGATTTGGGCAGCCTGTCGGCGGCGGCCAGGGGCATGGACATGTCGGCGGCTGTGGCCAGCGCGGCGTTGAAACGTATCGAGCAGCAATTGGGCGCGCGCCTGCTGGCGCGGTCTACCCGGAGCCTGCGCCTGACGGCTGAAGGTGAGGGTTTTTTGCAGTATGCGCGCGCCGCGTTGAGTCAGTTGGATGAAGGCCGGCGCTTGCTGGCCAGCCGGCAAGATCACGTCAGCGGTGTGCTGCAACTGTCGGCGCCTTCTGATTTCGGGCGCAATGTGCTGCTGCCCTGGCTGGATGAATTTCAGCGCGAGCATCCTCAATTGGCTGTGCGGTTGCTGCTGGGTGATCGCATCGCCGATCTGTTTCGCCAGCCTGTGGACATCGCCTTGCGCTACGGTGAACCCGAGGACTCCAGCCTGATTGCCTTACCTGTGGCACCTCACAATCACCGCGTGCTGTGTGCTGCGCCCAGCTACCTGGCGCGGCATGGCGAGCCGCGTCAGTTGGCGCAGTTGGCCCAGCATAATTGCCTGCTCTATATGCTCGGCAGCCGGGTGCATGATCATTGGGGGTTTCACGATGGCCGCCGGGAAGTCAGCCTGACCGTGACGGGCGATCGTTTCAGCGATGATGCCGATGTGGTCCGACGTTGGGCGGTGGCCGGTGCAGGCATCGCTTACAAGTCCTGGCTGGACGTCAGTGAGGATGTGTTGGCGGGGCGCTTGCGTGTGATCCTGCCGGAGCTGCGGGGGGAGCGAACGCCCCTCAATCTGTTGTGCGCTCACCGTGCGCAGTTGAGCAAACCGATCAACCTTTTGCGGGAAATGCTCGTGGCCCGTTGTACGAAATTGACTGAGCAGTTCTCGGATCGATGGAGCAATAGGCAATAACCGCGGAATACGGAGAAATTTCACTCAGCTTCTGTCTGCGATTTGGCTGTGGGACGTCAGGGAAAACGGAGTTTGCGCACCTATACTTTCGAGCGACGAGCAGCAGACGAATGATTCAACAGGGAGTGAATAATGGAACAGGCACCTTGCATCAGCCAGATTGCCACACTGCTGGCTGACCCCAAGCGCATCGCGATGATGTGGCCATTAATGGACGGTTCAGCCAGGCCTGCCGAAGAGCTGGCCACGTTGGCTGGCTTATCGCCGTCTTCGGCCAATGCCCACTTGGCCCGCTTGGCGACCGGCGGATTGCTGCGGGTGGAAGTCCGTGGGCGTAAACGCTTATTTCGTGTGGCCGCACCCGATGTGAGCGCTGCGGTCGAGGCCCTTGCCAGCACCACCGCCGCCAGCGCCGCGCGCAGTGCGCCGTCCCTGCCGGTGGAGGCCTTGGCTGCCCCCGCGTCAATGCGCCAGGCCCGGCTATGTCACGGCCATTTGGCTGGCGAACTGGCAGTCGCGCTTTATCAACGGATGCGCCTGGCCAGATGGATCGATTGCCATGAGCAACGGATCAATGTCACGTCCTTGGGCGCACGCAATCTGGCGAGTCATGGCATTTTTACCCAGGCGCTGGCTCAGTACTGCAAAACGTCCATCACCTGCGATTGCTTTGACTGGAGCGAGCAGCAGCCTCATCTGGGGGGGCATTGGGCGCGGGGCTGCTGCAATTGTTCATGCAGTCGGGCTGGTTGCAGGTCATCAATGAATCCAGAGCGCTCCAGATCACCGAGACAGGGCGAGTGGAAATAGCCAGGTTGGCGCTGTCGCCGGAGGCCTACGCCAGCTAGCGTCGTTCAGGGTTTTAATCAGGTCGCATCCAGCGAATACCCCGCCGGACGATGCCGCACACTCGCTCAGGGGATTTTCCACACGAGGGGCAGGGCATGGGCATGCAAGGCTATAGCGCGGCAGAACGGCTGGAACGGTTACCCATCAGTGGTTACCACCGACTTATTTTCATCATCATTGCCCTGGCGTTTTTTTTCGACTCCATGGACTTGGCGATGATGACGTTCCTGCTGGGATCGATCAAAGCCGAGTTTGGTTTAAGCACGGCGCAGGCCGGCTTATTGGCCAGTTCGAGTTTTTTCGGCATGGTGGTGGGCGCATCGTTATCGGGGATGTTGGCTGACCGGTTCGGACGCAAACCGGTGTTCCAATGGAGCATCGTGTTGTGGGGACTCGCCAGTTACTTGTGTTCCACGGCACAGACCGTGGAGATGCTGACGCTGTTTCGCATCCTGTTGGGGATTGGCATGGGCATGGAGTTCCCGATTGCCCAGTCGATGCTTTCGGAGCTGATACCGGCCAAGCGCCGTGGGCGCTACATCGCCTTGATGGACGGCTTTTGGCCGCTCGGGTTTGTCGCGGCGGGGGTGTTGTCCTATTTCCTGCTACCGGTGATTGGCTGGCGCGACATTTTCCTGGTGCTGGCGGTGCCGGCGGTGTTTGTCCTGGCGATTCGTTTCTTTATTCCCGAATCGCCGCGTTGGTTGGAGCAGGCCGGACATGCGCAAGCGGCGGACAAGGTGCTGCAGGGCATCGAGCAACGGGTGCAGAACGCGTTAGGGAACGTTCCCTTGCCGCCACCGGTGCGTTTACCGCGGGTGGATATCGTGCCGGGGACTTTTTTCTCGGCGTTCCGGCAATTGTGGTCAACGCAGTACCGCCAGCGCACGATGATGATCTGGAGTGTGTGGTTCTTTGCCTTGCTCGGTTTTTACGGGCTCACGTCGTGGCTGAGTGCTTTGTTGCAGCAATCGGGTTTCGCCGTGACCCAGTCGGTGTACTACACCGTGATCATTTCCCTGGGCGGGATTCCCGGCTTCCTGATGGCGGCCTGGCTGGTGGAGCGCTGGGGGCGCAAGCCGGTGTGCATCGTGACCTTGCTCGGCGGCGGGGTGATGGCGTTTCTGTATGGGCAGAGCGCGGTTTTTGGTGGCAACGTCGGCCTGCTGATCGGTACGGGCTTACTGATGCAGTTCTTTCTGTTTGGCATGTGGGCGGTGCTTTACACCTATACCCCGGAGCTGTATCCGACGTCGGCGCGGGCTACCGGTTCAGGCTTTGCTTCGGCGGTGGGCCGCGTAGGCTCGTTGCTCGGGCCGTTGGTCACGGGGCTGCTGTTTCCGATTACCGGGCAGGGCGGGGTGTTTGCCTTGGGCGCGCTGTGTTTTGCGGTGGCGGCGGGGGTGGTCTGGGTGTTCGGAATGGAGACGAAGGGCAAGACGCTGGAGGAGTTGAGCGAGGTCTGAAGGGCGATGCTGAACACCCGTGGGAGCCGGGCATTCCCGGTTCCCACGTTGGCGTGTTTACGTCAGTGGTCGTCGATTATGGCTTGACCAGTCGCGCATCCAAACTGTTTTGCGCCAGGCGCTGGGCCTGATCCTGGGTCATGCCCAGTGAGGTGTACAGCGCATGGAAGTTCTCGGTGACATAACCGCCGAAGTACGCCGGATCATCCGAGTTCACCGTGACCTTCACCCCACGCTCAAGCATGTCGAGGATATTGTGCTGGGACATGTCATCGAACACACAAAGCTTGGTGTTGGACAACGGGCAGACGGTCAACGGGATCTGCTCGTCGATGATCCGCTGCATCAAGCGTTCGTCTTCGATAGCGCGCACGCCATGGTCGATCCGCTGGATCTTCAGCAGGTCGATGGCTTCCCAGATGTATTCCGGTGGACCTTCTTCGCCGGCGTGAGCCACGGTTAGGAAGCCTTCGCCGCGGGCGCGGTCGAACACACGCTGAAACTTGCTGGGTGGGTGACCCATCTCCGAACTGTCCAGGCCCACGGCAACAAACGCGTCGCGGAACGGCAGCGCCTGGTCGAGGGTTTTCTCGGCTTCTTCTTCGCTCAAGTGGCGCAGGAAACTGAGGATCAGGCCGCTGCTGATGCCCAGTTGTTGCTCGCCATCCTTGAGTGCCGCCGCGATACCGTTGAGCACGACTTCGAAGGGAATACCCCGGTCGGTGTGGGTTTGCGGGTCGAAGAAAGGCTCGGTGTGGATCACGTTCTGCGCCTTGCAGCGCAGCAGGTACGCCCAGGTCAGGTCGTAGAAATCCTGGGAGGTGCGCAACACATCGGCGCCTTTGTAGTAGAGGTCAAGAAACTCCTGCAGATTGTTGAAGGCATAGGCCTTGCGCAGGGTTTCGACGTCGTTCCACGGCAGCGCGATCTTGTTGCGTTCGGCCAGGGCGAACAGCAGCTCCGGTTCCAGGGAACCCTCGAGGTGCAAGTGCAGTTCAGCTTTTGGCAGGGCGTTGAGCCAATCGTACATGTTCAAATTCTCATCAGGTGCAATGGCGGCATTCTACAGGCCAAGGCCAAAATAATCGGCAAAACCTGACCGAGCGGTAAGCATTCTTCATGCCTGCAGTAATCATCGATTGAACTAAGGTGTAACGAAACGTTAGCGACGTGGTGCAGTCTGTACCCCATCGACGACTGATTCGCTGCTCGAAAAGGCCTGTAATGCTCACATCCCTCAAGCAAGAAAAATTCATGCTGCTGGCGCTGATTGCGGCCATCGCGGCCTATGTGCTGGAACACCAGTTGCTGCACAGCGGACAGATGATCGCGCTATTCGGTGGCATGGTGCTGATCGGCTTTATCGTCATGGCTTCGATGCGGGTAGCCCATCATGCGGAGGTGTTGGCAGAAAAAGTCGGCGATCCCTACGGCACCATGATCCTGACCCTCGCGGCCGTGCTGGTGGAAGTGGTGATCCTAGCCATCATGATGAGTAACGAGGCGTCTCCCACCTTGGTCCGTGACACCATCTATTCGGCCGTGATGTTGGACATTAACGGAATCCTTGGCCTGGCCGCGCTGATGGGGGGCATCAAGCACGGCGAACAGTCCTATAACGATGATTCGGCGCGAACCTACAGCGTGATGATTCTCACGGCCATGGGCGTGTCGATGGTGGTGCCGGAATTTATCCCCGAGGCCGACTGGAAAATCTACTCGGCCTTCACCATCGGTGCGATGGTGGTGTTGTACACCTTGTTCCTGCGTATGCAGGTCGGGCCTCACAGTTACTTCTTCAGTTACAGTTATCCGGAAAAACGTCGCAAGCAGTTACCGCCGGGAGAAGCTTCGCCCGTCAACCTGACGTTCTCCATCGCGACGCTGGTATTCGGCGTGGTGGTGATTGGCGCATTGGCCGAGGTGATGTCCAAGACCCTGGATCTTGGCCTTGAAGGCACGGGCGCACCTCCCGTGATTACGGCAATCCTGGTGGCAGCCATTTCCGCGGCACCGGAGATCTTGACCGCATTGCGCGCAGCCTTGGCCAACCGCATGCAGTCGGTGGTCAATATCGCCCTGGGTGCATCGCTATCGACGGTAATCCTGACCGTGCCGGTGATGGAAGCGATGGCGCTGTACACCGGCCAGCCGTTTCAGATGGCAATGACCCCGGTGCAAACGGTGATGGTGTTTATCACGCTGATTGTCTGCGCGATCAACCTCAACGATGGCGAAACCAACGCCATCGAAGGGATGACCCATTTTGTGCTGTTTGCGACCTTTATCATGTTGTCGCTGCTGGGGTTGTAGCCTTAGCCTGCGATCAACTCCCGCGCCGCCTGGCTGTGATCGGCAATCAGGCCTTGAAGGTCCAGGCCTTCGACCTGCCCGTCGATCACTCGCCATTGACCGCCGACCATCACGCGATCGGCCCGGTCGGCGCCGCACAGCAGCAGGGCCGACAGTGGATCGTGGCTGCCGGAGAAGCGCAGCTCATCGAGCTTGAACAGGGCCAGGTCGGCCTGTTTGCCCACTGCCAACTCGCCGATGTCGCTGCGTCCGAGCAATTTTGCCGAGCCTTGGGTGGCCCAGCCGAGCACCCCTTCAGGGGTGATTTTCTCGGCGCCGTAACGCAGGCGCTGGATGTACAAGGCCTGGCGGGCTTCGAGGATCATGTTGGAGGCATCGTTGGATGCGGAGCCGTCCACCCCTAATCCGATGGGGGCGCCGGCGGCGATCAGGTCCAGGGTCGGACAAATGCCTGAGGCCAGGCGCATGTTGGAGCTCGGGCAATGGCAGATGCCGGTACCGGCCGCGCCCAGGCGGGCAATTTCTTCAGGGTTGAAGTGGATGCCGTGGGCCAGCCAGGTGCGAGGACCGAGCCAGCCGACGCTGTCCAGATAGTCGACAGTGCGCAAGCCAAAGCGTTGCAGGCAGAAGTCTTCTTCGTCGAGGGTTTCCGCCAGGTGCGTGTGCAGGCGTACATCGAGGCTGTTGGCCAGCTCGGCGCTGGCGGTCATGATTTGCGGCGTCACCGAAAACGGTGAGCACGGCGCCAGGGCAATCTGGATGCGCGCGCCATCGCCACGCTCGTGATACCGGGCGATCAGGCGCTGGCTGTCTTCGAGGATGACTTCGCCCTGCTGCACCGTCTGTTGCGGCGGAAGTCCGCCGTCAGCTTCACCCAGGCTCATGGAACCACGGGTCAGCATGGCGCGCATGCCCAGTTCACGGACACTTTCGACTTGTACATCGATGGCGTTTTCCAGGCCATCGGGAAACAGGTAATGATGGTCCGCCGCGGTGGTGCAACCCGAGAGCAGCAACTCGGCCAACGCAACCTTGCTGGCGAGCGCGAGCTTCTCGGGTGTCAGCCGCGCCCAGACCGGATACAAGGTTTTCAACCACGGGAATAAGGGCTGGTTGACCACCGGCGCCCAGGCGCGGGTCAGGGTTTGGTAGAAGTGGTGGTGAGTGTTGATCAGTCCGGGAAGGACGACATGCTCGCGGGCATCGAAGACCTGTCCACAGGCGGTGGCCGGTTGTTGCCCGAGGGCGAGGACTTCGACGATCACACCGTTTTGCAGCACCAGGCCGCCTCGGGCATCGAGGGCATTGGCGGTGAAAATCGCGAGAGGGTTTTTTAACCAGATACGGGTCGCAGGCATTGGCCGGCTCCTCTGAATGATGGGTTCAGGTTTGCCAGCTCAGTGTTGCCCTGTCTGCTGATCCAGGGTCGCCGGGGAGGGCGAGAGCGCAGTTTACGTGTAGTCCAAAGCTGGGTCTATCACCGGCAATCGGTGATAGATCCGTAGGACGCTTACCAGGGAATAGTCTCGCCCTTGTAATTCACAAAGTGATGACCGCCTTTGCCAGCGTAGGCGTTCACTTGGGCAATCAAACCGCGCACGCTGGTCTGCACATCCAGGTCGGCGCCTTCGCCGCCCATATCGGTCTTGACCCAGCCCGGATGCAGCGACAATACCGTTAGCTTCTGCTCGCCCAATTGGGTGACAAGGGTGTTGGTCATGGAGTTGAGCGCAGCCTTACTGGCTTTGTACAGCGCAAGCTCCGGTGCATCGGGCATGGTCACGCTGCCCAGCACTGAACTCATGAACGCCAGCACGCCGCTGTCTTTGCGAATCTGCGGGACAAAGCGCTGTGCCAGGTTGATCGGCGCCACCGCGTTGGTGAAAAACAGTTGGCCCACTTCGGCCAGGGTTGCATGCCCCGGGGCCTGGTTTTCCGGGCCCTTGACGCCGGCGTTGACGAACAGCAGGTCGAACGTCTGGGCTTTCAGATGCTGGCTTAGGGCAATCACGGCCTGCTGATCATCCATGTCCAGTTGTTCGATGTTTACCGGACCGAGGGCCTTCAAGGCATCGGCCTTTTGCGGATCACGAACTGTGGCGGTGACCTGCCAGCCATCCGCCAGCAGACGTTCGACCAGACCAAGGCCCAGGCCTCGAGAGGCGCCGATGATCAGCGCGGTTTTTGGCGTAGACATGAGTAGCTTCCTTCGTGGTGCAGGTTCAAGGGTTCAGTGGACAACGTTGTCCGAGTCGTTGCTGCAACTCCAGGCGCAGGTGGCCTAGTTCGCGGATGCGGGTGTCGATCAGCATGAGCTTGTCTTGCAACAGCTGGGTGACTGCGCTGTCAGGGTCGGGTGCATGCCAGAGAGCGGCGACGCTGCTGCCGATTTCACCGAGGCTGAAGCCTAGGCGTTGCGCGGTTTTGATGTACAGCACCAGTTGCAGCATATCTGCCGGGTAGTGGCGATAACCGTTGGCGCTGCGTTGCGCGGCAATCAGTCCGCGCTGCTCGTAGAAACGCAAGGTATCGCGGCTGACGCCACTGGCTTGAGCCAATTCGCCGATGCGCATGGGGTGAACTCGCTAAGGCTTGACCCTGGAGCATACTCCAGGCTTTACCTTGCTGGCTTCTTGAATCGAAGGAGCCTGCCGTTATGTGGACTACCGAACACTATCGCCAACTGGTGCGAGCCAGTGGCTGGTATGACTTGATCGTAACCGCTGCGTTTGTCACGCCATGGAGTTTTTTACTGTTGCACGGCGCTTTGTCGAATGTCAGCCAGACTTTCAATTTGCCGGGGGCGCTGCCACCTTTTGCGCCTATTCATCTGCTGATGGCTAACCTGCTGGGGTCGATTGTCTGCGTGTGGGCGGTGCTGCGGATCCGTGACCCGCAACGGGTTTTTGGTCGCTACGACGCAGTGGGCCGACTATTGTTTGCTACCTGGCAGCTCTATGCATTGTTAAATGGAGCATCTTCGATACTGGTGGTGATTCTGGTATTTGAGGTGCTCTGGGCAATTGCGCAATTCTGGCCGGTTCAATTGGATAAAAAATGAACAGCAGCCTCAACGCCTGGTGACAAAAAGGTTACAGGCAAGTGTGCTCAGGTTATCCACAGGCAGATGCACAGTCGCTGTGGGTAGTTTCAGCGTTGCAGGCGAATTCGTCCGCGACTCAGGTCTGCCAGTAGCGTTTGCAATGTGTCGATCTGGGCTTCACCCAGCGCGAGTTGAAGGTCCACGCCGTTGGCGGTGAAGGTTTCCTCTACCACCAGGCCGTCCAGTTCGGCGACACGCAGTTTTACCAAGGGCAGTTCAGCGAAGCTGCACGCGCAGGTGAGTGGCACGCGACTGATCAACTCGATCCGTTCGGCGTTTTGCAGGCATTTATTCGCGCCACCACCGTAGGCACGGGCGAGGCCGCCGGTGCCCAGTTGAATGCCGCCGTACCAGCGGATCACCAGCACCACGACTTGGTCGAAGTCTTGGGCTTCGATGGCCGCCAGGATCGGTCGCCCTGCGGTGCCTCCGGGTTCTCCGTCATCATTACTGCGGTATTGCCCACCCAGCTTCCAGGCCCAGCAATTGTGCGTGGCGTTCAGGTCGCTGTGCTGCTCGATGAACGCCTGGGCGTCTTGAGGGCTGGCGATGGGGGCGGCGAGGGTGATGAAGCGGCTTTTGCGAATTTCTTCGCGAAACTCGCAAAGGCCGATAAGCGTAAAAGGCATGAGTGACTTCGTTTAGAGGGCGGGCTTGATGCCGCAGCCTTTGAGAATGATATGGATAAGGTTGTTGCCGGCGTCTTCCATATCGTGTTTGGTCAGCTTGGTGCGACCGGTAACGCGACAGATCTGGGTGGCGAAGTCGGCGTAATGCTGGGTGCTGCCCCAGAGCAGGAAGATCAGGTGGACCGGGTCGACGGGGTCCATTTTGCCCGCATCGATCCAGGCTTGGAACACGGCCGCGCGGCCGCTGAACCAGGCGCGGTAGTCCTGGCTGAAATACTCGGTCAGGCATTCTCCGCCGCTGATGATCTCCATGGCGAAGATCCGCGAGGCTTGTGGCTGACGCCGGGAAAACTCCATTTTGGCGCGGATGTAGCGCGTCAGCGCTTCGGCGGGATCATCCTCGGCGGTCAGCGTGTTGAAGGCGCTGTCCCACAGTTCGATGATATTGCTGAGTACTGCAACATAGAGCCCCAACTTGTTGGTGAAGTAGTAGTGCAGGTTGGCCTTCGGCAGTCCGGCGCTTGTTGCGATGGTATTCATGCTGGTGCCTTTGTAACCATGACGGGCGAACTCGTCTTCGGCGGCCTGGATAATCGCTTGTTCGTTCTTTTGCCGAATGCGGCTTGCAGGTTTTCCAGCGTGGTTACTGTGGGCAGGAACTTCGAGGCTCATGGAGGTTTCCGTGCAGATCGATGAATGCGGTTGATGCACAGATAACCCACCCATAAGCCTCAGACAAGTCCCGATACGATAAAAGCCTCAAAGCGGTTTCAGTGTTTCGCGTTCCGGACCGCCGCGGCGCTGTTTGTCTAGAACGCGGGACGGTAACACGGCCTCACTAGCAGAGGGCCTGCGGATCTGGGTAAAAGCACCCGCGACTCTCAACGGCCAATAAGGCCGTACGCGGTCAGGCCCTATGCAGAACCGAGGCTCAGGCCGCAGGGGTCATTATTCTCGGGGCTGGCGAAAAACTATTCAGTGGCTGAATTTGCGCACGGCCCTTATCAGCGGGTTGCGGCCAAGCTGTCGAGAAAACTTTCCAGCACCAAATGAGGGCGACGACCTTTGCGCGTGACCGAAGCGAGGCTTAAATCATAAAAGCGCGCCGCAGGTTTCAGTGCTCGCAGTCGGCCTTGTTGCACCCACAGGCTGGCGTAGTGATCGGGCAGATAACCGATATAGCGCCCCGTCAGGATCAGGAATGCCATGCCTTCACGGTCGGATGCGCTGGCGGTGCAATTGAGGGCTTGATAATGCGCCTGGATTTCGGCCGGCAAGCGAAAGGTCGGCGCGATGGCGTCCTGTTGATTGATGCGTTGGTCATCCAGTTGCTTGTCATCGGCGTAGAACAGTGGATGACCGACCGCGCAGTAGAGCAGTGAACGTTCGCTATACAGCGGTTGATATTCGAGACCCGACAACGCGCTGGCCTGAGGCACCACGCCGACGTGCAGGCGTCCGTCGAGCACGCCTTGCTCGACCTCATTGGGGGCGATCATGCGAATCTGGATTTGTACGTCGGGGCCACGTTCTTTCAGTTGTGCCAAGGCGTGGGTAATACGCATGTGAGGAAGTGTGACCAGATTATCGGTGAGGCCGATGATCAGTTCCCCGCGCAGGTGTTGATGCAGGCCATTGACCTCGGTGCGGAAACTTTCCAGCGCACTTAATAACTGCAGCACTGACTGGTAGACCTCACGACCTTCCTCGGTCAGCGAAAACCCCGCGCGTCCGCGCTGGCACAAACGCAAGCCCAGGCGTTGCTCGAGATCACTCATCTGCTGGCTGATGGCCGAACGACCAATGCCCAGCACCGTTTCCGCCGCCGAGAAGCCGCCGCACTCCACCACGCTGCGAAAGATACGCAGCAAGCGAATATCGAAGTCGCTGACTTGGGCCAGGGGATCGGGGCGACGGCTGCTCATAGTTTAGTGAAACCCTGACTGAAGGTTAGAAGAGTTGGATTTCACAGACTTTATCCCCATGGCAATTTAGCTGCAAGAACGCTTTTCAATCCCGACGCTGCCTTCTGCCTTGCGAGGTTTTGCTGATGAACATGCCCGAAAACGCCCGGTCCTCCCTGGCCAGCCAATTGAAGCTGGACGCCCATTGGATGCCTTACACCGCTAACCGCAACTTCCAGCGCGACCCGCGTCTGATTGTCGGGGCCGAAGGCAGTTGGTTGATCGACGACAAGGGGCGCCGGGTCTACGACTCGTTATCGGGCCTGTGGACCTGCGGTGCCGGGCATACACGCAAGGAAATCCAGGACGCGGTGGCCAAGCAACTCGGTACGCTGGATTACTCACCAGGCTTTCAATACGGTCATCCGCTGTCGTTCCAGTTGGCCGAAAAAATCACCGACCTGACGCCTGGCAACCTTAATCATGTGTTTTTCACTGACTCCGGTTCCGAGTGCGCCGATACCGCGGTGAAGATGGTGCGCGCCTACTGGCGCCTGAAAGGCCAGGCGACCAAGACCAAGATGATTGGCCGCGCCCGTGGTTACCACGGGGTGAATATCGCCGGTACGAGTCTTGGCGGCGTCAACGGCAATCGCAAGCTGTTTGGTCAGGCAATGATGGATGTCGATCACCTGCCGCACACCTTGCTGGCGAGCAATGCATTCTCCCGGGGGATGCCGGAGCAGGGCGGGATCGCCTTGGCCGATGAACTGCTCAAGCTGATTGAGCTGCATGACGCTTCCAACATTGCGGCGGTGTTTGTCGAGCCTATGGCCGGTTCTGCTGGCGTACTGGTACCGCCGCAGGGCTACCTCAAGCGTCTGCGTGAGATTTGTGATCAACACAATATTCTGTTGGTGTTCGACGAAGTGATCACCGGTTTCGGGCGTACCGGTTCGATGTTTGGCGCTGACAGCTTCGGTGTGACGCCGGACCTGATGTGCATTGCCAAGCAAGTCACCAACGGTGCGATCCCGATGGGTGCGGTGATTGCCAGCAGCGAGATTTATCAGACCTTCATGAACCAGGCGACGCCTGAGTACGCAGTGGAATTCCCACACGGCTATACCTACTCGGCACACCCGGTGGCGTGCGCCGCTGGCCTGGCGGCATTGGATCTGTTGCAGAAGGAAAACCTGGTGCAGAGCGTGGCTGAAGTCGCGCCGCACTTCGAGAACGCATTGCACGGCTTGAAGGGCGGCAAGAACATCATCGACATCCGCAACTATGGCCTGGCCGGTGCGATCCAGATTGCCCCGCGTGACGGTGATGCCATCGTGCGTCCATTCGAGGCCGGCATGGCGCTGTGGAAAGCCGGGTTCTACGTGCGTTTCGGCGGTGACACCTTGCAGTTCGGCCCAACCTTCAACAGCAAGCCGCAGGATCTGGATCGCTTGTTCGATGCGGTCGGTGAAGTGCTGAACAAGATCGACTGATTTCTCCTTCTATATAGAACACACATCAGGCGCGGCGAGTGTCGCGCCTGTGGACAACTTTTCAGGAGCCCTGCATGAGCCTTATCCAGCATTTGATCAACGGCGAATTGGTGACCGACAGCGGTCGTAGTGCCGACGTGTTCAACCCGTCCACCGGCAAAGTGATTCACCAGGTGCCACTGGCCAGCCGCGAAACCATTTAGACTGCAATCGACTCGGCCAAGGCCGCGTTCCCGGCGTGGCGCAATACACCACCGGCCAAGCGCGCCCAGGTGATGTTCCGTTTCAAGCAGTTGCTGGAGCAGAACGAGGCGCGTATCTCGCAATTGATCAGCGAAGAACACGGCAAGACGCTGGAAGACGCGGCCGGCGAGCTGAAGCGCGGGATCGAGAACGTTGAGTACGCGTGCTCGGCGCCGGAAATTCTTAAAGGCGAATACAGTCGCAACGTCGGCCCGAATATTGATGCCTGGTCGGACTTCCAGTCGTTGGGCGTGGTGGCCGGTATCACGCCGTTCAACTTCCCGGCCATGGTGCCACTGTGGATGTATCCGTTGGCGATCGTCTGCGGTAACTGTTTCATTCTCAAGCCATCGGAACGCGACCCGAGTTCGACACTGCTGATCGCACAGCTGTTGCAGGAAGCCGGTTTGCCTAAGGGCGTACTGAGCGTGGTGCATGGCGACAAAGGCGCGGTGGACGCGTTGATCGAGGCGCCGGAAGTCAAGGCATTGAGTTTTGTCGGCTCGACGCCGATTGCCGAGTACATCTATTCCGAAGCCACCAAGCGCGGCAAGCGCGTTCAGGCATTGGGCGGGGCGAAAAACCATGCGGTGCTGATGCCGGACGCGGACCTGGATAATGCGGTCAGTGCCCTGATGGGCGCGGCGTATGGTTCGTGCGGCGAGCGTTGCATGGCAATCTCCGTGGCTGTGTGTGTTGGCGATCAGGTTGCCGACGCGCTGGTTGCCAAGTTGGTGCCGCAGATCAAGGCCCTGAAGATCGGCGCGGGGACTTCCTGCGGGCTGGACATGGGGCCGTTGGTGACAGGTCAGGCTCGGGATAAGGTCAGTGGCTATATAGAAGACGGTGTCTCCTCCGGTGCCGAGCTGGTGGTTGACGGTCGCGGTCTGAGCATCGACGGCCATGAAGATGGCTTCTTCTTCGGGGGAAGTCTGTTTGATCGTGTGACTCCCGAGATGCGTATCTATAAAGAAGAGATCTTCGGACCGGTACTGTGCGTGGTGCGGGTAAACAGCCTGGAAGCCGCGATGCAACTGATCAATGATCACGAATACGGCAATGGCACCTGCATCTTTACCCGTGACGGGGAAGCGGCGCGCCTGTTCTGTGACGAAATTGAAGTGGGCATGGTCGGCGTCAACGTGCCGTTGCCGGTGCCGGTTGCCTATCACAGCTTCGGTGGCTGGAAGCGTTCACTGTTTGGTGATTTGCACGCCTATGGGCCGGATGGGGTGCGTTTCTATACCCGTCGCAAGGCGATTACCCAGCGTTGGCCGCAACGAGCCAGTCATGAAGCGTCGCAGTTCGCCTTTCCCAGCTTGTAAGTAGACGGTAAAAGGCCGGCCCCTTTGGGCCGGCCTTTGCGTTTTTGGGACTTTTTTGACTGTTGTGACAATTTTGTGAAAATACAGGTTGACGGCAGAATCAGGACGTCTATAATTCGCCCCACTTCCGGCGCAGTCGAAACGGAAAACTCCTTGGTAAACAAAGAGTTATGCAGAGTTCGACAGCGGCCTGCTTCAGATCATCGAAGCCTGGAAGAAGTTGCTGGAGCAAGGTTGTACGGCTCTATCAACGGTTCGATCTTCTCGGTCGAAAGCGGTAAAAAAGAGGTGTTGACAGCAGCGTGTAACGCTGTAGAATTCGCCTCCCGCTAACGAGAGATCGGAAGCGCAAGTGGTTGAAGTTGCAGAGGAAACTTTGAAAACTTCTTAAAATAACCGCTTGACAGCAACAGAGGCTGCTGTAGAATGCGCGCCTCGGTTGAGACGAAAGATCTTAACCAACCGCTCTTTAACAACTGAATCAAGCAATTCGTGTGGGTGCTTGTGGAGTCAGACTGATAGTCAACAAGATTATCAGCATCACAAGTTACTCCGCGAGAAATCAAAGATGTAACCAACGATTGCTGAGCCAAGTTTAGGGTTTCTTAAAAACCCAAAGATGTTTGAACTGAAGAGTTTGATCATGGCTCAGATTGAACGCTGGCGGCAGGCCTAACACATGCAAGTCGAGCGGTAGAGAGAAGCTTGCTTCTCTTGAGAGCGGCGGACGGGTGAGTAATGCCTAGGAATCTGCCTGGTAGTGGGGGATAACGTTCGGAAACGGACGCTAATACCGCATACGTCCTACGGGAGAAAGCAGGGGACCTTCGGGCCTTGCGCTATCAGATGAGCCTAGGTCGGATTAGCTAGTTGGTGGGGTAATGGCTCACCAAGGCGACGATCCGTAACTGGTCTGAGAGGATGATCAGTCACACTGGAACTGAGACACGGTCCAGACTCCTACGGGAGGCAGCAGTGGGGAATATTGGACAATGGGCGAAAGCCTGATCCAGCCATGCCGCGTGTGTGAAGAAGGTCTTCGGATTGTAAAGCACTTTAAGTTGGGAGGAAGGGTTGTAGATTAATACTCTGCAATTTTGACGTTACCGACAGAATAAGCACCGGCTAACTCTGTGCCAGCAGCCGCGGTAATACAGAGGGTGCAAGCGTTAATCGGAATTACTGGGCGTAAAGCGCGCGTAGGTGGTTTGTTAAGTTGGATGTGAAATCCCCGGGCTCAACCTGGGAACTGCATTCAAAACTGACTGACTAGAGTATGGTAGAGGGTGGTGGAATTTCCTGTGTAGCGGTGAAATGCGTAGATATAGGAAGGAACACCAGTGGCGAAGGCGACCACCTGGACTGATACTGACACTGAGGTGCGAAAGCGTGGGGAGCAAACAGGATTAGATACCCTGGTAGTCCACGCCGTAAACGATGTCAACTAGCCGTTGGGAGCCTTGAGCTCTTAGTGGCGCAGCTAACGCATTAAGTTGACCGCCTGGGGAGTACGGCCGCAAGGTTAAAACTCAAATGAATTGACGGGGGCCCGCACAAGCGGTGGAGCATGTGGTTTAATTCGAAGCAACGCGAAGAACCTTACCAGGCCTTGACATCCAATGAACTTTCTAGAGATAGATTGGTGCCTTCGGGAACATTGAGACAGGTGCTGCATGGCTGTCGTCAGCTCGTGTTGTGAGATGTTGGGTTAAGTCCCGTAACGAGCGCAACCCTTGTCCTTAGTTACCAGCACGTAATGGTGGGCACTCTAAGGAGACTGCCGGTGACAAACCGGAGGAAGGTGGGGATGACGTCAAGTCATCATGGCCCTTACGGCCTGGGCTACACACGTGCTACAATGGTCGGTACAAAGGGTTGCCAAGCCGCGAGGTGGAGCTAATCCCATAAAACCGATCGTAGTCCGGATCGCAGTCTGCAACTCGACTGCGTGAAGTCGGAATCGCTAGTAATCGCGAATCAGAATGTCGCGGTGAATACGTTCCCGGGCCTTGTACACACCGCCCGTCACACCATGGGAGTGGGTTGCACCAGAAGTAGCTAGTCTAACCTTCGGGAGGACGGTTACCACGGTGTGATTCATGACTGGGGTGAAGTCGTAACAAGGTAGCCGTAGGGGAACCTGCGGCTGGATCACCTCCTTAATCGACGACATCAGCTGCTCCATAAGTTCCCACACGAATTGCTTGATTCATTGAAGAAGACGAAAGAAGCAGCCCGAAATTGGGTCTGTAGCTCAGTTGGTTAGAGCGCACCCCTGATAAGGGTGAGGTCGGCAGTTCGAATCTGCCCAGACCCACCAATTTTGTGTGGGAAACGCCTGTAGAAATACGGGGCCATAGCTCAGCTGGGAGAGCGCCTGCCTTGCACGCAGGAGGTCAGCGGTTCGATCCCGCTTGGCTCCACCACTACTGCTTCTACTGTTTAAAGCTTAGAAATGAGCATTCCATTGTGATGATGGTGAATGTTGATTTCTAGTCTTTGATTAGATCGTTCTTTAAAAATTTGGGTATGTGATAGAAAGATAGACTGAACGTTACTTTCACTGGTAACGGATCAGGCTAAGGTAAAATTTGTGAGTGATTGCGAATTTTCGGCGAATGTTGTCTTCACAGTATAACCAGATTGCTTGGGGTTATATGGTCAAGTGAAGAAGCGCATACGGTGGATGCCTTGGCAGTCAGAGGCGATGAAAGACGTGGTAGCCTGCGAAAAGCTTCGGGGAGTCGGCAAACAGACTTTGATCCGGAGATGTCTGAATGGGGGAACCCAGCCATCATAAGATGGTTATCTTGTACTGAATACATAGGTGCAAGAGGCGAACCAGGGGAACTGAAACATCTAAGTACCCTGAGGAAAAGAAATCAACCGAGATTCCCTTAGTAGTGGCGAGCGAACGGGGACTAGCCCTTAAGTGGCTTTGAGATTAGCGGAACGCTCTGGAAAGTGCGGCCATAGTGGGTGATAGCCCTGTACGCGAAAATCTCTTAGTCATGAAATCGAGTAGGACGGAGCACGAGAAACTTTGTCTGAATATGGGGGGACCATCCTCCAAGGCTAAATACTACTGACTGACCGATAGTGAACTAGTACCGTGAGGGAAAGGCGAAAAGAACCCCGGAGAGGGGAGTGAAATAGATCCTGAAACCGTATGCGTACAAGCAGTGGGAGCCCACTTTGTTGGGTGACTGCGTACCTTTTGTATAATGGGTCAGCGACTTATTTTCAGTGGCGAGCTTAACCGAATAGGGGAGGCGTAGCGAAAGCGAGTCTTAATAGGGCGTCTAGTCGCTGGGAATAGACCCGAAACCGGGCGATCTATCCATGGGCAGGTTGAAGGTTGGGTAACACTAACTGGAGGACCGAACCGACTACCGTTGAAAAGTTAGCGGATGACCTGTGGATCGGAGTGAAAGGCTAATCAAGCTCGGAGATAGCTGGTTCTCCTCGAAAGCTATTTAGGTAGCGCCTCATGTATCACTGTAGGGGGTAGAGCACTGTTTCGGCTAGGGGGTCATCCCGACTTACCAAACCGATGCAAACTCCGAATACCTACAAGTGCCGAGCATGGGAGACACACGGCGGGTGCTAACGTCCGTCGTGAAAAGGGAAACAACCCAGACCGTCAGCTAAGGTCCCAAAGTTATGGTTAAGTGGGAAACGATGTGGGAAGGCTTAGACAGCTAGGAGGTTGGCTTAGAAGCAGCCACCCTTTAAAGAAAGCGTAATAGCTCACTAGTCGAGTCGGCCTGCGCGGAAGATGTAACGGGGCTCAAACCATACACCGAAGCTACGGGTATCATCTTCGGATGATGCGGTAGAGGAGCGTTCTGTAAGCCTGTGAAGGTGAGTTGAGAAGCTTGCTGGAGGTATCAGAAGTGCGAATGCTGACATGAGTAACGACAATGGGTGTGAAAAACACCCACGCCGAAAGACCAAGGTTTCCTGCGCAACGTTAATCGACGCAGGGTTAGTCGGTCCCTAAGGCGAGGCTGAAAAGCGTAGTCGATGGAAAACAGGTTAATATTCCTGTACTTCTGGTTATTGCGATGGAGGGACGGAGAAGGCTAGGCCAGCTTGGCGTTGGTTGTCCAAGTTTAAGGTGGTAGGCTGGAATCTTAGGTAAATCCGGGATTCTAAGGCCGAGAGCTGATGACGAGTTACCCTTTGGGTGACGAAGTGGTTGATGCCATGCTTCCAAGAAAAGCTTCTAAGCTTCAGGTAACCAGGAACCGTACCCCAAACCGACACAGGTGGTTGGGTAGAGAATACCAAGGCGCTTGAGAGAACTCGGGTGAAGGAACTAGGCAAAATGGCACCGTAACTTCGGGAGAAGGTGCGCCGGTGAGGGTGAAGGACTTGCTCCGTAAGCTCATGCCGGTCGAAGATACCAGGCCGCTGCGACTGTTTATTAAAAACACAGCACTCTGCAAACACGAAAGTGGACGTATAGGGTGTGACGCCTGCCCGGTGCCGGAAGGTTAATTGATGGGGTTAGCTAACGCGAAGCTCTTGATCGAAGCCCCGGTAAACGGCGGCCGTAACTATAACGGTCCTAAGGTAGCGAAATTCCTTGTCGGGTAAGTTCCGACCTGCACGAATGGCGTAACGATGGCGGCGCTGTCTCCACCCGAGACTCAGTGAAATTGAAATCGCTGTGAAGATGCAGTGTATCCGCGGCTAGACGGAAAGACCCCGTGAACCTTTACTATAGCTTTGCACTGGACTTTGAATTTGCTTGTGTAGGATAGGTGGGAGGCTTTGAAGCGTGGACGCCAGTCTGCGTGGAGCCAACCTTGAAATACCACCCTGGCAACTTTGAGGTTCTAACTCAGGTCCGTTATCCGGATCGAGGACAGTGTATGGTGGGTAGTTTGACTGGGGCGGTCTCCTCCTAAAGAGTAACGGAGGAGTACGAAGGTGCGCTCAGACCGGTCGGAAATCGGTCGTAGAGTATAAAGGCAAAAGCGCGCTTGACTGCGAGACAGACACGTCGAGCAGGTACGAAAGTAGGTCTTAGTGATCCGGTGGTTCTGTATGGAAGGGCCATCGCTCAACGGATAAAAGGTACTCCGGGGATAACAGGCTGATACCGCCCAAGAGTTCATATCGACGGCGGTGTTTGGCACCTCGATGTCGGCTCATCACATCCTGGGGCTGAAGCCGGTCCCAAGGGTATGGCTGTTCGCCATTTAAAGTGGTACGCGAGCTGGGTTTAGAACGTCGTGAGACAGTTCGGTCCCTATCTGCCGTGGACGTTTGAGATTTGAGAGGGGCTGCTCCTAGTACGAGAGGACCGGAGTGGACGAACCTCTGGTGTTCCGGTTGTCACGCCAGTGGCATTGCCGGGTAGCTATGTTCGGAATAGATAACCGCTGAAAGCATCTAAGCGGGAAACTAGCCTCAAGATGAGATCTCACTGGAACCTTGAGTTCCCTGAAGGGCCGTCGAAGACTACGACGTTGATAGGTTGGGTGTGTAAGCGCTGTGAGGCGTTGAGCTAACCAATACTAATTGCCCGTGAGGCTTGACCATATAACACCCAAGCAATTTGCGTCGGCTCTCTAATCCAGAGCAACCAGATTGCGGTGTGTGAAGACGATACAAACCGAAAGTTTGCAGCACACACAAATCTATTACATACCCATTCGCTGGAACGTGATCTCGTTAGAGAAAACGCGCCGGCTACCGAATTTCTTGACGACCATAGAGCATTGGAACCACCTGATCCCATCCCGAACTCAGTAGTGAAACGATGCATCGCCGATGGTAGTGTGGGGTTTCCCCATGTGAGAGTAGGTCATCGTCAAGATTAAATTCCAGAACCCCTGTCTGCTCACGCAGACAGGGGTTTTGTTTTTGGGCGATCTGTAGGAGCGAGGGAGCGCCAGGCCCTTGCTGGCGAAGAGCGTCAACGATAACGCTTTCCACCAGATACCCCCCGCTCCACACCCTGTGCGCTCCCCCCGCCACTGGCCTTCAATGCTAAAGTCCATCCCTCGATTTTGCTTTTCCCAAGGAAGCCGTTATGCCGGATGCGACGTCCCTCAGCGCTGGATTCATGGTAGTTCACGGCAATCGCCTGGATGAGCTGCGCAGCTTGGTCGTCAGTTGGATGCGTCGTTATCCGCTGGCTCCTCTGGAAAACGAAATTGCCCTGGTACAAAGCAACGGTATCGCTCAATGGCTCAAGCTGGCCCTCGCTGAAGACCCTGAAGATGACGACATGGGCGGCTGCGGCATTGCCGCGGCTATCGATGTCCAGCTCCCCGGCAGCTTCATGTGGCAGCTCTATCGAATGGTCTTGGGACAGGATGAAATTCCGCCCAAATCTCTGCTGGATAAAGCCCCGCTGACTTGGCGTCTCATGCGCCTGTTACCTGAGCTTATTCACCAGCCGCATTTCGAGCCGCTGCAACGCTTTCTTACGCACGATTCGGATATGCGTAAACGCTACCAACTGGCAGAGCGCCTGGCTGACCTGTTCGACCAGTATCAAGTGTATCGCGCGGATTGGCTGGAGGATTGGGCCGCGGGGCGTCACCAACTGCGCAGTGTCCGAGGCGACTCCCGGCCGTTGAGTCCGGCCAACTGCTGGCAAGCTGAGTTATGGCGAGCCCTGCTGCTGGATGTCGGTGAAGAAGGGATGGCGCAAAGCCGTGCCGGCGTTCACCAGCGTTTTATCGAACGTATCAACCACCTGGATACAGCGCCTGCTGGCCTGCCTTCCCGAGTCATCGTCTTTGGCATTTCTTCGTTGCCTGCCCAAGCCCTTGAGGCACTGGCCGGCCTGGCCCGTTTCAGCCAGGTATTACTGTGCGTACACAACCCTTGTCGTCATCATTGGTCAGACATCGTGGCCGATAAAGACTTACTGAGAAACGAGTACAAACGCCAGGCCCGCAAGGCCGGAATGCCCGCCGCCATCGATCCGCAAACCCTGCATCAACATGCCCATCCGCTGCTCGCCGCATGGGGCAAGCAGGGCCGCGACTACATCAATTTGCTGGACAGCTACGACGATCCGAACAGTTACCGCGCAGCTTTCCGCGACGGTCGAATCGACCTGTTCAGCGACAATGCACCCACCACGCTACTCAACCAACTGCAGGACGATATCCTCGAACTGCGCCCGCTCAATGAAACACGTGAGCGCTGGCCGGCCGTCGACCTGGAGCAGGACACCTCGATCCGTTTCCATATCGCCCACAGCGCGCAGCGGGAGGTAGAAGTTCTGCATGACCAACTGCTCCAGCGCTTCAGCGAGAACCCCGCGCTGCGACCACGGGATGTCATTGTGATGGTCCCGGACATCGACAGTTATGCGCCCCATATCCGCGCGGTGTTCGGGCAATTGGACAGAAAAGACCCACGCTTCATCCCTTTCACTCTGACAGACCAGGGCCAACGAGGCCGTGATCCGCTGCTTATCGCGGTAGAGCATTTATTGAAGCTCCCGGATAGCCGCTTTCCAGTCAGCGAGATCCTTGATCTGCTGGATGTTCCCGCCCTGCGCGAACGTTTCGCGATCAAGGAGCGCGATCTGCCAACCCTGCATCGCTGGATAGAAGGCGCGGGCATCCGCTGGGGACTCAACGCCGAACAGCGGGCCGGCTTGGGGTTGCCGAATGAGCTGGAGCAAAACAGTTGGCGATTTGGACTGCGCCGTATGTTGCTGGGCTACGCCGTGGGCAGCGGCCCTGCCTGCGCAGGCATTGAGCCGTATGACGAAATTGGCGGGCTGGACGCAGCATTGATCGGCCCACTGGTTGCGTTGCTTGATGCACTGCACGACGCCCACCAGATACTCTTGGAACCTGCCACGCCACAGGCCTGGGGCGGGCGGCTGCAAGGCTTGATGCAGACGTTTTTTCTTCCCGCCAACGAACACGACGACTATCTGCTCGGTCAGCTAGAGCAATTGAGAGAAACCTGGCTGGAGACCTGCGACTCCGTTGGTCTGTACGACGAGTTACCGCTGACTGTCGTTCGTGAGGCCTGGTTGGCCGGCCTGGATGAAGGGCGCCTGTCCCAGCGCTTTCTCGCCGGAGCCGTCAATTTTTGCACCCTGATGCCGATGCGCGCCATTCCCTTCACGTTGGTCTGTCTGTTGGGCATGAACGATGGCGATTACCCCCGCGCCCAACCGCCGCTGGATTTCGACCTGATGGGCAGTGATTACCGTCCCGGCGACCGCTCTCGTCGTGAAGACGATCGTTACTTGCTGCTTGAAGCCCTGCTCTCGGCCCGTGACCAGCTCTATATCAGTTGGATCGGTCGGAGCATCCGCGATAATAGCGACCGTCCAGCGTCGGTGTTGATCGGCCAGTTGCGCGATCATCTTGCCAGCGGCTGGCAGCATGCCAAAGACCGGCCGCTACTGGAGGCAATGACCCAGGAACATCCGCTGCAGCCCTTCAGCGCCCGCTACTTTCACGCAGGCGACCCGCTGTTCAGCTATGCCCATGAATGGCGCTTGTTGCATGAAGCACAAGCGCAGTTCCCCGAGGTCAGCACGCTGCAGCCCTACATCCAGGAAGAGCCCCTGAGCCTTGCTCAGTTGCAAGACTTCCTGCGCAATCCCGTCAGACATTTTTTCAGTCAGCGGCTCAAAGTGTTTTTCGAGGCCGCCGAAGTGCCCATGGCCGATGAAGAACCCTTCGTCCTCGACGCGCTGCAACGCTACACATTGAGTGACAGCCTGCTGGCCGCGGCGCTGACCGAGCCGGATAACCCGGAACATGCCCTTAATGCCCAGGCCCGACGCTTGCAGGGCAGCGGATTGCTGCCCATGGTCGGTTTCGGCGAGTGCCTGCGCAACGAATTGATCGAGCCCTTGCCCGATTTGCTGCAACGCTATCAGCAACTCCTGGCACTCTGGCCGAGCCCACACAACAGCGCCGAGCCGGTCAGCTTCGAACATCAGGGTATTCAACTCGACGGTTGGATCAGCGGTTTGCATCGACGCGGTGACGGCGCTTTTCTCAGCGTCACCGCCATCCCCAACAGTATCGGCTCGATCAAGACCCGCAAGTGGCACCGCCTGATTCGCCCCTGGGTCAATCATCTGGTGGCGTGTGCCTGCGGCCTGCCGTTGAGCACCGGTCTGGTAGCCAGCGACGACACCCTGCTACTGGCGCCGCTGGAACAAAACATCGCCCAAGATGTACTGGGTCATCTGCTGCTGGCCTGGAAGGCCGGTATGAACGAACCGCTGCCGGTGGCCGTCAAGACCGCGTTCGCCTGGCTCGGCCAAACCGACCCAGAGAAAGCCCGGGCCGCGGCCCGCAAAGCTTATGAGGGCGACGGTTTGACCAGCGACGGTGAGCGCCGGGAAAGCCCGGCGCTCACGCGACAATTTCCTGATTACGCCGCGCTGATTGCCAGTGAGGACTTCGAAGGCTGGTGCGAGACCTTGTATCGCCCCCTGATAACCGCCCCATGGCGATCTCTGGCCAGCGAGGACGACCGTTCATGAGCGCCACCAAACCCTTGGCCCTGGCCTTTCCACTGCGCGGCAGCCAACTGATCGAAGCCAGTGCGGGTACCGGCAAGACCTTCACTATTTCTGCGTTGTACCTGCGTCTGGTGCTGGGCCATGGCGGCGATGAGTCGGGTTTTGGGCGTGAACTGTTGCCGCCGCAAATTTTGGTCGTAACCTTTACCGACGCCGCGACCAAAGAACTGCGCGAGCGAATCCGCACCCGCCTGGCGGAAGCGGCGCGCTTCTTTCGTGAGGAGATCGAACAGCCAGACGACTTGATCGCCGAGCTGCGCGATCAGTACCCGCCCGAGCAATGGCCAGCTTGCGCCAATCGACTCGACATTGCTGCCCAATGGATGGACGAGGCTGCCGTTTCGACTATCCACAGTTGGTGTCAGCGCATGCTGCGCGAACATGCCTTCGATAGCGGGAGCCTGTTTACTCAGACCCTGGAAACCGATCACAGCGATTTGTTGGGCGAAGTGTTGCGCGATTACTGGCGGCTGTTCTGCTACCCGATGCAGGACGATGCATTGAACTGGGTACGTAGCCATTGGGGAGGTCCGGCCGCCCTGCTACCCAAAGTGCGCGCCTTGTTCGGCAGCGAACGGTCCGGCGATGAACAACGCGAGCCGGCGGAATTGATCAATGCCTGCTTGCAGGAGCGCCGCGAAGCGCTGGTCGCCCTCAAGGCACCTTGGCGGCAGTGGGCGACCGAGTTGCGGGACATCTGCTTGCAGGCCGTTGCTGCCAAGGCGGTGGACGGCCGCAAGATGCAGGCGCGGTACTTCGAGCCCTGGTTTGAAAAGCTCAATGCCTGGGCCATTGATGAAACGCTGGAGCAACTGGACATTGGTACCGGCTTTGCGCGCCTGACGCCTGACGGAATGGCCGAAGCCTGGAAGGGCGAGCCGCCGCATCACCCTGGCCTGGAGGCGATGGCAGGTCTTAAAGCCAGTCTCGACGCTCTGCCTACGCCCGACGCCGCCGTGTTGCAACACGCGGCCGCCTGGGTCGGCAAACGCTTTGAAGAAGAAAAGCGTCGGCGCGCCGAGATGGGCTTTGACGACATGCTGATCCGCCTCGACGCAGCCTTGCAGGCAGACGGCGGAGAGCGTCTGGCCTGCGTGATTCGTGAACAGTTTCCGGTGGCCCTGATTGACGAGTTCCAGGACACCGATCCGATTCAGTACCGCATCTTTGAACGTATCTACCGCATCGAAGAAAACCACCCTGAAAGTGGTCTGTTCCTGATCGGCGATCCCAAACAGGCGATCTACGCCTTTCGCGGTGCCGATATTTATACCTACCTGCGCGCGCGGCAGGCCAGCGCCGGACGCTTGCACACCTTGGGCACCAACTTTCGCTCCAGCCATGCCATGGTGGAGGCGGTCAACCATGTGTTCGAGCGTGCGGAAACAGGGCGCGGTGCGTTTCTGTTTCGCGAGGCCGAAGGTGAAAACCCGGTACCTTTTCAGCGGGTCTCATCTCAAGGCCGCAAAGAACAGCTGCAGGTCGACGGGCAAACACTGCCGGCCCTAAATATCTGGCATCTGCCCACCGACCAGCCGATCTCCACTGTGCTCTACCGCCAACAATTGGCCGCAGCGTGTGCCAGCCAGATCGTTGCGTTGCTCAATGGCGGGCAACAGGGCAGTGCGGGGTTCATCAAGGGCGATACCTTCAAACCCGTGCTGCCATCGGACATCGCCATTCTCGTGCGTGACGGCAAAGAGGCCCAGGCCGTGCGCACCGAACTGGCCGCGCGTGGCGTGCGCAGTGTCTACCTGTCGGATAAGGATTCGGTGTTCGCCGCTCAAGAGGCACACGACCTGCTGGCCTGGCTCAAAGCCTGCGCCGAACCGGACGTCGAGCGTCCTCTGCGCGCCGCATTGGCTTGCGTCACCCTCAACCTGTCGTTGCTGGAACTTGAACAACTGAACCAGGACGAGTTGGCCTGGGAACGCCGTGTCATGCAGTTTCGTGATTACCGCGCAATCTGGCGGACCCAAGGTGTGCTGCCGATGCTGCGGCGTCTGCTCCACGACTTCAAGTTGCCGCAAACCCTGATCGCCCGCGGTGACGGTGAGCGCGTGCTGACCAACCTGTTGCACCTGTCTGAATTGCTGCAACAAGCTGCGGCTGAACTGGATGGCGAGCAAGCCCTGATCCGGCATCTGGCTGAACACCTGGCGCTCTCGGGCCAGGCGGGTGAAGAGCAGATTCTGCGCCTGGAAAGTGACGAACAACTGGTCAAGGTCGTGACCATCCACAAGTCCAAGGGGCTGGAGTACGACCTGGTATTCCTGCCGTTCATCTGCTCGGCAAAACCCGTGGACGGCAGTCGTCTGCCGCTGCACTACCACGATGAGAACGGCAAATCTCACGTGAGCCTCAGACCTACCGCCGAGTTGATTGCCCAAGCCGACGACGAGCGTCTGGCCGAAGATCTGCGCTTGCTTTACGTTGCGCTCACGCGTGCCAGGCACGCCTGCTGGCTGGGTGTGGCAGATCTTAAGCGCGGCAATAACCACAGTTCGGTGCTGCACCTGTCGGCACTCGGTTATTTGCTCGGCGGCGGTGCTGCATTGGCTGAGTCGGCCGGCCTGGCGCGCTGGCTTCTCGATCTGGCGCACGGCTGCCCGGCCATTCACTACCGGCAAATGCCCGAAGCCGAGGCGATGACGTACCTCCCGCCACGCAACGAGGCCATGCTGTTGGCGCCGTTGTTGCCCAAGCGCAAGGCCGCGGAAAACTGGTGGATTGCCTCATACAGTGCACTACGGATCGGTGAAAGCATGAGCGCCGCCAGCCTCGAGGCACCGGAAAGCCCACAGGCACAGAAACTCTTCGACGACGAACGCCTGGACCCGGACGCGCCTCGGGAGGTGCCCGCCACGGGGGGGGACATACACCGTTTCCCCCGTGGCCCTAACCCCGGGACGTTTCTTCACGGCCTGCTGGAGTGGGCCGGCAACGAGGGCTTCAACGTCACGCCTGCCGCCATCGAGGACGCTGTGGCGCGGCGGTGTAATCGACGCGGCTGGGAAGGTTGGATCGGTACCCTTGGAGGCTGGCTGGAGCATCTGTTGCAAGCGCCGCTGAGTCTCGGCAATGCGCAAGCGCCGGTCGTCCTGAGCGGCCTGCAGCACTACCAGATTGAAATGGAGTTCTGGTTCGCCAGCCATAAGGTCGATGTCCTCAGCCTCGACCAACTGGTATGCCAATACACCCACGAAGGGGTTTCCCGAGTGGCCGCCGAACCGGTGCTGCTTAACGGCATGTTCAAGGGTTTTATCGACTTGACGTTTGAACATGAGGGCCGCTACTACGTGGCTGACTATAAGTCCAACTGGCTGGGCGTCGACGATCAGGCCTATACCTGGCAGGCCATGGAACTGTCGATTCTCGAGCATCGTTATGATCTGCAATACGTCCTATACCTGCTGGCCCTGCATCGCCAACTCAAGGCGCGTTTGCCCGACTATGATTACGACCGCCATATCGGCGGGGCGCTGTACGTGTTCCTGCGCGGTACTCGGTCCGCGAGCCGGGGAGCGTATTTCACCCGGCCGCCACGGGCGCTGATCGAGCGCCTGGATTTACTGTTTCAAGGCAAACCGCAACCGCCCAAGGTCGAGCCCGCTTGGGAACAAGGAGTCTTGCTATGAGCCTCGAAACCCCGTTGGCGCCCCTCAACCATGCCGCTGATCTGCTTGAACTGCTTGAGCGCTGGGTAGACCGCGGCTGGCTGCGCGCGCTGGACAAGGCCTTTGTCGGGTTTCTGCATGAGCTGGACTTGCAGGCCGACCCCTTGGTGTTGCTGGCGGCGGCCCTTACCAGCCACCAGCTGGGCCACGGCCATGTTTGTCTCGACCTGTTCGAAACCCTGAAAGCCCCGGATTTCGCCTTGTCCTTGCCGCCCGAGGGGGATATGCAGACCGTCGCCATGTTGCTGCCCTCGCAATTGCTCAGTGGTCTGGACGGCGCCCATTGGTGTCACGCCCTGGCCGCCAGTCCTCTGGTCGCGCTGGCTGTCGACGGCAGCGCGCAGGCGCAAAGTCGGCCCTTGGTCTTGTCGGGCAAGCGCTTGTATCTGCGCCGTTACTGGACGTATGAGCGACGGATCGACAATGCCCTGCGTCAGCGGCTTGCCACCCAGGAAGCGGTCGCGGCGGATCTGCCCCAGCGCCTGAATGGCCTGTTCGACCAGGCCCCGCCGGAGGGCGTGATCGACTGGCAAAAACTTGCGTGTGCCTTGGCGACTCGCGGAGCCTTCAGCATCGTCACGGGCGGTCCTGGCACCGGCAAGACCACGACCGTGGTGCGACTGCTGGCTTTGTTGCAGGCGCCTGCCGTGGAAAAGGGTACGACCTTGCGCATTCGTCTGGCAGCGCCCACCGGCAAAGCCGCGGCACGCTTGACCGAATCCATCAGCCAGCAAGTGCGATCGCTGAAGGTGTCTGATGTGGTGAGAGGAAAAATCCCCACTGAAGTCACCACCGTCCACCGTCTGCTGGGCAGCCGCCCCGGCACCCGACATTTTCGTCATCATGCTGGCAACCTATTGCCGCTGGATGTGTTGGTGGTCGACGAAGCGTCGATGATCGACCTGGAAATGATGGCCAACCTGTTGGACGCCTTGCCCTCGCATGCGCGCTTGGTTCTGCTGGGCGACAAGGATCAATTGGCTTCCGTGGAAGCCGGTGCGGTGCTCGGCGATCTGTGTCGCGATGCCGAGGCCGGTTGGTACAGCCCGCACACCCGTGAATGGCTGGAAAGTGTCAGCGGTGAGTCGTTGGCCGCCAGTGGTTTGCAGGAAGACCTCGACGCCAGCCACCCGCTGGCACAGCAGGTGGTGATGCTGCGGTATTCGCGCCGTTTTGGCGAAGGCAGTGGCATCGGCCAACTGGCGCGCTGGGTCAACCAGCAGGACCCTGAACACGCCCGCCAGTTACTGGCCGCTCGCACACATGACGACCTGTTCTGCCTCCGCCTCAAGGGCGAGCACGATCGGGCGCTGGAGCGCCTGGTGCTGGAGGGACAGGGCGAGGGTGCCCATGGCTATCGCTACTACCTGAATCTGCTGCGTGCTTCGCGTCCGCCTGTCGATACGCCACGAGAGGATCCGCGCTGGACCGGCTGGGCCCGTCAACTCTTGCAGGCGTTCGATGCCTTTCAGTTGCTGTGTGCTGTACGCAAGGGGCCTTGGGGTGTCGAAGGCCTGAATCAGCGGATCACCGCCGCGCTGCTGAAGGCCCGGCTGATTGACAGCGATCAGCAATGGTACGAGGGGCGGCCGGTGTTGATGACCCGCAATGACTACGGTCTGGGACTGATGAATGGTGATATCGGCATCGCCTTGAAGCTCCCGGAAAGCGATGGCGGGCCGCAGGTATTGCGCGTGGCTTTCCCGCGCAATGATGGCCAGGGCGGCGTACGGTTCGTCCTGCCCAGCCGACTCAATGATGTGGAAACGGTCTACGCCATGACCGTGCATAAATCCCAGGGTTCTGAATTCACCCACACTGCGCTGATCCTGCCGGACGCCTTGAACCCGGTGCTGACCAAGGAGCTGATCTACACCGGCATCACACGCGCCAGGGAGCGGTTCAGCCTGATCGAATCGCGTAGCGGGGTGTTCGAGGAGGCCGTGCGACGCAAAGTGAAGCGCTTGAGCGGATTGATGCTGGAATTGGGTACTCCTGACTTAAATACCTGATGAAAGGTAGTCGTCTGATTCCGATCTATGCGTCTGAATTTTCAGCGAAGCTGGTAGGGATCGAAGGGGTGGCGCCTCGCTGGTCTTTCTGCCGATATGCTATCTTTGCGGCATCATCTCCGGAAGATCAAAGAGAGTCGCTGCATGAACGTGGCTGTCTCGGCTGTAGGACGTAGTGGGAGCTGGAGCCGAATGCTGCTGTTGGCCGTTCTCGGCCTTGTCACGCCTGTGGTTTTTGCCCAGGCGGCCGCCGTCAGCATGGCGGAGCAGCGTGCGAAGGCCGTGACTCAGGTGGTGCTAGGGATTCTCAGTTACGCCCGTTGGCCCCAAGAGCCTGAACAACTGCGCTTATGCATCGTCGGGCCCACTCAATATACCGATGACTTGGTCAAGGGCACGACTCAGGCCACCGGCCGTCCGGTGATGGTACGGCGCCTGTTGCTTGGGAACCCGGACATAGCGGGCGCCTGCGATGCGGTGTATCTCGGCGAGCTGGCCCCGGATGAGCGCAGCCAGCTGTTCACCTCGCTGATCGGCCGTCCTGTCCTGAGCATAAGCGAGGGCGCTGACGAATGTACCGTGGGCAGCCTGTTCTGCCTGCGTGTGGGAGACGAGCAGGTGTCTTTCGAGGTCAACCTCGATTCGGTCGCCCGTAGCGGCGTACGTATTCATCCCAGTGTCTTGCAATTGTCCCGCCGTCGGGCGTCCGGGCAATGAAATCAAGGCGTGTAACAGCTCGTCCCTCGTTGCGTTCGGTCCTCGACCGAGGGCACCTGAGTGTGGCGCTGGTGGCGGTAGCCATGGCCAGTGTGTCGCTGACGCTACTCGGCGTGCTGGCGCTGCGGGTGTATGCCGATCACAACCTGCATCTGATCGCCCGCTCCATCAACTACACCGTGGAAGCGGCGGTAGTGTTTAACGACCGTGCGGCAGCTACTGAAGCCCTGGCTTTGATTGCCTCCACCGAAGAGGTGGCGGAAGCCCGGGTGCTGGACATCGACGGGATGCTCTTGGCCCACTGGATGCGTCCGGATACGGGGATGCTGTCCAGGGTTGAGCTGGGATTGGCGCATACGCTGCTCGAGGAGGCGGTCAGCCAGCCGATCCTGCACCAGGGCCAACAGATCGGCACCATTGAATTGAGTGGTCACGGTGGCAGCCTGCTGCGTTTTCTGCTCAGTGGATTGGCAGGCATCCTGATCTGTACGGCCTTGAGCGGATGGGTCGCAATCTATCTGGTGCGACGCATGTTGCGCGATATCACCGGTCCCTTGCACAGTCTTGCCTCGGTGGCTCACGCGGCCCGTAGCGAGCGGGCCTTCGACCGTCGCGTGCCGCCGGCGCAGATAGCCGAGCTCGACAGCCTGGGCAATGACTTCAATGCCCTGCTTGACGAGTTGGAAGCCTGGCAAACCCATCTGCAAACTGAAAACGAAACCCTCGCGCACCAGGCCTCCCACGACAGCCTGACCGGACTGCCCAACCGGGCCTATTTCGAAGGGCGACTGATTCGCGCGTTGCGCAGCGCGGCCAAACTCAATGAGCGTGTGGCCGTGCTGTTTCTCGACAGCGACCGCTTTAAAGACATTAACGACAGCTTCGGCCATGCTGCCGGCGATGCGGTGTTGGTGGCCGTCGCCTCACGGGTTCGTGCGCAACTACGTGAAAACGACTTGGTCGCACGCTTGGGCGGCGACGAGTTCGCCATCCTGCTCTCTCCATTGCACAGACCTGAAGATGCTCAGCGGATCGCCGGGAAAATAATTGCCAGCATGGACCAGCCAATCCAGTTGCCCGGCAACGCAGAAGTGTTGACCTCACTGAGTATCGGCGTTGCCGTGTACCCCGATCATGGCGCCACTCCCGGCGCCCTGCTCAACGCCGCCGACGCGGCGATGTACCAGGCCAAGCGCCTCTCCCAGGGCGGCGGCCAGCACACGGCGGAGTCGGAGCACTCCGCCGCCAATGTACAACACAGGAGTTGATCCCTTGTTTTCTACTGCACGCATGTTGTTTATCACCTTGTTTGTGGCGCTCCTGGCGCTGAATGGCTGCCAGACCGCGCCACCCAAAGGCCTCACACCGGCACAAGTCGCGGTGCTCAAACAACAGGGATTCGAGCTGACCGAAGAAGGCTGGGCCTTTGGCTTGTCGGGTAAGGTGCTGTTCGGCAGCGACGTCGAGACCCTCAACCAACCCAGCACTGAAATCGTCGAACGTATCGGCAAAGCGTTGTTGGGGGTGGGCATTGAACGTGTCCGCATCGACGGTCATACCGATGCTTCGGGCAAGGAAACCTACAACCTGCAACTGTCCCTGCGCCGGGCCAAAAGCGTGAGTAACGTGCTGACGGGTATTGGTATGAAAGAAGAGAACGTGCAGTTGCGCGGCTTGGGCAGCAGCGAGCCCGTGGCGCCCAACACCACGGCTGCGGGCCGCACCGAGAATCGACGGGTGTCGATTGTGGTGATTGCCGACTGACCCGGCGCCTTCCTGCATCCGCTAGTCGGCAAACACCATGTGACGCGTGCGCCCCATCAGCAACGCCTGATTCTGCTCCGTCACCTCGCGGATGTAATCCCACAACAGGGTAATCCGCTTGAGCTTGCGCAAGTCTTCCCGGCAGTACATCCAGAACTGCCGGGTGATGGTGATTTCCTCGCCCAATATCGGCAGCAACCGTGGATCCTGCGCCGCCAGGAAGCACGGCAGGATCGCCAATGATCGTCCTTGCTGCGCCGCCACGTACTGCGCGATCACGCTGGTACTGCGCAAGCTGGCGCTGGCGCCGGGCACTACATTTGCCAGGTACAGCAGCTCCGAGCTGAACGCCAGGTCGTCCACATAGCTGATAAATGAATGGTCGGCCAAATCTGCCGGGCGCTGGATCGGGGGGTGTTGGTCCAGGTAGTCCTGGGTCGCGTACAACTGCAATGTGTAGTCGCACAGTTTGCAGCACACGTAGGGCCCGTGTTCCGGACGCTCCAGGGCGATGACGATATCGGCTTCGCGCTTGGACAGGCTGATGAAGTGGGGCAGGGGCAGGATGTCGACCGAAATCGCCGGGTAGGTGTCGACAAAGTGACTGAGCTGCGGGGTGACAAAGAAGCTGCCGAAACCTTCGGTACAGCCCATGCGCACATGCCCCGACAGTGCCACGCCGGAGCCGGAAACCTGTTCGCACGCCATGTGCAGGGTGCTTTCGATGGATTCAGCGTAGCCCAGCAAGCGCTGGCCTTCGGGGGTCAGGACGAAACCGCTGGTCCGGGATTTTTCGAACAACAGCGTACCCAGCGATACTTCCAGCGAACTGATGCGCCGCGACACGGTGGTGTAATCCACCGCCAGGCGCTTGGCGGCGATGCTGGCCTTGCGGGTGCGGGCCACTTCGAGGAAAAACTTCAGGTCATCCCAATTCAGCGACCCCAAGGACGTGATGTTTTTTTGCATGTTGGACCGGCTTTTATGTGCGTTCTTATTGGAAGTTTGCACATCTATACTCCAAAAACTGCCCGAACGCCTAATGTCGATCAGTTAAGCGAATGAGGCACCTTGTAGGAACGAGGGGGCGCCGAGCCCTAGCTCGCGAAAAACGTCAATGATAACGCGTGCGTTCTGGATAAACGCGGCGCCTTTGAGTTCTTCGCGAGCAAGCTCGCTCCTACAAAAAGCCTTAACTGATCGGCATTATCCGAACGCCTCTTTTTAAGGCGTTCCACGGCTCTCTGTATAACTACAAGATCTGGAGACCACTAATGAACGCATCGCTTACGTCCGCCGATACCGCCGTACAACAGGCCAAACTGTTGATCGACGGCGAGTGGGTCGAATCCACCACCACCGAATGGCAAGACATCGTCAATCCGGCGACCCAGGAGGTACTGGCCCGGGTGCCGTTTGCCACCGCCGATGAGGTCAACGCCGCCATCGATGCCGCCCAGCGCGCTTTCCAGACCTGGAAGCTGACGCCTATCGGCGCCCGCATGCGCATCATGCTCAAGCTGCAAGCCTTGATCCGCGAACACTCCAAGCGTATCGCCGCGGTCCTCAGCGCCGAGCAGGGCAAAACCATTGCCGACGCCGAAGGCGATATTTTCCGTGGCCTGGAAGTGGTCGAACATGCCTGCTCCATCGGCACTCTGCAAATGGGCGAATTTGCCGAGAACGTTGCCGGTGGTGTCGACACCTACACCCTGCGCCAACCCATTGGCGTATGCGCCGGGATCACGCCGTTCAACTTCCCGGCGATGATTCCGCTGTGGATGTTCCCGATGGCGATCGCCTGCGGTAACACCTTTGTGCTCAAACCTTCGGAGCAGGACCCGCTGTCGACCCTGATGCTGGTAGAGCTGGCGCTCGAAGCCGGCGTGCCGGCGGGTGTGCTGAACGTGGTCCACGGCGGCAAGGAGGTGGTGGACGCGCTCTGTACCCACAAAGATATCAAGGCTGTGTCTTTCGTCGGCTCGACCGCCGTCGGCACCCACGTCTATGACCTGGCCGGCAAACACGGCAAGCGCGTGCAATCGATGATGGGCGCCAAGAACCACGCGGTGGTGCTGCCGGATGCCAATCGCGAGCAAACCCTCAACGCTCTGGTCGGTGCCGGGTTTGGTGCCGCCGGTCAGCGCTGCATGGCCACTTCGGTGGTGGTCTTGGTGGGCGCCTCCAAACACTGGCTGCCGGACCTCAAGGCCCTGGCGCAGAAACTCAAAGTGAATGCTGGCAGCGAAGCCGGCACCGATGTCGGGCCGGTGATTTCCAAGCGCGCGAAGGCACGCATTCTTGATTTGATCGAGAGCGGCGTGAAAGAAGGCGCCAGGCTGGAACTCGATGGCCGCGACATCCAGGTGCCGGGTTTCGAGCAAGGTAACTTCGTCGGTCCAACCCTGTTTTCTGGCGTGACCACTGACATGCAGATCTACACCCAGGAAATCTTCGGCCCGGTGCTGGTGGTGCTGGAAGTCGACACCCTGGATGAGGCTATCGCCCTGGTCAACGCTAATCCGTTCGGCAACGGTACCGGCCTGTTTACTCAAAGCGGTGCGGCGGCGCGCAAGTTCCAAAGCGAAATCGACGTCGGCCAGGTCGGCATCAACATCCCGATCCCGGTGCCGGTCCCGATCTTCAGCTTCACCGGCTCCCGTGGTTCGAAACTCGGCGATCTGGGCCCGTACGGCAAGCAGGTGGTGCAGTTCTACACCCAGACCAAAACTGTCACCAGTCGCTGGTTCGACGATGACAGCGTCAACGATGGCGTCAACACCACCATCAACCTGCGTTGACCGAGGAGACGATCATGAAAATTGCATTTATCGGCTTGGGCAATATGGGCGCGCCGATGGCGCGCAACCTGATCAAAGCCGGCCATGCGCTGAATCTGTTTGACTTGAACCAGACCGTGCTCAATGAGTTGGCGGCGCTGGGCGGCACCGTCAGCGCCTCGCCCCGCGATGCGGCCCAAGGTGCGGAATTGGTGGTCACCATGCTCCCGGCTGCGGCGCATGTGCGTAGCGTTTGGCTAGGTGAAGAGGGTGTCCTCGCCGGCATCGGCAAAGGTGTACCAGCGGTGGACTGCAGCACCATCGACCCGCAAACCGCTCGCGATGTCGCCGCTGCCGCCGCCAAGCACGGCGTGGTCATGGCCGATGCGCCGGTTTCCGGTGGCACCGGCGGTGCCCAGGCCGGGACGCTGACTTTCATGGTCGGTGCCACCCCTGAATTGTTCGCCGTCCTGCAGCCGGTGCTGGCCCAGATGGGCCGCAACATTGTTCACTGCGGTGAAGTCGGCACCGGGCAAATCGCCAAAATCTGCAACAACCTGTTGTTGGGGATCACCATGGTTGGCGTCAGTGAAGCCATGGCGCTGGGAGATGCGCTGGGTATCGACACCCAAGTGCTGGCCGGGATCATCAACAGCTCCACCGGGCGTTGCTGGAGTTCAGACACCTACAATCCATGGCCAGGCGTCATCGACACCGCGCCGGCATCCCGGGGCTACACCGGTGGTTTCGGTGCGGAGCTGATGCTCAAGGACCTGGGCTTGGCCACTGAAGCCGCCCGTCAGGTTCATCAGCCTGTCGTGCTTGGCGCAGTGGCGCAGCAGTTGTATCAGTCGATGAGCCAGCGTGGGGAAGGTGGCAAGGACTTCTCGGCAATCATCAACAGCTATCGCAAACCCCAATAGGGGATTTTTCCGAGAGCCCGCGTCGGGCGGGCTCTCGGGTTTTTGGCGGTCATTCGCGTCTCCCGACATCTGCAGTTCCGTCGTCGTCGTACGATTGGCCTGACCTTCCCGATCACTGCCTCCCTGTGCCTTTTGTGCGCATTGCTTGCGTGTGCCCGGACACCCTGAAGAACTAAAAGAGCCGACGCTTGTCGGTCGCTATTTATATAGTAATAACAGGGATATATAAGGCCAATACGGCTGGCTGATTAGTTGGGCTGGAAGGTTCATGGTCGGGTATTTGATTTGTGAAATAAATTTTTACAAATTGAGAAAGCCAGGCTGATAGTTGTGGTTTTTATAACGATACTTTCATGTAATTCACCTTTAAATCTTATCTGATTATCATGCATTGATCATGCGGGTGTGGAGTGTTTTAAGTTGGTGTGCAGTAGGTTAACAGATTGAGCACTCGGCTTTAATGAGTGTTGGAAGTGTGTGTACTTTCTTCTTTGATGTTGAGTTCTACCCCGTTAGTATCGGCTTGGCAGGCGTTGTCACTCTTGTTGCGATCCAACAATCAGCTGTAGTTTTCCCAAGTTGTGCAGGTGTGTCTGAGATGGTTGATGAATGGATGCGTACCTCAAGCCCTACCAGGCTTGCGACCAAACAGGCGGCTGCGGCCAGGGCGCTCGATGGCGCGCAGATCCTTGCCCGGCGCCTTTGTTCTCTACTCCATCTGTGGTCATGTGGCCGTCCTGTCTTTATGCCGCCTCCACAGTCCAGCGTTTCTCTGCGAGCGCTCATGACGCTGGCACGAGTTACGAAAAAAACACTGCCGAAACACCTTTCGGCATCTTCTCGCACACCACGCCTTGAAATAGACACGCCTTGTCATCGAGGCGTGAGGCGCCTGCAACTGCGCGAAGAGACTGGCGTGGGCTGAAACTACTAACTCCTGATAAGTCTTTCAATAACGCGAATTTAAGTTGATTGCTCGGCAGGTCATGCTGCAGCGAAGTAGTCGTTCGCGCCGAGAAAACGATATGTCCATGTTTATCGAAGAGAAAACAGGTGTGAAATGGAAAATATAACAATTGTCGATAAGGCAACGGGAACGACAACGGAGCATGCATTTGGCAATGCCAGCCTCAATGGAACCGGTATTGTAAAGTTGCCGTTCGGGCCTGAAAGCGTGCAGTCGTTTCAGCAATCCGGGCAAAACCTGGTGGTCACTCTAAAAACTGGAGAAACCATCACCATCCAGAATTTTTTTGTAGTGGGGGCTGACGGTGCGACGAGCCAGTTGGTAATGACGAACCCTGACGGAACGTTATTGCTGGGCAACTATTCTTCGCCGTACTCGGGCTTTACATTCAGTGAGGTTTCCTCGCTCGACGATTTGGTCGGTGCGGGTGTGCTGGCAGAAAGCTCGACACCGAGTTGGGTGCTCTGGGGCCTGGGCCTGCTCGGCGTTGGCATTGCAGCTGCTGCACTTGATGGTGGTAGCGGCGGCGGCGGCGGAGGCGGCGGTGCCACCCCGTCACTGGGTAAAGCCACGGACTTATCGGTCAGTGCCGATGGCCTGAACGTCATCGGGAAAGGGCTGCCCGGTACCACGGTGATTGTCAGAGATGCCGCCGGAAATGTGATCGGTTCCGGCACTGTCGGCGCTGACGGTAACTTCCAGGTCGGCCTGGATACACCGCGTACCAATGGCGAGACTCTCGAAGTTGTCCTCAAGGACTCGGCGGGCAACGAGTCGCCCCCCAGCACTGTTGTTGCAGGCGATACCACCGCACCTGAGGCGCCGGCTGATTTGGTTATCAGTGAGGATGGAGCCACCGTCAGCGGCAAGGGTGAGCCAGGCACGACGGTGACAATCAAGGATGCCGCTGGCAACGTGATCGGTTCCGGCACTGTCGGCGCTGACGGTAACTTCCAGATCACACTGGATCCGCCTCAGGTCAACGGTGAAACGCTGGAAGTGACGCTGTCGGATCCCGCGGGCAATGAGTCGCAACCCGGCAGCGTTGTCGCGGGTGACACAACCGCGCCTGACGCACCAACCGGTCTGCTCGTCGGTGAGGATGGAACTACCGTCAGCGGCAAGGGTGAACCAGGCACGACGGTGACAATCAAGGATGCCGCTGGCAACGTGATCGGTACTGGTCAGGTCGATGCTGACGGTAACTTCCAGGTCACACTGGATCCGCCTCAGGTCAACGGTGAAACGCTGGAAGTGACGCTGTCGGATCCCGCGGGCAATGAGTCGCAACCCGGCAGCGTTGTCGCGGGTGACACAACCGCGCCTGACGCACCAACCGGTCTGCTCGTCGGTGAGGATGGAACTACCGTAAACGGCAAGGGTGAACCAGGCACGACGGTGACAATCAAGGATGCCGCTGGCATCGTGATCGGTACTGGTCAGGTCGATGCTGACGGTAACTTCCAGGTCACACTGGATCCGCCTCAGGTTAACGGTGAAACGCTGGAAGTGACGTTGTCGGATGCGGCGGGGAACGAGTCTGTTCCTGCCACAGTGGTCGCTATCGATATTGATGATACTGACGCCGACGCCGACGCTGACGCTGACGCTGACGCTGACGCTGACGCCGACGCCGACGCCGACGCTGACGCTGACGCCGACGCCGACGCCGACGCCGATGCCGACGCGGATGCTGATGCCGACGCTGATGCCGACGCGGATGCTGACGCGGATGCTGACGCGGATGCTGACGCGGATGCTGACGCTGATGCTGATGCTGATGCCGATGCCGATGCCGATGCCGATGCCGATGCCGATGCCGACGCAGATGCGGATGCCGATGCTGATGCTGATGCTGATGCTGATGCTGATGCTGATGCTGATGCTGATGCTGATGCGGATGCGGATGCCGACGCCGACGCCGACGCCGATGCGGATGCGGATGCTGACGCCGACGCCGACGCCGACGCCGACGCCGACGCCGACGCGGATGCGGATGCTGACGCTGATGCTGACGCCGACGCCGACGCCGACGCTGATGCTGATGCTGACGCCGATGCCGATGCCGATGCGGATGCGGATGCGGATGCCGACGCGGATGCGGATGCTGATGCCGACGCGGATGGGGATGCCGATGCCGATGCCGATGCCGACGCGGATGCTGACGCGGATGCTGACGCGGATGCGGATGCCGACGCGGATGCCGATGCCGACGCTGATGCTGACGCCGACGCCGACGCCGACGCTGATGCTGATGCTGACGCCGATGCCGATGCCGATGCCGATGCTGACGCGGATGCTGATGCTGATGCTGATGCTGATGCTGACGCCGATGCCGATGCCGATGCCGATGCCGACGCTGATGCGGATGCGGATGCGGATGCGGATGCGGATGCCGACGCGGATGCCGACGCTGATGCTGATGCTGACGCCGACGCCGACGCCGACGCCGACGCTGATGCTGATGCTGATGCTGATGCTGATGCTGATGCTGACGCGGATGCTGATGCTGATGCTGATGCTGATGCCGATGCCGATGCCGATGCCGACGCCGACGCCGACGCGGATGCTGACGCCGATGCCGATGCCGATGCCGATGCCGATGCGGATGCCGACGCTGATGCCGATGCCGATGCCGATGCGGATGCGGATGCCGACGCTGATGCTGATGCTGATGCTGATGCGGATGCTGATGCGGATGCCGATGCGGATGCGGATGCTGATGCTGATGCGGATGCTGATGCTGATGCTGATGCCGATGCCGATGCCGATGCCGACGCCGACGCGGATGCGGATGCTGACGCCGATGCCGATGCCGATGCCGATGCCGATGCCGATGCCGATGCGGATGCCGACGCTGATGCTGATGCTGATGCGGATGCGGATGCGGATGCGGATGCGGATGCGGATGCGGATGCGGATGCGGATGCTGATGCTGATGCTGATGCCGATGCCGATGCCGATGCCGATGCCGACGCGGATGCGGATGCGGATGCGGATGCGGATGCTGATGCTGATGCTGACGCCGATGCCGATGCCGATGCCGATGCCGATGCCGATGCCGATGCGGATGCCGATGCCGATGCCGACCTTGAAGCCTTTGACGACGTCGCCACTGCAGAGCTCACCGTCACTCCTGTCACGACACAGACAGAGCTGAACGAGATGCGCGTATTCACGTTGCTGGGAGTCGGTGGTATCCAGCTCGGGGTGCCTTCGCTGAGTCAGCAGTTCACCGTGGATGCCGAGAGTACCGGGACGCTGAACCTGTCCTTCAGCCAGGGAGACCTGCTGTCGGTCTTGGGAGGTGGCTTTACCGGCGTGCTCGAAGTCAGCGATGGGGCTGGCGGCTGGGTCGGTATCGATCAGTCCAGTGGTGGTTCGGGCCTGCTCGATCTGCTGGGGCTGTTCGGTTCTGGGACGACCGCGCAAATCGAAGGTCTGGCCGCAGGTGAGTACCGCTTCACGCTCAGCCTCGATCCGAACCTGGTAGCGGTGGGTGCCTCTGCAACGGCTAGCCTGAGCGTCGATAACGCAAGCCTGACGGACTTCACCGTGGAACCCGGCGCTGATGTTGAGGGTAACGTCATCACCGATCCAGGCTTCAACGGACAACCGGACTCCCCGGGGGCTCTGGGCGATGCGACGGTGCAAGTGGAAGTCGATGGTGTATTTGTCGATGCAGATGCCGCGGTTGGAACGGTCCTGCAAGGGCAGTACGGTCAACTGACGATCTTTGCCAACGGTGATTACAGCTACACGCCAAACGGCGATGCGGCGAGCATTGGCCAGGTCGACAGCTTCGCGTATCAACTGGTTACGGCGGCTGGCGGTGTGGCTTCGGCCAACCTTTATATCCGCATAGACAGCAACGATACGACGATTGTCTGGAGCCCTACCGATCCGTCGGCCCCGGGTGTCGTGGAGGTGGTTGCCACCGACGACATTGGTGCTGCGCAGGTCGATATCGACAACCTGGTCGACACGCAAGGCCTGGCGGAAATCAGCTATGCGCCGCCAGTTCTTATCGGCACCGGAACCGGGACCGGTGCGTCCTTTGTGGTGGCTGCTGACACGACGGCTGAGCTGGAGGTCAGTCGCGACTTCACGGGTATTGGCGTGTTGCCTACGACGACGATCAACTTGCAGAAACTGATCGATGGCGTTTGGACTACGCAGCAGACCACGACCACCGCCACTCATACCTTCACCGGGCTGGATGCCGGTGAGTATCGCGTGACGGCGTCGACTGGCGCGCTTGTATCGGTCGGCACGGTGACGATCGACCAGACGCTGGTGACGACCCACCTGACGGAGTTCGTTACGGGGGCCGCTGTCGCCGCAACGGGCAATGTCCTCGAACTCAGTGATCTATCGCCAGCGGACAGCCTCGGCTCGACGTTGACCGTACTGAGTGTGCTGGTCAATGGGCTCTACGTCATACCAGGGCAAACCGGAGCGGAGGTCCAGGGTCTTTACGGCACGCTGACGTTGCACGCCGACGGTGCTTACAGCTACACGCCGACCCCGGGGCTGGCGCTTGCGGACATCGGGCAGGTGGATACCTTCACCTACAAACTCACCACGCCAAGCGGTCAGGAGGATACGGCCAACCTGTACATCCGCATCGATTCGCCAGACCGCGACCTGGTGTGGGACGACGCCAACCCTGGCTCGCCTGCCACTGAGGGCGCCGGTATCGCCGCCGCCAGCTTCATGGTGGATCAGGCAGCCTCAGGTGATGACAGTGCGGGCTCGGAAGGCAGCGCAGACACTGACTTCAGTCATGTCGAAGGTGTCGCGGGGGCCGACGGTTTGCTATGGGAGGGTGGTGATGCAGCCATCAACCTGAGCGACCTGATCGGAAATGTCAGCGGTGTGGAGAGCATTGACCTGAATGACGTCAGCGCGGTTGAACTGACGTTGAGCCTGGAGGACCTGGTGTCCATCACGGGGCCGGAGTCGGATCGCTTGATGATCCAGGGCGACGATCAGGACAGTGTGCATTTGACAGGCGACTGGTCCACCGGTGCGACCCAGGTAGAGAACGGTCTGGAGTACGTGATCTACACCAGCCAGGAAGATGAAACCCATCAGCTGTGGGTGCAAAGCGGCATCAGCGTGGTTTAACCACGCACTCGACGGCCGGGCCGAAAGGCCCGGTTTTCCTCACCAACGTTATTGCAGCGATAGACCGTGACTGGTTTCAGTCACGGCCTATGGCTGTACCCATCAGGTTTAACGACAATCAGGGGACTTGAAGTGAGGCATACAAGTTTGGCCAAACAGCTGTCAGCGGCTTCGCTGTTAGCGGTAATGACCGCGTCGGCATCTGAGCAGGTCACGGCCAAGTCGTTTATCGACGATGAAGCAAGCGTCAATATCCTCAGCCCGAGTGACTTGGGCACGAATTTACCCGGCGGCTCCATGGGCGTCAGCGCACCCGTGGCACCGCAACGCGTGATACCGAAAAACATCGACCTGACACGGGCGATTCAATTAGCCGTGGAGTGGCACTCGGCCATTTCCGAGGCCATCGGCCAGTTGTACCAACAGAACGAGAACGTGAACATCGCCCGTTCCGGTTACTACCCGCAAGTGAGCGGCGGCTTCAATTCCGGCTGGGACAGTGGCCTGAGTGGCAACGGCCAAAGCCGGACCTTTTCGGTGTCGGCATCGCAGATGCTTTACGACTTCGGCAAGGTATCCAGCTCCGTGGACAGCGCCCTGGCCCGGGTCAATGGCAGCCAGGCGGCGGTCTTGTTATCGATCGACCAAGTGACCCGCGATACCTCGTTCGCCATGATCGAGTTGCAACGTTCGCAACTGTTGGTGGCGCTGGCGGGTGAACAGATCGACGGCATTTCGGCGATTGCCGAGTTGGCGAAAAAACGCAGCGACATGGGCGCCAGTACCCGTTCCGATCTGATCCAGGCCCGTTCGCGAGTCGAGGCGTCGGTGGCGACGCAGCTGCAACTCCAGGCGCAATTCAATCGCTGGCGCAGCACCTTGAGCAGTTTGCTGGGAGCACAGTCACCGGTGAGCGTTTCGCCAGGGTTTCCCGCGAACCTGGAGCAATCCTGTCAAGGCGTGGTGCCCGATGAGGCGGTCACGCCGGCGCTGTTGATTGCCCAGGCGCAACGGGTCGACGCTTTGGCGCTGATCGCCCAGGCCCGGGCCGAAGCGTTGCCGACGGTGTCGCTGGATCCATCGGTGACTCATTACCTGGACGACAACGACGACAGCAACATCCCCGGCGGCCGGGACCGGACCCGCTACGGTGTATTTCTCAATGTGAAGATGCCGCTGTACCAAGGGGGCGCCATCACCGCGCGCAAATCCGCGGCCGAACAAGCCCTGCGCTCAGCCGAGGCCGCCAACGACGCCGCGCGTCTTGAGGTGCGCCAGAGTCTGCTGGAAGCCAGGGATCAGATTTCGAGCCTGACTCAGCGGCTGTCCACGCTGGACTTTCGTGAGCGCAGCATCTCCGAGACTCGCGACCTTTACCGTCAGCAGTACCTCGAACTGGGCACCCGGCCCCTGCTGGACTTGCTCAATGCCGAGCAGGAAATCCACCAGGCACGCATGGATCGGGAAAACACCGCGGCTGATCTGCGACGCCTGAAAATCGATTGCCTCTACAACACCGGTGGATTGCGCACGGCGTTCCATCTGGATAACAGCACCTTGCAAGGTGTGGAGATTCGGCCATGAATGATGCCGTGATGCTTGAGGGTGACATGAGCCCGGTGGAGCCGGCGTTCAACCCGACGCCCGGGTTTGATTACGAAGTGTGGCTGGAGGCGGTGTTGGCCGTGGCCCGGCATTATCGTCTGGAATGCTCGGCGCAAAGTGTCCGGCTTGCCGCACAGTGGACCGAAGGCGCCTCGGTGGAAGACGTGGTGCGGCAGATGGCCCGCCAGGCCGGATTGAATTGCGCGATCGCCGACTTCAGTCCCTCGACGTTGATGCAGCGACAATTGCCAGTGATTCTGCAATTCGCGGACGGCCAGGTTGGCGTCCTGGAAACCTTGGGGGATGGCGAACACGTCGGCATTGCCTACAGCGGCGATGGGGGGCTGCAAAGCAGCCTCAGCCAGCAGGAGTTGCTCGATTCAGCACGCAATACGGTGATTCTGCGGCCCATGAGTGCGGTGCGCGACAACCGGGTGGATGACTACATCCAGCCGTATGCGAAGGATTGGTTCAAAGACATCGTGCTGCGAGACATGCGGCCTTACGGCTACGTCATGCTGGCATCGCTGGTGACCAGCGTGCTCGGGCTGGCGGGGGTGTTGTTTTCCATGCAGGTGTATGACCGGGTCATCCCGGCCGAGTCGATGCCGACTTTATACGTGCTGTTTGGCGGCGTCATGCTGGCGCTGGTGTTTGACTTCATCATGCGCATTACCCGAGTCCGGATCACCGATATGCTCGGCAAACGAGCGGACATTCGCGTGTCTGACCTGGTATTCGGACATGCCATTCGCCTGCGCAACAGTGCCCGTCCCAAGTCCACCGGGGCGTTCATTTCCCAGCTCAAGGAACTGGAGCAGTTGCGTGAATTGATTACCTCAAGCACCGCGACGGCCCTGGCGGACCTGCCGTTTTTCCTGCTGTTTCTGGTGATCTATTGGCTGATCGCCGGTCCGCTCGTCGCTGTGCCCTTGGTGGCGGTGCTGTTCCTGGTGGTGCCGGGTCTGTTATCGCAGAAAAAACTGGCGCGGCTCGCCAGCCAGTCGATGCGAGAAAGCTCGTTGCGTAGCGCCATGTTGGTGGAAACCATCCAGGGGCTGGATGATATCAAGGCACTGCAAGCCGAGCAGCGCTTCCAGCACCAGTGGAACCACTACAACGCCACATGTGGGGATGCCAGCTTGCGACTGCGTATGCTGACCAACAAGTTGCTGGCCTGGACCAACAACGTGCAGGGTTCGGTGTTTGCGGTCGTGGTGGTGTTCGGCGCACCCATGGTTATGGCCAGCGATATGACCACCGGTAGCCTGGTGGCCGCCTCGATCCTTGCGTCGAGAATGATGGCGCCGATGTCGCAGATCACTCAAGTATTGACCCGTTGGCAACAGGCCAAAGTGGCATTGAAAAGCCTGAACGGGCTAATGGAGCTGCCGGTGGACCACGCTGAAGGCAGCAAGCGCGTGCACTTGCCGGTGGTGCGTGGCCATTACGTCCTCAACCAGGCGGCATTTAAATATAGCGACGATGCGCCGATCCCGGCCTTGCTGGTGGCGAATCTGCAGATCCAACCAGGCGAGCGTATTGCCATTCTTGGTCGTAATGGCGCGGGCAAGTCGACCTTGCTGCAAGCACTGTCCGGCATGCTCGACCTGAAGGGCGGCAGCGTCAGCCTGGATGGGGTTGCCCTGGGCCATATCGATCCCGCGGACGTGCGCCGGGATGTCGGGCTGATGACGCAAAACTCACGTTTGTTTCACGGCACCCTGCGCGACAACCTGATCATGGGCGCGCCTCATGCGAGCGACCAGGAGATTCTCCACGCTCTGGCGTTGACTGGCGCGGCAGACTTTATTGGCAAATTCCCCGATGGCATGGACCACATGATTCTGGAAGGCGGCCTCGGCTTGTCAGGCGGGCAGCGCCAGTCATTGTTGTTGTCGCGCTTGATCATTCGCCAGCCGCATATCGTCCTGCTGGATGAGCCTACGGCGTCCCTGGATGAAGCGACCGAACGCCAGTTGATCCAGAACCTGGACAAATGGGCAGCTCACCGTACGTTGATCATCGCGACCCATCGCATGAGCGTATTGAGTCTGGTGAATCGAATCATCGTCGTCGACAACGGCCAGGTCATCGTTGATGACAGCAAGGAAAATGCGATCGCCCGGCTTTCCAAGCCGAAGGGGAAGAATCAGTGAAAGCCCATCAGCGTAAAAGAATTCCCCTGTTGGCCACCGAAGACGAGAGTGTCGGCCACTACAACGACGGGATTGACGACAATACGGTGGTGCGTTCGACACGGGTGGTCTTCTGGGTATTTGTCCTGCTGATCGCTTTTGGCGCCTGGGCGTACTTCTTTGAGATCGATGAAGTCTCGACGGGCAGCGGCAAGGTCATCCCGACCTCCCGTGAACAGATTATTCAATCCCTCGAAGGCGGAATTGTGACCGAGCTGAACGTGACGGAGGGCGACATCGTCAAGAGCGGCCAGACGTTGGCAAAGCTCGACCCGACCAAGACCGAATCCAACTTCGATGAAAGTGCTTCCAAGTACCGGGCGTCGCTGGCCAGTGTTGCGCGCTTGCAAGCGGAGGTGAACAGCAAATCGTTGGAGTTTCCCGCCGAGTTGCAAGACCATCCCGAGTTGATCCAGGCCGAAACCGACTTGTTCAACACCCGGCGCAAAGGTCTGGAGGAGACCCAGGCGGGATTGCGTTCGTCCCTGGCCCTGGTGCGCAGCGAGTTGCAGATCACCGAGAACCTGGCCAAGGTCGGTGCCGCCAGCAGTGTTGAAGTACTGCGTCTCAAACGCCAGAAGGCAGAGCTGCAGATGAAGCTGACCCAGACTCGCTCCGATTACATGGTGCGGGCTGGCGAGGAGCTGGCCAAGGCCAATGCCGACGTCGAGACGCTGTCATCGATCATGCGCGGGCGCTCGGACTCGGTGACGCGCCTGACGCTGCGCTCGCCGGTACGCGGGATTGTCAAAGACATCGAAGTCACCACCATCGGCGGGATCATTCCGCCGAATGGGCGCTTGATGCAGATCGTGCCTCTGGACGAGCAACTGCTGATCGAGGCGCGTATTTCACCGAGGGACATTGCCTTCATTCATCCGGATCAGGTGGCCAAGGTCAAGATCACCGCCTACGACTACGCGATCTATGGCGGCATGGATGGCAAGGTGGTGACGATTTCTCCCGACACTATCCAGGATGAGGTCAAGCCCGAAGTCTTCTACTACCGCGTGTTTATCCGTACCGACGCCGATACCTTGAAAAACAAGGCCGGCAAGTCATTTTCCATTGTTCCGGGGATGATTGCGTCCGTAGACATCAAGACCGGCCAGAAAACCATCCTCGATTATCTGATCAAGCCCATGAACCGCGCGCGTGAGGCGTTGCGCGAGCGCTAGAGGAGCACATGCCGATGGGTAAAATTCTCCGGTTGCTGGCGTTCGGGGCAGCGCTTGTCACCGCTTCGAGCGTATTGGCGCTCAATCCTGGCTCGACACCGCTGCCCTGGAACGCCCCTGCTGAGCGGACGCGCTGTACCGACCCGGACTCTGCGCTGTGGGTCGAGTGGGCGCGGGGTGAGGAGTGCATCCGCTATTTTGCGGGAGCCTCCCTCGACGATGCGCCGGTGGTAATCGTCATGTTCCATGGCGATCGTAATAGCGAGATGCACCAGGCGCCTGAAGCCATTCGCGGTAACACACTGGCTGCCAAGGTGCGTCAGGCCAAGGCGTTGAGCAAGCGTGCTGGTGTACCGCTGGTGATCGTCGCGCGGCCCGGTACGTATGGCTCCAGTGGCAATCATCGGCAGCGGCGCCAGGTCCGCGAATTTATCGCCCTGAATGGCGCACTGGATGGGTTGCGCAAGCGTTATGGTATTGGTCAGTGGGTTTTGTTGGGCCACAGCGGTGGTGCTACCGCGGTGGCGGCGCTGTTGACCCTGGGGCGGGACGATGTGAAGTGCGCGGTGATGACTTCCGGTGCATTTGCCCTGGTGCAGCGTGCACAAATGATCCGCCAGAGCAGAGGCCTGCCGTCAAGGCCCGGGCGCGATACCAATGGATTGCTCAACCCTTACGATCCTACCCAGCATATCGATGGGATTGTCCCGGCACCCAAGCGGCAATTGTTCGTGATTGGTAACGTAGAGGACAGGGTTGCGCCCTTCGTGCTGCAGGAAAGCTTTTTCCAGGCGCTGATTAAGGCTGGGCATCCAGCGCAGTTGATCAAGGCTAAGGCCGTGGCGCCGGTCTTTCATCAACTGCGCAATGATATCGGACTGAAAACGGCCGCCGGCTGCGCAGCCTGAGGTGTGCGCCTGAGCGCCTACTTGGCCGGGACGCCCTGTTCGGTCGCCCTCAACCATTCGCACACCTGTGACAACCCGGTCCCTCCCGAGCTTTTCACCAACACCCAATCCCCCGGATGAAACCATTGCGCCGGGTTCTGCATCAAGGCTTGCTTCAGCGCCTTGGCATTCTCGAACCACTGCACCGACAGATCGTCGCGCAACGCCTGGTAAAGCCCGTGCATCAACGGGCCGCACAGCAACACTCGCCGGGGCGCTGCCAGGCGCAGCGGGGTCAGCAGTTCCAAGTGGTAGCGCTGGGCATCGGGTCCGAGTTCCAGCATGTCTCCCAGGATCAACACCCGGTGGCGTGAGGTAACGGGAAGGTCCGCCATGGATTGCAACGCTGCGGCCATGGACCCGGGGTTAGCATTGTAAGCATCGTTAATGAGCTGGAAATGCCCTCCCGCACATTGGATCTGCATCACATTGCCTCGCCCCTCAACGGGTTCGAAGCCGGTCAGGACCTTGAGCGCCTCGCCGGCGGGCAGATCGGCGGCAAACAGGGTAGCCAGTACCGCCAGTGCGTTGAGCACCATATGCCGACCCCGTGCGCGCAAGGTGAAGTCGAGTGTCTGTGAGCCTCGTTGGGCCTTGACGTAAACCTGGCTCGCCTCATTGTGCCAATCCAGCAGCCGCAGATCCGCGTCGGCGTGTTCGCCATAACTGACGACTTTAAGGTGTGCAGTTTTTGCCGCTTGGGCGAACAGCTCGTAATAAGGCATGTCACGGTTGAGGATGGCGTGACCACCGGGCGCCATGGAGCGGAAGATCGCGCTTTTCTTGCGCGCCAGGTTTTCCAGTGTGCCGTGATACTCCAGGTGCGCGGGGGCCAGGCCGGTGACGATGGCGAACTGCGGGCGAACCAGCTCCGAGTTGATAGGCATTCGTCCGACGGCCATTTCCAGGACCCAGAACTTTGCCGCCGCAGGCATGCACGCCAAGTTCCAGGCAATGCCGGGAGGCAGGTTGGCATTGGCTTCGGTTTGTCCGACCTCGCCCCAGTGTTTCAAGGCATGGGTCAGCATTGATACCACCGTGGTTTTGCCAGAGCTGCCAGTCACGCCGAACACCAGCCCCTTGAAATGCTGTCGGGCATACCTGCCCAGTTGCAACGTCGCTTCACTGGTGTCGGCGACTTGCAGCACCGGCAAGCCGCTGTCCAGGTAGGGTGTCGGGTCCACGCACAGAAACGCCGAGGGGCGCCGTTCAGGGCTGGCTTGCGCCCAGCGCAGTGCCGATTGCGCTTCGGTCGGACCCACCTTGGTGGGGTGGCGGCTGAGTATGCGTTGCGGTTTGAAGAACTGCATGGAGGGGGCCAGACCCGCTGCTCGCCAGCCCGGTGGCGGCTGCCGGGCCCATGTACCTTGCGTTGCGCGGGCCAGGGTCGGCGCATCCCAGATCCAGTCGGGCTTGGCTTCAGCTGACGGAGCCAGGTTGACTTGGGGGGCGCCATCGAGCAGATACCGGTGATAGGCAATCAGTCCGGAAAGGTAATGCTCGACATCGTCGATACGCACCCTGAACGCGTGATGCCGAATGAAGAAGGCGCCTGCGATACGTGCCGGGTTTGCAAAGAACATCGCCATTTCCGGCCAGAAATAACCGTTGAGCAGGTAACGGGCACGATGGTGCAAGGCCCGATAGAACGCGTGCAGGTCAATCTCCTCGAGCAGGTGCTGGACAGCAGGTTGCTGCGCGATTCGTTCGAGCATTTGTTGGGCGGCCATCATCAACTCGAGCAAGGTCGGGAAGGTGGTAATGCGTTGCTCGACGAAGCCCAGGTACCCGGAGACGTTATTCAGGCCGAAACGAAAATACTTTTCATGCGGGCGATAACGTGTCAACTCATTCACACAGTAGCTGAGCCAGTGATCATGCTCGCGCCAGTGCTCTTTGCCGATGAAATAATCGAAGGCTTTTTCCACGATATTAAGCCAGCGCTCGTTGCGGGTCAGCCCATAAAGGCGCATCAGCCCGAACGCGGCTTCACCGTCGTAGTAAATAATGCGAAACGCCTCTTTGACGCTTAAGTCCTGGGCATGCAATACGTGCACGAAGGCGCCAGAGTCCGGGTCCTGCATCGATGCCATGCCGTTGGCGAGGGCTTCCAGCAGCGGCAGATAGTGGCGGGTACCGCTCACTTCGCTGTATTTGACCAAGGCCAGCAGGCATACCGCGTTACCACCCAGTTTAATCTCGTTGCCAGTGTCCACGAGGAAGGCTGCGACACTGCCATCAGGTAACAGGCTGGGTCTGATCAGTGTCTGGGTCAGGTAGTCCAGCGATCGTCGAATAGCAGCCATCAGTGCTTCATCACCACTCAGCGCCCATGCCTCGATCATCGAGTAGGTGCTGCTGGCGTGACGCAGGGTGTTGTAATTCTTGATGGGGCGGTCGAAGCAGGGAAAGTAACCGTAGACAAATTGACCACTGTCTTGCACCTGCATCGCCAGATAGGTGGCTGCAGTGCCGACTACCGCTTTGACATTGTCAGGTTTCAAGGTGTCCAGAGTACGCCAGCCAACTTCCGCGCCTTGGCTATTGAGCGTGTGAGCCATCGCGTCCTCAGCGCAAAACACACCCGCAGTGTCGAATAGATAAACCGTGGTGTCGGGCTTCAATGTGTCGAGTAGTTGGCGTGCCGTCGCCCCTGAAAAACGACGTTTGGCGTAGACAGAAAAATTTCCGGCATTGAAGGTTGCATGGGCAATGTCGCTGCCGCCATAGAGGATCGCGTTGGCATTCAGCTCCTGCTCGGTAAGCGCTATTTGAAAACTACTGTCGAGCGCGATGCCGCGCCTGAAGTAATTACGCTTGTGCTGCTTGAGGCGTTCATTGAGTTTTGCCCAACTCATTGGGGTTACGTTGATCACGCGTTCGACACGAATCCATGTTCGTTCGGGGCTATTGCCCCGTTGCTTTATCCACTGTTGGAGTTCATTGACTGCTGTTTGCCAAGCGCTTTCGAAGTTACTGGCAGCGACATGAAATACATGTGCACGTTTTGTGCTGTGACTGATTGAGAAAAATAAGATGCAGGCGTGCGCTGTATGCAATGAGACAACTCGCTCATCGGTGTCGTTACTCAGCAGAGTATAACAGGCGAGCACTTGCTGTTTCACGGGCATGGTCAATCCCTTAGTGAAAGTAATAGTGGAAGAGTTAAATTTTTTAATTGATTTGCCCGCCAATAAAAATGGAAGGCGGGTTTGCATCTTGTGTTGATGCTGAAAGTATTAGTGCAAATTTTTTATATCATCAATACCTGGAAGAATCCTCGCCTGTGCGTTCGATCACCTCGGGTTTGATTTGACTTTCATATTGCTGAAGATGGTCCCTGATCAGCTTGCGAATGACCTGGGAAATAGTAAGGTCAATCTCTTCGGACAGAGACACCAGCCGGTGCTTGGTTGGAGAGTCGATGAGGATGGTCAGGCGTGTCGTTTTTTCAGGCATTTTCTTGATCCTTTTGCAAGAGCGCGGTTTCAACTGCCACGTGCAGGAAGAACGTGAGGAAGTGATGACTGTTTGATGCAAACCCATGGAGTTGTAATTTGATGGGTTGAAAGTCTAATTCAAATATTGGGATTTTTCCTACGCAGATTAAAAGAAAGTTTTCATCTTGTGACACTGGACACTTTCTGCAAGTGTTTCGTTATAATGCTGTTATAATTTGATTAGGTTTTGATGTTAATTGAGTTTTTTTGGAAATTATACGAAAAAGCGGCGGGTGTCAAAGTGCCTGCTATCTAATGCTAAGTAGTGATGGACACTTGGTGGTTAATTTGTTAAGGCTGGAGTATTTTGAGCAAGTATATTTTTGCTGTCGCGGTTTGGGAGTCATTCATGTTGAATGAGGGTGAATACGTGCCCGAATATAGAACTCGCACACGCAAAAAAGGGGCCTGAACAGGCCCCTTTTCATGAAGGGTGTGACTCAGGCAAAAACAAAATACTTGCGCACGGTCTCGACCACCTCCCAAGTACCCTTCATCCCCGGTTCCACGACGAAGATATCCCCAGCCCTCAAGTGAATCGGTTCCAGGCCATCCGGGGTGATCACGCAGTAGCCTTCCTGAAAGTGGCAGTACTCCCACTTCACGTATTCCACCCGCCATTTACCGGGGGTGCAGATCCAGGTGCCCATGATTTTGCTGCCGTCTTCGCTGGTGTAGGCATTGAGATTGACGGTGTGCGGGTCGCCTTCGAGTTTTTCCCATTTGCAGGCATCCAGGACGGGCAGGGGATGGGTATCACGCAAAACGGTGATGGGCTGGGACATGATGACTCCGAGGCAGGAAAAGGGAATTCAAACCCTATAACGCCGGCCTGTTTGCCAGTGGTCTGAACTCGACATCGAGATGTCCAGAAGCGCAGCTGAATGGCGAGCGTGCCTGGATGAAATTTCCCCCCAGAAAATCGCGGTTTGTTCGCAGTAAGTTCGAAAGAAATCGCGCTTTGCGCTGGAATACGCAAGATTATTTACAGCGGGCCCTCGTATCATTCACTGCAGAAACAACCGAGAGCCGTGTATGAGTCCAATAAAAGCGTGGTGGGATATCAGCCCGCCCTTGAGTGCCGCGACCCCGACCTGGCCGGGAGATACGCCCTTCCAGGAAGAGCGGGTCTGGCAATTCGGTCCCGAATGTCCTGTGAATGTCGGCCGCATTACCTTGTCGCCCCACACCGGTGCCCATGTCGATGCGCCTTTGCATTACAGCGCTGACGGCGCGCCGATCGGTGAGGTTTCGCTGGAGGTGTACTTTGGCCCATGCCGGGTGCTGTATTGCCTCGACAGCGGGGCGCTGGTACAGCCGCAGCATTTGCAAGGGCGCCTGGATAATCTGCCGGAGCGGGTGCTGTTGCGTACTTATCAGCAGGTGCCCTTGGCCACCTGGGACTCGAATTTCACCGCGGTCGCCCAAACCACCGTTGAGCTGCTGGCCGGCCTTGGCGTGCGTTTGATCGGTATCGACACCCCGTCCCTGGACCCGCAACAGTCCAAAACCATGGATGCCCACAACGCTGTGGCTCGTCACGGCATGGCGATTCTCGAAGGCATCGTCCTCGATGATGTGCCTGAAGGCGATTACGAGTTGATTGCTTTGCCGCTGCGTTTTGCCAACCTCGATGCCAGCCCGGTACGCGCGATCCTGCGCCCGCTCAAGGAGCCCACGCGATGAGCCAATGTCCTTTCTCGCCTGATTACCAGCCACCGGAAGAATGGCACAACGCCGAGCTGAATTTCTCCGAGTCCATGAGCTACGGCGACTACCTCGATCTGGGTCGCGTGCTGAGTGCCCAGCATCCGCTGTCGCCAGATCACAACGAAATGCTGTTCATCATTCAGCACCAGACCTCCGAGCTGTGGATGAAGCTGATGCTTCATGAACTCAAGGCCGCCCGCGAACACGTACGCCAGGGTGAGTTGCCGCCGGCATTCAAGATGCTGGCGCGGGTCTCGCGGATCTTTGATCAGTTGGTGCATGCCTGGGCGGTGCTGGCGACCATGACGCCGTCGGAGTACAAGTCGATTCGCCCGTTTTTGGGGCAGTCATCCGGGTTCCAGTCGTTCCAGTACCGGGAAATCGAGTTTATCCTCGGCAATAAAAGCTCGGCGCTATTACGCCCCCACGCTCATCGCCCGGAACTGTTGAAGGAATTGCAAGTGGCGATCGCCACGCCGTCGTTGTATGACGAGGCGGTCAACCTGATGGCCAAGGCCGGCCTTGCCATCGATCCGCAGCGAGCCGAGCGTGACCCGACGGCCCCCACGGTTCACGATGATTCCGTAGAAGCGGCGTGGCGCGAAGTCTATTGCGATCCGAGCCGTTATTGGGACCTGTACCAACTGGCCGAAAAATTCATCGACCTGGAAGACTCCTTCCGCCAGTGGCGTTTTCGCCATGTCACCACCGTGGAGCGGATCATCGGCTTCCAGCCCGGCACCGGCGGCACCGAAGGCGTCGGTTACCTGCGCAAAATGCTCGATACCGTGCTGTTCCCGGAACTCTGGCGAGTGCGTTCCTCACTCTAAAAAACCTTGTGGCGAGTTGGCTTGTCCAGTGGCGAGGGGGCTTGTTCCCCGTTGGGCTGCGCAGCAGCCCTCAAACCTGCCCCCCGGTTTGACTGGACGAACGGGAAGGCCTTTTTGGGGCTGCTGCGCAGCCCAACGGGGGACAAGCCCCCTCGCCACAAAACAAGCCCCCTCTCCATAGGAAGCCTCTTGCCACAGGAATCCCCTTGCCACGGGGTTTACTGCGCTACGGCGAGCGCCTTGGCCTTCTTCCTGCGCAACCAGTACGCCACAAAGATAATCCCCACCCACACCGGCATCGCATATACCGAGGAGCGAATGCCCGGAATCGCCAGCATCACGCCGATGATCATCACCATGAACGCCAGGCACAGGTAATTGCTGAACGGGAACCAGAACGTCTTGAACGACGGCACCACGCCTTGCTCGCCCATGGCCTTGCGGAACTTGATGTGGGTCAGGCTGATCAGCGCCCAATTGATCATCAGCGAGGCAACCACCAGGGCAAACAACAGTTCCAGTGCGTCATGCGGTGCGACATAGTTGATCACCACACACAGCAAGGTCACTGCCGCGGAAATGCCCAGCGCGCGCAACGGCACCCCTTGCTTGTTGAGCTTCATCAGCGCCTTCGGGGCGTCGCCTTGCTCGGCCAGGCCGAACAGCATGCGGCTGTTGCAGTACACGCCGCTGTTGTACACCGATAATGCCGCGGTCAACACCACGAAGTTGAGGATGTGCGCGGCGGCGTCGTTGCCGATCAGCGAGAAGATCTGCACGAACGGGCTGCCGCTGTAGGCGTCGCCGGAAGCGCCCAGGGTCTGCAGCAGTTGATCCCATGGGTACAGCGACAGCAGCACGGTCAGCGCACCGACGTAGAAAATCAGGATCCGGTACACCACCTGATTGATTGCCTTGGGGATCACCTTGCGCGGCTCGCTGGCTTCGGCGGCGGTAATGCCCACCAACTCCAGGCCACCGAACGAGAACATGATGAACGCCATGGCCATCAGCAGCCCCATGCCGCCATTCGGGAAGAAGCCGCCGTGATCCCACAGGTTGCTGACCGACGCCTGCGGGGCACCGGTGCCGCTGAACAGCAGGTAGCAGCCGAGCACGATCATGCCGAGAATCGCCACCACCTTGATGATCGCGAACCAGAACTCAGTCTCGCCGAAGAACTTCACATTCAGGGTGTTGATCAGGTTGACCGCGATGAAAAACACCACGGCGCTGGCCCAGGTCGGCACTTCCGGCCACCAGAACTGGATGTATTTACCCACCGCGGTCAGTTCCGCCATGCCCACCAGTACATACAGGACCCAGTAGTTCCAGCCCGCGAGGAAGCCCGCATAACCGCCCCAGTATTTGTGGGCGAAGTGACTGAAGGAACCGGCCACCGGCTCCTCGACAATCATCTCTCCCAGCTGGCGCATGATCAGGAATGCGATGAAACCGGCGATCGCATAGCCCAGGATCATCGACGGCCCCGCCGACTTGAGCACCCCGGCCGAACCGAGGAACAAGCCCGTGCCAATCGCCCCTCCCAGGGCAATCAGCTGAATATGCCGGTTTTTCAGGCCACGCTTGAGGCCTACCGGGTTAACCATGTCATCCGCCATTAACATTCCCTTCTACTTGTTTTTTCAGGGGTGATCCTGCACGCCAGATCCGCCCCTCACTGCTGAGGGTTCAGATATTACTCTCGGTAAACTTTTCGTAATACAGCTGAACACCATCAAGTGCCTGATCTTGCAGCCAGTTTTTGATCGATTCGACCAGTTGCAGCGGCCGATTGATGCACCGCTGCGCTTTGACTCGGTGATGGGCGCGGTGGATGGCGCTTCGGCAGCGTGGTGGCGCATGGCGCGCGACTTCATTGCCGAGCTGGCGCACGGCTCCACGCGCACCATCTCCGAAATTGCCCTGGGCTGGGGCTTCACCCATTTGGGCCGGTTCTCGGCGCATGCGCGGTACATGAACACATTAGATTTGCGCGATGTTGAGAAAAATTTCAGATCAACTCTTCAACCAACTGCAGGCAATGACTGAGCCCTGGCGACTGGTCATTGACCCGTCGACTGAGAATGATCGGCGAGGTCGCGGTGGCTTCGACAACCGGTGTGTAGTCGATGTCCGCCCGATGCAGGATCTGCACCGAGGCGGGTACCAGCGTCACCCCCCATGCCTGCACCGACCAGGCCGATAGCGGTCTGCAACTCGTTAGTCCATTGCGCCACTTTGATACTCAAACCGTGGGCGTCGAACAACGCGATCACATGGTCGGCGTAGCTCGGGCGCGGATTGCCGGGGTACAGCACCAACGGCTCTTCAGCCAGTTGCGCCAGGGTCACCGGCGCACCCAGCAGCGGATGGCCGGCCGGCAACACGGCCACCAGGCGATCCTCCACCAATACCCGCTGGACGATGGCCGGGTCGTCAATGCGTATCCGCCCGAAGCCCACGTCAATCCGCCCGGCCTTGAGCGCTTCGACCTGTTGCAGGGTGGTCATTTCCGCCAGTCCCAGCTCCAGTTCCAGCCCGTCATCACTGCGCAGGCGACGAATCAACTCCGGCAACACGCCGTACAACGTCGAGGGCGCAAAGCCGATCCCAAGCCAGGTTTTCTGTCCCAGGCCGATGCGCCGAGTGCTGTCGCACACCTTGGCCAACTGTTCCAGCAGCACATTGGCATGCTCATAGAAAAAACGCCCGGCTTCGGTCAATCGCAACGGCCGCCCACGCTCCAGCAATACCACGCCCAACTCGTCTTCCAGTTGCTGGATCTGCCTGCTCAATGGCGGCTGGGCGATGTGCAGGCGTTCGGCGGCGCGGGTGAAGTTCAGGGTTTCTCCCAGCACTTGAAAGTAACGCAGATGGCGCAGCTCCATATGGACTCCTTTCATACCCTGGAGGTATTGTTTGAGCCCCATTCTATATTGGAACCCATGAAAGCGCTGGAACAGAATCGGAACCAGTCAATAAAAACCCCAACGGGTATTGTCATGCCGATTTGTGCCACCGAGTCGATCGAAACCATCATCGTCGATCTCCCTACCATCCGCCCGCACAAGCTGGCGATGCATACGATGCAGAACCAGACGCTGGTGATCATCCGCGTCCGGCCTGGGCCTGGCTATCGATGAAGAGCGCCTGGCGTTCTTCCGTCGCGACCAATGACAAGAGGAACGCCCTGTGCCGGCATCCCTCTTCGATCCGCGAGGATGATCGCTGAGTCTGTTTAGCCACCTGATAATTACAAGATGAGGAGTGCACCATGTCCATCCGACTGTCCCAGACTGCCCACGCCCAACAATTTCTCGAAGAAGTCAGCGGTAACTTCAACGATGCCGGCAACCCACGGGTGAAGGCGCTGATCTACCGAATCCTGCGGGATACGGTGAACATCATTGAAGACCTGGAAGTGACCCCGGAAGAGTTCTGGAAGGCGGTCAATTACCTTAATGAATTGGGCAAGAACCAGGAAGCCGGGCTGCTCGTCGCCGGCCTGGGCCTGGAGCATTACCTGGACCTGTTGATGGATGCGGCGGACGAGCAGGCCGGCAAATCCGGCAGCACCCCGCGCACCATCGAAGGGCCGCTGTATGTGGCGGGAGCGCCGCTGTCCAAGTACGAGGCGCGGCTGGATGACGGACTCGATCCGGGCGTGCCGCTGTTCATGCGCGGTCAGGTGCGGGACATCCAGGGCAATCCCGTGGCTGGAGCGATTGTCGATGTGTGGCAAGCCAACACCGGTGGCACCTATTCCTGGTTCGATGGCAGCCAATCGGAATTCAACCTGCGACGCCGGATCGAAACCGATGCCCAGGGCAATTACCGTTTTCGCAGCATCGTGCCGTCCGGCTACGGTTGCCCGCCGACTGGCCCGACGCAGCAGTTACTTGATCAATTGGGGCGCCATGGCCAGCGGCCGGCGCACATCCACTTCTTCATCTCGGCGCCGGGCCACCGGCACCTGACCACGCAGATCAACCTGTCGGGCGATCCGTACCTGCATGATGATTTTGCTTATGCGACGCGGGATGAACTGATTGCAGAGATTCGCTTCAGCGAGGATCAGATACTGGCGCGTGAGTTTGGCGTGGAAGGCCAGTTTGCGCAGATCGATTTTGACTTCGAACTGCAGTCGGCGGTGGTGGCGGCGGAGCAGAAGCGCATGCCGCGGGTGCGGGCGTTGGAGGATTGACGTGCGGTCCCCTCACCCCTCTGGGCATAGGTATCTACACAACTTTGCCTCAACGCTTAAATCCAGGCAGATAGGGCTGTTGTGGCGAGCGGGCTTGTCCCGCGTCGGGCTGCGAAGCAGTCCCAGTAAGCCGAATGCGGTGTATCAGAGACTCCGTAGCAGCTGTTTTTTGGGGCAGCTTCGCAGCCCTACGCGGGACAAGCCCGCTCGCCACAGGGACGTTCGTCAGTTTCTGAAAGTTGTGTAGATACCTATGACCTCCGGGAGAGGGTTAGGGTGAGGGGCGGTCTTCCCTGACCCCCCACCTCACTTGCGCACCACCAGGTCCAACACGTCATCCCGATCCTTGATCTTCTGCAACACAATCTCCGAGCGTATATCCATCACCCCCGCCGTACGGTTCAGGTGGTTCACGATAAAGTCCGAAAAGTGCTTGAGGTTGCGCGCCTGGACCCGCAATACATAGTTGCTGGCGCCGGTGATCACGTAGGCGCTGGCCACTTCCGGCCAACCCTGGACCTTCTTGATAAACGTCTCGTGCCAATCTTCCACGTCCTGGCGCAACGACAGGTGGACGATGGCTTCCAGTTCAATGCCCAACTGTTCGGCATTGAGCACGGCGCGATAGCCACTGATGACTCCCTCGCTCTCCAGCAGGCGCAAACGACGCAGGCAGGCGGACGGCGACAGGGCGACTTTCTCCGCCAATTCCTGGTTGCTGATACGCCCATCCTGTTGCAGGAAGTGCAGAAGACGCAGGTCGGTGGCGTCGAGCATCATGATTAGAATAAATCCACGTATTTTCAGGTTAAATTCGAATTTCCTACAGCTTAATTAGCCTGTTGCCGCGCACTTTGCACGAAAATTCTCCAAAAGTTCGTTCATTATTTGGTTCATTGTCACTACAAAAACAGGATTGATCATGACCACCCGAACCCATTGCCTGGCCCTCGATGAACAGGATCCCCTGGCCCCCTTGCGCGAGCAGTTCGCCCTGCCCGACGGGGTGATCTACCTCGATGGCAACTCCCTCGGTGCGCGTCCGGTGGCGGCGTTGGCGCGTGCGCAGGCGGTGATCGTCGAAGAGTGGGGCAATGGTTTGATCCGCAGTTGGAACAGTGCCGGCTGGGCCGACCTGGCACAGCGCCTGGGCAATCGCTTGGCGCCGCTGATCGGTGCGCGCGACGCTGAAGTGGTGATTACCGATACCACTTCCATCAACCTGTTCAAGGTACTGAGTGCCGCCGTGACCGTGCAGCGTCAACGCCAGCCGCAGCGTAAGATCATCGTCAGCGAGGCCAGCAACTTTCCGACCGACCTGTACATCGCCGAAGGCCTGGCCGAGTTGCTGCAGCAGGGTTATTCCCTGCGTCTGGTCAACAGTCCCGAGGAGCTGCCGCAAGCCATCGATGAGGACACGGCGGTGGTGATGATCACCCACGTCAACCACAAGACCGGCTACATGCATGACATGCAGGCGCTGACGGCCATGAGCCATGAATGTGGCGCGTTGACCATCTGGGACCTGGCGCATTCGGCCGGCGCGGTGCCGATCGATCTGCATCAGGCGGGGGCCGATTACGCTATCGGCTGCACCTACAAATACCTCAACGGCGGGCCGGGTTCCCAGGCGTTTGCCTGGGTCAACCCGGCGTTGGTGGAGTGTGCGCGCCAGCCGTTGTCGGGCTGGTTCGGGCATAGCCGGCAGTTCGCGATGGAACCTCACTATGCGCCGGGGCAGGGCATCACCCGCTACCTCTGCGGGACCCAGCCGATTACCTCGCTGGCGATGGTTGAATGTGGCCTGGATATTTTTGCCCAGACCGATATGGCCAGCCTGCGCACCAAGTCCCTGGCGCTGACCGACCTGTTTATCGAGCTGGTGCACAGCCGTTGCGCCGCCCATGACCTGACGCTGATTACCCCGCTCGACCATGCCAAGCGTGGCAGTCATGTGAGCTTTGAACATCCGCAAGGCTACGCCATCGTCCAGGCGCTGATTGCACGTGGCGTGATTGGCGATTATCGCGAGCCGAAGATCATGCGCTTTGGCTTTACCCCGCTATACACCCGCTTCACCGAGGTGTGGGATGCGGTAGAAATCCTTGGCGAAATCCTCGATGGCAAAACCTGGGACCAGCCGCAATTCAAAGTGCGCCACAGCGTTACGTAAAAACAACACGTCCCCTGTAGGCGCGAGCTTGCTCGCGAAAACCCCGAGAACGATGGGTTCATCCAGAGTGCCAGCGTCATCGTTCACGATCTTCGCGAGCAAGCTCGCTTCTACAGAAAATATGAGCTTCGTGTGCAATCACAATAATAAAGGGGCACGTCACGTGACCACGCCAGATAACGGCTTTGCAAAAATCACCAATCGCGAACTGGGCCTGCGGCGCCAGCTCACCTCCGGGCAGATGAGCATGATCGCCATCGGTGGCGCCATCGGCACCGGCCTGTTCATGGGCAGCGCCTACGCCATCGGTTATGCCGGCCCCAGCGTGCTGGTCAGCTATGCCATCGGTGCGCTGATTACCTTGCTGCTGATGGGCTGTTTGGCGGAGATGACGGTGGCGCATTCCACGTCCGGTTCTTTTGGTGCCTACGCCGAGTTCTATGTGAGCCCCTTGGCCGGTTTTCTGGTGCGGTATGCCTACTGGGCCGCGATTGTGCTGGCGGTGGGCGCCGAGGTCACGGCGGTGGCGATGTATATGAAGTACTGGTTCGCCAACGTTCCGGAATGGGTGTGGATCGTGTCGTTCTCCAGTGTGCTGATCGTGCTTAACGCCATCAGCGTCAAGACCTTCGGCACCTTTGAGTACTGGTTCTCTACGATCAAGATCAGCGCCATCGTCGGCTTCATCATCCTGGCGGTGTATGTGGTGTTCGGCTCGGGCAATCCAGAGTACGGGGTACAGAATTACACGGCCCATGGTGGCTTTTTCCCGAATGGCCTGAGCGGTATGTGGATTGCGGTGATCGTGTCGATCTTCAGCTACTTGAGCGTGGAAATGATCGCGGTGGCCGCCGGGGAGGCAGCCGACCCCGAGCAGGCGGTGAAAAAAGCCTTCCGCGCGACCATCGTGCGCCTGGTGGTGTTTTACCTGCTGACGTTGGCGCTGATGCTGGCCATCGTGCCGTGGACCCAGGCCGGTCAAACCCAGAGCCCGTTCGTCACGGTGATGCAGACCATTGGCATTCCCGGCGCGACCGGGGTGATGAACTTCGTGATCCTGATCGCCGCGCTGTCGGCGATGAACAGTCAACTGTACATCACCACCCGCATGATGTTCAGCCTGTCCCGCGCCGGTTTTGCGCCCAAATCCATGGGGGCGTTAAGCAAGAGCGGGATCCCGCTGAACGCCTTGTTGTTGTCCAGTTCAGGCATCGCCCTGGCCACACTGCTCAACGTGGTGTACCCGGAAAGCTCGTTCACGCTGATGATGGCGATCTCGATGTTTGGCGCGATTTTCACCTGGTTCATGATCTTCCTGACGCACTTTTTCTTCCGCCGCTACCGCAAGCGCCACGGCGGGCCGAAGCTGTCGTTCGAGCTGCGCTGGTTTCCCTGCAGCACACTGCTGGGGCTGGTGCTGATGGGCGCGGTGATGATCACCACCTATTTCACCGAGGCGCTCAAGATGACCCTGGTGTTCGGCGTACCGTTCCTGGTGATTCTTTCGGCGGTGTATTACGCGTTCTTCCGCAAGGGTGCGGACAAAGCCTCGAGCAACGCCTTGGCGTAACCCGGCAACTGCTCGAACGAACGGGCGCATAACAGCAAGCTGCGACAGGCCCATTCCTCGTTCAGGGGCTGGGCCTTGAAGCCTTGTAGATGAGACCAGCGCTGCAGTGCGGCTTGCGGCACAATGCCCAGGCCTGCTCCACGGGCGACCATGCGAATCAATCCATCAAAAGCGTCGGCGCGAATCCGCGTCTGCAAGCGAAAACCGGCGTGTAGCGCCTGCTCCTCCAGGTACACCGCCAGCGCACTGTCAGCAGCCAAGCCCACATGGTCGTATTGCAGGCTCTCGATGAAGCTCGCCGGCGTCGCGCTCAACGGATGCCCAAGCGGTACGATCAGCACCAGCGGATCATCGTGAAAGTGCCGAGTCTGCAAACCGTAGGTATCTACCGCATCGGAAATGATCCCCAGGTCTGCCACGCCTTGGCGCAAGGCGTGGGTAATGCGCAGGCTCGGCAACTCTTGCAGGTCTATATCGAGGTTGGGGTGTTGGCAGAGAAAATCAGCCAGGCGTTCCGGCAGGTATTCGCTGATGGCCGTGGTGTTACACAGCAAGCGTACCTGGCCTTTGACGCCCTTGGCGTATTCCGTCAGGTCTTGTTGCATGCGCTCGGCTTGTTGCAACAGCAGGCGCGCATGACGGGCCAGGGCCTTGCCGGCAGCGGTCGGGGTCACGCCACGGCGGCCACGCTGGAGAAACTCAATGCCCAATGAAGCTTCCATCGCGCGAATCCGCGCACTGGCGGCGGCCAGGGACAGATGGCTGCGTGCGGCCCCGGCGGTGATGTTGCCGGTGTCGAGAATGTGCAGATAGAGACGAAGGTCGATCAGGTCAACGTGCATGGCTTGAATTCTCGGGTGCCGGGGCTTGCTCGCGATAAGACCATTAGCCTCACGTAAAACAAGAGGCTGCCTCAGTATATGGCGAATTTCCAACCCTGCACCAAACCTGCAGAATCCCCCCATGAATACCTTCCTAGGGTTTTACCAGAACCTCGGTCCGACCCCGACTTTACTGGTCATTGGTACCTTTGTGCTGGCTGGCGCCGTCAAAGGTGTCATCGGTCTTGGCTTGCCCACTGTCGCCATGGGCCTGCTGGGGTTGGCTATGCTACCGCCGCAGGCTGCCGCCTTGCTGATTATTCCGTCGATGGTCACCAATCTGTGGCAACTGGCGTCCGGGGGCCATTTGAGGGTGTTGATCAGGCGCCTGTGGCCCATGCTCCTGTTGATTCTTTTCGGCACGGGCCTCGGTTCTGCATGGCTGGGTATGGAGGCTGGAGACGAGGTGGTGCGCGCATTGGGCGCCGCGTTGCTGGCATATGCCTTGAGCGGGCTGTTTTTGCCCCGGTTGCAGGTAAAACCTGCGGTCGAGCGCTGGCTGGGACCGATGTGCGGCCTGGTGACGGGGATCATCACCTCGGCCACCGGTGTGTTCGTGATTCCAGCCGTGCCCTATCTGCAAGCCTTGGGTTTGAATCGCGATCAACTGGTACAAGCCCTGGGCTTGTCGTTTAGCGTTTCTACCCTGGCCCTGGCGGCTGGCCTGTTCTGGCGCGGCAACCTGGGCAGTGGCGAAATCAATGCCTCATTCCTGGCGCTGATGCCGGCTCTACTCGGCATGTGGTTGGGGCAAAGCGTACGTCAGCGCATCAGCGCGACACTCTTCAAGCGCGTGTTCTTTATCGGGATGGCGGCGTTGGGCGGGCATTTGCTGATAAGCGGGTAAAGCTGATAAAGCAACAATTGCCATTTGATTCGTGCGTTTCAGTCAAATGTATTTTACCGAGACCAGGCTTATTCAGCGCCGATGTAATCGATAACCTGAGGCTATACATTCTTAACTTCAGGTTCGTTCCCCATGAAAAAAGTACTGTTGCTCAACGGTGGCAAGCAATTCGCCCACTCGGAGGGTCGCTACAACAACACCCTGCACGATGCTGCGCTGGCGCTGTTGGATCGTGGCGGCATCGATGTAAAAGTGACCCACATCGATCAGGGTTATGACGTGGCTGAAGAGGTGGCGAAGTTTCTTTGGGCCGACGTGATCATCTACCAAATGCCTGGCTGGTGGATGGGCGCGCCGTGGATCGTCAAGAAGTACATCGATGAAGTGTTTACCGAAGGCCACGGCAGCCTGTATGCGAGCGATGGCCGCACCCGTTCCGATGCGTCACAGAAATACGGCAGCGGTGGCCTGATCCAGGGCAAGCATTACATGCTGTCGCTGACCTGGAACGCCCCGCAGGCAGCATTCGACGATCCGAGCGATTTCTTCGAAGCCAAGGGCGTGGACGCGGTGTATTTCCCGTTCCACAAGGCCAATCAATTCCTGGGCATGCGTGGCTTGCCGACCTTCCTCAGCGTGGACGTGATGAAGCGCCCGGCCATCGAGGCCGATGTGGTTCGTTACGAGCAACATCTGGCTCAAGTGTTTAACCTGAGTCTGTAACGCGGCTAGTATCCCGGCAGCCGTATTAAAGAGGACTCACCTTGAAAGCCCGATCCGATGAGCTACAGATATTCGTCTGCGTCATTGAGTGCGGATCGATTTCCGCGGCCGCCGAACAGATCGGGCAAACCCCCTCGGCGGTCAGCCGCACGTTGTCGCGCCTGGAGGCCAAGCTCGACACCACGCTGATCAACCGCACCACGCGGCGCATGGACCTGACCGAAGAGGGCAAGTATTTCTTCGAGCGGGCCAAGGTGATCCTGGCGCAAATGGACGAGTTGGAGGAGCGCCTGTCTTCGCACCGGCAAACGCCTTCCGGGCGGCTGCGGATCAACGCGGCGTCACCGTTCATGCTGCATGCGGTCGTGCCATACATTGCCGAATTTCGGCGCTTGTACCCGCACATCCAGTTGGAGTTGAACAGCAACGACCTGATCATCGACCTGCTGGAGCAAAGCACTGACATCGCGATCCGTATCGGTACGCTGGCGGACTCGACCTTGCACGCCCGTGCCCTGGGCTGTAGCCCGTTGCATATCCTGGCCAGCCCTGCCTATCTGGAACAACACGGCACGCCGACCACGGTGGCCGAGTTGGCTGACCACATGCTCTTGGGCTTTACCCAGACCGAAACCCTCAACCATTGGCCGCTGCGTCATCCGGAGGGCGATCGTTGGCTGATCCAGCCAGGCCTTGCCGCTTCCAGCGGTGAAACCCTGCGCCAGTTGGCGCTGCAAGGGCAGGGAATAGCCTGCCTGTCGCATTTCATGACCAGCGAAGACATTCAGACCGGGCGCCTGCAGGTGGTCCTGGAGCCGTTCAACAGCGGCTATCGCCAGCCGATCAACGCCGTGTACTACCGTAACTCGCAGCTTGCCCTGCGCATTCAGTGCTTTTTGGACTTCATCCAGGACAAGTTGGCCCGTTACGCGTGCTGACGGCAGCGATCAGCAGCGCTGGCCCCGCTTCGCTCAATTCCGTACCATCCGCCCCTCATTTTCCGCGACGCCCCGGTAATCCATGAAACTCACTCGTCTGCGCACCGACGCCTTGGCCGGACTCACCACCTCTTTCGCTTTGCTGCCCGAATGCATCGCCTTCGCCCTGGTGGCCCACCTCAATCCGTTGATGGGGCTCTACGGCGCATTCATCATTTGCACCCTGACCGCATTGTTCGGCGGTCGGCCGGGCATGGTCTCCGGTGCAGCGGGATCGATGGCGGTGGTGATCGTCGCGCTGGTGGTGCAACACGGCGTGGAGTACTTGTTGGCCACGGTGTTGCTGGGCGGCTTGATCATGGTCGCCTTCGGCCTGCTGCGCCTGGGCAAGCTTGTACGCATGGTGCCGCACCCGGTGATGCTGGGTTTCGTCAATGGCCTGGCGATCATCATCGCCCTGGCCCAGCTTGAACACTTCAAGAGCGGCGAAACCTGGCTTAGCGGCACAGCGTTGTATGTGATGACCGGGCTGGTGATTGCGACCATGGCTATCGTCTATCTGCTGCCGCGCCTGACCCGGGCGGTGCCGCCGGCCTTGGTGGCGATCCTTGGCGTAGGGTTGGCGGTGTACCTGCTGGGCCTGCCCACGCGCACCTTGGGCGATATGGCGCATATCGCCGGCGGCCTGCCGAGCTTTGCCTTGCCGCAGATTCCGTGGACCCTGGAAACCCTCGGCATCATCGCGCCTTATGCGTTCTTGATGGCCATGGTCGGCTTGCTGGAAACCCTGCTGACCCTCAACCTCACCGACGAAATCACCGAGAGCCGTGGTTTCCCGGACCGCGAAAGCGTGGCGCTGGGTGCCGCCAACATGGTCTCCGGAGTGTTCGGCGGGATGGGCGGTTGCGCGATGATCGGGCAGACGGTGATCAACCTCAGTTCCGGTGGACGCGGACGATTCTCCGGGGTATTCGCCGGGGTCATGATCCTGTTGTTTATCCTGTTTCTGTCGCCGCTGATCGAGCGGATCCCGCTGGCTGCACTGGTCGGGGTGATGTTTGTGGTGTCCCAGCAGACCTTCGCCTGGGCCTCGCTGCGGGTGATCAATAAGGTACCGCTGAACGACGTGCTGGTGATCATCGCGGTGACCGTGATCACGGTCTTCACCGACCTGGCCACTGCGGTGCTCTGCGGGATTGTAATCGCGGCGCTCAATTTTGCCTGGCAACAGACCCGCGAGCTGTACGCCGACGAGCATCTGGAAGCCGACGGCAGCAAGCTCTATCGCCTGCACGGCACCTTGTTCTTTGCCTCGACCACGCCGTTTCTCAATCAGTTCGACCCGGCCAATGATCCGGAGCAGGTGACCCTGGATTGTCGGCACCTGAGTTTTGTCGACTACTCAGCCATTGCCGCGCTGATGACCCTGCGTGAGCGTTACACCAAGGCTGGCAAGCATCTGCGGGTGCTGCATTTGTCAGAGCGCTGCAAAAAACTGCTCAAGCGCGCACGGGTGGGTCATGACTAGCCACAACTCCTGCTCAACCGGGAGCATGGTTACCATTGTGGCGGGGGCTCGTCCTAATGCCGTTCAGTTAAAGCTATTTGTAGGAGCGAGCTTGCTCGCGAAGAACTCATAGGCGCCGCGTTTATTCAGGAAACACTCGTCATCGTTGACGTTTTTCGCGAGCAAGCTCGCTCCTACAAAAACCTTAACTGAACGGCATTGGGGCTTGTCCCCCGTTGCGCTGCGCAGCAGCGCTCAATGAACTCGACGCATTTCTTCTGAACTGTACTCGGTGGCAGGTTTTAGGGCTGCTGCGCAGCCCTACGGGGACAAGCTCCCTCGCCACAAGACAAGCCCCATTTACCACAAGGGTTGCATCAGGGCTGGCAGGCGCGCAGGCACATGTGAGTCAGGGGCGGACGAGGTTTTCCAGTTCCTCGGCACGGGTCTGGGTCATGTCCAGCATGCACCCGGAGCCGTTGACCTGATCGATGCTGCCGCCCGACGCGGAGCCGGCAAACGCACAATTGGCATCCCGGTACTTGATCCACAGGCGCTGCACGTCCTGCAGCTGCTGTTTGCGTGCACCCTCCTGAGCGGCCATGGCGGCTTTGTACGCGGTGTTCAGCCGCTTGTCCTGAACCTTGGTTTCACGGGTATTGCAGTCGACCATAGCGGCCGTGGTGTTGGCGTTGTCCATGCATTTTTGCAGCGCCGGACTGCTGTCGGCGGCTGACGCGGTGCCGCACAAGGCCAACAATAGCGCGCTGATGGCGAGGGTATGAGCTTTCATGGGCTGCTTATCCTGAGGGTGATTCGGTTGCAATGTATGACCTGGCGTCGGCATTCGAGTTTCCTGCGGCGGGCCAATCCTCATGTAAGAACGAACCCCTGATTTTCATCGTGTGCCTGCAGGCATATCCCTGCGCGACAGTACGTGCCTGTTGACGAAAATTACTTTCATAAAGTTTGAAAATGTTCCTCGGTAATGATTTATGAGTTTCACAACATATTCGACGTGACCCTTTCCGAGGAGTACCGCATGGCCGCATCACCGGGCTTTTGGTTATTGGCATACGCTGCCATCGCCATCATTGCATTGATCGTGCTGATCGCACGTTATCGGCTCAACCCGTTTATCGTCATCACCCTGGTGTCCATTGGCCTGGCGCTGCTGGCCGGGATGCCGGCGGATACGATCATGGGTTCCTACGAGGCCGGCGTCGGCAAGACCCTGGGGCATATCGCGCTGGTGGTGGCCCTGGGCACCATGCTTGGCAAGATGATGGCCGAGTCCGGTGGCGCCGAGCAGGTCGCACGTACGCTGATCGACCGCTTCGGTGAGCGCAACGCCCATTGGGCGATGGTGTGCATCGCATTCCTGGTGGGGCTGCCGTTGTTTTTCGAAGTCGGTTTTGTGCTGCTGGTACCGATTGCCTTTACCGTGGCCCGGCGTGTCGGGGTGTCGATTCTGATGGTTGGCCTGCCAATGGTCGCCGGCTTGTCGGTGGTGCATGCGTTGGTGCCGCCGCACCCGGCCGCGATGATGGCTGTGCTGGCCTATGACGCTTCGGTCGGGCAAACCGTGCTCTACGCGATCCTGATCGGTATTCCGACCGCGATCATTGCTGGCCCGGTGTACGCAAAGTTCATCGTGCCACGCATCCACCTGCCCGCCGAAAACCCGCTGGAACGCCAGTTCATCGACCGTGAGCCGCGCACCCGCTTGCCGAGTTTTGCCCTGACCATGGGCACCATCCTGTTGCCGGTGGTGTTGATGATGATCGGCGGTTGGGCCAACTTGATCTCCACACCCGGCACGGCCTTCAACCAGTTCCTGTTGTTTATCGGCAACTCGGTGATCGCCTTGCTGGTGGCGACGTTGGTGAGCTTCTGGACGCTGGGCCTGGCGCAAGGCTTCAATCGCGAGTCGATCCTCAAGTTCACCAACGAATGCCTGGCGCCGACCGCCAGCATTACCTTGCTGGTGGGCGCTGGAGGAGGGCTCAACCGGATTCTGGTGGATGCGGGCGTCACCCATGAAATTCTCGGCCTGGCCAACGCCTTCAACTTGTCGCCGCTGGTGATGGGCTGGCTGTTTGCGGCATTGATGCGTATCGCCACGGGGTCCGCGACGGTGGCCATGACCACCGCTTCAGGCGTAGTCGCGCCAGTTGCCCTGGGCCTGGGTTATCCACACCCGGAACTGCTGGTGCTGGCGACCGGTGCTGGCTCGGTAATTTTTTCCCACGTCAATGACGGCGGCTTCTGGCTGATCAAGGAATACTTCAATATGACGGTGATCCAGACCTTCAAGACCTGGACCGTGCTGGAGACCTTGATTTCCCTGGTCGCGTTCGGTCTGACTTATGCTCTGTCCTGTCTGCTGTAACCCGGAGACCGCATGGATATCCTCTACCAGATCCGCGCCCGTCAGGATTCGTTCAGCGCCGGCGAAGGGCGTATCGCCAGGCTGATGCTCGAGGATGTCGGCTTCGCCGCGTCCGCCAGCCTGGAAGCGTTGTCGCAGCGGGCCGAAGTCAGTACCGCCACCCTGTCGCGCTTTGCCCGCAGTGTCGGCTGCCGTGACTTGCGCGACCTGCGACTGCAATTGGCCCAGGCCAGTGGCGTGGGCAGTCGCTTTCTGGACCCGGCGGGTTTGCCTGAGCAGTCGGCGTTTCATCGGCAAATCCTCGGTGATATCGAATTGACCTTGCGCCAGCATCTGTCGGGCTTCCAGCAGAGCAGCTTTGTCGACGCCGTGCGACTGCTGGGCAAGGCGCAGATGATTCATGCATTCGGCATGGGCGGGCCATCGAGCCTGTGCAGCGAGGAGTTGCAGGTCCGTCTGGTGCGTCTGGGATATCCGATTGCCGCTTGCCACGATCCGGTGATGATGCGCGTAACGGCCGCCACCCTGGGACCGGAACATGTGTTGATGGTGTGCTCCCTGACGGGCCTCACACCTGAGCTGCTGGGGGTGGTGGAACTGGCCAGCAACTACGGCGCGCGGATTATCGCCATCACCCTCGCCGATTCGCCGCTGGCGCACTTGGCGGATGTGGTGCTGGCGCTGCAACCGGCCGAAACCAGTTTTATCTACAAGCCCACCGCGGCGCGTTACGGCATGTTGCTGGCGATCGACGTACTCGCCACCGAACTGGCGCTGGTCAAGCCGGACGACAACCAGGAACGCCTGCGTCGGATCAAGCTGGCCCTGGACGATTATCGCGGCGGCGCCGATTGCCTGCCGCTGGGAGACTGAGATGAAGTACCACACGCTGATCCGCAACGCGCAGGTGATTGATGGCAGCAACGCGCCGGCTTATGTCGCCGATGTGGCGTTGCTGGATGGGCGCATCGCAAAGATCGGCGACCTGTCAGGCGCCAGTGCCGAGCATGAATTCGACGTCGCCGGGCAGGTCCTCGCCCCGGGCTTTATCGACGTGCATACCCACGATGACAGCGTGGTGATCCGTCAGCCGCAGATGCTGCCCAAACTCAGCCAGGGGGTGACCACGGTCATCGTCGGTAACTGTGGCATCAGCGCCTCGCCGGTGAGTCTGCGGGGTGATCCATCCGACCCGATGAACTTGCTGGGCAGTGCCGAGGCGTTCGTCTATCCGCGTTTTGTCGACTACCGTGTCGCGGTGCAAAACGCCCGGCCAGCGCTGAATGTCGCGGCCCTGATTGGCCACACGGCGTTGCGCAGCAACCATATGGACGATCTGCATCGCAGCGCGACGCCCGGCGAAATCGCCGCGATGCGTGAGCAATTGCACGAAAGCCTGGAGGCCGGCGCCCTGGGCTTGTCCACCGGCCTGGCCTACGCCAGCGCCTATAGCGCCGAAACGGATGAAGTGCTGCAACTGAGCGAAGAACTGACGGCGTATGGCGCGGTGTACACCACCCATTTGCGCAGCGAATTTGAACCGGTGCTGGAGGCCATGGACGAAGCCTTCCTGATCGGTCGTCATGCCCGGGCACCGGTGATCATCTCCCACCTCAAATGCGCCGGCGCTGGTAATTGGGGGCGCAGCCCGCAGTTGCTGGCGTCGTTGGAGCAGGCGGCGAAGAACCATCCGGTGGGCTGCGATTGCTACCCCTACGCGGCGAGTTCCTCGACCCTGGACCTCAAGCAAGTCACCGATGCCTTCCGAATTACCATCACCTGGTCGACACCGCACCCGGACATGGGCGGCCGGGACCTGCAGGACATCGCGGCGCAATGGAACGTGTCGCTGATCGACGCCGCCCGTCGCCTGCAGCCGGCGGGGGCGGTGTATTACGGGATGGATGAGGCCGATGTACAACGCATCCTCGCGCACCCGTTGTCGATGGTCGGTTCGGACGGCCTGCCAGAGGACCCATTCCCTCATCCGCGGTTGTGGGGCGCATTCCCACGGGTGCTCGGGCATTTCAGCCGTGACCTGGGACTGTTCCCGCTGCACACCGCAGTACACAAAATGACCGGGTTGTCGGCGGCGCGGTTTGGCTTGTCGCAACGGGGTGAGATCCGCGAAGGGTACTGGGCTGACCTGGTGCTGTTTGATCCACTACGGGTGAGGGATGTGGCTGACTTCAAAGACCCTCAGCGCGCCGCCGAAGGGATCGACGGCGTGTGGATCAACGGGGTGTTGAGTTACCGCGATGGTCAGGCGAACGGTCAGCGGGCGGGGCGTTTTTTGCTACGCAGCGGGGATTTGCGAGAGGGCTTCAAGACTCTATAGTGGCGGCTCACGAACAGGGAGTCACCCGCATGCACTTAGGAAGAGTCATCCCCATCCTGCGGATCTTCGACGAGACCAAGGCCCTCGAGTTCTATGTCGATTTCCTGGGGTTCAAGGTCGATTGGCAACATCGGTTCGAGGCGAACTACCCGTTGTACCTGCAAGTGTCGTCGGGAACGTGTGTGTTGCACTTGTCCGAACATCATGGCGATGCTTCGCCGGGCGCAGCGGTGCGGATTCAGATTGAAGGTATTGCGACGTACCAGCAGCAATTGCTGGCCAAGGATTATCGCTATGCGAAACCTGAGGTCGAAGAAACGGCCTGGGGCACGCGGGAAATGAGCATCAAGGATCCGTTTGGCAATCGTGTGGTATTCGTCGAAGAGATGGCGGATTGAGTCCGCCGTCTGCGGAAAAATGCAGGCAATAAAAAACCGCCTTAGTAGGGCGGTTTTTTAGTGCAATCCCAGCAAATGCGGGGGTTGCGAGCTCAACGGAAGCAATGACCTGCAAAAAGGATACGGCCAATTATCGCATCACGCAAGGCTTGACGACGGCCGATACTTTTCATGTTTTTCACTCTGGGTTATTCAAAAGTAGCGGCAAAAATTGGCAACAAATAGCTGATCTCTGCGCAGAGCTTTCTCGTCTCCCGTCACACCTTCGATCAGGATGTTGGTTAGTATCACCCCCGTTCCATGGATGTCGTTTTGTAGGGGGCTGGGTATGCGCGCGAATTATGGACCGAACGCCACGGGCTAGTAATCCGTGCCGGATTCATGCGGGAGGAACCAAAGCCCGGCCGCCTCAACGGAAGCGATGACCAGCGTCCGAAGGCCCACGTGTTCCGGTAAGTGTGCTGGAGGTAAGGCCCAACTCTTGGAGGGCCGAGTATGTCTAAGTTTGCACGACGTACGTGGGACCTCGTAGTGAATTCCCTGCGTGTCTATCACGTGTGGAAATTCCTGCGGGACAGCTTTGATGACCGTTAAGGTCTGATGCGCGGGAGCCGCCCCGGTTTTAGCCGAGGCGGCTTTTTTGGGCCAGGGTATCTACACCCGGAAATGGCTGACCATTTGCTGCAACTGACCGCCCAGGCGCGCCAGTTCGACACTCGACTTGGCTGTCTCGTCGCTGGCGGTGGCGGTCTGTTCCGACACATCACGCACGTTGACGATGCTGCGGCTGATTTCTTCGGCCACGGCGCTTTGCTCTTCGGCTGCGGCGGCAATCTGCTGGTTCATCGACTGGATGTTCGACACCGTGCGGGTGATGTTCTCCAGTGACACGCCGGCCTTGCGCGTCAGCTCGACGCTGCTGTCGGTGAGGCTGCGACTGTTGTTCATCACGCTGGCCACTTGCTGGGTGCCGTTCTGCAAACCGGCGACCAGACCTTCGATTTCCTCGGTGGATTTCTGCGTGCGCTGGGCCAGGCCACGGACCTCGTCGGCGACCACCGCAAAACCACGACCGGCTTCACCGGCGCGGGCGGCTTCGATGGCGGCGTTGAGCGCCAACAGGTTGGTCTGTTCGGCCACGGCCTTGATCACGTCCATCACGCTGCCGATCTTGTTGCTCTCTTGTTGCAGGTGCGCCATGGCGTCGGTGGAACGTGCCACTTCCTCGGCCAGACGTTCGATCTGGGCGATGGCTTCGGCCACCACCTTGTCGCCTGCGCGGGCTTCGCCGTCGGCGTCCGAGGCGGCTCGGGAGGCTTGCTCGGCATTGCGCGCCACTTCTTGCACGGTGGCGGTCATCTCGTGCATCGCGGTCGCCACTTGATCGGTCTCGATCTTTTGACTGTTGACCCCGGCGCTGGTCTGCTCGGTCACCGCCGACAATTCTTCGGCGGCGCTGGCGATCTGGGTCACACCGTCGCGGATGCCGGAGATCAGCTCGCGCAAGGTGGTGCCCATACGCTGGATGCCTTGTTGCAAGACGCCCAGCTCGTCACGACGGGTGACCTGGATGTTATGGCTCAAGTCACCGGACGCGATGCGTTCGACCACGGCAAGGGTCTCTTGCAGCGGACGAGTAATCTGCCGGGTGATGATCACGGCGGCGATGATGCCCACCAGCAACGCCAGGAGGGTGCTGATCAATTGCAGGCTGCGGGCCTGGGCGCTTTCGGCGTCGCGACGTTGCAGTTGAATGGCATACAGCGCTTCGCTGCGCGAAACAATATCTGCGCCCTGCACGGTCATTTCCTGGCGGGCCAGGACGATATTGGCGTTGGCGGCCTTGTACGCCTGCACCGCACTGCGATAGGCGCCGAGGGCGTTTTCCAGGGTTGTCAGTTCGGTGCGCTGAGTGGCAGCGAATACGCTGTTCAACGCTTTCAAACCGTTGATCGCGGTCTCGACCTGCGCTGCGGCGCGCGCTTCGGTGTCCGGGTTGACGTTGCTGGTGTAGCCGCGTACTTCATAACGGGCCAGCAGCAACTGTTCCTTGGCCTGGATGATGGCCTCGAACTGGGCAAAACGCTCGGTACTGTCGGGCATCTGACGTACGTTACGCTCCAGTGTACTGATCGCCGCGTTGGCGGCTTCGGCACGGTCGCCCATGGTTTGGCGCGCGGCATTACCGTTACGGTAAGCCTCGCGCATTTTGTTCAGCGACTGCTGGTAAGCAGTGATGATGCTTTTCTGCTCGTTGAGCAACTTGAGATTTTCCGGGCTCTTGAAGCTATTGAGCAACTTTTGCTGCTGGGCGGAAAACCCGTCGAGACTGGTTTGCACGTTCTGCGCCACGCTTTCGTCGCCGTTGGCCAGCATGTATTGCAGGCGCACGATGCGCAACTTGGTCAGAGAGGCGTTGAGCTGAGTGATGTCGCTCATCCAGTTGCTGCGGTCGATCAGGCCCCCGAGGCTGGTCCAGCCGGTGAGGGCCAGGATCGAGGTAAGGGCCAGCACCAGGCCAAAGCCCAGGCCGAGTTTCAGGTTGACGCTAAGGTTGGCGAACCAATTGTTCATCGAATGCCTCCAGGCACGCAGTTATTTCATTGTCGGCACTGGAAGGTTGTCGTTATTGGAGGCCAGTACAGCGGTGTAGAGCGTTATCGGCTAGAACGCCTTCAACTGAAGTAAATTTTCAATATGGCTGGATTTTCTGGACAGATGCCTGAAAAAACTCGCGCACTACACCGATCATTGCGCAACGAAACGGGGATTCAAGGCGCCTTCAGGCTGGCCAGGGCCGCCTTGCCTTGCGCCGACAACACGGGCTCCAACTGCGCCCAGGTGAAGCTCAGCTCATTGTCGCAACCGTCGCCGTAGGAGGGTGTTGAGAGCTGCAAGCCTTGAGTGTTGAAGCTCAGGTCGAATCTCGAGTAGCTGCTGATGGCCGGGCAGCCCTCGTCCACGCTGGCCTGCTTTTCCAGCCAGGCACTGAAGGCGGGCGACAGTTTGACCTGTGCGGAGTAGGGGGCATCCCACGCCTGGCGACTGCCGACCCAGCGCCATGGATCGACGCGTTCACCGGTTTGCAGGTCCCAGGAGTGCAAGCCCCAACTGATGCCGTTGCGCCCATAGCCGGCGGTCCAGCGATAGAACTTGACGGTGATCCAGTGGGACGACCAGTAAATGGGCTCTACCTCGATTTCGCTGGTGTGGGCGGAACCGTTGCGGCCCAGATACTCGCGCCGTTCACGGAAGAACTCGGCCTGGCCCTCGGGGCTGACGGCCAGCTGCGCCAGGTGCTGGTTGATCTTCTGCATCGCCCGACCACCACCCTCCAGCTTGAGGGTGACCTCGGCGCCTTGGGTCTTTACCTGGTAGCGATGCGCGCCAAAGGTTCTTTTTTCCACTTTGGCGGGTAGCGGTGCTGATTCCATCGGCCGGTTATAGGCGTCACTGCCACACCCTTGGGCGTCAGTTCGTGTCAGCACTAACGGCAGCGGCTCGCCGCCTGAGGGCTTGGTCCAGGTTCCCGTCAGTCTGTTCTCCTGAGGCGTGTTCAGTTTCCAGGACCCACTGTTGCCTTCCTCCACCCATGGCTCGCCAGCTTGCTCACGGCTCAATTGGATCGACGTCAGAAAACGCGTGTAGTAGTAACTGCCGTTGCTGTCGGGAGACGCATTGAAACAGGCAGTGATCGAAGCTTTGCCAAGAGTGCCGCTCCACACACCGGCAAGGTCGGCGGGCGCCGCATCGGCATAGCTCGCAGCGCCCGCGAAGGCCAGGACAGCCAAGGGTTTGAACATGAGATCGGACTTCCAGTTGTCTGGCGGGTATTCATGATAGCCGATGAACAGCGGCGCGCGATTGGCCTGCCCGACGGGGCTGAAGTGGTCGGTTGCGAACGGGTTGAAGACCCTACCATTGCACGGTCCCGATCCGGTTTCGGTTTCGGTTTTTCTGTAGGAGAGTGCAATGGGTAATGATCAACAGAGCGTGATCGTGCGAGCGCTTCAGCCCGACGACTATGAGCGGTGGCTGGCATTGTGGCTGGCTTATCAAGACTTCTATGAAGTCACGCTGGAGGAGGCTGTATCACGGTCTACGTTCAGTCGTTTTCTCGATCCGGATGAGCCGGTTTCTGGTTTCGTGGCGGCCCAGGGCGAGGATCTGGTGGGGTTGGTTAATGCCGTCCTGCATCGCTCAACCTGGACAGTCGCCGACTACTGCTACCTGGAGGACCTGTATGTGGCGCCCACCGTCCGTGGCAGCGGGAGCGGCAAAATGCTTATCGAACAGGTGCGCGACTTTGCTCGGCAACACGGATGTTCGCGCCTGTATTGGCACACCCATCAAACCAATAAGCGCGCACAAAAGCTCTACAACTGGGTGGCCGAGGACTCGGGCTTCATCGAGTACCGCATGACGTTGTAACCCGCACTCGCTCTACATCGCCGACATTGGACATGGACATATCGGCGGTGTCGAACAAAGATGTGGGGTTTGGCGTGCCGTCTTTTTCATGCCTGGCAAACTACATGACTCACAACCTCGAGCTAGACACGCTCAAGATTCGCCTCGCCGACCCGAAAATAGCCGCACTGGATTTACGCGTGCGTGTGCAGCGCGTGCTGCGCCAACTGATCCTGGAAGGCATCCTTGCGCCCGGCAGCCGCCTGCCGGCGACTCGCACGCTTGCACGCTCGTTGGGCATTTCTCGGGACACCGTTGAGATTGCCTATGTGCAGTTGCAACTGGACGGCTATCTCTGTCGGCGTGAAGGCTCGGGTAGCTTCGTTTCCGAAAAGATCGGGCCTGGTCTGCGGGGCGTGCGCCAGCATAAGCCGGTGCCCGTGAACTTGGCCGCGACGCTCAGTACCCGCGGTGCGGATATTCTCGCCAGTGGCGGTGTCAGCGACCAACAAGTAGTCAAGGCCTTTGCCACGGGCCTGCCTGAAACCCGTACCTTTCCCGTCGGAATCTGGGAGCGCTTGCACCGCCATACGTTGAAGGATTACCCGCCAGGCCTGCTGTTGCACGGCGACCCGCAAGGCGCCGAACCGCTGCGCCAGGCCATCGCGCATTATCTGAACCTGGAGCGGGGTGCCCGAGTGACGCCTGATCAGGTGCTGGTGTTGTCCAGTACACGCCAGGCTCTCTATTTGTGTGCCCAAGTGTTGGTGGATGCCGGCCAGCCGATCCTGATGGAAGACCCCGGCTACTTCGGTGCGCGCAAGGCGTTCGAGATGGCCCAGCTCAAGGTTGTGCCGGTTCCGGTGGATGATCAAGGCGTGTGTATCGATCACCTGCGCGCCGACCGCAGCGGCGCCAATACCGTGTACGTCACGCCGTCCCATCAATATCCCACCGGTGCGACCCTCGCCCTGGAGCGACGCCTTGAACTGACCGCCTGGGCCGCCGAGCGCCAAGGCTGGATTATCGAGGACGATTACGACAGCCAGTTTCACTACGAGGGCTTGCCGACTGCCTGCGTGCAGGGGCTGGACCGTTACCAGCGCACGCTTTACCTGGGTACGTTCAGCAAGTCGCTGTACCCCGGTTTGCGCATGGGGTTCATGGTGTTGCCGCCGGAGCTGGTCAAACCCATGACCTATGCGCGCAGCATCCTCGATGGGCACACCCCGCAGCTCGCCCAACTGACGTTGGCGCGCTTCATGAGCGACGGCCATTTCGGCAGCCATATCCGTGCGATGCGCAACATCTACGGAGAGCGCCGCGATGCGATGGCGCAGGCCGTCCGGCGCCACTTGAGCGCTATCGTCACTGCCAGTTTGCCGCCGGGTGGCTTGCAGCTCCCCTGTTTGCTGAAGGAGGGGTGGACAGAACTCGAGACCCTTCGGCGCGCGGCGCGGGTGGGTATCCAGTTGCCAGGTCTTAGTCGTCTCTACGCCAAGCCACCCGCTACGGGAGGCTGGCTATTGGGTTTTTCGGCGCTGACGCCCACTGAAATCGAGGCGGCGACCCGGACGCTGGCCAAGGCGCTTCGATAATCTCAAGTGGTCTGGCATGGCGCGAGGAAGTGGACTGAAAGGGGGGGCCATCGAGGGTTAGCCTTGGCGCCCTCAATCCTCTCCGTCAAGGACGCCTCCATGAGCCAATCAGCTACAAAACTGCGCCTCACCGACTTCATCTCCCCCGGCATCAGCGCGTTCATTTCGGTAATCGTCAACTACGCCGGGACCTTCATCCTGGTGTTCCAGGCCGCACAATTGGCGCAACTCAGTGCGGCGCAAACTGCTTCATGGGTCTGGTCGGTGAGCATCGGGGTAGGTGTGACCGGGGCGTGGCTGAGTTACCGCTATCGGGCGCCGATCATCACGGCCTGGTCGACACCGGGCGTGGCCTTTTTGGCAACGGTCATGCCCTTTACGCCTTATGCTGAAGTGCTCGGCGCTTATATCATGTGCGCCGCCGGCTTTGTGGTGCTGGGTCTGTGCGGCGCTTTTGAACGGTTGGTGCGGTTGATCCCGGGCGGAATTGCCGCAGGTTTGCTGGCAGGCATTCTGTTGCAGTTTGGTGTGGCGGCGTTTGGCGGTGCCAGCGCCGATCCAGTGTTAGTGATCATCCTGGTGGTGTCTTACGCGGTGTTGCGGCGCTTCACTTCGCGCTATGCGATGGTCGGGATTCTGTTGATTGGCTTGGCATTGCTCATCAGTCAGCAGCGAGTCGATTTGAGCGGCGTCGAGCTGCAACTGGCGGCGCCGGTTCTGCAAATACCACACTTTTCCGTCGCCGCATTGCTTGGTGTCGCGTTACCGCTGTTTGTGATCACCCTGACCGGGCAATACATCCCAGGCATGCTGGTGCTGCGCAATGATGGCTTCAGCACCAGTGCCAACCCGATCATCACCGTCACCGGTCTGGGATCGCTCATCATGGCGCCGTTCGGTGCGCATGCGTTCAACATCGCAGCGATCACGGCGGCGATCTGCACGGGCCGCGACGCCCACGAAGATCCGTCCAAACGCTATATCGCCGGGCTGGTGTGCGGTGCGCTGTACATCACTGTCGGCGTCTTTGGGGTCACGCTCGCAACGTTGTTCATGGTTCTACCGCGTGCCTTTATCACTACGTTGGCGGGCCTGGCCTTGCTCGGTGCAATCGGCTCGAGCCTGGCCAGTGCGATGGCCGACACGCATACGCGGGAAACAGCGTTGATTACCTTTCTGGCGACCGCCGCCAATGTCACCTTGCTAGGAGTAGGCGGTGCGTTTTGGGGGTTAGTGGCGGGGTTGTTGGTGCATGGGTTGATTCATGGTGGGCGTAAGGCCGATACGAGGGTGGTGTAGTGGCGTACGGGTTGGTCCTGAATATGCTGTGTTCTTCGTCGATCCCACTACGCTGAAACGTTTCTTCCGTGCTTGCGTTAGCAAATATATCTGATTACAGTCGAGCGTAATCAGGCCAGCCGACACTGCGGTGTCGCAAGAGCCAACGGACAAAAATAATAAATACCGGGGTCGCCATGTACCTTGAACCCACTGCAGTTCCCCTGCTCGAAATGCGCGATATTTCCAAGACCTTCAACGGTTTGCGCGTACTGAAAAATGTCGGCCTGAAAGTCTATCCTGGTGAAATTCACGCCTTGATGGGGGAAAACGGTGCCGGCAAATCGACGCTGATGAAAATCCTCTCCGGCGCCTATCAGGCGGATGATGGTGGCGAAATCCGCATCAACGGCCAGCCCGTTGCCCACTATCACCCCGGCACCGCAAAAGACCTCGGCATCGCCGTGATCTATCAAGAACTGAGCCTGTGCCCGAACCTCAGCGTGGCCGAGAATATTTATCTGGGGCGCGAATTACGTCGTGGGTGGACCATCGACCGCAAGGGCATGGAGGGCGGTTGCCTTGAGGTGCTGACGCGCCTGGGCGCTGAATTCAAGCCGTCCGCTCGCGTGGGCACATTGTCGATCGCCGAGCGCCAATTGGTGGAAATCGCCCGCGCCTTGCATGCCGAGGCAAAAATCCTGGTGATGGACGAGCCCACTACACCGCTGTCGTCGCGCGAGACCGACCGTCTGTTCGCCTTGATCAAACAGCTGCGCGGCCAGGGGCTGGCGATTATCTACATCAGCCACCGCATGGCCGAGATCTATGAACTGTCAGACCGTGTTTCGGTGTTGCGCGATGGTGAATATGTCGGCGAATTGGCCCGGGATGTGCTGTCTGCCGAAATGCTGGTGAAGATGATGGTGGGGCGCGACCTGTCCGGGTTCTACAAGAAGGAGCACGCGGCCTACGACCCGGGAGCGGTGGTGATGCGGGTGCGCGACATGGCCGATGGCAAGCGCGTGAAGCCGTGCAGTTTCGAGTTGCATGCCGGTGAAGTGCTGGGCATCGCCGGGCTGGTGGGCGCTGGCCGTACCGAATTGGCGCGGCTGATCTTTGCCGCCGACCCACGTACCGGCGGCACTCTGGAGGTGGTGGGCAAACCCGTGACGCCGTTGCGCAACCCGACCGATGCGATCCGTGCCGGCGTGGTTTACCTCACCGAAGACCGCAAGGCCCAAGGGCTGTTCCTCGACATGAGCGTGGCTGACAACATCAACATCTGCGCCTGTGTCCCGGACGCTCGCGCCGGCGGGGTGCTTGACCGGCGCCAGGGCGCGCGGCGCGCCACGGGGGCTATTGAATCGCTGTCGATTCGTGTCGCCTCGGGCAAGGTCAATGTCGGCGCGCTGTCCGGTGGCAATCAGCAGAAAGTGTTGCTGGCGCGTCTGTTGGAGATCAAGCCGCATGTGCTGATCCTCGATGAGCCCACCCGAGGCGTGGACATCGGTTCCAAATCGGAAATCTATCGAATCATCAATCAATTGGCGCAGGCGGGCGTGGGCATTGTGGTGATTTCCAGCGAACTGCCGGAAATCATCGGCACCTGCGACCGGGTGCTGATCATGCGCGAAGGCCAGTTGGTGGCGCAGTTGGGCGGAGCCTGCGGCCATGAGATTTCCCAGGAAGCGATTATCGACCTCGCCACCGGTGGCGAGCAGGTGGCCGCTCATGGCTGACCCCGAGACTTTGGAGAGCACTGCGATGACCGTAGACACCCTTGCAACTGTGGCCAAGCGCGAGCGTATTCGCGAACTGATGCGCACTGTTGGCATGCTGCCGGTATTGGTGCTGTTACTGGTGGGCTTTGCCCTGGCCAGCGAAAACTTTCTCACGCTGCAGAATCTGTCGATCATCAGCCAGCAGGCGTCGGTGAATGTGGTCTTGGCGGCGGGCATGACCTTTGTGATCCTGACTGCCGGTATCGATTTGTCGGTGGGGGCGATTCTTGCCGCGTCTGCCGTGGTGGCGCTGCAAACCTCGATGTCACCGCAATACGGCATGCTGGGGATTGTCGCCGGGGTCGGCTTCGGTCTGTTACTGGGCCTGGTCAACGGCGGATTGATCGCCTTCCTGCGGCTGCCACCGTTTATCGTCACCCTCGGTGCGCTGACGGCCATGCGTGGTTTGGCGCGGTTGTTGGCCGACGACAAAACCGTATTCAACCCGGACTTGCCGTTCGCCTTTATCGGCAATGACTCGATTCTCGGTGTGCCGTGGCTGGTCGTGATCGCGGTGGCGGTGATTATCCTGTCGTGGTTCATCCTGCGGCGCACGGTGATGGGCGTGCAGATCTACTCGGTGGGCGGCAACCCGGAAGCGGCGCGGCTTTCTGGCATCAAGGTGTGGAAGGTGCTGCTCTTCGTCTACGCCATGTCCGGTGCACTGGCAGGTTTGGGCGCGGTGATGAGTGCGTCGCGCCTGTTTGCCGCCAACGGCTTGCAACTGGGCCAATCCTACGAGTTGGATGCGATTGCCGCGGTGATCCTTGGCGGCACCAGTTTTGTCGGCGGTGTCAGCACCATCGCCGGTACCTTGATTGGTGCACTGATCATCGCGGTGCTGACCAATGGCCTGGTGCTGCTTGGGGTCTCGGATATCTGGCAGTACATCATCAAGGGCATCGTGATCATTGGCGCCGTGGCGCTGGATCGTTATCGCCAATCCGGCACGCGAACCTGATTTCTCAACAACAATCACAAGAGAGTCGTCATGAACTTCAAACGTATCTTTCCTGTTGTCGCTTCCCTGAGCCTGGCTGTGCTGATGTCCCAAGCCGTGCAGGCCCGTGAACTCAAAGCCCTGGGGATCAGCATGGGGTCGCTGGGTAATCCCTATTTCGTCACCCTCGCCGATGGCGCCACGGCGCGGGCCAAGGCGTTGAACCCGGACGTCAAGGTGACCTCGGTCTCGGCTGATTACGACCTGAGCAAGCAGTTCTCGCAGATCGATAACTTTATCTCGTCCAAGGTCGACCTGATATTGCTGAACGCCGTCGACCCGTCGGCCATGGCGTCGGCGATCAAGAAAGCCCGGAATGCCGGGATCGTGGTGGTGGCGGTGGACGTCGACGCCAAGGGCGTGAACGCCACGGTGCAGACCGATAACGTTGAGGCCGGCAAATTGGCCTGTCAGTTCATCGTCGACAAGCTGGCGGGCAAAGGTAACGTGATCATCCAGAACGGACCGCAAGTCACGGCGGTCACTGATCGGGTCAAGGGTTGTAAGGCCGCCCTGGCCGGCGCGCCGCAGATCAAAGTGCTGTCCGACGATCAGGACGGCAAAGGTTCACGGGAAGGCGGCTTGAATGTGATGCAGGGTTACCTGACACGCTTCCCGCAGATCGATGGACTGTTCGCCATCAACGATCCACAGGCCATTGGCAGCGATCTGGCTGCCCGGCAGTTGAAGCGCGGCGGCATCGTCATTACCTCAGTGGACGGCGCGCCGGATATCGAGAATTCGCTCAAGTCCGAGTCGCTGATCCAGGCTTCTTCCAGCCAGGACCCGTGGGCCATGGCGCAGACGGCGGTCGACATTGGCAACGACTTGCTCAATGACAAGCCACCGGCCGAAGCCGTGACCCTGCTCGCGCCCAAATTGATCACGCGCGATAACGTCGCGGCGTACAACGGCTGGTCGAGTAAGCGTTGATGCCTGATTGGAGCGTGTCGGTATGAGCAGTCCCATCTCTCTGGGCATCGACCTGGGCACTTCGGAACTCAAGGCCATTTTGCTCGAGGAGAACGGCCAGGTCGTGGCCCATGCTGGCGCGCGCCTGACCGTCTCGAGGCGGCACAGCGGCTGGTCCGAACAGCATCCCGAGGACTGGTGGCAAGCGTGTCTGCAGGTGCTCGATCAATTGCGTCTTGAGCAGCCAGAAGTCTTTGCCCGGATAGGGTGTATTGGCCTTTCCGGGCAGATGCATGGGGCGGTGCTGCTGGGGGATGACGATCGCGTGCTGTACCCGGCCATGCTCTGGGATGACTCGCGGGCCGTAGCTTGCGCCGAAGCATTGGCGCGTGACTACCCGGACTTTGCCGAGATCACTGGCAGCGTGCCGATGGCCGGGCTGACCGCCCCCAAGTTACTGTGGCTGCAACACCATGAGCCGCAGATTTTCAGCGCCATTGATTGCGTGCTGTCACCCAAGGATTATCTGCGTCTGCGCCTGAGCGGCGAACGCCTCAGCGACGTCTCGGATGCCGCCGGAACCTTGTGGCTGGACGTCGCCAGGCGAACCTGGTTCGAGCCCATGCTGCGGGCAACCGGGCTGAGCCTCTCGCACATGCCCGGACTGGTGGAGGGCGGGGCGCCCGGCAGCGTCCTCGACAGCCGTGCAGCGCTCCGCTTGGGTTTGCCCGCAGGTTTGGTCATCGCCGGAGGCGGTGGGGACAACCCGGTAGCGGCGGTCGGTATCGGTGCGATCAATGCCGGTGACGGATTTATCACCTTGGGCACCAGCGCGGCCATCGTCGCGATCACTGATTATGCCGCGAGCAATCCCGCCAGTGCGGTGCACAGTTTTTGCCACGCATTGCCCGAGCGTTGGTACACCATGGGCGCCATGCTCGCGGGCGCCAGTTGCCTGCGCTGGGTCACACGCCTGAGCGGTATCGTCGATGAGCACACGCTGCTGGAGCACGTGCAGGCAGCAGTCCCGCTCGAGGAAACCATTTCTCTCTCTTCCGCTGTTCCTGCCTTACCTGGCGGGTGAGCGCACGCCGCACAATGATCCGCTGTTACGCGGTGGCTTCATGAACCTGGGCCACGACTGCACGCCGGCAATGCTCGGTTATGCGGTGATGGAAGGTGTCGGCTTCGGCCTGCTCGACGCTCTGCATGCAGTGCAATCGGCCGGCGCCTCGGTACAGGCTTGCGCCTTGGTGGGCGGCGGCGCTCGCAGCGCGTATTGGGCACAGTTACTGGCGAATATTCTTGAGCGGGACATCTACACCTTGCACGGCAGTGAATTGAGTGCGTGTATCGGCGCGGCGAAGCTGGGGTTTGTTGCGAGCGGGCGGGGGGCCGTATTGTTACAAAGTGGAATGCCGATCAAGGCGCGGTATGTGCCGGATACCAGGCAGCGTGCCGCATTGCGGGCGCGTCATGCCTTGTTTCGGGGGTTATTGCCGGCGGCGCGGGCGCTGCATGGGTGATGTTCCAGGTTGCCAGGGTGCCCAGTGATATAAGGCAGAAGATGCTCAACACCTTGGATGTGACTGAGTGCCGTGAAGTAATGCACATCGCCGGGCAATCAATGCGACCGCTTGCGTCGCGGACATCAAGGCCGTGTCTATCGTCAGCGGCGCGTCATTCCAGGCTTCATAATCATGCGCTAACACCGATTGCCAGGTGGGGGGCGTCAGTCCTGCGATATCGCTGTGCCGGGTTTCTACCCGTCGGCGATGCTCTTGTTGATCGGAGCAGATCACCTGAATATTCAACAATGGGCTCGCACCCCGCGCGGCAATATCGCGCCAGGCCTGTCGGCTTTCGGTCACCGGGTTAACGCCGTCGACCACCACCTGGTTACCGATGCGCAGGTTACTCAGGGCCAGCTCGTTGGCGACTCGATAACCGCTGCGCCCGACGTCCTGCGCCAGTACCTCGGCGTTGCGGATGGCTTGTTCTATCGTGTCGATTCGCAGATACACGGCGCGCATTTCAGCCGCCAGGCCCTGCGCAATCGTGGTTTTTCCAGTGCCTGGAAGGCCGCTGAAGACAATTAGCATTGCATCTCCCGTCATCAGCTGTGGGTGAACGTTCCCGAGAACGTAGCTTCAACCGGGCCGGTGAGTAACACCTGGCCGGCGCCGGTCCACTGGACCGTGACGTTTCCGCCATCGCACGCGACCTCGACGCACTCATCCAACAGGCCTCGACGGATGCCGTTAACCACGGCACCACAGGCACAGGAACCTGAGCCTTGCGGTATGCCGCCGCCACGTTCCCATATACGTAACCGAATCTGCCTGCGGTTGATGATCTGGACGAAATGCACATTCGTCTTGAGAGGAAACAACGCGTGGGTTTCGATCCCCGGCCCAATGCTCGCGATGTCCAGGGCCGCCAGATCATCGACAAAATAGGTGCAGTGCGGGTTTCCCATACTGCACGCGGCAGGCATGCCCTCCAACGGCAAAACCGTCGTATCCAAGTCCCGGGCCAGGGGAATATCCGACCATCCGCAGTGCGGTTCGCCCATGCTGACGGTAATCGCGCCGGTTGCAGTGCGTTCGCAGGTGTGCAGGCCACGCTCGGTCCGCAACACCACCGAGGCTTTGTTTGACTCGCCCATCAGCCTGGCCGCGACACCTCGCGTGGCGCTGCCACATACCTCCAGCGGCGAGCCATCGGCATTCCAGAACAGCACCTGAGCCGCTGCGTCATCACACTTGAGCATTACCGCCAGTTGATTGAAGCCGATACCCAGATTCCGGTCACCCATGCGCCGGGCCAGGACGTTGGTAATGGGATTCGATGAATTTCGCAGGTCGACGATGACGAAGTCGTCGCCATTGGCATGCATCTTATGAAAACTCAGTGACATGGCAGGTTCCTGGCGAAGACATGGGAACAGACGTTGATTTACCGGGAACGTTGAGCAATTGCACTGCATCGCGGCGAGCGTACCCCAACCCTTGTAGGAGCAAGCTTGCTCGCGAAAAACGTCAACGATAACGCGTGCATTCTGGATAAACGCGGTGCCTTTGAGTTCTTCACGAGCAAGGGCTAGGCGTCCCCTTACCCTTACAAAAAAGCTTAACCGATCAGCGCTAGCCTCACAGCCTTGCTTATTAATATTGTAAGAAAATATTGCCACGCGAAAGCCATTCATCTGCAAGTTTTATAACTAAATCCGCTCATCACGGGCCAAATAACCGTTTTCTGCCTGGACTTGCTTAGTCCCTCGTGCATATGCTTTCACAGCATTAAATTGCACAAAAAAAATAAAACAAAAGGAGTCGCCCCCATGTTCAAACCTATGTGGAAAGCAGTCGTCTGCGCCCTGGCGCTTGGCGCCATGAGCACAGCCATGGCCGCAGACCCGATCACTATAAAATTCTCCCACGTGGTTGCAGAGCAGACTCCCAAGGGCCAGGGGGCGCTGCTGTTCAAGAAGCTGGTGGAAGAACGCCTGTCTGGCAAGGTCAAGGTTGATGTCTACCCCAACTCCTCGTTGTTTGGCGATGGCAAGGAGATGGAGGCGCTGTTGCTCGGGGACGTACAGATGATTGCCCCGTCGCTGGCCAAGTTCGAGCACTACACCAAGTCCGTGCAGTTGTTCGACCTGCCATTCCTGTTCGATGACATCTCCGCCGTGGACCGCTTCCAGTTGAGTGCTGAAGGCCAGAAGCTGCTCAAGTCCATGGAAAACAAGAACATCACCGGCCTGGCCTATTGGCACAACGGCATGAAGCAACTGTCGGCGAACAAGCCACTGCGTGAACCCAAGGATGCGCGTGGTCTGAAGTTCCGGGTGCAGGCGTCCGCGGTGCTGGAAGAGCAGTTCAAGGCGGTCAACGCCAACCCGCGCAAAATGAGTTTCGCCGAGGTGTATCAAGGCCTGCAGACCGGTGTGGTCAACGGTGCGGAAAACCCTTACTCGAACATCTACAGCCAGAAAATGCACGAAGTGCAGAAGTACATCACCGAATCCAACCACGGTGTACTCGACTACATGCTGATCACCAACACCAAGTTCTGGAATGGCTTGCCACCTGACATCCGCACCGAGTTGGACAAGATCCTGGTTGAAGTCACCAACCACGTTAACGACCAGGCGGCGCAACTGAACCAGAAAGACAAACAGCGCATCCTCGACGCCAAGACCACCGAGATCATCACCCTCACGCCTGAACAGCGCGGCGAATGGCGCGACAAGATGAAGCCGGTATGGAAGAAGTTTGAAGGTGACATCGGCGCTGATCTGATCAAAGCCGCCGAAGCCTCCAACAAGGCTCAGTAATGGGTGGCCGGTGCTGCCGCCTTGGCAGCGCCGGCCTGTCGTCCCCCCGCAGGAGATGTCATCCATGAACGCCCTTCAGCGCATCTGGGAACACTTCGAGGAAGGCTTCATCGCTTTCCTTCTGGCCGCTATGACGCTGGTTACATTCGTCTACGTGATGCTTAACAACCTCTACACCGTTTTCTACAGCCTCGGCGACAACTGGCCCGCCGCCAGCGAGCCAGCGTTCGCCATTGGCGACAGCATCATGGGCCTGGCCCAGGCGATGACCTGGAGCAGTTCGCTGACCAAGGCCCTGTTTGGCTGGCTGATATTTTTCGGCTTGTCGTATGGCGTGCGCACGGCCGGACACATCGGCGTCGATGCGCTGGTGAAACTCGCGAGCAAGCCGGTACAGCGCTTTATCGGCGTCATCGCTTGCCTGTGCTGCCTGGCCTACGCCGGGATGCTCGCTGTCGCCAGTTATGAGTGGATCAATACCTTGATGATTGCTCAGATCGGCGCGGAAGACCTGGGCCACTTTGGCATCATGCAATGGCACATCGGCCTGATCGTGCCGGTGGGCTTTACGTTGGTGTTTATCCGCTTCGCGGAAATTCTCGTACGCATCCTGATGAATCGTCAGACAGGCCTGGGCCTGGCCGATGAAGCGGCGGAAGCTATCAAACTGACCGAACACGAGGAAGACAAGCCATGACTATTGCCTTCCTGTTCGTGGCATTGTTCGCGCTGATGTTTATCGGCGTGCCCATCGCCATTTCGTTGGGGCTGGCCGGTTCGCTGACTATCATTTTCTTCAGCCCCGACTCGGTGCGTTCCCTGGCGATCAAGCTGTTCGAGACCTCTGAACACTACACCTTGCTGGCGATTCCGTTTTTCCTGCTGGCCGGTGCGTTCATGACCACCGGTGGCGTGGCGCGGCGGCTGATCGATTTTGCCAACGCTTGCGTCGGACATATCCGGGGTGGCCTGGCGATTGCGGCAGTGTTGGCCTGCATGTTGTTTGCTGCGCTGTCGGGATCAAGCCCGGCAACAGTGGCGGCGGTCGGTTCCATCGCCATTGCCGGGATGGTGCGGTCGGGTTATCCACAGGCGTTTGGCGCGGGCATCGTGTGTAACGCCGGCACCCTGGGGATCCTCATTCCGCCATCGATCGTGATGGTGGTGTATGCGGCGGCGACAGAAACCTCGGTGGGCAAGTTGTTCATGGCTGGGGTGATTCCCGGCCTGCTGCTGGGGTTATCGCTGATGGTGGCGATTTACATCGTCGCGGTGAAGAAGAACCTGCCGGCCCTGCCCCGGGCGACGTTCCGCGAGTGGCTGTCCACGGCGCGCAAAGCCCTCTGGGGCTTGCTGTTGATGGTCATCATCCTCGGCGGAATCTATTCCGGGATGTTTACCCCCACCGAAGCCGCTGCGGTGGCGGCCGTGTATTCGGCGTTTATCGCCTTGTTCGTCTATAAAGACCTGACCATTCGCGAAACCCCGAAAGTGCTGCTGGAGTCGGCCAAGCTGAGCATCATGCTGATGTTCATCATCGCCAACGCCATGCTGTTCGCTCATGTGCTGACCACCGAACAACTGCCACAGCAAATCACCGCATGGGTGATCGATGCCGGGCTGACGCCGGTGACCTTCCTGCTGGTAGTGAACATCGTGCTGTTGATTGCCGGGGCGTTTATGGAGCCTTCGGCGATCATCCTGATCCTGGCACCGATTCTGTTCCCTATCGCCATGCAACTGGGTATTGATCCGATTCACCTGGGCATCATCATGGTGGTGAACCTGGAGATCGGCTTGATCACGCCCCCCGTGGGGTTGAACCTGTTCGTGACGTCTGCCGTCACGGGAATGTCATTGACGGCTACCATCAAGGCGGCCATGCCCTGGCTGCTGATCCTGCTGGCATTCCTGATACTGATCACTTACGTACCGTGGATCTCCCTGGCGCTACCTAATTGGCTGGGCATGAGCTGATGTTGTCACCCGCCCGTCCGGCAACTCCACAACTCGACTGAGGATGGGTTGCTGACGGGAGGGCCTAGCCACTCGCTCATCGCGTGACAGCGTTGATCGAAGCACAACTGGTAGTCACCCGCCTGTGGGGTGCGTCCAAGTTTCAGCGGCTGCAAGGGCGGCAGCTGGCGCTGATAGTGCCAACTGCCGTTTTCCAATCTGGCCCCAGGGGGTATCTCCATGCCTGCGCCATTGCCTTTGACCCTGGCTTCCATCAGAACAAGTCCCTGTTCCGAAACACTGTAGTCCTCTTCCCAGCGAACTTTTTCTATCGTGTGATCCCAGCCCAGTGTAAAGCTTGCGACCGGGAGTTGCGCCCACACCACGCCCGCCAGTCCCAGGCACAAACCCATCATGCCTGGGCAAACCCGGTACGACGCGAGCGCCAGACATGCTGAACTATTAGCAGAATACCCAGCATGAAACCGATCTCGTCCGTTATCGGCAGCGCGACGACCAGTAAGGCTCCTGCGGCAAAGCACAAGAAACGTTCCCAGATCGGCATTTTCTGTTGCAGGTAGCCGGTGCACGCCATGCCCCAGAGACCAATGGCCAATGTGGTCTTCACCAGCATGTAGGCCGTCATCCAGTAATTGTCGCCTTGCATCATCAGTGCAGGGTTGTAGACCGTCATAAACGGAATGACGAAACCCGCCAGGGCAATACGCACCGCCCACAGGCTGATCTTGAAGCCTGTCTCCCTGGCGATGGGCGCTGCGGCAAAGCACGCAAGGGCGACCGGTGGAGTAAGGTCTGCAAGGATTCCGAAATAGAACACGAACATATGCGACACGATCAGCGGCACGCCCAGTTCCAGCAGCGCGGGTGCAGCGATCGAACTGGTGATGATGTAGTTGGGAATCGTCGGGATCCCCATGCCCAGCACCAGGCAGGTAATCATCGTCAGTATCAGCGACAGCAGCAGGTTGTCTCTGCCGATGGCCAATATGTAGCCGGCAAAGGTCGAGGCTATTCCAGTCAATGACACCACACCGATGATGACCCCCACCAACGCGCAGGCAATCCCCACCGGCACGGCATGCCGAGCACCCTCGACCAGCGCGTGCAGGCAAATATCCAGGGTTTCCCGGCCGCCCTTGATGAACCAGCAGATGAGCACCAGTGTGGCGATGACGGCAAAGATCACGCCGATCCCTAACTGGAAAAATCCGACGCAGAGGATCCCCAGGGCGACCCAGAACGCGCATCGCAACGCAAAGCTGGAGACCCTGAGAATAATGGCCGAGCCGAGAATGACGATGGCTGTCAATGCCAGCCCGACCATGCCGGAAAACAGCGGGGTACGCCCGGAAAACAGCAGGTAGACCAGCACCAGGAGCGGAATCAGCAAGTACCAGCTTTCCTTTACCGCGCCCCAGGCGCTGGGGCACTGGTCTTTGGGCAGTCCTTTAAGGTTGGAGCGTTTGGCCTCAAGGTGAACCATCCAGAACACCGAACCGAAATACAGGATGGCTGGGATCAGCGCTGCCTTGGCGATTTCCACGAACGGTACATTGATGGTTTCCGCCATGATGAACGCCACCGCGCCCATGACCGGCGGCATTATCTGGCTGCCCATGCTGGCAGTCGCCTCCACGCCGCCGGCAAACGCGGCCTTGTAGCCGAAGCGTTTCATCAATGGAATCGTGAATTGGCCGGTCGTCACGACGTTCGCGATGCCGGAACCCGTTATCGTCCCCATCAAGGCCGATGACACCACCGATACCTTGGCCGGACCGCCCAGTTTGTGGCCAAACAGACCCATCGCGAAGTCAGTGAACAGCTTGATCATGCCCGCCTGTTCAAGAAAGGCGCCGAACAGAATGAACAGGAAAATATAAGTCGCCGAAACATAAGTTGGTGTGCCGTAGAGGCCTTCGGTGCCGAATGACAGTTGGTTGACGATTTGATCGAGTCCGTAGCCGCGATGGGCCAGCTCGCCTGGCAGGTATTCACCCAATAGACCGTATGCCAAAAATAGTCCGCAGATGACCGGCAACGCGATCCCCATCACCCGGCGAGCCGCCTCGAACACCAATACGATCAGTATCAGCCCGATCACCATGTCTTCAAGCGTCAGGTCGCCCGAACGCTGGATCAAATCCGCCTCGAAAAACCATTGGTACGCAGCGGTGGCAATCGCTGCGAGGCTCAATAGCCAGGCCAGCGGCTGCCAGGGACGGGCCTTGCCGTACGCCGGGTAACTCAGGAAGACCACCCACAGCAGGAAGCCGACATGCACGGCGCGTAGCACCTGGCTGGAAATAGGCGCAAATGCGGCAGTGACTATCTGGAAAATGGAAAACAGCAACGCTACGTAGAACAGCGTTTTCGGCCAGTCGCGCGGGTTCGCCGCGATACCTTGATGATCTTCGCTCATTGGGAACCTGCCTCAAAAACTATAAGGAAGGGCACGCGCCGCTCCAGCGTGCGTCCCTGTGGCCTGTTGTTGGGTTACAACGCGCCAACTTCCTTGTAGTAGCGTTCGGCGCCGGGATGCAGGGGGATGGGCAGGTTCTTTGCAGCGTTTTGCACGTGGATGTCCTTGGCGGCCGAGTGAGAATTGCCGAGGCGCTTCAGGTTATCGAACATCAGCTTGGTCATCTTGTAGGCCACGTCGTCGGAGACGTCCGAGTGAGTCACCAGAATATTGGTGATCGCCACCGTCGGCACGGGGTCGGGCTGTCCGTCATAGGTGTTGGCGGGGATTTGGGCGGGCAGGTACGCGGCATTGCCAATTTTTGTCACCACCTCCGCGGGGATGGAGACGTAGTTCAATGACATGGTTGAAGCCAGGTCGCGAATGGCCGCCATTCCCAGTCCCGAAGACTGCAGCGTGGCGTCCAGCTGACGATTCTTGATCAGTTCGACCGACTCGGCGAAGGGCAGGTATTGGACCTTGCTCATGTCATCGTAGGTCAGTCCCGCGGCCTTGAAGATCGCCCGCGCGTTCAACTCGGTCCCGGATTTCGGAGCACCGACGGAGATGGTTTTGCCTTTCAGGTCGGCCAGGGTTTTGATCCCGGACTCTTTATTCGCAACAATTTGGATGTAATTCGGATAGGCGCCCGCAATCGCGCGCAACTTTGTCAGTGGCGCCTTGAACCCGGCGTCTTCCACGCCGTTTTTTGCATCAGCCACAGAGTCTCCAAGCGCAAAAGCAAGTTCCCCACGGCCGGCTTGTAAAAGGTTGAGATTCTCCACCGAGGCTTTGGTCGCCTGGACTGAAGTCTTCGACCCCTCGATCCCTTCGCTGTAGATCTGCGACAGCCCGACCCCGATAGGGTAATAAACCCCGCTGGTGCCCCCGGTGAGGATGTTTATGAATATCGGTGCGGCATTGGCCGCACACGAGACTGTCAACGCAGCCGTGGCGGCCAGGAGGCTGAAGCGTTTTTTTACGCGCATGGAAAGTGCTCCGTCTTGTTATGGCTTTATGCAGAGTCTTCCTACTGTAGTCGAAATCAACGCTGGAGTGAGAGGCTGGGTTGGCCTGAAGCGGAGCGCCTAATACCTCCAGAAGACGGGAGTGACAATGACCAATACGGTGAGGATCTCCAGGCGTCCGAGCAGCATGCCAATGGTCAGTAGCCATTTCGCTGCATCAGGCAATGAGGAGAAGTTGCCGACAGGCCCGATGATCGTGCCCAGTCCCGGGCCTACGTTACACACCGCAGTGGCCGCGCCACTTAGCGCAGTCGTCCAATCCAGCCCGATCAGCGCGAGGCCCAGGGCAATCACGGCAATGGTGATGCTGAAGAAAAACGAGAAGGTCAGCAGTGAGCGCAAGATCTCTTCGTCAATCGGATGGTTGTTGTATTTCTTCTGGATCACCGCCCGAGGATGGATCAACTGCTTCAAGCTGCTGACCAGCAAGGCCGCTGCAACCTGGAAACGGAAGATTTTCAGACCGCCCGCCGTCGAGCCGGAACATCCGCCGACAAAGGTCAGGTAGAAGAACAGCAACACCGCGAAGCTGCCCCATAACGTGTAATCGCCCACCGCAATGCCCGTGGTCGTGACGATAGAGGTCACGTTGACCGCCACGATACGCACGGCATCCCACCAGGCGTAATCGCTGTGAACACATAACCATGTCCCCACCGCCAGCCAGGTGACCAGCAAGAACCCGATAAATCCGCGAACCTGATGATCATTGGCCAGCGCGCGTCGATGACCGCGCAATGTCGCGACGTACAAGGTGAAGGGCAGGCTGCCCAGGATCATGATAACCACCGCGACCCAATGAATCGCCGGTTGCGTCCAATGCCCAAGCGAGGCATCCGAGGTGGAAAACCCGCCTGTGGAGATCAGCGACATGGCGTGGTTGATCGCTTCGAACGGTGTCATACCAGCGATCCACAGCGCGACAGCACTGGCGCCAGTGAGTCCCAGGTAGAGAAAAAGGATGTATTTGGCGGCCACATGGGAGCGCGGCGTGACTTTCTCCGACCAGTCGGAGGACTCCGTCTGGAACAGACGCATGCCCCCGACCCGCAGCAGGGGAAGGATGGCGACCGCCATGCCGATAAAGCCGATACCACCCAACCAGTGCAGCATCGAGCGCCATATCAACAATCCCGGCGAGGCGCTATCGAGGCCGCTCAGCACCGTTGATCCGGTGGTGGTGATGCCCGACATCGTCTCAAAGAATGCATCGGTGTAACTGATGTGGCTGATGAACACCATGGGCAATGCAGCGAAGCTACACACCACCACCCAACTGGCCGTAGTCAGCAGGTACATATCCCTGGGACGCAACTGGGCCGCTTCCGGTCGCCGTCCCCACACGCTAAGCAGTACGCCGCAGACGAAAGTAATCATGCCCGACCAGACAAACGCCCATAGATCGTCGCTTCGCTCGTAGAGGGCGAGCGTGATCATGGGAATGGCCATGCTGACCGCCAGCGTAATCAGAAAAATGCCGAGGATGAAGCCGATAAGCCGCATGGCTGCGAGGGACATAAAGGGTGGCCTGCCAAATTAGCGCCGAGCAGTATCGGATGCTGGAGCACCCGGCTGCGTAAATTTTGCATAAAGTTTCCACGAGCGTGTGACGCATTGATGGAAGGCCACACCAAAAAAAAACGCACAGTTAGCGATCATTGTAGGAGCGAGCTTGCTCGCGAAAAACGTCCACGATAACGCGTGTTTCCTGAATAAACGCGGCGCCTATGCGTTCTTCGCGAACAAGCGCCTACCAAAAAGCCCGGACAGGTCCGGGCTCAAGGTGCTGCGTTCGGTAACGGGGGCCGGGCGTTTAAGTGTTACGCCGCTTGTTTCGAAGACGTCATGCTCTTTTTGAGCGATGCTTTTAATGTCTGCATCTGTTCACCCAATTCATCGAGCTTGGCTTTGCCCAAGAGCTTTTTGGCTTGCGGGAACATCTCGATTTCTTCTTCCTCGATGTGGTGCTCCAGCAGCTCTTTCACTACTTTTACCCGACCTGCAAATTCCGGGCTGCCCGGGTCTGTGACTTTCAGGTCCGGAAGGACCAGGGCGTCGACGGTCCGGTGCTCTTCCTTGGCTTCGTAATACATCTCATCCTGCTCCTTGCCACCTGCTTCTTTAAAAGCCGGGTAAAGGATCTGTTCTTCCAACTGAGTGTGAATGCTGATTTCCAACTCCAGCTTATCCAACAGATCAACGCGTTTTTTCAGGGCCCGATCAGTCGACTCGCTCAACTGAGTCAGAATGGCTTTGACTTTTTCGTGGTCGGCTTTCAGAAGATCAATGGCGTTCATTTTTGCAGCCTCGCTATCACGGTTAGGTGTTTGCCGATCTGTGTCGGCGTGCATGAATTTCCAGGTAGATATCGCATAAGCTGTGCCAGTTGCAGAAATTACAAAAAAACAGATTTTTCAATTGGTTAGGTTTTTTGGTGGCGAGAGGAATTCGTGCAAGTTGCCCGAAGAAGATCTGATCGTGATGCATATCGCCGTATCAACGCGAATGAGCGTGGCCGCTTTCAATTAGTGGATGGCGCGGTCTGAGAGGGGTTAATGGTAAAGAGTCAGCTTTTTTGCATGGCTCTTTGCTATTGACTGGCTGTCACTCGATACGTAATGGGCAAGTGAATCGCCTCAGGAAAACTCCTGAACGACTGATATTTATGAATGCTGAAATCGAATAGCGCTAAATTGCCATCATGCGCCAAAAGTTGCACACTAAAATGTGGATAACCCTGTGAATAAATCTCTACAGGGCACGTACTTAACTACTTACAGGCAAGTGCGCAAGAAGTTGCACAGCATTGCGCAACTTCTTGCGCACTTTTATTGATAATTCCTATGTTAGACGCTAGCTAAATCTACGGCTTTAAATCCATACCGTTGATAAATAAGGTATTTAGTTTTATTGGCATAAACCTTGAAAGAGTTTACGGCACCTGCAGTGCAAACATGCCTGCGGGTTCCTCTATTTTCAGCAAGGAACATCCATGGCTACGCCAGCATATATGTCCATCACAGGTACCAAACAGGGCCTGATCACTGCCGGTGCTTTCACCGCTGACTCGGTCGGCAACACCTACCAGGAAGGTCATGAAGACCAGGTCATGGTTCAGGGCTTTAGCCACGAAGTGATCATTCCTCGCGATCCGCAATCGGGTCAACCGACCGGTCAACGCGTTCATAAGCCTGTCAAAATCATTAAGGTGTTCGACAAGTCCTCGCCGCTGCTGCTGGCTGCACTGACGTCCGGCGAACGTCTGACTGAGATTACCATCCAGTGGTATCGCACCTCGGCAGCGGGTACTCAAGAGCACTACTTCACCACCAAACTCGAAGACGCGATCATCGTCGACATCAAGGATTACATGCATAACTGCCAGGATCCGTCGAATTCGCACTTCACGCATCTGGAAGACGTTGAGTTCACCTATCGCAAAATCACCTGGACCCACGAAGTGTCTGGCACCTCCGGTTCTGATGACTGGCGCACCCCAGTCGCTGGCTGACACGGGCAGGCGGTTTCACGGCATCGACCTGTTTGACGGTTGATGCCGTTTTGTGTGTTGTCTTCTCTCTCAGCCAAGGATAAGCGTATGTTCGCGCCGGCCAATGCTGCGCATTTTGCGTTATTGATCCCTTCTGTTCGCAACGACTTCAAGGTCCTCGCTTTCGAGGGTACGGAAGCGATCAGCAGCTTGTATGCGATCCAGATTGAGCTCGTCAGCGAGTCGCCGGATTTCGACCTTGAGCGCCTGCTCGGGCAGCCGGCTTTTCTGCAGTTTGGCCTGAATGGGGAAGGCATGCATGGGCATATCGAGGACGTGCTGGTGGGCGAGGCGGGCAAGCGCCTGACCCGCTATCAGTTGACCTTGGTGCCGGCCTTGCACTATCTGCAGTTCAGCCACAACCAACGGATTTTTCAGCATCTGACGGTGCCGCAGATCGTGGCCAAAGTGCTCCAGGGTCACGGGATTCAGGCCGATGCGTTTACCTTTAATGTCAGCACCAGCCCAGAGCGCGAATACTGCACGCAATACGCTGAAAACGACTTCGAGTTCATCCAGCGGTTGTGCAGTGAGGACGGGATTTCGTGGCACCACCAACACAGCCAGGATGGCCATCAGTTGGTATTCACTGATGATCAGACCTACTTCCCCAAACTGGGGGCGACGGTCTATCAGCAAGGCTCCGGCCTGGCCGCGGATCACCCGGTCGTCAGCCAGTTCTCCATGCGTTTCAACACCCGAACCAGCACCACCACGCGGCGGGGCTATGACTTAAAACGCCCAAGCCAGTTGCTGGAAAGCCAATTCACTGCCGAGTTCAGTCCTGCACTTGAAGATTACCGTTACCCGGTGCGGCATGAAAATGAAAAGCTCGGCAAACAGATTGCCCGGCAGGCGCTGGAGCGGCACCGTGCCGATTATCAGTTGGCCGAGGGTAAAAGCGACCAGCCAACCCTGCGCAGTGGTCACTTCTTTGACCTGACCGAACATCCGCGTCAGCAGTGCAACGATTTGTGGTTGTTACTCAGCGTGACTCACTCCGGTAAGCAGCCCCAGGCTCTTGAGGAATCAGTTACTAGCGAGGTTAAATCTGAAGACGGTTTTACCCAAGGTTACCGTAATACCTTCAGCGCGATTCCCTGGGACGTGTTCTACCGTCCAGCGCTGGTCACGCGTAAATCGGTATTGGTCAGTCAGACCGCTCAAGTCACCGGTCCAGCAGGGGAGGAAATCTTTTGCGATGAGTACGGGCGGGTTAAGGTCGAATTCCATTGGGACCGCGCCGAACTTGGCAGCGACAAGAGCAGTTGCTGGCTGCGGGTTTCATCCAACTGGGCGGGGGAAGGTTTCGGTTCGGTGACCATACCGCGCATCGGCATGGAAGTGGTGGTGACCTACCTTGAAGGTAATCCCGACAATCCATTGATTACCGGGTGCGTGCCGAACAAGGTCACATCGCTGCCTTATCCCTTGCCCGCGAACAAAACCAAAACCGTCCTGCGTAGCCAAAGCTCGCCCGCCAGTGGTGGCTACAACGAGCTATCGATTGAAGATCGTAGCGGCCAGGAACTGATCTGCCTGCGCGCTCAGCGCGATATTGAACAGGTAATCCTCAACGACAGTGACACCAAGATCGGTAACGATCGCCACGAGCAAATTACTCGCGACAGTCACACCCTGATCAATAACGACCGCTTTGAGCAGGTGGACAACAACAGTTCCAGCTTGATCAAGGGTGACGAACTGCACACGACCCAAGGTCTGCGCAACACGGTGATTGGTGGTAGCGAACTGACCAGCATTACCGGTGACAGCAGCACCATGGCAGACGGTACGGTGGTGATTCAGGCCGGGGCACACGCTCACGTCACAGCCACCAACGTGGTGGTCGGTGCCGGGATGAGCCTGACGCTCAGCGCAGGAGGTCACCACATCGTCATCACCCCTGCGGGGATTTTCAGCAGCGTACCTATCGTCCAAGGTGGGGCACCTATGGCGGGGGTTCCTGCGCAGCAGGCCCTTTCAGTCATACCGATGGTCGGCGAGGCGTTGGTTGCGCCGTCACTGGCCTCACAAACATCTGCGTTGATTCAGGCCGCACGTCACGCCGCACCGGTCTGTGCGGTGTGTCAAAAACTAGCGGAGTTGAATGCATGAATCAGGCTTATTTACTGCTGGATGGTGCTCAGATCGACAACCTGTCCGAGCGCCTGCTCGATCAGGGGGGAAACACTAAGTTTCAGCCGCTGTATCAGCACACGGCCTACCGCGAGCTGGCGGATATTGGCCCCATATTGGTGCCGGTTTCCCCCAACAGCCCGTTGGCCCACCTCTTTGCACTGGAGTGGAGTGCAACGGCGGGTATCTGGCTGGAGTCCGAGGTGGACGAGGCATCTGTATTACACCACCTGCGCAGCCTGATTCACGTCCGCGTCGAGGGTGACGCGACGGTCCTTTTTCGTTACTACGACCCCCGTATCACGCGTTTGTGGCTGACTGGTCTGGAGCCCCAGGCGCGTGATCGATTGATGGGGCCAATCCGACTTATCTTGCTGCCGAAATTGGCTCACAGCTCCGGATTTATTCGTCAGGAAAACCCTGAGCAGCCCATCGCGCAGTATACGGAACAGCCTTGGTTATGCCTGACCCCAGAACAACTGGATCACTTGAGCGAAGCCAAGCGGCAGCGTCTTGCCCAGCAGTTGATCGAACATTGTCAGCAGCACTTCCCTCAGTGCCTGCAAGGATTGGATCACGCCGCACAGCAGCAGTGGGTCACGACCTGTCAACTCAGTGCTGAACGACAAGGCTACAGCTCCGCCGATGAAGTCACCCGCTGGGCCAGCTTTCACGCCTTACTAGGTAATGACTTTCCTGACGCTCCCGGCCATGCCGTTTACCGACAGATTCTCACCGAACCTGGGATTTTGCCTGAGCAACGCCTGGACAACCTGAGTGCTGAACTAGAGCGTCAGCAGCTCACCGATAAGGAATTCTCCGCATGAGCGCAGAAAAACTGGCCATGGTTGATCGGTTGGCTCAGGCTAACCGGGCCGCCAAGGCGATGCCCCACGAAGATATCAACAGTTCAATTACGCCATGCCCAGCCCACCAACCGGACATATTCGTAGTGCCCGTGCGGTATGCCCTGGCAGAAGAACAAGCCGCCCATCCTTGCTGCGTGCCCGGCGTGGCTACCCAGAGCCACCCTATGGCGGCACGCCGCCTGCGCGGAGGTTTTCTTTATCTGTGGCAGGACCAAGGTCCTCTCAAACGCTATGCCATCGGGTCGAATGGTTTGCTGAGTGAACAAGCGCTGGAAGCCGATGCCACCGTCGTGCTGGATGGCACCCTGACAGGTCTGGCCCTGAAGAAAATCTATGACGCCTGGATGCTCTATAGCGAGTTTCCACTGAATCCAGAACACTGTCAGTCGCTGAGCGAGAGCAGTGCCAAGCGCAGTGCACACATGCGCCAGATGGCCTTGCGCACGGTGGCCAACGAGTTGCAAGCGCCTCATTGCCCGCCGCTGGCCAAAGCCGATCAGGTCATGGCTGAACTCATCCCAGTCACCTATACCAGGTCGATGAAGGCTGACCAACAACGGGGCGGCGATGATACGGATGCACTGGGTGCGACCGCGATGAAAGACCCGACGACCCTGAATATCAATGCCTACACCGAGGCCATGCACCGTTCACGTGAGCGGGAGAAAGTCATCGCCCAACACCCCGACGCCAGCGATGAGCCTCCGGGTGAGTGGAGTGCTGAACGCTGGGAGGGGCAGGCCACGCAGAATTGGCTCGACCTGGCGAAAGCGCAGGCCAAAGGTTTGTTCCCTGTCTTTGCGTGCCTGGATGATGACTTGGGTGTGCTGCGCGATATCAACCATGAGCAGGAATGGGTGGAAGCGCGACACGAACAATGGATCGGTGACAACAATCTGCGCCTCAGTATCGGCGGGTTTGTGCGCAGCCTGATCAGCGAAGACGGTGCCGAGCTGGCGGGTTCCCTCAGCTACCGCTACAAGGAGCGTGACATCCACCTGACGCCCGATCAGGGGTGGGTGATGCTCAATGCCCAGCATCAGCTGGACGATGAGCTCAAGGCGGAAACTCAGGCCCGTCGTTACGGTGGCGCGCCTGGCCCGGCTGAAGCCCGCGACCGCGATGCGCGGATCGCGGCCATCGTCTCACCGGTGAGGGCCTTTATTCCGGCTGATTTGTACAACGAGGCAGAGTTCGTGGTACGTGAGTACCGTGCTGAAAAGCAGGCCAACCTCGACAACGATTTCCTCAGTGCCAAAGTCGGCGAGTATATCGATCTGACAGCGATGAACACCTGGCTCGACACCACCGCGCCGGCGCATTTCCAGCAGATCGAACAACGCCATAAAGCACTGTTTACTGACCGAGGCGTATACCTCAAGCGTTCCGCCAACGGTACCTGGTTTGTCGATTACTATGACCCGGAAACCCGGCATTGGTTGACCGAGCTGGCCACCGGTTGTTTGACCGCCCAATGCATTCGTGCCCAGGGCGCCGAACAATACGCCGACTATGTGCGGGCAGCCGATGGCGGCGCACTGACACAACTGTTCCGCGCCTGGACGCCCTCACTCGATGCGGAGATTAATAACACCTCTCGCCTGGGCGAGCTGATGGCGGCACTGGCCTCCGAGAATATCGCGGCAACCCATCAGGCACTCGCGCCATTGACCAGGCCGATTCTGGATGACCTCGCGGCCATGGCCCGCGACGCCCATAGTCCATGGAATGTACTGGTCAACCGTCTGGCGGCGTCGTTGCTGTTGCTCAAAGGAGCTCAAACCTTCAGCAGTGCCTGGCTTGGCGTTTTCGTCGCCGCTCGCTTAGGCAGCGAAACTCGTTTGCAGTTGGTGACCGAGGGTGGCCGGCAGATTTGGACGTTGTTGGGGCAAAAAGCCGAAGGGCTGACCCAATGGGCCCGCACCACAGGGGAAGCCATTGGCGCCGGACGCGTGACAGGCATCACGAACTCCGCCTTTGTGACCAATAGTGGTGGGGTCGTGCCATTGGCAGCCTTGCTGCTGAATACACTCAACGCGAGTAATTACCTGAGTCAGGCCGGGTCAGTGGAGGGGATGGACAGTCAGCGCGTCAACGATACAGTTTCCGCTGCTTTGTATGCCGCTGCCGCGTTGACGGCGGTGATTGATAGTCAGGTGCGGCAGGGGTTGGGGGTGGATCGACTTCACTTCTTTGGTTCAGCGGCCCCAACCCTCACTCTATTTGGTGGGGTGATTGGTGGGTTGTCGTTCGTTGCTGCTGGAGCGGAGTTTAAATCCCTGCAAAAACAGATGGAAAGCGCGCAATCACATATCGATCCGTGGCTGGAGATGCGCCAGGCTGTAGTTGGTGGACAAATAGCGGCTTATGGTAGTCAGGCTCTGTTGGGGGCTACCTACACGATGAGAACCTTAGCTGGACTGGTGGAAGTCGAAACAGCCATCATGCGCTACTCGCTATGCATGGGCCCGCTCAACTGGATCATGTTCGCGCTGGGCGTGCTGTACCTGATCACCTGGTTCTTTCAGCAAACCCCGCTGCAAAATTTCCTCAACTTCTGCTGCTGGTCAAAAGCCCGAGCAGGGAATTTAGATCCTATCGCGGCCAAGGCCCAACAAGACGAACTCAATCAACTGTACGGCATCCTGTATACCCCACGCGTGAGCATGGAGAGCAGCTCGGTAATGGGCAGTTCAAGTGGTCCCTCCGGGCTGACTTCCGTAAGCACCATCAGTAGCCTGACCATCGACTTGCCAGGGGCCGAGCCCAGCAGCGCCTACCTGGAACTGAGCCTGATCGGTGATCCGGTGGATAGCCAGCGCTACCGCGATTTGATCAAAAACAGCCCGATCAACAACTACAAACCGCCTCGCCCTTGGCGGGATATGGCACCTCATTGGCTGCCCGGCAGTACCTGTTGCTGGATACCCGCTAACGAAGGCCAAGGTTTACGCCTGAGCGGGCCCTTCAGCTCAGTACAAGGTGTCCTTAGCACCCCACCCAGCACGATCTCCCTGCGCTTGCGGTATCGCACGCCATTGACCGCACTGCTGGGCGCCCGCAACTTTATCGGCGGTGAACGGGGTGTGGCCTTTACCCTGAATGACAACGGAGGCGTGATTGCCCTGCGGGATGATCCGACACCGGAACTGGATCGTGTACCAAGCTACCCGCTCGACAGTGAGCGTTCAGGCTCTACTTACCTGCAACCCAAGGACCGCGCATGAGTACGCCACCGGCAGGCACCACGAAAAAACGGATGTTTTCGCGCAATGACTACTTATCGCCGTTGCCCATTCCCACCGGTGAAAAACCCTCGGATGTGCTCAACACCATTTGGCGCAAGAACGAGGTGTTTCTCGACATCGGAAACTACAGTATCGGCTCGGCGGTGATGGTGCTGTGGCCGATGGTAATGCTGTTTTTAGGGCTGGCCTTTGCGTTTAGAAATATTGCCCCCGATCTCAGTGTGTTTACTCTTGTAGGAGGCGGAATCATCATTGGGGTTCCTACGCTTTTTTTAATTCAGGGACTGTTTCGTGAGGTGCCTTTACCGGTGCGCTTTAATCGGCAACGCCGCGAGGTGTGCGTGCCACGAGAGGGTGGCGAGTTCTGGATTGTCCCCTGGGAAAGCGTGACGGCGGCGGCCACGCAGCAGTCGTCGGTGAGCCAGGCCGGTAAAGCTACGATGGGCTTATTGATTGTTGGCTTTGAGAACCCTGACCCGCAGGCCAAAGAGGATAACAAGCATTTTTCGTTCGGCTTTAACTGTGGTGGCGGCACCACGGCCATGGCGTTGTGGGAGTGTATGCGTAGCTACATGGAGATTGGGCCTGAGGCTGCCCCGGAAGCCGCAGCGCTCAATTCAGGTGCAAATCTGCGTTACTACATCGATTACATGAACGACAAGGCCAAAAAGCGCGGCTGGTTTCTAACACTATTGTGGGAAGGAGTATTCGGCGTATTTATTTTCAATGCTCCTCTCGCTACCTATCTGCAAAGGAAAAAGCTGTACCCGCCGCCAGACCTGCCCTATCCCGACATCATCGAATGGTCCAAACCGCTACCACCCGAGCAATGGGCCAAGCGTTCCCCTGAGTTGGAAGAAGCCATCGCAAAACGTGAAGCGGAACTGGCCGTGCAACCTAAGGACAGCGCATGAGTACGCCACCGGCAGGCACCACGAAAAAACGGATGTTTTCGCGCAATGACTACTTGGCGCCGTTGCCCGTTCCCACCGGTGAAAAACCCTCGGATGTGCTCAACATCATTTGGCGCAAGAACGAGGTGTTTCTCGATATTGGCAACTACAGCATCGGTTCGGCGGTAATGGTGCTGTGGCCGATGGTGATGCTTTTTTTATCCGCAGCTTATGGATTTAGAAATATTTCACCTGAGCTCAGCGAATTTTCTCTTATCGCAGGAGGGATAATCACAGGTATTCCTGCGCTCTTTATAATTCAAGGTCTGTTTCGCGAGGTGCCCTTGCCGGTGCGCTTTAATCGGCAACGCCGCGAGGTGTGTGTGCCACGAGAGGATGACGAGTACTGGATCGTCCCCTGGGAAAGCGTGACGGCGGCAGCCACTCAACAGTCGTCAGTGAGCCAGGCAGGTAAAGCAACAATGGGTTTATTGATCATTGGCTTTGAGAACCCTGACCCGCAAGCCAAGGACGATAATAAGCATTTTTGGTTCGGGTTTAACTGTGGTGGCGGCACCACGGCCATGGCGTTGTGGGAGTGCACGCGCAGCTACATGGAAATCGGGCCAGAGGTTTTGCCGATTACAAATGATTTTGAGGGGGGGAGAGAAAAACTGCGCGGTAGAAGTGTTTTTTGGGGCGTTTGCTCTGACTACCTTAATGGAATCAGGCAGCACCTAAGGGATCAAGAAATTGGTCAAGCAATTTGGTTGGTGATCGCTGCCATACTCCTTGGTGCTCCGATCGCAATGATGCTGCAAACATGGAAGTTATCACCGCCACCAGACCTCGACTATCCCGACATCATCGAATGGTCCAAACCGCTGCCACCGGAGCAATGGGCCAAGCGTTCCCCTGAGTTGGAAGAAGCCATCGCCAACCGTGAGGCGGAATTGGCCGTGATCAGGAAGTCGGCATGAGTACGCCACCGGCAGGCACCACGAAAAAACGGCTGTTTTCGCGCAATGACTACTTAGCGCCGTTGCCCATTCCCACCGGTGAAAAACCCTCGGATGTGCTCAATACCATTTGGCGCAAGAACGAGGTGTTTCTCGACATCGGAAACTATAGCATCGGCTCGGCGGTGATGGTGCTGTGGCCGATGGTAATGCTGTTTTTGGGGCTGGCCTTTGCGTTTAGAAATATTGCCCCCGATCTCAGTGTGTTTACTCTTGTAGGAGGCGGAATCATCATTGGGATTCCCACGCTTTTTTTAATTCAGGGCCTATTTCGCGATGTGCCTTTACCGGTGCGCTTTAATCGGCAACGCCGCGAGGTGTGCGTGCCACGAGAGGATGGCGAGTACTGGATTGTCCCCTGGGAAAGTGTGACGGCGGCGGCCACGCAGCAGTCGTCGGTGAGTCAGGCCGGTAAAGCTACGATGGGCTTATTGATCATTGGCTTTGAGAATCCTGATCCGCAGGCCAAAGAGGATAACAAACATTTTTCGTTCGGCTTTAACTGTGGCGGCGGCACCACGGCCATGGCGTTGTGGGAGTGCATGCGCAGTTATATGGAGATTGGGCCGGACGCTGTTGAAGATCAGACGGCACGCTTCGACAGATCTAAAGGAATATGGGCTACCTACCTGGACGACCTTATCAAGGCTGCGAAGTTGAGAGGCTGGTTTATAACCGCTTTGTGGGAAGGCTTCTGCGGGATTTTTATTTTTAATACGCTACTGATAGATGTCCTTGAACGCTGGAAACTGAACCCGCCGCCAGACCTGCCCTACCCCGACATCATCGAATGGTCCAGGCCGCTACCACCCGAGCAATGGGCCAAGCGTTCCCCTGAGTTGGAAGAAGCCATCGCCAACCGTGAGGCGGAATTGGCCGTGATCAGGAAGTCGGCATGAGTACGCCACCGGCAGGCACCACAAAAAAACGGCTGTTTTCGCGCAATGACTACTTAGCGCCGTTACCCATTCCCACCGGTGAAAAACCCTCGGATGTGCTCAACACCATTTGGCGCAAGAACGAGGTGTTTCTCGATATTGGCAACTACAGCATCGGTTCGGCGGTAATGGTGCTGTGGCCGATGGTGATGCTTTTTTTATCCGCAGCTTATGGATTTAGAAATATTTCACCTGAGCTCAGCGAATTTTCTCTTATCGCAGGAGGGGTAATCACAGGCATTCCTGCGCTCTTTATAATTCAAGGTCTGTTTCGCGAGGTGCCCTTGCCGGTGCGCTTTAATCGGCAACGCCGCGAGGTGTGTGTGCCACGAGAGGATGGCGAGTACTGGATCGTCCCCTGGGAAAGCGTGACGGCGGCAGCCACTCAACAGTCGTCAGTGAGCCAGGCAGGTAAAGCAACGATGGGTTTATTGATCATTGGCTTTGAGAACCCTGACCCGCAGGCCAAGGAGGATAACAAGCATTTTTCGTTCGGCTTTAACTGTGGTGGCGGCACCACGGCCATGGCGTTGTGGGAGTGCACGCGCAGCTACATGGAAATCGGGCCGGACGCAGTACCCAATAGCCGAGTAGGTATTACCCCCTACGAAAAAACGCAAATCGGTTCGATTATTACCGACTTGTGTAAAGGGGGCCTTCTAAATGTTTTATGGGGAATATTCTGCATTACGATTCTGGGGACATATTTCGCAGAAAAATTGCAGAATTTAAAGCTGTCGCATCCGCCTGATCTGCCCTATCCCGCCATCACCGAATGGTCCAAACCGCTGCCGCCCGAGCAATGGGCCAAGCGATCCCCTGAGTTGGAAGAAGCCATCGCCAACCGTGAGGCGGAATTGGCCGTGATCAGGAAGTCGGCATGAGTACGCCACCGGCAGGCACTACGAAAAAAGGGATGTTTTCGCGCAATGACTACTTCGCGCCGTTGCCCATTCCCACCGGTGAAAGCCCCTCGGATGTGCTTAACACCATCTGGCGAAAGAACGAGGTCTATCTTGATATCGGCAACTACAGCATCGGTTCGGCGGTGATGGTGATGTGGCCGACGATGATGCTGTTTTTGGGGCTGGCCTTTGCGTTTAGAAATATTGCCCCCGATCTCAGTGTGTTTACTCTTGTAGGAGGCGGAATCATTATTGGTGTTCCCGCTCTCTTTATTGTTCAGGGCCTATTCCGCGAGGTGCCCTTACCGGTACGCTTTAATCGTCAACGCCGTGAGGTGTGCGTGCCGCGAGAGAATGGCGAATACTGGATTGTCCCCTGGGAAAGCGTGACGGCGGCAGCCACTCAACAGTCGTCAGTGAGCCAGGCAGGTAAAGCAACAATGGGTTTATTGATCATTGGCTTTGAGAACCCTGACCCGCAGGCCAAGGAGGATAACAAGCATTTTTCGTTCGGCTTTAACTGTGGTGGCGGCACCACGGCCATGGCGTTGTGGGAGTGCATGCGCAGTTATATGGAGATTGGGCCAGAGGTTTTGCCGATTACAAATGATTTTGAGGGGGGGAGAGAAAAACTGCGCGGTAGAAGTGTTTTTTGGGGCGTTTGCTCTGACTACCTTGATGGAATCAGGCAACACCTAATGGCTCAAGAAATTGGTCAAGCAATTTGGTTGGTGATCGCTGCCTTACTCCTTGGTGCTCCGATCGCAATGATGCTGCAAACATGGAAGTTATCACCGCCACCAGACCTCGACTATCCCGACATCATCGAATGGTCCAAACCGTTGCCGCCCGAGCAATGGGCCAAGCGATCCCCTGAGTTGGAAGAAGCCATCGCCAACCGTGAGGCGGAATTGGCCGTGATCAGGAAGTCGGCATGAGTACGCCACCGGCAGGCACCACGAAAAAACGGATGTTTTCGCGCAATGACTACTTAGCGCCGTTGCCCATTCCCACCGGTGAAAAACCCTCGGATGTGCTCAACACCATTTGGCGCAAGAACGAGGTGTTCCTCGACATTGGTAACTACAGCATCGGCTCGGCGGTGATGGTGCTATGGCCGATGGTGATGCTGTTTGCATTCATGGGATATCTGTTCAGAAATGATCATGACGATATGCACATATTTGCGATCATGACTACCTTCATCATTGGGGTTCCTACGCTTTTTTTAATTCAGGGACTGTTTCGTGAGGTGCCATTGCCGGTGCGCTTTAATCGTCAACGCCGTGAGGTGTGCGTGCCACGAGAGGATGGCGAGTACTGGATTGTCCCCTGGGAAAGCGTGACGGCGGCAGCCACTCAACAGTCGTCAGTGAGCCAGGCCGGTAAAGCCACCATGGGCTTATTGATCATTGGCTTTGAGAATCCTGATCCGCAGGCCAAGGAGGATAACAAGCATTTTTCGTTCGGCTTTAACTGTGGTGGCGGCACCACCGCCATGGCGTTGTGGGAGTGCACGCGCAGCTACATGGAAATCGGGCCGGACGCAGTACCCAATAGCCGAGTAGGTACTGCCCCCTACGAAAAAACGCAAATCGGTTCGATTATCACCGACTTGTGTAAGGGGGACCTTCTAAATGTTTTATGGGGAATATTCTGCATTACGATTCTGGGGACATATTTCGCGGAAAAATTGCAGAATTTAAAGCTGTCGCATCCGCCTGATCTGCCCTATCCCGCCATCACCGAATGGTCCAAACCGCTGCCGCCCGAGCAATGGGCCAAGCGTTCCCCTGAGTTGGAAGAAGCCATCGCCAACCGTGAGGCGGAATTGGCCGTGATCAGGAAGTCGGCATGAACACGCCTCCGGCAGGCACCACGAAAAAACGGATGTTTTCGCGCAATGACTACTTGGGCCGGGGTAATTTGAAACAAGTCGGTATCTATCTGTTTTTTCTGGTTAATAATTTATTGGTCAACTTGCTTGGAATACCAGTTGGAACGCTGCGTGGTCTGGATTCCGATGGACGGTGCTTTTTGAGCTCCGCCCCATAAATGAATCGGGATCGAATCTATCAAGCAAATGGTCGCGCTGTTGATTGATGCCCCTGCGCGTACGATGTCCCCACTCGCCGCACGTACAGGGGCTCCTAGCAAACGATAGCGTCAATAATTGCTGTGCTGGTTAAGCCGACTCTCGAAGTATTGCGCAGTCTCTTTGTCGGTGCAGTACAGGTAGCAACCCTTCATCCCACGTGTCATCAGGGTTCGGTATGTATTTTTGATGATCACGTCTGTTTCATTTTTCGCGAGGGTAGGTTGCTCTTTCATCATTTTTTTCCAGCCGCGAATCGATTTATCGTGCTTGTCGCGCTCATCCGGGGATGTCACTACCTTACCGTCACGTACGACTAGGTCTGGCCCGATGATCACCCCGATGTAGTCGACTTCCAAACCCTGGCAGGTATGAATGCAGCCAACCTGCTCGATGGAGTTCTCAGCGATGATCCATAGGCTGCCATCCTGATCCAGGTTCCATTGGCGTTTGTAGTCACCAATGACGATATCAGCAGCGGTGGGGTCTTTCTTGCTCAACCAAGGCCAGCAATAGCCCGCGACCACACGAGCCTTGTTTCCATGGTTTTTCTCGTCAATGGCGTCATGCAGCGCCTGCGGTGAGTCGAATACCTTGAACTCGTACTCCGAGGTGTTGAGCGTCGGATTTGCTGTCGAGCGAATGCCAAGCACGTCATCCAGCCATGCCATGTAACCGTCAGAACCACTGCAGCGAAACTGTGAAGACAGCACATATTCCTCGACCACAGCACCCTTGGCTTTGGCAAAGGCGCGTATTGCCTGCTTGCTGCCTATGTCGCTCAGGGTCACACGCTGGTCTTCATCGATGAAGAAAATTGAGCATTTCGCTGATTCAATCAGCTCCTTGATCTGGTTTTCGCCAAGGTTCCCATAAAGCCCGCTTTTCTCATTCAGCCGGTGAGCTTCGTCCACGATAAGCGCATCGAATGTGTTGGGCTCAGTGTCGATGAACGCCCCAGAGCCTGAAAAGAAATTCGAGAAATGGCTGCGTTTTATGGTGCCAACCAGTTTGCTTTCGTAGACCTTGCGTGGGGCGGCATTCTTCGAGACATATTTGCTTAAGAGCCTCAATTCTGTGAGCCTCACCAGTAAATTGATAGCCAGAACAGTTTTCCCGGTGCCCGGGCCCCCCTCAATGATCAGCACCTTTGGTGCCTGGTCCGAGGCTTCGCTTGCTGCCGCAAGCGCTGATTCAAAAATTGCTTTTTGATCGTCAATCAATACGAACTCTGGCTTGCCTGTCATCAGCCCTTCGAGGGCTTCGGCTAGCGCTTTGGACGGACGGATTTTCCCATCGGACAGTTCGTAGAGAACCTCTTTGTTGTCGCCGTGAGCAATATGCTTTTTCAGGAAGCTTCTGAGTTTGGTGAGCTCGTCCGGCCCTTTCAGGAACAGTGGGGCTTTGCTGATGTGGGGCTCGTAGTGCGCTGAGTCGATGATGCCGTCGCTGACGTAGTTATGAAGGTAGGCACACGGACGGATCTCGATGCTTTTGTCATACACCGCTTCGTTGAAGCCCTCCAGCAGCGCGGCGTATGACCATACCTGATAGGACGGGTGAATGGTCTCAACGAGGCCGCCACCCAATGCCGTTTTGACGATGGCATCCTTGGTAGTGGCGGTGGCCTTGCTCCATTGCTTCAATTCGATCAAGACGGCTTTTTTTGCCTGATTTTCGTCGCGACCGGTGAGCAGAAAATCGATTCGCTTCGACGACTGCGGAATGTGCAGCTCAATGGCCAGGCCCGCGTCGCTCGGCAGGCCTTCATCCCTAAGGACCTTGGCCATGTACGTTAGCGATCCTTGCCACGACCTGATTTCCGACCTGCCAACGGTCTTGCCGGTGGCTTCCTTGTAATGCCTGAGGATCACGTCCTCGATGTCATCGTTATCGTTGTCTTTTAGAAATTGCTGTTTGGTCGCAGCGTAAACGATCACGGGTTGTCCTTAGATTCGGGTTGATCAGAGTCGGTCGTACTTTTTGCTGTTGCTTCTGGCTTTATCCACGGGATATTTCTGGCCGTTCGAGGCAAGTTTCCGTGTCACCGCTTCGTTGAGGTCAATGCCGAGTACGCTGCTCAGGCGAACCAGGTACATCAATACGTCCGCCAATTCGTCCTCAACGGCCTGGCCCATTTCCGGGTTTTTTGCGGCGGAGAGCGAATCGGCATCGCTCAGCCACTGGAAAATCTCGCACAGCTCTCCTACCTCGCCAGTGAGAGCCAGAATGAGATTTTTGGGGGAGTGGAACTGTTGCCAGTCGCGATCATCTGCGAAACGCTGAAGGGATGCGGCAAGCTTCACTACGTCAACCAGTGGCGCGGATGAGCTGTCTGAGTCACTCACGGGGCTATCTCTTGGGTATCAATGGGGGCAAAAAATGTGTAGGAAATCCGGCCTTGGATTGTAAGAGTTTTCGTTGTTTCGCGGGGTTTTTTGTGATTTCTCTCACGCGCTGTCTGCTGGCCGAATTGCTTGCCAGCGTTCGCTATATCCTTTGAGCATGGCGAAGTGGGCCGGCTACAAACAGGTCTTCCAGTGCCTGTCGGCGGGCGTGCCCCAGCGGTGATCTGAGGCTTTCCATCCGAAGAACCGAAATCTGGTGTGCTTCGCTGTCTGCTTGAGATAGCTTGGACGAGCAGGTGAATAAATCCAAAGGTCAGCACCTTAAACCGAGGCTCGCAAACCAATCATCCAGAGTCAAAGCCCGTGACGTTGTTAAGTTAGCTAGGCGTTGGGGTGATTCCGCTTGATTTCGCTCCACTTTTAATTCTGCTTGATGGATTTTTAGTGCTTTTTCCTGCTGTGCTTTTTTTGACTTTAGCTTTACCAGCAGCCGTGGTTTTCTTTTGAAGCTTCTTTGTTGCTACCTTCTGAGCAGCCTTAACACGGTATGCTGCAGATTCAGGGATGTGCAGGAGTTTAATCCCGTATCCGTATGAAGTTATAGTTTTGCCGCAATTTTGAAGCGTCACTTTGCTAAAGAATGGGATGTCTAGACTAGAGGAGTTCTCACCATCAATTATTGCGTATACGATATCGTTTCCTTTAGCTTCAAATTTCTCTGGTAGCGCAGGGAAGCCTTGTTTTGCTAGCTGATTATTTACATCCTTAACGAACTCAGATTCACGAACTAAAAGCGTAGAAGCAACTAAGCCTTGAGCAAACAAGTGACTAAGATTGGAAGAGCCTCGCCCTCTCTTTACGTGGATGAATTCCCCTCTTTCGCCACCGCCTTGCTTCTTATAAATATCACAGACCTCAATTTTGTCATAGCTGCCGCCAAATCTAATTAGCTGCCGATCAAGCATCGCATGAGTGGAAGACGCCTGAGCGCACACGTACTCATTGTATTCGCCTTCACCGGAGTGATCGTACTCCACAAAAGGAACAGCAAAGATTTTCTTGTCAAGATCAGAGTAGTACCTTTCAACAGATGCTTGGAAAGAGTCTTCTACGCCAAACCAGCTGCCGGCATGCAAGATAAATAACTTCGCCTTATGCTTTATCTCAGCATAAATGCACTTGAAGGCACTAAATTTTGCCGGTGCCCGGCCATCAGTGTGAATCATATAGATATCACGACGTTTAACAGTATCTAGCGTCGCGTCACTTCGAAAAGTGTCGAGAAATTTTTCAAGATACAGAATCTCCTGTATATCCGTGCCCTCGGCTTCTGCCCGATAGGAAAACCCAGCCACATTACTCCAGTCGACAATATCGGGGATTGCAAGCCACATATTATGCTTTTCGGAAGATATCAGAGCGCTCCAAAGCTGCGCCTCTAGCTCTTCAATAACATCTTTGTCCTTCACAGGAAGTAAATTTTCGACCCAAGAGAACTCACTATTATGGCCATCGACACTTCGGGTCAAGTAGTCCTTAGAAGCAGACCGATCTAGCACCGTCGTAAAAAACATTTTTAGCCCTGCTAGTTCCGCAGGAACTGAAGCCTTAAATGAGTCAATTCCAGCGATTAATGGCCCAAGAACATCAGAGTATTCAGGCTTTGTAAATCCTACCAATCCCCTCAGCAGATCCTGTTCAGCATTAATCATGTAGTCAGAGACGGAGGACGCCTTTATAGTTTGTGTTCGGCTTATTCTTGGGGATGCATCAAAAGTCTGCCGATCAATTGAGGAAATTCTGTCTGGCGAAACGCTATTTAGCACAACCCTTATGCCAAACCTATCTTCTATCAACCGCGGCTCAATCATGTGCCGCCCATGTCCAAAGGCGACCGCGAACTGTCTTGAATTATGAGTCACTATGAGAAGAGCAGACACGCTTTTATTTGTCCAACTCTTAGTCTTTACGCTCTCATTTAACCCCTGGGCGATGAATGAGAGCCAATCAGGTGTAGTTTCAAGTATTGGTTTCCGAATGAAGAGGGTACCGTAAATCCCTTCGGGGCCCAGGAGGTGTTTTTCCGTCTGAATTTTCTGGGGTTTACCGCCTGATCCTATTGGGCTAGCAATTACGTCTTTATCGTCCCACAGGACTCCATTGTTTTCTTTCAGCAAATAGACGTTTAGCGGTATCTTTTTCCCGTTCCCTTTTACGCTCATCGCTCCTCCTAAGCGCAGCGATAGTCGCTGCTTGGCTAATACATGCTCAAAGTGGCCCATTGCCATCCACTGCAGAGTACCCCAGGCCTCTACCGTTTGCTAATGAGTCCAAAAGCCGAACAGGACTGCTGAAAGCGTCTTTTCAGCACGGCGCCACGTGAAATCTGAGTCCGGTAACCTCTACCGAGATTAAGGATTTCAATCTCAGGCGCATACTTTTCTACCGTCAAATCCACGTCCGACTTTTTCAACAGAATCGGCCGTTTTTTGACCTTCGTCTACCGGTTGAACTGCCAGGGTTTTCCTAAGCGATGAGTGAGTAATTGCATGGTCAGCAAATAGTAATAGCGCGTCGATTCAGTGTGCTGGTTTAGGTGGTGATTCAAAAACCACGCAAGATGCTTTCTCTGCCAAGTCCATGGATTGTCGCGTTGCCAACGCTCAGAGATTGCTGTTTGGATCGTCTTCGCCTGACGAAGGTGGCGTTGGCGTGTGGTATGCGACCCGGTCAGGACGCCTGACAGGAACAGCTCCATATCGAATGACTTGCTCATGCTCGACTACCGATGTAAGCCGATACCACGTCAACACGACCGTGCCCTAGCTCATAGCTGATTTGCATTCGGGCCTCCTGATCGAGGCGTCGCTCGAGTTGATAGCAATGGCCATCGTTGATAGGCGCGGGATGCAGGGTGATTTGCTCATAGCGTTCGCATGCAAAGGCCGCCCGTAATTCATGAAAGCCTTTGAGGTTGTGCTTATGGAGGATCTCCCGTGCGGGGCGGACGATTCCCTGCAAGAAATCGAGGTAGCGTTCGTTCGGTGCAAGTAGGTTGCGGCTACCGTCGGGCGAGACCTTTTCGGCAAACCTCAGGGCGTCACGAATATGATCATCTACCGTAATCCAACGAGGTGCTGACGCGCCTGAACGGCCACCTTTGGTGCCGTCCTGAATGTTAATCCTGCCTAGATCGTTAGCCTCACGGCTTAACCGTGGAAGGTCAGCCAAGATGGCCTCACGTAAGCGCATGCCGGTGGCTCGCGCTAACTGAGCGATGGCCGCGGCGCGTGACTGCTGGTGTTCGCAAAGCACCTCTACGATCCGCTTCACCTGTTCGCGGTCTTGGCCTTGCGGCACTGAATGACGAATACTGGTGCGCCGCATTCCCAGCGCCTTACTCGGACTTGGCACTTTCACATATTGATCACCGCGAAGCGCAGCCATGGTCCGATTCACACTGGACAACCGGTTTTGTGCAGTTGCGATGGCCAACTCACCTCGTTCAACTTGTTGGCGCAGATGTCCGGCGTAGTCCATCAAGGTCTGCCGATTAATCTGCCGCGCATCGTTAAACCCCGGGCCATCCTCCGACCGACACCAGCGCACAAAAGCCTGCCAACGCTCACTGTGCGCCTTGACGGTCCCGTAATGGCCGCCGTCAAACAGATCGCGCAATGCCTGCGGCCCGGCATAGCTCAGTTGTCGGCCATAGCCAAAATTGCGGCCACCTCGTTTGCCCACCAGTGCCATGATCGAACTCCTCTCGAAGCTAAAACTTTTAAAACTTTCCCCACGCCATCCCGCCAAGAATGTTGAGTGTTATCAGGGATCAAGGCCCCTGCGACCAGTGAGGGTTGTCCACTAACGCGGGACTGGCGGCTCTTTACGACCGGGAGCTTGGGCATCTCATGATCTGGCCTCCTGAGCACTCCCGAAGAAGTGGGCGGGTGGAGGCTGCACTGGCTGACGAGACCAAGCGCCGCGAGATCCTGAGTCGGGTGAAGGCAGTGAGGTGATGACCGGGGCATGCCTGACTGTCAGTCAGGTGCAGTCCACTCCTTGGGCTGCGGCACCATCATCTGCATCGCTGTTGCGGGTGACTTCGGTGTTTGTCACGCCGATTGTCACGAGGGGAAATGCCGCAATGCCTTGTACGAGGTGGGCTGCAGCAGTGGTAGGAGCGCCCGTCTCTTTCCAGAAGAAAGAGACGGGCGAAGGTTGGCGCAAGATTCGGCCAAGCGGATAGGTTGCTGCAGGGCAGCGAAGTAGGAAGTGTCTTCTGGCGCACGAGGGCCATGATCTGAAGTAGGCATCCATCACCGGGGAGGTGACCGGGCGAGCTGCCGGACGCTAATCGCCTTATGGGGGGAACCACCGCGGGAGCGGCGTGACCTTCAAGGTTCGGGCCACCTGGGTTGCTGTCATCGACAGCGCTTGCACGGCCAGTTCTACGCCTGTGGATAAACCCGGTCAAGGTTCTAAATTCATCGCCACTTTGGACTTGAAGAACGGTTATCCACCGGTGGAACTCCGTGGTAAATCCTGGACAACGTGGTCGCTTTTAGCTCTTCAAAGTAAGGTCCATCCAAACAGGGCGGCTTTGCAGCCCCGTTTGGATGGACCCGCGCTTAGTAGCGGATAAGCGAGGCTGCTTGCCCCGAATCTTGAACGTTCAGTTGTTGCTGCAGTTCTTGCGCCTGTACAGCGCTAGCGAATCGGCACCACGTTCTTGTCTCTGACTTGGCCGTACGCTGAGGCGAGCAGGCTGCCGGTGGCGGCTTTCTGGATGTACTCACTCCACCAGGCCATCATCGGGCGCCGGCGCTCGATGTAGTCGGCTCGGTTGTAGGCGCTACGCACTTCATCCTTATCGACGTGCGCCAGTGCGACCTCAATGAGTTCCGGGTCCCAGCCATGTTCATTCAAGATAGTACTGGCTATCGAGCGCATGCCGTGGCTGACCAAGCGATCCTGGAAGCCCATGCGTTTCAACGCCATGTTGGCTGTTTGGCTATTGGCGTGGGTACGTGGATTTCTGTCTGCCGGGAAGACGTATTCGCGATGGCCGCTGTGAGTTTTCAGTGACTCCAGCAGTGCGACAGCGTGATCACTCAACGGGATGCTGTGTGGACGGCGCTTCTTCATCCGCTCCGGTGGGATATTCCAGACACGCCTTTCAAAGTCGATGTCCGCCCAGCGGGTAGTCGCCGCCTCGGCGGGGCGAGTCATCGTGTGCAACTGCCATTCGATCAGGCAGCGGGTGGTGCGTTTGATGCTGGCATTCGCGATCTCCAGCATGAGCTCGGGGAGCTCTTCGGGTGGAAGCGCGGCCATGTTCTCTTTCTTGGGCTTCTTGAATACTGCCCTGATACCGCTGAGCGGGTTGGCGAAGATCAAGCCGGAATTTACGCCGTAGGTCATGATCTCGTTTAGCCGCTGGCTAAGACGCTTGACCGTCTCCAGGCTGCCTTTCGCTTCGATAGGGCGAAGTAATCCAATCACCATCGGCGCGGTGATTTTCACCAGTGGTGTCGTTTTCAAGTCGGGGGGCACATGCAGCGTGAGCGACCGCCAGATGTCCTCGGCGTAGGCCGGGGTGACCGAGTCTTTCTTGAGCTCGAACCAGGCGGTGGCCACGTTCTCGAAGGTGTGTTCAGTTTCTGCGCGCTTGGCTTCATTCAGCGTATTGCGCTGCACCTTCGGATCAATGCCCTGTGCGAGCAGCTCGCGCGCATCGACTGCCATCTTTCGTGCATTCGCCAGTGACAGTTCGGGGTAGGTCCCGAAGCCGATGTTGATGCGCTTTTTGGTCACCGGTTCGCGGTAGTTGAAATTCCACAGCAACGAGCCGTTGCTGCGTACGCGGAGCTGCAAACCGTCACCGTCGGTGAGGACGTAATCCTTGGACGCGGGTTTGACTCCCTTGAGCTGTCGATCGGAGAGGCGGAGATTTTGAGCAGGCATGAGATTGTCCTCAGGCGCTGATTCGGTATTCCAAAGATTAGCACCGGATGAGCTGGAATACTGTCTGGAATACCCGAATGGCTGGAACTCAAAAAATCTCAGAAGACCGCAAAAGCGCTGGAGTCCGCGTATTTGCTGGATCGCAGGCACAAAAAAAGACGTCCGTGGACGTCTTTAGATGATGAAGTGGTGGAGCCGGGGGGATTTGAACCCCCGTCCGCCAGTACTCCGCTGTCGGTACTACATGCTTAGCCGTGTCTATTGAGTTAACCCTCAGCCGCCCGACGGGCAGGGTGCATTGGGCGAGTTGTGTAAGTTTTAGCCGCTTCGTCCACAACGTACTGCACGGCGATTCTGTTCTATATGACAATCACTTTGGGTTTACAGACATCCCCTGGTGATTGCTGGACCCGAAGGTACCAGAAGGGAAGGGCTAAGGCTGCTTACGCAGCGAGAGCGTATTCCCCGTAGGTTTCGTCATTGGCAACTATAGAAAGTTGCAACAGTGGATTTACGAGTTCTGTTACCAACTCGGCATGCACCTAAAGGTTCGCAACCGGCGTCGAATCCTAAACGGCCCCGTGCTTGTTGCTCGGTGTCATCATGAGCGACAAGCCAGCGCAGTGTACGTCAAACCGTCACAGAAGGCCAACCCGAAGGTGGGTCTTGAGGGGTTGGTGGGTTATTGGGGGCCGCCTTTATCGGCGTTTTGCAGGTCTTGCAGGGCTTTGGAAGTGATCTCGATACACTTCTTCTCGTCACCGGCCGACTGGGCGGATTTGGCTTGGGAGACGGCAGTATCGATTTCACCACTTTTGCCACTGGTGTCGGTGGCGAGCAGCGCTTTGCCGTTGTTGATTTTGTCCAGGTTGATCTGGCACAGATCCTTGTCGCTGCCTGCGGCAAATACGGGGGAGGCCAGCATCGCAGCAGTAACGAATACACCAGCAAGTACGGAACGCTTCATGGGTATCTCCTTGTGCAAAGAGGTCTCGTTGCTGCGCGGGAAAAGGCGCCAGCCAGCGAGGTCATTGATCAGTCCCGATTGTCGGGGCTTATGCAAGTGACTGCGCCGGTGCACAGGGGTTCGGTTTTTTTATGCGGTCATCGGGCTCGCGCCTGGGTCACGCGGTCCACCAGGTACACCAACCCGTGATAATCAATGCCGCCGTGCTGGCTCAGGCCGATTTCACAGGTGCGGCTGGTGGAGATACCTTCGCTGCAGTACTGCACGGCGTCCTTGAGTGAGCGCAGTGCGTGGGCATTCAGTTCTGGCGTGGTGAATCCTTTGTCACCGGCAAAACCACAGCAGTGGATGCCTTCGGGGATCACCACGTTGTGGCTGCAACGCCGAGCCAGGTCGATCAACGCCTGGCTTTCGCCCAGGTGCTGGGTGCTGCAGGTGACATGCACGGCGATCGGCGCTTGCTGAGGTGTGAAGTCGAGACGATCCATCAGGTGGGTGCGGATGAAGCGTACCGGGTCGTAGAGGTCCAGGCGGGTTTGTCCTAGGTCTTGCATCAGGCGCAAGGTGCAAGGGCTGGTGTCGCAATAGATCGGATCGAGGCCGCCACGACTGGCATGGAGCAGGGCACCGAGCAGTTCCTGGCGCTTGTGTTCCGCTTGTTCGGCGTAACCTTTGGAGGCAAAGGGCTGGCCGCAACACAAGCTGTCCTGATTGTCAGGGATGACTACCTGATAGCCAGCCTTTTCCAGCAGGCCGCGAGTCTTTTCGTACAGCGACATCTGCTCTTTATCAGCGGCCGCCGGGCCCATGATGCGTGACACGCAGGCCGCCAGGTACACCACCCGCGGGCGTTCATCGCTGACGGCCGGGCTGAAACGGATGGCTTTTTCCGGCTGCGGCATGGCATTGCTCCACTGCGGGATTTGCCCCTTCGACAGCTTGCTCAGCGTGGTCGACAGTTTCGCCAGGCGAGGCGCGCCCAAGAGCATTCGCGCACCGTTGGCCACGTGCAGCGTAAAACGAGCGCCTTGCAAGGCGGTGGCGAAATGCGTGGCCAGCCATTCAGCGGTTTTCGTACGGTCGGCGTCGCGTCCGCGCAGCTTTTTTACCAGGTCGCCGGTATTGATGCCTACAGGGCAGCGTTGGGCACAAAGCCCGGTCGCGGCGCAGGTCTCAATGCCCTGGTAGTGATACGCCGCTTCAAGCTCGGTGGTGTCGAGGTCCGCGCGTTTGCGCGCCTGGATATCACGCCAGATCACGATGCGCTGGCGCGGGCTCAAGGTCAGGCCTTTCGACGGGCACACCGGTTCACAAAAGCCGCACTCGATGCACTTGTCGACGATGTCGTCGGCGGCGGGCAAAGGCTTGAGGTGCTTGAGGTGTATGTGCGGATCTTCGCTGAGCACCACATCCGGATTGAGGATGCCGTTAGGGTCGAGCAGGCGCTTGAGTTGCCACATCAATTGATAGGCGTCGCTGCCCCATTCCAGTTCGACGAAAGGCGCCATGTTGCGGCCGGTGCCATGTTCAGCCTTCAGGGAGCCGCCGAACTCCACGGCCACCAGTTGCGCGACGTCATCCATGAACGCCTGGTAGCGCGCGACTTCTTCCGCGCTGTTGAAGCCTTGTGTGAAGACAAAGTGCAGATTGCCTTCCAGCGCGTGTCCGAAAAGGATGGCTTCGTCGTAATGATGTTTGTCGAACAACTCGATCAGACGGTTCACGCCGACGGCCAGTTGTTCCACCGGAAAGGTCACGTCTTCGATGATGACCGTCGTGCCGGTTTTGCGTACCGCGCCGACGGCCGGGAAGGTGTCTTTGCGGATCGCCCACAGGCGCGCATTTTCCACCGGGTCTTCGGTGAAATCGACCTGCTGCTCCACGGGAAAATGGGCCAGTGCAGCCATGATCAGTGCCAGTTGCTCGTGGAGCAGTGAAGACGAGGCCGCACGGGATTCGATCAACAGTGCGCAGGCGTTTTCCGATAGCTGCTGTACGAAAGCGGGCATGCCGGGTTTGTCCTGCACCGAGCGCATGCTGCGTCGGTCCAGCAGCTCGACTGCCGACACCGGCTGGGTCTTGAGCACGGTGACCGCGTTGCAACAGGTTTCCACATCGGGGAACACGATCAGTGCCGACGCCTTGTTCGGATGATCGATCACGGTGTCGTAGGTCACCGCGCTGATAAAACCCAGGGTACCTTCGGAGCCGACCAGCAGATGGCTGAGGATATCCAGCGGCTCGTCGAAATCCACCAAGGCATTGAGTGACAGGCCGGTGGTATTTTTCAGGCGATATTTATGTCGGATTTTTGCCGCCAGTTCAGCATTGGCGCGAGTTTCGTGGCCCAGCGTCGCCAAGCGTTCAAGCAAGGCGCGGTGCTGCTGGCGAAACGCCGAGACGCTGGCGGGATCTTCAGTGTCGAGGCGGCTGCCGTCGGCCAGCACCAGGCGAATCCCGGCCAGGGTGTGGTAGGTGTTCTGCGCGGTGCCGCAGCACATGCCGCTGGCGTTGTTGGCCACGATGCCGCCGATCTTGCAGGCATTGATCGACGCCGGATCCGGACCGATCTTGCGTCCGAACGGCGCGAGCCAGGCGTTGGCCTGGGCACCGATCACGCCGGGTTGCAGGCGGATTTGTGTGCCCTGTCCGCGTATCTCGCGCCCGTTCCAGTTATCGCCCAGTACGATCAGCACCGAATCACTGAGGGCTTGTCCGGAAAGACTGGTGCCGGCTGCACGAAAGGTCACCGACACCCGGTCGCTTTGAGCGAATTGCAGCAGCTCGACCACTTCATCTTCCGATTCGACACGGATTACAAGCTGTGGGATCAGTCGGTAAAAACTGGCGTCGGTGCCGAAGGCGAGCGTGGAAAGTGGGTCGTCGAAACGCCGATCTTTAGGGATCAGTCGTGCGACAGCATCAAGGAAAGCGACGGGCAGACTCATTGGTCCTCCAGGATCAACGGCGTCAGATCTTGGGGATCGTGGACGCCGCCATAGACTAACACCTGAGCACGGACCTACCGATCAGGTGGTGAATAGCAGACGCCGGCAAGCTGAGGCGGCGTCGGTTCTTACCTGTCTGTGATTAATCCACCAGCATGCCGGTGAACCAGTACGCCTGGGCCAGGGTGATCAGGCCGACAATCGTGGCGAAAAACAGACTGTGCTTGAGGGTAAAGCGGAACAGGTCGGATTCCTTGCCCACCAGGCCCGTCGCGGCGCAGGCCACGGCGATCGATTGGGGGGAAATCATCTTGCCGGTTACGCCGCCGCTAGTATTGGCCGCCACCAGCAGGGTGTCGCTGACCCCAATCTGGTGAGCGGTGGTGGCTTGCAGGGAACTGAACAGCGCGTTGGATGAGGTATCGGAGCCTGTAAGGAACACGCCCAACCAGCCGAGAAATGGCGAGAAGAAGGGGAACGCCGCACCGGTTCCGGCCAACACCAGGGCCATGGTCGATGACATGCCGGAGTAGTTGGTGACAAACGCGAACGCCAGCACCATGCCGATGGACAGGATCGGCCAGCGCAGTTCGAAAAGGGTCTCTTTAAAAGTGGTCAGACCAGTTTTTAAATCGATTTTCAGCACCAGCATGGAGATCAGGGCGGAGAAGAAAATCGCGGTGCCGGTGGCGGAAATCGGATCCAGCTTGAACACTGCGGGAATCGCGGTCGGATTGCTGACGATGGGCGCAACCTTGACCACCATCTGGTCCAGGTGCGGGATCGCAAAGTTGAACACCCAGCCGTACATCGAGCCGCCGGCGGCGAACAATGCCTTGAACGGTTTTAGGGTCCAGATAGTGACCAGCATGGTCAGGATCAGGAACGGCGACCAGGCCTTGATGATTTCCCCCAGACTGTAAGGCGAAGCCACGCTGGTACGAGGCTGGCCGAAGCCGCCGACGCTGCTGGTGATGGCCGCGCTGGAGGTCGCGCCGGCAATCTGGGCGCCCGCGGTGCGCTTGGGCTGCCAGATTTTCAGAAACAGGGTGAGGGAAATCAGGCTGGCCAGGGCTGAGGTGATGTCCGGCAGTTCCGGGCCGATGAAGTTCGAGGTGAGGTACTGAGTGATGGCAAAGCTCAAGCCCGCCACGAGTGCGGCTGGCCAGGTTTCCTTGACGCCACGCAGGCCGTCCATCATGAACACCAGCCAGAACGGTACGAACAGCGACAGCAGCGGCAGTTGGCGACCGGTCATGGCGCCGATCTTGAAGGCATCGATACCGGTGACCTGACCCGCAACGATGATCGGGATCCCCAGGGCGCCAAAGGCGACGGGGGCGGTGTTGGCAATCAGGCACAAGCCGGCGGCGTACAGAGGATTGAAACCGAGCCCTACCAGCAGGGCGGCGGTAATCGCCACGGGAGCGCCGAAGCCGGCGGCACCTTCCAGGAACGCGCCGAAGCAGAACCCGATCAGCAGCACTTGCAGGCGCTGGTCATCGGTAATCGACAGTACGGAGCTGCGGATAACTTCGAATTGGCCACTCTTGACCGTCAGCTTGTAGAGGAATACCGCCGCGACGATGATCCAGGCAATCGGCCACAAGCCGTAGGCAAAGCCGTAGCCGGCGGCGGCAAGCGCCATATCCACGGGCATCTGGAACGCGAAGATCGCCACGAGGATCGACAGCGTCAAGGTAATAGCGCCGGCGACGTGACCTTTGAGGCGGAACACGGCCAAGGCCAGAAAGAAAAAAACGATGGGAATGACAGCGGTCAGTGCGGACAGGCCGAGGCTGCCGAGTGGGCTGTAGATCTGTTGCCAGGTTTGCATATGGGGTGGCCCCTAATTGTTGTTGGTCAGGCACTGTTTAGCTATTTTGGTTAATTGGTAATACCAATTTACAATGGCTGTGGGCTAGGTTAAAAGTGTTCGGGCCGATGTGTCAATTTGCGGTTTGAGAAACTTTGGTCTTATGTGGGCAGTGAAACGGTCTGATCGGTTGAATTCGTGGGGTTCTGATAGGTGCCGACGGCGCGGCAATAGGCCAGAATAGCGGTCCCGCCGATGTGTCGGGATCGTGGAGAGTTTGTTATGGGGTTTGATCAGGTGCGTCAGCGCCGTTTGTCCGACGATATCGTCGAGCAGCTTGAGGGGATGATCCTTGAGGGCACGTTGAAGTCGGGTGAGCGACTGCCGGCCGAGCGCGCGCTGGCTGAGCGGTTCGGCGTGTCGCGCCCGTCGTTGCGCGAGGCGATTCAGAAACTCGCGGCCAAAGGGCTGCTGGTCAGTCGCCAGGGCGGTGGTAATTATGTCGTGGAGAGCTTGGGCTCAACCTTCATTGATCCGTTATTGCACTTGCTCGAAAGTAATCCGGAAGCCCAGCGTGATCTGCTGGAGTTTCGTCAGACCCTTGAAGCTTCTTGTGCGTATTACGCAGCGCTACGCGCCACCGAAGTGGACCGCGAGCGGCTGACGGCAGCCTTTGATGCATTGCAGGATTGTTACGCGCGTGATGACGAGGTGAGTCGTGCCGAGGAAGGAGCGGCTGACGCCAGGTTTCACTTGGCTATCGCCGAAGCCAGCCATAACGCGGTACTGCTGCACACCATTCGCGGTTTATTCGACCTGCTCAGACGCAACGTCGTGACCAATATCGGTGGAATGTACCAGCAGCGTACGGAAACCCGGGACATGCTGATCAGTCAGCATCGGGATCTGTATCTGGCGATCATTGAGGGGCGAGCGGAACAGGCGAGAGAGGTTTCAACGCGGCACCTGCTGTATGTGCAGGAAGTGTTGGAAGAGGTTCGCCAGGAGGTGCAGCGGGTGGCGCGGGCGGAACGGCGTCGAGATATGTAACGTCAACGCTGGCCAGGCGCAGGCTTTCTGGTCAGCGTTGATTGCATCAAGCGGCTGGAACGTCAGTCTTCCTTGCCCTTGTTGCGCACGGCACGTTGCAGCTCCCGGTTGGAGTCGCGTTCGCGCTCGGTGTCACGTTTGTCGTATTCTTTCTTGCCCTTGCCCAGGGCGATCTCGCACTTGACCAGGTGTTTGCTCCAGTACCACGACAAGCAGACGCAGGCGTAGCCTTTCTGCTGCACTGCCGCTGCGAGCTTTTCCAGCTCGCGGGCGTTGAGCAACAGCTTGCGCGTACGCACCGGATCGGCAATTACGTGGGTACTGGCCGTAGTCAGAGGCGTGATATGACTGCCGAGCAGCCATGCCTCGCCATCTTTGAGCAGTACGTAACTGTCGACCAGCTGCAGCTTGCTGGCACGCAGACTCTTTACTTCCCAGCCGGCCAGGACCAGGCCAGCCTCGAACCGATGTTCGATGAAGTAATCGTGTCGCGCCTTTTTGTTTTGCGCGATGGTCCCTGTGGGGTGTTTCTTTTGTTTAGCCATAGGGGCGGCATTATAGGGAGTTGCGAGCGCGTCGGCTACGGTCAACCTGCGTGCTTGAGCGTGTTGGATGAATCCCGGACAATGCGCGCAGTTTTCTGGTTTCTTTGTTTCGCGAATCAGCCTGTTTTTTCGCGATGTTTGCCGTTCAGCTGTGGAAATAACGCTCACATGACGACGCATATTCAACGTTCGGCCCTGTTGCCCTACCCGGCGCAGGCGCTCTATGACCTGGTCAACGACGTGGCGCGTTACCCGGAATTTCTGCCTTGGTGCTCGACGGCCGAGGTGCTGGAGAGCAGTGATGAACACATGGTTGCCAGTGTCGGGGTAGCCAAGGGTGGCCTCAGCCAGCACTTCGTCACGCGCAATATCCTGGTGCCTGGGCAGTCCATCGAAATGAATCTGCAGGAAGGACCGTTTACCCAGTTGCACGGTGTTTGGGTATTCAAGGCGTTGACCGAGAAGGCCTGCAAGATCAGCCTGGATCTGTCATTTGAATACGCGGGGCCGATTGTGCGGGCGACCTTGGGGCCACTGTTCAATCAGGCCGCAAATACGTTGGTGGATGCATTTTGCCAGCGAGCCAAGCAGTTACATGGCTGAATCACTGATCGAAATTGAAGTGGCCTATGCCGCCGTGGAGCGTCAGACGCTGCTGGCTTTGGCTGTCGCGCCGGATACGAGCTTGAGGGCGGCAGTGTTGGCGTCAGGTATTTCGGCGCAGTTTCCCGAGTTGGATCTGGCCAATTGCCCGTTAGGTATTTTTGGCAAGGTTGTCGTGGATGCTGATACTCGCGTCGTACGCAGCGGCGATCGTATCGAGATTTATCGGCCATTGCTGGTCGATCCGAAAGAGGTGCGCCGATTACGTGCGGCCAAGGCAGCTCAGGCCAAACAGCAAGGCGTCTGAGGTGTGAAACGACAGACAATAAAAAGCCCGGCATGCCGGGCTTTTTATTGTGTTGCGAAATTACTGCGGGCTGGGATCCAGTGGCTCTGGCGTCGGAACCGGAACGGTTTTCACGCCATCGATGTCTTTCTGGATCTGGTCCAGCAAGGAACCAGGCTTGGCCGGCACCTCGGATTTTTCTTCCTCGACATTTTGCGCGGGGGCCGTGACATTGGTCCCGCTGTCCTTGCCCAGCAAGGCTTCATCGCGGCTTACGCCGGGCATGAAGTCACCGGACAGGCTGACGAGTTGGTCATTGTCATTGAAGATGACACTGACGCGCTCCTGTTGGCGTTCTCCGCCTCCAGGCTGCAGGCTATAGAGATAATCCCAGCGATCGGCATGGAATGTGTCGGTCAGCAGGGGATTGCCCATGATAAACCGTACTTGCCGTCGGGTCATTCCCGGGCGTAACTGGTCTATCATGTCCTGCGTGACGACATTGCCCTGCTGGATGTCGATTTTGTAAACCCCGGGGAATGAACAACCGGCGAGTGCGAGCAGTCCCACAAAGGTGAAACTGGTTAGCAAGAGCTTGGTGTTTTGCATCGGTGGGCGACTTCCACTATCTTGGCTGGGACAACGTAAACGCCGATCATACCCGTATTAAGAGAAGCTGCGAAGCAGCATCCGCGAGAAAGCTAACCATGGTTGAAAATAGCGAACTACGCAAAGCCGGTCTTAAAGTGACTCTGCCACGAGTCAAGATTCTACAAATGCTCGATTCTGCTGAGCAGCGCCACATGAGTGCCGAGGATGTCTACAAAGCGCTGATGGAGTCTAACGAGGACGTCGGCCTGGCCACGGTTTACCGTGTGCTGACCCAGTTTGAAGCCGCAGGGCTGGTGGTTCGTCATAATTTCGACGGCGGTCATGCAGTGTTCGAGCTGGCTGATGGTGGTCATCACGACCACATGGTTGATCTGGATACCAATGAGGTTATTGAGTTCACCAGTCCGGCAATCGAAAAGCTCCAGCATGAAATCGCTGAAGAGCACGGATTCGATTTGATAGACCACAATCTGGTCTTGTACATCCGTAAGAAAAAGTAAAAAACGCCGCAGATCCGCTCTGCGAAACGATCGAAGGCGACCCTAGGGTCGCCTTCGTGCTTTCCATCGAACAGAAAATGTCGCTGGGTTGAGTGTCAGGCTTTGGCGGCGATGACCATTTTCTTGGCGTGGGCCAGGGACTCCTTGGTGAGATCGATACCGCCCAGCATGCGTGCTACTTCTTCCACCCGCTCGGTCTTGTTTAGCTTGGATACGGCAGTGTGGGTCGCATCGTTGCCACGTACTTTGTGCACGAACAAATGTTGGTGCCCTTGGGCGGCCACCTGTGGCAGGTGGGTCACAGTCAATACTTGCCCGCGATCGCCCAGGCGACGCAGCAGTTGGCCGACAATTTCCGCAGTCGGCCCACCGATCCCGACATCCACTTCGTCGAAGACCAGCGTCGGTACGCGTGAGGTTTGGGCGGTAATGACCTGGATCGCCAGGCTGATCCTGGACAGTTCGCCACCAGAGGCCACTTTTGCCAGGGCCTTGAGCGGTTGACCAGGGTTGGCGCTGACCAGCAATTCGACCTGCTCCAGCCCGTTGGGCAGCAATTCATCACTGGTATTGGCGTGCAGTTCAATGGTGAAGCGCCCGCCGGGCATGCCCAGTCGCTGAATCTCCTGTTCCACGGCGTCGGCGAGTCCTTTGGCTGCCTGATGCCGCAGATCGCTCAATTCCCGGGCTTTTTCCTGATAATGACGGGCGAAGGAGGACAGCTCATCCCCGAGGCGTTCGATGGACTCGTCATTGGCATTCAGGGTTTCGATCTCGTCCAGGAGCTTTTGCTGCATGGCGGCGACTTCGGTCGGCTGGATTCGATGTTTACGCGCCAGTGTATAAATAGTGTCCAGGCGTTCTTCGATTTCCTGAAGGCGTGCCGGGTCGGCGTCGAAATGGTCAAGGAAGCGGTTCAGCTCGCCTACGGCTTCTTCTACCTGGATCTGTGCGCTGGTCAACAAGGTGGTGGCCTCGCTCAGTGATCCAGAGCCGTTGTTTACGCTCGACAGGCGATTGAGGCTGGCGGTCAGCGCATTCAATACATTCCCCGAATCACTTTCGCTGCATTGCTCAACCACCTGCCGGCAAATGCCCAGCAGGGTTTCGGCATTTGTCAGGTTTTTGTGTTCCTGCTCCAACTGTTCCAGTTCTGTTTCGCCCAAGCCCAGGCTTTCCAGCTCTTCTAGCTGATAGCTGAGCAGTTGGTGGCGGGCACGTTGTTCGTCGCCGGAGTTGCAAAGGCGTTCCAGCTCCAGGCGCGCCTGACGCCAGCGCTGCGCCGCCAGGTGTACCTGGCGCGCCAACTCGGTGGCGCCGGCGTATTCATCCAGGAGGCGGCGGTGGGTGTCGGTTTTCAGCAGGGATTGGTGTTCGTGCTGGCTGTGAATGTCGATCAACAGTTCGCCCAGCGCCTTCAGGTCGCCAAGCGGGCAGGGTGTGCCATTGATGTAGCCGCGCGAACGCCCTTCAGCGGTGATGACGCGACGCAGGATGCAGGGGCCGTCGTTATCCAGGTCGCGTTCGGCGAGCCAGGTGCTGGCTTCGGGAATGTCGGCCAGGTCAAAGGTCGCCAGGATATCGGCCTTGTCCGCGCCGGGACGCACGACGCCGCTGTCGGCGCGATCGCCCAGGGTCAGGCCCAGTGCGTCGAGCATGATCGACTTGCCGGCGCCGGTTTCGCCTGTGATTACGCTCATCCCGCGATCCAGTTCAAGATCCAGATGTTCAACGATGGCGTAGTTATGTACGGACAGGTGCACGAGCATGACGGCCGCTCCCAGGCTTTAGGTCTGGTTATTTATACAGTGTTTTGTTCGCGACTGACAATCCTGACACTTAGCTCGATTTGCTTGAATGAATGGTTTTTTTAGTGCAATACGCAATGAGCTGGCAGGAATTGTTCGACGGCAAGGGAAAGACTTTTGGTAGCACCTGAGCCCTTGAACCAGGAAATTGTGGCCCCATATACCGGAACAGAAGCGCGAGTTGAGTTCGCGCATGATTTTGAAAGGAGATAACTATGGCTGACGAACAGACGCAGGATACGCAAACTCCAGACGCCACCCAGGCTGCCGGTGAAGACCTGGCAACTCGTGTACAAGTGCTCGAAGAGCAACTGGCTGCTGCGCAGGATCAGTCTTTGCGTGTGGCTGCCGATCTGCAGAACGTCCGCCGCCGCGCCGAGCAGGATGTAGAAAAAGCCCACAAGTTCGCCCTGGAAAAATTTGCCGGTGACCTGTTGCCGATCATTGACAGTCTGGAGCGTGGTCTTGAGTTGTCCGACCCGAATGACGAAAACATCCGCGCCATGCGCGAAGGGATCGAGCTGACCCTGAAAATGTTCCAGGACACCCTGAAGCGTTATCAGCTTGAAGGCATTGATCCGCAAGGCGGCGAGCCGTTCAACGCTGAGCACCATCAAGCCATGGCCATGCAGGAAAGCCATGATCTTGAGCCTAACAGTGTGCTGAAGGTGTTCCAGAAGGGTTATCTGCTCAATGGCCGCTTGTTGCGTCCGGCGATGGTGGTGGTGAGCAAGGCTCCTGCACCTGTTGCACCTTCTATCGACGAGCAGGCTTGAAATCCGCCGTAAGGCCCCCATCTACAAGTCAAGCGATTAAGTGCTACCGCAGTTAGCCACCACTGCTGCGGCAACCAAATTCAAGTTTCGGGAGAGTAAATCATGGGCAAAATTATCGGTATCGACCTGGGGACCACCAACTCCTGCGTCTCCGTCATGGAAAACGGCAAAGCTAAAGTTATCGAAAACGCCGAAGGCACGCGTACCACGCCGTCGATCATTGCTTACGCCAACGACGGTGAAATCCTCGTCGGTCAGTCGGCCAAGCGTCAGGCTGTGACCAATCCGCATAACACCCTGTACGCGGTGAAGCGTCTGATCGGTCGTAAGTTCGACGAAGAAGTCGTACAGAAAGACATCAAGATGGTGCCTTACAAAATCGCCAAGGCTGACAACGGTGACGCCTGGGTTGAAGTGAATGGCAACAAAATGTCGGCGCCGCAGATTTCGGCCGAAGTCTTGAAAAAGATGAAGAAAACCGCTGAAGACTATCTCGGCGAGGCGGTGACTGAGGCAGTCATTACTGTTCCGGCCTACTTCAACGACAGTCAGCGTCAAGCCACTAAAGACGCCGGCCGCATCGCGGGCCTGGACGTCAAACGCATCATCAACGAGCCGACCGCAGCCGCTCTGGCTTACGGTATGGACAAAGCCAAGGGCGACCACACTGTCATCGTGTATGACTTGGGTGGCGGTACCTTCGACGTTTCCGTGATCGAGATTGCGGAAGTTGATGGCGAGCACCAGTTCGAAGTGTTGGCCACTAACGGTGACACCTTCCTGGGTGGTGAAGACTTCGACATTCGTCTGATCGACTACCTCGTTGACGAATTCAAGAAAGAAAGCGGCATGAACCTCAAGGGTGATCCGCTGGCCATGCAGCGCCTGAAAGAAGCCGCTGAGAAAGCCAAGATCGAGCTGTCGTCGAGCATGTCGACCGACGTGAACCTGCCGTACATCACTGCAGATGCCACCGGTCCTAAGCACTTGAACGTGAAGATTTCCCGCGCCAAGCTGGAATCTCTGGTTGAGGACCTGGTTCAGCGCACCATCGAACCTTGCCGCATTGCGCTGAAAGATGCCGGTATCGACGTTGGTGCCATCAACGACGTGATCCTGGTCGGCGGTCAGACCCGTATGCCGCTGGTGCAGCAGAAAGTGACCGAGTTCTTCGGTAAAGAGGCACGTAAAGACGTCAACCCGGACGAAGCTGTAGCCATGGGTGCTGCCATCCAGGGTGCGGTATTGGCCGGCGACGTCAAAGACGTGCTGCTGCTGGACGTCAGCCCGCTGACCTTGGGTATCGAAACCATGGGCGGCGTGATGACTGCGCTGATCGAGAAAAACACCACGATTCCTACCAAGAAATCGCAAGTGTTCTCGACTGCCGATGATAACCAGGGCGCAGTGACTATTCACGTGCTGCAAGGTGAGCGTAAGCAAGCCGGTCAGAACAAGTCCCTGGGCAAGTTCGACCTGGCCGAGATTCCACCAGCACCACGTGGCGTGCCACAAATTGAAGTGACCTTCGACATCGACGCCAACGGTATTCTGCACGTAGGCGCTAAAGACAAGGCCACTGGCAAGACTCAGTCGATCGTGATCAAGGCCAACTCCGGTCTGTCCGAGGAAGAAATTCAGCAGATGATTCGTGATGCTGAAGCCAACTCCGAGGAAGATCGCAAGTTCGAAGAGCTGGCGGCTGCCCGTAACCAGGGTGATGCACTGGTTCACTCGACACGCAAAATGATCGCTGATGCTGGCGATAAAGTGACCGAGGAAGAGAAGTCGGCCATCGAGGCGGCAGTGGTTGCCCTGGAAGTCGCCGTTAAAGGTGATGACAAGGCGGCCATCGAAGCCAAGGTCGAGGAGCTGTCGAAAGTCTCCGCGCCAGTCGCTCAGAAAATGTATGCCGAACAAGGCCAGCCGGCTGATGATGCTGCGCAACAGGCAGAGCCTGAAGCCAAGCACGATGACGTTGTCGATGCCGAGTTCGAAGAAGTCAAAGACCAGAAGTAAGTTGGTCGTCCGGTTGACCGCTATCAAGCGGTGACTGGTAGGATGTCGCCGCGCGGGAGCTTGCTCCCGCGTTGGCGTGTCTGGGGTAAGCGAATTTTTACAGCATGCGACAGCATTCGGATGCTGGCGGTGTGATCGCGAATGCTCCTGCTTTGCGATCGACAGGCACCGCTTTTTTCAGCCAGGTTCCCGGCTGAAATAATCCAAGACCAGGATCGTTGAAATTGACGTGAGTTGGGTCCGGGCCTGTATTGGGGCTCAACGAGTTTGGCGAGGCTCAGGAGGGGTTTGCCGAACGTCCTTAAGGGTATAAAGACTTATGGCAAAGCGTGACTATTACGAAGTGTTGGGTGTTGAGCGAGGTGCCAGCGAGGCAGACCTGAAAAAGGCCTATCGTCGCCTGGCAATGAAGCATCACCCGGACCGTAATCCGGATAACAAAGAATCCGAAGAATTGTTCAAAGAGGCCAATGAGGCCTACGAATGTCTGTGTGATCCGAACAAACGAGCGGCCTACGATCAGTATGGTCATGCGGGTGTGGACCCGAGCATGGGGGGTGGTGGCGCCGGTTTTGGCGGGCAGAACTTCTCGGATATTTTCGGCGATGTGTTCAGTGACTTCTTTGGTGGCGGTCGCGGTGGCCAGCGGGGCGGCGCCCAGCGTGGCAGTGACCTGCGCTACACCCTGGAACTGAACCTCGAAGAAGCTGTGCGTGGCACCAGCGTCAATATCCGCGTTCCGACGCTGGTCAACTGCAAGCCGTGTGACGGTTCGGGGGCGAAGAAAGGTTCCTCGCCGATCACCTGTCCGACCTGTGGTGGTATTGGTCAGGTACGCATGCAGCAAGGCTTTTTCTCGGTGCAGCAGACCTGTCCGCGCTGCCATGGCCAGGGCAAGATCATTTCTGATCCGTGCGACTCCTGCCATGGCGAAGGGCGTGTCGAAGAGTACAAGACCCTGTCGGTAAAAGTGCCGGCCGGGGTTGATACTGGCGACCGCATCCGTCTGTCCGGCGAGGGCGAGGCGGGGGCTCAAGGTGGTCCAACCGGCGACCTGTATGTGGTGATCAATGTGCGTGAGCACTCGATCTTCCAGCGCGACGGCAAGCATCTGTTCTGTGAAGTGCCGATCAGCTTTGTCGATGCGGCCCTGGGTGGAGAGTTGGAGATTCCGACGCTGGATGGTCGGGTCAAGCTCAAGATCCCTGAGGGTACGCAGACCGGCAAGCAGTTCCGTATCCGTGGCAAAGGCGTGGCGCCGGTGCGCGGTGGTGGTGCGGGCGACTTGATGTGCCGCGTGGCGGTAGAGACGCCAGTGAACCTGGGGCGTCGTCAGCGTGAACTGCTGGAAGAGTTGCGCAGTTCGCTGGCGGGTGATGACACGCATTCGCCAAAAACCACTGGCTGGTTCGAAGGCGTGAAGCGCTTCTTCGGCGACCTGTAAGGACGTGAGTATGCGACGTATAGCGGTGATGGGCGCTGCCGGGCGTATGGGCAAGACCTTGGTCGAGGCGGTGCAGCAGCGCTCGCCAGCCTCCGGGCTGACGGCGGCGATTGTTCGTCCTGGCAGCACCCTGATCGGTGCGGATGCGGGTGAGTTGGCTTCCCTGGGGCGAATCGGCGTGTCGTTGTCCGGCAGCCTGGAAAAAGTCGCCGACGAGTTCGATGTGTTGATCGACTTCACGCTGCCGGAGGTGATGCTGAAGAACCTGGCGTTCTGCCGCAAGGCGGGCAAGGCCATGGTCATCGGTACCACGGGTTTGAGTGTTGAGCAGAAGCAGTTGTTGGTGAGTGCGGGCAAGGATATTCCGATCGTGTTCGCGGCCAATTTCAGTGTCGGCGTCAATCTGTCGCTGAAGCTGCTCGATATGGCGGCACGTGTTCTGGGGGATGAGGCCGATATCGAAATCATCGAGACCCATCATCGGCACAAGATTGACGCTCCGTCGGGTACGGCGCTGCGTATGGGTGAGGCTGTCGCAGATGCGCTGGGTCGTGATCTGTCGAAGGTGGCGGTGTACGGTCGTGAAGGTCACACCGGTGCGCGTGCGCGTGACACCATTGGGTTTGCGACCGTGCGCGGCGGCGATGTGGTCGGTGATCACACCGTGCTGTTTGCCACCGAAGGCGAGCGCCTGGAAATTACGCACAAGGCCTCCAGTCGCATGACTTTTGCCAAGGGCGCGGTACGTGCCGCGCTCTGGTTGGAAGGGCGTGAAGCGGGCCTGTACGACATGCGCGACGTGCTTGATCTGCATTAAGCAGTAGCTAAAGCGGGGCCTCGGAATTATCATGAGGTCCCGTTTTTATCCGCTAGGCGACGTCCTGTCGCATTCTCCTGCCTTTAAGGCTCATTAGCGGTGGACCAAAAAAGCCTTTTTCTGTAAGCTACAGCTTTAGTGTGTCCACTAAAAGCGCGCAGAATAATTCAGTGAAGAAGCGGGGTGACGTGTCCATACGTCATTCCGCTTTTTTGCAACCTGCGATCGCCCTTTCAGGCTTTATTTACGGGAGGTCTTCTTGACTAAGCCAGCCATACTCGCCCTTGCTGATGGCAGCATTTTTCGCGGCGAAGCCATTGGAGCCGACGGTCAAACCGTTGGAGAGGTGGTGTTCAACACCGCCATGACCGGCTATCAGGAAATCCTTACCGATCCTTCCTACGCCCAGCAGATCGTTACCCTGACCTACCCGCACATCGGAAATACCGGTACTACACCGGAAGATGTCGAGTCTGATCATGTCTGGTCGGCAGGCCTGGTTATCCGCGACCTGCCACTGGTTGCGAGCAACTGGCGTAACACGATGTCCCTGTCCGATTACCTGAAAGCCAATAACGTTGTGGCTATCGCGGGTATCGATACGCGTCGCCTGACACGCATCCTGCGTGAAAAAGGCTCGCAGAACGGCTGCATCATGGTCGGTGAGAATATCTCCGAAGACGCGGCAATCGCCGCGGCCCAGGGTTTCCCTGGCCTGAAAGGCATGGACCTGGCGAAAGTCGTCAGCACCCAGGAAAAGTACGAGTGGCGCTCCACCGTCTGGGACCTGAAGACCGACAGCCACGCGACGCTCGACGCCGCCGACTTGCCGTACCATGTCGTGGCCTATGACTACGGCGTCAAGTACAACATCCTGCGCATGCTGGTCGAGCGTGGTTGCCGCGTGACCGTGGTTCCCGCACAGACTCCAGCCAGTGATGTGCTGGCCCTGCAACCGGACGGCGTATTCCTGTCCAACGGCCCGGGTGATCCTGAGCCTTGCGACTATGCCATCCAGGCCATCAAGGATGTACTGGAAACCGAAATCCCGATATTCGGTATCTGCCTGGGTCACCAATTGCTGGCGCTGGCCTCCGGTGCCAAGACCCTGAAAATGGGGCATGGCCACCACGGCGCCAACCACCCCGTGCAGGACCTGGACACTGGCGTGGTGATGATCACCAGCCAGAACCACGGTTTTGCCGTGGATGAGGCGACTTTGCCGGCCAATGTGCGGGCGATTCACAAGTCGCTGTTCGACGGTTCCCTGCAAGGCATCGAGCGCACCGACAAGAGCGCGTTCAGCTTCCAGGGCCACCCTGAAGCAAGCCCGGGCCCGAACGACGTAGCGCCGCTGTTCGACCGTTTCATCACTGAGATGGCCAAGCGACGCTGACTGAGTGTGCCGAGCGGCCCCGGAAACCGGTGGCCCCTCGGGCGCGTCAAAGATTGTTCAAGACGGCTTGCCGACTGACCTGCGGATTTGAGTGACAAACCCATGCCAAAACGTACAGACATAAAAAGCATCCTGATTCTCGGCGCTGGCCCGATCGTGATCGGCCAGGCCTGCGAATTCGACTACTCCGGCGCCCAGGCTTGCAAAGCCCTGCGCGAAGAGGGTTATCGCGTCATTCTGGTGAACTCCAACCCAGCGACCATCATGACCGACCCGGCCATGGCCGACGCCACTTACATCGAGCCGATCAAGTGGCAGACCGTTGCCAAGATCATCGAGAAAGAGCGTCCGGACGCATTGTTGCCGACCATGGGTGGCCAGACTGCGCTGAACTGCGCCCTGGACCTGGAGCGTGAAGGCGTTCTGGAGAAGTTCGGCGTAGAGATGATCGGCGCCAATGCCGACACCATCGACAAGGCCGAAGACCGTTCGCGCTTTGACAAGGCGATGAAGTCCATTGGCCTGGACTGCCCGCGCTCGGGCATCGCCCACAGCATGGAAGAAGCCAACGCAGTGCTCGAGAAGCTGGGCTTCCCGTGCATCATCCGTCCGTCCTTCACCATGGGCGGCACTGGTGGCGGTATCGCTTACAACCGCGAAGAGTTCGAAGAAATCTGCGCTCGTGGCCTGGACTTGTCGCCGACCAAAGAGCTGCTGATCGACGAATCCCTGATCGGCTGGAAAGAGTACGAGATGGAGGTTGTCCGCGATAAGAAGGACAACTGCATCATCGTCTGCTCCATTGAAAACTTTGACCCGATGGGCGTGCACACCGGTGACTCGATCACTGTTGCGCCAGCGCAAACCCTGACGGACAAGGAATACCAGATCATGCGTAACGCCTCCCTGGCGGTACTGCGCGAGATCGGCGTGGAAACCGGTGGCTCCAACGTCCAGTTCGGCATCTGCCCGGACACTGGTCGCATGGTGGTCATTGAGATGAACCCGCGGGTATCCCGTTCCTCCGCTCTGGCTTCGAAAGCCACCGGTTTCCCGATTGCGCGTATCGCCGCCAAGCTGGCGATCGGCTATACCCTGGACGAGCTGCAGAACGAAATCACCGGCGGCGCTACTCCGGCGTCCTTCGAGCCGTCCATCGACTACGTCGTGACCAAGCTGCCACGTTTCGCTTTCGAGAAATTCCCGAAAGCCGACGCGCGCCTGACCACTCAAATGAAGTCGGTGGGTGAAGTCATGGCCATCGGCCGGACTTTTCAGGAATCCCTGCAGAAAGCTTTGCGCGGCCTGGAAGTGGGCGTTTGCGGCCTGGACGAGAAGCTCGACCTGAGCAGTCCGGAAAGCATGAGCATCCTCAAGCGCGAACTGACCGTGCCGGGCGCCGAGCGCATCTGGTATGTGGCGGACGCCTTCCGCGCCGGTCTGTCGGTCGAAGATATCTTCGGCATGAACATGATCGACCCGTGGTTCCTGGTGCAGATCGAAGATCTGATCAAGGAAGAAGAGAAGGTCAAGACCCTGGGGCTGGCCAGCATCGATCGCGACCTGATGTTCAAGCTCAAGCGCAAAGGCTTCTCCGACATGCGTCTGGCCAAGCTGCTGGGCGTGACCGAGAAAGCGCTGCGTCGTCACCGTCACAAGCTGGAGATCTTCCCGGTCTACAAGCGCGTTGACACCTGCGCAGCCGAGTTTGCCACCGACACCGCCTACATGTACTCAACCTACGAGGAAGAGTGCGAGGCCGCGCCTTCGGGGCGCGACAAGATCATGATCCTCGGCGGCGGTCCAAACCGTATCGGCCAGGGCATCGAGTTCGACTACTGCTGCGTCCACGCCGCTCTCGCCCTGCGCGAAGACGGTTACGAGACCATCATGGTCAACTGCAACCCGGAAACCGTTTCCACTGACTACGACACCTCCGATCGCCTGTACTTCGAGCCAGTAACCCTGGAAGACGTGCTGGAAATCTGCCGGGTCGAGAAGCCAAAAGGTGTGATCGTCCAGTACGGCGGCCAGACCCCGCTGAAACTGGCGCGTGCCCTGGAAGAAGCCGGCGTGCCGATCATTGGTACCAGCCCTGACGCCATCGACCGTGCCGAAGACCGTGAGCGCTTCCAGCAAATGGTTGAGCGCCTGAACCTGCGTCAGCCGCCAAACGCCACCGTGCGCAGCGAAGACGAAGCTATCCGCGCAGCCAGCAAGATCGGCTACCCGCTGGTGGTGCGTCCGTCCTACGTGCTGGGCGGTCGTGCGATGGAAATCGTCTACGAAGAAGAAGAACTCAAGCGCTACCTGCGTGACGCGGTGAAAGTGTCCAACGACAGCCCGGTGCTGCTGGACCACTTCCTCAACTGCGCCATCGAAATGGACGTTGACGCTGTTTGCGACGGTACCGACGTGGTGATCGGCGCGATCATGCAGCACATCGAACAGGCTGGCGTTCACTCCGGTGACTCCGCTTGCTCGCTGCCGCCGTACTCGCTGCCGGCGCACATCCAGGACGAGATGCGTGAACAGGTCAAGAAAATGGCCCTGGAACTGGGTGTGGTTGGCCTGATGAACGTACAGTTGGCGCTGCAAGGCGAGGACATCTACGTCATCGAAGTCAACCCGCGCGCTTCGCGTACTGTGCCGTTCGTATCCAAGTGCATTGGCGTGTCCCTGGCGATGGTCGCGGCGCGTGTGATGGCCGGTAAGACCTTGAAGGAAATCGGCTTCACCAAGGAAATCATTCCAAACTTCTACAGCGTGAAAGAGGCGGTGTTCCCATTCGCCAAATTCCCTGGTGTGGACCCGATCCTGGGCCCAGAGATGAAGTCCACGGGTGAAGTGATGGGTGTCGGCGACACCTTCGGTGAGGCGTTCGCCAAGGCCCAGATGGGTGCCAGCGAAGTGCTGCCGACCGGCGGGACTGCGTTCATCAGTGTGCGTGATGACGACAAGCCACTGGTTGCAGGTGTGGCCCGTGATCTGATCAACTTGGGCTTCGAAGTCGTGGCTACCGCCGGGACCGCCAAGCTGATTGAAGCTGCCGGCCTGAAAGTGCGCCGCGTGAACAAGGTGACCGAAGGCCGTCCGCACGTGGTCGACATGATCAAGAATGACGAAGTCACGCTGATCATCAACACCACCGAAGGTCGCCAGTCGATCGCCGACTCCTACTCCATTCGCCGTAACGCCTTGCAGCACAAGATCTACTGCACCACCACCATTGCTGCTGGCGAAGCTATCTGCGAAGCGCTCAAGTTCGGCCCGGAAAAGACCGTACGTCGCTTGCAGGATCTACACGCAGGATTGAAGGCATGATCAAATATCCAATGACCGTCCAGGGCGCAAAGGCCCTGGAAGAGGAGCACGCTCACCTGACCAAGGTCGTTCGTCCGAAGCTCAGCCAGGACATCGGCACGGCTCGTGAGTTGGGCGACTTGAAGGAAAACGCTGAATACCATGCTGCCCGTGAGCAGCAAGGTATGGTCGAGGCGCGGATCCGTGATATCGAAGGCCGCATGCAGAATGCGGTGATTATCGATGTCACGACCATCCCGCACACCGGCAAAGTGATTTTCGGTACTACCGTGGAAATCGCCAACGTCGAGACGGATGAAAGTGTGACTTACCACATCGTGGGTGAGGACGAGGCGGACATCAAACAAGGCAAGATCTCTGTCGGTTCGCCGATTGCTCGCGCCTTGATCGCCAAGGAAGAGGGTGATGTGGTGGTCGTCAAAACGCCAGGTGGCGTGATCGAGTACGAGATTGTTGAAGTTCGTCACATCTAAAGCGTGGCGCCCGTTTCGTGCGGGCGCAATGCTCTGGCAACTGACTCAGATGCTTTGGGTAGGTCGCGTGTGGCTATTGCATCTCGCTGTAGTGCCGGCGTTGGGCCTGATTGGCCTGGCGCCGTTGCTGATCGAAGAGATCGGCGGATTATTGAGCGTGCTGCTGGTCGGTTTCGCGGCGGCGGGCGTGACGCTTCAAGTGTTGGTGCTGATCAAGACCGAGGGCTTGCGGAGTTTGTGGCGGGATATGCGTGGCCAACTGCTGTTGATGGCGTTGTATGCGTGTGCAATGTATTGCGTGGTGCGCATGCTGCTGCCGGAAGCGTTGCGCTGGCAGCTTTTCAGCTATCTTGTGCTAGGGTTCTCCGGCCTGTTACTGGTGTTGCAACCGGTGCCCGGATGGAGTGACAGGGCGCGCGAAGCACGCCCATGACCCTTGTATCATTTGAAGCGATGAACGTTCGACAGTTGCTTGTTGGCGCTGAAGTTCTTGCGATACAACAGCGCCATCTTGCCGATGACCTGAACCAGATCAGCTTTGCCGGACTTGCAGAGTTCTGCAATCGCGGCGAGGCGGGCTTCACGATCCAGGATGCTGACCTTGATCTTGATGAGTTCGTGATCGCTCAATGCGCGTTCAAGTTCGGCTAACACACCCTCAGTCAAACCGTTATCAGCCACAATCAAAACTGGTTTCAGATGGTGGCCAATGGATTTGTACTGTTTCTTCTGCTCTTGAGTGAGCGGCATAATCTGACCCCTGCGTCTGATCTTGTAAAAAGCGGCGGCCAGTTTACCCGAGCGAGTCCGGGACCGCCCAGTTAATCACGACCCGTTTTATTTTCGAGGTGGCCCGTGGCCCGTTCCAAAACCAGCCTTAACTGGCTCAAAGAACATTTCAACGATCCTTACGTCAAAAAGGCGCAAAAGGATGGCTACCGTTCCCGGGCCAGCTACAAGCTGCTTGAGATCCAGGAAAAGGACAAGTTGATCCGCCCAGGCATGAGCGTTATCGATCTTGGCGCGGCCCCGGGTGGCTGGTCCCAGGTGACCAGTCGTCTGATTGGTGGGCAAGGTCGATTGATTGCTTCCGATATCCTGGAAATGGACAGTATTCCCGACGTGACCTTCGTTCACGGCGATTTTACCCGGGACGACGTGTTGGCCCAGATTCTTGAGGCTGTCGGAAATTCGCAGGTAGACCTTGTGATTTCCGATATGGCCCCCAATATGAGTGGATTACCTGCCGTGGATATGCCACGTGCGATGTTCCTTTGTGAATTGGCATTGGATCTGGCCGGGCGGGTTTTGCGTCCTGGCGGTGATTTTTTGGTCAAGGTCTTCCTCGGTGAAGGTTTTGACGAGTACCACAAGAACATGCGCAAGCTGTTCGACAAGGTTCAGACGCGCAAGCCTGACTCCTCGAGAGATCGGTCTCGCGAGCAGTATTTGCTGGGCCGTGGGTATCGTGGCATTGAAGGTGCCGCCAGCGAGGAGCGTCTTTGAGAGATTCAAGGGAGTCGATAGGTTTTTTTATATCGCTTTCGTCATGAAGCTTTACGAATATTGTGTAGTCAAAGTTTCACAAAGGGTTACAGACGGCGCCTGCCAGAGTTGTAGGTAATGTAGTAAGTTATGCCGGTGAATATCATGCGAAGCGCGCGCCAGTAGCGGAGCTTGCTTCAGAGGGTAGTTAATTGAACGATATGGCAAAGAATCTGATCCTGTGGTTGATCATCGCGGCAGTCCTGGTGACGGTGATGAACAACTTCTCCAGCCCTAACGAGCCGCAGACCCTCAACTATTCCGACTTCATCCAGCAAGTCAAGGATGGCAAGGTCGAACGCGTAGCCGTCGATGGCTACGTGATTACTGGTAAGCGCAACGATGGCGACAGCTTCAAGACCATCCGTCCGGCGATCCAGGACAATGGCTTGATCGGCGATCTTGTGGATAACAAGGTCATCGTTGAGGGCAAGCAGCCTGAGCAGCAGAGCATCTGGACCCAGCTTCTGGTGGCCAGCTTCCCGATCCTGGTGATTATTGCCGTGTTCATGTTCTTCATGCGCCAGATGCAAGGTGGCGCGGGAGGCAAGGGCGGGCCGATGAGCTTTGGCAAGAGCAAGGCGCGGCTGCTTTCCGAAGATCAGGTGAAGACTACGCTGGCTGACGTCGCGGGTTGCGACGAAGCCAAGGAAGAAGTCGGCGAGTTGGTTGAGTTCCTGCGCGATCCAGGCAAGTTCCAGCGCCTTGGTGGTCGTATTCCCCGTGGTGTGCTGATGGTCGGTCCTCCGGGTACCGGTAAAACCCTGTTGGCCAAGGCCATCGCTGGTGAGGCCAAGGTCCCGTTCTTCACCATTTCCGGTTCTGATTTCGTTGAAATGTTCGTCGGTGTCGGTGCGAGTCGTGTCCGTGACATGTTCGAGCAGGCCAAAAAGCACGCGCCATGCATCATCTTCATCGATGAGATCGACGCTGTGGGTCGCCATCGTGGTGCTGGCATGGGCGGTGGTCACGACGAGCGTGAGCAAACCCTCAACCAGTTGCTGGTCGAGATGGATGGCTTCGAAATGAACGATGGCATCATCGTGATTGCGGCGACCAACCGACCTGACGTGCTTGACCCTGCGCTGTTGCGTCCAGGGCGTTTCGACCGTCAGGTCGTCGTCGGCCTGCCGGATATCCGTGGCCGTGAACAGATCCTGAAAGTGCATATGCGCAAAGTGCCGATGGGCGACGACGTGGCTCCGGCCGTGATCGCCCGTGGTACACCGGGCTTCTCCGGTGCTGACCTGGCCAACCTGGTCAACGAAGCGTCGCTGTTTGCCGCCCGTACCGGCAAGCGCATCGTTGAAATGAAGGAATTTGAACTGGCGAAAGACAAGATCATGATGGGTGCCGAGCGCAAATCCATGGTCATGTCCGAAAAAGAGAAGCAGAACACCGCTTATCACGAGGCTGGCCACGCCATTGTCGGTCGCGTCGTGCCTGAGCATGATCCGGTCTACAAGGTGTCGATCATCCCGCGTGGTCGCGCACTGGGTGTCACCATGTTCCTTCCGGAAGAAGATCGCTACAGCCTCTCCAAGCGGGCCTTGATCAGCCAGATTTGCTCGCTGTACGGCGGGCGGATTGCCGAAGAGATGACGCTGGGCTTCGACGGTGTGACCACGGGCGCCTCCAATGACATCATGCGCGCCAGCCAGATTGCGCGAAACATGGTCACCAAGTGGGGGCTGTCCGAGAAGCTGGGTCCATTGATGTATGCCGAGGAAGAAGGCGAAGTGTTCTTGGGGCGTGGCGGTGGTGGTCAAGGTGCCAGTTTCTCGGGCGAGACAGCCAAGCTGATCGACTCCGAGGTGCGCAGTATCATTGATCAGTGCTATGGCACGGCCAAGCAGATCCTGACGGATAACCGCGACAAGCTCGATGCCATGGCGGATGCCTTGATGAAGTACGAAACCATTGATGCCGAACAGATCGACGACATCATGGCGGGGCGTACGCCGCGTGAACCTAAGGATTGGGAAGGTGGCTCGGGGACTTCGGGCACTCCGCCAGTAGTGCAGAGCGAGCGTCCTGATGCCCCTATCGGCGGCCCGGCTGCCGACGTTTAAGGTTTGAAATGACTTCTGTGTTGCCCTCCACCCGGTTGCCTTGCGGCAGCCGGGTTCTTGATTTGGCCCATGCGCATGTCATGGGTATTCTCAATGTAACTCCAGACTCCTTTTCCGATGGTGGGCGCTTCAGCCAGCTTGATGCGGCGCTGCGTCATGCCGAGGCGATGGTTGCTGCGGGTGCGACCTTGATTGATGTGGGTGGCGAGTCGACTCGTCCCGGTGCGCGTGTTGTATCGCCGCTGGAGGAGTTGGAGCGCGTTGCGCCGATTGTCGAGCGTATCCATGGCGAGCTTGATGTGATCATTTCGGTGGACACTTCGACGCCGGCTGTCATGCGCGAAACCGCTCGTTTGGGTGCCGGATTGATCAATGATGTGCGCTCGTTGCTGCGTGACGGAGCGCTTGAAGCTGCGGCTGCGACCGGGTTGCCGGTATGCCTGATGCATATGCTCGGCGAACCTGGAACGATGCAGGAGGACCCGCGTTATAGCAATCTCGTGGGTGAAGTGACTGAATTTCTCGCCGAGCGCATTGCGCAGTGCGCCACGGTCGGAATTGCTCCCGAGCGGATTATTCTCGATCCAGGGTTTGGCTTTGCCAAAACCCTGCAGCACAATTTAAGTCTGTTCAAGCATATGGAGGCCCTGCATGCCCTTGGTCGGCCGCTATTGGTCGGCGTTTCGCGCAAGAGCATGATAGGCATGGCATTGAATCGTCCTGTGGGGGAAAGGCTGCATGGCGGCCTGGCTCTCGCGGCGCTGGCGCTGGTCAAGGGTGCGCGCATTTTGCGCGTGCATGACGTTGCCGAGACGATGGACGTGGTACGGATGATTGAAGCAGTAGAATCAGCCGAATAAGAATGATGGAGCACTTATGACTAAAAAATATTTTGGCACTGACGGCATTCGTGGTCGGGTCGGCGAGTTTCCTATCACTCCAGACTTTATGCTCAAGCTCGGTTGGGCGGCTGGCATGGCGTTTCGCAGTATGGGTGCATGCCGCATCCTGGTAGGCAAGGACACGCGAATTTCGGGTTACATGTTCGAGTCGGCGCTTGAGGCGGGCCTGTCTGCCGCCGGGGCTGATGTGATGCTGCTGGGGCCGATGCCTACGCCGGCGATCGCTTACCTGACGCGCACCTTTCACGCTGAAGCCGGTATCGTGATCAGTGCTTCGCACAATCCCCATGATGACAATGGCATCAAGTTCTTCTCGGGCCAGGGCACCAAACTGCCGGACGAGATCGAACACATGATTGAAGAACTGCTGGATGCGCCGATGACTGTCGTCGAGTCGAGCAAGCTGGGCAAGGTTTCGCGGATTAACGATGCTTCCGGTCGTTATATTGAGTTCTGCAAAAGCAGCGTGCCTACCAGTACCAATTTCGCAGGCCTCAAGGTGGTCATCGACTGTGCCCATGGCGCGACCTACAAAGTTGCCCCCAGCGTCTTCAAGGAGTTGGGTGCGCAAGTCACAGTGTTGTCGGCCCAGCCTAACGGCCTGAACATCAACGATAACTGCGGCTCGACTCATATGGAGCAGCTGCAGGCCGCGGTATTGGCTGAGCACGCCGACCTTGGGATTGCCTTCGATGGTGATGGCGACCGGGTGCTGATGGTTGATCACACGGGTGCTATAGTCGACGGCGATGACCTTTTGTTCATCATTGCCCGCGACCTGCACGAGCGTAACAAGCTGCACGGCGGGGTTGTCGGTACCCTGATGAGTAATCTGGGGCTGGAGTTGGCCCTCGCCGACCTCGGGATTCCGTTTGTGCGTGCGAACGTTGGCGACCGTTACGTGATTGCTGATTTGCTGGAGCGCAACTGGTTGGTCGGGGGTGAAAACTCGGGGCATATCGTTTGCTTCCAGCACACGACCACCGGGGATGCGATCATCGCTGCGCTGCAGGTGCTGTTGGCCTTGCGTCGCCGTGAAGAAAGTCTTGCCCAGGCACGTCAGGCGTTGCGCAAATGTCCACAAGTCTTGCTTAACGTTCGTTTCGCGGGCGGTGAAAATCCTATCGAGCACCCGGCGATCAAGGAAGCCTGTGAGCGCGTTACCGTTGCTATGGCGGGTCGTGGCCGGGTTTTGTTGCGCAAATCGGGAACGGAGCCTTTGGTGCGTGTCATGGTCGAAGGTGACGACGAAACACAGGTTCGCGGCTATGCCGAGGAGCTGGCAAAACTGGTAACTGAAGTTTGCGCCTGAATTCGGCTTGCCAGTGTTGATGTGGTTGGGTAACATCTGCGCCCACTTTGACCGACGAGGTACAGCATGCGTCGCACTATGGTAGCTGGTAACTGGAAAATGCACGGTACCCGCGCCAGTGTCGCTGAGCTGATCAATGGCCTTCGTCATTTGGCCTTGCCGAGCGGTGTCGATGTCGCGGTATTCCCGCCTTGCTTGCATATCAACCAAGTGGTTGATGGCTTGAAAGGCAAGTCGATTCAGGTCGGCGCGCAGAATTCCGCGGTAGAAGCCATGCAGGGTGCGTTGACCGGTGAAATTGCACCGAGTCAGCTGGTTGATGCGGGCTGCTCCTATGTACTTGTAGGGCATTCCGAGCGCCGCCAGGTAATGGGTGAGCGTGATGCGATACTCAATCGCAAGTTCGCGGCAGCACAGGCTTGCGGCCTGATTCCGGTGTTGTGTATAGGGGAAACTCTAGAGCAGCGTGAATCTGGCAAGACCCTTGAGGTTGTCTCGCGTCAGTTGGGCAGCATCATCGAAGAGCTGGGTGTTGGTGCGTTTGCAAAGGCGGTCATAGCTTACGAGCCGGTCTGGGCCATTGGCACCGGGCTGACTGCTTCGCCGCAACAGGCGCAGGATGTGCACGCAGCCATTCGCGCGCAGTTGGCGGCAGAGAATTCTGAGGTTGCACGAGGTGTGCAGCTTCTATACGGCGGCAGCGTGAAGGCGGCCAATGCGGTCGAACTGTTCAGCATGCCGGATATCGATGGGGGGCTCATTGGTGGGGCTTCCCTGAATGCAGATGAGTTCGGTGCGATTTGTCGCGCCGCGGGAAACTGAAAAAATGCTGGAAACAGTCATCGTTGTTTTTCATCTGCTGGGTGCGCTGGGCGTTGTTGCTCTGGTATTGCTGCAGCAGGGTAAAGGTGCGGACGCTGGTGCGTCTTTCGGAGCAGGTGCGTCAAATACTGTGTTCGGAAGCCAAGGTTCCTCTACCTTTCTTAGTAAGTTTACTGCTATACTTGCCGCCGGTTTCTTCATAACCAGCTTGGGGTTAGGTTACTTTGCTAAAGAGAAAGCTCATGTGCTGACTCAAGCAGGTTTGCCAGATCCAGCAGTGATGGAAGTTCCAAAGGCAAAACCGGCTTCTGATGATGTCCCGGTGCTTCAAGAGCAAAAGTCGGCTAGCCCAGCGACTGACGTGCCTCCAGCTCAAGAGCAAAAGTAAGAAGGGTTTCATGTTGTAAACGTTGTATTGCCGAGGTGGTGGAATTGGTAGACACGCAACCTTGAGGTGGTTGTGCCCATAGGGTGTAGGGGTTCGAGTCCCCTTCTCGGTACCAATTATCAGGAGAGCCCGCTGTTGCGGGCTTTCTTGTAGGTGGAAGGTTACATTGACCCTGTAAGGGATCGGTCGTATACTTCCGCCCCAGCTTTGTCGCGGGGTGGAGCAGTCTGGTAGCTCGTCGGGCTCATAACCCGAAGGTCGTCGGTTCAAATCCGGCCCCCGCAACCAGTTTTAGCGGAGCCCCTTTTAAGGGGCTTTTTGTTAGCTGGACACTTTCAACGCCGCTGTTCGACGGCGTTTCAAGGATGGGCGTTTCGCCCATTTTTTTATTTTGCACAGCATGCACATACATGCACGAGGGGGTTCAGGTGTCGAGCAAGCTAGAAGAGTTGCAGGCCTTGTTGGCCCCGGTGGTCGTGGCCCTAGGCTATGAATGCTGGGGTATTGAGTTTTCGGCTCAAGGTCGCCACTCAATGTTGCGTGTTTATATCGATAAAGAGGGCGGCGTGCTGGTGGACGATTGTGCCATTGTCAGTCGCCAGATCAGCGGTGTGCTGGATGTTGAAGATCCGATCTCCGTTGAATACACCCTCGAAGTTTCCTCGCCAGGCATGGAGCGCCCACTGTTCACTATCGAGCAGTTTGCCAAATATGCCGGTGAACAAGTGAAGATCAAGCTGCGTTCCCCGTTCGAAGGGCGACGCAACTTTCAGGGCCTTCTGCGCGGTGTAGAAGAACAGGATGTCGTGGTGCAGGTAGAAGACCATGAATTCCTGTTGCCGATCGATATGATCGACAAGGCCAACATTATTCCCAGTTTTGACTGAGACGCGGATCCCGCGGATCCAATGGCTTGCGAAAGGCGAGGCGTACGATGAGCAAAGAAGTACTGCTGGTTGTTGAGTCGGTATCCAATGAAAAGGGCGTACCGGCAAACGTGATTTTTGAAGCGTTGGAGCTGGCCCTGGCCACTGCTACCAAAAAACGTTTTGAAGACGAAGTTGATCTGCGTGTGGAAATCAACCGCCACACCGGTGCCTATGAGACTTTCCGTCGCTGGACGGTAGTCGAAGAAGCCGATCTTGATGATCCGGCCATCGAAACCTGGCCAAGCAAGGTTGCTGAAACGCATCCTGGCGCCCAGGTCGGTGATGTTGTCGAAGATAAGATCGAATCGATCGAGTTCGGCCGGATTGCTGCACAGACTGCCAAGCAAGTCATCGTGCAGAAGGTTCGCGAAGCCGAGCGTGCTCAAGTCGTTGATGCCTATCGCGAGCGCCTGGGTGAAATCATCTCCGGCACCGTGAAAAAGGTCACCCGCGACAACGTGATCGTTGACCTGGGCAACAACGCCGAAGCGTTGCTGGCCCGTGAAGACATCATTTCCCGTGAAACTTTCCGGGTTGGCGTGCGCTTGCGTGCGTTGCTCAAGGAAATCCGCACCGAGAACCGCGGCCCTCAGTTGATCCTGTCGCGTACTGCGCCGGAAATGCTGATCGAGCTGTTCCGTATCGAAGTGCCGGAAATTGCTGAAGGTCTGATCGAAGTCATGGCTGCGTCCCGCGACCCGGGTTCGCGTGCCAAGATCGCGGTCCGCTCCAAGGACAAGCGCATCGACCCGCAAGGTGCTTGCATTGGTATGCGCGGTTCGCGCGTCCAGGCAGTGTCGGGTGAATTGGGCGGTGAGCGTGTGGACATCGTCCTGTGGGACGATAACCCCGCGCAGTTCGTGATCAACGCTATGTCGCCGGCTGAAGTGGCGGCGATTATCGTTGACGAGGATGCCCATGCGATGGACATCGCCGTTGGCGCCGACAATCTGGCTCAAGCCATTGGTCGTGGAGGTCAGAACGTGCGTCTGGCCAGCCAGTTGACCGGCTGGACCCTGAATGTCATGACCGAATCGGACATCCAGGCTAAGCAGCAAGCAGAAACCGGTGACATCCTGCGCAACTTTATCGAAGAGCTCGAAGTCGATGAAGACCTGGCACAGGTGCTGGTAGATGAAGGCTTCACCAGCCTGGAAGAGATTGCCTACGTACCGTTGGAAGAAATGCTCAACATCGACGGCTTTGACGAAGACACCGTCAACGAGCTTCGCGCTCGGGCCAAGGATCGTTTGTTGACTAAAGCCATCGCTACTGAGGAAAAGCTGGCAGACGCCCATCCGGCCGAAGACCTGCTCTCGCTTGAGGGTATGGACAAGGATTTGGCGATGGAACTGGCGGTGCGCGGCGTAATTACCCGCGAAGACCTGGCCGAGCAGTCTATTGACGATCTGCTCGACATCGACGGCATTGACGATGATCGTGCCGGCAAGTTGATCATGGCCGCCCGAGCCCATTGGTTCGAGTAATTAGGCGCGGCCTGAGGAGAGAAGTGCATGACGCAAGTCACGGTGAAACAACTGGCCGATGAGGTCAAAACACCGGTAGAGCGCCTGTTGCAGCAGATGCGTGAGGCAGGTCTGCCGCACACCGCCGCCGATGAAGGTGTGAGCGATAGTGAGAAGCAGTCTTTGCTGACTCACTTGAAGAGCAGCCACAAGGCGAAAGTGGAAGAACCGCGCAAGATTACACTGCAGCGCAAAACCACCAGCACCCTGCGTGTTGCGGGTAGCAAGAGCATCAGCGTTGAAGTACGCAAGAAGAAAGTCTTCGTACAGCGCAGCCCGGAAGAAATCGAAGCCGAGCGCAAACGCGAGCTGGACGAACGTCGCGCAGTAGAAAATGCTGCTCGTCAGAAGGCTGAAGAAGAAGCCAAGCGTCGCGCCGAAGAAGAAGCGCGTCGCCAGCCTACTGCTGCGCAACCTGCTAGCACTGAAGCAGTCGCTGCGCCTGTAGAAGCTGTGCGTGAGGCCGCTCCGGTGGCCCCGGCGCCAGCTCCGGCAGCCGACGCACGCAAGCGCGACGAACCTCGTCGTCCGGACAAGCCACGTGCTGACGATAATAATCGTCGCGGTGGTGGTGGCGATGGCGAGCGTAAAAACGCTCCGCATCGCGCTTCGGTCAAGGAAAAGGCACCTGCTCCACGGGTTGCTCCACGTACTACCGACGAAGAAAGCGATGGCTTCCGTCGTGGCGGTCGTGGCAAGGCCAAGCTGAAGAAACGCAACGCCCACGGTTTCCAGAGCCCAACCGGTCCTGTCGTGCGTGAAGTGAAGATCGGCGAGACCATCTCTGTTGGCGATCTTGCCCAGCAGATGTCGGTCAAGGCTGCTGAAATCATCAAGTTCATGTTCAAGCTGGGTACGCCAGCCACCATCAACCAGGTACTGGATCAGGAAACTGCCCAACTGGTCGCTGAAGAGCTGGGCCACAAAGTGGTTCTGGTCAGCGACACCGCCCTGGAAGATTCCCTGGCCGAGTCCCTGAAGTTTGAAGGTGAGGCGGTTTCCCGTGCGCCGGTCGTGACCGTAATGGGCCACGTTGACCACGGTAAGACATCCCTGCTCGACTATATCCGTCGTGCGAAGGTTGCAGCGGGCGAAGCCGGCGGCATTACCCAGCACATCGGCGCCTACCACGTTGAAACCGAGCGCGGTATGGTGACGTTCCTCGACACCCCAGGTCACGCTGCGTTTACCGCAATGCGTGCCCGTGGTGCCAAGGCAACCGACATCGTGATCCTGGTGGTTGCGGCGGACGACGGCGTGATGCCACAAACCATCGAAGCCGTCCAGCACGCCAAAGCGGCGGGTGTGCCGCTGGTCGTGGCAGTGAACAAAATCGACAAGCCGGGCGCCGATCTCGATCGCATCCGCAGCGAACTGTCGGTTCACGGCGTGACGTCCGAGGAGTGGGGTGGCGACACCCCGTTCGTACCGGTCTCCGCGAAGATGGGTACGGGTGTCGACGAACTGCTCGAAGCGGTCCTGCTGCAAGCCGAAGTCCTGGAACTGACGGCTACGCCTTCGGCTCCTGGCCGTGGTGTCGTGGTTGAATCGCGTCTCGACAAGGGCCGTGGCCCGGTGGCGACTGTGCTGGTTCAAGACGGTACCCTGCGCCAAGGCGACATGGTGCTGGTCGGTTCGAACTATGGCCGTGTCCGCGCCATGCTCGACGAGAACGGCAAGCCAATCAAGGAAGCCGGTCCGGCCATCCCGGTCGAGATTCTCGGCCTGGACGGTACCCCGGACGCTGGCGACGAGATGAGCGTTGTGGCTGACGAGAAGAAAGCCCGTGAAGTGGCTCTGTTCCGTCAAGGCAAGTTCCGTGAAGTCAAGCTGGCCCGTGCTCACGCCGGCAAGCTTGAGAACATCTTCGAGAACATGGGCCAGGAAGAGAAGAAGACGCTTAACATCGTCCTCAAATCTGACGTTCGCGGCTCCCTTGAAGCGTTGAACGGCGCCTTGAATGGCCTGGGTAACGACGAAGTGCAAGTGCGTGTGGTCGGTGGCGGTGTTGGTGGTATCACCGAATCCGACGCCAACCTGGCACTGGCTTCCAACGCTGTACTGTTCGGCTTCAACGTGCGTGCCGATGCTGGCGCACGGAAGATCGTCGAGCAGGAAGGCCTGGACATGCGTTACTACAACGTCATCTACGACATCATCGAAGACGTCAAGAAAGCCCTTACCGGCATGCTTGGCAGTGACGTCCGGGAAAATATCCTGGGTATCGCCGAAGTTCGCGACGTGTTCCGTTCGCCGAAGTTTGGCGCCATCGCCGGTTGCATGGTGATCGAAGGTGTCGTTCACCGTAACCGTCCGATCCGTGTACTGCGTGAAGACATCGTTATCTTTGAAGGCGAGCTGGAATCCCTGCGTCGCTTCAAGGATGACGCTTCCGAAGTACGTGCCGGCATGGAATGCGGTATCGGCGTCAAGAGCTACAACGACGTTAAGCCTGGCGACAAGATCGAAGTCTACGAGAAGGTCCAGGTTGCTCGCAGCCTCTAACTCGCGCACTTCAGGAGCCACACGGCGTGTGGGCATGCAAATGCCCCGCGCGGTGTCCGGACTCTAAACGCAACGCCCGGTCTGGCTTTTGTCAGGCCGGGCGTTTGCCGCTTTCAGACCCCACGGGTTTCACCGTGTGGCAGTAACAGGTAACAAGACATGGCAAAAGAATACAGCCGTACCCAGCGTATCGGCGATCAGATGCAGCGTGAGCTGGCCCAACTGATCCGTCGCGAAGTCAAAGACCCCCGCGTTGGCCTGGTCACCATCACCGCCGTTGAAGTGAGCCGTGACGTAGGTCACGCCAAGATCTTCATCACCGTGATGGGTCAGGACAACAGCGAAGAAATCGCACAAAGCATCAAGGTGCTCAACTCGGCCGCAGGTTTCTTGCGCATGCAGTTGGCCCGTGAGATGAAGCTGCGCAGCGTTCCTCAGTTGCACTTCCACTACGACGAAAGTGTCGTGCGTGGTGCGCACCTGTCGGCTCTGATCGAGCGCGCCGTGGCTGAAGACAGCCAGCGCCCGTCCACACCTGAAGACGCCAAGGAGTAAGCGGTGGCTCAGGTCAAACGTATACGTCGCAATGTCAGCGGCATCATTCTGCTCGACAAGCCCATTGGCTTTACCTCCAATGCCGCGTTGCAGAAGGTTCGCTGGCTGCTCAATGCCGAGAAGGCCGGGCACACCGGCAGCCTCGACCCCTTGGCCACTGGCGTGTTGCCGCTGTGCTTTGGCGAGGCCACCAAGTTCTCGCAATATCTGCTCGATTCCGACAAGGGTTATGAAACTTTGATGCAACTGGGCAAGACCACCACCACGGCCGACGCCGAAGGTGATGTCTTGCAGGTTCGCGAGGTGACCGTTGGTCGTACTGATATCGAGGCGGCTTTACCGGCTTTTCGTGGGCAAATCAGTCAGATACCGCCGATGTACTCGGCGCTCAAGCGTGATGGCCAGCCTTTATACAAGTTGGCACGTGCTGGTGAAGTAGTGGAGCGCGAACCGCGTTCTGTTACTATTGCGCGCTTGGAATTGCTCGCCTGTGAAGGTGACACCGCCCGGTTGGCGGTGGACTGCAGCAAAGGCACCTATATCCGTACCCTGGTGGAAGATATTGGTGAGCAGTTGGGCTGTGGCGCATACGTTGCTGAACTGCGACGTACCCAGGCTGGCCCTTTCGCCCTGGCCCAGACGGTCACCTTGGAAGAGTTGGAAGCGGTGCATGCCGAAGGTGGCAACGAAGCGGTTGATCGCTTCCTGATGCCGTCGGACAGTGGTTTGCAGGACTGGCCATTGCTGCATTTTTCGGAACACAGTGCGTTCTACTGGCTCAACGGCCAGCCGGTACGTGCCCCGGATGCCCCGAAATTCGGCATGGTGCGAGTACAGGATCATAACGGTCGCTTTATCGGTATCGGTGAAGTGAGCGAAGACGGGCGGATCGCGCCGCGTCGACTGATTCGGTCAGAATGACCGAACGAGGGTGGCTGTTAACAGGCACGGTCACTACTCATTTTTAGATACAGGGATTTGTCCCTGGCCTGTTGAAACTGCCCTTTGGGTGGTTTCCTGAAAAAAGGATTGCCTCATGGCTCTCGACGTTCAAGAAAAAGCACAAATCGTAGCTGACTATCAGCAAGCTGTTGGTGACACTGGTTCGCCAGAGGTGCAAGTTGCACTGCTGACCCACAACATCAACAAGCTGCAAGGTCACTTCAAGGCCAACGGTAAAGATCACCACTCCCGTCGTGGTCTGATCCGCATGGTAAACCAGCGCCGTAAGCTGCTGGACTACCTGAAAGGCAAGGATCTGGGTCGTTATCAGGCTCTGATCGGTCGCCTGGGTCTGCGTCGCTAATTAAGCGATTGCGCTAGAGGTTGGTTGTCTGCCGTGTGTCAGTGGGATTCCCGCTGGCCCATGGCAGGCTCCCAGCCTCAAGTTTTATCTGGATACACGTTTTACCCTGGACGAGGGTCGGGCCGATTCCCGACATTGCCCAAGAATTTCGCAAGAAGACAAGTTCCCCAAGAGCCACAAAGAAGGTAGGACACCGTGAACCCGGTTATCAAAAAATTCCAGTTCGGTCAGTCGACCGTTACCCTCGAGACAGGCCGTATCGCCCGTCAAGCCTCCGGCGCAGTGCTGGTTACCGTTGACGACGACGTTACCGTTCTGGTGACCGTTGTTGGCGCCAAGACCGCTGACCCGAGCAAAGGCTTTTTCCCTCTTTCCGTTCACTACCAGGAAAAGACTTACGCTGCCGGTAAGATCCCTGGCGGTTTCTTCAAGCGCGAAGGCCGTCCTTCCGAGAAAGAAACCCTGACTTCCCGACTGATCGACCGTCCGATCCGTCCGCTGTTCCCAGAAGGCTTCATGAACGAAGTGCAGGTTGTCTGCACCGTCGTTTCCACCAGCAAAAAGACCGATCCGGACATCGCAGCGATGATCGGTACCTCGGCTGCCCTGGCTATTTCCGGTATTCCTTTCGATGGTCCGATCGGCGCTGCCCGCGTTGCCTTCCACGAAAGCACTGGTTACCTGCTGAACCCGACTTACGAGCAACAGAAAGCTTCGAGCCTGGACATGGTCGTAGCCGGTACCTCGGAAGCCGTATTGATGGTTGAATCCGAAGCCAAAGAGCTGACCGAAGACCAGATGCTGGGCGCTGTACTGTTTGCTCACGACGAGTTCCAGGTTGTGATCAACGCTGTTAAAGAATTGGCTGCCGAAGCTGCCAAGCCAACTTGGACTTGGGCTCCACAGCCTGAAGCCACCGCTCTGCTGGGCGCTATCCGTGCCGAATTCGGCGACGCGATCTCCCAGGCCTACGCCATTACCGTCAAGGCCGACCGTTACGCTCGCCTGGGCGAGTTGAAGGATCAGGTTGTTGCCAAGCTGTCCGGTGAAGAAGGCCAGCCTTCTTCCAGCGAAGTCAAAGCTGCATTCGGTGAAATCGAATACCGCACCGTTCGCGAAAACATCGTTAACGGCAAGCCACGTATCGACGGTCGCGACACCCGCACTGTACGTCCGCTGAACATCGAAGTCGGCGTTCTGCCGAAGACTCACGGTTCGGCCCTGTTCACCCGTGGTGAAACTCAGGCTCTGGTAGTTGCGACCCTGGGTACTGCCCGTGACGCACAGCTGCTGGACACCCTGGAAGGCGAGAAAAAAGACCCGTTCATGCTGCACTACAACTTCCCTCCGTTCTCGGTGGGCGAGTGTGGTCGCATGGGTGGCGCTGGTCGTCGCGAAATCGGTCACGGTCGTCTGGCGCGTCGTTCGATCGCCGCCATGCTGCCAGCTGCTGACGTGTTCCCGTACACCATCCGTGTTGTGTCGGAAATCACTGAGTCCAACGGTTCCAGCTCCATGGCTTCGGTCTGCGGTGCTTCCCTGGCGCTGATGGACGCTGGTGTGCCGATGAAGGCACCGGTTGCCGGTATCGCGATGGGCCTGGTTAAAGAAGGCGAGAAGTTCGCCATCCTGACCGACATTCTGGGCGACGAAGACCACCTGGGCGACATGGACTTCAAAGTAGCCGGTACCGCCAAAGGTGTTACCGCGCTGCAGATGGACATCAAGATCAAGGGCATCACCGAAGAAATCATGGAAATCGCTCTGGGCCAAGCCCTGGAAGCGCGCCTGAACATTCTCGGTCAGATGAACCAGATCATCGGTCAGTCCCGTACCGAACTGTCGGAAAATGCTCCGACCATGATCGCGATGAAAATCGACACCGACAAAATCCGTGATGTTATCGGTAAAGGTGGCGCGACCATTCGTGCGATCTGCGAAGAGACCAAGGCTTCGATCGACATCGAAGACGACGGCTCGATCAAGATCTTCGGCGAAACCAAGGAAGCTGCAGAAGCGGCGCGTCAGCGCGTTCTGGGCATCACTGCGGAAGCCGAGATCGGCAAGATCTACGTCGGTAAGGTTGAGCGCATCGTCGATTTCGGCGCATTCGTCAACATCCTGCCGGGCAAAGACGGTCTGGTTCACATCTCCATGCTGAGCGATGCTCGCGTCGAGAAAGTGACCGACATTCTGAAAGAAGGCCAGGAAGTGGAAGTGCTGGTACTGGACGTGGACAACCGCGGTCGTATCAAGCTGTCCATCAAGGACGTAGAAGCAGCGAAGGCCTCGGGCGCTTAATTACCCCGTCGCTTCATGCTGAAATAAAGGACTCTTCGGAGTCCTTTTTTTATGCGCGCGGGAAACTGAATAAAAATCAGCGTTTTAACCTTTCCCAAAAACCGCAACTTGCACGCAGGTGCACAGGCCTTCATGCAAGTTGCACGATTCCGCAAATTTGCGATTATTTTAAGTTATTGTTTTATAACGACTAATTTCCTGTTCATGAGTTGGCACACTGCCTGCAACATCACTTGCAACGCTGCGGCATCAAGGTTTAAACGCTGCAGGTTTTCGATAAAACAGGAGTTACTCGTATGAAGAAGTTCGCTCTCGCTACCGCAACAGCTACCGCTCTGACCCTGGCAATGGCTAACGCGGCCTACGCTCAAACTTCCCAGGCTCCAATGACACTGGCGGCAGGTGAAGCTACTCAGGTTAAGGAATCGGCTTCAGACACTTGGATCACCACCAAAGTCAAAGCGGACCTGCTGACCGAGAAAGGCATTCCTGGTTCCGATATCAAGGTTGAGACCAACAAAGGTGTGGTTTCCCTGTCTTCGGATGAAGCGATTTCCGATTCGCAGAAAGAAATGGCCGTTAGCATCACCAAGAAAATCAAAGGTGTAGAAGCGGTATCCGCTGATGGCCTGATGGCTGGCGGCGCTGCCCAAGCTGACAATGTCGACAAGGCTAAGGAAACCACTTCGGATACTTGGATCACCACCAAAGTCAAAGCCGACCTGGTCACCGAAAAAGGTATTCCTGGTACCGACATCAAAGTCGAAACCAACAAAGGCGTGGTTTCCCTGTCCTCGACTACCGCCGTGACTGAGTCGCAGAAAGAGACGGCAGTCGCCATCACCAAGAAAATCAAAGGCGTCAAAAGCGTTTCGGCTGATGGCCTGAAAGCCGAGTAACGCACATTTATCGACTGGACTGAAGAAAGGCGGCGGCGAGCGAGTCAGATTTGCGCTTAATGCACCTTACGGGTTCATGCGACCGACCACACGGATGTGGCCATTACGGGCCCCGACACTTGCAGTGTCGGGGCCCGTTCTATTGGGGAAGGGAATAATTTATAGGTTGAGCGATCGGTTATTCGGCATCCAGGTGCATCGGCGTGATCACCCGGCCATCCTTCTCGGCTTGCCCCAGGCTCGCATCAATAAAGTACACCCTGTCGTCTTCCAGTTGCCCTTTGTCCACCAAGTAGTCCTTGATGGTGCTGGCCCGATCCTGGCCCAGTTGGCGTAACAGCACTTCACTGCCACTCCAGAACTTGATCACGCCGTCACGCAGCTTCGCCGTGCGCTCATCGCGGCTGAGGTCTTTCCATTCGGCCGGCGGCTGTAGTTTCAGGCGGGTCCGGTAGATGCCCTCGAGCAGCGGCGCTTTCTCGCTCTCCGGTACTTCCAGCAACGATGCCTGGGCGGGAACCTTGTCGCCCCGACGCTGGAGGATCTTGTAGTAGTTGTACTGGTATTCGCGCTCCAGGCGCTGCGCGGCCAGCAAAGGACCGTCGCTGCTGGCGGCTGCGGTGCCTTCGATTTCCAGGCGCAGGGCAGGGCGTTCCTTGAGCGCCTTGGAAAGGCTAACCAGTGCGGACTCGGCGTCCTTGCTCAGCTCGCTGGAGCCTGCGGCGAACGAGACGTTGCCGAGGTCTTCCGCGCCGCCACCGGTCACCAGCCCGCCGATAAACTTGAACGGCGCCGTGGCTGCGCGTACTACCAGGTTACGCAAGGTTTGCCAGACGATCGGCATCACGCTGAATTGCGGGTTGTTCAAGTCGCCCGTCACTGGCAGCTCGATGGATATCTTGCCATCGGTGTCCTTGAGCAAGGCAATCGCCAGGCGAATCGGCAGATCCACGGCATCCGCGCTGTCGACCTTCTCGCCCAATTGCAGTTGTTCCACCACCACCTTGTTCTCGGCCTTCAACTGGCCTTTGGTGATGACGTAGTGCAGGTCAAGATTGAGCCGGCCCTTGCGGATACGGAACCCGGCGAACTTGCCCGAGTACGGCGTCAATGTCGTCAGTTCGACGCGTTTGAAGCTGGTGGCGATATCCAGCGCCGCCATCGGGTCAAACGGGTTCACGCTGCCTTTGATCGTCACGGGCGCATAGCGGTCAACCTTGCCCTTGATGTCGACGCTCGCAGGTTTGGCCTGACGGCTGTCGATGGTCCCGATCTTACCGTTGAGTTGCTGGATGGCCGTGGCGAAGTTGGGAGTCAGGCTGAAGTCGGCAAAGTTAGCCGAGCCGTCATTGATCGCAATCTGGCCGATATGAATGCCCAGGGGCTTCTCGTTGCTTGCAGTGGATTTGGAGGTGGACTTGGCGCCACTGTCGGCCGGTTGGGGAATCAACAGGTCATCGACGTTAGTGCTGCGATCATCGTTGATCATGAAGCGCGCGTAGGGTTGCAGCAGGCTCACCTTGTCGATCGACAAGCTGTCACCGTGCTGATAGTTCAGGCCTTCAACCACCAGGCGCTGCCATTTCAAGAAATCACGGGTCTTGAGGGTATCCAGAGTGTGTAACTGATCCACCTGTGCGCGGCCGGTGATCTGCAGTGCCAGGGGCTCGGTGCCCTTGAGGTTCACATCCAGGTTGCTGCCCAGCATGCCGCTTCGCAGCTCCAGGCGAATGAAGGGGCTGATATAGGCCTGGGCGACCCGCAGGTCGATATCCTTGGTGTCGACTTTGAGCTTGGCGCTGATCGGATTCAGATTAACCTGGCCGCTCGCCTGGAGCTTGCCCTGTTTACCCAGTCCGGTATCGATCTTGAGCGTGAAAGGGCTCTGGTTGAGGCTGTCGAAGTTCTGTACGTCGACATTCAGTGGGCCCAGGTCCAGCGCCACCTCAGGTTTGACCTGACGGTCTGCCAGATGCACTTGGTAGTTGCGCAGTTGGACATCCTTGAGCAGTACTTGCCAAGGTTTGCTCGGGGCGGCGGGTTCCGCTGCCGGCGAGTCGGCGGTGGCGGGAGCACTCGCGGGTTCCGAGGTCGCGGCCGGTTTGCTCGGTTGACTGGCGAACAGCCTCTGCCAATCCAGCCGGCCGTCGGCTTCGCGCGCGGCCCAGGTTTCGAGTTTGTTGCTGCGGATCTTGCCGACAATCACCTGCTGCTTGGCCAGGTCGATTGAGGTTTCGCTGACATCCAGGCGCTCCAGGCGCGCCAGCGGCCTGCCATCCGGCGCCTTGATGGCGAAAGGGGCGATGCTCGCGGTGGTGTTGGTCAGATTCAGTTCGGTTTCTTTGGACAGGTTCAGCGTGTAGTCGGTGCTGAAATTCAATACACCGTTTTCCAGCACCAGTGGCAGAGCGTCGCGCACATAAGGCCACCAGGCTTTCATCTGGCCATCGGTCACCTTCAGTTTACCCTCGGACGCGATGGGCACCAGGCTGAAATTGCCGGTCCAGTCGATCTGGCCGCCTTGGGGGCCGGCTGCCACAAGGGTCATGTCGGCGTTGTCTTCGGGCAGGGTACTGAGGTTTTTCAGCTCGAAGTCGAGTGTGTCGTAGAGAAATTCAATGGGCTCGCTGGGGCGCAAGTCTTCAAACCGGACGTACCCGGCGGCCAGCTTGATACGCTCGATGCGCAGCGGGAACGGTTTGCTCTCGGGATCATCCGGGGTGGGCTCGCTGGCGGGCAGTTTGAACAGTTGCGTCAGGTTGAGCGTGCCGGATTTGTCGAACAGCACTTCGGTCTTTGGTTTGTCCAACTGCACGTCGGCAACGTGCAGGACCCGGGTCCAGAGACTGTCGAGCTGCAGATTGGCATAGAGGCGTTCAAAACCTACCTGCTCCTTGCCCGGCTCGCCGATATTCAGGCCCCAAAGGGTCAGTTCAAGGCTGAAGGGGTTGAGCTCGATGCGTTCGAGGCGGGCCGGTACCGTGGCGTAGTTGGCTAACTGTTGATTGGCCACGCGAAGGGCTATACCGGGAAGAATCAGGAAGCCCAGCAAGCTGTAGAGTGCAAGGGCGGTCAGCAAGGCGCCTGTGGCGCGAATCAATCCTTTGGGCATGAGTGACGCCATCTATGTCGATCAAAGAGTGCCTTGGAGTATGGCACGGGTTTACGGTTCCGAAGAACCGCACCTTTATTACAGTAACCGGGTCTTTTTAGGACAGGTCCTACAGCTGCAGAATCAGGGTCTTCAACGGGGGCTGCTGATCCTGGGAGGGAAAGTCTGCGCCTGGCGTCATGATTGCCCAGTCGCGCACCGGCCTTCCGGCTTTTTCGGCGCAGCGCAGTACTTGCTCACGCCAGTCATTCATGCTGACTTTTGCCAGGTTGTTGCAACAGATCAGCGCGCCGTTATCGGCCGTCGCCAGCAACGCAGGCTTGAGCAAACTCTGGTAGTCGCGCAGCAGGTCGACGGTACCAAAGGCGCTTTTGGCCCAGGCTGGAGGGTCGAGCAGCACAAGGTCGTATCGGCGTTGCTCCAGGCGTGGGTAGCTGGGCAGTTTTTGACCGCGCCGCTGGGTAATCGGCAAGCCTGCCAATTGGCGGATGGCGGGGAAATAGTCGGATTGCACAAACTGCATTTCCGGCAGTTGTGGGTTCAACAGGCCGTTTTCGCGACCGACCGCCAGATTGCCCTCGGCAAAGTCCAGGTTACACACTTCGCGGGCGCCACCGGCTGCTGCGCTCAGGCCCACGCCACAGGTGTAAGCGAACAGGTTCAGCACACGTTTGCCGGCACTGTGTTCCTTGACCCAGCCGCGCGTGTTACGCAGGTCTAGAAACAGCAACGGGTCTTGTCCGGCATGGCGACCGCGTACGCGATAGTTCAAGCCCCACTCATGGCCGACCAGGTCTTCCAGGGCTGCGGGTTCGGCGTGGTAGACCATGTCTTCACGGTCGATGCGCGAGTTGCCACGGGAGCGATCGTTGTAGACCAGCAGCAGCTCAAGGCCCATGTGCTGGTTGACCTGCTGGTGCAGTTGCAGCAGGACGTCGCGTTCCAGGGACTGGTGAAAACTCTGCACCAGCAATTGCGGACCATAGCGGTCGATGGTCAGGCCACCTGCGCCTTCCTGGCTACCATGGAACAACCGATAGCAATCGCTGCCTTGGGCATGCAGCTCGGCGAGCAGGTCTTGGCGATGATCGAGAGCGGCGCGCAGCGCCTGATTCAGGGAAGACATGGAGCGCGCCTTGCTGGTTGATTGGGGCGCAGGAGTTTAACAGCTATGAGGTTTTCTGTAGGCCTCCCCCTTACCCCTACAGTAACCCCATCCGTCGATGAGCTCTTTGTGCCGAACCATTGCGCATCGCCCAGCGCAACAACGGCGCGCTACGCCTGACACCGGCGCGGATCAGCTGGCGTTGCAGCGGGTTTAGTTGTTGTCCAAGCATGCTGGCGGCCCAATCCGGCAACAGGTCGATGCCGGCGCGCATCATCAGCGAGCCGAAAGGCTTGGCCAGCGTGCTTGGGGCCGGCGCATCCAGCAGCAGGCGCAGTACTTCATGGCTGCGCGCGTCACACAGCAATTGCGGGCGGATACGTTGCAGGTAATCAGCCACGTCCTGGCGTGAACGCGGCACATGGCGCGCCCCCAGTCGTTCGGCAACCAGGGCAATCTCGCTGTAGTACCGATCCTGATCCCGGGGCGATAAATCGGGGTTTCGGTAGCGCAGGTGTGCGGCGAGGAAGCTACTGACCTCGGCAACATGAACCCAGGTCAGCAATTCAGGATCGCTGGCCGCATAGGGACGGCCGTCAGGTGCATGGCCGACCACTTGCAGGTGGATGGTGCGCACTTTTTCAATCAGCCAATCGGCGTCGCGGCGTGAGCCGAATGTAGTGCCGGAGATAAACTGCGAAGTACGCCGTAAACGGCCGAGCATATCCTGGCGAAAGTTCGAGTGGTCCCACACACCGGCCAGGGCCAGAGGATGTAGCGCTTGCAGCATCAAGGCACTGATGCCGCCGATCAACATGCTGCTGAAGTCGCCATGGACTTTCCAGCTTACCGAATCCGGTCCGAACAGTCCGGGATCGCCCTTGGGGTGTTCCAGGTCCAGGTTGCCCAGGGACAGGCCGGTCAGGCTCATCAACTGGGATTCGATGCGGCTACGCAGAAATTCCATGGCGGTTCAGGGGTTCCTATCGGTTCAGGCGCTTGTCGATCAAGCCGTCGACCACGCTGGGGTCAGCCAAGGTAGAAGTGTCCCCCAGGCTGTCCAGCTCATTGCAGGCGATTTTGCGCAGGATACGTCGCATGATCTTGCCTGATCGGGTTTTGGGCAAGGCTGGCGCCCATTGGATCAACTCAGGCTTGGCGAAGCTGCCGATCTCTTTGCTGACCAGATCCAGCAAGTGTTTTTTCAACGCGTCGCTGGGCTCGACGCCGTTCATCGGCGTGACGAAGGCATAAATGCCTTGGCCCTTGAGATCATGGGGATAGCCCACCACTGCTGCTTCGGCCACTTGGTCGTGGAGCACCAGCGCGCTTTCCACCTCGGCGGTGCCGATGCGGTGCCCGGAGACGTTGATGACATCGTCGATCCGCCCGGTGATCCAATAGTCACCGTCCGCGTCGCGCCGTGCGCCATCGCCGGTGAAGTAATAACCGGGATAGGGTTTGAAGTAGGTGTCGAGCATGCGCTGCGGGTCGCCGTAGACACTCCGGATCTGCCCCGGCCAAGTGGATTTTATGGCAAGCACGCCGCTTCCCGCGCCGCTGATTTCCTTGCCCTGTTCATCCAGCAGGACGGGCTCTACACCAAACATGGGCCGGGTCGCGCAACCGGGCTTGATGGTTTGTGCGCTGACCAGCGGACTGAGCATGATGCCGCCGGTTTCAGTCTGCCACCAGGTGTCGACAATCGGGCAGCGCTGCTCGCCGACGGCGTTGAAGTACCAGTCCCAGGCTTCGGGGTTGATCGGTTCGCCGACGCTGCCCAGCAAGCGCAAACTGGCGCGTGAGGTATTTTCCAGAGGGCCATGACCTTCGCGCATCAAGGCGCGCAGTGCGGTGGGCGCGGTATAGAAAATATTCACCTGATGTTTGTCGATCACTTGCCAGAAGCGCGAGCTGTCCGGGTAGCTCGGGACGCCTTCGAACATCAGCGAGGTCGCGCCATTGGCCAGCGGCCCGTAGACGATGTAACTGTGCCCGGTGACCCAGCCGACGTCAGCGGTACACCAGAACACCTCGCCGTCGCGGTAATCGAGCACGTATTTGAAGGTCATCGCCGCTTGCAGCAGGTAGCCGCCGGTGGTGTGCAGCACACCTTTGGGTTTGCCGGTGCTGCCGGAGGTGTAGAGGATAAACAGCGGGTCTTCGGCGTCCATTGGCTCGGGAGTGCAATCTTCGCTGGCACTGTCCACGGCCTGTTGATATTTCAGGTCGCGGCCTTCAACCCAGTCGATTGCCACGCCGGTACGCTCTACCACCAGCACCGAGCTGACATTCGGACAACTGGCCAGGGCCTTGTCGACATTCTGTTTCAGCGCCACGAGTTTGCCACCGCGCACGCCTTCGTCGGCGGTGATCAGGGTACGGCAGTCGGCATCGAGAATTCGGTCACGCAGGGCGTCCGGCGAGAAACCACCGAACACGACTGAATGCACGGCGCCGATGCGGGTGCAGGCCAGCATCGCATAGGCAGCCTCGGGGATCATCGGCATGTAGATGCAGACGCGATCACCTTTCTTCACGCCGCGACTTTTCAGCACATTGGCCAGGCGGCAGACGTTTTGATGAAGTTGGTGGTAGGTGATGCTGGACGCTTTCGTCGGATCATCGCCTTCCCAGATAAACGCCGGTTGTTCGGCGCGCTGGGGCAGGTGGCGATCGATGCAGTTGTAACTGACGTTCAGTTGGCCGCCGGCAAACCATTGGGCCTCACCGGTCTTGATGTCCGAGTGCCGGACGCGGTTCCAGGGCGTGATCCAGTCGAGAAATTCCCTGGCCTGTTCGGCCCAGAACGTCTCCGGTTGCTCGATGGACTGACGATAGAGGCGCTGATAATCCTCTTGACTGAGTTGCGCAGCCCGGCGGACGGCGTCGGCCTTGGGGAAAGTGCTGATATCGAACATGAGGGATCCTTATTCTTGTTATGTGCGACAAGAGATAAAGATGCACCCTGTGGCGGGTAGGTTCAAGGCCAACGTCCAAACGGACGTTGGCCCTGGTGACCGCGTATCAGCCGCGGTGGCGACCGCGGAAGTAGTTGATCAAACCCTGGGTCGACGCGTCCTCGGCAGACGTTTCCTCGTTGCCGGTCAGGCGATTATAGACGCCTTTGCCCAGCTCCTTGCCCAGCTCGACGCCCCATTGATCGAAGGCGTTGATGCCCCAGATGACGCTTTGCACGAACACTTTATGTTCATACATCGCCACTAGCGCGCCCAGGCGGCGCGGACTGATGCGTTCCACCACCAGCGTGTTGCTCGGGCGGTTGCCGGGAATCACCTTGTGCGGGGCCAGCTTCTGCACCTCGTCTTCGTCCAGGCCCTTGTCACGCAACTCGGCTTCGGCTTCGCTGCGGGTCTTGCCGAGCATCAGCGCCTGGCTTTGCGACAGGCAGTTGGCATACAGCCATTGGTGGTGGTCGGAAACCGGGTTGAAACTGACGATCGGCACAATGAAGTCGGCCGGGATCAGTTGGGTGCCCTGGTGCAGCAACTGGTGGTAAGCATGTTGACCGTTGCAGCCCACGCCACCCCAGATCACCGGGCCGGTATCGGTGGCGACCGGCGTGCCGTCCTGGCGCACGCTTTTGCCGTTGGATTCCATGTCCAGTTGTTGCAGGTGTTTGGTGATGTTCCGCAGATAGTGGTCATACGGCAGGATTGCGTGGCTTTGCGCGCCCCAGAAGTTGCCGTACCACACGCCAAGCAGCGCCAGTAGCACCGGCATGTTCTGCTCGAACGGCGCGCTCCGGAAATGCTGGTCCATGGTGTAGGCGCCGGACAGCAACTCCTTGAAGTTGGACATGCCGATGGCCAGGGCGATAGGCAAGCCGATGGCCGACCACAGCGAGTAGCGACCGCCCACCCAATCCCACATCGGAAAGATGTTTTCTTCACGGATACCGAAGGCCACGGCCGCGGCGTTGTTGCTGGATACGGCGATGAAGTGGCGATACAGCTCAGCTTCCGAGCCACCCTGGGCCAGATACCAGGCGCGTGCGGCCTGGGCGTTTTTCAGGGTTTCCAGGGTATTGAAGGATTTCGACGAGACGATAAACAACGTGGTCTCGGCGCGCAGCTTCATGGTCAGCTCGTGGAACTCGCTGCCGTCGATGTTCGCCAGGTAGTGGCAGCGCACACCTTTGTGGGCGTAGGACAACAGCGCCTCGGACACCAGCTGGGGACCGAGGAACGAGCCACCGATACCGATGTTGACCACGTCGGTGATCGGCTTTTCGGTATAGCCGCGCCACAGACCGTCGTGGATGCGGCCCACCAGATCGGTGATCTGGTTCAGCACCTTGTGCACGTCCGGCATGATATTCGTGCCATTGATCGACAGTTTGTCACCCACAGGCCGACGCAATGCGGTATGCAGCGCTGGGCGACCTTCGGAGGAGTTGACCGGCTCGCCGTCGAACAATGCCTTGATCGCACCTTGCAGGTCGACTTCGTTGGCCAGGCCCACCAGCAGGTCGCGGGTTTCACGGGTGATGAGGTTTTTTGAGTAATCGAGGAAAAGTCCGCAGCTGCTCAAGGTGAACTGGTTAAAGCGCTGGGGATCGGCATTGAAGGCTTCGCGCATGCTGAAGTCCTGCATGGCTTGGCGATGTTGATTGAGCGCTTGCCAGGCGGGCAGAGCGGTAACGTCGTGAGGGGTGCGGTAGTACGCCATCGCTGCGGGTTTCCTTGTTATTGCTGGGACTGCCTTTAAGACACTTGAAAGCCCGGAACGTCCAGCTTTTATAGTTGATGTTATAAAAGGGCGGGTTCCGACCAACTGCGTCAACGCTACAAATAGCGCCGGGCGATTACATTAAACCTAGCGTGTCGATATGTCTTGGCTTTGTCTGCGCTGCGGCCGGTACTTTTTTATACCGGCCCATCAGGTTGGGCCACGCAAGGGCTATTTAGGCGGGCAGATTCAGGTGCAGGTTGTCGATCAAGCGGGTCGCGCCCAGGTAGGCGGCCACCAGGATGACCACATCCCGATCCTCGGCGGTTGCCGGGCGCAGGTGCAGGCCCTGGCGAACTTCCAGGTAGTCCAGGCGCAGGCCGGCGGCCTCGATCTGCTGGATTTGCTCGGTGCGCAGCCTGGCAAAGTCCCGATCACCGTTTTGAATGGCGCTGGCCATGTGGCGCAGGCTGCGGAACAGCACCGGTGCAATGGCCCGCTGTTCTTCGGTGAGGTAACCATTGCGCGACGACAGGGCGAGACCGTCTTCGGCACGGACCGTGGGCTCGCCGATGATCTGTATCGGCATGTTCAGGTCGCGGACCATGGCGCGAATGACCGCCAGTTGCTGGTAATCCTTTTGGCCAAATACCGCCAGATCGGGTTGCACCATATTGAACAGCTTGCTGACCACTGTCGCCACGCCTTCGAAGTGACCGGGACGGCTGGCGCCGCACAGACCTTCGGAAAGCTGCGGCACACTGACGCGAGTCTGGACACTCATGCCGTCGGGATACATTTCATCGACAGTCGGGGCGAACAGCAAGTGACAGCCGGCCTGCAGGAGCTTTTCCTGATCGGCTGCGAGCGTGCGTGGGTATTTGTCCAGATCTTCGCCGACGCCGAATTGCAGCGGGTTGACGAAAATACTCGCCACCACGAAGTCTGCTTGTTCGGCGGCCTTGCTCACGAGTGTCGCGTGACCGTGGTGCAGGTTACCCATCGTGGGTACGAAGCCGATGCGTTTGCCGGCACTGCGCGCGTGGGTGACGGCCGCTCGCAGTTCGCGCAGGGTCTTGACGGTGTTCATGCGGAGAATCCGTGTTCGGTGCCAGGGAAAGTGAGCGCCTTGACTTCGCTCACGTAGGCGCTCAGGGCCGCTTGAATACTGTCCTGGCCAACCATGAAGTTCTTCACGAATTTCGGCGCGCGACCGGTGAGGGCCAGGCCGAGCATGTCGTGCAGGACCAGGACCTGGCCGTCGGTGGCAACCCCCGCGCCGATGCCGATGACAGGGATTTTCACCGCTTGAGTGATTTCTTCGGCCAGTTCGCTTGGCACGCACTCCAGCACGATCATGGCGGCGCCGGCCTGCTCCAGGGCAATGGCATCGGCGCGCATCTGCCGCGCCTGGGCTTCGTTCCGACCCTGAACTTTGTACCCGCCGAGGATATTCACTGACTGGGGCGTCAGGCCCATGTGCGCGCACACGGGGACGCCACGCTCAGCCAGCAGACGAATCGATTCCGACAACCAGGCGGACCCTTCCAGCTTGACCATGTGCGCGCCAGCCTGCATCAGTTGCGCACTGTTGTGCAGTGTCTGCTCAAGGGTCGCATAAGCCATGAAGGGCAGGTCGGCAATGATCAGGGCGCCATCGTTGCCGCGTTTGACACTGGCCACGTGATAGGCGATTTCCGCAGTGGTGACCGGCAGTGTGCTGTCATTCCCTTGTAGAACCATGCCCAGTGAATCGCCCACCAGTAACACCTCGACTCCGGCCTGGCAGCACGCCTGGGCAAAGGTGGCGTCGTAGCAGGTCAGCATGGTGATTTTTTCACCGTTGAGTTTGAGGTTCTGCAAGGTGGTCAGGGTAATGTCTGGCATGAAAAGGGTCCTCGTTCAGGCGCTTGGAAACAGCGAGTAACGCGCGTGAGTCTTCGTTTATACAGGCGCACTTTCTTCAGAGCAGTGCTTATAAGGCCTGGATTGCGCCCTTTAGCGCCGGGTTGGCGGCAGCGGGACGCCTATAGTCGTGAGGAGAACTCTGGAAGTCAATTGCATGTGTTACCGCATTGTTACGAGCGCGATGTTACCGCTGTTACGGATACAATCGTAGGAGCGAGCTTGCTCGCGAAAAACCTGAGGACGCCTTGGGTTGTCAGGTTTCCCATGTCATCGTTGACGACCTTCGCGAGCAAGCTCGCTCCTACAGTGGTAAGCGTTCCAAGCCGACAAACGGACAGGCCGCCAGCAAGTCGCCGAGTGTTGTCCCGTTGGGCAGTTGCAGGTCGGCCGGCGCCAGTTCCGCCAGCGGGTACAGCACGAATGCCCTTAGATGCATTTGGTAATGCGGCACCTTGAGGCGCGGCTCATTGATCAGTCGGTCGCCGAACAGCAGGATATCCAGGTCGAGAGTGCGTGGGCCCCAGCGTTCAAGGCGTTCGCGGCCCTGATCGTTCTCGATGGACTGCAGCGCATCAAGCAATGCCAGTGGCGCAAGGGCGCTGTCCAGCGCCGCGACCGCATTGGTGTAGCGCGGTTGGCCTGGGAGCAGGGAGTCACTTTGATAGAAGGCGGACACGCCGACGAAGGCGCTATCCGGCAATTGCGCCAACGCCTCGATGGCGTTGCGCAATTGTTGGTCCGGAGCGGCGAGGTTGCTGCCCATGCCGATGTAGATACGCTCCACGGCGCTTACTCGCCTACTGCGCCCGGGGTGTCGGCGGCGCTGCGCTTGCGTTTGCTGCCACTGCTGCGGCGACGCTTTTTCGGTGCATCGCCGCTGCCATCACCCTTGCCGCTCAGCTCACGAATCATCTCGCGGCGCTCGCTGTCGTTGGCGTCCTGATAATCGGTCCACCATTCGCCGAGGCCGTCGGTCTGCTCGCCGGCGCTTTCACGCAGCAGCAGGAAGTCGTAGCCGGCACGGAAGCGCGGATTGTCCAGCAGCAGGTCGGCGCGTTTGCCGCTGCGCCGTGGCAGGCGTTCCTGCATGTCCCAGATTTCGCGGATCGGCAGGGTGAAACGCTTGGGAATTGCGATGCGGTGGCACTGTTCGGCGATCAATTCGTGAGCGGCTTCCTGCATGGCAGGAATTGGCGGCATGCCACGGTTCTGCAAGCGCAGGACTCGCGCTGGCAGCGCGGGCCATAGCAAGGCCGCAAACAGAAACGCCGGGGTCACAGGTTTGTTCTGTTTGATCCGCAAGTCGGTGTTGATCAACGCCTCACTGATCAGCGTGTGGGTGTAGGTCGGGTTGCGCTCCAGGGCTTCGGCGCTGGCCGGGAACAATGGGTCGAACAATTGCAGGTCCACCAGCATTTCGAAGGTGTCAGCGGCATAGCCCGAAAGAAACAACTTGAGCACTTCTTCGAACAGGCGCGCCGAGGGGATTTCCCGCAGCATCGGCGCCAGGTCACGAATAGGCGCGGCGGTGTGTTTCTCGATACCGAAGTTCAGTTTGGCGGCGAATCTGACGGCCCGCAGCATCCGTACCGGGTCTTCCTGGTAGCGCTGCGTCGGATCGCCGATTAGGCGCATGAGGTTATTCCGAATGTCGTGTACGCCGTTGGCGTAATCGAGGATGCGTTCGCTGACCGGATCGTAATAAAGGGCATTGATGGTGAAGTCACGACGTTGCGCATCGTCTTCCAGGGTGCCGTAGACGTTGTCCCGCAGAATTCGCCCGCTTTCGTTGCGGGAAGACTGGTTACTGTCCTCATCTTCATCGTTTTGCGGATGGTTGGCGCGGAAAGTTGCGACCTCGATGATCTCGCGACCAAAGTGGATATGCACCAGTTTAAAGCGCCGGCCAATGATCCGCGCGTTGCGAAACTCGGCGCGCACTTGCTCTGGCGTGGCGCTGGTGGCGACGTCGAAATCCTTGGGCGTGATGTTAAGCAACATGTCCCGCACACAACCGCCTACCAGATAGGCCTGATAGCCAGCGTTCTGCAATCGTTCGACGATGTTCACCGCATAACGGCTGAATTGGGCGCGTTGCAGCGAATGCTGGCTGCTATTGAGCACTTCAGGCGTGCTGCGTTTGTGTTGCGTACGACGCAAGGGGGAACGGAATGACTGGAACAACTTCTTCAGCATGGGATGCACTGTTTGAAGGAATGTTCGGCCAAAACGAAGAATGACCGCATGATGGGCCGGGATTCTAGCATTTAGTCAGGGGATGGTGTAGGAACTAGCTGCAAACGTTGAGCCGTAAGCTCAAATGAGAAGGGGAGGACAGATCCCGAAAGCTAAATTTCAGAAACTACAAGGGGAGCCGAAGCTCCCCCAGAAAGTAGTTGCGTGCTCTATTTTTATTATTGGTTGCGGGCTTCTTGTTTTTGTTGATCGCCCTCGCCATGAGATTTCACCTTCATGACACTCCCAATCGGGAGTCAAGAGCAAACGGATTGCTTTGGTCGCTGTGTTGCTATGATCAATGATCCAACCAGTTCAGGCTCTGCCTTAGGGCAGTTTTTTGTTGTTCTCGGCCTGGTTGCGGGGCAAGCCCCAAATGCAACGCCTCTCCAAAAGAATCAGTTAGCTGCGCCTCCGCCGTGTTGTTTTTATTGTGCGTGAGTCGATTCGTCTTATTTTTATTGTCTTTGTACGGTGCTTGTTATTGTTCTTGTACCAAACATATAGCAGGGTGCGTGCCAACTTTTGTAATCCCCAGCAAAACAAAGGGTTCGGCGGGTTTTCTGGCTTTTGTTGGACAAAAAAAGCCGGGGCTTCGTTACCGTAAGCCCCGGCTTTTTGTTACGCGAATATCTGAGGTAACAGTTTTTTCACGTTTGAGGTGTTACCCCGTGTGAAGTGGCCTCAGCTTTCGCTGGCAACCCCGGTCTTGCGACGTGGAATCCCCAGGCGTTGGCGGCGCTCCCACAGGCACTTGCGGCTCACGCCCAGTTTGCGGGCCAGCTCTGTTTCGGTCATGTGGTCCTGATGTTCCAGAACGAAGTGCTGGAAGTAGTCTTCCAGTGACAAATCCTCCGTGGGTTCATGACTGGTGTTAGTGCCGCCCTGCTGCGGTGCCAGGCCGATGAAGTCGTCATCATCCAGGTCGCTCAGTTCGATATCGATTCCGAGCAGCTCAGCAGAGATTTCCGGGTTCTCCGACAGAATCACTGCCCGCTCCACGGCGTTTTCCAGCTCTCGCACGTTGCCTGGCCAGGCGTAATGCCGAATGGCCTGTTCGGCGTCTGCGGCGAACTTCAGGTCGGTGCGGTTGACGCGTGCGCTCTGGCGTACCAGGAACGCATTGGCAATTTCGTTGACGTCGGCCCCGCGCTCGCGCAAAGCCGGCAGTTTGAGAGCGATGACATGCAGTCGGTAGTAAAGGTCTTCACGGAACTGGCCGACTTTTGCCAGGCTTTTCAGGTCCCGGTGAGTGGCCGCGATCAGGCGTACGTCAACCTTTTGCGATTGGACCGACCCGACGCGGCGGATTTCACCTTCCTGTAGCACCCGCAGCAGACGTGCCTGGGCTTCCAGAGGCAGCTCGCCGATTTCGTCGAGGAACAGGGTTCCGCCGTCTGCCGCTTCCACCAGGCCCGCACGGCCGGCGCTGGCACCGGTAAAGGCGCCTTTTTCGTGACCGAACAGTTCGGACTCGATCAAGGATTCAGGGATCGCCGCACAGTTCACCGAGATCATCGGTGCCTTGGCGCGTTTGGACAAGTTATGCAGGGCGCGGGCCACCAGTTCCTTGCCGGTACCTGACTCGCCCTGGATCAGTACATTTGAGTCAGTGGGCGCCACTTTGCGGATCTTGCTGTACAGGTCTTGCATCGGCGGGCAGGAACCAATGATGCCAATCTCGCCGTTAGCGTTATCGGCTCCCGGCTTGTCAGCACCGTTGACGGTCTTGCTGGCGGGACGTTCAGCCGGTGCGTTGTTGGCCGTCTGTCGGTCGCGCAGGATCCGCGCCACGGCCTGGAGCATTTCATCGTGATCGAAAGGCTTGGCGATGTAGTCCACCGCGCCCATCTTCATCGAGTCCACTGCCGAGCGCAGGCTGGCGTAACTGGTCATGATCAGCACCGGAGTGCCCTGGCCGAGCTTGATCAGCTCGGTGCCAGGCGCGCCGGGCAGGCGCAGGTCACTGACGATCAGGTCGAACGTGGGAATGCTGAAACGCTCCTGGGCTTCCTGCACCGAGCCGGCTTCGCTGACCTGGTACTGATTACGTTCAAGTAGGCGACGCAAGGCAGAGCGGATAATGGTTTCGTCTTCGACGATCAAAATGTGCGGCATTGATTCAATTCTCTCGACGGTCTCAGTTCACAGCGGACGTCGCTTCGACATGACGCGGCAAGGTCACCCGAATACGGGTGCCGCGTTGGCTTTCGGTGTCAGCCGGGCTGTCGATGGTGATTTGTCCATAATGCTCTTCAACGATGGAATAGACCAGAGCAAGGCCCAGACCGGTACCTTCACCTGGATCCTTGGTGGTGAAGAAGGGTTCGAACAATCGGTCCATGATGTTCTGTGGAATACCGCTGCCTTCGTCCTCGATGATCAGGTCGACCGTATGCTCGAAAGCCTCGCTCTTGACACGTACCGCGCCCCCGGCCGGGGTCGCGTCGCGGGCGTTGGACAGCAGGTTGATCAACACTTGGGCCAAGCGTTGAGAGTCACCGTCGACCCAGTGTTCCGGGTCGCACAAGTTAAAGAACTGTACTTCGAAATTCCGTCGGTTCAAGGCCAGCAGCCCAATGGCATCCTGGGCGACTTCGGCGAGGCACACCGCTTCATCGAGATTTTGGTGACCGCCGGCGTGGGCGAAACTCATCAACGACTGCACGATGCGTGACACGCGCTTGGTCTGCTCAAGGATCTGCCCGCTGATTTCAGTGATTTCGGCGTCTTCTTCACGCTCTTCCCGCAGGTTTTGCGCCAGGCACGCGATACCGGTGATCGGATTGCCGATTTCATGGGCCACGCCCGCCGCCAGTCGGCCAATGCTGGCCAGGCGCTCGGAGTGAACCAACTTGTCTTCGAGCATCTGGGTGTCGGTCAAGTCCTCCACCAGCAGTACCAGGCCGCTGTTGCCTGGGGCCAACGGCTCGTCGATCGCGGCTTTGTGCAGGTTGAGCCAGCGGGTCTGGCCGTCCAGGGCCAGGTGTTGTTTGTGCAAGTGCTCGTCAGGCAGGTCGATAAACCCCTGGAGCAATTCTTTCCAAGGCTCGCCAATCGTATTCAGGCGCGAACCCACCACCCGCTGCGCGGCGATCCCGGTGAGTTCCTCCATGGCCTTGTTCCACATCAGGATTTCCTGATCCTTGGCCAGCGAGCAGACGCCCATGGGCAACTCCTGCAGCGTTTGGCGGTGGTAGCGGCGCAGGGCGTCGAGTTCGGCGGCAAGGCCGGTCAGGCGCGAATGGTAGTCCTCCAGCCGGCTCTCGATGAAGTGGATGTCTTCGGTGACATAGTTTTCGCCACCGGCCTTATAGGGCAGGAAGGTTTCCACCATGTCCTGGGACACGCTGGGGCCCATCAGGCCCGAGAGGTTGGCTTCGATGCGGTCGCGCAGGCGGCGCAGGGCGTAGGGACGGCGCTCGTCGAAAGGCAGGTACAAGTCGCGCAGCGCCTGCTCCACTTCCTTCTGCGCAGCCTTGGCGCCCAGGGGCTTGGCCAACTGCGTGGCGAACTCCTGGGGCGAGGCGGCGTGCAATTCACGTCGTTGCGGACGGCGCACGTTATCCACCGCGCAGGCTTCGGCGGCGCTGATTTCTTCCGGGCTGGCATTGGTGAACAGCGACGTGAGGGTGAACATCAGCACGTTGGCCGCCAGTGAGGCGATCGCCGCCATATGCCAACTGGTGTCGTCCAGCACGTAGATCATGTTCAACAGCGGAATGTAGAAGCCCTGCAGATTACCGATCAGCGGTAACAACATGGTCACCACCCACACCAGGATGCCCGCCAGCAAACCGGTAATGAAACCGCGCCGATTGGCGGTTGGCCAATACAGGACCGACAAGACACCCGGCAAGAATTGCAGCGTGGCAACGAAGGCCACGATGCCCAGGTTTGCCAGGTCTTGCTCGGCGGCCATCATCAGGTAGAAACCGTAACCGGCCATGATGATGGCCACAATCAGCGCGCGACGCGTCCATTTCAGCCAGCGGTAGATGTTTCCCTCGGCCGGCGGTTGGTACAGCGGCAGCACCAGGTGGTTGAGCGCCATGCCCGACAGGGCCAGGGTGGTGACAATGATCAATCCGCTGGCTGCCGATAAACCGCCGACATAGGCGAGCAACGCCAAGGCCTTGCTGTTGGCGGCGATGCCGATGCCGAGGGTGAAGTACTCCGGGTTGGTGGTCGCGCCCAGCTTCAGGCCTGCCCAGAGGATCAGCGGCACCGCCAGGCTCATCAACAGCAGGAACAGCGGCAGGCCCCAGCTGGCACTGACCAGCGAGCGCGGGTTGAGGTTTTCGGTGAAGGTCATGTGGTACATGTGCGGCATGACGATGGCCGAGGCGAAGAACACCAGCAGCAGCGTGCGCCACGGGCCCTCTTGCAGCGGCGTGTGCAGGGCGGCGAGGGCCGTCTGGTTTTGCAGCAGCCATAACTCCAGCTGATGCGGGCCGTCGAACACACCGTACAGCGCATACAGGCCAACACCGCCGATGGCGATCAGTTTGATCACCGATTCAAAGGCAATCGCAAACACCAGTCCTTCGTGTTTTTCGCGGGTGGCGATATGTCTCGAACCGAAGAAGATCGTGAACAGGATAATCAGCGCGCAGAAGCTCAGGGCGACCCGATGCTGCACCGGCTCCTGGGTGAGAATGCCGATGGAGTCGGCCACCGCCTGAATTTGCAAGGCGAGTAACGGCAGTACGCCGATCAGCATGAAAATAGTTGTCAGTGCGCCAGCCCAGGTGCTGCGAAAGCGAAAGGCAAACAGGTCCGCCAGTGACGACAGTTGGTAGGTGCGGGTGATTTTCAGAATCGGGTACAGCAGCACTGGCGCCAGCAGGAAGGCTCCGGAAACGCCCAGGTAACTCGAAAGGAAGCCGTAACCATATTGGTAGGCCAGGCCCACCGTGCCATAGAACGCCCAGGCGCTGGCATACACACCCAGCGACAAGGTGTAGGTCAGCGGATGGCGAATGATCGCCCGCGGAATCATTCCGCGCTCACTGATCCAGGCGACTGCGAACAGCGTGGCCAGGTAGGCGGCGCTGATCAGCAGCATCTGGGTCAGGCTAAAGCTCATCGGCATCTTTTTGGCTCTGCAGAATGAAGGTCACCACGATCAGGATCAGCCAAAGCAGATAGGGGCGGTACCAGGCACCCGTGGCGTCGATCCACCAATCCATGATGGCGGGGGAAAACAGATAGATCCCGACGACCAGCAGGAGGACCAATCGATAGATATACATACTGGCCTCTGATTGAAAATACGGCAGTGCGGTGGTTTTTTGTAGGAGCAAGCTTGCTCGCGAAGGGCGTCAAATGTTGACGCGTGTACTCCGGAATAAGGCGCGTTGTCTGTCAGTTCTTCGCGCTACCACGCGATGGTAACGGATGGCTGGCAGGCTGCAAGCGTCTTCAGCGCAATTGCGCTTCGGCCAGGGTCAGCACACCTGGGATTTGGCTGGCATCCCAGTGCTGGATGCCCCAGTCCAACAGCTCCCGTGGACTGGCGTGGTGCAGTTCATCTCCCGCATGTTGCCCGAGGGCACGCAACGCTCTGAGCAGCAACGCAGTGGCTTGATCACTGTCCAGCGGCGGGGAGCGGTAGGACTTGCCCAACTTGTTGCCGTCCGGCTGGGTGATCAGCGGAACGTGGAGGTAGCGGGGCTGGGGCAGACCGAGCAGTTCTTGCAGATACAGTTGGCGTGGGGTGGAGTCGAGCAGGTCGGCGCCGCGCACGATATCGGTTACCCCTTGCCAGGCATCGTCGAGGACTACGGCCAACTGATAGGCATAAAGTCCATCGCGGCGCTGGATGATGAAGTCGCCGACCTCTCGGCCCAGGTGTTGTCGGAATGCACCTTGAACCCGGTCGGTAAAGTGGTATTCCAGTTCCGGTACCCGCAGCCGGATGGCCGCATCTGCCTGGTTGTGGCCGGCGTTGCGGCATAAACCTGGGTAAATGCCGTGATACGGCTCGAGTTGCTTGCGCGAACAGGTACAGGCGTAGGCCAGGCCCTGGTTGAACAAGCGATTGAGAACTTCGGCGTAGGCCTCGTGTCTTTCGCTTTGTCGGACCAGTTCGCCGTCCCACTCAAAGCCATAGCGTTCCAGGGCATCGAGAATCGCCGCCTGGGCGCCTGGTTCTTCTCGGGGTGGGTCGAGGTCTTCCATGCGCATCAGCCACAAGCCCTTGTTGGCACGAGCGTCGAGGTAAGAGGCGAGGGCGGCAACCAGGGATCCAAAATGCAAATGGCCGCTGGGGGTGGGGGCGAAACGCCCGATGTAAGAAGAGGCTGTCATGGGCTGGATATTACTGGAAAAGACGCAAGCGCCAGAAACAAAAATGGAGCGTTCGCACGCTCCATTCGGTCAGCTCGGCGGTAATTACTTGCCGACCTGTTTTTCCTTGATTTCCGCCAAGGTCTTGCAGTCCACGCACAAGTCTGCGGTCGGACGGGCTTCCAGGCGGCGAATACCAATCTCGACGCCGCAGGATTCGCACCAGCCGTATTCTTCGTCTTTGATCAGTTGCAGGGTCTTGTCGATCTTCTTGATCAGCTTGCGCTCGCGATCACGGGCGCGCAGTTCCAGGGCGAATTCTTCTTCCTGGCTGGCACGGTCCGCCGGGTCCGGGAAGTTGGCTGCTTCGTCCTTCATGTGGTCAACGGTGCGGTCGACCTCCTGCATCAAATCCTGTTTCCACTTGTTCAGGATTTGCGTGAAGTGCGTGCGCATGGGCTCGCCCATGTACTCCTCGCCCTTCTTTTCCACGTAGGGTTCGAAGCCGCCGAGGCCTTGAGTCTGCTGTTGCTTTGCTTGGGTGGACATGAATAGACCGCCTCTCACTCTTCTAATCCATTGCGCAGGATTGCAACATCACCGACACCTGTCGGCCCTGCGGCTGCAAGCGGGCGAACTTACCAGATAGATTCAGGACGCGCCACTCCCGGTTGTCGAGGCGCCATCGCGTCGGGGTTGCAAGCTGCGAACTCTTTGGCAAGAGGGCCTTGAACGATAATTTTAGCCGCTTTGCCGGGCCCTGCCCGGAACATCTGCCGTGATGCGATGGAATACGACATGTTTTACGGCGCCGGTTGGGTAGAATCGTGGTTTGCATTTAACCGTTAAGGAAGGCAGATGGCTCAGCCCTACAGCGCACGCAGTCGCGCTATCGAACCTTTTCATGTCATGGCGTTGCTGGCGCGTGCCAATGAGCTGCAGGCCGCCGGTCATGATGTGATTCACCTGGAGATCGGTGAGCCGGACTTCACCACGGCTGAGCCCATCATCAAGGCAGGGCAGGCCGCCCTGGCGAATGGCAAGACCCGTTACACCGCCGCGCGTGGCCTGCCGCAACTGCGTGAAGCCATCAGTGGTTTCTACCAGCAGCGTTATGGCCTGGATGTCGATCCCGAACGAATTTTAATCACCCCGGGCGGTTCGGGCGCATTGCTGCTGGCCAGCAGTCTGTTGGTGGATCCGGGCAAACACTGGCTGCTAGCGGATCCGGGCTATCCCTGTAACCGGCATTTCCTGCGCCTGGTGGAGGGTGCCGCGCAACTGGTTCCGGTGGGGCCCGAAGTGCGTTATCAATTGACGGCCGAACTGGTGGCGCGCCACTGGGATCAAGACAGTGTTGGTGCGCTGGTGGCTTCCCCGGCCAACCCGACCGGGACAATCCTCACGCGTGACGAGTTGGCCGGGCTCTCGGGCGCGATCAAGGCGCGTAACGGTCATCTGGTTGTGGATGAGATTTATCATGGTTTGACCTATGGCACCGATGCTTCCAGTGTGCTCGAAGTCGATGACGAAGCCTTTGTGTTAAACAGTTTTTCAAAGTACTTCGGGATGACCGGCTGGCGCCTGGGTTGGCTGGTGGCACCACCGGCGGCGGTCGGGGATTTGGAGAAGCTGGCGCAGAATCTGTATATCAGTGCGCCGAGCATGGCGCAGCATGCCGCGTTATCCTGTTTCACCCCGCAAACACTGGAGATTCTTGAAGCGCGGCGTGACGAATTTGGCCGACGTCGTGATTTCCTGCTGCCGGCATTGCGGGAGTTGGGTTTCACGATTGCGGTCGAGCCGGAAGGTGCGTTTTACCTGTACGCGGATATCCGCGCATTCGGTGGCGACGCCTTTGCGTTTTGTCGGCACTTTCTCGAGACCGAGCATGTGGCGTTTACTCCAGGCCTGGATTTCGGACGTCATCAGGCCGGTCATCACGTGCGGTTTGCCTACACACAGAATCTTGATCGCCTACAGGAAGCAGTTGAGCGAATCGCCCGTGGCCTGCAGAGCTGGCAAGGCTGATGCGTTTTAATCCTCCCCTCGAAGAAGGTCGGTTGATTCGCCGTTACAAGCGTTTTCTCGCGGATATCGAAACCGTTGGTGGCGAGTTCCTGACCATTCACTGCCCGAACACCGGATCAATGCTCAATTGCATGGTTGAGGGCGGCCCCGTCTGGTTCAGTCGCTCCAATGACCCCAAGCGCAAGCTGCCCGGGACCTGGGAGATTACGCAAACCCCGCAAGGACGGCTGGCCTGCGTCAACACCGCGCGCGCCAATCAGTTGGTCGAAGAGGCGCTGCGTGCGGGAATCATTGACGAGCTCAACGGGTTTACCGGCTTGAAGCGCGAGGTAGCCTACGGGCAAGAGAAAAGTCGTATCGATTTTCGCCTGGATTACCCCACGGGCGCGGCCTATGTCGAGGTCAAGAGTGTCACGCTGGGATTTGACGGAACGTCCATCGCCGCGTTTCCCGATGCGGTGACCCAGCGTGGGGCCAAGCACTTGCGGGAATTGGCGCATCTGGCACGCTCGGGTGTGCGGGCGGTGCAGTTATATTGTGTCAACCTGTCCGGTATCGACGCGGTGCGTCCTGCCGAGGAAATAGACGCGGGTTACGCGGCGGCGTTGCGTGAAGCCAAGGCCGCCGGGGTGGAAATCCTGGCTTATGGCGTACGCCTCACCGCGCAGGAAATGTGTATCGACCGGCCCTTGGGCGTGCTGCTCGGCGACTAGAGTTGTACCCACACACCCTGTTCGTCCTCACGACAGTCCAGGGCAGTCAGGCTTTGGCCTGCGCAGGGGCCGGCCACGCATTCGCCACTTTCCACAAGAAACAGTGCGCCGTGGGTGGCGCACTGGATCAGGCTGGCGCTTTGGTCGAGAAACCGGTCGGGCTGCCACTCCAGTGGGACGCCTCGATGGGGGCAACGGTTGATGTAGGCGTAGGCGACACCGTCCCGACGCACGGCGAACAGCTTGCGGCCATCCATATTGAAGCCGCGGCTGCTGGCTTCGGCGAGTGCATTGGAGGCACAAAGAAACTTCATGTGGGTCCTCGAAGGGCGTGGATAAAGGGTTGCAGGATTCTCCAGGGCTCGCTGGTGTGCCCGGCGCTTGACGTTCAAATGCAAACAATTATCAAATGCCGTCTCCGCCCCGTAGCTGATTGACGTTCAATGCGATGCCAGATCATGGCGATCTGTCACATGACTGACTGTTTCAGCGGGCCTACCCTTTGCAAGGAAACCCTTTTATGCGCCTGAGTGCCAGCGCTGTCGCGCTTGTTGTCGGATTGCTGGTCAATCATGGAGTGCAGGCTTCGGAACTGCCGCAACGCTGGGTCAGCGCCGGCGGTGCGTTGTCGGAGTGGGTCACGGCACTGGGGGGCGAGTCAAGGCTGGTGGGGGTCGACACCACCAGTCAACATCCAGAATCTCTCAAGGCGTTGCCGAGCATTGGCTATCAACGCCAGTTGTCGGCTGAAGGTATTCTCAGCCTACGCCCGCAAATCCTCGTGGGCACCGAAGAAATGGGCCCGCCGCCGGTGCTGGCGCAGATCCGCAAGGCGGGCGTGACGGTCGAGATGTTCTCGGCCCAGCCTGATTTGCCGACACTTGAGCGCAACCTGCAACATTTGGGCAAGTTACTCGGCAGCGATGCCAAGGCGTCGGCGTTGTTCAGCGGCTATGAAAAACAACTTGAGCAACAGAAAGACTGGGTGGCGCACGCCCAGGCCACGCAAAAAGCGCCGGGCGTGCTGCTGGTGCTGGGGCACGCTGGCGGCAAGCCGCTGATCGCCGGTAAAGACACGGCGGCCGATTGGGTGTTGCAGCAGGCAGGCGGGCGCAATCTGGCGGAGCATAGTGGTTATAAGCCGTTTTCCGTCGAGTCCCTGGCGGGCTTGAGTCCCGAGGTGCTGGTGTTCTCGGATCGTGCCCTCAGTGGCGACGCGGCCCGCGTGGCGCTGTTCAAGGAAAATCCGCTGCTGGCCTCCACGCCGGCGGCCCGGCAGGGGCGGGTGTTCGAGTTGGATCCCACGTTGTTGGTCGGTGGCCTTGGTCCGCGGCTGCCGGCCAGTCTGACAAGGCTGTCCAAAGGCTTCTATCCGGCTCAGGGTGAAACCGCTCCATGAGCACACAGGTTAAACCTCGAACCTTGTTTATTGGCCTGACGCTGCTGTGCGTGTTGGCGATCTGGCTGTCATTGGCGCTGGGGCCGGTCAGCCTGCCGTTGATCGACACGCTGCGTGCCGCCTTGCGCTTGTCGGGCCTGCCGATTGACGCCGCGGGCCTGGAGCAGGCTGAGTTGATTCTCGGTCAGATCCGCTTGCCGCGGACCTTGTCAGGGCTGGCGGTGGGTGGCGTGCTGGCGCTGTCGGGGGTCGCGATGCAGGGATTGTTTCGCAACCCGCTGGCCGATCCCGGGCTGGTCGGGGTTTCCAGTGGTGCGGCGCTGGGGGCCGCGCTGGCGATTGTCGGAGGAACGTTTTTTGGCGGCCTGCCGGACATCTTGGGACCTTATGTACTGTCGTTATGCGCCTTTCTTGGTGGCCTGGGAGTGATAGCGCTGGTCTATCGCCTGGGACGGCGCAATGGCCAGACCAACGTCGCGACCATGTTGCTGGCGGGGATCGCCTTGACGGCATTGGCGGGGTCAGCTGTGGGGTTGTTTACCTACCTTGCAGATGACGCCACGTTACGCACGTTGACGTTCTGGAACCTTGGCAGCTTGAATGGCGCCAGTTACTCACGGTTATGGCCGCTGTTGTTGGTCAGTCTCGGCGTGGCCTTGTGGTTGCCGCGCCGAGCCAAGGCGCTGAATGCCCTGTTGCTGGGTGAGTCTGAAGCCAGTCACCTGGGGGTCGATGTGGAACGGCTCAAGCGTGAGTTGGTGTTTTGCACCGCGCTGGGCGTGGGTGCGGCGGTCGCGGCGGCGGGGATGATTGGTTTTGTCGGGTTGGTGGTGCCTCACCTGGTGCGCCTGTTGGCGGGACCTGACCATCGTGTGCTATTGCCCGCTTCGCTGCTGGCGGGCGCGAGCCTGCTATTGTTTGCCGATCTGGTGGCTCGATTGGCCTTGGCACCCGCGGAGTTGCCCATTGGTATTGTCACTGCATTTATCGGTGCCCCGTTCTTTCTTTACCTGTTAGTGCGAGGGCGCGCCTGATGCTGCGAGTGGAAAACCTGCAGATCCTGCGCGGTCGCAAAACCGTCCTCGCCGATGTGACCCTGGATCTCAAGCCAGGCGAAGTGCTGGGCGTGCTGGGCCCCAATGGGGCCGGTAAAAGTACCTTGCTCGCCGCGTTGTGCGCGCAGTTGCCTGTCGATAGGGGCCAGGTATGGCTCGACCAGCGCGAGTTGAAAGACTGGAGTGGGGCCGAACGGGCCCGGCGCCTTGCGGTATTGCCACAGACATCCACCCTGGATTTTGCTTTTCGGGTTGAGGAGGTGGTTGGCATGGGACGCCTGCCGCATCACACCGGTCAGCTGCGTGACGATGAAATTATCAGTGCTGCCTTGCAGGCCGCAGACGTCAGTCATTTGAGTGGGCGCAGTTATTTGGCCTTGTCTGGCGGCGAACGGCAGCGGGTGCATCTGGCGCGTGTGCTGGCGCAACTCTGGCCGGGTGAAGCGGGGCAAACGTTATTGCTCGATGAACCCACTTCGATGCTCGATCCGCTGCATCAGCACACGACTTTGCAGGTGATTCGCAGGTTTGCTGATCGGGGTGCTGCCGTGCTGGTGATCCTCCACGACTTGAACCTGGCTGCCCGCTACTGTGACCGCATCCTGCTACTGGAGAACGGCCGTCCCCATGCCCTTGACGTTCCGTCGAGCGTTCTGCGTCCGGAGCCGTTGAAGGCGGTGTTCGGTCTGGATGTATTGGTGCAACCCCATCCCGAACGAGGACATCCGCTGATCATCGCCCGTTGAAGGACGGCATCAGCGGTTTTTCCGCAGACAAAAAAAGACCCGGCAAGAGCCGGGTCAAATAACCGTGATTAGCCTGATGAGGAGATAATCTGAGAGTCCGAACCAATGGTCTTTCAGTTATCGGCTGATCTCGCGACCAGTTGTGATAATCATAACGATTCTCATTTGAGAGTCAACCTTTGTTTTTAGGCTTTTTCAGTTTTCATCAAGCGCCTGTCTGAAATGTCGGGAAGTACATGTCGTCCTGCAGCTCCTTTCAGTCTTTTTGTCCTTCTGACATGTGCTCGAACTGCCGTTTCAAGGCTTCTTTACGTTCCGCTGGGAGGTCATTCCAATGCACATCCATCAACGCTCCCTCGATGGCGTACAACAACACTTTGGATGCCCGGAAGCCGCGAGTACGGACCGCCCGGTAAGCGTCTACCGCGCCCAGGCGCCGCAGGTCCGAAGCGCTATGGATGCCCACCGCATGCAGCCATTGCGCTGACGTCTTGCCCAGATTTTTCAGGTGTTGCAGCTCATCATTCATCAAGCCTCCTTGCAACGGCCGAACGGTGCGATGGGTTTCGTGACCAGGCAAGCCTGCAAGGGAGTGTAGCGCTCAGTAGGAAAAGTGCAGTTCTTTGCTAAGAAACGACCTAAATGCTTCTAAGGCTGACGCTGGAATTTTGACGGGGGGGCAGCCAGCAAATGCCCGACCTGCGTTGCGCAGGATCGGGAATCGATGCAGAAAAATTACTTGGTGCTGTACCGCAGCCGTGTCCCGAAATTGACTGACATGAGGATTTCGTCAGCGGTCAGCGCGGCGGGGAAGTAAGTGCCCGAGATTTGTGCATGGGCCAGGCTGGCGCCTTCCAGGGAGCACTCGCGCAAGTCCAGCCCGCGCAAGTCGGCGGAGCGGAAGTAGGCATCGGTAAAATCCACGCCTTCGGCATGCAAGTCGCGCAGATCAAGTCCGCGAAAGTCGCCGCTGCGCATATCAACAGTGCCTTCCTTGGGGCGCGCCTGATTGAAGCCGCGAATATCATCTTTATGCAGCAGCGCGTAAAGCGGGGAGTCAAGAAGCTTCGGCTGGCTCACAACGGCATCTCCTGTTGAATATGTTATGCCATTATAGTGCCACTATTTCTTGGTCGTGAGTGGCTGGAGACTGCACGACCAAGAAATTTATCTTACAGGCCTGGTAGGCGCTGACGGATGTGCGCAACCAGTGCGTCCAACGTGCCGCTTTCATTGGTCTCGACCCGTTTGCTCAACAGCACCTCTTCGGCGCTGAGCGGATCGCGGTTGACCTGTTGCGTTTCGATGATCGCCAGTGTGGCGTCGGACGGATCGTTCTGGTCGGCCTGACGTTGCGCGAGCCAGCTGGCGATAACCGCCTGAGGTGCATTGCAATCGAGAATCAGAAACGGTGCTCCGGTCGCTTCAGCGACCTTGGCGGCGGCGTCGCGCTGAGCATGCTTGAGGTAGGTTGCATCGAGCACCACGGGGAAGCCTGCGCGCAGCACGGTATCGGCGATCTCGTGCAACCGCGTATAGGTCGCGGCGCTGGCGTCAGTTGCATAGATCCCGGCGTGCGCGGTGTTTTCGATTTTCTGTTCGCCGAACAGGCGCTTGCGCTCCACGTCGGAGCGTACGCGTATGGCGCCCAAGGCTTCCACCAGGCGCATGGCCACGTGGCTTTTACCGGTGGCCGATACGCCATGGGTGATTGCCAGGAAACGTGACGGGATGGTGCTGTAGCTTTCCGCCAGGTTCGCGTAGTTTCGGTATTGGCGCAGGGTCGTTGCGCGTTGCACGGCGGCCGCTTCAGCCGGCATGCTGAACAGCGCGACTTTAGCCCGAACCAGGGCGCGGTAGGCTTTATAGAAGTTCAGCAGCTCGAGGCCTTGATAATCGCCGGTCAGTTCCAGGTATTGGCTGATAAAACGTCGGGCCAGGGATTTCAGGCCACGGTCTTCCAGGTCCATGGCCAGGAAGCCGGTATCGGCATAGACGTCGGTGAAGCGAAATGGCTCATTGAACTCAATGCAGTCGAAGATCACCACGTGCCCGTCAATCAGGGTGGCGTTGCCCAGGTGAATATCACCGTGGCATTCACGTATGAAACCGTTGAGCTTGCGTTGTTCGAACAGTGGCTTGAGGCGCTCGTAACTGCTTTCGGCCCACGCCTCAAGCGCGGCTAGTTGCGTCAGGTCAGCCTTGTCGCTGAGGAACGGACGGATCTGCTCGAAGTTCTGGCGCACCGGGGCCATCACATCGTCCGGGGTTCCGGCGGAGTGCGCCTTTGGAACCTCGGGCGCGTTCAGGTGGAAGTGGGCAATCTGCCTGGCCATTTCATCGATGTGGGCGGCGGTCAACTCACCGTTGGCCTGCAAGGTGCTGAGCAATTGGCTTTGCGGGAACTGGCGCATTTTCAGCAGGTAATCGACGACCGGCCCTTCGCCGTTGAGTTGCGGCGCCTCTAGGCTGCCGGTGACCGGTAAAACCTCAAGATACAAATCTTCTGTCAGGCGCTGGTTAAGGCGCAATTCCTCGTTGCAGAAGTGGCCGCGGGCGTCCAGTTGGGTAAAATCGAGGAAGCCGAAATTCACCGGCTTCTTCATCTTGTAAGCGTAAGGGCCGGTGAGCAGAACCCAGGAAATATGGGTTTCGATGACTTGAAACTCATCTACCGGATGTGGAAACAGGGCCGGGTCTTGCAGGGCAGCAATCAGGGACTGGCTCACGGGCGATCCTTCAGAGTCTGGAAAAATAATGGCGCTCATTATGGCGGCTCACGCTGGTCGTGCAAACCGCTGTCCGGTTCATGTTGAACATCAATAAAGTGCGTATAATCCGCCGCCATGACTCGTACCCGATCTCCCCGTTCCCGAAAAAAACCTCCTTCTCGCAGCCTGCGTCCGTGGCTGGGCTGGGCGTTAAAGCTTGGCCTGGTTGGCCTGGTGATAATCGCTGGCTTTGCGGTTTACCTCGATGCCGTTGTCCAGGAGAAGTTCTCCGGCAAGCGTTGGACCATTCCGGCGAAGGTCTACGCGCGTCCGTTGGAACTGTTCACCGGTCAGAAGTTGAGCAAGGCCGACTTCCTCACCGAACTCGATGCCCTGGGCTATCGACGTGAAAGCGTGAGCAATGGTCCCGGTGCGGCCGCCGTCAGCGGCAACACGGTCGACTTGAACACTCGTGGCTTCCAGTTCTATGAAGGTCTGGAAAAGGCGCAGCAGGTGCGCGTGCGCTTTTCCGGGGACTACGTCGCCGGGCTGTCGTTGCTTGACGGCGGGAAGTTGCCGGTGGTTCGTCTGGAACCGTTGATGATTGGTGGGATTTACCCGAAGAACCTTGAAGACCGCATTCTGATCAAGATCGATCAGGTGCCACCTTATCTGTTGGAAACCCTGGTCGCCGTGGAAGACCGGGACTTCTACAGTCACTGGGGTGTATCACCCAAGTCGATTGCCCGTGCGCTCTGGGTCAATACGTCGGGCGGCAAGATGACCCAGGGCGGCAGTACGCTGACGCAACAGCTGGTGAAGAATTTTTACCTGACCAGCGAGCGTAGCCTGACCCGTAAGCTCACCGAAGCGATGATGGCGATGTTGCTGGAGTTGCATTACAGCAAGCAGGAAATTCTCGAGGCCTACCTCAACGAGGTGTTCGTCGGCCAAGACGGGCAGCGCGCGGTGCATGGTTTTGGCTTGGCCAGTCAGTTCTTCTTTGGCCAGCCACTGTCTGAACTGAAGTTGCATCAAGTGGCCTTGCTGGTGGGCATGGTCAAGGGACCGTCTTATTACAATCCACGACGCAACCCTGAGCGAGCCCTGGAGCGTCGCAATCTGGTGCTTGATGTGTTGGAGCAGCAGGGCGTTGCCACACCCGAGCAGATCGCTGCCGCGAAGAAAATGCCGCTGGGGGTCACCACTCGCGGCAAATTGGCGGACAGCTCGTTCCCGGGCTTTATCGATCTGGTCAAGCGCCAGTTGCGTGAAGACTATCGTGACGAGGACTTGACTGAAGAAGGGCTGCGGATCTTCACCAGTTTCGACCCGATCCTGCAGATGAAGGCTGAAGCCTCGGTCACTGACACCTTCAAGCGTCTGGCTGGACGTAAAGGCGCCGATGCAGTGGAAGCGGCGATGGTCGTGACCAATCCGGAGACGGGGGAAGTGCAGGCGATGATTGGCAGTCGCCAGGCCAGCTTCGCCGGGTTCAACCGTGCGCTGGACGCCGTGCGACCGATTGGTTCGTTGATCAAGCCGGCGGTCTATCTGACCGCGCTGGAAAAACCGAGCAAGTACACACTGACCAGTTGGCTGTCCGACGAGGCCTTTTCGGTCAAGGGCGCCGATGGGCAAGTCTGGAAGCCGCAGAATTATGATCGTCGCTCCCACGGTACGGTGTTTCTGTACCAGGGCCTTGCGCACTCCTATAACTTGTCCACGGCACGACTGGGCCTGGAGTTGGGCGTGCCGAACGTGCTCAAGACTTTGGCGCGACTGGGCGTGAGTCGGGAATTCCCGGCGTTCCCGTCGATGCTGCTGGGGGCGGGGGGCTTGAGTCCGATGGAAGTGGCGGCCATGTACCAGACCCTGGCCAACGGCGGCTTCAATACGCCGATGCGCGGGATTCGCAGCGTATTGACCGCAGAAGGGGAGCCACTCAAGCGTTACCCGTTCCAGATTCAACAACGCTTTGATCCGGCGTCCATCTATCTGGTGCAGAACGCCATGCAACGGGTGATGCGCGAAGGCACGGGTCGCTCGGTCTACCGTACATTGCCGGCCAACCTGACGCTGGCCGGCAAGACCGGTACCAGTAACGACTCCCGGGATAGCTGGTTCGCCGGCTTCAGCCAGGACTTGCTCGCGGTGGTCTGGCTGGGGCGTGATGATAACGGCAAGACACCGTTTACCGGCGCCACCGGCGCGCTGCAAGTCTGGACCAGTTTCATGCACAAGGCTGACCCGTTGCCTCTGAACATGCCGCAGCCTGACAATATCGTCCAGGCCTGGATTGACCCCCATACCGGCCAGGGCTCCGATGCAAACTGCCCGGGCGCGGTACAGATGCCGTATATTCGCGGCAGCGAGCCGCCCGCCGGTCCCGCGTGCCGTAGCGCAATTCCCACAGACGCCGAGTCGGTGATGGATTGGGTCAAGGGCTGGATGAATTAAGCAAAGAGGGTTTCAAGTGAACAAGTGGATGATTCCAGCTATTACAACACTGGCTTTGCTCAGTGGCTGCTCCAGCGTGCAGCGCGGGTCCATCCCCGTGGTGGATTCCGGTACCGCCGTTTCCAATAATGACCGGATCTCGGCCACCGGTGGTTTTCGGCAGACCGTGACCACACGTCCGACCGCGGCGACCACTCAAGCCGTCCCGCAGGATTCGGGTGTGGTGGTGATGGTGCCAGGCGGCGGTGCGACCACCTCCGCGCCGATCAGTACCCAACCATTTACGCCGGGGCCGATCACACCGGGTCCGGTGGACTCGGCGCCGATCCAGCCCAGCCCGGTCAATCAGGGCAGCTACAACCTGCCCTCGACGCCGAGTGGAATTCCATCCGCCAATACCGGTGGCTTGTCGGCCGACGAGCAGTTGGACGGTCCAGTCCTGGCCTTGCTCACTACGGCCCAGCAACAACAGGCCGGCGGCGACTTGAATGGCGCATCGTCGAGTCTTGAGCGCGCTCAGCGCGTGGCACCGCGTGAGCCGCAAGTGCTCTATCGCCTGGCGCAAGTACGCCTGGCCCAAGGCGATGCGCCGCAAGCCGAGCAGTTTGCGCGCCGTGGCCTGACACTGGCCAACGGCCGTCCAGACTTGCAGGCAAGCCTTTGGGGGGTCATTGCCCAGGCTCGCGAGAAACAGGGCGATGCCACCGGTGCGGCCCAGGCGCGCCAAAAGGCTAAGGTTAGCCTCTGATGGATGTGCGTTTTCCGGCGATTGCCGAACAACTGTTGTTGATCGAGCGTGAGCTGCGCCTGCAGGGCTGGTGGGATGAAGAGTCTCCCGGTGTCGAGGCGTTGAGCAGCGTCGAGCCGTTTTCGGTCGACACCCTGGACTTTCACCAGTGGCTGCAATGGATCTTCCTCGCTCGCATGAAGCAGATTCTCGAGCAGGACCTGCCGTTGCCGAATGCCTCGGGCATTCTGGAAATGGCCGAGATGGTCTACGCAGACCGGCCGAAAGAGAGCCAGGGCTTGCGCACGGCGCTGAAAAAATTCGATCAACTGATCGTCGACGCTGGTTAATTGCCTGACTGCCGGTTTTTCCGGCAGTCTTGCGCACATTTCTACCGCTTGACGACATTCAGGCGAGTTTTATCCCTCCTCAAACCTCTTTCTTATGCGTTCTCATGCGCTTAGATGGAAAAAAGCGCAATTATTGCTTGACTTGAAGAGGCTGAAACAGAAGAATCCAAAGTCCGCTGTAGAGGGACTGCCAGAAGCAGACCCATTCAGCAGATCATGAGGCGCACATCCGCGCCGACCTGTTACACCCGCAACGCGTTACCTCGCGCTGGGTGGGAAAAGCCCGCAACACTTGGGACGATCCCAATACTTGCTCAGTCAGTGCTGACGTAGTCGGCGACCACCGTCGCTCATGCTCTGTTGAGAAGTAAACCTATTAAGACCCGTCGGTTTTCAACGGACGGTATTCTGGCGTTTTAGAGGTGAACAACGTGGAGCTTTTATCTGGCGGTGAGATGCTCGTCCGCTTTTTGCGTGACGAAGGCGTCGATTATATCTACGGGTACCCGGGTGGTGCTCTGCTGCATGTCTACGACGCGCTGTTCAAGGAACCGGCTGTCAACCACATCCTGGTTCGCCACGAACAGGCCGCGACCCATATGGCTGACGGTTATGCCCGTGCCACCGGTAAAGCCGGCGTGGTTCTGGTGACTTCCGGCCCAGGCGCAACCAATGCCGTGACCGGTATCGCGACTGCCTATATGGACTCCATTCCGATGGTGGTTATTTCTGGCCAGGTGGCAAGCACCATGGTCGGTACCGATGCATTCCAGGAAACCGACATGATCGGTATCTCCCGGCCGATCGTGAAACACAGCTTCATGATCAAGCATGCCTCGGAAATCCCGGAAGTCATGAAAAAGGCGTTCTACCTCGCACAATCCGGTCGTCCGGGGCCTGTGGTGGTCGATATCCCGAAAGACATGACCAACCCGGCGGAAAAATTCGAATACGTCTTCCCGAAGAAAGCCAAGCTGCGTTCCTACAGCCCGGCGGTTCGTGGGCACTCGGGGCAAATTCGCAAGGCCGCGGAGATGCTCCTGGCGGCCAAGCGTCCGGTGCTTTACTCGGGCGGTGGCGTGATTCTGGGAGGCGGTTCCGCACCGCTGACCGAATTGGCCAAGATGCTCAACCTGCCGGTGACCAATACGTTGATGGGCCTGGGCGCATTTCCGGGTACCGATCGCCAATTCGTCGGCATGCTTGGCATGCACGGCAGTTACACGGCGAACCTGACCATGCACCATGCCGACGTGATTCTTGCGGTCGGTGCGCGGTTCGATGATCGGGTAATCAATGGCGCGAGCAAGTTCTGCCCGAATGCCAAGATTATCCACGTCGACATCGATCCGGCGTCCATCTCCAAGACCATCAAGGCCGATGTGCCGATCGTGGGACCTGTGGAAAGCGTGTTGAGCGAAATGGTTGCTGCGCTCAAGGACATCGGCGAGACGCCGAACAAAGAGTCCGTTGCCAGTTGGTGGAAGCAGATTGATGAGTGGCGCGGTGATCGTGGTTTGTTCCCTTACGATAAGGGCGACGGCAGCATCATCAAGCCGCAGACCGTGATCGAAACCCTGTGCGAAGTCACCAAGGGCGATGCCTTTGTCACTTCGGACGTGGGCCAGCACCAGATGTTTGCCGCGCAGTACTACAAGTTCGACAAGCCTAACCGCTGGATCAACTCCGGTGGCCTGGGCACCATGGGCTTTGGTTTCCCGGCGGCCATGGGGGTGAAACTGAGCTTCCCGGACACTGATGTTGCGTGCGTTACCGGCGAAGGCAGCATCCAGATGAACATCCAGGAGCTGTCGACCTGCTTGCAATATGGCTTGCCGGTGAAGATCGTTTGTCTGAACAACGGTGTGCTGGGCATGGTTCGCCAATGGCAGGACATGAGCTACAACAGTCGTCACTCTCATTCCTACATGGAGTCGCTGCCGGATTTCGTAAAATTGGTTGAAGCCTATGGCCACGTCGGCATTCGCATCACGGATCTGAAGGATCTGAAGCCGAAGATGGAAGAGGCGTTCGCCATGAAGGATCGCCTGGTGTTCATCGATATCAAGGTCGACACCAGCGAGCACGTCTACCCGATGCAGATCAAAGACGGCTCTATGCGCGACATGTGGCTGAACAAGACGGAGCGTACCTAATCATGCGGCACATTATCTCCCTGCTTCTGGAGAACGAACCGGGCGCTTTGTCTCGTGTGGTCGGCCTGTTTTCGCAACGCAACTACAACATCGAAAGCCTGACTGTGGCCCCGACCGAAGACCCGACGCTGTCGCGTCTGACATTGACTACAGTGGGGCATGATGAGGTGATCGAGCAGATCACCAAAAACCTCAACAAGCTGATCGAAGTGGTCAAGCTGGTCGACCTGTCGGAAAGTGCCCACATCGAACGTGAGTTGATGCTGGTCAAGGTCAAGGCCACTGGCGCCCAGCGTGCCGAGATCAAACGCACTACTGATATTTACCGCGGGCAGATCGTCGATGTGAGCGCCAGCGTTTACACCGTCCAACTGACCGGTACCAGTGACAAGCTTGACAGTTTCATCCAGTCGATCGGAACAGCTTCGATTCTGGAAACGGTACGCAGTGGTGTCACCGGGATTGCCCGTGGCGACAAAGTACTCAGCATCTAACCCAAATTAGTGAATGGCCTTACGGCCTGGATATATAGAGGAACCTCATGAAAGTTTATTACGAAAAAGATTGTGACCTGTCGATCATCCAGGGCAAGAAAGTCGCCATCATCGGCTACGGCTCCCAGGGTCACGCGCAAGCCTGCAACCTGAAAGATTCCGGTGTTGACGTGACTGTCGGCCTGCGTAAAGGCTCGGCCACTGTTGCCAAGGCAGAAGCCCACGGCCTGAAAGTGACTGACGTTGCTTCCGCCGTTGCTGCTGCCGACCTGGTCATGATCCTGACCCCGGACGAGTTCCAGTCCGCGCTGTACAAGAACGAAATCGAACCGAACATCAAGAAGGGCGCTACCCTGGCCTTCTCCCACGGTTTCGCGATTCACTACAACCAGGTTGTGCCGCGCGCTGACCTCGACGTGATCATGATCGCGCCGAAAGCGCCAGGCCACACCGTGCGTTCCGAGTTCGTCAAGGGCGGCGGTATTCCTGACCTGATCGCGATCTACCAGGACGCTTCGGGCAACGCCAAAAACGTTGCGCTGTCCTACGCCGCTGGCGTCGGTGGCGGTCGTACCGGCATCATCGAAACCACCTTCAAGGACGAGACTGAAACCGACCTGTTCGGCGAACAAGCCGTTCTGTGCGGCGGTACCGTTGAGCTGGTCAAGGCTGGTTTCGAAACCCTGGTTGAAGCTGGCTACGCGCCGGAAATGGCCTACTTCGAATGCCTGCATGAACTGAAGCTGATCGTTGACCTCATGTACGAAGGCGGTATCGCCAACATGAACTACTCGATCTCCAACAACGCCGAATACGGCGAGTACGTGACTGGTCCGGAAGTGATCAACGCCGAGTCCCGTCAGGCCATGCGCAACGCCCTGAAACGCATTCAGGACGGCGAGTACGCCAAAATGTTCATCAGCGAAGGTGCAACCGGCTACCCTTCGATGACCGCCAAGCGTCGTAACAACGCCGCCCACGGTATCGAAATCATCGGTGAGCAACTGCGCTCCATGATGCCGTGGATCGGTGCCAATAAGATCGTCGACAAAGCCAAGAACTAAGTCGAACGGATCAACGAAAAACGCGGCTTAGGCCGCGTTTTTTCGTTTGGGGGGCTGGTTCTGGTATAAAGCTGCATCGTTTGCGGGCGAACATTCGCCGCAAGCTTCTGTCGAATTTTTTCACACCGTTGCAAGGTAAAGTCCATGAGCGAACGTCCCGAAGAGCCAAACCAGGCCTCTGACGCCGAAAGCCTGCTACCGATCGATGAGCATGTCGAGGAAGGCCATGATGCTGAAGGCCGTAAAGTCCGGCACCGTGGCATCTATCTTCTGCCAAACCTGTTCACCACGGCGAACCTGTTTGCCGGGTTCTACTCCATCATTAACTCCATGAGTGCCCAGAGCGCGCTGGCGGCCGGCGATGCAGCCAGTGCGAGCAAGTACTTTGGTTTCGCCGCAATCGCGATCTTTGTTGCCATGGTCCTTGATGGCCTGGATGGACGCGTCGCACGGATGACCAATACCCAGAGTGCCTTCGGCGCCGAGTATGACTCGCTGTCGGACATGGTTGCCTTTGGCGTGGCGCCTGCGTTGCTGGCATTTGCCTGGGCGCTGGGGGATATGGGCAAAGTCGGCTGGATGGTGGCCTTCATCTATGTGGCGGGTGCCGCGTTGCGCCTGGCGCGCTTCAATACCCAGGTGGGTACCGCCGATAAACGCTATTTCATCGGTCTGGCCAGTCCGGCAGCGGCGGGTGTCGTGGCGGGTATTGTCTGGGCGTTCAGCGATTACGGAATCCAGGGTTCCAGAATGTCGTTCCTGGTTGCCTTGATGGTGGCGGCAGCGGGCATGCTGATGGTCAGCAATATAAAGTACAACAGCTTCAAGGAGCTGGACCTCAAGGGGCGCGTGCCGTTTGTTGCAATCCTTGCGGTAGTGCTGGTGTTCGCCGTGGTGTTCAGTGATCCGCCACGTATTCTGCTGCTGGTGTTCCTCGCGTATGCCGCGTCGGGCCCGGTGCAATACTTGCTGCATCTGCGCAGACGCAAAACATTGCCTTAATGTAATGTTCCCCATACTCCGCAGTCTATTGGTGCATCACCCTCCAAAACTGCGGAGTTGCCATGTTGATCAAAGTACCCAAAGCTTCCGACTGCCAAGAGTCGGAAGTGACCCCTGAATCCCTCTATTTTTCTCGTCGCAGCCTGCTCGGTGGCGCGCTCGCAGGTATTGCCGCGAGCAGCCTTCCTCGCTGGGCCAGCGCCGACGAAGCTGCGCGTTATGCGGATGTAGCGCCCGGCAAGGCTCCAGACTGGTTTGCCGAAAAACTGCCGAGCACCCAGTGGCAGGCCGTTACCGTCAAGGACGAGGCTATTACACCGTTCAAGGACGCAACCCATTACAACAACTTCTATGAGTTCGGTACTGATAAAGGGGATCCGGCAGCCAATGCGGGATCGCTCAAGACCGAACCCTGGAGTGTGGTGATTGATGGTGAGGTCGCGAAGCCTGGGCGTTATGCCCTGGAAGACTTCATGAAACCCTATCAGTTGGAAGAGCGGATTTATCGTCTGCGCTGTGTCGAAGCATGGTCGATGGTTATTCCGTGGATCGGTTTCCCGATCTCGGCCCTGCTCAAGCAGGTCGAGCCGACATCCAAGGCCAAGTACATTCGCTTCGAGACCCTGCAGGATCCGAAAAGCATGCCGGGGCAGCGCTCCGGTTTTGCCTTGATCGATTGGCCTTATGTAGAAGGGTTACGCCTGGATGAAGCGATGAATCCTTTGGCGATCCTGGCGGTGGGGATGTATGGCCGGGAGTTGCCCAATCAGAATGGTGCACCGTTGCGGTTGGTGGTGCCTTGGAAGTACGGCTTCAAGAGCATCAAGTCGATCGTGCGGATCAGTCTGGTCAGCGAGCAACCGAAAACCACCTGGCAAAGCATTGCCGCGGATGAGTATGGCTTTTATGCCAACGTGAATCCCACGGTTGATCACCCGCGCTGGACGCAGGCACGGGAGCGTCGCCTACCGAGTGGGTTGTTCAGTCCTAACGTGCGTGAAACGCAGATGTTCAACGGCTACTCCGAAGAAGTCGCTGCTCTCTATACCGGCCTTGACCTGCGGAAGAATTATTGATGCGTTACTCGATCTGGCGAGTCGGCGTGTTTATTGCGGCCTTGGTGTGGCCGTTGCTTTGGCTGTATGAAGCCTGGAGTTTTGCGCTTGGGCCTGACCCGGGCAAAGTGCTGGTGGATCGACTCGGCTTGGGCGTGCTGATTCTGTTGCTGATCACCTTGAGCATGACGCCTTTGCAAAAGCTGAGTGGTTGGGCGGGGTGGATCGCCGTACGACGGCAATTGGGATTGTGGTGTTTTGCTTATGTGGTGCTGCATTTGGCGGCTTACTGCGTGTTCATCCTGGGGCTTGATTGGTCGCAGTTGGGCGTGGAGCTGAGTAAGCGTCCCTACATCATCGTCGGCGCGTTGGGGTTCCTGGGGCTGTTGGCGTTGGCAGTAACCTCTAACCGCTACAGTCGGCGCAGGCTGGGCGTGCGTTGGAAGAAGCTGCATCGTCTGGTCTATGTGATTCTCGGGCTTGGTTTGTTGCACATGTTGTGGATCGTGCGTGCGGACCTCAAGGAATGGGTTATCTATGCCTCGATAGGGGCGCTGCTTCTGATCATTCGCGTGCCACCGGTGATGCGTCGAATCCCTCGTCTGACGGCTAAAAAGACTTCTTCTGCAACAAAAGCGTAATTAACGGTTGACGGGGAATTATATCTGTCTATAATTCGCCCCACTTCCGGCGCAGTCGAAACGGAAAACTCCTTGGTAAACAAAGAGTTATGCAGAGTTCGACAGCGGCCTGCTTCAGATCATCGAAGCCTGGAAGAAGTTGCTGGAGCAAGGTTGTATGGCTCTATCAACGGTTCGATCTTCTCGGTCGAAAGTGGTAAAAAAGAGGTGTTGACAGCAGCGTGTAACGCTGTAGAATTCGCCTCCCGCTAACGAGAGATCGGAAGCGCAAGTGGTTGAAGTTGCAGAGGAAACTTTGAAAACTTCTTAAAATAACCGCTTGACAGCAACAGAGGCTGCTGTAGAATGCGCGCCTCGGTTGAGACGAAAGATCTTAACCAACCGCTCTTTAACAACTGAATCAAGCAATTCGTGTGGGTGCTTGTGGAGTAAGACTGATAGTCAACAAGATTATCAGCATCACAAGTTACTCCGCGAGAAATCAAAGATGTAACCAACGATTGCTGAGCCAAGTTTAGGGTTTCTTAAAAACCCAAAGATGTTTGAACTGAAGAGTTTGATCATGGCTCAGATTGAACGCTGGCGGCAGGCCTAACACATGCAAGTCGAGCGGTAGAGAGAAGCTTGCTTCTCTTGAGAGCGGCGGACGGGTGAGTAATGCCTAGGAATCTGCCTGGTAGTGGGGGATAACGTTCGGAAACGGACGCTAATACCGCATACGTCCTACGGGAGAAAGCAGGGGACCTTCGGGCCTTGCGCTATCAGATGAGCCTAGGTCGGATTAGCTAGTTGGTGGGGTAATGGCTCACCAAGGCGACGATCCGTAACTGGTCTGAGAGGATGATCAGTCACACTGGAACTGAGACACGGTCCAGACTCCTACGGGAGGCAGCAGTGGGGAATATTGGACAATGGGCGAAAGCCTGATCCAGCCATGCCGCGTGTGTGAAGAAGGTCTTCGGATTGTAAAGCACTTTAAGTTGGGAGGAAGGGTTGTAGATTAATACTCTGCAATTTTGACGTTACCGACAGAATAAGCACCGGCTAACTCTGTGCCAGCAGCCGCGGTAATACAGAGGGTGCAAGCGTTAATCGGAATTACTGGGCGTAAAGCGCGCGTAGGTGGTTTGTTAAGTTGGATGTGAAATCCCCGGGCTCAACCTGGGAACTGCATTCAAAACTGACTGACTAGAGTATGGTAGAGGGTGGTGGAATTTCCTGTGTAGCGGTGAAATGCGTAGATATAGGAAGGAACACCAGTGGCGAAGGCGACCACCTGGACTGATACTGACACTGAGGTGCGAAAGCGTGGGGAGCAAACAGGATTAGATACCCTGGTAGTCCACGCCGTAAACGATGTCAACTAGCCGTTGGGAGCCTTGAGCTCTTAGTGGCGCAGCTAACGCATTAAGTTGACCGCCTGGGGAGTACGGCCGCAAGGTTAAAACTCAAATGAATTGACGGGGGCCCGCACAAGCGGTGGAGCATGTGGTTTAATTCGAAGCAACGCGAAGAACCTTACCAGGCCTTGACATCCAATGAACTTTCTAGAGATAGATTGGTGCCTTCGGGAACATTGAGACAGGTGCTGCATGGCTGTCGTCAGCTCGTGTCGTGAGATGTTGGGTTAAGTCCCGTAACGAGCGCAACCCTTGTCCTTAGTTACCAGCACGTAATGGTGGGCACTCTAAGGAGACTGCCGGTGACAAGCCGGAGGAAGGTGGGGATGACGTCAAGTCATCATGGCCCTTACGGCCTGGGCTACACACGTGCTACAATGGTCGGTACAAAGGGTTGCCAAGCCGCGAGGTGGAGCTAATCCCATAAAACCGATCGTAGTCCGGATCGCAGTCTGCAACTCGACTGCGTGAAGTCGGAATCGCTAGTAATCGCGAATCAGAATGTCGCGGTGAATACGTTCCCGGGCCTTGTACACACCGCCCGTCACACCATGGGAGTGGGTTGCACCAGAAGTAGCTAGTCTAACCTTCGGGAGGACGGTTACCACGGTGTGATTCATGACTGGGGTGAAGTCGTAACAAGGTAGCCGTAGGGGAACCTGCGGCTGGATCACCTCCTTAATCGACGACATCAGCTGCTCCATAAGTTCCCACACGAATTGCTTGATTCATTGAAGAAGACGAAAGAAGCAGCCCGAAATTGGGTCTGTAGCTCAGTTGGTTAGAGCGCACCCCTGATAAGGGTGAGGTCGGCAGTTCGAATCTGCCCAGACCCACCAATTTTGTGTGGGAAACGCCTGTAGAAATACGGGGCCATAGCTCAGCTGGGAGAGCGCCTGCCTTGCACGCAGGAGGTCAGCGGTTCGATCCCGCTTGGCTCCACCACTACTGCTTCTACTGTTTAAAGCTTAGAAATGAGCATTCCATTGTGATGATGGTGAATGTTGATTTCTAGTCTTTGATTAGATCGTTCTTTAAAAATTTGGGTATGTGATAGAAAGATAGACTGAACGTTACTTTCACTGGTAACGGATCAGGCTAAGGTAAAATTTGTGAGTGATTGCGAATTTTCGGCGAATGTTGTCTTCACAGTATAACCAGATTGCTTGGGGTTATATGGTCAAGTGAAGAAGCGCATACGGTGGATGCCTTGGCAGTCAGAGGCGATGAAAGACGTGGTAGCCTGCGAAAAGCTTCGGGGAGTCGGCAAACAGACTTTGATCCGGAGATGTCTGAATGGGGGAACCCAGCCATCATAAGATGGTTATCTTGTACTGAATACATAGGTGCAAGAGGCGAACCAGGGGAACTGAAACATCTAAGTACCCTGAGGAAAAGAAATCAACCGAGATTCCCTTAGTAGTGGCGAGCGAACGGGGACTAGCCCTTAAGTGGCTTTGAGATTAGCGGAACGCTCTGGAAAGTGCGGCCATAGTGGGTGATAGCCCTGTACGCGAAAATCTCTTAGTCATGAAATCGAGTAGGACGGAGCACGAGAAACTTTGTCTGAATATGGGGGGACCATCCTCCAAGGCTAAATACTACTGACTGACCGATAGTGAACTAGTACCGTGAGGGAAAGGCGAAAAGAACCCCGGAGAGGGGAGTGAAATAGATCCTGAAACCGTATGCGTACAAGCAGTGGGAGCCCACTTTGTTGGGTGACTGCGTACCTTTTGTATAATGGGTCAGCGACTTATTTTCAGTGGCGAGCTTAACCGAATAGGGGAGGCGTAGCGAAAGCGAGTCTTAATAGGGCGTCTAGTCGCTGGGAATAGACCCGAAACCGGGCGATCTATCCATGGGCAGGTTGAAGGTTGGGTAACACTAACTGGAGGACCGAACCGACTACCGTTGAAAAGTTAGCGGATGACCTGTGGATCGGAGTGAAAGGCTAATCAAGCTCGGAGATAGCTGGTTCTCCTCGAAAGCTATTTAGGTAGCGCCTCATGTATCACTGTAGGGGGTAGAGCACTGTTTCGGCTAGGGGGTCATCCCGACTTACCAAACCGATGCAAACTCCGAATACCTACAAGTGCCGAGCATGGGAGACACACGGCGGGTGCTAACGTCCGTCGTGAAAAGGGAAACAACCCAGACCGTCAGCTAAGGTCCCAAAGTTATGGTTAAGTGGGAAACGATGTGGGAAGGCTTAGACAGCTAGGAGGTTGGCTTAGAAGCAGCCACCCTTTAAAGAAAGCGTAATAGCTCACTAGTCGAGTCGGCCTGCGCGGAAGATGTAACGGGGCTCAAACCATACACCGAAGCTACGGGTATCATCTTCGGATGATGCGGTAGAGGAGCGTTCTGTAAGCCTGTGAAGGTGAGTTGAGAAGCTTGCTGGAGGTATCAGAAGTGCGAATGCTGACATGAGTAACGACAATGGGTGTGAAAAACACCCACGCCGAAAGACCAAGGTTTCCTGCGCAACGTTAATCGACGCAGGGTTAGTCGGTCCCTAAGGCGAGGCTGAAAAGCGTAGTCGATGGAAAACAGGTTAATATTCCTGTACTTCTGGTTATTGCGATGGAGGGACGGAGAAGGCTAGGCCAGCTTGGCGTTGGTTGTCCAAGTTTAAGGTGGTAGGCTGGAATCTTAGGTAAATCCGGGATTCTAAGGCCGAGAGCTGATGACGAGTTACCCTTTGGGTGACGAAGTGGTTGATGCCATGCTTCCAAGAAAAGCTTCTAAGCTTCAGGTAACCAGGAACCGTACCCCAAACCGACACAGGTGGTTGGGTAGAGAATACCAAGGCGCTTGAGAGAACTCGGGTGAAGGAACTAGGCAAAATGGCACCGTAACTTCGGGAGAAGGTGCGCCGGTGAGGGTGAAGGACTTGCTCCGTAAGCTCATGCCGGTCGAAGATACCAGGCCGCTGCGACTGTTTATTAAAAACACAGCACTCTGCAAACACGAAAGTGGACGTATAGGGTGTGACGCCTGCCCGGTGCCGGAAGGTTAATTGATGGGGTTAGCTAACGCGAAGCTCTTGATCGAAGCCCCGGTAAACGGCGGCCGTAACTATAACGGTCCTAAGGTAGCGAAATTCCTTGTCGGGTAAGTTCCGACCTGCACGAATGGCGTAACGATGGCGGCGCTGTCTCCACCCGAGACTCAGTGAAATTGAAATCGCTGTGAAGATGCAGTGTATCCGCGGCTAGACGGAAAGACCCCGTGAACCTTTACTATAGCTTTGCACTGGACTTTGAATTTGCTTGTGTAGGATAGGTGGGAGGCTTTGAAGCGTGGACGCCAGTCTGCGTGGAGCCAACCTTGAAATACCACCCTGGCAACTTTGAGGTTCTAACTCAGGTCCGTTATCCGGATCGAGGACAGTGTATGGTGGGTAGTTTGACTGGGGCGGTCTCCTCCTAAAGAGTAACGGAGGAGTACGAAGGTGCGCTCAGACCGGTCGGAAATCGGTCGTAGAGTATAAAGGCAAAAGCGCGCTTGACTGCGAGACAGACACGTCGAGCAGGTACGAAAGTAGGTCTTAGTGATCCGGTGGTTCTGTATGGAAGGGCCATCGCTCAACGGATAAAAGGTACTCCGGGGATAACAGGCTGATACCGCCCAAGAGTTCATATCGACGGCGGTGTTTGGCACCTCGATGTCGGCTCATCACATCCTGGGGCTGAAGCCGGTCCCAAGGGTATGGCTGTTCGCCATTTAAAGTGGTACGCGAGCTGGGTTTAGAACGTCGTGAGACAGTTCGGTCCCTATCTGCCGTGGACGTTTGAGATTTGAGAGGGGCTGCTCCTAGTACGAGAGGACCGGAGTGGGCGAACCTCTGGTGTTCCGGTTGTCACGCCAGTGGCATTGCCGGGTAGCTATGTTCGGAATAGATAACCGCTGAAAGCATCTAAGCGGGAAACTAGCCTCAAGATGAGATCTCACTGGAACCTTGAGTTCCCTGAAGGGCCGTCGAAGACTACGACGTTGATAGGTTGGGTGTGTAAGCGCTGTGAGGCGTTGAGCTAACCAATACTAATTGCCCGTGAGGCTTGACCATATAACACCCAAGCAATTTGCGTCGGCTCTCTAATCCAGAGCAACCAGATTGCGGTGTGTGAAGACGATACAAACCGAAAGTTTGCAGCACACACAAATCTATTACATACCCATTCGCTGGAACGTGATCTCGTTAGAGAAAACGCGCCGGCCACCGAATTTCTTGACGACCATAGAGCATTGGAACCACCTGATCCCATCCCGAACTCAGTAGTGAAACGATGCATCGCCGATGGTAGTGTGGGGTTTCCCCATGTGAGAGTAGGTCATCGTCAAGATTAAATTCCAGAACCCCTGTCTGCCTACGCAGACAGGGGTTTTGTTTTTGGGCGTTCGGAAAGTGACGGCGAACAAACACTGTAACTTGCCGACAAATTTGCACAGTTATTTCCGGGCCAGAACACTAGAATAGGCACCTGATCATTTTTAGAGCTCGAGCCCTATATGCCCGATCCGGTTGATACCTTAAAGGTGTCGGATTTGCCGCTGGACGATTTGCTGGCATGTCACGAATGCGACTTGCTGATGCGCAAGCCAGCGCTGGCCCATGGTGAAAAAGCCCAATGCCCACGCTGTGGCTATGAGCTGTACGCCCATCGCTACAACGTCATCGAGCGAAGCCTCGCCTTGGTGCTCGCCGCGTTGTTGTTGTACGTCCCTGCGAACTTTTTACCCATCATGCAGCTCAATCTACTCGGGCTGACTTCTGAGGACACGGTATGGAGTGGTGTCGTCGCCTTGTTCAATACCGGCATGCAAGGTGTTGCCGTGGTGGTGTTCCTTTGCAGTATGGGTATTCCGCTGGTCAAGCTGCTCTGCCAGCTCGCGGTACTGCTCAGTATTCGCTGGAATATCGGTCGTAACTACGGCCTGCTGCTCTACCGTATTTATCATCACCTGCGGGATTGGGGAATGCTTGAGGTCTACCTGATGGGAGTGCTGGTCGCGATCGTAAAGCTGGTCGATATAGCTTCTCTCACCTTGGGCCTGGGACTGGTGTGTTTTATCAGCCTGTTGATGGTTCAGATTCTGCTGGAGGTAGTGATGTCGCCTCACCAGATCTGGCAAGCTTTGTCTGGAGAGGATGTTCATGCGGGCGATTGATGCAGGCATTCTGATCTGTACGGAATGTCACGAACTGAACAAGCAAGATCCCAATACCGACGAACAAACGTGCACCCGGTGCGGCGCGCTGGTCCACGCTCGGCGTCCGAACAGTTTGATGCGCACCTGGGCATTGCTGATCACCGCTGCGATTCTATATATCCCGGCGAATCTGCTGCCGATCATGACGATCAGCTCTTTGGGGCAAGGCGCTCCTAGCACGATCATGGCCGGTGTGATCGAGCTGGTTCAGCATGGCATGTTCCCCATTGCCGCCGTGGTGTTTATCGCCAGTATCCTGGTCCCGACCTTCAAACTGGTAGGTCTCGCGTTGTTACTTTTTTCGGTACAGCGCCATCAGCCGATGTCTGCCCGCCAACGCATTATCATGTACCGCTTTATCGAATTCATCGGTCGCTGGTCCATGCTGGATATCTTTGTGATCGCCATCCTCGTGGCGGTTGTCAACTTTGGTCGACTTGCCAGCGTCGAGGCCAATCTCGGCGCCGTGGCTTTCGCCAGCGTAGTTATTTTGACAATGTTTGCCGCAGTAACCTTTGATCCCCGACTGATTTGGGATAACACGGAGTCGGACGACGACCATGACTGATTTGCCAACGGCTAAAACCCGCCCCGCTTCGAACTGGTCGGCCATTTGGGTGCTGCCTCTGATCGCCTTGGTGATCGGCGGCTGGCTCGGATGGCGTTCCTACAGCCAGACAGGCATCGAGATCCAGGTGCGCTTTGAAAGTGGCGAAGGCATCCAAGCCAACAAGACCGAAGTGGTCTACAAAGGCATGCCCGTGGGTAAGGTCAAAACCCTGGCCTTGGATGATGAAGGCAGTAATCGCGGGGTGATTGCGACCATCGAGATGGACAAGGACGTTGATCAGTACCTCAAGTCCAACACGCGCTTCTGGCTGGTCAAGCCCAGTGTCACTCTGGCCGGGATCACTGGGCTCGAAACCCTGGTCTCGGGTAACTACATCGCCGCCAGCCCCGGTGATGGCGAACCCACACGCAAGTTCAAGGCGCTCTCCGAAGAGCCGCCATTGTCCGACGCCAAGCCCGGTTTGCACCTGACCCTCAAGGCCGATCGACTCGGTTCGCTCGACCGCGGCAGCCCGGTATTCTACAAACAGATCCAGGTGGGCCAGATTAAAAGCTACCTGTTATCCGCCGATCAGAACACCGTCGAGATCAAAGTCTATATCGAGCCGACCTACGCCAATCTGGTGCGCAAACACACACGTTTCTGGAACGCCAGCGGCATCAGCATCGACGCGAACCTGTCTGGCGTCAAAGTGCGCAGCGAATCCCTGGCCAGCATCGTGTCCGGTGGTATCTCCTTCGCCACACCGGAGAATCGTACGGATAGTCCGCCCACGGATCCAAGCCTGCCGTTCCGTCTGTATGAAGACTTTGATGCCGCCGCCGCAGGTATCCGGATCAAGGTCAAACTCAGCGACTTCGAGGGCCTGCAAGCCGGTCGTACGCCGGTGATGTACAAAGGCATCCAGGTGGGTAGCCTGAAAGCCCTGAAGGTCGATTCTGACCTGTCCAGCGCCACTGCCGAATTGACCCTGGACCCATTGGCCGAAGATTATCTGGTCGACGGCACGCAATTCTGGGTGGTCAAACCTTCCATCTCCCTGGCGGGTATCACCGGCCTGGAAGCCCTGGTCAAAGGCAACTACATTGCTATTCGCCCCGGCGACAAGGGCGCCACACCCCAGAGAGAATTCGAGGCTCGGGCCAAAGCTCCGCCGCTGGACTTGCGCTCGCCAGGCTTGCACCTTGTCTTGCTGACCGACAGCCTTGGTTCCCTGGAGGTCGGAAGCCCGATCCTCTACAAGCAGGTCAAGGTCGGTTCGGTCCAGAGTTATCAGTTCTCGCGCAAGCGCAAACAACTGGTGATTGGCGTTCACATCGAGAAGGAATACGAAGGTCTGGTCAACGGTTCGACGCGTTTCTGGAACGCCAGCGGCGTGACGTTGACGGGCGGGCTCACCGGCGGCATCCAGGTGAAAAGTGAATCCCTGCAAAGCCTGATGGCCGGTGGTATTGCTTTTGAAACCCCGGAGCAGAATGTCCCGCTGAAAAAACGTATTCCACGTTTCCGCCTGTTTGCCGATCATGAAACCGCCAGTCAGAGCGGAACACTGGTGACGATCAAGCTTGATCGGGCCGATGGCCTGCGTGCCGGCTCACCGATTCGCTTCAAGGGGCTGGACGTGGGCAAGATCGAAAGCGTCGATCTGAGCGCCGACATGCAATCGGTGATACTCAGCGCGCGCATCACGCAAGTGCCTGAGAAAATTGCCCGTGCCGGCAGCCAGTTCTGGGTGGTCAAGCCAGAGCTGGGCCTGATGAAAACCGAGAACCTGGAAACGCTGGTTACCGGTCAATACATCGAAGTCTTGCCGCCGGTGAAAAGTACCGGCCCACAAAAGAACTTCGTGGCCCTGGCTCAACCGCCTGAGGTCGATGTGCCGGAAGCCGGTTTGAGCCTGGTGCTCAGTGCCGCTCGCCGGGGTTCGCTGAAAGTTGGCGTGCCGGTAACGTACCGAGAAGTCACCGTGGGCAAAGTCACCGGTTACGAACTGGGCAAGACAGCCGACCGTGTGCTGATCCATGTGCTGATCGAACCCAAGTACGCGCCATTGGTGCGCGGCGGCAGTCGCTTCTGGAACTCCAGCGGTTTTGGTCTCGACTTCGGCCTGTTCAAGGGGGCGACTGTGCGTACCGAATCGTTGGAAACCCTGATCCAGGGCGGTATCGCCTTTGCCACTCCGGAAGGCGAACGCATGGGTAACAGGGCCCTGCCCGAGCAGACGTTCCCGTTGTTCGACAAGTTTGAAGATGAATGGCTGATCTGGGCGCCCAAGATTCCGCTGGGTAAATAAAGGCAGCGCCCAAAAAAAGGCCGCGATCCATGGGATCGCGGCCTTTTTGCATTTCAGTGCGGCAGATCAGACCTCATCCAACTCCGGCTCATCCGCCTGCACATTGACCGTCGCTTTCACCACATCATGGCGACGGATGTATTTCCAGTCCGCCTCGTCGATGTAGATTCCGTTCGGCCCGCTACCGCCTTCCAGGTCAATCGCGACCTGGGCGGAAACCTGTGGTTTCACACTGGCCAGAATCGGCACAAAGCCCAGTTGCAAGCTGGTTTCCAGCAACGCCGCCTGGTTCTTCTCGTCGATGTCTGCCGCTTCGTCGAGATAGTAGGGCAAGCGCACACGACCCGCCTGTTCGCGATCCATCAAGTGCAGCAACAAGTACATGTTGGTCAGCGCCTTGATGGTCATGGTGGTGCCGTTGGACGCGGCGCCGTCGATGTCGGTATGGATCACCGGCTGGCCGTTGACCTTGGTGATCTCGAAAGCCAGCTCGAACAGATCCTTGAGACCCAATTGGTTATGGTTCGCCGCTACCAGGCGTGCCAGGTACTCTTTGGCCTCTTCGTTCTTATTGTCCTGTTCGGCGCTCTGACTGAGGTCGAACACCGACAGGGTTTCGCCTTCCTCATACTGTCCGGCGCTGTGGATGATCTGATCGATGTGCTTGAGGGCTTCCTTGTTCGGCGCCAGCACAATGCGGAAACTCTGCAGGTTGGATACCTGGCGTTTGTTGATCTCACGGTTGAACAGCGCCAGTTGATGCTCAAGGCTGTCGTAGTCGCTGCGAATGTTGCGCAGGGTCCGTGCGATATCGGTGACCGCCGCGCGTCGTGCCTTGCCCAGGGTCAGGGCTTCGTCGGTGCGGTGAGCGTAGGCGTTTATCAGCAGTTGCAGGCGACGCTCCATATCGTCTTCGCTGTCGAACTTGGCCACACCCTTGAGGCGGACCTGAGCGTACAGCGCTTCGATCTGCCCATCAGCGCGCAGCAGACCTTGCCAGCTGTCCTGATAGTCATTGAGCAGCGGCAACAGGTTGTCCATGGGGTCATCGACGGGATCCATGAACGGCGTGCCGAACGGCAAGTCTGCCGGCAGCAACTGGCGACGACGCAAGGCGTCATCCAGGGTGCGCTGCTTGGCTTCCATGTCGGCGATCTGGCGACCCACCAGTTGCAGCTTCGCCGACAGTTGCTGGACGCGCTCGGTAAAGGCATCGCTGGAACGCTTCAATTCGTCCTGCGCCGCTTCCATCTGCGCCAGTTGCTCGAGTTTTTCGCCTTCTTCGGCACTCAGGGTTTGCGTGCGACGGAAATCTTCCAGGGCCTTCTGCGCGTCCAGCACCTGTTGGTACAGCGCTTCGGTCTGGGTCTTGCTCGCCGCGCGGTCAGATACCACTGCCGCCTGGGTCTTCAGTTGCTTGAGTTCTTTTTCCAGGCGTTCTTTCTGGTCGCGTAACGCCGCGCGGTCGGCGAGGGCCTGCAATGCGGGTGGTTCGATGTGCGAGATATCGATGCACAACCCCGGCACTTCGAAACGCTCGCCCTTGAAGCCATCGAGGATCAGTTCCAGCGACTTTACCCACTGGCCGTCTTCATCCAGGGTGATGCCATGCTCACCCAGCGGCAGGCTGAACAGCGAACTGTTGAACAGACGCATCAGTCGTTCGACATCTTGCTGTGAGAACTCTTCCCGCAGCTTGGCGTAGCTGTTGTTGTCCGCATGATCGAGCTGTTGCTTGACCGACTTCAGGCGTTTTTCCAGGTCGCGCAGGCGTTCGTCCAGATCCTCCGCGCTGAACTGCCGCGACTGCGCCAGGGCGCCCGCCAATTCATCGTGGGCATCCTTGGCCGCCAGCAGTTGCTGTTCCAGGACCTTGACGTTATCCACCAGGGCAAAGCGATGCTTGAGCACCGACAGCTCGCCCAGCCAGCGCTGAACCCCGCTGATTTCCCGCTCCAGGCGCATCAGCTCTTGAGTACCGCCGCGCTGATCATTCTGCAGGGCGTCTTGCTCGTTGCGGTAATGCTCGGCCTGGATTGTCAGTTCTTCCTTGCGCGCGCCGGCGTAATCCGACCAGGTACCCAGCAGCGAATCCAGCAGTGGCGACAGACGATGCAATTTGCCGCGCAGGGTGTCGCGGTGTTTCACGCCATTGGCCAGCGCTTCGACCAGCGGCCCGGCAGCCACCAGCGAGTTGTAATCCTGCTCCATGCGTCGTACGTCGCGGAAGGCTTCTTCACACGCGGCGATGTAGTCGACACTGCCGGAGCGCAAGCTGTGCTCGAAGGCATCGAGGAACAGCTGCTTGAGCTTGGCCGCGGTGATTTCGCGCATGTGCAGCAAGTTGATGAACAGCGCGCGGAAGGTCTTCAGGCTCTGCTCGCTGGTAGAGCGCAGCGGAATCAGGGTCAGGTCCAGCGGAATCGAGGTGTGACCGCCGACCAGCAAGCGCCGCAGTTCATCGGGCTTGAGTTCGTAGGCTTTCAGGCCTTCGCGCTCAAGGTTGGTGAACAGTTCTTTCTGGCGCAGACAGGTGTCATTCTTCTGGTAATGCGCCAGGTCCAGTTTGCCCGCGTAGGCAAAGAACTGGTGACCGAAACCGCCGCCCGGGCCACGACCGACCACGCCAATCACATGCGGGCCATGGGGCAGAGACACTTCCACGAGAATGTAGCTGGTGTCGGTGGCAAAGTAGAAACGCCGGGATTGCTCCAGGGTGTACTTGCCGAAACTCATGTCCGACATGCGCGCCAGAATCGGGAACTGCAAGGCGTTGATCGAGGCCGACTTACCCAGGTTGTTCGCGCCGTATACCGACAGCGGTTCTTCCAGCGGGAACAGACCCAGGCTGTAACCCGCAGTGTTCAATAGGGCGAAGCGGCGAATGCCGTAGCGTTCCTTGCTCATGCATCGGTCTCCTGTTCTTCGGCAATGGCGCGGGCCAGGGCGTCTTCTTCGCTTTCTTCAGCGAAGTCACTGAGGTCCAGCGGATCTTCGGTCTGCAGCAGCTTTTCATCGCTGTCTTCGTCGATGATCACCGGCGCCGGTAATGGCAACACACTGTGGACGCTGGCAGCGAGGTCGCGGTCTTGCTGCACCGACAGGCACACGTCAAGGAAGCGGTGCATCGGCGGCAGGAAGCGGTAGGTACCGTTGTCCTCGCTGGCAAACCCGAGTTGGGTCATGCGGCGCATGATTTTCTCTTCCAGCTCCTCCTGGGTCTGCACTTCGGCCTGGATAAACAGGTCGCGGTACTTCTCCAGCAACGACGGCAGTTCATCGCGGCCCAGACTGCCGCCGTCCAGCACGGCAATCGGATCGCGACCCTGGTCGGCCAGGTGTTCGACCAGGATGAAGGTGAACAACGCCAGGCGCTGAGCGGTCTTATTGACCTGCGCGGCGGCAGCGGCGGTGTCCGGGACGAAGTAGTAGAAACCACGGGTATCGCATACCAACTCAAAGCCCAGGGCCTTGAACAGGGTGCGGTACTGATCCTGGAAATTCGACAATTGCGCGTACAGCTCCGGGTCGCGGCGGCTGACGTGGTAACCCTTGAACAGCTCGCGAAAAATCGGCGCCAGCTGGGACAGTTCGGATAGATCAAGATGCATAAGGGGTGCTCGCAGAGTGCTCGGCCGCATCAGTGCTGGCCGGGAGCAGGGCGAATGAGCGCAGGCTGACCTGGTGCTCGTGAGTGTGGTAATCCCGGCGTTCCAGGCGCTCGCGCTTGAAACGCTTTTCCCGCGACAGGCGCGAGAACCAGTACAGCAACTCGTCGGTGGCGCCGTCCGGTTCCTGTTCCAGCAGCCAGGTCATCAGGTCCGGCATCGGCAGCGCGTCTTCGCAGCGTTCGAGCATTTCCTTGACCGTGCGCGGTGCGCGAGGCGCCTGGCCCTTGTGGGATTTGTGAGTCTTGGGGAAGCGCGCCGGCTTGGGTTCGAAATTCGCCAAGGCGTACACATAGGCTTCGACCTGGCTGGCGCTGCCGAGAAAGGTGCTTTGCGGCCGGGTGAACATCGGCATTGCCGCTTGCGGCACCGCGTCCAGGCCCTTGCGGCGGATGGCCGACAAGGCCAGGGCCGCGCCACGGGTCACGGCATTGTGCCGGCGTGCTTCTTCACGCAATGGCAACAGCAGCTCGCGGGCATGACGCAAGGTCAACTGGGCGCTGGTCTGCATTTCGAGGATGCGCGCGTGAGTGCGCAACAGCATGTCGTCGTCCACCAGGTGGCCGAGGCGCTGTTGCTCGGTGAGCATGCGCAGCAGCACGTTCTCGACCTTGCGCACACCTTGCTCGAACGCGCCGTCGGCGTTCACCAGCTGAATCATCGGTTCGACGTATTCGTCCCAGGTGGCCAGCACTTCGGCATAGCGCTGGCGCAACGGGATTTGCCGGTCGCTGGTCTTGGCCCGGTCGGCCACGGCGGCGAGGGCCTGTTCGTCGTTGGCGAGTTTTTTCAGCACGTCGCGCACACGCATGTCCAACAACCGCAGTTGGCGGGCCAGATCATGCCCGTCGCGGATGTCGAAGGCATCCTGGATATAACCGGCCAGGCGCTCAAGGTGGCGCAGGTAGGCTTCGATTTCCAGGCACAGGCCTAGCCGGTGCTCCTTGCGAAGATAGGCGAGGAAGTCGTGGATCTGTGCGTTGAGCTCGAAACGGTTCGGGCTCTTGGCGACAGGCACCAGGATATCCAGGCGAATCCACACGTCCAGCAGGTTGGTGATGTCCTGCGGCGTGCTGTCCAGTTGTTGGGCGGCCAGTTGTGTACGCAGCTCGCCAAGGCTCAAGGTACCTTGGTCGAAGTGTTCGCACAGTGGCTCAAGCAGGGCCCAGTGTTCGGCGAGGGCGCGCAAGACGCGCTTGGGTTCGATCATTGGAATGGCCGGCTGGTTGGCGATTAAAAGCGGCGATTGTACTGCATCGGCGCCGGGATTTATCCACAGCCGGTCAGGGCGCTGACTGTAACGGTGGGCGATCAACCCCGAAGGGCGGTAGAATCCCCGCTCTTTTAGTTATCCACAAGTGGCTGAGCTGTGCTTATCGAGTCCCGACGTCGTGCTTATTTGACCGCCATGCAAGTGGTCAACTGGCTGCCGCGCACCGAGTTGCCTTTTGCCGCCCCATCGCGGCCCGAACTGTTGCAGGCGCTGGAGCCGTTCGAGCCTTTTGAAGTGTCGGGCGAGGAAGCTGCCGCAGCTGTGGCAGTGGCCAAACCCGCCGCTCAAGCCCTGGAGCGACCGACGGAGCGGGCCAGGGTCGAAGTACCGCGCCCTTCATCGGCTGCCAGGCCGACCCCGGTGGTCGAGGACACTCCGGCTCCGGTGGTCAAGGCGCCCGTCGTGCCGCCGCCGCGCTTTGCCTTGCAACTGCTGCGGGCCGGGCGTTGTTTGCTGTTGGTGGAGTTGCCCACCGGCGAGCGCTTCCAGACCCGCGATCCCGCCTATTTGCTGCTCAAAGACATGTTGCGCGCCGCCGGCCTGCCCGACAGCCCGCAAATCGTTGGCGAGCCGGTGCGCTGGCCGCTGCTGGTGCGTGGCACCATGGATCAGGGCCCGGAGGCTGCGCGTGATTTTGTGCAAAGTTTTGTGTCGGCCCGCCTGGAGGACGAACCTTGTGCCTGCCTGTGGCTGATCGGCCTGCCCGCCGTGCGTTTCGCCGGTGAAGCCAACGCCGAAGCCTGGTACCGCCAGTTGCAGGTCGAGGGCCTCGGTGTTGTCTGGGCATTGCCGGGTCTCGAATTATTAATGGAAGAGCCACAGCGTAAGGCTGAAGTCTGGCAAGCCATGCGCCGGCTGATGGCGCTTTGGAAAAGTACCCATGAGTGACGCTGTATCCTTTCGCCCGATGACCGAGGCGGACCTCGACGCCGTACTGAAAATCGAATACGCGGCATTCAGCCATCCCTGGACCCGGGGGATTTTTCTCGACGGACTGGGCAAGTACCAGATCTGGCTGATGTTTGAAGGCGAGCAGCAAGTGGGGCACGGCGTGGTGCAGATTATCCTCGACGAGGCACACCTGCTGAACATTACCGTCAAGCCCGAAAGCCAGGGGCGTGGCCTGGGATTGGCACTGTTGGAGCATTTGATGTCTCGCGCCTATGCGGCCAATGCTCGGGAGTGTTTTCTTGAAGTGCGTGACAGCAATGCCGGCGCATTTCGGTTGTATGAGCGCTACGGCTTCAATGAGATTGGCCGCCGGCGGGATTACTACCCCGCCGTCGGGGGGCGCGAAGATGCGGTCGTCATGGCCTGCACCCTGGTCGACTAAACACACGTGCACTGTGGGCATAGGTTGTAGGTATCTACACAACGTTTAGAAACTGACGAATTCCCCTGTGGGAGCGGGCTGCGGTGTGTTAGCGATTACCGTCTACCGGGTCTCGCTCCGCCAATTCCGCCTCGTCCAGCCCATTGCCGCCACCAATCTCATCCTCATCGACAATACTCAGGTCGTAGTCCGCCGGGCCGTCCTCTCCTTCCTCCCGCGCATCGCGCGCGCCATCTTCGTGAATTAGCGTTTCGGGACTCATGTCATCATCGGTCGATGCATGATCCTCGGTGGCGGCCCCGGTCAGCCCGGCTTCACGTACCCGTTCGTCGGGCATCAGGTGCTCGCGCTCACCTGCCGGAATCTCGTCGCCAATCTCGGCGGTGGGCTCCTTCTCGTCAAAATCCAGCTCTCGCATCGAACCCATGCGATCTTCATTGTCATCAATCGGTTCCGGCTGTGTAGCGCCGTAAGGACGTCGTGATTCAGTCATGGCCAATCCTCATACTGTGGGGCTTATAGTGTGTGGACTGGTATGACGCCCTAAGATTCAAGCTAATTTGTCTTGGCTTTCTGCCGGCAGGGCGTGACCCGGACGAACGCACCTGTGTCATACGTGAGCATCATTCCTGAGGCTTTCCCTGATGAACGAACTACAAGACCTGCTAGATAACAACGAACGCTGGGCGGATGCGATCAAACAGGAAGATCCCGAATTTTTCGCCAAGCTCGCCCGCCAGCAAGCTCCGGAATACCTGTGGATCGGTTGTTCCGACGCACGGGTTCCGGCCAATGAGATCGTCGGCATGCTGCCCGGCGACCTGTTTGTACACCGCAATGTGGCCAACGTGGTGCTGCACACTGACCTCAATTGCCTGTCGGTGATCCAGTACGCGGTAGATGTACTCAAGGTCAAACATATCCTGGTGACCGGCCACTATGGCTGCGGCGGTGTGCGAGCCTCGATGCAGGACCGTCAGTTTGGCCTGATCGACGGCTGGTTGCGTACGATCCGCGATCTTTACTACGAAAACCGCGAAACCCTGGCGCAATTGCCCACGGAAGAAGAACGCGTCGACCGCATGTGTGAACTGAATGTCATCCAGCAAGTGGCCAATGTCGGTCACACCAGCATTGTGCAAAATGCCTGGCATCGCGGACAGAGCCTGTCGATTCACGGCTGTATCTACGGGATCAAGGATGGTCGCTGGAAAAGCCTGAACACCACCATCAGTGGGTTCGAGCAGTTGCCGCCGCAATATCGCTTGCGTCCGCTGGGCGAAAGTTAAACGCGCTTACGCTGGCGTCGCTGCTCCATGAACCGTTGTCCTTCCTCGTTCAACGGTTCTTTATTGCCCGTGATCCAGCCTCGGCAGTTATCGGCGCCGCAATGGCACTGGAACTGCTGATGCAACACGTTCTCGGTGCTGGCGTAGTCCATCGTCAGCAGTGTGCCTGGGTGTATGGCCTGAGTTGTCCATAGCTCGAGCTCGGTGATGTCGAGAAAAACGTTCGGATCGCACGAGTGCATCAACAGGCCGCTGAACCAGGGATCGTAAAGATAGATGTGCGAAGACATCTGCAGGGTATGCAGGCGTCGCTCGTCCACGACATGTCCCGACACCTTGGCAATGCTTATCCGTTTGTCGAAGGCCACCTTGGCCTTGATGCCGGTGCTCCGACCGTTGCGGGTACGCACGACCTGGAAATGTTGGTCAGAAGGATAGCCCTGCGCTGTCTGCAGCGTCTCGAAAGGATACAGACAGTGACTGGCAGTGGAGGGCGGTTCCGTGCGTTGCGTTTTCATAAGACTCCTTGTCGGGCTGCATTGACCTCCTGGTATTGATATGACTGCCAGTCTTGCAGCGAATGGGACGTCTCAGCCTCGCGCAAATTGGATCCGATATCTACTGTCAAATCTAACAGTAGATATCGGCTATTGCTGGCGTAGGCTAAGGCTGACTTAAAGCACCGGTGCGCTGATGGAGAGTGCCGGTGTGGGTTTTTTCAAGTGTTTCAATTGCTCCTTGATTGACGGGGTGGCGCATTTTTCCTTTGCCTGCTCAGGGGGCAACTCGCGAATCGAGGTGTAGAACAACTCGCATGTCTGCTCCTTGCGAGTCACTTGCCAAGTATTTATGCAGCCTTTGAGTTGCACATTGGGGTCGCTGCCAGGCGCCTGGCCCATTGCGGCCTGCCAGCACGCGGCACTCAAATCCTGGCCCATGATCTTCAAGCCGGCCTCGTCGGCTTTTTTCTGGTCGTCGTCGTAGGTGTCGGGGTTGGCGCCGAACCAGATATAACTGGGGTGATTGGCGCCCAGTACCGCGACCGTCGCGCCTTCGACCGGATTGATCGGTGCCAGGCCCAGCACCGGCAGGGTTGGCCCGTACTGTTGTTTGATCCAGTTGCGCACGGGAGCCCCGAAGGCCACCATCGGCAGCGCCCCGTCGGGGCGCACGCTCAATTCCCGGACCATCCGCGTCTGGTAAGCGGTGAAGTAGCTGTAGACACCTTCCAGGTCCTTGCCGGCCGAAGAAGGCGCAGCGATCGGCGCAATATCGATAATGGTCTGGTACTCCGGCGTCTGGGCCGCCGGTATGCCGTTGGCCGTCAACAGCGTGGCCCAACGATCGGTGGTGGCTGACTCCAGGTAGTCCTGGTAATGCGTGAGGGAATAATCCGGCGGAAAATGCAGCAACTCAATGCTTTTGCGGTTTTCCAGGGCCATGCCCAACGGCAGGAACAGAGACCAGTCGAACTGCCATTTGCCATCGCGATTGAGTTGACTGGCGCCCTGGTAGGCCAGATCCGCGGTGTTCAACAGTGAGGTCAAAGGTTGGCCGTAGCCCTCAGGGACACCACTGAACTGGGCGAGCACCTGATTGTCAGCGGTTTTCACGCTGACTCGGGCGCGGTTGTAGCCGTCCCGCTGCAGGCTTTGGGTGAGGTAATGCTCGACCGTCTGTTCCAGTGTCCAGGGTCGAAAACAGATCACGTTGCAATTGTTGGGGTAGGCGAACAGTTGGGTGACCCGTTGCGGGGTTCCCAGGTCAAGTTCGACATCGGCGTGTACGACTGCGCTCAAGGTGAGTGAGGCGAGGGTGAAGGACAGCCTGGTCAGTTTAAACATGCGTGGTTCCTTGTCAGCGAAAGCCCGTCTGCGCGGGGTGGGTGCCCACCCTCACACAGTAGCGCTTGACCAGGAAAAAGCGCGTCGGTTGATCCAATTTTTTGCCGGGCACCTGGCAAAACTGCTTAATTCGCGAAGCGCAGGGCGTTGCTCAGATCACCCATGGCGGCATCCCGTTGCTTGAGGCCGTCCAAGGGTTCCAGTTGGAACACGCGGTAACCAGACGCAGTATCGAGGCGGTGTCGTAGACCGTATGGTCGACTGTGCCTTTACGTGCAAAAGGCGAGACCACCAGCCGCCGTTTTCATCGACCGTGACGATGACCACCCTGTTTTCGCTCTGCGGGCTTTCCTGCAGCACCTTCAAGACGCGTGTGATATGCCGATCACCCGAGGCCACGTCGACGTAACCGGCGCGCATATTCAGGTTGCCCTGGGGGTTGTAGAAGGTCACGGCGGGCAGCTTGCCCGCTTCGGCATCGGCCAGGAAACGGTTGCTGCTCGACTCATCCCCCAGTCCGCCAGCGCGCAGGCGGTCGTCGTGCTCATCACTCATCGCGGGCATTCCTGGCTAACTGTTACAAGATACTTTGTTGGAGCGCTAGCCATGAAATATGACGCAATGAAGATGGTTGCAAGCTGCAAGCTTCAAATCTCAAGGCTTGCAGCTAACCCCCTCTAAGGTATTAGCGGCGGCATATACGTCAATGTCGTCCCCAGCGCCCACAGCAGGAACAGCACCAGCGGGGTGTGCACCAGCAACTGCACAAACGAAAACCCGATCAAGTCTCGCGCCTTCAGCCCCAGGACCCCCAGCAACGGCAGCATATAGAACGGATTGATCAGGTTCGGCAGCGCCTCGGCGGCGTTGTAGATCTGTACCGCCCAGCCCAGGTGATATTGCAGGTCATTGGCCACTTGCATCACGTAGGGGGCTTCGATGATCCATTTGCCGCCGCCCGAAGGGATAAAAAAGCCCAGTACGGCCGAGTACACACCCATCAGCAGTGCGTAAGTGTCATGGGAGGCGATAGAGGTGAAGAATGTCGAGATGTGGTGAGCCAAGGTCTGGCCGTCGCCGCCTTTCACGACAGTGATCAATGCCGCGATCGAGCCGTACAACGGGAATTGGATCAACACCCCGGTGGTGGTCGGTACCGCACGGGCCACCGCGTCGAGGAAACTGCGCGGGCGCCAGTGCAGCAAGGCGCCGACCATCAGGAACAGAAAGTTATAGGTATTGAGCCCCGAGATCGCACTGATCGCAGGTTTGCTGGAAAACTCATGGAACAGCCACCCGGCCGCCAGCAATGCCAGCAGAATCGTCAGCAACGGACTGTGTTCCAGCCATTCTCCCGGACGGCTCGGTGGCTGTGGCTTGGGCAGGTTGAACGCCGGATCAACACCGCAGGCCTTGGCGTCACGCGCGGAGTTGGGGCCGGGCGCGGTGACATAGGCAATAACCAGTGACACCACAATCAGCGCCAGCAACAGCACGCCTGATTGCCAGAGAAAGATGGTGTCGGTGAAGGGAATCATCCCGGTGATCGCCAGAATCGACGGTGGCAAACTGGCCGGGTTGGCCTGCAGTTGCGCGGCCGACGACGACAAGCCCAGCGCCCACACCGCGCCAAGTCCCAGATAAGCCGCCGCTCCGGCTGCGCGATAGTCCATGCGCAAATCCGTGCGCCGCGCCAGGGCTCGTACCAGCAACCCGCCAAACACCAGGGACAGGCCCCAGTTGAGTAATGAAGCGACCATCGAGATCAACGCGACCCAGGCCACGGCGGAGCGACCGTTCCTGGGGATGCGCGCCAGGCGGTCAATCAACTTCACGGCGGGTGGCGAGCTGGCGACCACATAGCCGCCAATCACCACGAAGGCCATTTGCATGGTGAACGGGATCAGGCTCCAGAAACCATCGCCGAAGGCCTTCGCGGCCTCGGTCGGCGCCGCGCCCATGCCGAGTGCCGCCACCGCGACGATGATCACGGCGAGGGCGGCAAACACCCAGGAGTCAGGAAACCAGCGTTCGGCGAAGTTGGAGCAACGCAGGGCAAATCGGGCATAGCGGCTTTCTTCGATAGGATCGGCCACGTTTGATTACCTCTTGTATTTATAATGGGGGCGGGATGACGGCAGCGAACACGCAAACCGGAGCCGCCAATCCCGTTGCCGGGGTGAGCGCCAGTGACGTGTCTTTACAGGGTTTCGAGCATCATCGCTCAGGGGGCGCGCGTTGGGAATGTTGTTATTTTCATCGATCAATGAGTAAAACCAATATATCGCCGGTGATTGCCATGACCGTGCGCAGCTCATAACCTGCACGCCATTTTGTTTGTCTGCCGAGCCTCTTCATGACTGCCACCGCTTATCCACAGGCGCAGCGTTTTTCCCGCTCCGACTACAGAACCCTGGGCCTGGCCGCCTTGGGCGGTGCCCTGGAAATCTACGACTTTATTATTTTCGTGTTTTTTGCGCTGACGCTCAGCCAACTGTTTTTTCCGCCGGAAATGCCCGAATGGCTGCGCCTGCTGCAAAGCTTCGGGATCTTTGTCACTGGCTATCTCGCGCGTCCCTTGGGCGGAATTCTGATGGCGCATTTCGCCGATCACTTGGGACGCAAACGGGTGTTCAGCCTGAGCATTCTGATGATGGCCTTGCCGTGCCTGCTGATCGGCATCATGCCGACCTATGCGCAAATCGGCTATTTCGCACCGCTGATCCTATTGCTGCTGCGCGTCCTGCAGGGCGCCGCGGTCGGTGGTGAAGTGCCCAGTGCCTGGGTATTTGTCGCCGAACACGCGCCAGATAATCATCGGGGTTATGCCCTGGGTTTCCTGCAGGCCGGGCTGACCTTCGGCTATCTGCTCGGGGCGCTGACGGCGACGCTGCTGGCGCAGGTTTATACCCCGGAGCAGATCCTCGATTACGCCTGGCGTTTCCCGTTCCTGCTGGGCGGTGTGTTTGGTGTGATCGGCGTGTGGCTGCGGCGTTGGCTCAGTGAAACCCCGGTGTTCCTCGAAATGCAGGCCCGCCGCCAGGCGGCTGCCGAACTGCCGCTGCGCACGGTCTTGCGCGATCACCGCCACGCGTTGTTGCCGGCGATGGTCCTCACCTGTGTCCTTACCTCGGCGGTGGTGGTGCTGGTCGTCATCACCCCGACCATGATGCAAAAAATATTTGGCATGAGCCCTGGCGATACCTTTGCTTTGAGCGCGTTGGGCATTGTCTTCCTGAATATCGGTTGCGTGCTGGCGGGCTTGCTGGTGGACCGCATCGGCGCCTGGCGTGCGGTGCTGGTTTACAGCCTGTTGCTGCCAGTGGGGATTGCCGTCTTGTATGCCAGCCTGATCGGTGGCGGAGTGTGGCTGGGCGCTGCATACGCAGTGGCGGGCTTGAGTTGTGGGGTGGTGGGCGCGGTGCCCTCGGTGATGGTCAGGCTGTTTCCGGCGCAAATCCGTGTCTCGGGGATTTCCTTCACCTACAACATCGCCTATGCCGTGTGGGCGAGTACCACGCCATTGATGTTGATTGCGTTGATGCCCACCAGTCCGTGGATTTGCGTGGGCTATTGCGTGGTGATGGGCGCGGTGGGAGTGGTGTGTGTAGCGCTGTTCAGCCAGCGTCATGCCTCAACCTGTACTAAATATAATTGAGTGGGGCGATCCCCTGCTCTTCAGAAAATGTCCTTCGCGCCGATGGCTAAGATATCCGTGTCCCCTTACCCTTCGGTGCTCTCATGTTCAATACCCGCTTAAAACAGGAGTTGGCCGCTCTTCGCGAAGAACTGTCCAGTTTGCATCAGATCAAAGAGAGCCTGGATCGTGAGATGCTTGCCCTGAAACTTGATTGCGAAGGGCGTGTCGAGTCGGTCAACCAGAACTTCCTCGATGAAATGGTCTACAAGGCCAGCGACTTGCTCGGCCGTGTGATTCATGAGTTTGTACCGCTACATGTGAAAAACGATGAGTTTCAGCAGCGCTTTAACCACGCATTAAGCCGTGGCGAGCACTTCGCGGGCACTGTGCGCCTGCTGCGGGGCAACGGCAAGGACGCTTGGCTGCGCTCGATCGTGCAACCCGTGCTTGGTGCGGACGGGCGTATCAAGTGTTTTTCGATGTACTCCAGCGACCTGACCCGTACCATCGAGACCTCCCGCGACCACCAGAACCTGCTCACCGCTCTGCTGCGTTCCACGGCGGTTATCGAGTTCGACCTCAGCGGTAACGTGCGGTCTGCCAATGAACGTTTCCTCAACGGCATGGGTTACAGCCTGGCGCAGATCCAGGGCAAGCATCACCGCTTGTTTTGCGACCCGCAGGAATACAACAGTCCCGAATACCAGGATTTCTGGAAGCGCTTGAACACGGGTGAGTTTGTCGCCGGGCGCTTCAAGCGTATTGACGCGCATGGTCAAGAGGTCTGGTTGGAAGCCTCCTATAACCCGGTGTTGGATGCCAACAACCGACTGTATAAAGTGGTCAAGTTCGCCACGCTGATCACCGATCAAGTCAACCGCGAGCGAGCCGTCGCCGAGGCCGCGGATATTGCCTACAGCACCTCCTTGCACACCGACAGCAGCGCCCAGCGCGGCACCGCAGTCGTCACTCAGGCGGTGACTGTGATGCGTGACCTGGCCAAGCACATGCAGCAGGCCGGCGAGGGTATCGAGGCGCTCAATGCCCAGTCCCAGGTAATTGGCAGCATCGTCAAGACCATCAGCGGGATCGCCGAGCAGACCAACTTGCTGGCGCTGAACGCGGCCATCGAAGCCGCCCGCGCGGGTGAGCAGGGGCGCGGCTTCGCGGTGGTGGCCGATGAAGTGCGGCAATTGGCGTCCCGCACCAGCAAAGCGACCGAGGAAATTGTCGGCGTGGTACGTCAGAACCAGGACATGGCTCGTGACGCCGTGGCGTTGATGACCGACGGCCGCTCCCAGGCCGAACAAGGTTTGTCCCTGGCGGCAGAGGCGGGCACGGTGATCGTCGAGATTCAGGATGGTGCGCAAAAAGTGGTCAATGCCGTCGGACAGTTTGCCAACCAGCTGTCCACGTAAGCCTCAGGGGGCGTGGATTTCGAAGTGCAACAGGTCGAACCATTGGTCGTGAAACAGAAAGCTCTTGTGTGAGTGGCCATACTGGGTAAAACCACTGCGCTGCAACACGCGCAATGAACCCGGGTTTTCTGGACGTACCGTGGCTTCGACCCGCTTCAGGGCGTGCTCGCCGAAGGCTTTCTGCAAACCCAGCGCGACGGCGTGTCGAGCCACGCCACGGCCAGTGTATTCGGCGCCCATGCGATAACCCAGGGATGCGGAGTGATAATAGCGGCGGCGCACCTGACTGAAGTTGATCCGTCCCACCAGCACACCGTTTTCGCGTATCAGGTACTGATAGGCGCGGTCTTCATTGGCTTCCTGTAATGCGCTCTCGATGGCTCGGGTTACCCCGTCGACGCTGTAATAGGTGTCCAGTCGGGCATTGATCCAGCGCTCGAAAAACGCCCGGTTGGTCAGCTCGAACGCAAGTAATTCGCTTACGTCATCCCACTGTGGGGGCGTCAATGTCAGGTTCATCCTTGGCTAGCCTCGCGGTTGGTGTGGCCCACGGTGTTTATTCTCACACCCGGCGCGTGGATTCAAGCGTTGGCCCACACGGCGCGCGCCCCAAGGCTTCTGTAAATGCTATTAGCTTCCGGGAATATTGTCGGCATCAGGCGGCCTGAAAACCGACCTGTTTTTGCGCACGCATTCCATCCCCTGTAGGAGCGAGCTTGCTCGCGAAGGTCGTTAACGATGACGCGCAAAGCCTGATACCTCGAGGTGTCCTCAGGTTTTTCGCGAGCAAGCTCGCTCCTACACGGGGCTAAGCTCAGGTACGCCCCAGCATCCTCACCCAGCGCGAAGGCGGCAACAATGTCAGGTTCATCCTTGGCTAGCCTCGCGGTTGGTGTGGCCCACGGTGTTTATTCTCACACCCGGGGCGTGGATTCAAGCGTTGGCCCACACGGCGCGCGCCAAGGTTTCTGTAAATGCTATTAGCTTCCGGGAATATTGTCGGCATCAGGCGGCCTGAAAACCGACCTGTTTTTGCGCGCGCATTCCATCCCCTGTAGGAGCGAGCTTGCTCGCGAAGGTCGTTAACGATGACGCGCAAAGCCTGATACCTCGAGGTGTCCTCAGGTTTTTCGCGAGCAAGCTCGCTCCTACACGGGGCTAAGCTCAGGTACGCCCCAGCATCCTCACCCAACGCGAAGGCGGCAACAATGTCAGGTTCATCCTTGGCTAGCCTCGCGGTTGGTGTGGCCCACGGTGTTTATTCTCACACCCGGGGCGTGGATTCAAGCGTTGGCCCGCACGGCGCGCGCCAAGGTTTCTGTAAATGCTATTAGCTTCCGGGAATATTGTCGGCATCAGACGGCCTGAAAACCGACCTGTTTTTGCGCACGCATTCCATCCCCCGTAGGAGCGAGCTTGCTCGCGAAGGTCGTTAACGATGACGCGGAAAGCCTGATACCCCGAGGTGTCTTCAGGTTTTTCGCGAGCAAGCTCGCTCCTACAAGGGGCTAAGCTCAGGTGCGTCCCAGCATCCTCACCCAGCGCGAAGGCGGCAACCCATAGGTACTGCGAAATTGCCGGGTCATATGACTCTGGTCGGTAAACCCTGCCGTCAACGCCGCATCCACCAGCGAATGCCCCTGACCGAGCAAGGTACGCACCAGATCGAGACGGCGCATGGTCAGATAACGGTAAGGGCTGGTACCGAACAACAAGCGAAAATCCCGCGACAAGGCCCAGCGATCACGCCCGCAGTGCTCGGCCATTTCGTCCAGGGTGATGGTACGGGTCAAGGCGCCGTGGATAAACTCTCGGGCGCGCTCGGCGGCCTGGTAATCAAAGGTCTTGCGGCTGGTGTTCACGCCCGCCGCATTATTCAGTGCGTGGGCCAGGTCGAACAGCGCATCCTGTTCCAGCAATGGATCAAGCCCGCAGTCGAGGCGTTGCACCAGCACTTGGCAGGCGCGGTACAGCCACGGGTCGTTGGACAGTCCGTTGTGGATAAAGGGTAGCGGCTTGCCGCCGAGAATCTGTTGGATCAGCGCCGGTTCCACATAAATCATCCGGTACTTGAAGCCTTCGTCACTGCCGGCCCAGCCGTCGTGGACTTCATCGGGGTGCAGCACCATAGTCGTGCCCGGCAGGCTGTGGGTTTTTCTGCCGCGATAGTGAAAACTCTGCACGCCAAGCAGCGTGTGGCCGATGGCGTAGGTGTCATGGCGATGCGGGTCGTAACCGAACCCGGAAAAATACGCTTCGATGCGCTCCAGGCCACTGACAGGTGGTGCGCGATGCAGCCAGTCGATACTCGCGGTGGATTTGCCCATGGGATATTTTTCGAAAAGTGTCAGATGGAGTGACGTTAACCGAGTATGCGCCGGTTGTCTGCCGGCAGCTTGTACGATTGTGCACCGCCTGAGCGCTGGCCTATGCTTGCTTTTCCAACACTGCCTTGGCGGACGTTCACCATGGACTTTTTCAATCCGGCCTATGCCACGCCGCTGGTGTCGCTGGCTTTGCTGTGGACCGTCGCCGTGGTAACCCCGGGACCGAATTTTTTCAACACGGCGCGGCTGGCCGCCAGTTGCTCGCGCCGCCATGGTGTGATGACCTCCGCAGGCGTGTCCACCGGGACCATGATATGGGGCCTGGCGGGTGGGTTGGGGATCAAATCGTTGTTCACTGCCGCGCCCATGCTATACCTGGCGTTCAAGATCATCGGTGGCTGCTACTTGATTTACCTGGGGCTCAAGCTGTTCAAGCGCGCTGCACCGGACGTGGACCAGAGCCTGCTGCCCGACGGGCCTCGGCGTTCGTTGTTCTGTGCGTGGCGCCTGGGGTTGCTGGGCAATCTGTCCAATCCCAAGGCGGCGCTGTTTGTCGCCACCATCTTCGCATCCACCATGCCACCGGCGCCTTCGCCGATGTTGTTGACGCTGGCTGTGATCACCATGGCGAGCTTGTCATTCAGTTGGTACACCAGCGTGGCGCTGGTATTTTCCAGCGCGCGCATGACCCATCTCTACAGCCGTTCGCGCAAGTGGCTGGACCGCGTTGCCGGCGGTTGTTACGTGCTTTTCGGCGCACATCTGGTGGCTAACCGCTGACGGCTCGTGGTAATAAACCTTATTTTTTAAATGTGAGGCGGACGCATGAGCAAGTTGCGGGTAGGGATTATTTTTGGTGGGCGCTCGGCAGAGCACGAAGTGTCCTTGCAGTCGGCCCGCAACATCGTTGATGCCTTGGACCGTTCGCGTTTCGAGCCGATCCTGATCGGCATCGACAAGGCTGGCCACTGGCATCTCAATGACACCTCGAACTTCCTGATTAACCAGGAAGACCCCGCTTTGATCGCCCTCAACCAATCCAACCGCGAACTGGCGGTGGTGCCAGGCAAGTCCAGCCAGCAACTGGTCGAAACCTCCGGCCAGGGCTTGCTGGAACACGTCGATGTGATCTTCCCCATCGTTCACGGCACACTCGGCGAAGACGGTTGCCTGCAAGGTTTGCTGCGCATGGCGGACTTGCCGTTTGTAGGCTCCGACGTGCTGGGTTCGGCGGTCTGCATGGACAAAGACATCAGCAAGCGCCTGCTGCGTGATGCCGGAATTGCGGTGACGCCTTTTATTACCCTCAACCGTGGCAATGCGGCGCGCACCTCGTTTGCGCAAGCGCAACAGAAGCTCGGCCTGCCCATGTTCGTCAAACCGGCGAACCAGGGTTCCTCGGTGGGGGTGAGCAAAGTCGCTAACGAAGCCGAATACCACGCCGCCGTCGAACTGGCCCTGGGTTTTGATCAAAAGGTGTTGGTGGAGTCTGCCGTCAAAGGTCGGGAAATCGAATGTGCGGTACTCGGCAACGAGCGCCCCATCGCCAGCGGTTGTGGCGAGATCGTGGTGCGTGACGGTTTCTATTCCTACGACAGCAAGTACATCGACGAACAGGCCGCGCGCGTGGTGATCCCCGCCGATATCAGCGCGCAATCCAGCGAGCGCATTCGCGCGCTGGCCGTCGAGGCGTTCGAGACCCTGGGCTGCTCGGGTTTGGCCCGGGTCGACGTGTTTCTCACCGAAGCGGGCGAAGTGCTGGTCAACGAAATCAATTCGCTGCCTGGCTTCACCCGTATCAGCATGTACCCCAAGCTGTGGCAGGCGGCGGGGATGAGCTACAGCGAACTGGTCAGCCGCTTGATCGAGCTGGCGCTGGAGCGGCATGCGGGGCGCAAGGACTTGAAGATCAGTCGGTAAATCGGCGTGGGGGACCAGGCTCGACGCACAAAATCCCCCACCTCTAATAACCGCTCTACCTCAATCCCCCAACGCCTCCCCCTCGCGCCGAGGGTCCGCGCCGCCACTCCATGCCGCCTTGCCCTGGGCATCACGCACACGCACGACGGCTTGGGTGCCGCTGGTCATGTCGATCTCGCTGAGCGCGTGCCCCTTGTCCTTGAGTGCCTGTTTCAACGCCGGGCTGAACAGTCCTTGCTCCAGCTCGGTAGCGCCATTGCGGCTGCCGAAGTTGGGCAGGCCGATGGCGGTTTGCGGGTCGAGGTTCCAGTCGAGCATGGCCACCAGGGACTTGCTGACGTATTCGATGATCTGTGAACCACCGGGCGAGCCGACAGCCGCCAGCAACTCGCCTGTCTGTCGATCAAATACCAACGTTGGCGCCATGGACGAGCGCGGGCGTTTGCCGGGTTCGATACGGTTCGCCACGGGTTGACCGTGTTCGTCGGGGATAAAGGAAAAGTCCGTCATCTGATTGTTGAGCAGAAAACCCTGGACCATGACGTGTGAGCCGAACGCAGCCTCGATGGTGGTGGTCATCGACACCGCGCCACCTTGGTCATCCACCGCCACCACCTGGGAGGTGGAAATGCGCAAGGGCGAGCGATCGGGTGCATACGCCACTTGAACCCCCGCCGGTTGACCAGGCTTGGCGACCCCCATGCTGCGCTCGCTGATCAAGGCGGCGCGCGCCTTCAGGTAAGCCGGCGCGACGAGACCGGCGACCGGCACCGGGACAAAGTCCGAGTCAGCGATGTACTGCGCCCGGTCGGCGTAGGCCAGGCGATCGGCTTCGGCGATCAAATGCACGGCTTCAGGCGCGGGTTCGAGGCCGGCGGGCGTCGTGGTCTTCAGTGGTTTGAGCGGCGCCAGCGACCAGCGTGGATCGCGCGCTTCCAGGGCCTGTAAGGTGCCGAGGATCTGCGCGATGGCGACGCCACCCGACGACGGTGGTGGCATGCCGCAGATTTGCCAGCGCTTGTAGTCGGTACACAGCGCTGCGCGTTCCTTGGCGCGGTAACCTTTGAGGTCGCTCAGGGACAGGCTTCCGGCGTTACGGTGGCCCTGGACCTTACGCGCAATCTCCTCGGCAATCGGGCCCTGGTACAGCGCCTGCGGACCTTCCTCGGCGATGCGTTTGAGTACGCGGGCCAATGCTGGATTTTTCAGCAGCGTACCGATGGCTTTTGGGGTGCCGTCGGCATTGAGAAAGTAGCTCGCCATATCCGGCGACTGACTGATGTAACGGTCGGCGGCGAGCAGGTTGTGCAGGCGCGAAGAAATCGGAAAACCGTCCTCGGACAAACGGATCGCAGGCTCAAACAATTGCGCCCAAGGCAGCCGACCGTTCTGTTCGTGGGCCATTTTCAACGCACGTAGCACGCCGGGCGTGGCCACCGAGCGGCCACCGATCTGCGCCTGGGGAAACGCCATCGGTGTGCCGTCGGGGTTCAGGAACAGATCGGCGGTGGCGCCGGCCGGCGCGGTTTCGCGTCCGTCATAGGCGCGCACCTGCTGGCCATCCCACACCATGATGAAGGCACCACCGCCGATCCCGGACGATTGTGGCTCCACCAGCGTCAACACCGCTTGCATGGCGATGGCGGCATCAATCGCCGAGCCACCCTGGCGCAAGATTTCCCGCCCGGCTTCGGCCGCCAGCGGGTTGGCGGCGGCGGCCATATGGCGTTCGGCGTGGCGCACGCGCATGTCGGTGCGATAACCCGAACCCAGCTCCGGAGCCGGTGGCAGTTCAGGGACCGTGGCGCTGTGACAGGCGCTCAGGGTCAGGGCGGCGACAAGTACCGAAAGGGGCGCAAGGCGTTGGAAGCGGTGGATGCAATGCACGCGGTGAACTCCGTTCATGTTGAGAATGATCTGTTGCTCCAGGGATGACGCGCTACAGGTAAATCGTGCCTTGTAGATACAGCGTGGCCTTGCCGGAAATAAACACGCGATCGCCTTTGACTTCGCAGGTCAACTGGCCGCGCCGCGTGCCGCCTTGTTCGGCGCTTAACCGGTGCTTGCCCAGGCGCTCGGCCCAGAACGGTGCCAGCGACGTGTGGGCGGAACCGGTGACCGGATCTTCATTGATCCCGACATTGGGGCCGAACCAGCGGGAGATGAAATCAACGCGTGAACTTTTGGCGGTCACCGCAATACCGCGCTTGGGCAGGCCGGCGAGGCGAGAAAAGTCCGGGGCGAGGGCCGCGACCAACGCTTCATCGTCCACCTGCACAATGTAGTCGTCGGTGGCGAATACCTCGGCATTCTCGATGCCCAGTGCTTCGAGCATACCGGCCGGCGCTGCACACGGTTGAGGCGTCTTGGCCGGAAAATCCATCACCAGCTCATCGCCGTTACGGCTCACTCGAAGCTCTCCGCTGCGCGTGGCAAAACGCAGCATGTCGGGTGCCGCCGCCAACGCATGGATCAGCACCCAGGCCGTGGCCAATGTCGCATGGCCGCACAGGTCGACCTCCACCTGCGGGGTGAACCAGCGCAATTCGTAGACGTCGCCGCGTGACACGAAAAACGCGGTTTCGGACAGATTGTTTTCCGCGGCGATGGCCTGGAGTTGTTGATCGGGCAGCCACTCGGTGAGCGGGCAAACAGCGGCCGGGTTACCGCCGAAAGGCTGGTCGCTAAAGGCGTCGACTTGGTAAATGTCCAGTTTCACCGTGGGGGCTCCGTCTCGAGGGATGAGACCGGACACTAACAGTGCATGGCGGGAGCGTCAAAAGCCGGTTTCGCCTGGCGCGCCGAGGTTGATGCGTTATCGGTGCCCCGCAGTGGAACCGGGAGCTGCAGAAGATCACTACGGTTTATCCACAGGCGTATTCTGGAGTTTGCTATGCATCTGAGATTTGAAGGTTGGGTGGGAACGCTGCGCAATACAATCGACAAGTCGGCGGCACGGCCTGCACATGCATCTTCTCGAGAAACACTCGGCGAGTGTCTGCCTCGAGATCGAGGTATTGCCAAACCGTTATCGAAAAAGTCCACGGCAGCCGCGGCGATCGAACTGACGCGTTTTCAATCGCTGCGTCCGACCTCGATGTTGTTTGGTGTCACCCTGGAGCACGGGCGCGTGCAGGCGGACGCGACCCTGGCGGGTCAAGACATCGCGCGTCATCTCAACCAGGCCAGCCCGCATTACGTCGCGGATGACCTCGGTGGCGATGCCCACACGCTGCGTCTCACCTATGGTCGGCAGCGCGTGCTCTATCTCCACTCCACGCCGGCTGTGGCGGCGGTTATCAACAGCAGCCGCACCGCCGACAGTGGGCCAGCTCCCGACAACCCCGGCCGCGCGCACCTCGGGCCTGTCAGCCAGGTGCAGACCACGCTGGATGGCAAGCAGTATCGCCTGGAGCAAGGCCGCCTGTTTCGATTTGAACCACAGACCGATCGCTGGCTGGCGGACGCAGACACACGCCTGCTCAACCGCATTGGCCTGACCGCACAGGGCCAGTTGCTGAAGATGCCGCAGGGCGTGGCAGATAGCAGCGTCGAAGGCAACAACGTGCTGTGTCTGAGCCATGTCGAAGGCGCTTCGGTGTTGTCGCTGCAGGGCGTTGGCGAGCAGTCTCTGAGTCCGCTGGATGAGTCCGGCCGGCCTTTGCAACTCACGCGCATTGGGCTGGCCGGCGATACGCTGTATGGCTGCACGGTGCAGGGCGAACTGTTTCGAGGCAGCCGCGAGCAGGCTCGCGACGGGCAGCTGCCGATGACCTGGCAACCCCTCGAGTCACTTGAGCAGGCGCTGAGCGGCGAGGTCAGCGTTGAAGGGTTTTTCCATGCGGATGGCGGCCAGCTCAACGCGCTGATACGTGATGCACGTGAGCAACTGCACAGTTGCCCATTGATCGAGCCGCATGCCCTGAGGCCTGAATGGAACCTCAGTGATGCGCTGGTCAAGGGCATTGAGCAAGGTTTGCCTCAGCCGAGTCTCCAGGCGCTGGCGTCGGCGATTGATCTCGGGCCACGCGGAAAGGTCACGTGTGACGAAGGCAACCTGTTGTGCTGGGACGCCCGGTCGCAACGTTGGGAGGACAGCTCTCAGGGTGTTGAACGGATGGCGCGCGGGCTTGATGGGCGTGCCTATGTCTTGCAGGAAGGCCAGTTGAAGGCCGTGACGAGCCAACAGGTCTGCGCGCCGAGCTATGAAGGCGCCAGCTACATGCTTTCAGGGCTTGCGGTGCCGCGCACTCAGGCCACGCTTGACGAGGTCATGGCGCAAGGACCGTCGCGCATCACCGGGTTCGCCGTCGAAGACGGGCGCAGCTTCGTCACGCTCGATGAACATGGGCGGCTTCAGGCCCAACTAGATGGCCGGGTCCAGCCGTTGACGTTTACCCAGGCAGTCACCGCGCAAGCGCTGGCGCTGGACGCTGAGGCAAACCTCTACGCGCACAGCAAGGGCGGTGAGTTGTTCAGGGTGGCGCGCGCAGACTGGCAGGGCGCGGGTCATGCGGCATTGAGCTGGACCCGGATTATCTTGCCCAAGGCGCAACGACTGGATTCGCTGCGGATGGGCGCGGACAAGCAACTGATCGGCGGCTGGGCCAAGGCTTTTCATCGCTTGGAAGTCGCTGCCGACGGGGCGTTGACGTGGGGCGCGGTGCAGCCCTCGACGCCGGCGCCGGGTGTGTCGCTGGCGGAAAAAATGGCCGGCACTCAATGGCGCGGCGTGGTGCTGGACGGGACTGTGTCGGTCGGCAGCAATGTGTTGGGGCAAGCCAGTGAGGGCGTTCCGCTCAAACGCAATTATCTGCAGGGCTTGAAAGCGCACTTTCATCCCATCGAAAGCCTCAGGCAGGCCGGCAGAGATATTCAACATCACTTTAACGGCCGCCAGGGTCTGGCGCAGCTCTACGCCGACGACAAACGCCTGCACGCCCAGCTCAAGCCGCTTGCCCACGCCGTGCCTGTCGCGGGCGGCCTGGGCCAGCGGCTGGCAGCGTTGTGCGAGGCCGGCCCGCGACAGGCGCTGGCCAGGGACATCGGCGCCGCACTGGAGCGTGTGGAAAACAACAGTGAAACCTGCGCCCGTCGCCTCGGCGAGGTGCATGGCATGTGGTTTGATCCGCGGCCGCAGTTGAGCCGGGCGACGGTCCAGCCCGACTCGACTGTGCATCAGTTGTACGAAGCGTTTAAAAGGCTGTCGCCGTCGCCGGACAAAACCACCGCGCTGCTGCTGGCCAACTTTGAAGGGCAGGCCTTGAACCTTCCGGCAAGAGACCCCGAACGCAAGCGCGATAGCCAGCATCCTTCGGCGTTGCTCGTGGGCGATCTGATCCATCATGCCGCCACCTTGAAACAGCTCGGCGACCTGGTGCTCGAACTGGAGCAGGCCAGCGGCCACAGCCCGTCAGCGATGGCGCGAGTGGAGCAATCGCTGGGCACCCTGATGCAGCAGTATGCGCAAAGCCCGGTGCATAAACTGTCCAGCCAGAACATCGTCAGCCATGGCCAGGCCGAATCGATCTACGACAACTTCAAACTGTTGGCAAAAGACCTTGGAACCCCGGGTTCCGCGCTCCATTGGCACCTTTCGGGCGTGCTTGGGTTGGCTGCCGATGCAAGCCTCAAGGAGGCAATGACGCGCGAGGTTCGGCAACTTGAAAGCGGCCAGAAACTGGCGCCGAGCCGCACCCACGGCAAATCCTTCGGCATGATGCTGACGGGGATAAAAACGGTTTCGCCCGTGGCGTTTTTTGTCGGGGTGTCCAAGGCCCACGCGAATGGCATCAGTATCAGCCGTACCGATAGCGGCGCGCGGATTGAAATCAGCATGGACGACACGCGGCGGGTGGCGACTTCGATTGCTTCGGGCACAACCCTGGGTCGTGGCGAAGGCGCGCTGGGGACTGGTCTGAGGGTGGGGGCGGAACTGACGGCGGCGGTGGCAAGGACGCACGGCGCGTCCATCAGTTTCGATGTGAAGGAAGCCGATTTTGCGAAAATGATGGCGATCCTCACGGCAGAGCAGGGCAATGTTTACGATTTGCTCGACCTGGGCGCGGCGCATGTCACCGGCGAAAGTGCGAAAACCCATGTCGACCTGCACCTGGACCTGGTGGCGCAACAGCGCCTGCTCTACAACCCGCAGGAAAATATCAGCGAGATCGATTCGGTGGTCCGGGCCGGCGTCGGCCTGGTAGGCAACCTCAATTTGGCGCATGCAGACCTCGGCCATTCCGTCAGCCGCAGCAGCACCTCGACCACGCACGGTCGCTCGGCGAATGTGCAACTGCTCAGGCAGGGCGGGGTGGGCGCCAACGTGGTGCCGTTCAATGCCGCCGCGCTGGGGCATCTGCAGGACGGCGGTTCCAGCATCGCGGCGTTTGCGCTGCCGGAGATGTCGGTCATGGTCAGGCTGGATCGCTCACAGTCACGCAGCTTCAGCTTCTCCTTCAAGCAACCGGAAGCGCTGGAGCCGTCGCAGATCGACGAGCTCGTGCAGCGGTTGTCGCGTTATTCCCCGGCGTACCGGGCGGATTTAGCTGCTGTTGAACTGACCGGGCGGACGCCGGGTGAGCAACTGGCCAAGCTGCAGCAGTTTTTTGCCACGCATTCGCCCTTGCCGACCCGGTTGCAGGCGTATCAGGCGATTGCTCAGTTAGTGGATAACCTGACTCACCAGCACGATCTGCAGCAGCATCAGTTGCGCCAGTTGGCCGCGGTTGAAACCAGCGTGACCCGGATTGGCTTGAACGATGACGAGCGCCATGCCTGGTTGGATGACGTCGCACCCGCCAACAAGGCGGCCATTGTGCAGTGGCTCAACGACGCGCCGCAGTTTGCCCAGATGCTCGGGCATTTGAAGAGCGGCGAGGGCACTTCGGTGAGTGTCAGCCTGGAACTCAAGCCGCAGGTGCTGCGCAGTATCGAGCGTGAATGTTTCAGCGCCGGGCGCAAGACACCGCTGATCGAACAGGCCCTGAACAACCGCGATAACCTGCGCATCAAAAGCCTGAGTCTCGCTTACAGCGCGAGTCGCTCCCATGCCATGGCGTTCCCGCCGATGAGCGACCTGGGTTTCTCAAGCACCGCCGGACTCAGTTACTCGCAAAAACGCCTGAGTGCCGAATTTGAATACGGGGCAGACGCCGACAAACCCCTGAAGATGAAACTCGACGACCGCCTGGGCGCTCTGCCTAGCCACGACCTGACCCTGGACCTGGCGGATGCGCGGGTGAGGACACCGCGCTCGCCAATCGCCTGAGTTTATTGCTCGCATGAGAAACGGCTTGCCTTGGGGTGAGCCGTGTCTGGCGGGTGGGGCGCTGAGGACTGCTCACGGTGCAAATCCGCCTTGCAGATCCAGCGGGTATTCGATGATCAGGTAGATACGGTCAATGTCCGGCCCACCCTGTGCAGCGTTAGCTCGGTGAGTGACATGGGCCATGCTCAGCGACAGGCCACGTGCCGCGCCGGACTGGACCACGTAAGCCACATCCAGGTCGCGTTCCCAGTGTTTTCCGCCCCGGCCTTGCTGCGGACGATAGCCGCTGCCGTCGAATGGATTGTAGGCGCCGCCCTGTGGGGCATGGGTTCCATCGATATCGCTGCCGCGTACATAGCGCGCTGAAATCGACAGGCCGGCCAGCCCGATGTCTTTACCGCTCCATTGGTAGCGAGCCTGCCAGGAACGTTCGTTGGCGCCGTTGAAATCGGCAAATTTGACGGAGTTTGCCAGGTAGATCGAGTCACCGCCGACAAAGTCGAACGGTGTATCACCTTCGACCTTCTGGTAACCCAGGCTCAGCGTATGCGCGGCGAGTGAGCGACGCGTGATGAGGCTGTAGGCGAGGGTATCGATCTTGCCCGCCCGGGCTTCCCCGGCATCGACAGTGCGGTACAGGTTGGCGTCCAGCGACCACGGGCCTCGGTGCAGATTGAGGTTGGCATAGGTTTGCTGCCAGACATCCTCAAGCGAGGACGCATAGAGCGCGCCACCCCAGACTCGATCCGCCGGCGCCCAGGTTGCGCCAGCCAGGCTGATGCCGCCAAAACGCGTGGTGGCGCCATAACCAGCAAAGTCGCCACGTCCGGAGCTTGAGTCCTGATTTTTGAACGCAGTAAACCGCCCGGCCTGGAGCGTGAGGCCCTCCACTGTTCGATCATCGAGAAACCAGCCAGTCGCGTATTCCGGCTGAAGACGCTTGTCAGCGGTAGCGAATACTGGGGTTTCCACGCGCATCTCGCCATAGGCAAGCGTGCTAGCGCCATGCACGACTCGCAGCGCCCCACCGGCCGATGAATACTCCGAGCGGCTGCGGCCATCGCTGTCAACCGGTAGAAGGCCGGTTCCGGCATGCCCGCGTCCGCCATCCAGCTTGACGCCGAGGAACCCATGCAGATCAACCCCCAAGCCAAAGGTGCCAGGCGTGAGGTCACTACGGTAGCGCCCGATGAAACCTTGCGCCCATTCGCGCGTGAGGTTTTTTTCGCTCCGGTTATCAGAACGAAAATCGTTATGGATCAGGTAATTGCGCGACAACAAACGCACATCCGCCGCCATCGCAGGCGCGCAGGCGGTAAGCAACATCCCGACGGCAACGCCCTGACCTGCCTTCATTCCCGTACCTCCATGGCGGTGGAAGGCACGACGCGACGCAGCCGATCAACACTCAAAGACCCAGGGCCGGCAATCGCCAGGCCACCGAAGAGAATTATCATCAGCCACGCAAACTGACCTTCGGCCAGAGACCATTCGGGATGCACCAACACCACCGAAACCAGCAGCACCGCAAGTACCGGCAGACAGGCGAGACGCGCATAAAGACCGAGAATTATCAGCAACGGACACAAGACCTCAGCAAACACCGCAAAGCTCAAGGTCAGCGCGGCGCCAAGATGAAGCGGATCCTCGATCAAGCCCAGCTCGGCATGCCAGTTCAGCACTTTCGGTAACCCATGCACGACCAACAACAGCACGGCCGCGCTGACACGCATATACAACAGCGCCCAGGCAATGGAGGGACGCAGGTGAGGAGAGGGCTTCATAGTCGACTCGCACAGTGAACAGGAGCCCCACTATCGGCCCAGGTTCGTCCGATTGATTGGATGGGTGTGCTGAGAGGTTACGTTGAGGTGCATTGCCTATACTTGCCGCGCATCGGCAGAAGGGACCCGGACACGCAACGCAATCAGCAACGCGGCCAGCAGCATCAGCGCGGCCGCCGCTACGAATACGCCGGCGCTGCCCCCCAGGCTGAACATCGCACCGCCAGCGGCTGCGCCTGTTGCGATGGCCGACTGCACAGACGCCACGACCATGCCCCCGGCGCTTTCCGCCTGATCAGGTACCGCGCTGGCGACCCAGTTCGACCACGCCACCGGCACACCACCAAAGGCCAGGCCCCAGATCGCCAGCAGTACCGCCTGCCCCGGCACCGAGGCCGGCAACAGAACCAATGCCAGTGCTGCAACGCCCACCAGCGCGGGCATCAACACCAGGGTAGCCAGCGGGTGGCGCTCAAGCAGCCACCCGCCCAACAGCGTGCCGACGAAGTTCGCCGCGCCGAAACCCAGCAGCATCAACGCCAGCCCTTGCGGGCCGATGCCGGTAGTCCCTTCGAGGAATGGCCGAACATAGGTGAACATCGCGAAGTGGCCGCTGTGCACCAGCACACAACCGAACATACCCATGGCGATGCCCGGGCGCAGCAACACCTCGAGTACGGTGCGCAGGCGTGCCGGCCTGCGCGGCGCAAGACGCGGCAGAGTGCACGACTGGAAAACCAGGGTCACCACACCTACCGCCGCTGCCGCAAAGAACGCGCTGCGCCAACCATATAGCCCGCCCAGGTAGCTGCCCAGCGGGACCGCAACCACCGTCCCGACGGCAATACCGCTGAAAATGATCGAGAGCGCTCGGGGCAACAAAGCACCCGGCACCAAGCGCATCGCTACCGCTGCCGCCATGCTCCAGAATCCGCCAAGGGCAATACCCAGTAAGATACGCATCACCAATAGCACCGCGAAACTGGAGGAAACGGCGACCAGAAGATTGGATGCGATCATCAACGTGGAAAAACCCAGCAGCACCCAGCGGCGGTCGATACCGCGGGTCAGGCCTGGCACCAACAGGCCAGCGAACAGTGCTACCACTGCTGTCACCGTTACCGCCTGGCCAGCCAGCGCTTCGGACACACCCAGATCGGTAGCTATTGGCGTCAACAGGCTGGCCGGAAGGTACTCGGCGGTCAGCAATCCGAACACGCCCATTGCCAACGAGAATATTGCCATCCACGCCGGGGTTGCAGGTTCTACATCCGGCTCGGTGCCGGGACGGCTGTCGGATAAGGCATTACAAACACAATCATTCATTGCACGGATCTCCCAAGCTTAATCGCGACCGGCAGTCTAGGCGCGGGGATCTGGATGATCTATGATCAAAAGTCTTGTTCTTTTGACTGAAACACCTGAATGATGCCTGCAGATCAGTTTGCTCTTTCCTCGGATCTCATCAACGAGCTGTTGCGCGGCATGCGCCTGCGTGGCGTCGAGTATCGGCGTATTCAAGCCGGTCCAGCCTTCGGCTTGGGCTTCGCTGCCAAACCTGGGCATGCCTGGTTCCACTTCCTGGCGGTCGGCAATGCGGTGCTGCGGATGGAAGACGGGACAACGTACGCGCTGTCAGCCGGAAATGCCGTATTCATCTCCCATGGCGCAGCCCATCAACTGTTTTCCCATACGGACGTGCCTCTTCAGGACATCGACCGTTTAGACGGCGCTCCTCTCGGTGACAGCGTCAGCGCGGTGGATACCGGAACCGACGCCAGCCCAACGCCGGCCACCATTTTGTTCAGTGGCTGCATGGAGTTTGAGCTAAGCAGTATCCATGACCTTGGCGGGCTGATGCCGGGCCTGATGCTAATTGATGCCGGCGGCCAGCGTTACCCCGGACTGGTGCCTATCCTTGCCACCATGGAGCGCGAGGTCAGCGCCGCACGTGTCGGCTTCGCCGGCATCCTCGCGCGTTTGGCCGACGTGGTGGCCGCCATGGTCGTTCGCGGTTGGGTAGAGTGCGCCTGTGGCAATGCCTCTGGCCTGGTCGCCGCATTGCGCGACCCACGCTTGGCAAGTGCGCTTCTCGCGCTCCATCAACAACCGGGGCGCGACTGGACCGTTGCGCAGTTGGCGGAGCAATGCAATACCTCTCGCTCGGTCTTCGCGGACCGTTTCCAGGAGACTATTGGCATGGCCCCGCTGCGCTACGTCACTGAATTGCGGATGCGGCTTGCGAGCCAGTGGCTGACGCTCGAAAGGCTGCCGATCGAAGAGGTGGCGCAGCGCTTGGGTTATACCTCCCAGGCTGCTTTCAGTCGTGCATTTAAGCGCATTACGGGCAACACGCCTGGATTAAGTCGCCGGTTGCGGCAGCCCGCTGTTCCCTGAAGCAGAACGCAAGCAGCCTCTTGAAGGTGACTACGAAACCAGCGGCGACTCACCCGGTTTGATCAGGTGACGCCATCGCTTACATCCGGTGATGTTCCAGTAAGAAGTCCACGAACAACCGCACCCGCGCCGGCATTGCCGAGCCACCTACGAACACTGCATGAATCGGTTCCTGGTCGCCGGGGTTCCAGGCTTCCAGCAGCGGTATCAGGTCGCCGCGCTGCAGATCCTCGCTCACGCTGAACTCGCCGATACGCGCAATGCCGGCACCTACTCGCGCGAGTTGTGCCAGTGCTTCACCACTGCTGCATTCGATGTTGCCGCTGACCTTAAGGGAAAACTCTTTGCCGTCGCGGATGAACGGCCAATTGGGCTCTGCACGCCGGAAATTGAAGCGTAGGCAGTTGTGGCGCAGCAGGTCTTCCGGTTCCTGGGGGATGCCGTGGCGCTGCAGATACTCAGGCGATGCCACCACCACCTGGCCGGTGTTGCCGATCCTGCGCGCGGTCAGCGGGCTATCGGGCAGATGGCCAAAGCGTACCGCCACGTCGGCCTGGCCGCCAAGAATGTCGACCACTTCGTCGCCGAGGGTGAGGTCGACGACGATGTTCGGGTAGCGAGCGCTGAAGGCTGCCACCAAGGGAACGATGGCCAGCCGCCCATGGCCAAGGGCGGCGCTCACCCGCAATCGGCCCCTGGGTACGCCTTGGTCGGCGATGGCTTCTTCGACCTCGGCCATGTCGGCCAGGATACGTCTGGCGCCGCGCAGAAAAGCCTCGCCCTCGGCGGTGAAGGTGATCGCTCGGGTGGTGCGCAACAGCAGCCGGGTACCAAGACGTTGTTCGGTACGCGCGATGATCCGACTGACCGCCGAGGGGGTCAGCCCCAATGCACGCGCTGCGGCCGATAGGCTGCCCTCCTGCGCCACGGTGGCGAACACGCCCATTTCACCTGATCTGCCGTTGAAGTCCATTTGTGCCTCTTGCGCAAAGGTGATTGCCAGAAATACTGTCTACCGCCTGAAAAGGCTGGATCGTAGCATTGGCGGCATAGATAAGGAGCCTTTCATGCGTATCAATCCACCACTTGTCGCACTCGCCATTGGTGCTTTTGGCATCGGCGTTACCGAGTTCGCCCCCATGGGCATGTTGCCGGGCATCGCTGCGGATCTCGGCGTTTCCATCCCCGCCGCAGGTTTGTTGGTCAGTGCTTACGCCCTGGGCGTACTGCTCGGCGCGCCACTGATGACCCTGACCACCGGCAGGATTCCCCGGCGCTACCTGTTGATCGGACTCATGGCGATTTTCACCCTGGGTAATCTGATGTCAGCCCTGGCTACCGATTATTACAGCCTCATGGTCGCCAGGGTGGTGACCTCACTGAACCACGGTGCGTTCTTTGGCGTTGGCTCAATCGTCGCCGCCAGCGTGGTTGCCCCGCAGAAACGTGCTGGGGCTGTTGCGGCAATGTTCATGGGCCTGACCTTGGCAACCATCGGCGGTGTGCCGCTGGCCGCCTGGTTTGGCGAACTGTTCGGCTGGCGTACCGCATTCTGGGGTATTACCGGTCTCGGTGTGGTGGCCATGGGGGCGTTGTGGTTTGCCCTTCCCAACCTGCCGGCGCCACAAAGCGTTGGTGTACTGGCCGAAATTCGGGTACTGGGCCGTGGCCCGGTGTTGGGGGCGCTGGCCCTGACCGTAGTCGGCTCGGGTGCAATGTTTACCGTCTTCACCTACATCGCGCCGATCCTCAGCAGTGAGACCCATGCGTCCACCGCCTATATCACCGCCATGCTGGTGCTGTTCGGCGTGGGGTTAACGCTGGGCAACATGTGGGGTGGCAAGGCTGCCGACCGCTCGATAGATCGCACCCTGATCGTTTCGCTGAGCGTGCTGATTATCGTCTTGCTGGCGTTCACCGTACTGATGCGTTGGCCGTTGCCGGCCGCCGTTGCCATCCTGATATGGGGTATCGCCAGCTTCGCCTTGGTGCCGCCGCTACAGATGCGCGTCATGGAAGCGGCTAAAGACGCGCCCAACCTGGCCTCGGCGGTGAACATCGGTGCCTTCAACTTCGGCAACGCGATTGGGGCGGCGCTGGGCGGAGCGGTGATCAATGCCGGGCTGGGTTATCCGGCGATTTCCCTGGCCGGAGCGGCAATGGCGGGTCTGGGGCTGCTGATGGCGTTGGCTTTTGCCTGGCATTCCAGAACGATTTCAACTGCGGTGGTGTGACGATGATGTGAAGGGCGAGGCTGTTAGTTGCCATTGATGAGTGGCGGCTAGCGGCCGATTCTGTTGAAAAAGTAGCTCCCCTGCCTGGCCTGCGGCAAAATCTCTGCAGTGGTCGGCGGGGGATCACACAGCATGATCGGACAGTTATCGAGTGGGCAGGAACGACTGTTTTACTCATTCAACCTTGAAGATCACATCCCAGCCAATCACCTTCTGCGCAGTATTGATCGGTGTCTCGATCTGAGCGACCTGCGCCATTACCTCGCTGATTTCCATAGCCCGATTGGGCGCCCTTCAATTGATCCTGAACTGATGATCCGCATGCTGGTTGTGGACTACTGCTATGGCATCCGCTCCGAGCGGCGGTTGTGCGAAGAGGCCCATTTGAACCTGGCGTATCGCTGGTTCTGCCGATTGAGCCTTGAAGATGACGTCCCCAACCACTCGACCTTTTCCAAAAATCGACACGGCCGTTTTCGGGACAGTGATCTGTTTCGCTGGTTGTTCAATGAAGTACTGCGTCGCTGCATGGACGCAGGGTCGCTCTTCGTTGCTCCCGCACTTGTTCTTCCGCGCCGCGAAGATTAACGTCATCCGACGCGCGAATTTACTTCAACGCAGCTACCACGGCATCGAAGAATACCATCGGGTCGATCGGCTCTTTGTCAACCGGCTTGGGCTGGGCACCGAAGGTGACAATCACCACGTTATTGGCAGGGTTGACGTAGATGTTCTGGCCCTGGATACCGACCGCCGCATAGGCGCCGTCTTTCACCGACGGCTCGGTCCACGCCGTCCACCACATGTAACCGTAGTCCAGGGATTTTCCGCCTTTGAGGGTGGTCGGCAGCGTCGCTTCCTTGACCCAGCCTTCGGGCAGAATCGACGTGCCATTGATCTTGCCGCCGTTCATGAAAAACAGCCCGAAGCGTCCATAATCGCGCAGCGTGGCGCTGATACCGCTGCCACCGATTTCCACGCCGTCAGGCGAATCGAGCCACCACCGGGCATCACTCTCCATACCGAACGGCTGCCAGATCTTCTGCGATAGATAATCGGCCAGCGGCATCTTCACAGCACCACGGACGATCTCGCCGAGTACCTGCGTTTCGCCAGTGCTGTAAGTGTTTACCGTGCCGGGCTCGGCCGCTCGCGGCAAACTTGCCATCAAGGCCATGGCCGAACGCGGTTTCTGCGATATCTGCGCTTTGAGTAGCGCGCGACGATCGGACGCCGGATCGGTGTAGGTCTCGTTCCATTTCACGCCCGAAGACATCATCAGCACGTTGCGCACGGTCACGCCTTCGTAGGCGCTGCCCTTGAGCTCGGGAACGTAATCCACCACTTGCGCATCAAGGCCTTTGATGAGGCCGTCTTTGATCGCTGCAGCCGCCAGCGTGGAGGTGATGGACTTGGCTATCGACATCGACATCCATCGGGTTTTCTCGGTGTTGCCACGCTGGTAGGTCTCGAACACGATCTTGCCGTCCTTGAGCACGAGCATCGCCGTAATGCTGTCCAGTGCGACGAAGTCATACAGGTCGTACTTTTTGTCCCCGACAGTGAAGCGAACGTTGGGCAACTGTTTATCTGATTTCGGCAGCGCATACCGGTGATCGCCGGCTTTAATCCTGTGGGTGGGGAACAGCCGGTCGATGTTGCGGTAGGTACTGACTGCCAGATCGGGGAGCATGGCGCCGTCATAGATCTGCTCCACGGTGCCAATCGGTTCCTGGGCGTGGGGATAATCCTCAGCCCATGCGCCCGAGGTGATACCCGCAGCGAGCAGACCGAGCGAGAGAAGCAGTGAACGACCAGGCGCAGCCGCACGAAAAATAGCGGATGAGTGCATAACCTATCCTTTTTTTGTTTTGTTATTCACGCACGTTAAGACACGCGCCCGCTTGAACCATAGCCTACTCATTGGAATCGCGCCCGAGCTGAAGGACGATGCTGTTTGCGTCTTGTCAGGGATAAAGAATTGCGTGTAACTCAACGTCATCTACAGACACGAGTCCTGGCATAAGAGGTGAAACCAATAGGCCAAAAACTGGGCGCTGCGCGAGTATGATCGCCGTTCTGTCACGTTAATTGACAGACTGCTCTCGACCCGAAGCTGCCTTTCAGGGGGAGGACAATTATGGGTCAGAGGTCAGGATAGTGTGCTTCCTCTCTTGATTGGCTTTCATGCCACTCCGCCCAAAGTTTCGCATCTGCATCAAATAGTTCACGAGAGACAGTGCGTGGCCTGATCTCATCGATATTCTGTATATCCGTTGCAAATACGTAGCGGTTGGCACCATTGAGGATCATCGTCCGAATAAATACTGCTTCGGTAAGACTCAGCGTGGTGCCTCGTTGAGGGGGTCGATAGCCAACACAAGCGAATAGAAGATGCTTGGGGCTCAGAGGAAGGAAAAGTCTTGTGCCTGGCACACCCCAGCCACCTTCAAGGCTCAGCTTCCCGTTCACTCCAACGCCCAGCCTCGTGAACGGGTTATCGGTGGTTGGCCAAGTGATTCCAGGTGGAGCCTGCAGGATGGTCCATCGATGAGTTGGTATGCGATGGATTGTGCTCTTGAGGATGTGTTCGAGCTGCCAAATCCAAAATTTCCGTCCGTTCAACACCCGCGCTTCGATACCTTCCTCGCCATCCTCATTCTTTACACGATGGAGTTTGAGCGGAAGCTTGCTGTATGGGTCTACAACTGGGGCGGGCTCAAGCTTGATACCGGCAGCTAACGCTGCGCCAACTTTGGCAACCGACCCTTCCATCGATTCAGACAAAAATGCTCCAAGCGTTTCGTCCTGGCGCTTCATAAATCGCTGCAAGCCGGCGGGCGTCCTGACAGATTGCGCTACGGCAAAGCGGAATAAATTGTTCCAATCCTCGCTGGTCAATCGCGACTCGCTCACCACCTTAGCAATTGACGCGAATGCAGGCCCTTCAAAGTCACGATCAAGCCAGCGCTCTATCTCATCGCTGTCTTTAGTCCCCGAGAAGTAAGTGTACAGGTGTTGGTGTTTCGCAATACTTTTGGGTGAGTGCGGCTTCCAGGGCTCGCATTTTTCATGTGGCACCAAAAGCCTGTAGGTGAGGATTTTACCATTATTCGTCCACTGCCTCAGGTAGGCCTGAGGTACATAGTGGTTGTCCTTTTTAAAGCTTTCCATCTTGGGGTTAAATCCTCATTGCTCTGCCATAGTGCAGTAAGCCGTCTTCAAGATTCGTGAGCGGGATCAGGAAAGCTGACGCACGCGCCCTTCAAGCAAGCTTCTTCCAAGAGAAAAGAACCAGCACTGTGCCAACAATGCGAATCCCCAGACGATAAAAAAGCTAGCCTTCGAGAGCTGAAATGTTTCGGGTTCATACCACCACCAAAGAACCGGGATAGCAAAGAAAAGTCCTACCAACACACGCCACAGCGAGTGGAGTGCTGTCCCGACTTCTGTCCAGGTGGAGCGCCAGAATGCAGAACGAGCTTTGATCAGCTCTGTTTTCTTCCAAACAAAGCGGTCAAAGAGGACTGCTATGAGATAAGGCGCCGGCAAGGTGATCAGGTACCAGAGTACTTTATCAGGCGGCATCTGAGCCTTAACCGCAGCGTCCAGCAGCTTAACTCCACCTGACCAGTAAGCGATGAAGGTAGGGACGCTTCCCAAAGCCAAAGCAATGAAAAACTCTTGATACAGCCTCTTGCGCTTATCCATAGCTACCATAAAGTCAATTTTAGAGCGCCATGATAACGGCGTTACGCCAGGAGCGGACATTTGGATCAAACCACGAAATCCGGGGCGGTTTGGCCACCGCTTTGTCGGCCGTCAAACGACTGCGTTCGGCTACGAAAAATGTACAGCCTGACCCACGATTCCATTCGACGAACACGTCAAATTGGGTTTATAAATAAAACATGCGTTCAGGCCACATATAAAAATCAGGAAGACATTATGATAACGGGGATAGGAAAGATTAAAGGGCTTGGTGTTTATCAGAACTATACCAAACCAGCCGGAACTCAAAATTTTGTTAGCAAAAACCTTATTTACGGATGGAATTATTCAGGCAAGACTACACTTTCACGTTTATTTGCTCAGCTGGAGTCAAAAACCTCGAACCCGGATCTTAATGGCTGCGAATTTAGTTTTGAAACTGCCGATCAAACAATTAACGAAAAGAACTTTCAACAATGTGAGCTTACCGTTAGAGTATTTAACTCAGACTTCATTCGTCAAAATATACATTTCGAAGGAGGCGGATTTAATCCAATTCTGATTTTGGGCAAAGATTCTGAGGAAGCAGAAAAGAAAATTGAAAAACTCAACACACGCATTGGACGCTCCACAGCCACCCAAAAAATCATTAATTCTAAATTCGACGCACTCAAAGCTGAGATTGCTAGAGCAAAGACTTCAGCAGCTGAAAATATAAGGCAAGTCCTTAAAGTCACTCCCTACGACGCTCGACACCTAGGAAATGATGTAAGCATCGTCGGTGTTCTTGACTCGCAGACTTTGTCGGATGAAGATCTCGCCTATAACTTTGAGCTAGCTGTCACCCCTGACAGTAAAAAGCCGAGCACAGTTGAGCAGGTCTTCGGCAAGCCTTCCATTGAAGCTCTATATAACGAAGCGTCCAATGCTCTAGCTGCCACACCGAGCTTTTCAAATACAATCAAGCATCTTGAAGATAATCCAGCAATTGAGCGCTGGGTGGAAAATGGTTTGCACATACATCCCGCTGCTGGTACCTGTGAATTTTGTGGGAATGAAGTAACTCAAGCTAGACTTGAAATATTCCGAGCCCATTTTTCAAAGGATCTCGCGGATCACAAAAATAGCGTGGAGGCTTTACTTTCCAAAATCCAAGCAAGCGAATTTACGCTCGTCTTGCCCAATGAGGCTCAGTTTAATAATCAATATCGAGATGCCTATCGTAACGCCGCAGAACCACTTCCCCACGCAATAAAATGTTTCAATCAGGCTGTGAATACGCTAGCCAAAGATATTCAAAGCAAGATTGAAAATTTACGTAAACCCCTAGTTCCTTCGGTTCTCGCTCCTGGACTGGCAGAAACAATTACCAAAGCCATACTGGCGGTTAATGCTGTAATTAAAAGCAACAATGAGCTTGCGGAAAATTTTACTAAAGCCAAAGCCGAAGCCCATCAAAAGGTCAAAAATCATTACATCCAGCAATTCATTGACAAGCAAGAGACCTCTGGACTTGAGCGAAAAAAAGATTGCCAAATCAAGCGATCCGAACGTTTGAAAGCATATAGCACACACCTTCAACTTTTGATAAACAAACTTCAAGCCCTTATTAGTCACGCCCAACGCGGTAGAGAAAAAATTAACGATCGACTAGCTTCCATGCTTGGCAATACAGCCGTCCAGATAAACGTTGTTACTGATGCTGCGGGTCAAGAACGATTCCAGCTTGTAAGGAAAAATGGTCATATCGCCAAAAACCTCAGCGATGGTGAGCGGACAGCCATTGCTTTTTCTTACTTTATAATAAAACTACAAGAATTAAGCCCTGAAAAATTTAAAGATTCAGTTGTTTATATTGACGATCCTATTTCAAGCCTAGACGGAAACCATATATACCAAATCACCTCGGCAATAAATGAGATTTTTTTTCACAAAATACAAAATGCACAAGGCAGCGAGATATGGATAACAAAGTGCAAACAATTATTCATCTCAACTCACAGCTTTGAGTTTTTTAACTTATTAAGAGAGTTAAAGCCAGATGGAGGCAACCACGCTAGACTTTACTTGATCAATCGAATAAATGACGATTGTTCAAGCTTTGGAAACATGCCTAAATCGCTGTCGAGCTATGGCTCTGAGTATCACTTTCTATTTGAAAAAATATACCGTTTCCACGAAACCGAGGACAAAGCCAATATTGAACTCCTCATGCATACCAAATGCAGTCCGGCGTTTCGTTGAACTCTACACCTATTCTAGAATCCCCAGCACCCAAAGAGAAACCGTAGATCAAAGAGCTAGTGAATTATTCGGCAAGGAAAAATCCAAGTCAATCCTAAAGCTTTTACATACGTTCAGCCATGGAAATACAATTGATCGCCTGGCGGGCAATAATGAATTAATATTCCTACTGGAGCAAACAGTGAAAGATCTATTTGAAGAGATTCAAAATAGTGATCAGCGCCACTGGAGTGCTTTAATAAAGTCGTTACCGTAGCGCTGCTATCACTTTAATGAACATCTTATTTTTTAGAAGATCAGCCACCGCATTTAATCGAAAGGACTTAGAGTTGAATGTCAGCTTCTGGCCGAGGCTGTGTAAAAACGTTTTTGAGCGCGACATGCACTCAAAACCGGACTGGAAATCGCGCGGCTACGCGAAATCCACGTCTGCTGACGTGCCGATAAATTTCAGATTTAACGCAGACGCGCGGGCTTCAAATTTGGCTAAGCGTTTTTACACACTCTGGGCCGATAACTGCCTGACTCAGGCGTCCCCAAGCAGCATGATATGGGTGGCGTGGGCATCATCTGTTCGTTTGAAACCACAGTGCCTATAAAATGCGTTTCCTTCAGACGTATCGGTGGAAAGACGCACGATCTGAAACCTGAGAGCGGCACGTTCAATAAGCGCCTTTACTAGCGTCTGTCCGACGTGTTGCCCCCTTGACGAAGCTGCGACGTACACCCGTCGCAGTCTTGCCGCATTGTTGTCAGCATATGGATCAACCGAAAGACCTCCGATGCCTATCAGTTGCTTGTTCAAGTATGCCGCCATCAGACACTCGCCGGGTGCATCAAAGCGATTTGTTCCGGAGTGCCACTCGGTAATCAGCCGGGTGAGAAACCTGAAACCCTCTCCAACTGCCTCCTTTTCCAGCGTCAGAATCTGTGGCGGAAGGTGTGCGATCTGTTGAATCTCAAATCGTTTCATATCGTCCCTGATCTGGTGTGAAGCTCGTTTGCTGCTGAGAATTTTCGTGTGTACGCGGTGAGCGTTGCAAGGTGCTGCAATCGACCCACAGCAGACCTAACCGGTTTCTAAAGCCATCCAGGTCAAAAAATCATGGACCTGAGTCGTAAACTCTTTTGGCTTCGGGTATGGGTTCCTTGCCTGGGACAAGAAAAAAGAGATCTGCTTTCTCATGCACGGGTAATGCTGAACAAATAGCTCGACATGCTCCTCCAGTGTTTGCGGCCACATCAGGTCCTGTTCAGAGCGAAGTACTTGGGTTGACCGGATGAGTTTGCGCGAGGCTTCGCGTTGCAGGCGTAGGGATTGCGTCGGTGTGGTCGCCTGATCGATAAGATCGGCATACCGGGTCAGTACGGATTCAAAATCACCATTCACGGCAATGGCGATATCACGCGACGGCTTGAACCGGTCGAAGCGCTTGGCCAGATCATTCCCCCATAAGCAACGACAGTGATGTTTGAGCCAATAACCCCAGCTCAATCGATTGTTGGCCGCCAATACTTCAGAACGACTACCGATGTCGAAATCGATCTTGGTGACTTCGATATGCCGACTTTCCAGCGTGCGCTTTTTCGACTCGAGCATTTCCAGATCCTGCGATGCAGGAGAGCTATGCAGAACAAGGGTTAGGTCTAGGTCGGACACTCCCGGTACGGCGTCGCCTCTAGCGACGCTGCCATAAAGATAAATCCCATCCAGCAGAGGTTCCGACTGGGCGAGCGTCATGCAAACGTCCGCCAGCAAAGCCTGAAACTGTGGCTGCACCTCGACGTTGGGCACGGTGAGGATATAACCGTCTGCATCAATGCCACGAGGATGGAATTGTTCCATGAAGGCCTCCGAGAGTTGTGTTCAGGGAGGTACTTTAACAGAGACGATAGTGGCTGCTTTTGGCCGAAAGCCGTCCTTTAGCGCGGCATGATCGGCGACTCAATCATACGAAGCTTGAGAGCGCCGTCAGGTACCAACGATTTGAAGTTGACGGTGCCCTGTAATTGGTAGAACAAACCGAGATGTGCCCATGAATAGCTGCGGTCGAAGTCGGACCGTAGCTATTCGCCGTGTTGCAACCAGTCAGCCGGACAAAATGATCCGACCCTTTTATTTTCCGGCCGCGTCACTGTGGAAAACTCAGGAATGCTCAATAACTAATATCAGCTATTTACCCGGATCAGGTTAGCTGGGTTGGGCCGCTAGGCTATTACTGACGTTACGCCCCAGTACAAGCACCATAACAAAACCGCAGCCAACCAAGATCGTAGCTAGACTCAACAACACCGAGCTGCCCAGATGATCGACGATCTGCCCGCCGAAGAACGAGCCCAGCGCAATAATTACCTGGAACAAGGCGACAAATAGTGGCATGCCGCGTTCGACATCCTTGGGTGCTACGACAAACATCCAAATGCTGGAGCAGGCCGGGAAGGCGCCGAAGGCAAAGCCCCAGAGCGCGATCAGCATCGCCGCGCCGGTCATGCCGGTGGCGAAGTAGGGGAAAAGGGCGGTGCTGCTGCCGATCATCAGTGCGACCAGCAACAGGGTGTGCCGCACGCTACGGTTGGCGGCGAAACCGGCGAAAATATTACCCATTACCCCTGCCACGCCATAGAGCAGCAGCAGTGAGCCAATAGTCGGCCCATCGAAGCCAGCACTATGTTTGAAGAAGGGGGCAACGTAGGTGTACGCGGCAAAGTGCGCCAGGCCAATCAGCAATACAGCGATCAACCCAACCCGAGCTTGTGGATTGATAAACAAGGCTGGGAGGTCACTGATGCGAATGGCCTTGTCCGGGTTGAGCCGCGGTAGCAGGAAGATCTGCGCCAGTAGCACTGGTACGCCCACCAGCGCGGTTACCAGGAAGGTCATGCGCCAGCCCATCAGGCCACTCAGCCAAGTACCTACCGGCACGCCCAGTACGGTGGCCAAGGTCACACCGACCATGATGATCGAGGTAGCCTGGGCTACGCCAACTCCCCTGGGGGCCAAGCGGCCACTGAGGGCAATGGCAGTCGCCCAGAAACCGCCGATACTGATGCCCAGTAGTACGCGACCGAACAGCAGCAGGCTGAAGTCGCTGGCGAAGGCCACCATCGAGTTGGCGATGATCATCAGCAGCGTAAGGCCGATAAGCAGATAGCGACGGTCCGAGGCACCAATGCCCACAGACAGCAAGGGGGCGGCGAGGGCAGCCGCTATGCCGGGCAGGGTAACCATCAGACCGGCGTGGCCTGCACTGATACCGAGGTCGCTGGCGACATCGTTGAGTACGCCTACCGGGAGGAACTCGCTGGTAACCAAGGCGAAGGCACCCACGGCGACCGAGAGAATCGCCAGCCACTGCTGTTTGACACTCTGTTGATTATGTTCGGGTAGGCCGTGATGGGCCGGGCTGGCGCTTGGCATAGTGCTGGGTCCCAAGGAGGAATGTCGCCTGAAGACAGGCGGGGGAAGCGGGGGGGGGAGAAATCGGAGGCGATTATATGGGTCAGTTTGGCAACCAAACAGGCGGGCCTTTCGATAGTAATCATCAGCGTAATCGATGAGCCGCCCTGAAGAGAGCGCCATCTTTTGGCCGTTTTCTGCCTGTAGTGGCCGGCTGAAAACGACCCAGAGCAGCCCTTCGTGAAGACTGAGGCCGGCCAGAAGAAGTCAAAGCCGGCCTCTGGGTATAGCGGCATAGGGACGGTCACTGTCACCTAGCCGGCAGGGTCAACCCTGAGGCGTTTCACCGCGCGCCAGGCGGGCATTGATCTGTTCGATGACAGCCGGCAACTCGATGATGGTGTCGATCAGGTAGTGCGGGCGGGAGCCTTCGAACATTTTGATTATGCGGGAGCGTTCTTCGGCCAGTTTGTCGGAGGACAGCGCTTTGTACTGATCGTAAGTCAGGCCCAGTGCGTTGCCCGAGCACGTCAGTGCGACCGTCCACATGCCTGCGCTGCGACCTTCGAGGATGCCGGGCCAGGTGTCGTCGACCTTGACGCAAGCGGCGACGTCACTGATCCCCAAAGCGATCACGTTAGCCAGCGCTTGCGCCGGGTACGGGCGACCGTTGGGCACATCGTCGGTCGCTACCACGTGGTCTGCGACGTAGCCGTTTTGGCTAGCCAGGTCCACCACTTTTTCCATTACGACAGCAGGATAGCCTGAACAGGAACCAATTTTCAGACCCTGCTCACGCAGTGCAGCGATGGCGTCCAGGGCGCCAGGAATCAACGCCGAGTGCAGCGCGATCTTTTCGATTTGCAGCGGCATGAAACGTTCGTACAGCGCTGTGACGTCTTCATCGGTCGGCAAGCGATTAAACACCGCGCGGTAACGCTCGGCGATCTGTGGCTGGTTGCATAACGTACGAATGTGGTCCCACTTGCCCATACCCATCGGGCCACGTGCTTCTTCAAGAGAAACCGCTACGCCAAACTCGGCGAAAGCTTCGACGAAAATTTGCGTGGGGGCGAAGGAGCCGAAATCAACGACGGTGCCTGCCCAGTCCAGGACCACGGCTTGTACTTGGGAAGGTTGTTGGTAGTGCATGGTGAATCTCCACGTCAGGGTAGGGGGGGGAGCCGTCCCTCTCATTGGCGAGAAGTAGGCGTTTCGATTGTTCAAGTGTGTTACTGAATCAAATGGCCGGCGTTGGGCTTGAGTCGAATAACTCTGCGATCATCGGCCGGTTTCTGCGAATGCCGAGGCAGCACAAGTGGTAGTCAATGGAAAAGGGGTGATTTACAAACGTGATCGGTCTGGTGCCTGGTGTTTCGGCATACTCGACGGCCGAGACAAAGCCAATGCCGATGCCCTTGGCGATGGCATGGACAATGGCTTCGCGACTGTTCAATTGCATGACGCAGTTCAGCGAGACGTCGAGGCGCTTGCAGCTTTCCTCCACCAACTGGCGCGTGCGTGAGCTCTTCTCTCGCAGCACCCACTTCTCGTTGCTGATTTGCTCGACGTGCACCTCCTTCTGACTTGCCCACGGATGGTCGTCGCGAACGACGGCAATTATCGGAAAGCTTCGGTAAAGCTGCGTATCAAACCGCTGGTCGAACTCGGACAGCGCCAGAATCGCTACATCGATGTCGAAGTTGAAGAGGCGGTCTAGCGTCTCCTTTTCTGGGGAAAACGAAGTTTCCAGTTCGATGTCCGGATGCCTCTGCATCAATTCGTAAGTCAGGTTCATCGCGATGGGCGGGGAGACGGCGCCCAGGCGGAACATACCTGTCTTGCGTTGTTTGAAGCTTTGTAGAAGTCGTACCGCTTCATCCTCTTGGCCGAACAGGCCCTGGGTGATCGAGTAGAGTTTGTGTCCGGCCGAACTCATTTCGATAAAGCGCCCCCGGCGGTGAAACAGTTCCACGGAAAACTTCTTTTCAAGTGCGTTGACCTGCTCACTGACCGTCGGTTGGCCGACGCTCAGGTATTCGGCAGCGAGGGTAAAACTGCCGGTCTTCGCTACCGCATGAAAAGAACGCAACCACTTGTGGTACTGATACATAAAAGATCCTGTTCTTGAGCCGCAGGCTTTGACTCATGGCTTTAAGCTGGGCACTCAACGTCTGATGAACAGCGCGACCATGGCACTGCAAAGGCACGCTGACGTCACCACGACGAAGATCAACGATGTGTTACCGGTACTGTCGAGCATACTGCCGATCAGCGGTTCCGCCAGGCCGGCAAACAGATAGGACGAGAAGTTCATCACGCCGGTTGCCGTGCCAGCACGCTTTGCCCCAACCAGATCTGGGCAGAGCGCCCAGAAACTCGACGCCGGTCCGTAAACAAAAAAACCGCAAAGGAATAAGGCGATAAGACCCGTTGCACTGTGGGGCGCTAGCGTCCACATCCACAGGCTGGTGGCTGCACCGAGGACCATATAAAGGATGATCGCCAGGTAGCGTTTGGAGCCGAATAGCTTGTCCGAAATCCAGCCGTTACTGAGTGCGCCAACGGCCATACCTACCGGCAGGGCGACGGTGATCCACTTCGGATCGACCATGCTGTCGCCACTCTTCCAGTTGGCACCGAGGAAATGCACTGGCACCCAGACGATCAAGCCATAGCGCGCGGCATTCTGGAAACCCAGGGACACGGCCGCGATGATCAGGCGAAAGTTCTTCAGCACCGCCTTGTAGCGCTGTGCGGATGTTTCCTCTTCGCCCGTTGCTACTTCGTGATTTTTGTCATCGGCATTGGCAACGCCGGTGTCCGCGGGCGGTTCGAAGCCCATGTCTTGCGGACGTTCACGCGCCACCAGGTAGAAGATGATGCCTCCCGCCAGCATCAGCAGCACAGGCAAGCGGAAGATCCAGCGCCACTCTAGGTGCATCACTTCGAGCACGACGATGGACGTGACGTAGGACAGGACGGAAGCGCAGCCGGCGGCGAATACGTAGAGGCCGTACACCTTGCCGCGTTCGCCGGCGCTCCACCAGTTGGAGATCAGCCGACTGCCTGGTGCCCAGCCCAGTGCCTGAAAGTAGCCGTTGATGCCCCATGGCAAAATCAGCGAAGCAAAATTGCTGGCGAAGCTGGTCACCCAGTTGGCGCCGCAGGACAGCACTGCGCCGAGGGTCATGATGCGTCGGCCGCCATACTTATCGGCGAGGTTGCCGTTGATGGCCTGGCCGATGGCATAAGCCCACAGCATGATGGCCGAGGCCCAACCCAATTGTTCCTTGGTAAAACCAAATTCGGCCTGAATGCCAGGGATGGCAAATCCGAAGGTTTGCCGGCCGGTGTAAAAAAATAAATAACAGAACATCGCCGCCAACAGCATGCGCCATTGGGCAACCCGGAACGAGGCAGAGTGTTCAGCTAGAACAGGTATGGTTTGCGCACGATTCATGATCTTTTCCTATTATTTTTTCGGCCCCGCCGATTGGCTTCAGGGGGGGCGCACCCTTTTTGGGTGCAGCAGGAAATGCCGCGGCGATTCACGTCGCTGGCAGTGCTTGGTGATTTAATTTGTCGGGCTCTAGGCAGCTAGCGAGCCGATGAAGTTCTTGCCTCGTGCGCCCTGCATGGCGCACTGGATCATGTGCTCGGCCTGCGATACCGACACGCCGTAGTCGGAGAATTCGGTTTTAACGTCGAGGCTGTGCAGGAATTCACGCAGTTGATCCTGGGCTTTCGCCAAGTCGTTGCCGAAGATTCGCTGAAGGGTGCAGTCGCGCGCTGCATCGTGGCCCCAGGCAAGGCCAAGCACCAGCGGCAGAGTGAAGGAGCAGGCGATACCGTGTGGCAGGCCGTAATGCAGGGTCATTTCATAGGAGATGGAATGGGCGAGGGCGGTCTTGGTATTGGAGAATGCCAGCCCGGCCTTGAGCGCAGCCATGGCCATGCGCGAGCGCAGTTCTCTGTTGGCCAGGTCGTGGCGCAGCAATGGCAGGCATTCGAGAATGTCGGCAATCGCGGAGATCGCGAAGGTGTCGGAGACCGGATTGGCATTGATGTTCCACACCGATTCCAGCGCATGGGACAAGGCATCCAGACCGGTTGAAACGGTAACGCCACCCGGCACGGTCAGCATCAGTTCCGGGTCGACGATGGCGACCTTGGGCCATGTGCATTCCAGGTGCAGCGAGTATTTTTTGTGGCTGGCCGAATCCCAGATCGTCGCCCAAGGCGTGACCTCGCTCCCGGTGCCCGCCGTAGTAGGCGCCGCGATCAGTAGCTTGCGGCGCGTCGGGACAAACGGTTTGCCGGTTGCCAGCAACGCGAGCAATTCATCGAAGCGTCCCGATTCAGTGCCCACGATCAATGCTTTGGCGGTATCGATGGCGCTGCCGCCGCCGACTGCAATGACCACGTTGCATTCGCCGGCCTGCTGCCAAAACCGTTCATAGGTATCGCGCAGTTGGGCCACGTCCGGATTGGGCTGAACATCCTCGATCACATACACGAGCCGGTCCCCCAGCAGGTCTTGAATGCGATCGACCAGCCCCAAACCACGCGCCTCGGGGAAGGTCACCAGGGCGACTGTCTGGTTTTCAGTGATGTCGGCAAGCTCGTGAAGGCTGCCCCAGCCGAAACGCGTATCAACTGGATTGTGGAATCGGGCAATCATAGCGGGTCCTTTGTTTTTGTTGTTGGTGGCCTCATACTCGGGGCGCTTCAACAACAGCTCAAATCGATAATTCGCAGGCTTTCATCGGCTGAGCCGATACCTGATTCCGTCGGAGTGCTTGCTTGAGAGTGTTTAGTGGTGAGCGCCGCGCTGGATTGCAGTGCGCAATCTGCCGGACACCGCGTCGGCCGCGATCACCATGAGGGTGATGACGATGATGCAGGTGGCTGTCTCCTGATACTTGAACAGCTTGAGGCTGCTCACCAGCTCGAATCCAAGCCCGCCAGCACCGACCATGCCGAGTACCGTGGCCGAGCGCAGATTGACTTCAAACCGGTAAAGCACCACGGCAATCCAGGCGGTGATCACTTGGGGCAGCACGCCAAACACGATCACCTGCAACGGCCGCGCACCGGTGGCCTGCAGCGCCTCGATCGGGCCTTGGTCGATTTCTTCAATGCTCTCGGCAAAGAACTTTCCAAGCATGCCCATGCCGTGCAGTGCCAGTGCCAGAACGCCGGGGAAAGGGCCCAGGCCTACGGCCGAAACAAATATCAGCGCCAGGATCAGTTCGTTGATGCTGCGGGTGATATTGAGAAATTGCCGAGTCGTGTGGAAGACCAGGCGGTTTTTGCTCAGGTTGCGTGCCGCGAGAAATGACAGTGGAATGGCCAGCAACACGCCGAGCAATGTCCCCCAGATAGCGATCTGAATGGTCTCGATCGCAGGTGCCAGCAATCGCGGGAGAATGCTCAGATCGGGTGGAACAGTGCGAGCGAGGAAATCGCCGATTTGTGGCAACCCGGCCGCCAGCTCACCGACGCTCAACTGCGCGCCCGTGGCACTCCAGTGCAGTGTCAGAACGACCGCGAGCACCATTGCGGTGGTGATCAGCCAGCCTCGCGTTCCACGCGGCAGGTCCACGGTCCACTGATAGCTTTGATGTTTCATGCTCCAACCCTCAGTTGCGTTGCGTGGTTTTTCGGGTTGAGCGTTGTCGCTGGAACATTTTGCGATTCGTCTGCCTGGCCCGGATAGATGCGCTGCAAGTCGGCGTCGGTCATGCTGGATGCGTCGCCGTCGTACACCAGTTTTCCGTGAGCCAATCCGACAATTCGATCGCCGAATTCGCGGGCGTAATCAACCTGATGCAGGTTGCACAGCACCGTGATACCAAGTTCCCTAGTCGCATCGCGCAAATATTGCAGGACCAGGCGCGCAGTCTTGGGATCGAGACTGGCCACCGGTTCGTCCGCCAGAATAACTTTGGGGCGTTGCGCCAAGGCACGTGCGATCCCCACGCGTTGCATCTGCCCGCCGGAAAGTGCGTCGGTACGTTCGTGGGCCTTGTGCCCCAGCTCTACACGCTCCAGGCATTGCATGGCCAACACCACTTCTTCACGACGAAACAACTGCATGATCGAGGTAAGGGTTGAAACACTGCCTAAGCAACCAGTCAGCACGTTCTTGAGTACGCTGAGGCGTGGCACGACGTTGTGGTGCTGGAAAATCATGGCCGCCTGACGTCGCAGAACGCGGGTGTCGCGGCAGGAGAGTGCATCGATTTCGGCCACAGTCAGCGTCCCGGAATCGGCCTGAACCAGGCGGTTGATGCAGCGCAATAACGTGGATTTGCCTGCGCCGGATTGACCCAGCACCACCACGAATTCTCCCGGTGCAACGTCCAGGTCAATCCCGCGCAATACCGGGTTGCTCCCGTAATGCTTGGTCAGTTGGCGGATGCTGATCATTTCATCCTCCGCAAATCCAGATCGAGTACTTTGGCGGTGTCGCGCACGACGTCATAAGCGCCATCGGTGGTGGGTTGGAAGCCATCCAGCTGGCCCTGGTCGCCCCAAGGCAAATCCTTGATCGAAGCCAGCGCGGCTGCGACTTTTTCCTTGAGTGCCGGGTCGAGATTTTTACGCCACACCATTGGCGACTCCGGGATCGGGCGGGAACTCCACACCACTTGGAAATCATCCTGCTTCACCAAGCCTCGGGCCACGGCGTTGGCCAAGATGCGATCGGCGACAGCGGCGGCATCCACTTTCTGGTTGGCTACCGCGAGGATGCTAGCGTCATGCGAACCGGAGAAGATCACTCGTGAGAAAAGTTTCGCGGGATCAAAACCAGCCTGTTCCAGGCCGGCCTTTGGGAACAGATGGCCGGATGCAGAGCTGGGGTCGACAAATGCGAAGGTGCGCCCCTCGAGATCGGACAGTTCACGCATGCCGCTGTCCTTGCGAGCAAGAATCAAACTCTTGTAGGCGCTCTGGCCGGTTTTTTTGGTGACCGCTACGGCGAAGGCTTCCACGTCCGCAACCGACGTCGCCAGAACGTAGGAGAACGGACCCAGGTACGCCACATCCAGTTTGCCTGCACGCAGTGCTTCGATGACGCCGTTGTAGTCGGTCGCCACAAAGGGTTCAACGGGCATGCCCAATTTGGTTTCGAGTCTGCTGAGCACCTGTTTGCTCGACTCGATCATGGCCTGTGAATCCTCTGACGGGATTAGGCCTATCCGCAATTTGTCGCCTGCCGCTGCGTGAGTGGCAGCGCTGATTGAGAGGCATGCGAAGGCGGCAACGCGCAAAAGTCGGGATAGGTTTCTCATGGCATTTCCGTAGGTGGGTTAGAGTCACCCAAGGTTAGAAATGTCACGTGACAGTCATACGATCAATTCAATATCGGTTTTCACGACTAACTATTGATGGAGTCTATGGATGTCCACCGCCAAAATGCGCGCCTTTCTGGCCGTTGCCAAGCATGGCAGTTTCAGCGCCGGCGCGCGGGCGCTGGGGCTCAGCCAGCCGACGCTCACCACCCAAGTACAAAGCTTGGAGCGCCAATACAACCTTGAACTGTTTCATCGTCGCGGGCGGCGTATTGAGTTGTCCGATGTCGGTCGGCAATTGTTGCCCATTGCCCAAGCGATGGCCGCACTGGATCTAGATGCGCACAACCTGCTGCGTGATTCCGGCCGGCTCGACAGCGGTGAACTGAGGCTCGGGGCGGTGGGGCCCTTTCACGTAATCGAAATGGTCGACAACTATCTTCAACGCTATCCACGCATCGACATCTCGATACGGGTTGGCAACTCAGCGCAGGTGCTCGCGGATCTAGAAAATTACGTGACTGATATCGCGGTACTTGCCGGATGGCATGATGACCCAAGACTCAGCGCCGTACATTACGCGCGTCACGCCATCATTCTGTTTGCCCATCAAAATCATCCTTTCGCGGGACGCGATTCGATACGACTTGAAGAGCTGGAAGGCCAGAGGCTGCTACAACGGGAGTCTGGTTCCACGACTCGTCTGGTTTTGGAACAGGCATTGATGGCGGCGCAAGTCGTGCCACAAATCGCCATGGAGGTCGGCAGTCGCGAGGCATTACGTGAAGCCGTTGTGCGTGGCATCGGGCTGGGGGTGGTATCGGAAGCGGAGTTCATTGCCGATCCTCGTATTCGGGCGATCCGTATTGAAGGTGATCCGCTCTACACCGAAACCTATCTTTATAGCCTGGCCGATCGACGCTCCAGTCGACTCATTACATCGTTTTTTGATGTGGTTCTTTCGGCGGGGTGAACGCTTCAATTTAAGTTGTTCATGTTGAACGTCCGCTTTGGCTCCAGAGGTCATCGGCTTGGGCACATAGGCAGTGATGCCTGCATCGTGACAAGCCAGGATTTCTTCGCTTTTGAAGTAACCTCGGTCAGCCACTACCGACAGCGTTTCTGACGTCATCGCCTCGCGGGCCTGCTTGGCCATCGAGCTGAGTTGATCGCGGTCGGAACCGACGTTAGTCACCTCGTGAGAAACGATCAAATGGTGCTGGGTATCGACCGCTGTCTGCACGTTGTAACCGACGATTTCAGTGCCGCGAGTCATCATGGAACGGGCGTCTGGATCGGTTAGTGAGACCTGTTTATCCGGCGATTCATTGAGCTGGATTTCGATCGTCTGACGACCAGATGTTCTCCGAACAGTCCCAACTGGTAAGCAGGCCGGCCAGTATCTGCCGGTATGACGCCTTAAAAACCCAGTTTGACCAAGTCGAGTTCGTCGACAAACACGTCGACTACGCGCAGCGGATGGGTGTCCGTGTCCTCCTGGGTTTGTTCTGACCGCAACTAGCCCTTTGGGCGTGACATTTACGGGAAACTGATGGCGATAGAGGAGTAAAATATTCACGGACAATCGGTATTGAAATAAATGCTCCATTGATTTAGTCTCGGTTTCACGTTGTACGAGATCAACCGCTGTTAGCACCTAAAAAAACAAATAATCGGGAGCAGACATGAAAGCGAAAGTGATGTTGGGATTGTTCATGACGGCCGCAGTTTCAATGCCAGCCTGGGCCGCGGACTGGACCGTAGGTGCTAACGTTGGCAACGTTCCCTGGGAGTTTCAGGATGCCAAAGGTGAGTTTGTCGGCTTTGAAGTCGATGTTGTAAAAGAGGTGGCCAAACGCGCCGGAAAAAGCGTCGAGTTCGTCAACATTCCTTTCAACGGCCTGTTCAGTGCCGTGCAATCAAAACGTGTCGAGATAGCTATTTCGTCGATCACCATCACCCCTAAGCGCCTGGAGTCGGTGGCCTTCGCACAGCCTTACTTCGACAGCGATCAGTCCCTGACCTCGCTGACGACGTCCAAGGTCAAGAGCCTGACCGACATGAATGGCAAAGTGGTTGGCGTCGATACCGGCTCGACCGGCGACATGTGGATCGGCCAACACAAGGACGAGTACAAGTTCGCTGATGTTTCGCGCTACGAAGGACTCTCTCCGGCCATGCTCGATTTGGCTTCGGGGCGAATCGATGGCTACCTCAGTGACATTCCGGCAGTGCTCTACTACATCAAGGACAAGCCGCAATTTAACATCGTTGCTCGAATCCCTACCGGTGAGCGCTACTCGCTGATGCATGCCAAAGGCTGGGCGATGAGCGATCAGGTCAACGGCATCATCAGCAAGATGAAAGAAGACGGCACGCTTGGAAAAATCCACAAACAATGGTTCGGCACCGACGCCGATAAAGAATCGAGCACTATGAAAGTGACCCCTGTCCTCAAGTAAGCCCTGCCGATAATGCGTGAAAGTGGCGACACCCGTGCGCCACTTGTATTGACCGAGGTATCCCATGGATCTTTTGCAGACATTCTTCAACTGGAACGTGCTCGTCGATTCGCTTCCGCTGATGATGCGTGGTTTGGGCGTGACCATTTTGCTTGGGGTGGTGAGCATCGTCCTGGGCCTGGTCGGCGGCCTTTTGCTAGCGTTGCTCCGGTTGTACTCCTACGCACCCATTCGAGCGCTCGCACGAATCTACATCGATATCATGCGCTCCATTCCGTTGCTGGTTTTGCTGGTACTCATCTATTACGCGCTGCCTTTTGTGGGCATCCGACTGTCTTCTTTTGCGGCCGCTGCTAGTGCGCTCTCGCTTGTCTCCTGCGCCTACAGCGCAGAGATTTTTCGGTCGGGCATCGAGGCCATTCCCCGGGGCCAGTTCGAAGCCGCGGCGTCTCAAGGCATGAGCTTTTTCAACACCATGCGCGACGTTGTTTTGCCGCAAGCCATCCGCATCGTACTGCCGCCCATGACCAGCAATTGCATCAACGTCATGAAAGACACGGCGCTCGCTTCGGTGGTAGCGATGCCTGACTTGCTGAAACAGGCTACCCAGGCTCAGGCACTGGCTGCGAACCCGACACCGCTGGTTGGGGCCGCCTTGCTGTACCTGTTGCTGCTGTTGCCGCTGGTGCAAATGGTCAGTTGGGTTGAGCGTCGTAATGCTTCTGGAGGAAAAACCGCATGAGCACCTTGATCGACATCGAAAAGCTCGACAAGTACTACGGCAGCTTCCAAGCGTTGAGCGACATCAATTTGCAGGTTGAAGAAGGTGAAGTGGTGGTCATTCTTGGCCCGTCCGGTTCGGGAAAGTCGACCTTGATCCGCTGCATCAACCTGCTTGAAAACTACCAGCAAGGCGATATCCGCGTGGCCGGTGAGCGGGTGGAGAACGGCCCGCGACTGGCCGCCATCCGCAGTGAAGTAGGCATGGTGTTTCAGAGTTTCAACCTCTATCCGCACCTCACTGTTCTCGACAATGTGTCGCTGGCGCCGATCCGTGTGCGCGGTCTGAGCCGGCGTGACGCGCATGCGCGGGCCAGGGAATTATTGGTGAAGGTCGGGATGGGCGATCACGCGCACAAATACCCGAGCCAATTGTCTGGCGGCCAACAGCAGCGTGTTGCGATTGCCCGCACCATGGCGATGGAACCTCGCGCGATTCTGTTCGATGAACCGACTTCGGCGCTGGACCCGGAAATGGTTGGCGAGGTACTCGATGTCATGCAAAACCTCGCGCGCTCCGGCGTCACGATGGTCGTGGTCACTCATGAAATGGGGTTTGCCCGTCGGGTCGCCGACCGGGTGATTTTCATGGAAAGCGGACGCATTGTTGAGCAGAACATCCCTGAACCGTTTTTTACCGCACCTCAGGAACCTCGCACACAAGCGTTCCTGCAGGCCATCTTGCATCATTGAATCCGGCTGGAGAAAACTAGAGTGAATCCTCTCGATATTGATTACGTTCGCAAGCAATTTCCAGGTCTGGCCGATGGCTTTGCCTATATGGACAACGCCGGTGGTTCAATGGTGCTGAGCGCCGTAGCGGAGCGGGTCGTTGATTACATGCTTAACAGCAGCGTGCAATTGGGCGCTTCCTACCAACCTTCTGTCGACGCCGGGGCGCGAGTGATGCAGGCACGGCATTCGGTGATGCAGTTGATCAACGCCGAGCATCCCGAAGAAGTGATCATGGGCGGTTCGACCACCCACTTGTTGCAAATACTGTGTCGTGCCATCGCCCCGTCAATCGTTCCGGGCGATGAAATCATCGTCACCAATTGCGATCACGAGGCGAATATCGGCCCTTGGGTCAAGCTTTGCGAAAGCCGCGGTGCGACCCTGCGCGTCTGGCAGGTCAACCAGGAGAGTTGTGAGCTGGAGCTGGATGACCTGCAGGTCTTGCTCAATGAGAAAACCCGTTATGTGGCCATGACCCACACCTCGAATATTCTCGGTTCGATCAATCCAGTGGCCGAAGTTGCGCGGCGTGTTCACGCGGTGGGGGCCAAGCTGTGCGTGGACGCGGTTGCGTATGCGCCGCACCGCTTGGTGGATGTGCAGGCCAGCGGCGCCGATTTCTACGTCTACAGCTTCTACAAAACCTTCGGCCCGCATTTTGCCGTGCTCTGGGGACGTCGTTACCTGTTGCTGGAACTGCCGAGCCTGAACCACTTCTTTATCGGCCAGGACGTGGTGCCTTATAAATTGCAGCCGGGCAACGTCAATTATGAGCTGTCCTTCGGTTGTATCGGCATCACCGATTACCTGCTCGACGTCAGCGCGAGACTGGGCGCCCAAGGCAGTGAGCGTAAACGTATGCAGGCTGCTTTCGATGCGTTCGAGGTGCAGGAAGATCTGCTTGCCGAACGCCTTCTGACATTTTTGCGCCAGCGCGAGTGTGTTCGCATCATTGGCAAAACGCACATCCGCGATCGTGTACCAACAATCAGTTTTGTGGTCGAGGGCGTGCAGTCCGAGGCGGTAGTGCGCAGAATCGATGAGCACCGCATCGGCATTCGTTTTGGTGACTTCTATGCGCGGCGACTTATCGAAGCCCTTGAGCTTGACCGTTTTGGCGGGGTAGTGCGGGTGTCGTTGGCGCATTACAACACGCTGGAAGAGGTCGACCGGCTCATCACTGCGCTGGATCAAGCCATCACCGCGTTGCGTTGACGCACACACTTCAAACTTTTACGAGCCTACCCTATGGCCTTACCTCAAACCCTGCCAGAGCTGCGTGACTGTATCGCGGCCCAGCATGAACACCTGACAGGTCGCCTGCGCGATGCTGCCCGATTTCTGATCGACAACCCGCATGAGATAGCACTGAACACAGTGGCCGAGTTGGGAAAGCGTTCAAGCATCGCACCGTCGGCTTATATTCGGCTGGCTCAGGCGCTTGGTTTTGCAGGGTTCAAGGATTTGCAGCGGGTGTTCCGTGCGCCGCTGCAACAGGCAGCCGATACGCACAGCGAGCGAATTCGCCACTTCGGTGGTGAAACATTGCTGGAGGACCCGAGTGATGTTGGGGGAATTCTGCGCGAATTCAGCCAAGCCAATATCGTTTCTCTCGAACACCTGGCGCAAGGCGGTGAACAGGCCAATATTGAAGCGGCTATCGGCCATCTGCAGGTCGCGCGCACCACTTTCGTTATCGGCATGCGCCGTGCCTTTCCGGTGGCGGCGTATCTGAGCTACGCGTTGAGTCGCGTGGGCCGGCGAACCGTGCACATCAGCGGCGCTGGCGGCACGCTGCCCGAGCAGATCAGTGCCATTGCCGATGATGATTTATTGATAGCCGTCAGCTTTCCGCCCTACGCCAATGACACCGTCGAGGCCTGTCGCCAGGCGACGCAAGCGGGCGTGACGCTGGTTGCAATCACTGACAGCGTTCTCAGCCCCATCGGGCAGATCGCTGACACCGTGATCGAGGTCAACGACGCCGAATTATTGGGCTTTCGCTCGCTCACAGCGTCTTTCTGTATTGCGCAAACCCTGGCCATGGGACTGGCCTTCAGCGAGAGGCAGTCGGACAGCGGCACCCTTAGCCATGATCGGTTGGAAGATATCGACTGTTAAGTCGCAACTTTCTCCGCGTACTTATTCAACCCGTCACTTCAGGAGAATATCCCGATGGTTTCACCTGCACGCGATTTAGTGGGTTACGGCAGACAACGCCCACAAGGCACCTGGCCCAATGGCGCACGACTGGCCATCAGTCTGGTGATCAACTACGAAGAGGGTTCCGAGCGCTCGCTGGCCATGGGCGACCCAGACCAGGAATCAATGACCGAATGGGGCAGTTATTCAATACCCGACGGCACTCGCAACCTGGCGATGGAGTCGATGTACGAGTACGGATCACGCGTCGGGATCTGGCGGATTCTGGATATTCTTGAACAGCAATCGGTGCGTTCCACGTTTCACGCTTGCGCAGTGGCGTTTGAACAGAATCCGGATGTTGCACTCGCTGCAGTTGCAGGTGGTCATGAAATCTGCAGTCACGGTTATCGCTGGGAGGAAGTGTTTCGCCTGACTGAAGAGCAAGAGCGTGAACACATGCGTCTGGCAATCGAGTCGTTCGAACGCACCTGCGGCAAGCGGCCCGTTGGCTGGTATTGCCGGTATGGCGCCAGCGTCAATACCCGTCGCCTGGTCGCTGAGGAGGGCGGTTTTCTCTACGATTCCGATGCCTACAACGACGATGTTCCCTACTTTGTCGAGGTCGAGGGTAGGCGTCATCTTGTGGTGCCTTACACCGCCGACGTAAACGATTTCCGTTACTGGAACTCTCCGGGACTTTCGCAGGCATCGGATTTTTTCGAGTACATGAAAGAAAGCTTTGAAGTCCTTTATGAGGAGTCGGCTCAAGGGCCACGCATGATGTCGATCGGGCTACACCCACGCATGGTGGGCCGTCCAGGGCGGGTAAGGGCGATCAAGCAATTCATCGAGTATGCCAAGCAACACGCCGGTGTCTGGTTTGCCACGCGCGAAGAAATCGCCCGTGCCTGGCTTGAACGAACTTGATTGCGTGGCAATCACGCGCGATCAAAAATAGGCTGCGCTATACCGCACTGTGGTGAAAAAGCTCAGGGGGAACAGCCTGCCGCTCGGCAGAAGTCGCTCAGTCCCGAGCAATCTTGTCATTTGCCAAGGCTTAGGGCAGGGTCGATACCACTGACATCTCTGCCAAAGGAGTCATCCCATGTCAAAGCTATATCCCAGTATTGATCCTGAGGGACTGGTCGAGTACTCCGTGGTCTACACCGACCGCTCGCTCAACCACATGTCGCAGTCATTTCAAGCCGTGATGAAGAACATTTCCAGGACCTTGAAACAGGTCTACAACGCCCAGGCTGTTGCGGTGGTCCCGGGCAGCGGCACGTTCGGCATGGAAGCGGTGGCGCGACAGTTTGCCACCGACCAGCAATGCCTGGTAATACGCAACGGCTGGTTCAGTTATCGCTGGAGCCAGATCCTTGAGATGGGCAACATCCCGGCGGCCACCACCGTGCTGAAAGCCCGACCGGTCGACACGGGTCGCCAGGCTGCCTACGCCCCAGCCCCTCTGGACGAAGTGCTGGCCGCCATTGCGGCGCAGAAGCCGCAGATTGTTTTCGCGCCCCACGTTGAAACCTCATCAGGAATTATTCTGCCCGACGACTACCTGCGGGCCGTTGGCGACGCCGTGCATGCGGTGGGTGGCCTGTTCGTGCTGGACTGCATCGCCTCAGGCACGCTTTGGGTTGATATGCAGAAATGCGCAGTCGACCTGCTGATCAGCGCACCGCAGAAAGGCTGGAGCGCCTCCCCATGCTGCGCCCTGGTGATGCTCAGTGCCTTGGCCCTGGAGCGCATCGAACAAACCCAGAGCAGCAGCTTCGCCTGCGACTTGAAAAAGTGGCTTCAGATCATGCAGGCCTACGAACAAGGCGGGCATGCCTACCATGCAACCATGCCCAGCGATTCCCTCGCGCGGTTTAACGAAGTGATGAAAGAGACGCAAGCCTACGGTTTCGACAAGGTCCGCGGCGAACAACAGGCTCTGGGCGACCGAGTGCGCGCAATGTTGACCGGCAGAGGCATCAAAAGCGTGGCCGCAATCGGCTTTCAGGCCCCTGGTGTAGTGGTGAGCTACACCGATGATGCGGACATCAAAAGCGGCAAGAAATTTGCCGACCTCGGCCTGCAAATCGCCGCCGGAGTGCCGTTGCAATGCGACGAGCCGGCGGACTTCCAGACCTTCCGCATCGGTCTGTTCGGACTCGAAAAGCTGCACAATATCGAGCGCACGGTCAGCACCCTCGCGCAGGCTCTGGACGAGGTGATGGTTAACTAAGCCGGTACCCGTCAGCGTTACCACCGTGGTCAAGGACATGTTGAAAACCATGGGCGTAGACACGCGCCGCCTGACCGGCCGGGGCCGGTTACTTCTGGAAGAGGCCTGATATGCAACCTTTTGATACGGTGATTCGCAACGCCCGCGTGGTAACCGCCGCGGACACGTTCACCTGTGATATCGGTATTCGTGATGGGCGCATCGTTTCCCTTGGCCTGGACCTGCCGCAAGGTCACCAGGAAATCGACGCGGCAGGCCGGCATGTCACCCCCGGTGGCATCGACAGCCACGTGCACCTCGACCAGCCAACTGGCGACGGCTCGGTGATGGCCGATGACTTCTTCAGCGGCACGGTCTCGGCGGCCTGCGGCGGTACCACCACCGTCATGCCATTCGCCTGCCAGCAGAAGGGCGCAAGCCTGCGCTCTGCCGTCGATGACTACCATCGTCGGGCGGGTAACAAGCCGGTGATTGATTATGCGTTCCACCTGATCGTCACCGACCCCACCCCGCAGGTGCTGCGTGAAGAACTGCCGGCCTTGATTGCTGAAGGCTATACATCGTTCAAGATTTACATGACCTACGATGCGCTGAAGCTGGGCGACCGGGAGATTCTCGAGACCTTATCGGTCGCGCGCCGTGAGGGCGCCATGGTGATGCTTCACGCGGAGAACAGCGATTGCATCGCCTGGCTTACCGAGCGACTTGTGGCGGCGGGGCTGACTGCGCCGCGCTACCACAGCGCCTCGCGGCCGATGCTGGTGGAGCGCGAAGCGACCCATCGTGCCATCGCCCTTGCCGAGTTGGTGGACGTACCGATCCTGATCGTGCACGTGTCGGGCCGCGAGGCCGTGGAGCAGATTCGCTGGGCCCAGAGTCAGGGGTTGAAGGTGTACGCCGAAACCTGCCCGCAGTACCTGTTCCTGACCGCCGACTCGCTGGGGTGTGACGACAGCTTTGAAGGTGCCAAGTGCATCTGCAGCCCGCCACCGCGCGATGCCGCAAACCAGCAGGTGATCTGGGATGGCCTGGAGAACGGCTCGTTCGAGATTTTCTCGTCAGACCACGCACCCTTTCGCTTCGATGGCCCGAATGGCAAGAAGGCCCACGGTGAAGAGGCATCGTTCGAGCAAATCGCCAACGGCATTCCGGGTGTCGAAACCCGCATGGCACTGCTCTGGTCCGAAGGCGTGCGCAGTGGGCGCATCACCGCGCAAAGCTTTGTTGCGCTGACCTCCACTAATGCCGCCAAGATGTATGGGCTGTATCCGCGCAAGGGCAGCATCGCTATTGGTGCGGATGCCGACCTGGTGATCTGGAACGAAGGTGAGTCGGTGCACCTGTGCAACGAAATGCTGCACCACAACGTCGATTACACGCCTTACGCGGGTATGACGCTGAGCGCCTGGCCGGCCATGACCCTCTCTCGCGGTGAGGTAGTCTGGGACGGCGAGCCGCGCGGTGAGGCGGGTCGGGGCCGGTTTCTGCCGTGCGAGCGCCCGGCGCCTGCGCAACTGCGCCGACGGAAGACTGAGTTGGCATTGTGAGTGCGGTCGCACAGGTGGCCGCCAGCCTGATTCGTGGTTGGCGTGAGGGGCGCCAACAACCGTTGCCAACCCTGGAACTGGCTAGCGAAGCAGAAGCCTATGCGGTGCAGCACCAGGTGGCGGAAACCCTCGGCTGGTTCGCCTCCGGGCCGCCAGCGGCCTGGAAATTGGGCGGCGCTCCGGGAGGGCTGATCAGCGCCGCCGGGGTACCGGCAATGGCGGTACACCCGTCGGGTTGGCAGGTTCCGCCGGGCGATGCCTTTGGTTTCGGGATCGAGGGGGAATTGATCGTGCGCCTGTCGCGAGACCTCGACCAGCACACTGATCTGGCCATGGCCCGTGCGGCAGTCGATGTGTGGATGCCGGGCATCGAACTCTGTGGCACGCGCTGGCTGCAGGGCGATCAATCCGCGCCACTGCTTCGGCTGGCCGACCAGCAACTCAACCGCGCGCTGGTACTCGGTGCACCGCAAACGCTGGGAGAAATGCCGGATTGGTCAAGACAACAGGTGACGTTGCGGGTGGCCGGGGAGCCTGAGTTCGTCGGCTTTGGCAGCCATCCATTCGGCGAGCCGCTCAGTTCGCTGCCCTGGCTGGCGCGTCACGCTGCAGCACTGGGCACCCCCTTGCGAGCCGGTGACCTGGTGGCTAGTGGTGGCTGGACGGGTATCTACTGGGCGCCGGCCGGGGTGCAAGTGGAAGTTGAGTTTGCCGGGATAGGACGGGTTGCCTTGTCGACTTGATGCGTTTCAAAGGCTTGCTGATTTCCAGTTTACGGAGCCAGCCTGCGCATTGTTCTGGCTTAAAAAGCGTGGGCTTTTCAGACTTGCCGCTGGATGCGTGCCACTCTACCTTTCGTTGCTTCTCTTGCATCCCCTCGGGAGATATCACCAGAAACAAGAAAGCCCGCACTAGGCGGGCTTCTTGAGGTGGTTTAGAGACTCATGTAGACATCTGTAAACCGGTACTTGGTGGTACACAGTCATTTGAACTGGAGTTATAAGACATTGTATTTAAAGGGATTGGTATCTTATCTTCCAGTTAGGCATACATGTAGGCATACACGCCGCATGTTTCTGCCCACTGATATCGTGCTGTCACCCAATAGGTGAAGCACCATCAGATGGTTGTTGGTATGTCGCCACTCGGCCGGGTAATTACGTCTTGTTCCGACCTTCTGACGCAACTGAGACGAGGGCGTTCGAACTTTGTTGGCCCGGTTGTGCGAAAAATTGAAGCCACAATCTACCGCTTCTTTCCTGCCCGTTCAGGAGATACGTATAGGTTGAAACAGAAGACGTGAATGATTACCTCCCGTCCTTGGTCCTCCTTAGTCCTGAATGTAAATCTCCATTCCCCTAATTGCCCTGGCTGAGATCGGATGAAAAGCTCATGCTTCGGCAGTACTTGAGAAATAGTCTCTTGTACTCCGGCGAATCCAGAAACTGACTTATTGAATAGGATTAGGGCTGCCTTGCAGTCCCTCCAAGTCAAATAATCAAGCAACTGATCAAGGGCCGCGACAAGGATCTTTTCTCCCCCCCAAAGCTTGCACTCTCCTACGAACGCAGAGCGAGTTTCTTCTTCGATTCGGATATCAGTTTTACCATACTTGCGGAATGCTTCTCCGGTGGCAGCTCCCTGATAAACGCCATTTAAGCTAGCCAGTAAAATGTCGCGAAGACCCTCCTCACCTAAGGATGAATACGTTTGAGGCGTGCCCTCAAAGGTTGCACCCATATGACGAATATTGCTCAAGATCTCTGAGTACAGCTCATTCGTGATCGCTGGCTCAGGCTTGTAACCAGTTGGAGGAACTCTCGGAAGGGCCTGCGCAGTTTTTTTCTTAACATCTACCGACCTGTACTCAGGCATGCCCGTTTTTTTGACCATTGGAATGTTAAAGGCCGATGCCAGACCATGAAGCTTTTCTACCTGCAGTCGTCGGTGCTGCACACAATCTCGCACTGAGCGCGGTAGCGAAGCATGGTATTCCGTCAGCATCGAGCTTTGAGCCGAAATAGATTCCCGGATGAGCCTCAAACTATTCTCAAGCTCCTGTTGATACCACTCGGGCTCTGTGTTGCTGGTATTCCGAAAAGAGAGAGTTAGCAATTTTTTTCTGCTATCTATTTCTCCCCGAGGGATGCTGGTTCTCCAGACATTGGGTTTGAGTTTCCAAAGCTGAGGTTCTCCTGAAAATGGAATGAAAAACCGGAGCTGATGACCGTCCGCGGTTGCGGTGCGTCCAGGGAATCTGTCGTAGTCAAAACGGCCAGTGACATCGATTTTGACCTCTCCGTGTTCCATCTGTATCTGGTCTTCGTGTAGTACAAGGGGATCGATTGAGAGTCTATCTACGAGGTTTTCAACCAACGTATCCTCACTGATCGATAAAAACTGGTCCCGTGGGATTTGCTCAACAAGCTCTTTGATTGACCGTAACTGATTATCCAGCGTTGCCGTTAGGCCCCCATCGTAAAACAGGTTATCTCGATCGCTTCGGCTCATAGCATCCCTTCAGTTCTGACGTTGGTTTTCAAACATACAATAGATAAAAGGTGTGGAGTGCAATGGTACTTCCGTCAGTAGGGGGGTGTTTTTGTGTTGATGAAGGTCGCCTCTAAGGTCGCTGGGGACCCTGAGCTTTTCCTTGCCACACGGGGCATGAAACCCGCGGGATCGAGTTAGTGGGAGGCATTGGAAGTTACTGAAATTTCAATCGTTGAAATTGAAAGGATCTTGAAGAAAAAGGGCCATCGTTACAGCTTCGGTAAAGGTGGCTGCATCTGTTGCTGATAGCGAACACCTGCATGGCGTCAACCATGGTGATGGGTGTCAACCTGTCAACCGACGTAGGAAAGACTGCCGCTAGCACGATCCTGCGGGTTCTATTCCCCGTGTCTTTTCAAAATGTCCAGGGTCCCCTCGATGGTTTGACCCATAGCGTAAGAGAACTGGTAAACAGTATCTCTCCCCTTTACCAGATCACTAAATTGGACACCTTTCGGCTGACTCGATCACCCGAGTTTTCTACCCCAGCAGGGCACCCCACAATTCTAGCGAAGCCAAGAACATCATCGATCTTCCCTCGCTGAAGGAGGAGTCGCAAATGGGGCCGGGGGGATCCTTTCTGAAAGCATGTTACGGGTGTTACGCTCGTTACTATCTATATCAAGGTACTGATTTATAAAGGATTATTGTACGTTACACATTGGAATTCTTTTATTGCGAAGGTGTGTTACACATTCATTCGGTGTTACGCCTCAGGGCTTCTCATGATCTGAGGGTATGATGGTCTTTGCAGCGGTGTCCCCCAGTTTCCTAGGATAAATATCTGTGGATCGTTGAGTCGATATGTGCGTGAGCGGAATGCGGATCTGTTAGCGCGGTGGAACATGAGCCAGGCAGAATATTTCAATCGTGGCGGGTATGTTTCAGTTGGCACCGAGGCTTTCGCTTATGAACGCTCTACGCTGTACCTCGTAAAGCCTACGGCCTCGACGAGGCAGGCCTACTGAGTAACGTCTGACGCTATGGGAACGCACCGGTGCCAAACCCTAACTAGCATCGGTTATCCCGGCACCGCGACACGGGACCCCTAGACGGATCGCATGCAGGCTGAAAAATATTTCAGAGTATGCGAGTTTTTGACGAGGGTTTTGATAAGGCCGGTGGAAGAACCAAAGTCTGGCAGGTATCAGACCAAGCCAGCGTTTGGAGTAGTTCTACAGGCGGCAAGCGGAGCGGGGTGTAGGGAGTTTGTGTCTGGAGTCGACCACAGAAAAATCACTGGAATAGCATATCGAGCCACGGATTTGCACCGTGCGGCAAAAGATATGCCTTGGCGTTTTTGTCTCATTGTCCTGTGTAAGGTGCTGAAGCTACGATTGGCGAGTAGACGTGGTAAAAGCCGAGCAGTAGCTTAGGCTACCATTGCAAAGAAAAATCAAAAGATTAGTGACGGGGCCTGTCTTATGCTTGAACTTCTCCAGCGTGTTGCCAGGTTTGAGCACTGGTTCAGGGCTTGAGGCAGCGTAGGAATCGGGCAATCGGTATTTTTGTAGCAAAGGAGTTTTTCAGTGGACATCGAGCGATTACAAGTTGAAGGCGGATTTCTGGATGGTTTGGATCTTAGGTTTTCCAACGGCCTTAATGTAATCATCGGCGCGAGGGGCACTGGAAAGACTTCCGTAATCGAACTGATTAGGTATGCATTGGCTGCTCGCAACCACACCGTTGAGGCCAAAAACCGTTCGCTTGATCATGCGAGGGCAGTGCTGGATGGCGGAGAGGTGACGGTTGTATTAAATGATCTGATCGATGACGTCACCGTGTCGCGTACCGCCGGGGAAGATCAACCACGCTCAACTGCCCGCTTCGTTGCGCCGATTGTACTGTCTCAAACGGAAGTTGAAACACTAGGGCTGAGCGATGCAGGGCGTCTGTCACTGATTGATGGATTCATCAACGGGCGTACGAGCATGGCTGCGAACGAAGCCTCAGTTATTAGCTCGATAAAAAGTATATACAAAGAGGTGTTGGCGGTCGAGACAGAGATTTCTTTATTGTCAGAGGAGGTAGTTAAAGTACCGAGTTTGATATCGCAGGTTCAGGACTTTGAACGTCAGCTTCGTGAGCTTCAAGGAGATTCGGTTGAAGTTGCAAAAAAACAGGCGGAGTCCTCGCTTCTTACCGAAGAACTAGCCGCTGCATCCGCTCGTGAAGATATAGTTGCGCGTTTCGAAAGTCACGCTTCCGAATGGCGAAGCAAGTTGGATGAACTCCTTTTTGACGATTATGGCCCAGATGCATGGAGCGGCGAGCCGGATAAAGATCCGGTTAGTGATCTGCGCGATGTTTATAAGGTTGCTATCTCAAAGGTCTTAGAAGCTTCAAAAGTCTTTGAGCAGATTGAAAGCGTGTCTAAAGTGCGCCGAGAAGAAATATCATCTAAACACTTCGAGGTGGAACGTAAGGCTAGATTTTTACGGCAGGAGCTTGATAAGGTTTCTGAAGGTACTGGCGCGTTGAGTCGTAATATATCAAATATAAAAGCACAAATTGCTCAAATTAAAACCCGAGAAAATTTATTGGGAGAGCGTCGGAATAGGTTGGAGACTCTTCGCTCGCGACGGGATGACGCTGCAATTACATTAGAAAATATTCGTCTCAATAGATATGCGCTTCGATGCGAAGTGGCGGAGACCATTAATCGAGCTCTTAAGCCCTATGTGAAAGTTGAAGTTGAACAGTCATCGCAGCTGGGGGAATATTCTAAGGCGCTCACAGATGCGCTGAAGGGTAGCGGTATTAAATATAATGATCTGGCGTCGAAAATTTCAGAAACCGTTAGTCCTAGAGAACTCGTTAAGTTTGTTGATAGCGGTAGTTTTGAACAGCTTTCAGATGTGGTGGATATACCGAAAGAGCGCGCCGCTCGGGTGGTCGCGCAATTACGCGATTTTGGACTGGCTGATATATTGACTTGTGATGTACAGGATGATGTAAGTATGAGTCTTCTCGACGGAGTTGACTATAAGGACGTCTCTGCTCTATCAGCTGGTCAAAGGTGTACAGTAATTCTTTCCATTGTCTTACAGCACTCCGAAAGAGTGTTGATAATCGATCAGCCAGAAGACCATTTGGATAACGCATTTGTGGCTAACACAATAATAAAAACTCTAAATAGTCGTAAAGGACAAGGGCAGATAATTTTGTCCACGCACAATGCTAATATTCCTGTGTTAGGTGAGGCGGATTTGATTGTTGAGTTAACCTCTGATGGCAGAAATGGGTTTGTCCAAGTTAGTAAGCCCCTTACTCATCCTGATGCAGTTAACGCTATCACTACTGTTATGGAGGGGGGGTCTAAAGCTTTCGCCACTCGTGCGAAATTTTATCAAGAAAATTCATTGTGATGTCTCGTGATCAGGCAGTTTCATCTCTTTTCAGTAACTCAGTTGATGAGCGGCTGGAAGCTGCTCGCTATTTTTCATTAGCTGCAGAGGTTACTGACGCCCCGATGCTCTTACGCGCACTAGCGAAGGAGAATGTGCGATGGGTGAAGCGTGCCCTTGAGCGAGCTATGGATCGAGTTCAGGTTGGCCCACCAAAGCAAGATGTAGCGTCCATCGATGAGTCCGTTTTTGAAAACGATTCTGAGCGTTTGGCTAAAGATCTTCGAGCGCAGGCTGTGGATGAGGTTTCTAGAACCATATTGCATGAATTTGCACCGCTTATTGGATCCCTCCGCCTCGTTGCAGAAATGGAAGTTGATGCATACGAAAATTCTAGGACCAAACACTGCGTTGAGCGTCTGAACGGTTTGTTGGAGGCAGTCGGGAATCTTAAAAAGGCAGCATCTACGCCCCCATACAGCGAGTTTGATCTATCAGGGCTAGTTGCTGAGTGTGTTGCAGTTTTGAATATTTCGACCGAAGAAATCGTTTTACGAGTTGCCGGTATAAAACCTTACATAGTTCAGGCTGACCGTGACTCGCTGGGTTTGGCTATCGACAATGGAATTAGAAATGCCGTAGAGGCAGTTAGGGAGTTTTCAACACTACAGCCTGCCGAAATTTTAATAAACTGGGGGCCTGCCGGCTCTGAGAACTGGCTGGCAATTCTTGATTGCGGAGCGGGGTTTCCAGGGAATCCTGAAGAAGCTATCAAGCTCGGCGTCTCAAACAAGGATGAGCACTTTGGTTATGGGCTAGCCACAGCGCAGTTATCGATGCGGTCAATGGAGGGCGATGTTTTGGTCTCAAACAAAGCCGAGGGTGGGGCAAGATTTGAATTAAGGTGGTATAGGGATTATGCAAATATTATTCGTTGAGGATAACTTTTCTTACGCAGATACACTGGTTTCAGTGATGAGTGAGAAGTTTCCAGAAATAAGTTGGACTGTAATTGATAACTCAAGTTCGGCTGGAGAGTTAATAGCGAATAATTTTTACGATCTGGTCATTCTTGATCTTTGTATGCCTAGCGTGCCGTCTGGGCTTGAAAAAAATGTTGAGAATGGTCAGAGCCTTTTTTACCTCATTCAGCAGTTAATGCCTGGAACACCAATATATATTCTCACCGGCTCCGACCTAGACAGTTTTGCCACTGGGCTTTCTCGGCATGGTGAGAGGATTCGGTTGTGGGGAGGAGGGAGAGAATTCCCAACTGTGTTGTATTTTAGAAAAAATAAGACACTTGAGCTAATTGAAGAGTTGTCAGATATCTATCGTGAGATTCTTACGGTTAACTCTATCTCTATTAACACTAGGGGAAAGGCAGTAGCATTTGCCAAAGGGCAAGAGCGGGCGATAAAAACATTTGTGCGAAGTATGGGGGGAAGTGATGGGGTTTACTATCCTTTAAGTGGTTTGTCTGGCTCGTTGGTAGGGCGGGTTGAAGTGCGAGATGCTCGGCTAAATATCATTGGTGCGTTCGTAGCAAAGCTTGGGCTTTCTTCAAAGATTCAAAAAGAAAATGAGTCTTACTCTCGTCACGTTAAGCTTCTGCCTATTAATTCTTTCACCCCTTTATTGTCTGGAATAGATAAGGGTTTGAAGGAGTACAGTGCAATATTTTACACGCTGGCTGAAGGTTACAAGGATACTTTGTTTGAAGTTGTACGTCGCGATGCTAAAGCTGCGGTCGATGTGATCCAGCGGGTACGAGCTAGCTTACATCGGTGGAGCGCTGTTCGAGAAGTTTCAAAAGTTTCAGTCGCCGAAATACGAAGGGAAAAACTCGATGATGAGAGTTTTAATGCAATAGTCAAGCAATACGGCTTAGAAGAGTTACGGGATATTGAGTGTGTTCATGTGAGCGCTTCAATGTCTTGTATTCACGGAGATTTGCATGGCGGTAATGTTTTGGTTGATGAAGCTGGAACACCTGTTTTGATCGACTTTGGTGACGTAGGTTTTGGCTATGCGGGATTAGATCCTATAACTTTGGAAATGAGTCTTATATTTCATCCCGATTGCGTATTGTCTGGGGTGTCGCAAGAAATGCAATCGTTCTTGGAACATTGGCCGAACGTCGATGGCTACTGTAAAAGTAACCCTTTTGGTGATGTTGTTAAATATTGCCGAGATTGGGCGTATGATATCAGTGGGGATGATCAGTCTGTTTTAGCTGCTGGTTACGCTTTTGCAGTAAGACAGCTGAAGTATGATACGGTAAGGTCGGCTGAGACTATTGCGCTTATAATGCGTATCGCTGATGCTCTAAGAGTAGGTGGCAGAGTTTGATATCGTAGATGTTTACTTTTAATTTGATGCGCTCGGTTAGAATTATTGTTTTTGTGAGCGTTGGTGATTTAGCTCGTAGTGTGGGATGGGGTTTGGCGTAAAGCAGTTTTATCACGTGCGTGAAAACTTTATGGGGTTCCTGGGTTGATTTATGTGAGTTTGTCGTTAAATACTGTTAAGTTGTCTGGGTTTTCATATTTAAAGTTTTTGGCTTTTGGTTTATTTATTTTTTGTAGATGCTTATTAGTGTCCGGATTTTAACTGGTTTGCTATGGCGGGTCGCAAAAATGTAAGATGTTAAGCTGTGCGTCAATCCACATTTAAAAGCGTAAGGATGTCTGGCTTGACAATACCGTTTAATTCAAAGAATGATAAATGTATTTCAGGGCTGCCCAGTGCGTAGCCGGCCACTTGATATTCGGCGAAAATGAAGACTATTCCATATCGCTCAACTATAAATGGAGTCGATATGATAGAGTCCGTAGCTGTTCCTGATATAAGCCATTCTCCGCGAAACTCTGGAAGGTTCTCTGCAAACTTATCTCTAATAAGTTCAGATAGGTTGTTCAGGTGTGCTTCACTGATCAGAAGATTGTCCAGGGTTAAAGGGGAGAATGGAGATAGTAAAAAATTTTGAGCTCTTGTTTCTCTGTACCCGTGGGCACCACCCAAGTAGCCTTGTATGGTATATCGTACGCTCAATACGTATGCATCTCGTCTGCTGACTTCATATCTCCCTATTAAATAATTTCCTAGGTTGAAGTGGCCGTTATCTATTGCATGCTTTTTATTGTTTTCGGCTGTCGAATTATGTGAGTCGAGCAGTTCATTGCCCCAAGCTTCTATATTTTTCGATGCAATAATTATGTCGGCATTGCAAAAGTCTGGATACTCAAAATCAAAATAAGTGTCAGGATGATTTGTGTCAATTGTGTATATGCGCCTCTTAACCTCTACTATGGGGTGGTTGAAAGCGGAGTCTCCCAAGTCGCGAATAGCCGAGACTAGTGCTGATTTGTATTTGGTTAATGATTTTTGGTCTATTTCACCATCATGTACTCGAGTGTGGCAATTTGGGCAAAGAGCAATTAGATTTTGGTATTCATGCTTTTTGCATTTTGCCCAAGGAATAATATGATGGATTTCTACCCTTGAGTGTCTGCAAGCAGGAATTGCGCACTGATGACTTGCCTCAATTAATACCGCTCTCTGAATTTCTACTGGAATAGCAGGTCTAGTCATGCCATCTTATCCTTAGTAAGTCGAATATGTTTTTCACATTCGGCACAATCGTTGTACGTATGGTAAATATACAATTTTCATCAGATGAATGATGAGGATTTTTATGCGTTACGGAAACATTCTAGACAGGCTGCGACCAGCTGGAGCAAACCTTGCCGTCCAGTCGGCGGTTGGAAGCTGATCGGATAGTTGAAATGCCTAAAGCAACCTGCCCTCACAGGTTGCCTCAGGGCAGAGTTAAGTTCAGGCCGCTAACAGGTCAATTAGATTGTGTTGGCGCGAACGATCCGCAAGCTCTCGCCAGGTCCAGCTTCCGAAACGCTCGCCCTGTTCCGGTATATCCAGTTTCATCAAGGCAACCGAATCCCGATCAATCAGATTTCGTGCGGCCCACAGCTTACCGCCAGTTTCCAACAACTCTTTCGCAGCCTCGTTCCACTTTTCTTCCAGCACGGTGTTCGCGAGATGCGCTGCATTGTTCTCGATCTTGGCGTGTTCTTTTTGTGCCTCCATGATGTGCAGGTCAATCGTCACGAGCTCCTGCTCCAGAGCAGTGATAAGAAGTTGTTGGCGGCGGTGATGCTCAACCGCTGCCGTCAGGTTTTTTGCTGCCTTTTGAGCTTCAACGTTTGCCGCTTTTTCGCCCTCCACATCGCCCCAGGCGACAGCCTGTGCATAAGCGGTGGCTGCGTCCTTTTCGGCTTGTCGAGCCTTTGCCATGTCTTCCTGATCGCTTTGGCGGACCTGCTGCAACCGGGTCTCGATGCTGCTACGCTTTTCATTGAGTTCCATCTCGTCGGCTTTCCAGGTCGCCATGCCACTGAGATAGCCCGCAGCCAAGCTCTCACGGTTCGCCAGTGCTTCAAGACGATCAATCTTTTGATTCAGGAGGTGGATCTCAAGGCCTAGCGAGTCGATGCGTCTTTTGTGGTCGTTGATTTCATCTTGCACGGCCCGTTGACGGCCCTGCTGGATAACCTCGGGGCTTTCTAGCGCCTCTTCGAAGGGCATTAAATCGCGCTGAATGCTCTTCATTTCGAGGGTCAGTGTGTCGCGGCGGTCTTTCAGTTCTTGGATAGTGTTCATCTGTATTGTCTCTGGGTATTACGTTCGATAGGGATGGTTGTTGAACGGCTGGCGAGGCCGGGAATGAGCCGGCGCTACCTCTATCAGCAGGCATGCCGTCAAGCGGCCTTGGCCTCGCCTTCGTCCGTTCCGGGAACTGTCTTCACCACATAGCAGCGTTGAGGTCCTAATCCGGGCAGGCGAATCAAGCTGTACGCCTTTCCGTCGCTTCCCGGCTCAAGCACGCCCCGTTGCAGCAGCTCCTTGTTCACCGCGCTGATATTCATGCCTTTGAAGATTTCGGCTCTCCAGGCTTCCGGCAGCACGTAGTAAGTGTTGGTGGTGTGCAGTGCGTCGCCCATGCCGTGTTCCAGCGTCTTGCGAAAGCCCAACCGATCAATCGTGCGTGGGCCGTGCTCATCAATCTTGGCGGCGGCAGATTCCCAGCGGGTAAAGCGGCTTTCTCCAAAGTGCTCGATGACCTGTCTCAGCCGCGCCAAAATCGCATCGCCCTCGAAATTTCCGGCGCCGCCACGCTCGGCTAGCCACGCATGCAGACACACCCTTGCGGCGGTCGTGGCTGTTCCATCGGGCCAACCGGTGACGCCGAAAGCGGTGGCCAACTCTCCGGCCGCTGCTGCGAGGCCAAAGCGAAGGGCGGCACGTTGGGCCTGCCCGCTGGCCGAGGCGGGCAGGTTTTGGGTGATGAACTTTTCTACCGTGCGGCGAACGATCACCGACCACCTGAGCATTTCTCCAGGCGCGCAAAGTGCGTGCAGGAAGGCGGTAAGGGGTGTGCCGTAGTATTTGGCGACACGGGCCTTGAGCGCATCGGAGAGGGCAGCAGCATCCTCAAAACCGTTCAGCACATCGAACATACCGAGACCTTTGCTCGCATCGGCTGGAACGGCGAGCATGCGGACCTCCATACCGGCTTTCAGCTCCTTGTTGGCGTCTGCCATGTGCTGCGCCAACGTCTTCTCGCCCGTCGAGAGAAACAGCAAGCGCCACTCCTGTACCTGTCGGCCCGCTTGTCCTCGATCATTCGCCCGCGCCTTACCAGTGCCGTTACCGAGCATGTAAACCGTCTCGCCAATAATGCGTGGGTCGCACATGCCGATTTCATCCAGCACCAGGAGGCCGTCTGAGTGCGCAGCGGCGATGGACTCCAAGGCGTTATCTGTCGAGCGCCACGAACGCACCAGACGCGGTCCGCCATAAACCGAGGCAGCGACCTGCAAGTGGGTAGTCTTGCCCCCGGAACTGTCGCCGTAGAGATGGAAGCCGCCCGACTCATGCCCGAGCAGGTTGAGCAGAGGCCCTGCAAAGGCCACAGAGACGACAAACGCCAAGCGATGGTTACCAACGCACAGTGCGCCGATTTGCTGCTGCCACTGCTCCAGAGAGCCCGCCTCGCTGATCGGTGGCAACTGCGCACCTGCCTCATAAAAATGCAGGTGTTCGGCGTGCGAGCCAATCTGTTGTTCGGGCAATAGAAACGCCTCGTCGTGCCAGCCCAATCGCGTTACCAAGCGTGCGCGCTGGGCGCTGTCGAAGCCGCCGAGATAACTCTGCAGATCATTGCGTGCGTTGCGCCCAGATCGACTTCCGGCAAGGCGCAGGCCCATGTCTACCAAGGGGCCGAGTACGTCTTTGCCGAAGTCACCGGTCATGGTTCGGGCTGGAATGTTCCAACGTTTTTTAGCGCCGTCCGGGTCATCGAACTCAACCAACAAGCCCCAGTTGTGGCCCTTGTCGTCGCGAGTGCGGGCGATGATTTCGAGAGGCGAACACACAGGGCGTGCCTCACCATCATCGCCGGAATAAAACACCCCTTCGGCGGTCAGGCGAAACCCGCCCGGCAACAGATCATTTTTCGATTTCGCGGGGCGTTTGGCGGGCGCCTTGGCCTTCGGTTGTTGAGGTTCGGTTGGCTCAGCGGCACCGCCGAAAAACTCACCGCTGCGCACCATCTCGGCTACGTGACCAGCGGTCCAGCCTTTGGTTAATGCGTCTGCTGCATCGTCTCCGTCAGCCCATTTTCCACCTTTGACGAGTGTTGGCTTGCCCCCTTTGCTGCTGGGCTTGAGATTGAACACGTCGAGCGCAACTCGTTGCACTGAAGCGGCGCCCAACTCAATCAGCTTGATCTCGATGGCGTCCATGCAGGTTTTGCCGCTGGCGTCGTTATCCGGCCACAGTACTACGGTGCGCCCTTTGAGTGGCGTCAGATCGGCTTTGTGCCAAGAGTTGGAGCCGTTCGGCCAGCACGTGGCAACGTAGTCCGGCATCAGCTCGGCAGCGGCATCAGCTGCTTTCTCACCCTCACACAACACCACAGGCGCGTCTGCGAGCTTTGTCAGCTCATTCAGGCGTAGCAATGGCCGTGGTTCCGGCAAGCCTTGCCAGCGCCATTGTGTAGTTTGTCCATCGGAGCGCTTGCACCAAGTCAGCGGTGCAAAGACCTTCCTCGGTTTGCCGTCTTCATCTGGGGCCAGGTCGAAGCGATACAGCGCCATGACCGGCCGGCCCTGTGCATCGCGGTAGATCCACACCTTGGACGGAACACCATGTTGCCGGTGCTTGGCAGGACACTTATTCATGGCCTCGACCGGGATCGGCTGAATCGCGATCCACTCCGGCGTTGCGCTCTTGGCCGGTGCGCTTTTGATAGTCGCAGAACCTGCGGAAACGCTGAGCAGATCCGCCAGCTTTTTGCAGGCCTCAACGTCGGTGCCGCCGTCGATGTAGCGCACCAGGTCGATCAGGTCGCCGCCCTTATCGCCGGTGGCAAAATCCGCCCAGGTGCCTTTGCTCAAATTGACCTTGAGTGAGCCTGCACGCTTGTCCTTGCGTGTGGGATTCGGTGCGGTGTACTCCTTTCCGCCGTCGACACGTTTGCCGTTTGGCAGCCAGTGAGCAAGCACACGGTCGATGTTCTTTAGGGCAGCGCTTTTTACATCAGCGAAGCTCGGGCGTTTTGAGGTGTTGCCGGTGCGCTGAGTCATGGCGTTGTCCTCGTTGCATACAGCGCATCGTTCACGTCATCAATCAGCGCTTTTGCCATCTCGCCCAGGTAGAGCGCCGGCCAACTGAACCGCTCACCTTCGTTACTCATGGCGGCGTCGAGGGTCAGTTGATTGGCGTAGTACTGAAACAGCGATATCGCTTCAAGCGCGTCCTCGATCGGCACGCCTGCATTGACCCGGAACAGCTTCTGATTGCTGCTGTTAACGCAGGAAAATTCGGTACGCCCGAGAGTGTTGGCAGTGTTCACAGGGCACCGCCTTTCTGGCCCATTGGCACAGAGGAGGCATCACCGTACATGGTGAGCGTTTTGATTAGGCCCAAGGTGCCGCGCACGTCCCAAATAACGGACGACAGCACGCGGTTTGAAAGCAGGGGTTTATCGCCGTCTAAGTGATCTTCCAAAAGCATGAGAACTGAATCGGCACGGTCGAGCGCGCAGGTGATGGCGTCGATAGGTAGGCCGGCTTCAGCGTCTTGGCTGACGCAGAGCAGATCCTCGGGCAGCGCAAAGCCTGGGAGCATGCTCATTGGGCACCCCCTGCGGCTTCCAGGGCGCGAGCCTTCGACATATGGGCGTTGTAACGGGAGAGGCGTGTAGCGAGGCTGGAATTGGCGTGTAAAGCGGCGAGAGCCATTGCTCGATGAGCTGCGGCGCGAATTTTGGACGGATTGAGGGCGTGTTTCATTTGTGAAAGCTCCTTTTGCTGAGGAGCTGCCACCGCTTGCGGCCAAGCAAGTAGGGGTGACAGCTGTACGCGGGTTGGCCGACCGGGGCAAAAGGGACCCGGCACACCCGAAGGTGTCCCACGCACAGCCGCCATAACACGATACGACGGGCACAAAAAAAGCGCCTGCTATCGGATGGAGGGCGCTTGTGCGCCTTTTGCAATTCGGACGGCCAAGTCCGGTCACTGATTTTGCAGCGACATTCAGAGAGTAACGTCCGTTTTTTGAAAGCGCAACTGTGCGGATCACTTGCAGATTTTTTCGATGCGGCATAAATTGATCAGACATGAAGATTTACCTCAACGCCTCCGGTTGCCGCCGGGGGCGTTTTCGTTTCAGGCATGGATATCCCAGCGCAGGGAGACAAAGGGCAAGAAGTCGCCTTCGAGGCAGGCGCGCGCGTCCTCGTAGGCGTCGATTTGTTGGCCTTCGTCGACGATGATTGCTTGCGGGGCTTGGCAGGGAACTGATAATGCGCACCAGATGCCATCTCTCCATCGCATCACCATCACGTCCCGGTTCAGGCGTTTTTGCTCTGTGCGGTAACGTTCAAAACGCTGCATACCGCGTGATGAGAATCCGACTGTTCTGAGTACAGAAAAGGGCTGCAAAATGGCCTTGTTGGCGACACGATTTTTCATGCTGCCACCTGATCACGGGCAGCGATGCGTGCGCGTGTCCATGCCTGAACTTCCCCCAATACCCACGCAACCGGAGCGCTTCGAGCATTGCTGTTACTCAGCTTTACCGGCAACGGGAATCCGCTTTCAGGTTGACGCATCAGCTTGTAGATAGTCGGGCGTGCGAGCCCTACGATTGAAATGACCTCTGGCATGCGGATGAGGGTCATTGAGGGATCATGCGAGGGAATTGCTTTTAATACGATAGTCATAGCGAGCTAACCCTTTGTTAATTGAGACAACGGGTCATACGCTACGCAGGGGGTCGGGAGTGGACTGTGTCCGCTCCCTTTTTTATTTCAGAGGTCGAAGCTTCAAAGCTTCCAAATGGCGTCGGATGGTCTTTTCCGTACCGTGAACCTTTTGGTTGAAAAGAATATTGGTGAGTTCAGAGTCGGACAGACTTCGCATTTCAATTTTTCGGCCGTTAATGATTTGCTCGGCAGCAACCTTGATTTTTGCTCGTCTATTCATTGTGTCGGTCTGTATTTTTGAGCTGGGATCTCGGTTCCCCTTGCCGGCTTCCTGACCCCTTCTCGTCGCCTTTGTAGACAAGGCGTCGTCGAGAATTCGATGCATCAAGCTTGATGTGTTGAAGCCTTTTTTAAACACATCCATTTGCTCCACCTGGCGATAAAGACTCGCCATCAGCAGCGCCTGATTCGCCTCGCCTAGCAACGTCGCGAATTCTTCTCGTGCCCTGATCTCGTTTCCACTGCTGCGGTCCCGCTCTTTTTCGATCAGGGCAAGGTACTGGCGGGGAGAGTCGTGTTTCAGCTGCTCTATCAGGTCTGCATCAATGTCGTAAGTGGTGAGCTCAAGGTCGAACAGCCAATTTGCAAGCGTCTCCACAGCCTGCGTTCCCATGACCAGGGCAAAGGTAGCCGTAAGCTGTGAATCTGCTGCGGAATGACTCACCCCAAGAAACCGTCGAATGACACTGGGCAATGAGCCTGCCTCTGCATAACTGGCATGCTCGCTAATGGGATCGCGAAGTCGATAAAGGGTTTTTGTTACCGACTCTGCACACGGAGCGTATGAGCCCTCCTCAAGCCAGAACGAGGTGGCCGTGTTGATCAGATCGAAGGCGTCTTTGAAGTGTTCTTTGAACTGCGGAAACAGCACAAGACTGCGAACGGCTGCCTCGACGTCGTCCTGATCCCACACCAGGCACGTTACATCGAAGCCTGCGATTTCGAGTTCAAGCTCTTCTGCATTGATGCCCCGTTCAAAGTCCATTTAGATCTCCCCGCTGCCCCGAAGCCGATAGGCTGTTACAGCGATTTGCAGCTGGAAGCGTCAATGCCAGCAGGGTTGAGGGCGTGACCTTTCTGTAACACGACTGCTCGATGTAACACGTGGTGTTCAGAAGCTTTGCAGCGCGTGTAACGCTCAATATATTAAATAAAAACAATGACTTGAAGATAGGCGTAACACGCGTAACACCCGTAACACCATTTTTTAAAGGGAAGGGGGTTAACGGCTTCACACGGCCTTCCCAAATTGACCTTGCACTACATTTCCGTTCTCTAGGGAATCAAGATGATCGGCGTACCATTGCATCATCTGTGTGCGTTGCTCAAGGTACTGAGCCTTGTTGTAAATCCCTCGAACACCTTGTGCCTTGTGGCTGAGTTGGGCCTCGATATGGTCAGCCGGATATCCGCGCTCGTTGAGGATCGTGCTGGCGATGTGGCGGAAGCCATGGCCGGTCTGGCGCCCTTCGTAACCAAGGCGTCTTAGTGCCATTAGGAATACCGTATCGCTGCGGGGTTTAGTGCGGTCGCTTCTACCGGGAAACAGGAGAGTGTAAGCGCCGGTGAGTTGCCGAAGCTCCAGTAGTGCTTCGATTGCTTGAGCGCATAGTGGCACCAGGTGCTCACGACCTTTCTTACGACCCTTGCGTTCTACTGGAACGGTCCACAACCTCTTGTCGAAATCGAACTCCACCCAATGTGCTTCTCGCAGTTCGCTGGGGCGTACGGCCATCAGGGTCAACAGTCTTAGACCAAGCTGAACATCTTTGGCGTGGGGGTAGGAGCGTATCGCTCGGAGTAACCCTGGAAGCTCATCGGGGGAAACGTGGGCGTAGTTCTCTGCCTTTCCCGAGGACAGAAATTTATGCACACCCTCCAACGGATTGTTGACGGCTCTGCCTGTTACGCGAGCCAGGTCATAGATATCTTTGCAGTAGGCCCTCACACGGCTCATCTGTTCCAGAATCCCCTGACGCTCAAGCCCTCTCAATAGCTCCATCCACTCCATCGACATGATAGAGGTGTAGGAGCGTTTACCGAGCGAGGGGAATACATGGCGTTCGAGTGCGCCAAGTATCCTTTTGGCCGTACCAGCATCCCAGCCGCTCAGGCGAGACGTGTGCCACTCCCTTGCCAATGCTTCAAAGGTGTCGTTGGCTGCATCGATCTCGGCGGCTTGGCGAGCTTTCTTGGAGGTGATCGGGTTCTTACCTTCCGATGCGTCTGCGCGTAGATCAGCCGCTTTCTGCCGAGCAAAAGCGCCGCCCACTTCCGGGTAGCCGCCAAGACCAAGCCACGACCATTTGCCGTCTGGCTTCTTGTAGCGTAATTCCCAGGACTTTTGGCCGTTCGGCTTGACCCTGAAATACAGCCCTGGGCTGTCTAGTTCGCGGTATGCCCCGGCCTCAGGCTCCAGGCTGGAAAGTGTAGTGTCAGCGAGAGGGCGCCGCTTGATATCGGTGCGTTTCATCCTTGTATGCCTTCAGTTCAATTATTTATGAAGCATACACGTGGGCATACACGGTGGGGAAGGATAGGGGTAGATAGAGGTGGACAGCCAGAAACAAGAAAGCCCGCACTAGGCGGGCTTCTTGAGGTGATTCATAGACTGCTGTAGACATCTATGGATCGGTACTTGGTGGCTACACAGGGACTTGAACCCCGGACCCCAGCATTATGAATGCTATGCTCTAACCAACTGAGCTATGTAGCCAAGTGGCGCGCATTATTCGCGCAGAACGAAGATGCGTCAAGCCTTTTTGTTGAAATTTTTTCTACGCTTTCAACCGTTTAACGAAAATCACCGTTACGGGCGACGAGTGGCCGGTGAAACGGCTGGTCGTTGATCAGCTCGTTAGCCCCCTAAGGGGATAGCCATCGCGCAGCGAAAAGTGGCACATTGTCGCTCCTGCACCTGTGCATCCATCTGCTGTATGGAAACGCTCTTCATGGCTCTCACCCATCCCCAGCCTTCAGTGGCTACGGCGTCAACCACCGGGCAATCCAGCCCGTTGGTCATGCGTGTCATCGGCGCGGTGGCGCTGGCGCATTTGATCAATGACTTGATCCAGGCGGTGTTACCGTCGATCTACCCAATGCTCAAGGCCAGTTATGGCTTGACGTTTACTCAGGTCGGCCTGATTACCCTGACATTCCAGCTTACCGCTTCCTTGCTTCAACCTTGGGTGGGGTATTACACCGATCGTCATCCCAAGCCGTTTCTGTTGCCGTGCGGGATGATTTGCACGCTGATCGGGATATTGATGATGTCTCAGGTCGGCAGTTTCCCGATGATCCTGCTGGCGGCGGGGTTGATTGGTGTCGGCTCGTCGACCTTTCACCCGGAAGCGTCGCGGGTTGCGCGCCTGGCATCCGGCGGGCGTTATGGCTTGGCGCAGTCGACCTTCCAGGTCGGGGGCAATGCCGGCTCGGCCTTCGGGCCATTGCTGGCCGCGGCGATCATTATTCCTTTTGGCCAGGGCAATGTGGCCTGGTTTGGCCTGTTCGCGGTATTTGCCCTGGGTGTGCTGTACGCCATCAGCCGCTGGTACCGCAATCATCTGAATCTGTTCAAGCTCAAGCAAGGCCAGGCGGCGACTCACGGCCTGTCCAAGGGGCGGGTGCTGAGCGCTCTGATTGTGTTGGGGCTGCTGGTATTTTCCAAGTATTTCTACATGGCGAGCTTCACCAGTTACTTCACCTTTTACCTGATCGAGAAGTTCGACCTGTCAGTGGCCAGTTCCCAGTTGCACTTGTTCCTGTTCCTCGGGGCGGTGGCGGCAGGGACATTCTTCGGTGGGCCGATTGGCGACAAGATCGGACGCAAGGCGGTGATCTGGTTTTCGATTCTGGGCGTGGCGCCGTTCACGCTGTTGCTGCCCCATGTCGACCTGTTCTGGACCAGCGTGCTCAGTGTGGTCATCGGTTTCATCCTGGCCTCGGCATTCTCGGCGATCGTGGTGTACGCGCAGGAGCTGGTGCCGGGTAACGTCGGGATGATCGCTGGGGTGTTCTTCGGTTTGATGTTCGGCTTTGGCGGGATTGGCGCGGCGTTGCTCGGGCACTTGGCGGACATTCATGGCATCGAGTACGTCTACAGGTTGTGCTCGTACCTTCCCTTGCTTGGCGTCCTTGCCATCTTGTTGCCCCGTTCGAAAAAAGCCTGATGCTGTGTGGGGCGAAACTGCAAGCGCTGGGCGATCAGTGTACTGGAAGCGTCAGGCCGTAAAGGTTGACGCTTCGTTGCTGCTCACCGAAGCATGCGACACCGGGTAAATATCCCCAGCGTTCCAGGCCCATTGCCTTGGCGATTCGCAGACTGCTGTCATTGCCTTCCAGTACCCAGACCACGATGGATCCGAAGCCGTAGCGGCTGGCAAGAGTGAGGGCGGCCCTGGCCAGGACAACGCCGGCCCCGCGACCTTGATGGTCCTTGCGTATGTACAACACCGTTTCACCGGTACGCCTGCAGGCATCCCCGCCCCAGCAAAAGCTGTGCACCCAGACGAATCCGATCACCTCGCCTCGACGCTTGAGGACATAAATCGGAAAGCCCTGACGCTGATAACCATTCACCACATAGGCGAACTGCTCTGCGGAAATTCTTTGCGTCAACGTGGAGTTGATCCCGGTCTCGATGGTTTCATTCAAGATGCCGCGCATGGCTTCCAGATCCTCGGGTGCGAAGGCCTGCAGCCCCTTGGGCAGTGGTGTGCGGTCGCTGATCGGGTTCATCGACTCAGCCCGCCATACGTGGCTCGCTTGAGCTGTTCACGGGCCCTGGATAGTCTTGAACGGACCGTTCCGATCGGGATATCCAGCACATTGGCGGTGTCCTGGTAGCTGCCGTCGGTTTCCAGGGAGGTGTAGAGCGTCACGCGCATTTCCGTGGGCAGGCGATTGATCGCCTGAAGCGCGCGTTCAAGTCGACGGTTAATCTCGAACTCCCACCCCAGGTCGCGCGCTTCGTCCTGGCCATGCCAGAGCGCCTCATCGAATTCGCAATGCACGGGCTTGGCGTACAAGCGGCGAAAATGGTTGCGGATAAGGTTCTGAGCAATCCCGCACATCCAGGTGCTCAAGGTGGCCTGGCCGCTGAAATTCGCTCTGCTGCGCCAGGCTTCCAGATAGGTTAATTGCAGAATGTCATCCGCATCTTCGGGATTGAGGATGCGTTTGTGAATGAAGTTACGCAGCTTTTTCCGATGGTCATCGGAAAGATCGAGCATAGATTGTGGAAAGCCAGAGCGGGTGGGTTCTACTGCATCGAAAGGGTTTTCCATTTTTTTGTTCCTCAGGTAATCGCCATCGAATGGGTTTCGATGGAGACCTCCTAAGCAGTGCTTATGCCAACCTCGATGTCATCGTAGGTTGTTGATATATCTATATATTTTTAATTGCTTGAGTGTATTGCATGCAATATCTGGCACTGAGGCTTATAAAACCGTGCCAGTTATTACGCGGGCAATAAATTGTTTCAGCAGTGGGAACTGTTTGAGTGGAGGTGGCCACACAGAGGCATGAAAGATCACTCCCGGCCCCCTCTATGAAAGTTGAAGCACGCCATAGCGAAGTTGAAAAAATCAATCAACTGAACCGTGCTTCGGTCGTGGCTCAGTCACCTTTGCCGACGCCTCGTGCCGCGCAGCACAACGCGGCAGAGGAAGTTGGCCTGCTCTTCAGTCAGCAGATGGAGCGCCGTAGTAAAAGCCTGGATCAGCGTCAGTTGGTGGTTGCGGGACCTGGGCAACGGGTGCAAAAAGTCGAGCACTTGGCCCAGTTATACGAACAGTTGGGGCATCCCGGACAAGAGAGCCTGGCTCACCTGGCGCGGCAGGTCCGGGTGTTGCTGTTACAGAAAACCAGTGTCGAAGGGTTGCTGGCGTTGACGGGGGGCGACCCGGCCAGGACGTATGTGGTGTTGGAACACATCAGTGCTCAAGCCGAGGCCGAGGCGCGCCAGGTGGAAGCGGCGCGGGCCTGCGATTTCCTGACAACGCTGACCGAGCGCTACAAGGCACAGATTCAAGCCGCGCTGAATATCGCGCTGTCGTTGCAAAAAGGCACCGATGATCAGGCATTACGCCAAGCCGTCCGCCAGTTGTATTACTCCAGTGTGGTGGTGCGCCAATCCCTGGCGACGATGATGCAAGCGTTGCTTGAACTGTTCGGCGGGGAGCAGTTCAATCGCGGCCTGCAAGTCATGCGCCGGGCGCTGGCGGATGATGTCGGTGCCCAGGTTTCCTCCGTGCCCACGGCCAAGTTACGTACGTTATTGCTGGGACTGCAGGCCTGCGGACAACTCAACACGGTCCTGCGTGAGTGTGCTGGGCTGGCCTTGCGCCTGACCCCGCAAGCCGCGGACAGCAACCAGCAGGCGGTTGTGCTGTTGCAACGTTTGCTGGGGTACGCGAGCACCGGTATTGCGCCCGGGGAGGTAGAGCGTCTTGGCTGTGAGTTCGGCGGGGAGGCGCTGTCGAGCCAACTGGTCTCACTGAATGCGCTCTACCCGCTGATGCAGCGCCTGCCAATGGCGTTGTGGCGTGATAGCCGAAGCCGTCAGGAAAGCTTGAGCAATTTCCTGTTGTGCATGGGGCAAAGCACAGCGGTGGAAGGGCGCACGACCAGCAGCTTGGCGCAGGTGTCCGCGTGACTTCGCTTCAATGGCTCAACGCGGTGCTGTTGAGTGTTGCGCGCCGCGCCGAAGTCATGGGCGCGGTGATTGTGCTGTCCATCGTGTTTATTTTTATCGTGCCGTTGCCCACCTGGCTGGTGGACATTCTGATCGCGCTCAATATCTGCATCTCCTGCCTGTTGATCGTATTGGCGCTGTATTTGCCCGGGCCTCTGGCCTTCTCGTCGTTTCCGTCGATCTTGTTGTTGACCACGATGTTCCGGTTGGCGCTGTCGATTGCCACGACTCGACTGATTCTGCTGGAGCAGGATGCAGGCGACATTGTCGAGGCGTTCGGCAACTTTGTGGTGGGCGGCAACCTGGCGGTGGGCCTGGTGATTTTCATGATTTTGACCATCGTCAACTTCCTGGTGATTACCAAAGGTTCGGAACGTGTCGCCGAAGTGGCGGCCCGCTTCAGCCTCGATGCGATGCCCGGTAAGCAGATGTCCATCGACAGCGACTTGCGCGCCGGTCTGATCGACGGCAACCAGGCCCGCAACAAGCGCGAGCAGTTGTCCCGTGAAAGCCAATTGTTCGGCGCGATGGACGGCGCCATGAAGTTCGTCAAGGGGGATGCGATCGCGGGGCTGGTGATCGTGGTGATCAACCTGTTGGGCGGGTTTTCCACCGGCATGTTTCAGCATGGCATGAGTGCCTCCGATTCCATTGCGTTGTACTCGGTGCTGACCATTGGCGATGGACTGATTGCGCAGATTCCGGCGCTGCTGATTTCGTTGACTGCCGGCATGATCATTACGCGGGTCGCACCGGACGGGCTCAACCAGGGCGCCAGTCACGTGGGCGCGGAAATTGCCCGGCAGATGACCAGCGAACCCAAGAGCTGGATGATCGCCTCGGTCGGCATGCTGGCGTTCGCCGCGCTGCCCGGCATGCCGACCGGCGTGTTCATTGTCATTTCGTTAATGACGGGGGCATTGGGTTATCACCTCTCACGCCAACGTGGGAAAGACCAAGCGCCTGAGGGAAAAGGCGCGCCGCCGGTCGCGCCGCAAGACAATGGTTATGAAGACTTGCGAGGCTTTGATCCGTCTCGGCCCTACTTGCTGCAATTTGCCGCCGCATGCGCGGGCGACGCCCGTGTCGCTGGGTTGATCCAGGCGATTCGCCAAACACGTAACGCGATTGTCACCAGCGTCGGATTGACTCTGCCACCGTTTGAAATCGAATACAGCCCGGCGCTCGCGGCGGACGAATTCCGCTTTTGCGTGCATGAAGTGCCGATGTTCAAGGCGTCACTGAGCGAGCGCTTGGCGGTGGCGCGGACCGACTGCCCCCACGAACCGCCGCAGGGAATCCAGGGCCTGGCAGCTCGGGATGAACAGGATTGGTGGTGGCTGCCTGCGGATGACCCGTTGCTGGCCGACGAGCAGTTGGAACGGCTTAGCGCTCAAGAGCTGATCGTCGATCGTATGAAGCGCGCCATGATGCTCAGTGGACCTCAGTTTCTAGGCATTCAAGAAAGCAAATCAATCCTCAGTTGGCTCGAGTTCAACCAGCCGGAACTGGTCCAGGAGCTGCAACGAATCATGCCGTTGTCGCGCTTTTCCAGCGTGCTGCAACGCTTGGCCAGCGAAGGCATATCCCTGCGAGCAGTGCGACTGATTGTCGAGGCGCTGATCGAACACGGCCAGCATGAACGTGAGCCCGAAGCGTTGGCGGACTACGCTCGAATCGCCCTCAAATCCCAGATCTATCACCAGTACAGCGAGGCCGACGGCTTGCATGCCTGGCTGTTATCGCCCCACACCGAAAACATCTTGCGCGAGGCGCTGCGGCAGACCCAGACCGGTGTGTTCTTTGCCCTGGACACTGAACACAGTGCCTGGCTGGTCAGTCTGCTGAACGAAGGTTTCCCGCCGCGGGCCAAGATCAAAAGCGTACTGCTGGTGGCCCAGGATCTGCGCAGTCCGTTGCGTACGTTATTGCTGGAGGAGTTCAACCATGTGCCGGTGGTGTCCTTTGCCGAGTTGACGAGTGCGGCGAAGGTCAAGGTCCTTGGCCGGATTGATCTGAACCAGGACGGTTTGCAGCATGAGGATGTGGCGTGAACACGCCCACGTCTGTGATTGTGGGCCTGCGCTTGCGCGTTGCGCGGAGGCCTGGTTTTGTTTGAGTTGCGGGTACTCACGGGGCTGCATCAAGGGGCCGCATTGCCGCTGTTCGGTGAGCAATGGAGCATCGGCGCCAGTCAGGACGCCGATCTTGCGCTGTACGATCCAGGCATTTCAGAGCGCCACGTACAGCTGCGTTGCGCAGCCGGCCGATGGTCGGTGCAAGCGGAGCAAGGCCTTTTGCAGGATGACACGGGCCAGCCTCAGGCACAGATTCCCGACCTCGGGACGAATACGCTCTTTTCCATCGCGCAGGTTCGACTGTATGTCGCCGATGCCGACCAGCCCTGGCCCCAGCTTCCGACGCCTGCTTCCACCCCAGCGATCGACGTCGAGGATTACCCGCAATCGCCGCCGTCCTCTGCGCCGACGTTGCGGCACAAGCGCTTCATGGGGATTGCGGCGCTTGTGGCGCTGGTCATCGTCGCGCTGGGCCTGACCCCCACCGAGGAGAGTCAGTCCCAGGCGTCGCTGAGGCCGGCGCTGGAGCAAAAAAACCTGCTGTCCAGTGCTTATGAAGTGCGCCAGCAACTGTTGAAGATGCTGGAGGAACGTGAGTTGGCCCATCGCTTTGCGCTGGAAGTCATCAATGGCCAGATATCCATCGACGGCACGGGTTCCAGGGATGAACTCGCGTTGATTTCACGGATGCTCGACCGTTTCCAGGAGCAATTCGACACGCCTGTGCCCGTGATCAGCCGGGTACGTGAACGCAATACCCGGTTGCCCTTCAAGATCGTCCAGATCGTGGGCGGTAAAAATGGCCACGTCGTTCTGGAGGATGGACATCGATTGTTTCTCGGCGATGAAGTGGAAGGGTTGCGCCTGACCGTCATCGACAACGACAAGGTGGTGTTCGACGGTCAGCAGCGCTATGAGGTGGATTGGTGAGTAATCCGTTCACAGAGCGGCTCGAGCGTTGGCAGCAGCGCCAGTCGGAAACGCTGGCCGGTTATTCGCCGGTGGCGATGCGCGGCCGTATTCAGCGAGTCAATGGCATGTTGCTGCAATGCCGTTTGCCGCAGTCACGTATCGGCGATTTGTGCCTGGTGGAAAAACTGGGTGACGACAGCATGCTGGCGGAGATTATTGGTTTTGATCAGCAGGACGCTGTGCTCAGTGCCTTGGGCAACCTGGAAGGCGTGCAGGTGGGGGCCAGCGTGCAACGCCTGGGCGTACCGCATCGGGTGCGGGTGGGCGACGATTTGCTGGGGCAGGTACTCGATGGCTTCGGTCGCTCGATGGACGGCACCGGCCCCAGTGCATTCGCTGGCGCCGATACGGAAGGGGCGACTACGGTGCTGTGCGACGCACCGCTGGCCACCGAACGCCCGCGCATCCATCGGGCGTTGCCCACCGGTGTGCGTTCGATCGATGGCTTGCTGACCCTGGGCGAGGGGCAGCGTGTGGGGCTCTTCGCGGGCGCCGGTTGCGGCAAGACCACATTGCTGGCGGAGATTGCCCGCAATGTCGATTGCGATGTGATTGTATTTGGTCTGATTGGTGAGCGCGGTCGTGAACTGCGCGAGTTTCTCGACCATGAACTCGATGAGACGCTGCGGGCCAAGGCGGTGCTGGTCTGCGCCACCTCCGACCGCTCCAGCATGGAACGCGCCCGCGCAGCGTTCACTGCGACGGCCCTGGCGGAGGGCTACCGGAGTAAGGGGCAACGGGTGTTGTTGTTGATTGACTCCCTGACCCGTTTCGCCAGGGCCCAGCGCGAGATTGGACTGGCGGCCGGCGAACCGTTGGGGCGCGGAGGCCTGCCACCGTCGGTTTACAGCTTGCTGCCGCGCCTGGTGGAGCGCGCGGGCTTGACGCGCCAGGGCGTCATCACCGCCCTCTACACCGTGCTGATCGAGCAGGATTCGATGAGCGATCCGGTGGCGGATGAAGTGCGCTCGCTACTCGACGGTCACATCGTGCTTTCACGCAAACTAGCCGAGCGCGGCCACTACCCGGCGGTCGACGTGCTGGCCAGCCTCTCGCGGATTCTCAGCAACGTGGCCCGGCAGGAGCACATCCAGGCGAGCACCGCATTGCGGCGGCTGTTGTCGGCCTATCAGCAGATTGAATTGATGCTCAAGTTGGGCGAATACCAGGCCGGCGCCGATGCGCTGACGGACCTCGCCGTGCAAAGCCGGCAAGCGGTGGATGCGTTCCTGCGCCAGGACCTGAGAGAGCCTTCGCCGATGGCCCTGACCCTGGATCAACTCAGTGAGCTGACAGCCTATGTTCCTTTCTGAAATAGAGACTTTGCGCCGTCTGCGCCGACACCGGGCCGAGCGTGCCGAGCGCACCTTGCGTGATGCCAAAAGACTCCAGGGCACCCTGCAGGACCAGGTCCACCAGGCACATGCGGCCCTGGACCAGGCCCGCCAGCAGGCCGCGCAGAAAACCGCCGAGCTGGTGAGCAGGCACCAGGGGCAAGTGGTGTCGCTACAGGACTTGAAGACCTGGGGCAATCAGGAGCGCAGATTGCTGGCCGGCACTGCGCGTGAAGAGGGTGAGCTACGTGAGCTGTACCAGCGGCAGCAGCGGCAAGTGACGCACGTCGAGACGGCGCAGCGGCAGGTCACCGAATGCCTGCGCGAAGTTGAAAAACTTCAGGAGTTGGCGCACTTGCTGGCGCAGGAGGCGCTATGAAGCCGTTGTCGATGGAAAAATCCGAGCGCCGGCATGCACGTGAATCGGATGCCGAGACAGGCTTGGGCCACACCGTGTCTTTGGAACAGAGTCGATTATTTGCCTGGTACTTCAGTGACGACAGCGGGAGTGAGGGTTTTTCCAGCAGTCCGCCGGGGCAAGTGGCACAGGCCAGTGAGCAGGCGATCGAGGCGCTGGCCGAACAGTTGGAGATGCGCCTGAGCGGCGTTTCCCAGTGGCCCTTGAACATGACGCTGTACTTGCCGCGATGGGGACGGATCAACGTCTGTGCCGGGCATGAGAACCAGTCCTGGGACATCACCCTGGAGGCTGAAGAGGCGCGAACCTCGATCTGGCTTGCCGGTGTTCGTCAGGGTTGCCAGGAAAGACTCTGCCGGGGACTCGGGCAGCCCGTCAGTCTGCGTCTGCGGAAAGTCGACCAAGCATGATGTTGCCTGCATTGAAGTTGCCGGTGGTCGATGGCACCAAGGTGCTCGCGCGGCGTCGCTTGGGGCGTGGACTGCGCTTGCCGTTCGAGGTCGCCGGCCAGTCGGGCGAATTGCTCCTGGAGCCGGGAATCGCCCCCGCGGGCAAGAGGCTGATGTCATTTGAGACGGCCCGCGGGGTGTTGACGTTCAGTGAACCTGGCGCCGTCTTGAGTCTGTTTGGCGAATGTCCGGTCGGGCTGGCCGAGGCCGGCAATGATCCGGCTTCCTGGGTCTGGGCCGTGTTCCAGCAAAGCTTGAGTCCGCAGTTGAACGACCTTTTTGGATATCTGCAGCCCTTGGGGCAACTGCATCGCCAGACGTTCGGCTGTCGCTTCACGGTAGCACTGGGAGCCTCCAGGGTCGTGGCGCGCCTGATGCTGGCGCCTGCCAGTCTGCTGGCATTGTGTGATGCCGCCCCGTGGCGACCGATGGCGAAGGCCTTGCCCGGTTCACTTGCGCTCTCGCTACCGGTGACGCTGGCGCGCTTGCAACTGACCGCCTCGCTGTTGCAGGCGCTGCGCCCTGGCGATGTGCTGGTGCTCGAGAGTCCGCTGTTCAACACCCAGGGTGATGGGTGTGTACGCCTGGGCAAGCACCTGTTGCAAGGCTGTCTCGATGATCAAACCGGTGCTTTGCAACTGACACTTTTTTCGATGAGGGAAACTGCGGTGGATGAGAATTTTGCTGAACAATCCCATGAACAAGGATGGGACGGACAGGCTGAGTACGAGAGTGGCGAACCGCTGGAGGATGTTTTTGGTCATGAACCGTTCGATGAGTTATCCATGGCCCTCACGGTACGCTGCGGCACACTGCAATTGACCCTCGGCGAGCTACGTCAACTGGCCCCGGGAGCGGTATTGGGGATTTGCGGGTACGGACCCGGGTTGGCCGGACTTTATTACGGCGAGCGGCCTATCGGCCAAGGGCAGTTGGTCGAGGTGGATGGCCGGCTGGGCTTGCAGTTGTCACGTGTGATCTTTTCCCGATGACGGTTCAGGGGGTTGACCCGCTACTGTTCGCACTGCTGCTCGGCTCGTTGGCGCTGATGCCCATGTTGTTGATCATCTGCACGGCCTTTTTGAAGATAGTCATTGTGCTGATGATCACCCGCAATGCCATCGGCGTGCAGCAGGTACCGCCGAGCATGGCCTTGAACGGCATCGCGCTGGCGGCCACGCTGTTTATCATGGCGCCCGTGGGTTACGAGATCAGCCAGGTGATCGAGGCGTCGCCGCTGGATACCTCCAGCGTGCAGGCATTCCAGGACACCGGCCTGGTTGCGATAAAACCGCTGCGGGCGTTCATGCAACGCAACACCGATCCGGACCTGTTGATTCATCTGCATGAAAACACCACCCGCATGTGGCCACCGGAGATGAGCCAAGGCACCCAACGTGATGACTTGATTTTGCTGATCCCCGCGTTTGTCCTTTCACAACTGCAAGCCGGCTTTGAAGTGGGCTTTCTGATCTACATCCCGTTCATCGTCATCGACTTGATTGTCTCCAACTTGTTGCTGGCGTTGGGCATGCAGATGGTGTCGCCGATGACCATCTCGCTGCCTCTCAAGTTGCTGTTGTTCGTCCTCGTGTCCGGGTGGTCGCGGTTGCTCGACAGCCTGTTTCTTTCCTTCTTGTGAGTGACACATGGACCCTATTCAGCTGTTCAAGCAGGGCATGTTGCTGGTGGTGGTGTTATCGGCTCCCCCGTTGATTGTCGCGGTGATCGTCGGGGTGCTGACTTCACTGGTGCAGGCATTGATGCAGGTACAGGATCAGACATTGCCCTTTGGTATCAAGCTGGTGGCGGTGGGCGTTACGTTGGCATTGACTGGGCGCTGGATAGGCATCGAGTTGATCAAGTTGATCAACCTCACCTTCGACATGGTCGCGCGCTCAGCGCTTTGAGGAGTGTGCGCGTTGGTCATTCCTTACCTTGAGTATTTGCCCAGTCTGGTGATTTCCATGGCACGTATATACCCCTGTGCCTTCCTGGTGCCCGCCTTCTGTTTCCAGCATGTGCGCGGGATGCCGCGCCATGTGATCGTGATGGTGCTGGCGCTGTTGCCCGTTCCCGGTGTGCATGCCGCGTTGCTGGGGCAGGAGTTGACTCACCTGTTGATCGTCGGGTTGGTGCTCAAGGAGATGGTTCTGGGCTTTTTGCTCGGAACGCTGCTGTCGATGCCTTTCTGGCTGTTCGAGGGCGTGGGGGCGTTGCTCGACAACCAGCGTGGCGCCTTGATCGGCGGCCAACTCAACCCGTCTTTGGGGCCGGATGCGACGCCTATCGGGCACATGCTTAAACAACTGAGCATCTTTCTGCTGATCGTTTCGCTGGGCCTGGGCGTGGTGACTCAGGTGATCTGGGACAGCTACCTGATCTGGCCTGCGACCGTCTGGCTGCCAACGCCGGCGGTCAACGGGTTCAGTGTTTTTTTGGGCTTGCTCGGCGATACGTTTACGCACATGACCCTCTACGCCGCGCCATTTATCGCGTTATTGCTGCTGATTGAGTTCGCCATCGCCTTGCTCAGCCTTTACAGCCCGCAGTTGCAGGTGATGGTGTTGTCGATGCCGGCCAAGAGCCTGGGTGGTCTGGCGTTTCTGCTGCTGTATCTGCCGGTGCTGCAAGACCTGATCGTCGGGCGCATGAGTCTGCTGTCCGAGTACAAGCATGCGCTGGGTCTGTTGTTCAAGGTGGGTGCATGAGCGATTCGGGCGAGAAAAAACACCCGGCGACCGACAAAAAAATTGCGCGACCAGCGGAAAAAAGGCCAGGTCGCGCAAAGTCAGGACATCGGTAAATTGCTGGCGTTGACGGTCTTGAGCGAGATTGCCTTGTTCTCGGCAGAAAGCAGCATGCAACGCCTCCAGCAGCTATTGATGCTACCGGTGTCGCGTATCGGGCAACCGTTCATGCGAACCTTGGAGGAGGTCGTGGTGGATAGCGCGGCCGTGTTCTTCAGCTTCGCGCTGTTGATGGCCGCCGTGGCGATTGTGACAAAGCTGATCAGCAGCTGGGGGCAGTTCGGCTTTCTGTTCGCGCCTGAAACCTTGAAGCCGGACTTCAACCGACTCAACCCGTTGAATCAGGTCAAACAGATGTTTTCGGGGCAGTCGCTGATGAATCTGTGCATGGGGGTGGTCAAGGCGCTGCTGATCACGTTGATCCTGTATGCGGTGATCGGTCCGGCGTTGGGTGCGCTGATTGGTTTGACCAGCGGTGACTTGCCTGGCTACATCTCGGCCTTGATCGTGCTGTTCCGGCATCTGCTGCATACCTGCCTGGGACTCTTGCTGGTCATGGCACTGATCGACTTGGCCTTGCAAAAGCACTTCTTCGCCAAACGCATGCGCATGACCCAGGTTGAGCTGATCAAGGAATACAAGGACATGGAGGGCGATCCCCATGTCAAGAACCAGCGTCGGGCCCTGGCCCAGCAACTGGCTCAGGAGGAGCCGAAGGTCAAGCTGCCCAGGCTTGAAGAGTCCGACATGCTGGTGGTCAACCCCACGCATTTTGCAGTGGCGCTGTATTATCGGCCGGGAAAAACCCCGTTGCCGATGCTGGTGGAAAAAGGCACGGATAGCGAGGCGCTGAAGCTGATCGACAGGGCCAAGGCGGCGGATATACCGGTCATTCAGTGTGTGTGGCTGGCCCGTACGTTGTACCGGGAGGAACTCGGCAGCCACATCACCCGGGAGACCTTGCAGGCGGTCGCGCTTATCTATCGCACCCTGCGTGAGCTGGATGAGGAGGCCAAGCGCGAGACGCTCCAGTTACCTGAACTGGATGTGCGGTGACTGGGCTTGGCGTGTTCAGTAGCGGCTGCGGTCTTCGTCCAGTCGTTCGAGGTTCGCCAGTGACAGCGCAGCGCTGATGTGTTTATCGAGCACGCGCGCATCGTGCGGTGCGTGCAGGCGCTGCCAGATCACCAGCGCCTGGTCGATGTCCAGGTAGATGAACAATCCCATGAAGGCTTGCGCGTGTTCGAAGCGTCGCTCCAGTACCTGCCGCACCTGCCCGTGCCTCAGGGCATGCGGTTTGATCTGTAACGCCAGCCCGGGCTTTTCGCTGATTGGCGCGTGAGCGAATGTGACGCCATCGCACAGTGACCAGTGAGCGGCATTGCCGCTCATCAGTTCGTCGAGGAACGCCTGCCGGTGCGGGGCATCGGCAGTCAATCCTGAAGGCTTCATCGCTCGAGGGAGACGCTCTGGTAATCCGCGCGCTGGTTGGACGGGCCGGACTCCGCGCGCATGTGTTCAGGCCACCAGATCACCATTTCAGCAGCGCTTGATTGCGGACGTGAGCACGAGTCACCCTGGCAGGTCGGGGTGCAGCCGGCCGCCAAAAGAACGCTGCCCAGCAGGCCAAGGGTCGGGAGGGCATTTCTCATTGTGCGGTTTTCCTGTTCGTCGTCAGCAGGGAGGGGCGCGACACCCCGATGTGTGCGTCTTTCACTACGGGGCGCATGGCGATAAACACTTCTGCTTCTTCCCCGGGCTTGAGCCAGGCCCGCGGCCAGACGGTGACCGCCAGGGCGTGCGAGGTGCTGCATTCCTTTTCATCGATACGCACGTTGCGGTTGAACTGATTGCGCACTACCACCACGGCCACATTGTACCGCGGGCCGGCATACCATTGGCTGCGTTGCGGATTGAGTGCCAGGAGGTCGCGCGTTCGGCACAGGGTGTCGAGTTCCAGTGGCATCGGCTTGGCTTTGAAACCCTTGGGCACCTGTCCGGTGACCAGATGTGCCAGGGTCGATGAAACCTCGCTGCGCGTGATCACGGGTTGATGGGCGGCGTAGCGCCGGGCCAGCGGCTTGAGCGCTGCCTGCAACTCGACCTGATCGGCTTGCGGCAAATAACGCGAAGGATCGGACTGATCGCCGATGACTCTGGGCGTCAGGATAAACAGGCGTTCGCGTCTGTTGTTTTTGCGCTCAGTGGATGAAAACAGTGCCTTGCCCAGCAGTGGGATATCGCCCAAGAACGGGATCTTGTTGAGCTTGTCGGTATTTTCGGTGACATGAAAACCACCCACTACCAACGAGCGTCTTTGCGCCATGACTGCCTGGGTGCTGACTTTGCCTTTGCGTACATCGGGCCCGCTGCGTTGCGGGTTTGACTCATCGAAATTACCGTCTTCGATATCGACCGACAGATGGATCTGGTGCTTGCCTCGGCTGGTGATCACCCTGGGAACCACCTGGAAGCTGGTGCCCACCGTGATCGGCAGAATGGTGGCGTTCTCGTTGCCGGCGGTGAGGTATTGGGTGCGATTGAAATCGATCACCGCGGGTTGGTTTTCCAGGGTCAGGATTGACGGATTGGACACGATACTCGCCAGGCCTCGGGCTTCCAGGGCCCGCAGATCAGCGGCAAAGCGATCCATGTTGCTGATCGACAACTGAGAAGAGGTTCCGGGCGCCACGTTGTTCACGCCAGCCTGAAACCGACTGTTCTGAAAGCCCCAGTTGACGCCCAGCTCGCGTAGTTGAGTGCGCTCGATATCGAGGATGATGGCGTCGATTTCCACGAGTTTGCGCGCCACATCGAGCTTGGCGATGAGCTCGCGATACATCGCCTGGCGCACTGGCAGGTCGTAGATCAATACTGCGTTGTTTCGCGTGTCGGCCTCGACCCGGATTTTGCCGCTGGCGACGGGTGCCCGTGGCGTGATGGCATCGTTTGCGGCGGTTTGCCCCAGTGCGGCGGGCGGGCTGAGCATCTGTCCCAGCAGCGGATTGCTCAACCGTGGGAAGCCCTGGAGCACGGGCGTTGCGACAAGGGGCGAGGGCGCTGAGGTGCGGCTCATGCTGGAGAGCGCGGAGGTTGAGCGGGGCTCCAGCAAGCCACGCAGCATGTTGGCAACGCCGGGGATGGTGAGTTTTTCACCGCGATAGTCAATTTGCCGATCTGCCGCATTGGCGAACTGCAGCGTGAAGGTCATTACACTCTGCTTGGCATCTGGGCTTTCGCGTTGGCTGCTGAATTGCCTGATCTGTTCGATGTAGCGTTTCGGACCTGAGACCAGGACCACGCTGTCATCCGGCAGCTCACCCCACCCGAAACGGCTATCGAGCAGGCCAATGTCGGTCAGTGCTTTTTTCAAGTCGGCGATGCTTTCCGAGGAGACTTCCAGGCGTGCAGACTCCTGCTGGTCCAGGGTGCTGATGTACAGCGTGTTGTTGTACATGAACCACTGGAAGCGATGTTCGACGGCCAGCCTGTCGAGTAACGACTGTGGCGTGTTGCCGCGTATCTTGCCGTTCACGCTGCCTTCAAGGAGTCCGTCGATCTGCAATTGGGTGCCGAATGTCTGGCTGAAATCCTCCAGTACCTCGTGCAGGCTGGTGCTGTCGGCCTCATAGGCGTAGGCGGTGGTCTTCCATTCGGCAGGTATGGCGGCATTGGCCACAGGGGACAACATCCAACCAATCGCGGCGATTGCGCCCCAACATAGGCGTGCGGGCATGCGCTGCGCAGTGGCGTTTTTTTTCTGCGAGCAGGTGCGCTCGACGAGTGCTTCGGGCATGAAAGGGCCTCGGTCTGTTACGACAATGAATGGATCGGCAAATGGGGGCGACGGTCAGCGGGTTGAACGACGCGCTGGGCCAGGGCACGCCAGGTGTCGCGCTGATTCAGAAGATCTGTCAGGCCTGTGCGTAGCGTGCGCAGGTCGGCGCTTTTCTCGAGTGCCAGCAAGATCCACAAACCGCCGTCATCGGGGGCTTGGGCGAGCGCTCCCTGGAAGTACGCCAGGCTGGAACGGCCGAGCATCAAGTACTTCTCCAACTGTAGCGTGTCCGCCTTGCCCGCGCAGAGTTGAGCGCTCAGCAACACGCCTTCAAGGGTACGGCCAAGGGTGACGGCATCAGTGTTTTCGCACAGTTGCAGCCACGCGTGCCCCGAGTTCAACCAGCGTTCGAGCGTGGCGTCCAACTCATTGGATGGCATCGATAATGGTTTTTGAGAGGCTGGACTTCAGGCGTGTCTGCTCTTTCAACGCCGCAGAGGCGAACTGCAAACCTTTCATGGCGTCATGAAAGCGCTGTACGTCCTCAAGGCTGCCCGTGTTGTTCATTGCGATGTCATCGACGGCTTTTTGGGCCTGCAAAAAACGGCTGTCGATTCCCCGTTGGACAGATTCATAAGTTGCCATGTTTTTACTCCACTGGATCGTCCCGAGTGTGTGGCTAATGATGTGGAGTTGGTTCCAATGGTCCGTGTTCATTGAGCAGTAACCGGCTGACGGCGGTTTCCCAGTCGATGCGCAGGTCTCCTTCTTCGGTTTCAAGCACCAGGGCCAGGGCGCCCAGGCTTGCATCCGGCTGCAGATGCCAGGCGGTTGCACCATCGCGCGCCAGCCAGCCCTGAATCTGTGCATAGGTTTGTGGGTTACAGCGCAGTGTGACTTTCATTTGAGTACTTTTTGCCTGGATCAACTGTCTTAGCAGCGCGTTCAGGCGTTGCGGCGCCACCACCTCTCCCAGCAATTGTTGCAGCGCCGTGTTGACGAGGTGGGTGGCGTGATTTTCCAGCGCACTGTTCATCGCTTGGCGTTCAGCTTCCCAGCGTTGGAGCTGAGTGTTTGCCTGCCTCCAGAAGTCCGCTCGTGCTTGTGCGAGCAAGCGTTCGCGGTCCTGTTCAGCGTGCTGCAGCATCGCTTGCGCTTTCATCTGTGTGCTTTTGAGCAGTGCCTCGGCGCGGCCGCAATCGACTAAGGTTTCCCGTGAAATCACAGGCTGTGATAAGCCCGCGGCTTCTGGGTGAAGCTTGATTTTGCGTAGCGATAGCATGATTGCGTACCTTATGGCGCCTGACTGCGATGGCTCAAATCCGCGAGGAAAGGGTCCGCCAGATGACGGCCTGCCAAAGGGCATCCAACTTGGCTGGGGACAGAAGGAGAGGGCGGGCTTGTTCAAGTTCGAGGATACGCTCTCGGGCAAAACTGACCCGTAATCGCTGCCAGCATTGTGCCGGGACCCAAGCTCGCAGCAGTTGCAGGGGATCATCGGTTGGGGCCAGCCAGGACTCGGTGTTCATGGCTTTGGCGATGCGGCAACACCATAGGCCTTCGTCCTCACTCAGTTGCAGTTGAACCTGCGGGCGGCACGCTGCTTCTACCCGTTGCAGGATCACTTGTCTCTCATAGGGATCGGCCAGTACGAAGCGCAAGTGAGCAGGGTGGGGCTTGAGCGGTTGGCAGGGCTCTATCGCAAACGCGTGCGCCAAGTTCATGTGCCGGGCTTGAGCGAGGTTCAGCAGCGACTCGGGTTTCACCGCGGCTAAACCTTGAGGCAACCAATCGGTATGCGCTTCTTTCCAGGCGTGCGCCCACCACCGTACCCAACTGAGTTCATCGTTCATGGCAGCGGGTTTTCGGGCCGCTCATAAGCAGGAACAGATTGTCGCGGTGATTCCGCAGGATGGCGCGGGACCTCGGCCGAACGCCGTTTGAACCACAGCACCACGCCAAAACCTGCGAGAAACGGCAACACAATCAGCATGAACAAGATGCTTCGCCAAAAGCTGGCGTCTTCACTGGCGATCAGGAACGGGCCTACATAGCTCAATGCTCGTTCTTCCTGATAGGCAGCGGCCGGGACGAATACGACGGTCAGCTTCTGTGGGTTATCCACAGCGGTCGCCATGCCAGGGATGCCGCTGGCCACCATGCGCCGCACGCGGGGGCGTATGCTGTCGGGCTCCAACTGGGGATCGTGTTTGATGAATATGGAGGCAGACGCCGGCTGGACCGGTTCCCCTGGCGCAATACGTTCTGGCAACACCACATGCACGCGGGCGACGATGACGCCGTCGATGTTGGTCAGCGTGGACTCAAGCTCCTGGGACAGTGCATAGATGTAACGTGCCCGCTCCTCAAGGGGCGTGGAAATGACGCCTTCCTTGCGGAAAATGTCACCGAGGGTCGACCTGGCATGGTGCGGCAGTCCAACCGCTTCCAGCGTACGCACCGCCCGGCCGATGTCCTTGGCCTCCACCCGGACCACCACTCCGTCTTTGGCTGAGGCTTTTTGAGCCTTGATCTGTTTGCTTTCCAGCTCGGCAATCACTTCGTTGGCTTCTTGTTCGGAGAGCTGGCGATGCAGCTCAACGCTTTCACCGCATCCACCGAGCAGCAATATGAGTAAAAACACACAGTATTTATACTGAAAGCCTTGCATACAGTTACCTATGACAGGTTGGTGAGCTTTTCTACGGCCTGTACGCTTTTGTTGACAATCTTGGCTGCCAAGGTCACTTCAGTGCTGAGCGCTGACAGCGATCGTGTCGTTGCGACAATATCCATGGGATCGGAGCTTTTACTGAGCCGCTTCAAATCATTCCCCGCTTTGCTGGACAACGAATTCAAAAGATTCGAGGACTGGGCGAGCGAGGAAAGCGTGGGCTTTGTTTCATGGGATGGTGGCGACTCAATAGTCGCACTGAACCAATTGATATCGGAGGTCGCCGGGGCGTTGGCAGGCGTTTCGTATGGGCGGACGCGAGCGTAAGGTCTATCGGTGTCTATTTGCATCTTCATGTTCCGTTGGTCGCTGGGCGGCACCTGTGGATTAGAGAACACACAGGTGTTGAGACATGCAGTTGCCAGGCGCGAAGTAGCTCTTCCCTTGTGCCTTGCAAAAGGGAAGAGCCTTTCGATTAATAGCGAACGCCGCCCGCAGTCGCCAGAAGGCCGCTGATCAATTGGTTGGTCTCCTCACGCTGGCTTTTGGCGATCCCGTTTTGCACGTCTGCCAGCTTTCTGCGTGCATCTTCGGCCGCTGCCATACCCGCGGCCGCATCACCTGCCGCCATACTGCCTGCCTGTCCAAGCATCGCTAATGGACCCATTTGAAACTCCTTGCTTATTACTGGTTATAGGAAAGGAAAAGTCTGTCACGTGAACGCAGAGTTTTTGTTTAGAACGCACCTCGCTTTATCGGTCTGGGTTAAGGAGTCTGCTTTCATTTAGTTTTGATCAGCCAATCGGTGGGAAAGGCGGTCGAGATGTCGTCGCAAGTGTCCAAGGGGCTGGGCTTTGCAGCGACGTTGTTGTAGGCGCGCTGACGGTGTTTCCCCTGACCTCGGGAGAGTAACCAGGCAAGCCCGGCTGAGTGAGGGCGAAAGGTTTTATTGATTCTGAAATCGACGCGATAGAGTGCTTGATCGCTCTGTTGGTCTCTTCAAGCGATTGCTTCATCTCCCTGACAAGTTCTGCGTTTTCCTGAGTGTTTTTGTTAACCTGGGTCATATCAGGTTTTTTGAATAAGTTGATGATAGGCTCGATAACGAACGCCATATATCGCTCTCCAATAAAACAGTGGATATCTGTCAGAATCATTTTTCAGTTGATTCATGCTTGTGTGAGTGGGGAGAGGCCGATCAAGGGTTCCGCATGTATTACGCCAGCGCTATTTCTAATTGTTTCATCCGGTGATAGAGCGTTCGGCGTGGGACGCAAAGCTCAAGGGCTGCTGCTTCCACGCTCATCGAGTGACGGCGTAACGAGTCCAGGATCAGGGTTTTTTCTATATGACCCAAACGCTCTTTTAACGTCATTTTTATTTTTTTGGACTTTTCGCAACTTGATGAAATGGCGGGCAGCCCGAGTATGAAACGTTTGGCTGCCGAACGCAGTTCCCGAACATTGCCTGGCCAGGAGTAACAAAGTACTTCTTGAAGCAAAGAGTGACCAGGCACGGGCGCCGTACACTTGAATTGTTTTGCTTCGTGGTTGATCAGCTTTAAAAATAACGGGATTATTTGCTCGCGTCGCTCCCGTAAAGGCGGAAGATTGATGCTGACGACATTCAGTCGAAAGTACAGGTCTTGCCTGAATCGCCCTCGCTCGACCATTTCCTGGAGCGAGTTTTGGGCCGAGGCGATGACGCGCATGTCTACGGCAATGAACTTGGTTGACCCCAGGCGTTCTACACCGCGTGACTCCAGTGCGCGCAACAATTTGGCTTGCAGGGGCAACGGCATACTATCTATTTCATCCAGATACAAGGTGCCCAGATGGGCCGCCTCAATAAAGCCAGCCCGCGATTGAACCGCGCCGGTGAATGCACCATTGGTGACCCCAAATAGTTGGCTCTCGGCAAGACTCTCTGGAATGGCGGCACAGTTTATTGCGACAAAACTGCCTCGGCGGCCAGATAAACGGTGAATCCGCTCTGCCAAGGTGTCCTTGCCGGTCCCGGTTTCTCCCAATAACAAAACATCAATATTGCGTGCTGCCATGGTCTGGATGGTTGTTTCCAGGTCTGCGTGTTCGCTTGTATGCGCTGGGCTTTCATCGTTGGCCAGGGATACCGGCATTGTCCTTGCTCCAACAGGAGATGCCTGTGATTTCTTGGTTTTTGATGGGCGGAGAAAAGCGGCAGTTGAAAAAAAACGCTGCTGACCTGCAAGATCCTGAGGGCTCTCAAGCAAAGCCTGTTTAGTTACAGTTAATGTTATGGGTTTTACCTTTGAGGGATGTAGGCGCAGGTTCAATGCCGCTCATTAAGTTCAGGGTAAAAACTATTCCGGGGTTTAGATGTCAGTTGTCGACATCCTGGATGTGGGATTTGTCTTAAGATTATTTATGTGTTTTATGCAGTGTTTTATCGTTGTTTATTGCTGTTTAAGTCTTTCAGCGCGCATAAAAAAACCGATGCCAGGCATCGGTTTTTTCCGGGATAAGTCTCTTCAGCAAGACTACACGTTAAAGCGGAAGTGCATCACATCGCCATCTTTAATGATGTACTCCTTGCCTTCCAGGCGCCATTTGCCGGCTTCCTTGGCTCCCGCTTCACCCTTGTACTGAATGAAGTCGTTGTAGGCGATGACTTCGGCACGGATAAAACCTTTCTCGAAGTCGGTGTGGATCACGCCGGCGCCCTGGGGGGCGGTAGCGCCCACGCGGACAGTCCATGCGCGAACTTCTTCGACACCTGCGGTGAAGTAGGTCTGCAGGTTGAGCATTTCATAGCCGGCGCGGATCACACGGTTCAGGCCAGGCTCTTCGAGGCCGAGGGCCTCAAGGAACATGTCTTTTTCTTCGCCGTCATCCAGCTCGGCGATTTCCGCTTCGATCTTGTTGCAGACAGGCACGACCATGGCGCCTTCTTCTTCGGCAATGGCCTTCACCACATCCAGCAGCGGGTTGTTCTCAAAGCCGTCTTCGGCGACGTTGGCGATGTACATCACCGGCTTGGTGGTCAGCAGGTGGAAGCCACGAATCACCGCTTTTTCATCGGTATTCATGGTCTTCATCAAACTGCGTGCCGGCTTGCCTTCGGTGAAGTAGGCGATCAATTGCTCCAGCAGGCCTTTCTGGACCACCGCATCCTTGTCGCCGCCCTTGGCGTTGCGCGCGACTTTCTGCAGCTGCTTTTCGCAACTGTCGAGGTCGGCGAAGATCAGTTCCAGGTCGATAATCTCGATGTCGCGTTTCGGGTCAACGCTGTTGGAAACGTGAATCACGTTCTCGTCTTCGAAGCAGCGGACCACGTGGGCGATGGCATCGGTTTCGCGAATGTTGGCCAGGAACTTGTTGCCCAGGCCTTCACCTTTCGAAGCGCCGGCCACCAGGCCTGCAATGTCGACGAATTCCATGGTGGTCGGCAGGACGCGCTTGGGATTGACGATGGCCGCCAGTGCGTCCAGGCGCGGATCGGGCATGGGCACGATGCCGCTGTTGGGTTCGATGGTGCAGAAGGGGAAGTTCTCCGCCGCAATACCGGATTTGGTCAGGGCGTTGAACAGGGTGGACTTGCCGACGTTGGGCAGGCCGACGATGCCGCAATTGAATCCCATGGTGTTTCCCCTCGGATAAAAGTCAGGCCTTCTGGCTGTGCAGGTTTTTCATCGCGCGGTTCCATTCACCGGCGAAGATATCCGGCAGCACGCCGAGGGCAAAATCGATGCTGGCATCGAGTTTTTCCTGTTCGGCGCGTGGCGCACGACCCAGGACGAAATTTGAAACCATACTGGCAACGCCTGGGTGGCCAATGCCGAGCCGCAGACGGTAAAAGGTATTCTGATTGCCCAACTGCGCGATGATGTCACGCAGACCATTATGACCGCCATGGCCGCCGCCTTGTTTGAGCTTGGCAACGCCGGGTGGCAGGTCCAGTTCGTCATGGGCCACCAGGATTTCTTCGGGTTTGATCCGGAAGAAACCCGCAAGTGCCGCGACAGCCTGGCCGCTGCGGTTCATGTAGGTGGTGGGAATCAGCAGACGAACATCCTGACCCTGATGCGAGAAGCGTCCGGTCAGGCCAAAATATTTGCGCTCGGCCACAAGACTGACGCCTTGCGCGTGGGCGATACGCTCAACAAAAAGGGCCCCCGCGTTGTGCCGGGTCTGTTCGTATTCAGCGCCTGGATTTCCCAGGCCAACGATCAGTTTAATGGCAGTCACGACAGGGGCCCTTCCTTTGGAGTTGTGGATAACATCGCCGCAACCGTTGTGCGGCGAAAGGGGACGAAAGGAGCTAACTTATCCAGAGATAAACTTCGCGTTATCGCCCGCTTTCTCGCTACGTTCCGGTCCGCGATGTTCCTCAAGCTCCGACGTTACAGAGAGAAATTACTCTGCAGCGGTTTCGCCAGCTTCTTCATCTGCAGCGACTACACGTGGAGCGTGGACGTTGGCAACAGCCTTGTCGTCATCGTGAGCCAGAGCAACGAACTCAACGCCTTTAGGGGCCTTGAGGTCGGACAAGTGAATGATGGTGCCGATTTCAGCGGCCGACAGGTCGACTTCGATGAACTCAGGCAGATCTTTCGGCAGGCAGCTCACTTCCAGTTCAGTGGCAGTGTGGGAAATGATGCCACCTTTCTTGATCGGTGCTTCTTCACCGACGAAGTGTACAGGCACGATAGCGGTCAGTTTCTGACCGGCGACTACGCGAACGAAGTCAGCGTGCAGCACGTGGCCTTTGGACGGGTGACGTTGCAGGGCCTTGATGATGACGTTCTGCTTCTTGCCGCCAACGTTCAGCTCGATGATGTGGCTGTAAGCCGCATCGTTTTCGAGCAGTTTGGCAATTTCTTTAGCCAGCATGCTGATGGACTCAGGGGCTTTGTCACCACCGTAGACTACAGCTGGAACTTGGCTTGCGAGACGACGCAGGCGGCGGCTCGCACCTTTCCCCAGGTCGGAACGCTGTTCGGCATTCAGGGTAAAATCGTTCATGTTGTATCTCCAAAATAACCACATTCGCCCCAGCGTTTGCGACCAGCGCTAAAGGCGATATGGGCAAAAAAGCCCCGCCCCAACAGAATGCTGGGGCGGGGCGCTTTTCGTCAGGTTGATGTCGCTAAGGTTTGACCCTTAACGGAACATCGCGCTGATCGATTCTTCATTGCTGATGCGGCGAACCGCCTCGGCAACTACCGGTGCGATATCCAGTTGACGGATACGCGCACAGGCTTGAGCAGCAGCAGACAACGGGATGGTGTTGGTCACCACCAGTTCGTCCAGCACAGAATTTTCGATGTTCTCGATCGCTCGGCCCGACAGCACAGGGTGTGTGCAGTAGGCGAAGACTTTAGCCGCACCGTGCTCTTTCAAGGCTTTGGCCGCGTGGCACAGGGTGCCGGCGGTGTCGACCATGTCATCAACCAGAATACAGGTACGCCCTTCGACATCACCGATGATATGCATCACTTCAGAGTGATTGGCTTTCTCGCGGCGTTTGTCGATGATCCCGAGATCAACGCCCAGGGATTTGGCCACGGCCCGTGCACGCACGACGCCACCAATGTCCGGGGACACGATCATCAGGTTTTCAAAGCGCTGATCTTCGATGTCATCCACCAGAACGGGGGAGCCGTAGATGTTATCTACCGGAATATCGAAGAATCCCTGGATTTGGTCAGCGTGCAGGTCAACCGTGAGAACACGGTCGATGCCTACCACGGTGAGCATGTCAGCCACGACTTTCGCGCTGATAGCCACACGTGCGGAACGCGGACGGCGATCCTGACGGGCATAACCAAAGTAGGGGATTACGGCTGTGATTCGAGTCGCTGAGGAGCGGCGGAAGGCATCAGCCATCACGACGAGTTCCATCAGGTTATCGTTGGTCGGAGCGCAGGTCGGCTGAATAATGAAGACGTCTTTACCGCGGACATTCTCATTGATCTCGGCTGTAATTTCGCCGTCGGAAAATTTGCCGACAGAGATGTCACCGAGAGGGATATGCAGCTGACGTACGACACGTCGAGCCAGATCGGGGTTGGCGTTCCCCGTAAAGACCATCATCTTGGACACGCGCAGTACCTAGAGGCTGAGGGTAACCTGGATGAGTATAGGAAAATGGCAGGGGCGGCTGGATTCGAACCAACGCATGGCAGGATCAAAACCTGCTGCCTTACCGCTTGGCGACGCCCCTGTATCTGTTGCAACGAGTACCCAGTACCCGGTTCCTTTTTAGAGCAGACTTTGCAGCTTGCGATGCAACATCGAAACGTTGCTTCCCTTTGCTACAAACCCTGTAAGGGTCTCTGTAAGAAGGGCCGAGACTTTATCAGCTTCAGCTTTGCTTGGGAAGCCCCCAAACACACAACTTCCAGTACCAGTTAATTTTGCTTCGGTAAATTTACCTAACAAATTCAAAGCGTTACGTACCTCTGGATAACGCCTTGCTACAACCGGTAAGCAGTCATTTCGACTGTTTCCCTTGGGAACGGGGCGCACTTTAATGGGAGAAGAGTTACGTGTCAACAACCGATCTGAAAAAATTTCTGCTGTACTTACAGATACTTGCGGCACAAGCACGACATACCACGGCTCTTCGGGTTCTACGGGGGTGAGTTTTTCCCCGACGCCTTCGGCAAAAGCGGCGTGTCCGCGCACGAAAACCGGGACGTCGGCACCCAGTGTCAGGCCCAGCGCGGCGAGACGATCTTCGTCCCAGCCCAATTGCCACAAGTGGTTCAGGCCGAGCAAGGTGGTCGCGGCGTTGGAGCTGCCACCGCCGATGCCGCCGCCCATGGGCAGGATCTTGTCGATCCAGATATCGATGCCAAGCGAGCAGTCGGATTGTTCCTGAAGTTTTTTTGCCGCCTTCACGATGAGGTTGCTGTCGTGAGGCACGCCTTCAAATTCCGTGTGCAGTTGAATCACGCCGTCGTCGCGCACGGCAAAGGTCAATTCGTCGCCGTAGTCGAGAAATTGAAAGAGTGTCTGCAGTTCGTGATAACCGTCTTCACGGCGACCAAGAATATGCAGCATCAAATTGAGTTTGGCCGGCGAGGGCAGGGTCAGGCGTTCACTCATGTCATTGCCCCAGCTTGCGCGGTTGCCAGTCCTTGACCACCAGCGTGACGTCGAGATCGGTGCCGTGCAGCTTGATGCGTTCGGGCAGCCAGTAACCGTTCTGTTCGGCATAGCTCAGGTATTCGACCTGCCAGCCATCCTGCTCCAGGGTGGCCAGGCGGCTGTCGCCGTTAAGGCTCAGGCGGCTTTTGCTGTCAGGCGCGGGCAAGCCACGCACCCACCAGACCAGATGCGAGACCGGTAATTTCCAGCCCATCTGTTCTTCCAGCAAGGCTTCCGGGGTCGGTGCTTCATAACGGCCTTGATTGGCCACTTCAAGGCTGACTTGCCCCGGACGGCCGGTCAGGCGCGCGGCACCACGACCCAGCGGCCCGGATAGGCGAATGTCGTAGTAATCCTGGCGTTGCAGCCAGAACAGGGTGCCGCTACCCGAATCCTTCGGGGCGCGAATGCCGACCTTGCCATTGATCTGCCAGCCGTCGAGGCTGCTCAGTTGCGCCTTGTGCTGGCGCCATTGCGCCGGGTTGCCCTGGCCTTCAACGGACTCGCGAGCCCCGAAGCCCGCGCAACCGGCGAGCAGGGCGATAAAACTGAAAACGATGGCGTGGCGCAAAAACATAGAATTAAAGGGTCTCGGATCCGGTCAGGCGCTTGATGGTGCTGCGCAGGATAGGGCTTTCGGGTTGTTCCTTGAGGAACTTGCCCCAGATTTGTCTGGCTTCGCGTTGCTTGCCCTGAGCCCAGAGTACTTCGCCCAGGTGAGCGGCGATCTCCTGATCGGGGAAGCGCTCCAGCGCCTGGCGCAGCAGGCGTTCGGCTTCAACCAGGTTGCCCAGGCGGTAATTCACCCAGCCCAGGCTGTCGAGCACCGCCGGATCTTCCGGGTTTATGCGGTGTGCCTGCTCGATCAGGACCTTGGCTTCGGCATAACGCGTTGTACGGTCAGACAGGGTGTAGCCCAGGGCGTTCAGTGCCATGGCGTTGTCCGGATCGCGCTTGATGATCAGGCGCAGGTCTTTCTCCATCTGTGCCAGGTCATTGCGTTTCTCGGCCAGCATGGCGCGGGTGTACAACAAATTCAGGTCGTCGGGGTATTGCAGCAGAGCCTGCGCGAGGATTTTCCAGGCGCGGTCTCCCCGGTTGTTGGCCGACAAGGTCTCGGCCTGGATCAGGTAAAGCTGGATGGCGTAGTCGGGCTGGTCCTCGCGCGCCGCTGCCAGACGTTTTTCCGCTTCGTCGGTGCGACCGTTGCTCATCAGGATGTCGGCTTGGCGCAACTGGGCCGGCAGATAATCGTTGCCGGGACCGACCTTGGCATACTCGATCAGCGCCCCTTGCGGGTCATCCAGCTCCTCGGCGATACGCCCCAGATTCAGATGCGCCGAATCGACATGGCTTTCCCGCGCGATCAGCTCTTCCAGGTAGTTCTTGGCCTCTTGCCAGGCCTTGGCTTCGAGGCAGACCAGCGCCAGGGAATAGCGCAATTCGTCGTCGTCCGGGTATTGCTGGACCAGACTGGCGAACTCCACTTTGGCGTCCTCCATGCGGTCTTGCTCTACCAGCATGCGCGCGTAGGTCAGGCGCAGACGCTTGTCGTCCGGGTATTGCTTGATGCTTTTTTGCAGCAATGGCAAAGCTTCCTTGCCGCGATTGAGGCTTTGCAGCAGGCGCGCCCGCAGCAGCAGGGGAGCCACCTCACCGGCTTCCGGCGGATGTTGCTCCAGCAGCTTCAGCGCCGCCTCGGCTTCGTCATCCTGTTGCAGCAACAGCGCCTTGCCAAACACCAACTGGCTATTGCTCGGGTGCTTTTGCAGCAGGCGGTCAAAACTTTTCATCAGGCCATCGCGTGTGTCCTGGTCGGTATCGGCGGCCGACAGCGCGAGGAAATCGAAATGCGTGTCACCTTTGCCCTGCAGCACTTTCTCCATATAAAACATGGAGTCATCGTAGCGTCCGGTACGCGCCAGCTGGATCGCCGCGGCGCGCTGCGCTTCGAGGTCATCCGGGGCATTTTTCGCCCAGATCATCGACGTATCCAGTGCGGCCTGATCGGCTCCCAGGTACTCGGCGATACGGAACGCCCGCTCGGAGATGCCTGGATCCTGGGTATTGATGGCCTGGGTGACATAGTTGTCCAGGGCAATGTCAAAACGGTTGCGCTGACCAGCCAGCTCCGCGCTCAGCAGGCTGAACACCGTTTCTTCACTGAACGAGGAGTAAACCTTGGGCTTTTCAGGGACGGGAATGCTGTCTTCCGCCGGCGGGGAACTCTCCGGCGACACCGGGGCCATGGTCTGGCAGCCGCTGAGGAAGACAAAAGCGAGGAGCAACGCGGAAGATCTATTCATATAGGAAGAGGACGACTAACCTGCGGTCGGATCATCATGACACAAGCCTCCGGCCAAACATAACCGGGGCACTCGGAATACGACTATTGCGGCCTTTTGCCTTTGTAGGAGCGAGCTCGCTCGCGAAAAACCTGAGAACGGCGCTGGGCGCCAGGCTTCCCGCGTTATCGTTGACGATTTTCGCGAGCGAGCTCGCTCCTACAAGATGCATTTATAGGCACAAGGTATTGGGACAATAGACAACGGTGGTTGTTCTGGCCCTTTCGAAGTAGGACAATTGTCGGCTTCCCGACATCATCAGCGATATTGAATGGCCTTCCTTGCTCTAGGTATCAACCACAAGACTGCTTCTGTAGACGTCCGCGAGCGCGTGGCGTTTACTCCGGAGCAATTGGTTGAGGCTTTGCAGCAGCTCTGTCGGCTTACCGACAGCCGCGAAGCTGCGATCCTTTCCACCTGCAATCGCAGCGAGCTCTATATAGAGCAGGAGCATCTTTCGTCGGATGTCGTGCTGCGCTGGCTGGCCGATTACCACCATTTGAGCCTCGATGACCTGCGCGCCAGCGCCTATGTGCATGAAGACGATGCGGCCGTTCGTCACATGATGCGCGTGGCCGCCGGGCTCGACTCGCTGGTATTGGGCGAACCGCAGATCCTCGGCCAGATGAAGTCCGCCTACGCCGTGGCCCGTGAAGCCGGGACCGTCGGGCCGCTGTTGGGGCGCTTGTTCCAGGCAACATTCAATTCGGCCAAGCAGGTCCGGACCGACACCGCTATCGGTGAAAACCCGGTGTCGGTGGCGTTTGCCGCGGTGAGCCTGGCCAAGCAGATCTTCAGCGACCTGCAACGCAGCCAGGCGCTGCTGATCGGCGCGGGCGAGACCATCACGCTGGTCGCCCGGCACCTGCATGACCTCGGGGTCAAGCGTATCGTGGTGGCCAACCGTACCCTGGAGCGCGCCAGCATCCTCGCCGAAGAGTTTGGCGCCCATGCGGTGCTGCTCGCGGACATCCCGGCCGAACTGGTGCGCAGCGATATCGTCATCAGTTCCACTGCCAGCCAACTGCCGATCCTGGGCAAAGGCGCGGTGGAAAGTGCCTTGAAGCTGCGCAAGCACAAGCCGATTTTCATGGTGGATATCGCCGTTCCCCGGGATATCGAGCCGGAAGTCGGCGAGTTGGACGATGTTTACCTCTATAGCGTCGACGACTTGCACGAAGTGGTCGCTGAAAACCTCAAGAGTCGCCAGGGCGCCGCCCAGGCGGCCGAGGAAATGGTTGCTGTAGGCGCCGATGACTTCATGGTGCGCTTGCGTGAGCTGGCCGCCGTGGATGTGCTCAAGGCCTACCGCCAGCAAGGCGAGCGCCTGCGGGACGAGGAATTGAGCAAGGCCCAGCGTATGCTCGCCAATGGCAGCAGCGCGGAAGAGGTCCTGATGCAATTGGCCCGTGGCCTCACCAACAAGTTACTGCATGCACCCAGCGTACAGCTTAAAAAACTGACTGCCGAAGGCCGCCTCGATGCGCTGGCCATGGCCCAGGAACTCTTTGCCCTCGGTGAGGGCGCGACGGATAGCTCTTCGGATAAAAAACCGCAATGAAAGCGTCACTGCTCAATAAACTGGACGTTCTCCAGGATCGCTTCGAAGAATTGACCGCCTTGCTCGGCGATGGCGAAGTCATTTCCGATCAAAACAAGTTCCGCACTTATTCGAAGGAGTACGCGGAAGTTGAACCCATTGTGGTCACTTATAAACAGTTGCTGAAGGTTCAGGCCGACCTCGAGGGCGCTCAGGCGCTACTCAAGGACAGCGACCCGGACATGCGCGAAATGGCCGTCGAAGAAGTCCGCGAAGCCAAGGACAAGCTTGTTGAACTGGAAGGCGACCTGCAACGCATGCTGTTGCCCAAAGACCCTAACGATGGGCGCAACGTGTTCCTGGAGATTCGTGCGGGTACCGGCGGTGACGAGGCAGCGATTTTTTCCGGCGACCTGTTTCGCATGTATTCGCGCTATGCCGAGCGACGCGGCTGGCGCGTGGAAATTCTCTCCGAAAACGAAGGCGAACATGGCGGTTATAAAGAAGTCATCGCCCGAGTGGAGGGGGAGAACGTCTATGGCAAGCTGAAATTCGAGTCCGGCGTTCACCGCGTACAGCGTGTCCCGGCGACCGAATCCCAGGGCCGAATCCACACCTCGGCCTGCACCGTGGCCGTGTTGCCCGAGCCGGACGAACAGGAAGCCATCGAGATCAATCCGGCGGACTTGCGCGTCGACACTTACCGTTCATCGGGGGCTGGTGGGCAGCACGTCAACAAGACCGACTCGGCGATCCGTATCACGCACTTGCCATCCGGGATTGTGGTGGAATGCCAGGAAGAGCGCTCCCAGCACAAGAACCGTGCGCGGGCCATGTCCTGGCTGTCGGCCAAGCTCAATGACCAGCAGACCAGCGCCGCCGCCAACGCGATTGCCAGCGAGCGCAAATTGCTGGTGGGATCGGGTGACCGCTCCGAACGCATTCGTACCTACAACTTTGCTCAAGGTCGGGTCACCGACCACCGGGTCAACTTGACCCTGTATTCCCTGGACGAAATCCTCGCCGGCGGCGTGGACGCGGTGATCGAGCCGTTGCTGGCCGAGTACCAGGCCGATCAACTGGCCGCGATAGGTGAATAAATGACCATTATTGCCAGCCTGTTACGCGCCGCCGAGCTGCCAGACTCGCCCACCGCGCGTCTGGATGCGGAGCTGTTGCTGGCCGCGGCCCTGGGCAAGACCCGCAGCTATCTGCACACCTGGCCGGAAAAGATCGTCAGCAGCGAAGACGCGCTGCTCTTTGCCGATTACCTGCAGCGTCGCCGCACCGGTGAGCCGGTGGCCTATATCCTCGGCCAGCAAGGTTTCTGGAAGCTCGACCTGGAAGTCGCGCCCCACACGCTGATTCCCCGCCCGGAAACCGAGATGTTGGTGGAAGCCGCACTGCAATTGCTGCCCGCCACGTCCGCCAAGGTCCTCGACCTGGGCACCGGCAGCGGCGCGATTGCCCTGGCCCTGGCCAGCGAGCGTCCGGCCTGGAAGGTGACCGCGGTGGATCGTGTGCTGGAAGCCGTGGCCCTGGCCGAGCGCAATCGCCAGCGCCTGCGTCTGAACAACGCAACGGTGCTGAGCAGCCATTGGTTCAGCGCCTTGAAGGATCACACTTACCACCTGATCATCAGCAACCCGCCCTATATCGCCGCCACCGACCCGCATCTGGTGGCCGGCGATGTGCGCTTCGAGCCGGCCAGCGCCTTGGTCGCGGGCCACGACGGTCTCGACGATCTGCGTTTGATCATCGCCCAGGCGCCTGCGCATCTGGAGAGTGGCGGCTGGCTGTTGCTGGAACACGGTTATGACCAGGCCGCGGCTGTTCGCGAACTGCTGCTGGCGCAAGGTTTCGAGGCGATTCACAGCCGTGTCGACCTCGGTGGGCATGAGCGTATCAGCCTGGGGCATCGGCCGTGCTGACCGATCAGGAATTGCTGCGCTATAGCCGACAAATTCTGTTGCAGCATGTCGACATTGAAGGTCAGTTGCGCCTGAAAAACAGTCGCGCGCTGATCGTCGGCCTGGGAGGACTGGGCGCGCCGGTCGCTTTGTACCTCGCTGCGGCCGGTGTCGGCGAACTGCATCTGGCGGATTTCGACACGGTCGACCTGACCAACTTGCAGCGCCAGATCATCCACGATACCGACAGCGTCGGCCTGAGCAAGGTCGACTCGGCGATCCGTCGCCTGAACGCGATCAACCCCGAGGTCCTCTTGGTTGCCCATCGTGCGGCACTGAACGCGGATTCGCTGTCGGCCGCGGTTGCCGGCGTGGATGTGGTGCTCGATTGCTCGGACAACTTCTCCACGCGCGAAGCGGTGAACGCGGCGTGCGTGGCTGCTGGCAAGCCCTTGGTCAGCGGCGCGGCGATTCGCCTGGATGGACAGCTCTCGGTGTTTGATCCGCGTCGCCCAGAAAGCCCGTGCTACCACTGTTTATACGGGCACGGCAGTGAAACTGAACTGACCTGTAGCGAAGCCGGTGTCGTCGGCCCGCTGGTGGGACTGGTCGGCAGTCTGCAAGCCTTGGAAGCCTTGAAGCTACTGGCCGGTTTTGGTGAGCCGCTGGTAGGCCGCCTGTTATTGATCGATGCCTTGAGCACGCGTTTCCGTGAGCTGCGGGTCAAGCGCGATCCGGGTTGCAGCGTGTGCGGCAGTCATCATGGTTAAGGATGCACCGATTGGTGTGTTCGACTCCGGTGTCGGCGGTCTCTCGGTACTGGACGAAATCCAGCGTCTGTTGCCCCACGAGTCGCTGTTGTACGTGGCGGATTGCGGGCACATCCCTTACGGTGAGAAAACTCCTGAATTCATTCGTGAGCGGTCGCACCTGATCGCCGGATTTTTCCGTGAGCAGGGCGCCAAGGCCTTTGTGATCGCCTGCAACACCGCGACGGTTGCCGCAGTGGCTGAGCTGCGCCGGGATTTTCCCGATTGGCCGTTGGTGGGAATGGAACCGGCGGTCAAGCCTGCTGCGGCAGCGACTCGCAGCGGCGTGGTTGGCGTGCTGGCCACCACCGGCACCTTGCAAAGTGCCAAATTCGCCGCGTTGCTGGACCGCTTTGCCAGCGATGTGCGGGTGGTTACCCAGCCGTGCCCGGGACTGGTGGAGCTGATCGAGACTGGTGATCTCGACAGCCCGGCGCTGCGTCAGTTGCTACAGGTGTATGTCGAGCCGCTGCTCGAAGCCGGGTGCGACACGATTATCCTGGGATGCACCCATTATCCCTTTCTCAAACCGCTGCTGGCGCAGATGCTGCCCCCCTCGATCATCCTGATCGACACCGGCGCCGCGGTGGCCCGTCAGTTACAACGCCTGTTGGCTGAAGGCGACCTGCTGGCTGAAGGCAATCCCCAAGCGACACAATTCTGGACCAGCGGCGATCTGCAGCATCTCCGAAATATCCTACCCAAACTGTGGAAAAATGCCGGCATTGTGCAAAAATTTGCTCTGTGAAAAGTTCGTGAAATAATGGTTTATTAGACTGAACTTCTGCGTAAATGTCGGCTTCTATAGCTTTTGAGCGGCAACCCCCTATAACTTCGTGGGAAGGATGTTTCATATGAAGCGCTTGTTCTGTTTGGCTGCGATTGCAGCCGTAGTGGTGGGGCACTCGGTTTCAGCCCAGGCCGCAGGCCTGGAATTCGGTGTAGGGCATACCAGCCATTCGACCATGACCTATCGCCTGGGCGTGCAGTCGGACTGGGATAAAAGCTGGTGGCAGAGCGACGTGGGGCGCCTGACCGGTTACTGGAGCGGCGCTTATACTTTCTGGGACGGTGACGAGCGCGCGAGCGTGAGCAGCCTGTCGTTTTCGCCGGTGTTTGTGTATGAGTTTGCCGGGGCGTCGGTAAAACCTTACATCGAAGCCGGGATTGGGGTGGCCTTGTTCTCCCGCACCCAGATCGAAGACAACAACATCGGCCAGGCTTTCCAGTTCGAGGATCGTCTGGGTTTCGGTCTGCGGTTTGCTGGCGGGCATGAAGTGGGCATTCGCGCCACGCACTACTCCAATGCTGGAATCAGCAGCCATAACGACGGTGTCGAAAGCTATTCGCTGCACTACACCATGGCGCTGTAAATCCTGACGACGCTCCGTAGCAGTTGCCTTTTCAAAGCGTGGCAGCTGCTACGGGATAAAAAGGTAGGTATTGCTTCAGCGATACATCGTCGCAAGCCCTTGGCGTTCCTCAATGCACTCCGGCGCGCCCATTTCGAACTCCCGGCAAATCAACGGTCGTTTCTCATAGATCGTGCACATCATTGTGTCGCGGTCCAGCGCGGCGCACCAGCCGTCGTCCAGGCGCAGCATGACCTCACCACCCCAATCGTCAGTGTCGATAAAACGATCAGGCACGCCCGTGTCGGTGATCAGCATGACTTCCAGCTGGCAGCAGCACGCCGCGCAGGTGGCGCAGGTGACAGTAGGATCGGCAATTTGAGTATGTGGGATTCGGGTCATAGGCGCGCAGTGTAAGGCAAGCCGGTGCTGAGTGTATGAAAGTCCTGACGGGCGTTAGTGCAAGACTTTGAGCGCTGCCTGGCCGAGCAATGTCATTGCCCGAAATGGCGACTTTTTCACAGGTCGTCCTTGTGTGGCGGCGGGCTGCGCAACATGCGCTTGCCGATGATCAGTTGGGCCCGGCTCGGCGGTTTCGACAGCGGCCAGAGCGTGGCGATGGACAGCGCCGGGAAGGTGATTTCCAGTGGGCGGCTGTCCAGCTCGGCGAAAATATGCCGGGCAGCCTTGTCTGCCGGCCAGCTCAACGGCATCGGAAAATCGTTGCGCGCGGTCAGCGCGGTGTCGACAAAACCCGGGCTGACGACGGTGACGTCGATGCCTTCGGGTGACAGATCACTACGCAGGGATTCAAATAAGTAACGCAGGCCGGCGCGGGATGTGCCCGACGCTTCGATGCGGGGCATCGGCAGGTAGGTCACGGCGCTGGCAATCCCCACAAGATGAGGCGTCTGCCCGGTGTGTAAAAGTGGCCGCGCGGTGTCGATGCAATAGCTGCTGGCCAACAGATTGGTGCGTACCACATGCTCGATGATGGTGGTATCCAGCTGCTTGGCATCGACGTATTCGCAAGTGCCCGCATTGAGAATCAACGAATCCAGGCTGCCCCAGGTTTGCGCAATCCGCTCGCCGATTTCGCGTACAGCCTGACTATTGGTCAGGTCCCCGGCGACCACCAGCACTTGCCCAGGATAGTGCCGGGCAAGTTGTTCCAGGGGCTTGCTGGAGCGAGCGCTGAGCGCCACATGCGCGCCACTGCCGAGCAGTACCTCGGCCAGGGCCAGGCCGATACCACTGCTGGCGCCGGTTAACCAGTAACGACGAGGCACGGTCGGGCTCATACGGTTTTCCTTTTCAGGCAGCGGACGAGCCGGTGCGGGAAATCACTCATCCGCACCTCCCGCAGCCTGGCGCGACGGCAGGCTGCGGAACGCGGCCAGGGCGCGCTCGCGGGACTTTTTCAGATCGACAATGGGCCGTGGGTAATCGGCCACGCCAAACAGACCGCCGAGGGCATCGGGATTATGAACTTGTTTTTTGTTCAGGGCCTCGAGCTGCGGCAACCACTGCTTAATGAAACGCCCTTCGCCGTCGAATTTTTCCGACTGGCTCAGCGGGCTGAAAATCCGGAAGTAAGGCGCTGAATCGGTGCCGGTGGATGCACTCCACTGCCAGCCACCGTTGTTGGCCGCCAGGTCACCGTCGATCAAGTGGCGCATGAAAAAGCGCTCACCTTCGCGCCAGTCGATCAGCAGGTTCTTGGTGAGGAACATTGCCACCACCATACGCAGGCGATTGTGCATCCAGCCGGTTTGCAGCAGTTGGCGCATGGCGGCGTCGATGATCGGCAAGCCGGTGCGTGCCTGCTGCCAGGCGGCCAGGTCCTCGGACGCATCGCGCCAGGCCAAGGCTTCGGTTTCCGGGCGGAAGGCGCGGTGCCGCGACACCCTCGGGTAGCCCACCAGAATATGCTTGTAGAACTCGCGCCACAGCAGCTCATTGATCCAGGTGACCGCACCGACATCACCGCTTTCGAACTCGCCCTGATTGCTTTGCAGGGCCGCATGCAGACACTGGCGCGGTGAGACCACACCCGCGGCCAGGTAGGCGGAAAGCTGGCTGGTGCCGGGTTTGGCCGCGAAGTCGCGCGCGTCCGGGTAGTAGCTGATCTGGCCGTCGCAAAACTGTTCGAGGCGCCGCTGTGCTTCTTCTTCGCCGGCAGGCCACAGGGCCCGCAAGCTTTCGCCGGGAGCGGCAAACCCGCTCACCTGTTGCGGGATCGGATCGCTGTCGATCGACAGCGGCGCCTGGGCCTTGGGTGTCGCCACCAGACGGGGCAGGGCCGTGTGCAGGCGCTCGTAGCAGACTTTGCGGAACTGGCTGTAGACCTGGAAGTAGGTACCGGTTTTGGTCAATACGCTGCCGGGTTGGAACAGCAACTGATCCAGGTAACGCTGGAAAGTCACCCCGTCAGCGTCCAGGGCCCGGGCAACCTGCGTGTCACGCCGGGCTTCATGGATTCCATACTCATCGTTGACGTGGACCGCCTTTATGCACATTTCTCGGCACAGATCACGCAGCACCTCGGGCGCCAGGTCCCACGTCGCGGCATGACGGATCAGCAGGGGAATATTCAATTTGTCCAATGCCTGGCTCAGGCACTGCAGATTTCGCAGCCAGAAGTCCACCTTGCACGGCGCATCGTCATGGGCCAGCCATTGATCCGCGCTGATCAGGTATACGGCCACCGTCGGGCCGCGCTCGCAGGCGGCGGCGAGGGCGGTGTTGTCATGCAGGCGCAGATCGCTACGCAGCCAGATCAAGTGCATTTAGAGAAGTCCACGCAGGATCAATATCTGATGGGCCGATAACGGGTCTTCGGCCAGAAACAATTCGGGAATGTCACGGGTCAATCCCGACAGTTCGACATGGTGGATGCGCACCGTTGGCCCGGCAATCCCGATGGGGCAGTCAATGCCGCTCAACAGCTTCGGCAGTGCCCCCCAATTGATCGACGTGCTGGAATGCAGCAGCACTGCGCGCGGCTGCAGGTGTCCGACCGCCAGCGCCAATTCGCCCGCCGGCAGCGGCCAGTCAAAGACTTCCACGGGGCAATTGGCGCTGCTCGCCAGCCAGGCGCTCAACCATAGATGGGGCTCAAGCGGCAGGTCGGAGTGATTGATCAGCAGCAGCGGCGCGCCATTGAGCTGGCGATTGTTGTGATATATCCGCGCGCCAAACTTGCTGCGCAGCCAGGAATAGAAAAACACCCGCTCCATCTGCGCGCCGAATTGCCCTTGCCAGCGCTGCTCCAGGTCCTTGAGCAACGGCAGTAGCAGGTGTTCACACAGTGTGCGTGGCGGGTACAGCGCCATGGCTTGATTGAAGGTGTCGTCGAGCCGACGCTCGGCCAGCTGCGTGATGGCCTGTAATAAAGTGTGTCGCAAGCTGTGCCATTCGTTTTCGATGCTGGCGTCGGCGGTGTGTGCGTTGTCGATCAACTGTTTGACCTGGCTGACGGGCACTCCGCGGTTGAGCCACGTGAGGATGGCGAGGATGCGCTGCACATGCTCGGCACCAAACAGCCGATGGCCTTTGGGCGTGCGCTGCGGCACGATCAGTCCGTAGCGCCGCTCCCAGGCGCGCAGGGTCACGGCGTTGACGCCGGTCTGGCGCGCCACTTCGCGAATTGGCAGCCAACCCTGTTGCAGTGCCTCGGCCATGTCTTGCGATGATTCGACGGGATCTTGCACGGAAACCTTCATGGGCTAAATCGCATTACGCAGGCTGAGGTTTTCCGGGTGCGGTTGCAGGTAGGCCTGCTGCGCGATGTAGCGGTCCGGATGCTGGCGAAAGTGATGCTTGAGCAAGGTCAGCGGCACCACCAACGGCACGATGCCATGGCGGTATTGACCGATGAGGGTTTGCATTTCCTGCTTGTCTTCGGCGCTGATGACGTGTTTGAGATAGCCGCTGATGTGTTGCAACACATTGGAGTGGGTGCCACGGGTGGCGCACTTTTTCAGCCCTGCCATCAACTCGCTGAAATAGCGTGCCGCGAGGTTATCCAGATCCTCAGCCTGGCGCATGTTGCCGAGCATGTTGCCGAGGCTTTTGTAGTGGGCCGGGCTGTGGGCCATCAGTTGGTATTTGTAGCGCGCGTGGAAGCAGAGCACGCCATGCCGGGTCAGGCCTTCGACCCGTAACTGTTGCCAGTCGGCGTAGACGAAGACCCGGGTCAGAAAGTTTTCCCGCAGCACCGGGTCGTGCAGGCGACCGTCTTCTTCCACGGGCAAGTCGGGGTGGCGGGCACAGAACGCCTGGGCGTAGATACCGCGCCCGCCGCTTTCGGCCGGCGTGCCGTTATCGCGGTAGACCTTGACCCGCTCCAATCCGCAGGACGGCGATTTTTGCATGAAGATATAACCACAGAGATCAGTGTGTTCGGCGGCCATTTGCCGAGCGTAATTATGCAGCGGCTGCGTCACGTTCAATTCGCGGTGCACGCTTCCAACGGCTTGCGGTTGTTGCGGATCGCCGACGAGGCGGATGGCTTCGCGGGGTATGCCCAGGCCGATGGCGACTTCCGGGCACAGCGGCACAAAATCGAAGTATTCGCTGAGGGTCTGGCTGCACAGAGGGGATTGCTTGTGTCCACCGTTGAAGCGCACGTTCTCGCCCAACAGGCAGGCGCTGATGGCGATCTTGGGTTTGCCGGTGGTGGACGCTGTGTCGTGCATGACCAAACCTCTGGGAGATTCCTATACAGAGTGCGTTATCTGTACAACTAAGGAGCATCATAGGTTTGATATTGTACAAGTACAAATATTTTGTACAGTTTTGGGCGGCAAGGTTATTTCCAGCCCATTGTCCAGGCGTCGGCGTTCTGCAAGGTTTGCCAGGGCAGGTGTTCTTCACGCCGGGTCAGCACGACTTGCAGTTCGATCTCCACTACCGTGCCTTGCTCATCACGAAACAATTCGGTCACCAGAACGTGCTTTTCCTTGTGCCGAGGCTGGGCTGCAGTCCATTTTGACAGCAGCCATTTGGCCGGACTGAAGCGGTTCATTGCAGGTGTTCTATCAATCGCCGAGCCGCCTCTTGGCCACTCAGCCAGGCGCCTTCAACCCGTCCTGAGAGGCACCAGTCGCCACACACGTAGACACCTAGATCGGCATCCGCCAGCACCCCCCATTCATGGCTACCAGCCGGCCGGGCATAGAGCCAGCGATGGGCGAGGCTGAAGGACGGTGCGGGCATTGGGCAATGCAGCAACTCGGCGAAGGCGCCGTGCAACAGTTCAATAACCGCTTCCTTGGGCAGGTCCAGATGCTCCTTGCTCCAGGCGCTGGTGGCGTGCAGCACCCAGGTATCGAGGGTGGTGTCGCGTCCCGGTTTGCTGCGGTTGCGAGCCAGCCAGTCGAGTGGGCTGTCTTGCACGAAGCAGCCTTCCATGGGGGTGTTCAGAGGCGTGTCGAAGGCCAGGGCAATGGCCCAGGTTGGCTCCATTTTCACCCCAGCGGCGACGCTTGCCAGTTTGGGCGCGGCCGCCAGCAGCGTGGTGGCTTGATGCGCCGGTGTGGCGATGATCACGTGGCTGAAGGGGCCGTGGTTGCCGCCGTCGGCGTCCAGCAGGTTCCAGTGCTGCTTGCCCTGGAATACCTCGGTGATGCGGCAACTGAACTCCACGGGGAAATCATCCAGCAGGGCGCGGGTGATGGCGCTCATGTGTGGTGTGCCGACCCAGCGGGTCTGCTCATCGGGAGACGGGCTCAGCTGCCCGGACTGGAAATTGTACAACTGCGGTTTCCACTGTTCAGCCCAGCCATTGAGCTGCCAGCGCTGCACTTCTTCGACGAAGCGCCGGTCGCGAGCGGTGAAGTACTGGGCGCCGAGGTCCAGCGCGCCGGCAGCGCTGCGCTTGCTGGACATGCGTCCGCCGCTGCCGCGGCTTTTATCGAAGAGTTGGATAACGTGCCCGGCGTCTTTGAGCGCTCGGGCGGCCGAGAGTCCGGCAATGCCGGTACCGATGATCGCGATGGGAACAGTCATGGGAGGCCTCGTTTTACCTTTGGGTACAGACTACGCCGACACCAATAGCTGTACAATATTGTTTTTTGGTATAAGTTTTGGTGTGCCTGAACGTTTGGCATGTCCTATGGTTAAACCTGAGGGTTAAACCAACGTTGCGCCAGATTGAAAAAGAACCCTGTTAATAAAATAGACCAGTGATGGCCGGCGAACGTTACACGAGGATGAACTCATGCATATTTTGCTGACCGGCGGTACAGGGTTGATCGGACGCCAGTTGTGCCAGTACTGGCTCACTCAGGGTCATCGGCTGACCGTCTGGAGCCGCCGCCCCGAACAGGTGGCCAAGCTCTGCGGTGCCCAGGTGCAGGGCGTTGCTCGGTTGGAGGAGGTGCCGGCCCCGGTGGATGTGGTGGTCAACCTCGCGGGCGCGCCGATTGCCGACCGTCCCTGGACGCATAAACGCAAGGCATTGCTGTGGAGCAGTCGGATCAGTCTCACCGAAACCTTGCTGGCCTGGCTTGAAAGCCTGGAGCAGAAACCGGCGCTGTTGATTTCCGGTTCCGCAGTGGGCTGGTATGGCGATGGCGGTGAACGTGAACTGACCGAAGACAGCGGCCCGGTGCTGGACGATTTTCCCAGCCAGTTATGCATTGCCTGGGAAGAAACGGCGCAACGCGCCGAAGCGCTGGGCATACGTGTGGTGCTGCTACGCACCGGCCTGGTGCTGGCGGCCGAGGGCGGCTTTTTGTCGCGCCTGTTGCTGCCGTTCAAACTGGCGCTGGGTGGGCCTATCGGCAACGGTCGGCAGTGGATGCCGTGGGTGCATATCAAGGATCAAATCGCCCTGATTGATTTTCTTCTGCACCAGTCTGACGCCAGCGGTCCTTATAATGCCTGCGCGCCTCATCCGGTACGTAATCGCGAATTTGCCAAGACCCTGGGCCAGGTGCTGCACCGCCCGGCGTTCATGCCGATGCCGGCTTTTGCCTTGCGCCTGGGACTGGGCGAATTGTCTGGCTTGTTGCTGGGCGGTCAGAAGGCCGTCCCCGAGCGGTTGCTGGCCGCCGGTTTCACTTTTCAGTTCACTGAGTTGCACGCGGCTCTGGACGACTTGTCCAGCCGCCTCTAGAGATAGGATGTTGCATGACGGATCACGCGTTATTACTGGTCAACCTGGGGTCACCGGCGTCCACCTCGGTGGCCGATGTGCGCAGCTACCTCAATCAGTTTTTGATGGACCCTTACGTGATCGACCTGCCGTGGCCGGTGCGGCGATTGCTGGTGTCGCTGATTCTGATCAAGCGCCCCGAGCAGTCGGCCCATGCCTACGCCTCGATCTGGTGGGATGAAGGCTCGCCGCTGGTGGTGCTCAGTCGCCGCCTGCAACAGCAGATGACGGCCCAGTGGACCCACGGTCCGGTCGAACTGGCCATGCGTTACGGCGAGCCGTCGCTTGAAAGTGCGCTGAGCCGCCTGGCAGCCCAGGGTATTCAGAAAGTCACCCTGGCGCCGCTGTATCCGCAGTTTGCCGACAGCACCGTCACTACCGTCATCGAAGAAGCCAAGCGTGTGGTGCGGGACAAAAAGCTCAACCTGCAGTTCTCGATCCTGCAGCCGTTTTACGATGAGCCGGAATACCTGGACGCCTTGGTGGCGAGCGCCAAGCCTTATGTGGCGCAGGATTTTGATCACTTGTTGCTGAGTTTCCACGGCCTGCCTGAGCGTCATCTGAAAAAGCTCGATCCGACTGGCGAGCACTGTTTCAAGGATGCCGATTGCTGCAAGAACGCCTCTGCCGAGGTGCTCGCCACCTGCTATCGCGCGCAGTGCTTCAGCGTTGCGCGTAATTTCGCCGAGCGCATGGGCCTGCCGGATGGCAAATGGTCGGTGGCGTTCCAATCGCGTCTGGGACGGGCGAAGTGGATCGAACCTTACACCGAGGCCCGCCTCGAAGCGTTGGCCGAGCAAGGTGTGAAGAAGTTGCTGGTGATGTGCTCGGCGTTTGTCGCCGATTGCATCGAGACGCTGGAGGAGATCGGTGATCGCGGGCTGGAGCAGTTCCGCGAAGCCGGGGGGGAGGAGTTGGTGTTGGTGCCGTGCCTGAACGACGATCCGCAGTGGGCGGCAGCGCTTAACACCCTCTGCGAAAGAGCGCCGGTGGCGTTGTAAGCGCGTGCCTTTATCATTGTAGGAGCGAGCTCGCTCGCGAAGAGCTCATAGGCGCCGCGTTTATTCAGGAAACACGCGTTATCGTTGACGTTTTTCGCGAGCAAGCTCGCTCCTACAGTGGTCGAGGGCTCGCCCCTCCCCACAAATTACAGGTCAAGGGTCAGGCTGACGGTGAAGTTACGTGGTTCGCCGGGGTTGACCCAGTAGTTACTGTAGGAGCGCTCGTAGTACTTTTCATCGAACAGGTTGTTGAGGTTCAACCCCACAGTGACGTTCTCGCTGGCCTTGTAATGGGCCAGCAGGTCGACGGTGTGATACGCCGGCAATTCAAAACTTTTACCGGCCTCGCCGGAGCGATCACCGACATAGGTAAACGCCGCGCCCAGGTCCGAGCCGCGCAGCATACCGTTCTGAAACTCATACACGCCCAACAGGCTGCCGCTGTGTTTGGCCACACCTAGAATGCGGCTGCCGGCGGGAATGTCCTTGTCGCCCTTGGTCACTTCGGCGTCGATGTAGGCATAGGCGCCGATTACCCGCACGGCGTCAGTCAACTGTCCGCTCAGTTGCAGGTCGAAACCCTGGCTGCGCGCCTTGCCGATGGCGCGCTGGGTGTCGGTGCTCGGGTCGGTGGCAAGCACATTTTCCTTTTCGATATGGAAGGCGGCGAGGGTGGCGCTCAGGCGGTCGTCGAAAAGTTCGCTCTTGATCCCCACTTCATAACCGACACCTTCCTCGGGCTTGAACGATTTGCCGCCCGCGTCGAGGCCATTGTTGGGCTTGAACGAGGTGGAGGCGTTGGCGAACACGCCGACTTGCGGGGTCAACTGATACAAAAGGCCAGCGCGCTGGGTCAGGGCATCATGGGTCTGGCGGCTCTTGGCGTGGTTGCGCGTGAAATCGTCGGTGCTTTGCTCGAAGTGTTCGAACCGCGCGCCGATCATGCCCCGCAGACGGTCAGTGAAAACAATCTGGTCCTGCAGGTTCAGCGCCTGGCTTTTCACCTGTTCGAAGAAGTCGGTGCCGGAGCGCTCGCCATTGGGCTTGGGCTGGCCGTAGATCGGCTTATAGATATCGATGGGGTAGCTGCCGGCAATCGCGGTGACCCGCTCCTTCTTGCGATAGTCCTCGTACTCGGTGCCGATCAGCAGTTCATGCTGCCAACTGCCGATATCGAACAGCCCGCGCAATTCCAATTGAGTGATGCTGTCGTGCCAGCCCATGGAACGTTCGCGATAGCGGCGCTCGATGCTGCGCTCGCCGGGGATCAGCGCGCGGTTTTCCGAGGCATCACCCCACAGGCTGCCTTGCTTGTAATGGCTGGCGAGACGCAGATTCCAGGCATCGTTCAGGTGATGCTCAAGGGTCGCTTGCACGCGGTTGTTGTGGTTGCGGATGTCGCCGTCGTTGGGTTCACCGAGGAACGTCGAGCGCGACATGCCGCCCCAACCATTGCCGGGGGCCACCAGGCCGCGGTCGAAGGTCGAGCTGTGGCGCACGAATTCGCTTTCCACCAACAGGCTGGTATCCGGGTCCAACTGCCAACTGATGGACGGGGCGACGAATACCCGTTTGCTCTGCACGTGGTCGCGGAAGCTGTGATTGTCTTCCATCGCCAGGTTGACCCGCGTCAGCACCCGGCCTTCGCTGTCCAGCGGAGTGTTGACGTCAAGCGCGGTGCGGTAGCGATCCCAACTGCCGGCGCTGGTCTGCAGCCTGGTGAAGGCTTCGGGTTGTGGTTTCTTGGTGACGATATTGACGGTGCCGCCGGGATCGCCACGCCCATACAGGCTGGCGGCCGGGCCCTTGAGCACTTCGATGCGTTCGAGATTGGCTGCGTCCGGGGTGCTGGGGTAACCACGGTTGGCGCTGAAACCGTCCTGGTAGAACTCCGAGGTAGTGAAGCCGCGCACGCTGTATTCATACAACGTCAGGCCGCCGAAATTGTTCTGCTTGGACACGCCGCCGGCGAACTCGAGGGCGCGCTCGACATTGGTACTGCCCAGATCCTTGAGTACCGTGGCGGGAATCACACTGATCGATTGTGGGATATCCCGCAGGGCGGTGTCGGTCTTGGTCGCGCTGGCCGAGCGGGTCGCGCGGTAACCGGTGACCGGTCCGGTGGCGGACTCATAAGCATCGGCGGTGACGCTGATGGCATCCAGTTCAAGGGCGCCGGTATCCTCGGCGAGTACCGGATCTACCAACAATCCGAGGGCGATACCGGCCAGGGGAGCAAACTTTCGAGACGTCATGGTCTAGCGTTCCAATGTCATTATTGAAACAATATAACATGACCAATGAGAATTTATCTCTTTAGGACGCTGGGTTTATTCCTCGTCCTTCACCGGTGCCGTGACAGGTGGTGGGCGCAGGCCGACTTCAGCCAACAGTTTGATTTCCTTGCCATTGCGCATCACCTGGATGGCCACCTTGTCGGTCGGTTTGATCCGCGCCACCTGATTCATCGAGCGACGACCATCACCCGCGGGCTCCCCGTCGATGCTGAGGATCACATCGCCAATCTGCATGCCGGCCTTTTCTGCCGGGCCGTCGCGCAGGATGCCGGCGATGACGATCCCCGGACGCCCAGTCAGTCCAAAGGATTCGGACAGTTCCTTGCTCAGCGGTTGAACTTCGATGCCCAGCCAGCCACGTATCACCTGGCCGTGTTCGATGATCGACTTCATCACGTCCATCGCCAGTTTCACCGGGATCGCGAAACCGATGCCCTGGGAACCGCCGGATCTCGAGAAGATTGCGGTGTTGATTCCGGTCAGGTTGCCATTCGCGTCCACCAGCGCCCCGCCCGAGTTGCCGGGGTTGATCGCGGCATCGGTCTGGATAAAGTCTTCGTAGCTGTTGAGGCCCAATTGATTGCGCCCGGTGGCGCTGATGATGCCCATGGTCACGGTCTGGCCGACCCCGAACGGGTTGCCGATGGCCAGCGCGACGTCACCGACGCGCAGGCTCTCGGAGCGACCGATGGTGATCGCCGGCAGATTTTTCAGATCGATTTTCAGCACCGCGAGGTCGGTTTCCGGATCGCTGCCTACCACGCGTGCCAGGGTTTCCCGGCCATCACGCAGGGCCACGACAATCTGGTCGGCCCCGGTGCTCACGTGGTTATTGGTCAGGATGTAGCCTTCCGGGCTCATGATCACGCCTGAACCCAGGCTTGACTCCATCCGCCGCTGCTTGGGCGAGTTGTCGCCGAAAAAGCGTCGGAACTGGGGGTCTTCGAACAACGGATGCGCCGACTTGTTGACGACCTTGGTGGTGTACAGGTTGACCACGGCCGGCGCCGCGACGATCACGGCATTGGCATAGGTGACCGGGCCTTGTTGCACCGCAGTGGTTCGCGGTGCCTGTTGCAGATTGACGTCCAGGCTCGGCAGACCGACCCATTCGGGGTAACGCTGAATAATCAGCATGGCGATCAGTACGCCGGCCAGCAATGGCCATCCAAAAAAACGCAGCGCCTTGAGCATCAAGTAATCCTGACAGGTTGCAGGGGGCGGGAGAGCGCCCATAATGTCGCGCATTATACGAGGCCGCGAGCGCCTCTGAACGGGATATTTAGGAGTCTTTTATGGCCGTTGCCCTCAACACCCTCGTCGAAGAGGCTGACCGTTACCTCGCCAGCGCGAAAATCGCCGATTACTGCCCCAATGGACTGCAGGTCGAAGGCCGGCCGCAGGTGTTGCGTATCGTCAGTGGCGTGACCGCCAGCCAGGCCTTGCTGGACGCTGCGGTGGAGGCCCAGGCCGATCTGGTGTTGGTGCATCACGGGTATTTCTGGAAAGGCGAAAACCCGTGCATCACCGGCATGAAGCAGCGCCGCCTGAAGACGCTGCTCAAACACGATATCAGTCTGCTGGCTTATCACTTGCCGCTGGACCTGCACCCGGAAGTGGGGAATAACGTGCAGCTTGCGCGGCAGCTGGAGATCACCGTCGAAGGCCCGCTGGACCCGCAGAACCTCAAGGTCGTCGGTCTGGTGGGTTCTCTGGCCGAGCCGGTGTCGGCCCGAGATTTTGCCCGCCGCGTCCAGGAATCCATGGGCCGTGAGCCCTTGTTGATCGAAGGCAGCGGGATGATCCGCCGTGTGGGTTGGTGCACGGGCGGTGGCCAAGGGTATATCGATCAGGCCGTGGCGGCCGGCGTCGACTTGTACCTCAGCGGTGAGGCTTCGGAGCAGACTTTCCATAGCGCCCGGGAAAACGACGTCAGTTTTATCGCTGCCGGTCATCACGCCACCGAACGCTATGGCGTACAGGCGCTGGGGGATTACCTGGCGCGACGTTTCGCCCTCGAACACCTATTTATCGATTGCCCGAACCCGATCTAAGCCTCACCCCATTTGATCGGGATGACCGGTCCGCGCAGCCAAACCTCGGAGCATATTCATATATCGTTTCGATCTAGTTGGGCCCCTGATTAGAAGCAGTTGCTGTGCTAGCATGCCTCGCTCGAACACGGCCCGCTGGCCGTCCATAAGATCGTTTTTCCGTGAGTAGCCATGGTCGACAAACTGACGCATCTCAAACAGCTGGAGGCGGAAAGCATCCACATCATCCGCGAGGTCGCCGCCGAGTTCGACAACCCGGTGATGCTCTACTCGATCGGTAAAGACTCCGCCGTGATGCTGCACTTGGCGCGCAAGGCATTTTTCCCGGGAAAACTGCCATTCCCGGTGATGCACGTCGACACCCAGTGGAAATTCCAGGAAATGTACAAGTTCCGCGACCGCATGGTTGAAGAACTGGGTCTGGACCTGATCACTCACATCAACCCGGACGGCGTGGCGCAAGGCATCAACCCGTTTACCCACGGCAGCGCCAAGCACACCGATATCATGAAGACCGAAGGCCTCAAGCAGGCCTTGGACAAACATGGTTTCGATGCCGCTTTCGGCGGCGCCCGTCGCGATGAAGAGAAATCCCGCGCCAAGGAGCGCGTGTACTCGTTCCGCGACGGCAAGCACCGCTGGGACCCGAAGAACCAGCGTCCGGAACTGTGGAACGTCTACAACGGCAACGTCAACAAGGGCGAGTCGATCCGCGTGTTCCCGCTGTCCAACTGGACCGAGCTGGACATCTGGCAGTACATCTATCTGGAAGGCATCCCGATTGTCCCGCTGTACTTCGCCGCCGAGCGCGACGTGATCGAGAAGAACGGCACGTTGATCATGATCGACGACGAGCGGATCCTTGAGCACCTGTCCGACGAAGACAAAGCCCGAATCGTCAAAAAGAAAGTACGTTTCCGTACCCTTGGCTGCTACCCGTTGACGGGCGCGGTGGAGTCCGAGGCCGAAAGCCTGACGGACATCATTCAGGAAATGCTCCTGACGCGAACTTCCGAGCGCCAGGGCCGGGTCATCGATCACGATGGCGCAGGCTCGATGGAAGATAAAAAACGTCAAGGCTATTTCTAAGGGGCTGTCATGTCGCATCAATCTGATTTGATCAGCGAGGACATCCTCGCCTACCTGGGCCAGCACGAACGCAAGGAAATGCTGCGCTTTCTGACCTGTGGCAACGTCGACGACGGCAAGAGCACGTTGATCGGGCGTCTGTTGCATGACTCCAAGATGATCTACGAAGACCATTTGGAAGCTATCACCCGCGACTCGAAGAAAGTCGGCACCACGGGCGACGACATCGACCTGGCGTTGCTGGTTGACGGCCTGCAGGCCGAGCGTGAGCAAGGCATCACTATTGATGTGGCCTACCGCTATTTTTCCACCGCCAAACGCAAATTCATCATTGCCGACACCCCCGGCCATGAGCAGTACACCCGCAACATGGCCACCGGTGCGTCTACCTGTGACCTGGCGATCATTCTGGTGGACGCCCGCTACGGCGTGCAGACCCAGACCCGTCGCCACAGCTTTATCGCTTCGCTGCTGGGCATCAAGCACATCGTCATCGCGATCAACAAGATGGACCTCAATGGCTTCGACGAAAGCGTGTTCGAGTCGATCAAGGCCGATTACCTGAAGTTTGCCGAGGGCATTGCCTTCAAGCCGAGCACCATGGCTTTTGTGCCGATGTCGGCGCTCAAGGGCGACAACGTGGTGAACAAGAGCGAGCGTTCGCCCTGGTACACCGGCCAGTCGCTGATGGAGATTCTTGAAACCGTCGAGATCGCCAACGACCGCAACTACACCGACCTGCGTTTCCCGGTGCAGTACGTCAACCGTCCGAACCTGAACTTCCGTGGTTTCGCGGGCACGCTGGCCAGTGGCGTCGTGCACAAAGGTGATGAAGTGGTGGTATTGCCGTCGGGCAAGAGCAGCCGCGTCAAATCCATCGTCACCTTTGAAGGTGAGCTGGAGCACGCCGGTCCCGGCCAGGCCGTGACCCTGACCATGGAAGACGAGATTGATATCTCCCGTGGTGACTTGCTGGTACACGCCGACAACGTGCCGCAAGTGAGCGACGCCTTCGACGCCATGCTGGTGTGGATGGCTGAAGAACCGATGCTGCCGGGCAAGAAATACGACATCAAGCGCGCCACCAGCTACGTGCCGGGTTCCATCACCAGCATCGTCCATCGCGTGGACGTCAATACCCTGGAAGAAGGTCCGGCGAGCGCCTTGCAACTGAACGAGATTGGCCGGATCAAGGTCAGCCTCGACGCGGCTATCGCGCTGGACGGCTATGCCAGCAACCGCACCACCGGCGCGTTCATCGTGATTGACCGCTTGACCAACGGCACCGTGGCGGCGGGCATGATCATCGCTGCGCCGGTCAACCATGGCAGCGCGGCGCAGCACGGCAAACTGGCCCACGTCGCCACCGAAGAACGCGCCCAGCGCTTCGGCCAGCAGCCGGCCACCGTGCTGTTCAGCGGCCTGTCGGGCGCCGGCAAAAGCACGTTGGCCTATGCCGTCGAGCGCAAGCTGTTCGATATGGGCCGTGCGGTGTTTGTGCTGGATGGCCAGAACCTGCGTCACGACTTGAATAAGGGGTTGCCACAGGATCGTGCCGGACGGACCGAGAACTGGCGTCGTGCGGCGCACGTTGCACGTCAGTTCAACGAGGCCGGCCTGCTGACCCTGGCGGCGTTCGTGGCACCGGATGCCGAAGGCCGTGAACAGGCCAAGGCGCTGATCGGCAGCGAGCGTCTGCTCACGGTCTACGTGCAGGCTTCGCCGCTGGTATGTGCCGAGCGCGATCCGCAAGGGCTGTATGCGGCGGGAGGGGATAACATCCCTGGCGAATCCTTCCCGTATGACGTGCCGTTGGATGCCGACCTGGTGATCGACACCCAGGCCCTGTCGCTGGACGACAGCGTCAAGCAAGTGCTGGAACTGTTGCGTCAGCGCGGCGCGATATAAGCGGCAAACTGCAATCTGTAGGAGCGAGCTTGCTCGCGAAAATCGTCAACGATTTCGCGGGCATTCTGAATGGGCGCGGTGCCCTCGGATTTTTCGCGAGCAAGCTCGCTCCTACAGGGTCAGGCAGGAAAATCGCGATGCAGTTGCTCCAGAAGGGCGTCCTTTTCTGTCCACAGGCCATTGATCCAGCCCTGAAATGCCACCCGGTACTCACCCTCCTGCTCGTAATTCTTGCCAATGAACTCGGCCGGAATCTGCACCTCTTCAAAGTGCACCACCACCTCCTTCACATTCCCGCACAGCAAATCCCAATACCCAGGGCGCCCGGCAGGGTAGTGAATGGTCACGTTGACCAGTGATTTCAACTGCTCGCCCATGGCGTCCAGCACGAAGGCAATCCCACCCGCCTTGGGTTTGAGCAGGTAGCGAAACGGTGAATGCTGCTGGGCATGTTTGCCTGGCGTAAAGCGCGTGCCCTCGGCAAAGTTGAAAATACCCACCGGATTGGCGCGAAATTTCGCGCAGGTCTTGCGGGTGGTCTCCAGGTCCTTGCCTTTCTTTTCCGGATGCTTTTCCAGATAGGCCTTGCTGTAGCGCTTCATGAATGGAAAGCCCAGGGCCCACCACGCCAGGCCAATCACCGGGACCCAGATCAGTTCCTGCTTGAGGAAGAACTTCAACGGGCGGATACGGCGGTTTAGCACGTACTGCAACACCATGATGTCGACCCAGCTCTGGTGGTTGCTGGTCACCAGATACGAGTGTTGGTAGTCCAGGCCTTCCAGGCCGCTCAAGTGCCAGCGAGTGCGCTGTACCAGGTTCATCCAGGCCTTGTTGTTACTGATCCAGGCCTCATGGGTGTGGTTCATCAGTCCTTCGCTCAAGCGCTTGGCAAACGGCAGCGCCTTGAACAGCGCGACGATAAACAAGAACGAACACAGCAGGATCGTGTTCAACGCCAACAGCAGCGAGGCGATTACCCCGCGCAGGGCGGCAGGCAGAAAATCCAGCATTTAGGCGTCCACAGGTCGGTTGGCGGCTTGAATGGCGGTCAGGGCGATGGTGTAGACAATGTCGTCCACCTGCGCCCCTCGCGGCAGATCGTTAACGGGTTTGCGCAGGCCCTGGAGCATCGGGCCCAGGCTGACGCAATCGGCACTGCGTTGCACCGCTTTATGGGTGGTGTTGCCAGTATTGAGGTCGGGGAATACGAACACGGTGGCCTTGCCCGCCACCAAGCTGTTGGGCGCCAGTTGCCGGGCGACACTTTCATTGGCGGCGGCGTCGTACTGCAGCGGGCCATCGATCAACAGCGAATGCTGTTGTTCGTGGGCAAGCAGCGTGGCCTCGCGGACTTTTTCCACTTCTTCGCCGCTGGCCGAGTCTCCGCTGGAGTAGCTGATCATCGCCACTCGCGGCGTGATGCCGAACGCGGCGGCCGAGTCGGCGCTTTGCAAGGCGATTTCCGCCAGTTCGCTGGCGCTCGGGTGCGGGTTCATCACGCAGTCGCCGTACACCAGCACCTGTTCGGGGAACAGCATGAAAAACACCGACGAGACCAAGGTGCAGCCCGGCGCGGTTTTAATCAGTTGCAGGGCCGGGCGGATGGTATTGGCGGTGGAGTGGATAACCCCGGACACCAGGCCGTCGACCTCATCCAGGGCGAGCATCATGGTGGCGATCACCACGGTGTCTTCCAGTTGTTGCTCGGCCATCGGCGCATTCAGGCTTTTGCTCTTGCGCAGCGCCACCATCGGCTCGACATAGCGCTCGCGAATCAGGTCTGGATCGAGAATCTCCAGGCCTTCGGGCAGTTCGATACCATGGGCGCGGGCCACGGCCTCGACATCGGCAGGCTTGGCCAGCAGCACGCAGCGAGCGATACCGCGCGCCTGGCAGATGGCGGCGGCTTGCACGGTCAACGGCTCGCTGCCTTCGGGCAGGACGATACGCTTGTTGGCGGCTTGGGCGCGCTGGATCAACTGATAACGGAACACCGCCGGCGACAGGCGCATTTCCCGTGGTGTGCCGCAACGCTGGTGCAGCCAGCGCGCATCCAGGTGGCTGGCGACGAAATCAGTGATGATTTCCGCGCGTTCGCGGTCATCGATCGGAATTTCCTTGTTCAGGCTGTTGAGCTGGTTGGCGGTGTCGTAGGAACCGGTGCTCACCGACAGCACCGGCAACCCGGCCTGGAAGGCGCCACGGCACAGCTCCATGATCCTTGGATCGGGCAGGGTGTCGCTGGTCAGCAGCAAGCCGGCCAGGGGCACGCCATTGATGGCGGCGAGGCTGACGGCGAGGATGATGTCGTCGCGATCACCGGGCGTCACCACCAGGACACCCGGCTTGAGCAACTCCACGGTGTTGCGCATGGTCCGCGCGCAAATAATGATTTTGCTCATGCGCCGGGTTTCATAGTCGCCGGCGTTGAGAATCTGTGCACCCATCAGGTCGGCCACGTCGCGGGTGCGTGGGGCGTTGAGTTCGGGCTGGAACGGAATGCACCCCAATAGCCGGAAATCACCGCTGCGCAACAGCGGAGAATGCTCCTTGAGGCGTGCAGCGAAGGCTTCCATGCTTTCGTCGGTCTGTACCTTGTTGAGAATCACCCCGAGCACTTTCGGGTCTTTCGGACCGCCGAACAATTGCGCCTGCAATTCGACCCGGCCCGACAGTTCGGTCAATACTTCGTTTTCCGGCGCCGAGACCAGGATTACTTCGGCATCCAGGCTTTTTGCCAAGTGCAGATTGACCCGCGCCGCATAGCTGGCGCTGCGCGTCGGGACCATGCCTTCGACGATCAGCACGTCCTTGCCCACGGCGGCCTGCTGGTAAAGGGTGATGATTTCTTCGAGCAGTTCATCCAGTTGGCCATCGCCGAGCATGCGCTCGACATGGGCCAGGCCCAAGGGCCGGGGAGGCTTCAGGCCGTGGGTGCGCGCCACCAGTTCGGTGGAGCGCTCCGGCCCGGTATCGCCGGGATGCGGCTGGGCAATCGGTTTGAAGAAGCCGACTTTCAGTCCGGCCTGTTCCAGGGTGCGCACCAGCCCGAGGCTGATGGAGGTCAGACCCACACCAAAGTCGGTGGGTGCGATAAAAAAAGTCTGCATGCGAATTCTCTGGAGTTGCATGGCTTCGGTGGCGTTCCATAAATCAGCGCCTACCGGGAATCAGGTGCCAAGGTTATCGTTATCCGGGCTCTGCGCACACCAGCCACAGGCAAAGGGCTGACCTATTTTTTCAAGGCGTTGCGCAGGGTCGATGACCCACGCCCGGGATTGCCATGGCGGCTGGTGGCGCAGGTGTTGCGTATGCCCGCACGAAAGCTCGACGACCCAATGTTGCTCTTCGTCCTGATGAAAACCGACGACCGTCGAGTCACTGGATAGACTCCGTCTGTCCGGGTTGTGTTCGCTTTCGGGCAAATCCTTGTTTAGACTTGTCCGTTCTTCATTCTTCTGCAAAAGGTCTCGCCCCATGACGATCGCCGCTAACAAGGCTGTCTCCATCGACTATACCCTGACCAACGACGCTGGTGAGGTCATCGACAGCTCAGCCGGCGGCGCGCCGCTGGTCTACCTGCAAGGCGCAGGTAACATTATCCCGGGCCTGGAAAAGGCGCTGGAAGGCAAAAACGTTGGTGATGAGCTGACCGTTGCCGTAGAACCTGAAGATGCCTACGGCGAATACTCCGCCGAACTGGTCAGCACCCTGAGCCGCAGCATGTTTGAAGGCGTTGATGAACTGGAAGTGGGCATGCAGTTCCACGCTTCCGCTCCGGACGGCCAGATGCAGATCGTGACCATCCGTGATCTGGACGGCGATGACGTCACCGTTGACGGCAACCATCCGCTGGCTGGCCAGCGCCTGAACTTCCAGGTCAAGATCGTCGCTGTCCGCGACGCTTCCGAGGAAGAAATGGCGCACGGCCACGTGCATGGCGAAGGCGGTCACCAGCATTAATTGATGAGTCAGGCTCGTCAGTTGCAAATAAAGGCGCCTTCGGGCGCCTTTATTGATTGGTGGCTATTCTTGCCGACTTGGCGGTTGTAATCTCGCACGACCGTTACGAAGAACATGGGAAATCTGGAGTTCGTCATGAGTGCTTTCCACGACCTTAAACTCAAAGCTCTGGATGGTCAGGAGCTGCCTTTGGCGCCCTTCAAGGGGCAAGTCGTGCTGGTGGTCAATGTCGCCTCCAAATGTGGCTTGACACCGCAGTACGCGGCGCTGGAAAACCTCTATCAGCAATACAAGAACCAGGGTTTCACCGTGCTCGGGCTGCCATGCAACCAGTTCGCCGGGCAAGAGCCAGGCACCGAGCAGGAAATCCAGGCGTTTTGCAGCCTCAATTACGGCGTGACCTTTCCCTTGGGCAGCAAGCTCGAGGTGAATGGCCCCGAGCACCATCAGTTGTATCGTTTGCTGGCGGGTGAGGGCGCAGAGTTTCCTGGCGACATCACCTGGAATTTCGAGAAGTTTCTGCTGGGCAAGGACGGTCGGGTACTGGCGCGATTCTCTCCGCGTACGCCACCTGAAGATCCTTCTATCGCTCAGGCGATCGAGAAAGCCCTGGCCTGATTTCGGACATCGGTGGAACTGCTGAGGCGCTCTTCGCACTTTTATCCCTTAATCACGCTGATCAATAGTGCTATCGCGTGCGTGCGGGGCCCCATATTATCCGCGTCATAAAATCTTTATGCGCGGAGTGCTCCCATGTCTGTCCAAGCGTTGTTCAAACCTTTCCAGCTCGGCGCACTGCAGTTGCCGACCCGTGTCGTCATGGCACCGATGACCCGCTCGTTTTCCCCGGGGGGCGTGCCCAACTCCAAGGTGATCGAGTACTACCGTCGCCGCGCCGCTGCCGGTGTGGGCCTGATCATCACCGAAGGCACGGTGGTCGATCATCAGGCTTCCAATGGCTATCCGAACGTCCCGCACTTCTACGGTGAGGCCGCGCTGGCTGGCTGGAAGAAAGTCGTTGAGGCGGTGCATGCCGAAGGCGGCAAGATCGTCCCGCAGTTGTGGCACGTCGGCAGTGTGCGGCGTATCGGCACCGAGCCGCACGTCAGTGTGCCGGGCTACGGCCCGATGGAAAAACTCAAGGACGGCAACGTCGTGGTCCATGGCATGACTGCCCAGGACATCAAGGACGTGATCGGTGCCTTTGCCCAGGCAGCCAGGGATGCCCAGAGCATTGGCATGGACGGCGTGGAAATCCACGGCGCTCACGGTTATCTGGTGGACCAGTTCTTCTGGGAAGGCACTAACCAGCGCACGGATGAATATGGCGGCAGCCTGGCCAATCGTTCGCGGTTCGCCATCGAGCTGATTCAAGCCGTGCGTGCGGCGGTCGGTCCCGAGTTTCCGATCATCTTGCGCTTCTCTCAATGGAAGCAGCAGGATTACACCGCGCGGCTGGTGCAAACCCCCGAGGCGTTGGCAGAGTTCCTCACACCACTGGCTGATGCGGGTGTGGATATTTTCCATTGCTCTACCCGCAGGTTCTGGGAACCGGAGTTCGATGGTTCCGAGCTGAACCTGGCGGGTTGGACCCGCAAGCTCAGCGCAAAACCGACCATCACCGTGGGCAGTGTCGGTCTGGACGGCGAGTTCCTGCAGTTCATGGTCAACACTGACAAAGTGGCGCAGCCGGCGAGTCTGGAAAAACTCCTGGAGCGCCTGAACAATGATGAGTTCGACCTGGTGGCCGTGGGCCGTGCGCTGTTGGTCGATCCGGACTGGGCGGTGAAGGTCCGTGAAGGGCGCGAAGGCGACATCTTGCCGTTCAGTCGCGAGGCGTTGACCACGCTGAGTTAAATCCGCCGACAGGCATCGCGGGCTCGCCCCGCGATGCTCAGATCAGTCTTGAACCGTCCGTCACCACCAATGTCTCACCGCACGCGCCGCGCAATTGGTGTTCAAACTGCTCGATAATCGCGGGCCAGCCTTGACGGCTGGCATGCTGCCGGGCATTGAGCCGTACCCGCCGCAGACTCTCGCGCCCCTCCAGCAACCAATTGGCGGCATCGCAAAATGCCTCCTCGTCCCCCGGCATCGCCAATACGCCGTTGTAGCCATGACGGATATGCTGGGTTGCGGCCGCCTGGTCGTACGCCACCACACCGAGACCCGAAGCCATGGCTTCAAGGACCACGTTGCCAAAGGTTTCGGTAAGACTGGGGAACAGAAACAGATCACCGGACGCGTAGTGCCGGGCCAATTCTTCGCCACGCTGAGGGCCGCAAAAAATCGCCTCGGGCAGTTCTCTCTCCAGCATCGCCTGTTGCGGGCCGTTGCCGACGATGATCAGCTTCAAATGCCGCTGTGGATAAGTGGCCTGCAGTGAGTCGAAGCAGCGTTTGAGCAGGCCGAGGTTCTTCTCCGGGGCCAGGCGTCCGACATGCAGCACTGCAACGTCGTCAACGCCCAGGCCCCAGCTTTCGCGCAAGGCATTGTCGTGCTTGGCCGGGTGAAACAGCAGGCTGTCGACACCGCGCGCCAACATGCCCAGACGCTCGAAGTTGCGCCGCTCAAGCTCCACGCGCTGGCTGACGCTGGGCACCAGGGTCAAGGTCGAACGGTTATGAAACCAGCGCAAGTAATGAGTCAGTACCCGACTCAACATACCCAGGCCGTACTGGCTGGAATATTGCTGAAAGTTGGTATGAAAACCGCTGACCACGCTGATCCCCAGACGTCGTGCCGCCCGCAGTGCCGACAGACCCAGTGGGCCTTCGGTGGCGATGTACAGCACATCCGGCCGCTGGCGCTTCCAGCGTCGTAGCAATTTGTGCATCGACGACTGGCCCCATTGCAGGCCCGGATAACCTGGCAGCGGCCAGCCCCGGCAAAGCATCAGGCCATCGTCATTGGGCCGGCGTTGATCGCTGCCCTGGCGAGGACGGATCAGTTCCACCTGGTGGCCACGGGCGCGCAGTCCGTCACACAAGCGGCCGAGGGTATTGGCCACCCCGTTGATTTCTGGCGGGAAGGTTTCGGTAATCAGCGTGATATGCAGCAAGGCGTTCTTCATGGCCCTAGTGTCGACGTGGGCCATGTCGCCATTGTGTCATCGGGATGATGGATTTGTGACCGCTCAGGCCTTCTTTACGCGCATCGTCTCGGCGCCTTGCTCGCGTACCCAAAACAGCGTGGCCCCGGCCACCGCAGCCGGCATCATCAGCAAATTGAGCACCGGCACCAGCAACACCAGATAGACGCTGCCACCGAAGCTCATGCTCTGCCAGCGCTTCTGGCGCAGCCAGGCCAGCATCTCGTTCCAACCCAGTTTATGATTGTCAGCGGGGTAATCGATGTATTGGATCGCCATCATCCACACGCCGAACAGCAACCACAGCGGCGCCGCCACCAGGTTGACCACCGGGATGAACGACAGGATAAACAAGCCTATCGCCCGCGGCAGGAAATAACCCAGCTTGCGCATTTCTCGGGCCAGGGTGCGGGGGACCATGGCGAACAGTTCGCCCCAACTGAATGCAGGAAAATCATCGGTGCCGCGCACCACCACTTCGACTTTCTCCGCGAGAAAGCCATTGAACGGTGCGGCAATGATGTTGGCGAGCATGGTAAAGGTGAAGAACACCATCAGCACCACCAGCACCACGAACAGTGGCCAGAGGATGTAGTTGAGGAAACTCAGCCAGTTGGGAAGCGTCGGCATCAGGGTGTCGACCCATAGGCTGAACTGGTGGCCGGCGAAATAGATCAGACCGACGAACAGGATCAGGTTGATTGCCAACGGCAGCAGGACAAACAGGCGCAGACCAGGACTGAGTACCAGTTTGAGGCCTTCGCGCAGGTATTGTGGGCCTGAGAGGACAGGGGCGGGCATTGATAACTCCGGACAAAAGAGACGAACGTGCCGACGTTACCGGCTTTGCCTGAAGGGCGAAAGCGCGGTCAGCATGTCGACATTAACTGTAACAAAGGTGTCGATTAATAGCGGTTACAGGATAGAGACCGCCTATGAGCTGGATTGTTATTCCGTATTTCCTTAATCTTGCCCACCTCGTTACGCTGCACCCATTATTTTCAGGACCTTGCGAGTTAAAGCCTTCTCCAAGTGCTTCGTGGTCCTTTTTTATTCCAGCCGCTGTGTAGTCCGAGCGGTCGATAGGAGTGAGTCATGTCTGATACCCGTCATTCGCGAGTGATTATTCTTGGTTCCGGCCCTGCCGGTTATAGCGCTGCGGTCTACGCGGCGCGGGCCAACCTCAAGCCGCTGCTGATTACTGGCATGCAGGCGGGCGGTCAGTTGACCACCACCACTGAAGTCGACAACTGGCCGGGCGATGTTCACGGCCTGACCGGGCCAGTGCTGATGGAACGCATGAAAGAACACGCCGAGCGTTTCGAAACCGAAATCGTGTTTGATCACATCAACGCGGTCGACTTTTCGAAAAAGCCTTACAGCCTGACCGGTGACAGCGGCGTCTACACCTGTGACGCGCTGATCATCGCCACCGGCGCCAGCGCTCGTTACCTGGGTCTGCCGTCGGAAGAAGCATTCATGGGCAAAGGTGTTTCGGCCTGTGCGACCTGCGACGGTTTTTTCTACCGCAACAAGCCGGTGGCCGTGGTCGGTGGTGGCAACACCGCAGTCGAAGAAGCGCTGTACCTGGCCAATATCGCCAGCACCGTGACCCTGGTTCACCGCCGTGAAACCTTCCGCGCCGAGAAGATCCTGATCGACAAGCTGCACGCGCGGGTTGCCGAAGGCAAAATCATCCTCAAGCTCAACGCGACCCTGGATGAAGTCTTGGGTGACACCATGGGCGTGACCGGTGCCCGCCTGAAAAACAACGACGGCAGCTTCGATGAGCTGAAAGTCGACGGCGTATTCATCGCCATCGGCCACACGCCGAATACCTCGCTGTTCGAGGGCGTGCTGGAAGCCAAAGACGGTTACCTGGTGGTGCAGGGCGGTCGTGAAGGTAATGCCACGGCCACCAACCTTGAAGGTGTCTTTGCCGCTGGTGACGTGGCCGACCACGTGTATCGCCAGGCTATCACTTCGGCGGGCGCTGGTTGCATGGCGGCGCTGGATGCTGAGCGTTACCTCGACGGGCTGCAGAACGCTTCGTTCTAAACCTGTTGCACAAAAAAGGCTTGTAGGAGCGAGCTTGCTCGCGAAAAACGTCAACGATAACGCGTTCATTCTGGATAAACGCGGTGCCTTTGAGTTCTTCGCGAGCAAGCTCGCTCCTACAGGGCTTAACCGATCGGCATCAGGCTGCGAGGCCGGTTTTTTATACGTGGCTCAGGATTTTCGCGTCAGCGGCTGTGCGGCAAACTTGACCCCCGACAGCCCGTGCTCGATCAGCGCACGAATATTCCCATGATCACAGCCCTCAGGCGTGGCCAGCACCGAACGATAATGTTCGCCAAACGCCAACAGCGCTTCCTGATCGCTCAAACCTTCCAGCAGCGCCAGGCCCAGCGTCTTGCACGAGCCTTCGTTCTGCCCGGCGGCGTTTTCCACGGCGCCATTGTTGAACGCTTGCGGCTGGTAGTCGTAACCGGCGGCGATAAACGCCAGGGTCTCGGCAAAAACGTGTTCGCCGCTGTTGAGGCTGGCGCGCAGGGTATTCAGATCACTCATGGGATTTTCCTTTGGCAAACGCCGCGTGTTGTTCGGCGCTGGCTTCTTTCTGGTATTGGGCTTTCCACTCGGCGTACGGCATGCCGTACACCACCTCGCGCGCGTCATCGAGGCTGACCTCGATCTGGCGCTCATCGGCTTCGGCCTTGTACCACTTGGACAGGCAGTTGCGACAGAAACCGGCAAGGTTCATCAGGTCGATGTTTTGCACATCCTTGCGGCTGTCCAGGTGTGCAACCAACCGGCGAAAGGCGGCGGCTTCAAGTTCAAGGCGTTGTTGATCGTTCATGGGGGGGCTCTTCGAGACAGCTTTAAGGGGGTAAGCAGCTGCAAGTGGAATGGGGGCGGCCGTAAGCTTGCGGCTTACAGCTTGCCGCTTGTAGCTGAGCGACTTGCAGCGAGTGTTATCGACACCGACTCGGCAAATCGCAACGCATGGGGCTTGTCGACTTCGACTTCGGCGTAGAGCACCGATTCATTGCTCATCACCAGGTCCAGCAGTTCCTGGGTCAAACGCTCCAGCAGGGCAAAACGGTTGCCTTCCACATGGGCGATGATCGCCTTGGTGATGGTGCGGTAGTTCAACGCGTGGTCGATGTCATTGTCGCGCACCGCATCTTGTGCGGCGTACAAGATGCTCACATTGATCAACACATCCTGTTTGTTGAGGATTTCATCCTCGTTGATCCCGATAAAGGTACGCAGACGCAGGTCCTTGACCCGGATGCGTGCCATGCCTGGTTGAAGTTGTGGCATTGCTACTTGCTCCGTCCGATCAGTTGCAGGAACTCCATACGGGTGGTGTTCGACTCGCGGAACGCGCCGAGCATCACCGAGGTGTTCATGGTTGAGTTCTGTTTTGCTACGCCGCGCATCATCATGCACATGTGCTGGGCTTCGATGACCACCGCTACGCCGGCCGCCTGGGTCACGCTCTGGATGGCCTCGGCGATTTGCTGCGTGAGGTTTTCCTGGATCTGCAGGCGTCGCGCGAACATGTCGACCAGGCGCGCAATCTTCGACAGGCCCAGGACCTTGCCCGTTGGAATATAGGCGACATGGGCCTTGCCAATAAAGGGCAGCAGGTGATGTTCGCACATCGAATACAGTTCGATGTTGGCGACGATCACCATTTCGTCGCTGTCCGAGGTGAACAGCGCACCATTGACGATGTCCTCGACGCTCTGGCTGTAGCCGTGACACACGTACTGCATGGCTTTGGCCGCGCGTTTTGGCGTGTCGAGCAAACCTTCGCGATCCGGGTCTTCACCCAGGTCCTTGAGAATCTCACGGTAATGGTGGGGCAGGGATAAAGTCATGCAGCATCCTCGCAAACGGCTTACTTGATATGCCGCCCGCCGTTGACGGTCAGCGTGGTACCGGTGACATAAGGGTTATCCAACAGGTAGCGCAGGCTCTGGTAAATCACTTCTGCGCCGGGTTCGATGCCGAGTGCCGACTTGGCCAGGACCTTGGCGCGATAGGCCGCATTGTCGTCTTGATTGAACATCACCATCGCTGGTGCGATGCCGTTGACCTTGATCTGGGGGGCGTACTTGGCGGCAAAAGACAGGGTCAGGTTATCGAGCCCGGCCTTGGTGGCACAGTAGGCAATGTGCTGGCGGCTGCCCTTGCGGGTGACGTCATCGCTGATATGCACAATGTCGGCGGGCGTGGACTGCTGGAGCAAGCTCGCACAATGCAGGTTGATCAGGTACGGCGCAAGCATGTGTACGCTGAACATGTCGATAAAGGCGCGGCTTTCGCCCCCCGGCGTTTCCGCCGTCCAGGCCGAAGCATTGTGAATGATCGCCCGCAGGCGCTCGGTATGCGTCTTCAGTTCGGCAATAAAGGCCAGGATACCGGCCTCGGAGGAAAAATCGGCAAACACCGCGATTGCACCCCGGTCGCGCAAGCGCTGTACATCGGGACGTTCAGTGCGATAGCTGAAAATCACCGGCTGCTGCGCGTCCAACAGACGCAACGCGCAGTGCAGGCCGACGCGTTGGCCGGCACCGGTGATCAGGATCGGGGCGAGGGTAGTGGTCATGGCAGGCTCAGGTCGCAGACAGGCTAAAACTATACCAGCGACCGGCCGTTGAATGGACTCAAACGGTCGCTTCGCAGGGTTTTGCCGGTGCTGGTGCGGGATTCAACCAGCCTGCCAGCAGATACGTCGACAGGGGAATGAACAGATAGACCATCAACGGGGTGAGGACCAGGGTGCTGATCAGCACACGACTGAACATTCCAAGCTCGACGAGCAGGGGTTCAAGCCCGAAATTGAACAGCAGCGACACCGGGAAAAACGCCAGCCAGATGGCGACCGCCTGTTTCCAGCGCAGTGGGCGCTGGCCCACGCCACCAAACCAGCCGTCCATGCCCCTGACCCGGTGTTCCGAAGGGTTGGCGAACAACTCGCTGCCGCGATCGAGCCAGGCGCTGCGAGAGGCCGAGAACTCCCAGGCATGTAGCGTCTGTTCGTCGGCGAAACGGAAGATAATCTGGAATTCGTCGTCATCGGCAGGGGGCGCGAGCACACCGGAGCCCAGATAGCCGGGAAAGTCGGTGGCCAGTTGCTCGCCTTCACGCAACCAGCTCATCAAGTCCTGATAACGCCCTTTAGCCACACGACGTGCAACCATCAAGGTGACGGGTAAGGTAGACATTGTGTATCTCCAGGTAGGTGGCAGCGCCGCACCGGGTAGGGAGCGCGCCTGACGCCGCCACCGGGTTGGGTGGCTGCGCAAAAACAGGCAAGGATTATTCCTGAATCGACGAAATATGCCGGCGACACTGGTCGGTTGGTCCGGCGCTTGAAAAAGACAGCTGTAAGTGCGTTAAATAGGATTCAAGCTCACGCGTTTATAGGGATGTATCGCCACCTGATGCCCGTTATTACTGATCCGCTTGTTGGTTCCATGCTCAGCGGCGTACCCGGCTCGGAGGAACTGTTTCCGATCCGCGAAGTGTCAAAATTGACAGGTATCAATCCGGTCACTTTGCGAGCATGGGAGCGACGCTATGGTTTGATTCAACCCGTGCGCACCGAAAGCGGGCATCGACTGTACTCGCGGGAAGATATCGACACCGTGCACCGTATTCTCGATTGGATCGAACGGGGCGTCGCGGTCAGCAAAGTCGGCAAGATGCTCGCGCGTGACGACGCCCAGGCGGCGTTACTGCGCAACGTGAGTGAAGGTAATGCACAGCACGAAAGCACTGACTGGCAGCGGCAACTGCAACAGGCGATAGGCGCGTTCGATGATCGGCAGTTGGATCGCCTATATGGCCAGATCTTCGCCACCTACCCTGCATCGGTGGCCTTGCAAGACATCCTGATGCCTCTCTGGCTTCAGTTGCTGCGCCATCAAGGGCATTTCGGGCAAGCCAGTGAGTGGTTATTTTTCGACAGCTTTTTGCGCAATCGGATCTCGCAGCGCCTGCAACTGGCCCAGGTTTCCCACAAACCACGGATTTTGTTGTCGGCCATCGCCGGAGAGTGCCGTGAACTGGAGCTGTTGGTGGCCGCAGTATTGATGAGCGGTGACGAGTTGGCGGTTCGCGTCCTGAGCATGGGGCAACCCTTCAATGAGTTAACGCTGATCTGCGAAAAGAGCCGGCCTCAGGCGTTGGTGGTGTTTTCCAATCATTCGCCGACTGCCGAATTGCCACGCCGGTTGACGCGACTTGCGTTGACCCTGGATTGTCCAATACTGCTGGCGGGTGATGTCTCGGACATGGTCGGCTCGCAACTGGCGGGCACGTCCATTGGCTGCCTGGGTAACGAAGGGCATTTGATGCAGCGACGTTTGCAACAGTTTATCCAGGGAACCCTCGATACCTGATATCAGGCATGCACTTCGGGGTGGGCGAGGCGATGTTGCTGCAGGATGAACTGGCGCAGGCGTTCGGTTTCGTCCACGTCCCCTTGGCTCAAATGGTAGGCAAACATACCTCGGGTCGTTTCGCGTTCGAGGGTGCCACGTACTGCAATTCGCTCATAACCCGAAGGACTGAACCACAGGCAAAAGGTCTTGGGTGGATTGCTTCGACCGCGAACTTCCACCAGTGCGCCCTTGAACGAAATCTCATGGACAAATAGTGAGCCGGGTTGGCCCTTGATGTTTTCCAGGGCGACCGGTTCTTCAAGCACCAGGCGCCAAGGGCGGATCATTGGCCCGTCTTCGAAAATGCTCGGCACGCCCAGGCGCAGGTGTAGGGCATGGAATTCGTCTTCCACCAATTGCAATGGAAAGGTCATTTGCTGATTGTCGAATTGTGCCTGGATGGTCACGTGCTCATGCGCCGCCAAGCGGGTGAGCAGATCACGGATCTGCGCACCGCCGTTGACCGTCAGGCTCGACGAAACGTCGCGCGCATTCAGTTGCGGGTTATGGTGCATGGTCTGGATGAAGTCCAGTTCGTCCTGCGTCAAAAGCGCGTCGCGTTGCATTGATGTGGCTCAGGGAAAGGCGGGCAGAAGGCAATTATTACTATACAGACCCGGTATTCTAAAGTTTGTTAGAACCGCTCGTCGCCTGCAGTGTATTCAGTTCGGCCTGGAGCTGAGCCACTTGGGCTTCCAACTGGGTGATGCGCTGCTGGGCCTTGACCTGCGCCGTGACATCTTTTTGCACCCCGACAAAATATGTCTGTTTATCGGCCGGGTTATAAACCGTCGATAATGACAACTCATTCCAGAAGTGCGTGCCATCCTTGCGGTAGTTGCGCAGGATCTCCCGGCAACTGCCAGCATTGTCCAACGCTTGGCGAATGGCGTTCAGCGCCGGCTGGTCACGGTCGCCCGACTGCAGGAAGCGGCAGTCCTGGTAAAGAATATCGTCCAGGTGGTAGCCGGTCAGGCGCTCAAAGGCCGGATTCACATAAATCAGCGGCTTGTCCTTGCCTTCCCGCTCGGCGACTACAATCCCTTCGTTGGTGGCGTTGATCACCATTTGCATCAGCTTGGCGTTGATCATCGAGCAGTCCATGGCGTGTTTCTGGATCTGGCAGTGTAAGACAAGTCGGTGATCTGTCCACAGACCAACAGGGGATGTTGCGACCGGATCCCTGAAAGCGATGGCGGCAGCTGTTAATATCCCGGGCTTTCACTCAACTACAGGATGAGATTGATGAAAGTCGCCATTCTTTCCGGCTCGGTGTACGGCACGGCTGAAGAAGTCGCCCGGCATGCCGCTGCTATCCTCAACGACGCCGGTCTTGATGCATGGCACAACCCTCGGGCAACCCTGGCCGAAATTCAGGCCTTTGCCCCCGAAGCTTTCCTGGCCGTGACGTCGACCACCGGCATGGGTGAGTTGCCGGACAGCCTAATGCCGCTGTATTCGACGATTCGCGATCAACTGCCCGCAGCCTGGCGCGGTTTGCCGGGGGCGGTTATCGGCCTGGGCGATGCCAGCTACGGTGATACTTTTTGCGCGGGCGGCGAGCAAATGCGTGAGTTGTTTGGCGAGTTGGGTGTGCGCGAAGTGCTGCCGATGCTACGCCTGGATGCCAGCGAAAGCGTGACCCCGGAAAGCGACGCAGAACCTTGGCTGGCCGAGTTGGTTACCGCGCTGCGTGCCTGATCGCAGTGTGGCGAGGTGGCGCCTTGATTGGCGCCATTTCGCTGAGGGCGCTTAGACTAATCCGAACTATGCTGAAGGTTGACCCGCTCGGTCATAAAGCTGGCTGCCAACGCAACTCCTGCGTCCTCAAGGTCTGACTAGACTGACTCTTTAGCCGAGAAAATAATAACAACACCACGCCATCGAGGTCATTGCCGTGAGCCCAGCCCCCGTTCAATCGCCACCGAGTGTAAAAGATCAAGTCAGCGCTGCCGAATGGCAAACCCGTATCGACCTGGCGGCCTGTTATCGCCTGGTGGCCATGCATGGCTGGGATGACCTGATTTTCACCCATATTTCGGCCAAGGTGCCGGGCACCGAAGATTTCCTGATCAATCCGTACGGGCTGATGTTTCACGAAATCACCGCCTCCAGCCTGGTCAAGGTCGATCAGGCCGGCAACAAACTGATGGACAGCCCCTACGAGATCAATCCGGCGGGCTACACCATCCACAGTGCAGTGCATGAGGTGCGACACGACGTGGTGTGCGTGTTGCACACGCATACTGCCGCCGGCGTGGCCGTTTCCGCGCAGAAACAAGGTGTGTTGCCGATCAGTCAGCAATCGCTGTTTGTGCTGTCCAGCCTGGCTTATCACGCCTACGAAGGTGTGGCGCTGAGCCACGACGAAAAAGCCCGCTTGCAAGCTGACCTGGGTGAAAAGAACTTTTTGATGCTACACAACCACGGTCCTTTGACCTGTGGCGGGACTATCGCTGATACGTTCCTGATGATGTTCACCTTCCAGCGCGCCTGTGACATCCAGGTACTGGCACACAATGGCGGGACCGAGTTGATCGCCATCGAGCCACAGGTTCTCGCGGGAGCCAAGGCGATGCTTGCAGGCGTCACCAAGAGCGCACAGGGTATGGGAGGTGCACTGGCCTGGCCGGCGTTGTTGCGCAAGCTCGACCAACAAAACCCGGGATACCAACTTTGATGCCATTGGCCGAGATTCCCCTGAGTGCCTGGCGCACGCGTGGGCAGAGTTTTGTTTTTCGCGGGCAGGCTATTCGTTATTGGGTCGCCGGACAGGGCGAGCCATTGTTGTTGATTCACGGTTTTCCCAGCGCCAGTTGGGACTGGCATTACCTTTGGCAACCGCTGGCCCAGCGCAACCGGGTGATCGCCTGCGACATGTTGGGTTTTGGTGATTCGGCCAAGCCCCTGGATCACACTTACTGCCTGCTGGAGCAGGCGGATTTACACCAGGCGTTGCTGGAACACCTGCGAGTGCATGGGAAGGTGCATGTCCTGGCTCACGACTATGGCGACAGCGTCGCTCAGGAACTGCTTGCGCGACACTATGAAGGCCGGTTCAAGATGGCCAGTTGTGTATTTCTCAACGGTGGTCTGTTTCCCGAGACCCACCGTGTGGCGCTGGCGCAGAAACTGTTGCTCAGCCCTGTGGGCTGGATGGTCGGGCGGGCCTTTGGGCGCAATACCCTGGCCGACACGTTCAGGCAGATTTTCGGCCCCGACACTCGCCCCAGCGAAAGTGCCCTGGATGATTTCTGGAGCCTGATCGCAAATAACGACGGCCAGCGTATTCTGCACAAGCTGATTGCCTACATTCCCCAACGCCGTCAGCAGCGAGAACGCTGGGTCACCGCCATGCGACGTGGCGAGTTGCCGTTGCGGGTGATCGATGGCGAAGTGGACCCGATTTCGGGTGCCCACATGGTCGAGCGCTACCGCGAGCTGGTGCCGGACGCCGACACCGTACTGCTGAGCAATATTGGCCATTACCCGCAGATCGAGGCGCCGGTACAGGTGCTCAAGCATTACCTGGCGTTTCGCGAACGCATTACGCAGGCATCGACACAACTCACCTGTACCTGACAATCATCCCCCTGCCTTATCGCGCACCATTCAGCCTCGCCCGTATTTATTGTGACCAGAAGCCCGGTGCCTGACACTCGACTCATCGTCCACTGTTGTCGCTGGAGTTCCGTATGAGTGAGTCTGTACAGTTCCAAGATAAGGTCGTGATCGTTACCGGTGCGGGTGGTGGATTGGGGCGTGCACATGCGCTGCTGTTCGCCCGGCACGGGGCCAAGGTCCTGGTCAACGATCTGGGTGGTTCAACCCAGGGCGAGGGCGCGAACGCCTCGGCGGCAGACCGCGTGGTCGCCGAGATTCGTGAGGCCGGTGGGATTGCCGAGGCCAACCACGACTCAGTCACCGAGGGCGAAAAGATCGTGCAGCATGCCCTCGACGCTTTTGGGCGCATCGACGTGGTGGTCAACAATGCCGGGATCCTGCGGGACAAGACGTTCCACAAAATGGACGATGGTGACTGGGATCTGGTTTACCGGGTACATGTCGAGGGCGCTTATAAAGTCACCCGTGCCGCCTGGCCCCATCTGCGCGAGCAAGGCTATGGCCGCGTGATTTTCACCGCGTCCACCTCAGGCATTTACGGCAATTTCGGCCAGTCCAACTACGGCATGGCCAAGCTGGGTTTGTATGGCCTGACCCGGACGCTGGCGTTAGAAGGCCGCAAGAACAACATCCTGGTCAACGCCATCGCACCGACGGGCGGCACGCGGATGACCGAAGGCCTGATCCCGCCGCAAGTTTTCGAGCGGCTCAAGCCGGAGTTGGTCAGTCCGCTGGTGGTGTACCTGGGCAGTGAAGCGTGTCAGGAAACCAGCGGTTTGTTCGAAGTGGGTGGCGGTTGGATCGGCAAAACCCGCTGGGAACGCAGTTTGGGGGTGGGGTTCAACCCTGAACCCGGGTTTTCGCCGGAGGATGTGGCGGCCCACTGGGAACAGATCTGTGACTTTGAAGGGGCGGCCCATCCCAAAGACAACATCGAAGCGCTGAAGGAAATGATGGACAACCTGCAGAAATACAGCCTTTGATCGTTGCATAAATATACTTTAATCACGCCGGAGCGCCACGGCTGATACCGCCTTTTGTGTAGGAGCGAGCTTGCTCGCGAAAAACGGCAACGATAACGCGTGTATTCAGGATAAACGCGGCGCCTTAGAGTGCTTCGCGAGCAAGAGCTAGGCGCCCCCTCGCTCCAACAAAGCTCAGCATCAGGCGCTACGGCGCCGCGTTTTGTTTCAGGCATAAAAAAGGCCGCTGCATAAGCAGCGGCCGAAGCAAGACGTTGGATCAAGGAGCTACAAATCAACGTCAGTGAACACCGGTACTGGACTGACAAGTACGGATCAATCCATTCAAAACTGGCTTTCCTTCCCGAGTGGAAGCGGACGGTTTGTCCTGAAAGTCCGGTAAGAATAGTCCTCGCTACCCAAATGAAAAATACTCTTTCCTGACATTGACTGTTACTGAATCTGCAACAGTCATTGGGCTGACACTGTTGTTTCATCCATCCTCCTGATGACCCTTTATCCATCCGGTCGATGCCGTCGGTAGAACCCCGACCAGAGCGTCCTGTAATCCTTTCGAGCGACAAAGCGAATACCTCCTTGGTGCGCTTATCGCTCCTGATCCCGGGCAGTAGGGTGGGGCCTTCTGTCACATCACCGGGGAAGACGCATGACAAAAACAACAATGCGCGCCATCTTCAGGCCACAGGCGCTGGCTGCTGCGGTTGCGTTGGGATGCTGCGCACAGGCGCAGGCTGTTTCGTTCAATATCGGCGAGATCGAAGGGCAATTCGATTCGTCACTGTCGGTAGGTGCCAGCTGGGGCATGCGTGATGCCGGCAGCAAGTTGGTGGGCACCGTCAATGGTGGCAGCGGCCAGGCTTCTACCGGAGATGATGGACGTCAGAACTTCAAGAAAGGCGAGACCTTTTCGAAGATCTTCAAGGGGCTGCATGACCTTGAACTCAAGTACGGCGACACCGGTGTCTTCGTCCGTGGCAAGTACTGGTACGACTTCGAGCTCAAGGATGAAAACCGCGAGTTCAAGCAGATCAGCGATCACAACCGCAAAGAGGGCTTCAAGTCCAGCGGTGCGCAGATCCTCGATGCCTTCGTCTATCACAACTACTCCCTGGGCGGCCTGCCGGGCACCGTGCGCGGCGGTAAGCAGGTGGTCAGTTGGGGCGAAAGTACCTTCATCGGCAACTCCATCAACAGCATCAACCCCGTCGATGTTTCGGCCTTTCGCCGTCCGGGCGCCGAGATCAAGGAGGGGCTGATCCCGGTCAATATGCTCTTTGCTTCACAGGGGTTGACCAACCAACTGACGGTGGAAGGGTTCTACCAGTTGGAGTGGGACCAGACTGTGCTGGATAACTGCGGCACCTTCTTTGGGGGTGACGTGGCCGCGGATGGCTGCACCGACAACTACACCGTCGGCAGCCCGGCGATCAGTCCTTTGCAACCGGTGGCCGCCGCGTTTGGCCAGGGTTTTGGCGTGACCGATGAAGGCGTGATCGTGCGCCGCGCCGGCGACCGCGATGCGCGGGATTCCGGGCAGTTTGGCATGGCGTTGCGCTGGTTGGGTGACGATACCGAATACGGCCTGTACTTCATGAACTACCACAGCCGTACACCGACCGTGGGCACCATTACCGCCAACACCAACCTGGCGACGATTGGCGGCATCATCAACGCGGCCAATGGGATTGCGCCGGGCTCCGGCGCCGGGCTGGCCCAGAGCGTCATGCTTGGGCGGGGTCAGTACTACCTTGAATATCCGGAAGACATTCGCCTGTACGGCGCCAGCTTTGCCACGACCTTGCCCACTGGCACTGCCTGGACCGGGGAAATCAGCTATCGCCCCAACGCACCTGTGCAACTCAACACCACGGACCTGACGCTGGCGCTGCTCAACCCGATTGCCGGCAACGCCGCTTCGCCGATCAGCAGCTCATTCGGCGCCGACAACACTGGCTACCGTCGTAAGGAAATCACGCAGTTCCAAACCACCATGACCCAGTTCTTCGATCAGGTCCTGGGCGCCGAACGCCTGACCCTGGTGGGTGAGGCAGCCATCGTGCGGGTCGGCGGGCTGGAGGCGAAGACCAAACTGCGCTACGGCCGCGATTCGGTCTACGGCCAATACGGTTTTGGTGGAGACACCGACGGCTTCGTGACTGCCACTTCCTGGGGGTATCGCGCCAGGGCCATCCTCGATTACAGCAACGTGATAGCCGGGATCAACCTCAAGCCCAACCTGTCCTGGTCCCATGACGTCAAGGGTTATGGCCCCAACGGTCTGTTCAACGAAGGCGCCAAGGCCCTCAGCGTCGGTGTCGATGCGGACTACCGCAACACCTACACCGCGAGCCTGAGCTACACCGACTTTTTCGGGGGGGACTACAACACCCTGACCGACCGTGACTTTCTCGCCCTCAGCTTCGGCGTGAACTTCTGATTTGGCTTAAAGAAGGACAAGAAATTATGCGTAAGATGATTTTGCAGTGCGGCGTGCTGGCCTTCAGCCTGTTGGCTGCCAACGTGATGGCCGCGGTGTCACCGGAAGAAGCCGCCAAGCTGGGTACCAGCCTGACGCCGGTGGGCGCCGAGATGGCCGGTAACGCGGATGGCTCGATTCCGGCCTGGACCGGAGGCATCCCGAAAAACGCCGGCGCGGTAGACAGCAAGGGCTTTCTGGCCGATCCGTTCGCCACTGAAAAACCGCTGTTCGTGATCACCGCCGCCACCGTCGATCAGTACAAGGACAAGCTGTCCGACGGTCAGGTCGCGATGTTCAAGCGTTATCCCGAAACCTACAAGATTCCGGTGTATCCGACCCATCGCACGGTCAATCTGCCGGAGGACATCTATGAATCGATCAAGCGCAGCGCGCTGAACGTCAAGTCGATCAACGATGGCAACGGCCTGGAGAACTTCACCGGCAACCGTTACTACGCTTTTCCGATTCCGAAAAACGGTGTCGAAGTGTTGTGGAACCACATCACCCGTTACCACGGCGGCAACCTGCGACGCATCATTACCCAGGCTACCCCGCAGACCAACGGCAGCTACACGCCGATCCGGTTTGAAGAGGAAGTGGCGGTGCCGCAACTGATCCCGGACATGGACCCGGCCAAGGGTGCCAACGTGCTGACCTTCTTCAAGCAATCGGTAACGGCGCCGGCGCGCCTGGCGGGCAACGTGCTGCTGGTGCATGAAACCCTCGATCAGGTGAAAGAGCCACGTCTGGCCTGGATCTACAACGCCGGCCAGCGTCGGGTACGCCGTGCGCCGCAAGTTGCCTACGACGGGCCGGGTACCGCTTCGGACGGTCTGCGCACCTCGGACAACTTCGATATGTTCTCCGGTGCGCCAGATCGTTACGATTGGAAACTGGTGGGCAAGAAGGAAATGTACATCCCCTACAACAGCTACAAGCTCGATTCGCCGTCCCTCAAATACGACGACATCATCAAGGCCGGGCACATCAATCAGGACCTGACCCGCTACGAGCTGCACCGGGTCTGGGAAGTCGTCGGCACGGTCAAGCCCAGCGAGCGGCATATCTACGCCAAGCGCCATATGTACATCGACGAAGACAGCTGGCAGGTCGCGCTGGTGGACCACTATGACGGCCGCGGTCAACTGTGGCGCGTCGCCGAGGGGCATGCGCAGTTCTACTACAACCACCAGACACCGGCCTACACCGTCGAAACGCTGTACGACATCATCGCCGGCCGCTACCTCGCCCTCGGCATGAAAAACGAGGAGAAAAGCAGCTTTGTGTTCGGCTTTGATGCTAGGGCAGCGGACTACACACCTGCCGCGTTGCGCACCTCGGGCGTGCGCTGAGACTGGAGGTCGGACATTTGCGGTTCAGTTAAGCAAGTGAAGCGCCTGATTCCGCTTTTGTGGCGAGGGGGCTTGTCCCCCGTTGGGCTGCGCAGCAGCCCCGATAATGACAAGTGCGGTGCTTCAGGTACTCCTCGGCGCCTGGATTTGGGGCTGCTGCGCAGCCCAACGGGGGACAAGCCCCCTCGCCACAAGCGCTTTTTCAGGCCTTTCAGATCTCCCGCCGGGCGCCTTTTGGCGCCCGGCTTTTTTATGTCGATCAATCAGCCCGCTGAATACTTCTTCAACAACCGGCCACCACAGGACTACGGTAGGCCGCAGGCCGGATAAAAATAATAAAGGGACGCTGTAATGACCGCCATGACCCGTTGTCTGGATCGTCCTGGATTCATGCCACGTTTGTCTTCCCATCATCTGTCGCGCCCGCGCCTGAGCGAGCCACTGCTGACGGCCGAGGCGCGGGTGAAATTACTCTGCGCGCCGGCCGGCAGCGGCAAGAGCGCGTTGCTGGCCGAATGTGCATTGCAGGCGCCGGCCAGTGTCCAGGTCTATTGGTTGCCCCTGAATGGGATCGCCCTCGACCCCATCGAATTTTGTCAGCGCCTGGCCCAAAGCCTGGGCCTGGTGTTTGTCGATGAGAGCACGTTGGCAGTGGACCTGAGCCGCTGGCAGTCTGCGGCCTGGCTGTTTCTCGATGATTATTGCCGGGTTCCTGCGCCCGCACTGGATGCTTTGCTGGATCGCCTACTGGTGGCCAGCAGCCCTGCGCTGACCTGGTGGCTGGGCGCGCGGCGCCGGCCGGCCTGCAACTGGCCGCGGTTGCTGCTCGATGATGAGTTGTGGGAATGCACTGGCGCGGAACTGGCCTTTGACCGAGATGAAGTCCAGTTGCTCATCAGCCACCACGCGAATGCCGGGCAAACCGCTGACAAGGTGCTGCAGTTCAGCGCGGGCTGGTGCGCCGGCGTGCGTGTAGCCCTGCTGGAGGGTGATCATCCACCGGATAGCTGCGCCTGGCATGGACGATCCCAGACGCTGCTCGATTATCTGCAACACGAATTGTTCAGCACTTTGCCTGAAGAGCTGGAGGAGGCCTGGCGCGTGCTGGCGCACTTGCCACGGTTCAATCCGGCATTGTGTGAGCACCTGTTCGGATGTGGCGACGGCGTCAATCACCTGCGCAATTTGCAGGCGTTGGGTGCGTTTATCGAGCCGTGGGAAGACTCGCCGGACTGGTTGCAGGTGTTCGCGCCCTTGGCCCAACTGCTGCGGGACGAACCCTGGCCGGCCAAGCGCTCCTGGCATCGGCGCGCCTGCCAATGGTTCACCGCCGCAGAGGACTGGCAGGCCGCTTTTGAACAGGCGTTGCTGGCGCAGGAATACGAAATGGCGGTCAGCTTGTTGCAACACTTCAGTTTTGAGGATCTGTTCCGCCAGCAAAATGCGGTGCTGTTGTTGCGCTTGCATGAACAGCATGGTGATGAACTGATGCTCGGGTCGGCGCAACTGGTGGGTCTGGTCACGGCCGCCTTGTTGTTCGCCGGGCGCTTCGATCGGGCGGCGCAATGTATCAACCAGTTGGCGCGTTTCACCCCACAACCCTCGGCGTCCTTGCAACGTCATTTGCTGGCGCGTTGGCAGGCGCAATGGGGTTGGTTGTTGCATCTGGATGGTGAAGCGACACGCGCCCGCGAGCACTTTCTCGAAGCCCTGGAGGATTTGCCGGACAGCGCCTGGACATCGCGCCTGATGTGCTTGTCCGGGTTGACCCAGCAAGCGCTGTTACGCGGCGAACTGGATGTCGCCCAAGCGCTGAATCGCCAGGCGCTGTGCCTGGCACGCGCGCATGGCTCACTGCTGCTCGAAGCCGTGCTTGAACTGGATCACGCGCAATTGCTGGAACAGCGTGGCGCACCGCATCGGGCCCAGAGTCTGTTGGAAAATGTTCAGGCAATGCTGGGGCAGCAACACCTCAAGGTGGGTCCATTGATAGGCCGGATCACCCTGCGGCGTGGGCATCTGGCCTTGCGTCAAGGGCAGGATGAACGGGCCGCTCAATGCCTCGCATCAGGTTTGCAGATCTGTCAGCAGAGCCAGGACAAACGTGCGCTTTATGGCTTCCTCGGGCTCGCGATGCTGGCGGCCAACCAGGGTGATTACGCCCAGGCGTTTATCCAGTTGCGTGATGCCGAACGTCTGATGCAGCAGCGACAAGTACCCGACACCGTGTACCGGGCGGTATTGCTGTTGCTCAGTGGGCATTTCTGGCTGCAGCAAGGGCGCGCCGAACTGACCCTGGAGGCGGTCAGTCGGGTGCTGCGCCACTTTCAAGGACCGAACGCCAAGCAGGCGCCGCCCGCTACCTTGGAGCTGATCCCCAGGCTGGAATACCTGTTGGTGCTGGCCCAGGTAAAACTGCGCTGCGCCGATCAACCCATCGCCCGGCTCGCGACCCTGCTGGAGGCCGCCCGCCTGCGCGGTATGCAATGCCTGGAAGTGGAGTTGCATCTGGTCTTGGGGGAGGTGGCCTGGCAACAGGGCGATCGAGCCCTGGCGGTGCGCTCATTGCAAGCCGGCCTGGAACTGGCGGGGCGGTGTCAGGTGCAGCAGGCGATTCGCGAACTGCGCTTGCGCCAGCCGGGTTTGTTGAGCGAATTGGGGTTGGAGCCCCAGGAGCAGGTGGCGGTGATGGGAGATAATCCCCTCAGCCAACGCGAGCTGGAGGTGCTGCAACTGATTGCGTTGGGTAACTCCAACCTGGAAATCGCCGACCAGTTGTTCATCTCTCTGCACACGGTGAAAACCCATGCGCGCAGGATTCACAGCAAGTTGGGGGTGGAGCGGCGGACCCAGGCCGTGGCCAAGGCCAAGACGCTGGGTTTGATGGGCTAAGGTTGGTAGCCCATGCGCCAACTCACCGCTTGGCTTGCGGCCAACAGCTGCCTGGCCGCCGGCCCGTCTTCATCGGCGTGGAATAACGAGGTTGGCCCAACCACCGTCAGCACCGCCGCCACATGCCCCATGGCGTTGAACACCGGGGCCGACAATGCATCGACCCCAGGCATCAGCAAACCATGCACAAAGTGCAGGCCGCGCTGGCGAATCTGTTCGCAGGTTTGCGCGTAAGCCTGATCGTCCGCCAGCGTATGCGCGCTGCCGGCCTGGATCTCCTGGTCGCGCAACGCCACGGTTTCCCGAGGCGCCAGGAACGCGCTGAATACCAGCCCAGTGGAAGAGCTGAGCAGTGGCAGCACCGAGCCCAATTGTGTGACCACGGTGACTGCGCGCACGGCCGGTTCGATATGCACTACGGTCGGGCCCTGGTTGCCCCATACCGCCAGAAAGCAGGTTTCATTCAACTCGTCGCGCAACTCCGCCAGCGGCAGGGCGGCGACTTTCAGCACGTCCATGCTGCCCAGCGCGGCGAGCCCCACGCGCAAGGCTTCGCGACCCAGGCCGTAATGGTTGGTGGCGGCGTTCTGTTCGGCAAAGCCCGAGGCAATCAACGCCTGCAAATAGCGATGGACCTTACTGGCGGGCATCTGCACATGTTCGGCAAGGCGCGACAGGGATGTGGCGGGCGACAGTTCGGCCAAGGCCTTGAGGATGTCGGTGCCGACCTCGGCCGAGCGGACTTTCTGTTTACCGGTGTCGCGGGTAGCGAGCGGCTTTTCCATGGAGGGCATGTATCTCAGGGACGAATGGCGGTCTTTATAGCTTGACGCTCGATACCAATCAAATTACGTTATGCGTAATTGGATTACGATAAAAATAACGACAGCCTGCGCAGGCATCTTCAAGAGGGCGGCGCGGTGCTGTTCACTCCACTTGAGGAGGCGTCATGTCCCTTGATTCCTTGGCCTACCAATCGGGCTTTGGTAATGAGTTCGCCAGCGAGGCCTTGCCCGGCGCCTTGCCTGTCGGCCAGAACTCGCCGCAAAAAAACCCTTACGGGCTGTACACCGAATTGTTCTCCGGCACCGCCTTCACCATGCTCCGCAGCGAGGCGCGACGCACCTGGTTGTACCGCATTCAGCCGTCGGCCAATCATCCGCCATTCGTCAAACTTGAGCGGCAACTGGCCGGCGGCCCATTGGGGGCCGTGACGCCCAATCGCCTGCGCTGGAACCCGCTGCAGATTCCCGCGGAAGCGACCGACTTTATCGACGGCCTGGTCGGCATGGTCGCCAACACCGGCTCGGAAACCCCCACCGGCATCAGCATCTATCATTACCGCGCCAACCGTTCCATGGAGCGGGTGTTCTTTAATGCCGACGGCGAGTTGTTGATCGTTCCCGAACAAGGCCGTTTGCGCATCGTCACTGAGCTGGGTGTGCTTGACGTCGAACCGCTGGAAATCGTGGTCGTGCCACGGGGCATGAAATTTCGCGTCGAGTTGCTGGACGGCGAGGCGCGCGGCTATGTCGCCGAAAACCATGGCGCATCGCTGCGCCTGCCGGACCTGGGACCGATCGGCAGCAATGGCCTGGCCAACCCGCGGGACTTCCTCACGCCCGTGGCGCACTACGAAGACCTGTCGCAGCCGACGCCGTTGGTGCAGAAATTTCTCGGTGAACTCTGGGGTTGCACGCTGGACCATTCGCCGCTGAACGTCGTGGCCTGGCACGGCAACAATGTGCCTTACAAGTACGATTTGCGTCGTTTCAACACCATTGGCACGGTGAGTTTCGACCACCCGGACCCTTCGATCTTCACCGTGTTGACCTCGCCCACCAGCGTCCACGGTTTGGCCAACCTCGACTTTGTGATCTTCCCGCCGCGCTGGATGGTCGCCGAGAACACCTTCCGGCCACCGTGGTTCCATCGCAACCTGATGAACGAATACATGGGCCTGATCCAGGGTGCCTACGACGCCAAGGCTGAAGGCTTCCTGCCGGGCGGCGCGTCACTGCACAGTTGCATGAGCGCCCACGGCCCGGATGGCGAGACCTGTACCAAGGCGATCGCTGTCGACCTCGCGCCCCACAAAATCGAGAACACCATGGCTTTCATGTTCGAGACCAGCCAAGTGCTGCGTCCGACCCAATACGCCCTGGAGTGCTCGCAGTTGCAAAGCAATTACGACGCTTGCTGGTCCTCGTTGCCGGCAACCTTCAATCCGAATCGGAGATAACCATGACTCAGTCCACCATCACCCGCAGTTGGGTGGCCTCCGCCAATGGTCACGCGGATTTCCCTCTGCAAAACCTGCCGCTCGGCGTGTTCAGCCTCGACGGTTCGGCGCCACGCTGTGGCGTGGCCATCGGTGAGCATATCCTTGACCTGCAGGCCGCCCGGGACTTCTTTGACGGCGAAGCGCGCCGCGCCGTCGACGCGACGGCCAGCGGCCAGTTGAATGAGTTTTTCGAGCTGGGGCGCGGCCCTCGAGTGGCCTTGCGCGAACGCCTGCTTGAATTGCTGGGCGAAGGCAGCAACCTGCAGGACCCACTGCAAGCACTGGGCGCCAAGGTGCTACCGCTGGCTGCTGACTGCCAGATGCACATGCCGGCGAAAATCAACGATTACACTGACTTTTACGTCGGCATCGAGCATGCGCAAAACGTCGGCAAACTGTTCCGCCCAGACAACCCATTGCTGCCTAACTACAAGTACGTGCCGATCGGCTATCACGGCCGTGCATCGACAATCCGCCTGTCTGGCACCGAGGTGCGTCGGCCCAAGGGCCAAACCCTGCCCGCTGGACAGACCGAGCCCACGTTCGGCCCGTGTGCGCGACTCGATTACGAGCTGGAGCTGGGCATCTGGATCGGCCAGGGCAATGCCATGGGCGATTCGATTGCCATTGGCGATGCTGCCGATCACATTGCCGGTTTCTGCCTGCTCAACGATTGGTCGGCGCGCGATATCCAGGCGTGGGAATACCAGCCGCTGGGGCCGTTCCTGTCGAAAAGCTTCATCACCAGCATTTCGCCGTGGGTGGTGACGGCCGAAGCCCTGGAACCCTTTCGCAAGGCACAACCGGCGCGTCCTGAAGGCGATCCACAACCGCTGTCTTACTTGCTGGACACACGCGATCAAGCGGGCGGAGCGTTTGACATTGAACTGGAGGTATTGCTGAGCACCGCCTCGATGCGTGAGCAGAACCTGCCGGCCCATCGCCTGACCTTGAGCAACACTCGGCATATGTACTGGACCGTCGCGCAAATGGTTGCGCACCACAGCGTCAACGGCTGCCAGTTGCAGGCCGGTGATCTGTTCGGTTCGGGCACCTTGTCAGGGCCGCAGGCCGGGCAGTTCGGCAGCCTGCTGGAAATCACCGAAGGCGGTAAAAAGCCGATTGAACTGGCCTCAGGCGAGGTACGCAAGTTCCTCGAAGACGGCGACGAAATCATCCTGCGCGCCCGTTGCAGCCGCGACGGTTTTGCTTCCATCGGTTTCGGCGAATGCCGCGGCGCCGTGGTCGCGGCACGCTAACCAGGGGCAAGGGCATGCAACTCTATACTTACTACCGCTCCACTGCGTCCTATCGGGTCCGGATCGCCCTGGCGCTCAAGGGCCTGGACTTCACCGCTGTGCCGATCAACCTGTTGGTGCCGGCCGGCGGTGCCAATCGCCAGCCGGAATATCTGGCGATCAACCCGCAAGGCCGTGTTCCAGCGTTGCGCACGAATGACGGCGAGCTATTGATTCAGTCGCCGGCGATCATCGAATACCTGGACGAACGTTATCCACAGCCACCGCTGCTCTCCAAAGACTTCGTGGCCCGTGCACATGAACGGGCTGTGGCGTCGATCATCGGTTGTGACGTTCATCCGTTGCACAATTCGAGTACGCAGAACCTGTTGCGCCAGTGGGGGCATGACGAAACGCAACTGCTGGAATGGATCGGGCACTGGATCAGTCAGGGGTTGGGCGCGGTGGAGCAGTTGATCGGCGATCAAGGGTTTTGCTTTGGCGAGCTCCCGGGGCTGGCCGATGCGTTTCTGATTCCGCAGGTGTATGCGGCCGAGCGCTTCAAGGTGTCGTTGGATGCCTACCCACGGATTCAGCGAGTGGCCGCTTTGGCGGCACAGCACCCAGCGTTTGTCCAGGCTCATCCGGCGAATCAGCCAGATACTCCCTGACATGTTGTACGCAACCGTCTTTCATAGAGGCGGGAACACCATAAAAACAAAACAGGTTCCTTGCGATGCACAATCAGATTGCGAGCTTTCGCGCGGCACTCGATACCCGTCCGGTGTCGCGCTATCAGTGGTTGATTCTTTTGTTGTTGGCATTGTTGTTGGTGACGGACGGCTATGACGCCCAAGTCCTAGGCTATGTAGTGCCAGCATTGGCAGCGGATTGGGGCCTGGAAAAAGCCGCATTCGGGCCCGTGTTCAGCGCCAACCTGTTGGGGCTGACTTTGGGTTCGCTGGCTGTGACGCCATTGGCTGATCGCTTTGGTGTACGGCGCATCCTTCTGGCCTGTGTACTGATCTATGCCAGCCTTACAGTCCTGATGGTGTTCGCCAATTCCCTGGAGACGCTGATGGCGGCGCGTTTTATTTGCGGCATCGGCATGGGAGGCGCGATGCCCAGTGCCATGGCTCTGATGTCGGAGTATTCACCACCGCGCCTGCGCACCTTGATGGTGACGCTGGCCGCGTGCGGTTTTTCCTTCGGAGGGGCCGCGGGTGGGTTTGTCGCCGCCGGATTTATCGACAGTTTTGGCTGGCAGGCGGTATTTCTCGCAGGCGGCGTGACGCCGTTGCTGCTGTTTCCATTTCTGGTGTGGTGGCTGCCGGAGTCGTTGCCGCGTTTGCTGCGGGATGCTCCGCCGTATACGCGCCTGCAAAAAGTCACCGCGCGGATGCTGCCGGACTGGCAAGCCCCTTTGGCGAGTGAGGAGCAGAATCGTCAAGAGCAGGGCAGCAAACTGCCGGTAGTGGAATTGTTCCGTCACGGTTACGCACGTCCAACCTTGCTGATTTGGTCGACGTTTTTTGTCAGTTTGATCTTGCTGTATTTCATGATCAGTTGGCTCCCCTCGCTGCTGCTGGAAAGTGGCCTGGGCTTGAACGAAGCCAATCTGCTGACTTCAATGTTCCTATTCGCTGGCACCTTGGGCGCCATCGGTATGGCATGGTTTGCCGATCGCCTGAAAAGCAAGGTTCGACTGCTCTCCGGGATACTTGCAGCGGCGGCGCTGTGCACGATTCTGTTGGGCCTTAATCACGATAACCCGCGCTACCTGGTGGCTTTTGTGTTTGCTGCCGGCTTCTGCATCATTGGTGGGCAATTGACCCTCAACGCGTTCGCCAGCAATTTTTACCCGGCCCATGTGCGCGCTACGGGGACAGGCTGGGCGCTTGGCGTCGGGCGTTTTGGCTCGATCCTGGGGCCGCTGTTCGGCAGCATGTTGCTGGCGATGCATGTGCCGGTGCAGCAGATCTTCTTTTTCTGCGCGATTCCTGCGGTGGTGGCAGCGTTGTTGATCATTCAGGTCCGTGCGCCCGAGGATGCACTAACAACGCCCAGCCGTGATCAAGCGCAGTCCCCAGTCGGTGGCTAAGGTGCCGTCGTTTTGCCGAAGGACGGCGACTCCCGCCAGGTTGGCAAAAGCTGCCCTGGTGGTGCCTGGCAGGCGCTGATGGAGATCTTCGAGATAACGTTCGGCGAGCGCAGGGGCATGACAATCTCGTCCATGGAGGCGCTCCAGCTTACGCCAAGGGGCTCAGTGCACCACTGAATTGGGCGGCAGATGGCCTAGCCGCTCAGTCAGGCGCAAGCGTTGGACCGGGTCTTCGCTGAGCATCAGCGCATGTTCAAGATCGAAGCGCTCGGCATTCGGGCAGTCCAGGTGCTTATACAGGCTGGCCCGCGCCAGGTAGTCGGCGGCGCTGGCATTTCCCAGTTCCAGCACCCGCTCGGCGTCCACCAGGGCAGCGAGGTGGTTGTCGTTGGATAAGTGCAGCTGACGCAGGTTACGTGACAGTCGTTGCAGGATAAGCCTGGGCTCGGCGGTGTGCAGGTGATCGGCTTGCAGCTTGAGGTTGGGGCCGTATTGGCGTTGTAGCAGCTCACGGCAGTCATTGGGGTACAGGCGCCGACCGCCGCACGGGTCAAGCAGATGATCGGCGCCGCTCACCCGCAGCAGGAAGTGCCCCGGAAAGTTGACGCCGACCATCGGAATGTTCAGGCGTTGCGCCAGCTCCAGTGCAATCAGCGCCAAGGCCAACGGCTGTCCGCGCCGGCGTTGCAAAACCTTGTCCAGTAGGGCGGCGGCGGGGCGCAACGGGGTGAAGTCATCCTGAGCGAAACCCAGGTCGTTCATCCGTCGCAGCAGCGGTTGTCCCAGTTCATCGGGGGCAAGCAAGGGCATGTCCAGGCTGATTTGTTGTCGCAGCACGTTGATGTCGGCCAGCAGCTTATGCGGCTCGACGGCCGGATCATGCTCGGCAGCTATCCACAGCGCGGCTTCGAACAGTGCGGGCGGGGAGCAATCCAGACAGGCGAAAAAGGCTTGGCGGGGATTCATTGGGTTCTCCGGCAGATGCCTCGTTTTAGCCTTACTGCGAGTATTCGTCCAGTGCCTGGGGTCGCGACCTCTTTGTTTATGTCGCAAACCCTGCAAAACCGGCTGGCTTATTCCTGCGTGTTTCGGCAGGTTTCCAACGTCAGTTCTATACTTGGCGCCTACAATAAGTGATTCGGGAGCTTGACGATGTTTGCTCTCATGCACAGCAACCGCCTTGAATCGCTGCACCTGAGCATCGACCCGGTGACCGGGTTGAGGGCGATCATTGCTATCCACAGCAGTCGCCGGGGTCCCGCCCTGGGCGGTTGCCGCTACCTGGCTTACCCCGACGACGAAAGTGCCGTGGCGGATGCTGCGCGCCTGGCCCAGGGCATGAGCTACAAGGCCGCCTTGGCTGGTTTGCCGGTGGGCGGCGGCAATGCGGTGATCATTCGCCCCGCGCATGTGGAAAGTCGGGCAGCCCTGTTCGAAGCGTTTGGTCGTTGTATCGAGCAGTTGGACGGTCGCTACGTCACCGCCATTGATAGCGGTACCTCAGTGGCCGACATGGATTGTATTGCCCAGCAAACCCGTTTCGTCACCAGCACTTCTGCGGCGGGTGACCCCTCGCCTCACGCGGCCATGGGCGTATTTGCCGGCATCCGCACCACCGCCATGGCTCGCCTCGGCAGCGATAACCTGGAAGGTTTGCGCGTGGCGATCCAAGGCCTGGGGAATGTCGGTTTTGCCCTGGCTGAACAACTGCACGCCGCAGGCGCCGAATTGCTGGTGAGTGACATCGACCACGGTAAAGTGCAGTTGGCCATGGAACAGTTGGGCGCCCATCCGATTGCCAACGATGCCTTGCTCAGCACTCCCTGCGACATTCTCGCGCCTTGCGGCCTGGGCGCGGTGCTCAATCGCCAAAGTGTCGGCCAGTTACGTTGCGCAGCGGTAGCCGGTTCCGCCAGCGCGCAACTGACTCATCTGCAAGTGGCCGATCAGTTGGAAGGGCGGGGCATTCTCTACGCGCCGGACTACGTCATCAATTCCGGCGGCCTGATCTACGTCGCCCTCAAGCACGGCGGCGCGGAACTCGCCACCATCACCGCTCATCTGTCGAATATCGGCGCGCGTCTGACTGAGATTTTTGCCCACGCCCAGGCTGAAAAACGCTCACCCGCCAGGGTTGCCGATGAATTGGCGGAACGCTTGTTGTATCCGCCGTCGGACAGCGTGTAAATCGCGTGGTTTGGGGGCGCGGAACAACGCTAAAGACACTCGGACGAGTGAATGATGGCGTCATTGATGTATTCAAATAAATACTTTTGCCGTGGGTTGGTTTTGGATGTTAAGCGCGTGGGGCGGGGGTTGGCCGCTCACTTTGCCGGTATCCCCGACAGGCGCAGATGCAGATTCATAAGGCCACTATCCCGGCTGTTTTTTCCGTTTGCTATTACGTTCATTGTCCACCATACCCAAGGTGTGCTGATGAAAAGTGAGCGTGCTCGTCCTGCAGCGATGATGCACAGGAGAGGACAATATGAAAGGCAAGGCCAAGCCAATTACCCAGCCCGAGTGGTGCCCTGCCAGGGAGCAAAGTAACGAATTATTCAGAGAAGCTGACCGTCTTGATGACAAGGCCTATCAGCTTCTGAGCATCACACCCATTTCCGCGGAAACCGCCCAGAAGTTTCATGAGGCCAAAAACGCGGCGCGAGCCAAGTATCTTGAGGCCAGAAAAGCCTGGAACGATGCCAAGACAGAGCCTTGATAAGCCTGGTATCGCCTGCACTCCGGCAGGTTGGAAAACTTCAGAGTTCAAGAGGCCATGATGAACAGTAGTTTCGGTGGACGATTAAAAGAAATACGTCGCACTTTTCGGCTTTCTCAGCATGAATTTGGTGCACTCGGTGGCGTCGCAACGAATGCGCAAGGGAAGTATGAGAACGATAGCAGGCAGCCAAGGTCTGGTTACCTTGTGGCCATTTGGCGTCGAGGCGTCGATGTGCTTTATGTGCTTACCGGAGAGCGAACGGCTTCGAGCGCATACCCGCTGGTCGAAAGCGAAATTGCGCTGGTCGAAAACTACCGCAGATTGAACCCAACCGATCAGCGTACCGTCTCCATGATCCTCTCAACACTTCTGATCGACTCACAGTAACCTTTAATTTCCGCCCCTCTAAAGGCATAGCCGGCAACCTATCGGTTAAAGCCATTCTTGCAACATTCAAATGTTCACCTCCAGCATGCATCTGTTTGCTTGCGGGCTTACGCCATTAAGGATTAATAGCCGTGCGTCTTTCCAGTTTCTTGATCAGTCATATCGAGCCGATCCTTCAAGAGTGGGAGAACTTCGCGCGAACAATCCGTACGGATTGCTCACCGTTGGACTCCGTTGGATTGCGCGATCATGCCGAACTCATGTTGCGGGCGATTGCCGAGGATCTTCAATGCTATCAGTCGGTGCGCCAGCAGATCGAAAAGTCCAAGGGACTGGTTGCCACGTAAGACGAATCGGCAGCACACCTGCATGCGATTACGCGACTGATGGCGGGTTTACGGTAGAACAATTGGCCTCCGAATTCCGTGCGTTGCGTGCCAGCGTGATCAACCACTGGATGAAGTAAGTCAAGGCGGGCGAGGAATTTGAAGTGGATGACATGATCCGTTTCAACGAAGCGATTGATCAGGTGCTTGCGGAGTCGATAAGCAGCTACGCAGCCGCTGTGCAGGCTTCCCGGGATGTGTTCCTGGTCGTGCTGGGTCACGATTTGCGCACGCCGTTGAACGCGATCCCGATGGGGGCGGATGTTCTTCTACGCATTGTGGGAGATCTGTTGGATTTCACTCGATCACACTTGGGGCGCGGGATTCCCGTCAACCGTGTATCAATCGACATCGCACCGGTCTTCGAACGGATCGTCGATGAGTCACGCGCTGTCTATCCAGATGCCAACATTGTGGTGATGAAGACTGAATATGCCGAAGGTGAGTTCGACAGTGCGCGCTTGGAGCAGGTTTTCTCAAACGGAAAATGGACCTTACGCCAGTCTGGGCCTGGGCTTGTTTATCGTTGATCAAATAGCGAGCGCTCACGAAGGCAGCATCGAGGTCGCATCCGACCCTGAGCGGGGAACGACATTCAGGGTCGAAATTGCACTGAAAGTCTCTTCGACAATGTGACACCGGGAGGTCTCGGCCGAGTTTGACAGGAGGCTCGCAAGCCACAGTGTTCCTGAAGGATCACTGTGGCTGAATCCGAGCGTGATTATCGGGCGACCACGGGCACACTGCTGCGGCGCAGGACCAGGACACCGCTAATCGCGGCGAGGATCGAACCGATCAACACCCCGACTTTGACTTCATCAATCAAATGAGCGGAACCGGCGAAGGCCAGGTTGCCAATGAACAAGCTCATGGTGAAGCCAATCCCGCACAGCAGGGCGACGCCGTAAAGCTGTAGCCAGCTGCTGCCTTCCGGCAACTTGGCCATGCCGAGGCGAATGGCCAAGGCCGCCAATAGAAAAATACCGATCTGTTTGCCGAGCAACAGGCCCAGCGCTACGCCCAGCGGAACCGGATCGACCAGGTTCGCCAAGGAGATACCGGACAGTGAGACACCGGCGTTGGCGAAGCCAAAAATCGGTACCACCGCGAACGCTACCCAAAAATGCAGTTTCTCTTCGAGGAAGAGCAAGGGCGAACGCGCCTCTTCCTCAGGCCTGCCCATCGGCACGCATAAGGCTACGGCGACTCCCGCCAGCGTGGCGTGCACACCCGATTGCAGCACGAAAAACCACAATACGCCCCCGACCAGGAGATAGGGAAAGAGACGTCTTACACCCAGTCGATTCATTGCAATCAGAACCAGCAGTGTCGCAAGCGAGGCCAGCAACATCGGCATGGAGAGTCCCGATGTGTAGAAAAAGGCGATGATCACCACTGCGCCAAGGTCGTCAATGATTGCCAGGGCCGCGAGGAATACCTTCAGCGAAGTCGGGACCCGTTTGCCCAGCAATGACAGCACGCCCAGCGCGAACGCGATGTCGGTAGCGGCTGGAATCGCCCATCCACCCAATGTCTCGGGATTACCCCAGTTGATGGCGACGTAGATCAACGCCGGGACCACCATGCCGCCCAAGGCACCGAACCCCGGCAAGGCACGTTGGCCCCAGGTGGAAAGTCCGCCTGCAAGCACTTCTCTCTTGATTTCGAGGCCGACCATCAGAAAGAAGATCGCCATCAGGCCATCATTCACCCAATGTTCGACAGACATGCCCAGCCAGACAACACGCAAGGCATCGAAGTACGTCTGGGAGAGCGGCGAGTTAGCCACAATCAAGGCCGCCAGCGCTGCGCCCATCAGTACCAGTCCTCCCGCGGATTCCGACGACAGGAAGCGGGCCAGAATGGCGGCAGCTCTAGGGGTTTCGACTTTAGCTTGATGCTTGCTCATCAGCGTCCTTAAGGGAGTCCCAAAGGTCAGATATTAACATCTGACCGCCTGATTGAACGGCTTGAAACAATTGGTATTCAAGCCGCCAGCCACTCAATTACCGGCGGGACTGATGGTTCTGGAACGGGCTCTAGACCTTCTTCATGTCGCGTATCGGCTATTTTTCCCAGATTTTTATCGAATATCCCGGCCAGACTGCTCACTGCTTGGTACCATCCAGCACACTTGTATGAAGATTTAATGTCAGAAAGGGATTTTTCGTGAGCGTTATCCATCACTGGTTACGACAACCTTATGCGCGCCTCATCGCGCTGATCGGGCTGGTTCTGGTCGTGCCTGTTGGCCTGCGGGCAGCTTTGGGTTGGTCGAATCCTCTCGGGTTCCTTTCAGATGTGGGCATGGCGAGCCTGCTCATCGTATTGCTGCATCGTCGTCCGTGGTGGTTAGCGCTTCCCGTGTTAGTGGCCTGGAGCCTTATGACGCTGGCGACTGCCGAGTTGGTCAGTGCGGTCGGCAGGCTGCCTACCCCTTCGGACTTGCATTACCTGATCGATCCCCAGTTTATAGAAAACTCCACCGGTGCTGGTTTCGCCCATCCGTGGCTGGCCGTCAGCCTTTGCCTTGGACTGGTGGTTTGGCTGATGACGCTGTGGCTGGGGCGTTCCACCTCGCCGCCAAGCTTGCCTGGACGTGCGCTGGCGTTGCCGCTCGTGCTGTTGATCGCCCATTGGGGGGCTCAGCACCTGTCGCCCTCCGATGAAAATGAATGGCGTTTGTTCAATCTCCCGCATCAACTGCTGTCCGCCAGCGTCGGCAGCGTGCAACTGCGCGCGCAAGAGTGGTTGGAGGACGACGTTGTCGATGTTCCTCCACGCATGGCGGGGCTTACTCGACTCGACCTGAACGGCGAGAAATTGCTCCCGGCACCGGGAACGGCGCGCAATGTGTTGATCATCGCGTTGGAAGGCATCCCTGGCGCCTACGTGGGGGTTAACCGGCAGGCCCTGAACAAGCGCTATCAGGAAAACCTCATGCCCAATCTCAGTCGCTGGGCCGAACGCGGAATGAATACCCCGGACTATGTGCTGCACAGCCATCAGACCATTCGTGGTTTGTACGCAATGCTGTGCGGCGATTACGACAAGTTGGACAACGGTACGCCCAAGGGGGTCGAAATGCTGACCCAGAACGAGCGCAACCAGGCATGCCTGCCGGCCCAGTTGCGCAAAAACGGGTTCGCCACTCACTACCTTCAAGGTGCGGGCCTGCGCTTCATGGCCAAAGACAAAATCATGCCGCACATCGGTTTCGACGCCACCCATGGCCTGGAATGGTTCACCAACAGTAACTATCTGGAATTTCCCTGGGGCAAAGACGACAAGGCGTTCTTCGAAGGGGCGCTGGATTACGTCGGCCAGCTGAAAAAACAGAAAAAACCCTGGATGCTGACGCTGCTGACCGTGGGTACCCACCAGCCCTATTCGGCTCCTGACGATTACTTGCAGCGCTACGACAACCCCAAGCAGGCGGCGGTCGCTTATCTGGATGACGCTCTTGGGCAATTCCTCGACGGACTGGAGCGCAAGGGGGTTTTGAAAGATACCCTCGTGGTGATCACCTCGGACGAATCCCACGGCATAGAAGGTGTACGCCTGGCGTCCTCCTGGGGTTTCAACCTGATGCTGGCGCCCGAGCAGCGTCAGTTGCCCAGGCTCAAGTCCGGGGTCTACGGTCATGTTGATCTGAGTGCTTCGATACTCGACTACTTTGCCTTGCCAGTTCCTTCAGCCTTGAGTGGTCGCTCGTTGTTCCGTGACTATGAAAAGGGACGCGAGATCATGTCGTTCACCAACGGCAAGCTTCGTTATCACGATGGCAAGGGCACGTTCACCGAATGCGACTTTCAACAGCGCTGTCGGTATTACGCCAGCGAAGGTTTCATCGCCGAGCGCGCGACATGGCTTGGCCAGTACGGTGGTAAACGCGCCCGGGAAATCACCGCCAGGGCGACGGCGCTGGATCATTCGTTGCTCCGGTCGCCGTTGAATCAGCACTTTCAGTTCGGCAGCCCGGCGATTATTCCGCTGCAGGCGCAGATCAAGGATGACTGGGCCGATAATCTTATCGGTGCCCAGTACCTGGAAATGCCCAAGGGCTCGCACACTCGCGTACGCCTGACGGTGCGTTCGGTAGATCCACTGCGCGACGCGCATGTGCAGCTCAAGGCCAAGGAGATGGAGCAGGAGGTCCAGTTGGGCCTGCCCGATGAAATGATCGTTACCGCCGATCGACCGCTGGAAATGGAATTCAGCTTTGCCAATCCGCAATCGCGCAAGGCGTTCTCGTTCCATCTGCTGGGCTACGGCTCGGGCGCCGTGGAAGTGAGCGATTTCAGTGTGATAACCGAGTTGTCGGAAGCGCCCGAGGAGCACGAGGAAACCCTGGTCGACATCAGTGCCCATTCCGGCTAGACGTAAGGTACGGGTTTCACCCGGCCATACCCCAGGCGAAGAGTGCTCGACGAGCATCTTTATGTACCAAGGCTCGAACTTAGGGGCGCACCCGAGCAGTGTTCAAAAGCACATGAGTCCCCTTGGACTATGTGCGCCCTCCAATGGAGAAAATCATCTGCAGGCTATTCGGCGCTCGACTCGGTGAGTTCCGCCAAGGCACCGACGTTATTCTTGAACGCTGCGGCGAATACCGCGCGGTTTTTTGCCATATAGATACTGGCATCTTCAGCCTGCTTTTCTGTCAGGCCTGCAACGTTTTTCAGCAAGACGTCGGTCAATGATTCTGCCAATTCGAGCATCTGGTCATGCGCATCCGCTAGCTTACGATCCACGAATGTAGTCTCCAGGTCGCGGGTACTGCGATACAGGGTTTCAACAGCCATTTTTGGCCTCGTCATCAGGTGCAGTATTAAGGGGCGTCATCCCCGTTTTTGCGTGTGAAAACACATCATCGATTTTTCGATTACTGTATTTATATACAGCTAAAAGCATAAGCCAATCCACGGGCTTTGGGTAGCAGCTTTTTAATGTAGCCGGAAAATGGGGTTTGTCGCCTGTCCGGTTGCCGCAGCCATGAAGCCCCCCGAGGCAGAAAAGTGTCTCATATCACCCAGCCATCATCTTAGTCTGCAATCCCTGGCCTTTTTTCTGCATGCACAGATAGCGTCACGCCGCACGGGCACTATCCGCTCGGGGCGTAGGCACGATTAGAAGTTGGTTGATATTTATACAATGGTGGTGAGTGATGACAGAAATGAGATGGGCTGAAAAGCTGCGCAGGAGTTTGCACGCGAACGCGGATTCGCTGGGTAACCTGGCGGTGGAGGCGTTTCACTACTTGGCGCTTTTTGGCATTGGAGCGATCACTGCTTATGCGGCGGTCCTGACTTTTATTGAAATGCTCCAGAAAGGCGGGATCAGCGTTGACGATATCCTGCTGTTGTTTATCTACCTGGAATTGGGGGCAATGGTCGGTATCTATTTCAAGACCAACCACATGCCTATCCGCTTCCTGCTTTACGTCGCCATCACCGCATTGACCCGTTTGCTGATCGGTGACGTGTCCCACCACAATGCCCCGGACCTGGGGATCATTTACCTGTGTGGCGGGATCCTGTTGCTGGCGTTCGCGATCCTGGTGGTGCGATTCGCCTCTTCACGTTATCCGTCGGTCAAGGAAAAGTCGGAATAGTGAGTCAGGCTCCGGCGCTCGTCTGTGGCGGGCTGCCGGGAGAGCGCTGCAAAAGCTTGTGGTTGTCGCCATCGGTCATCATCGCCAGGATCTCCATGGCGCTGTGCCCTTGTTCAATCGCGATGCCGAATTGCACGCTTTGCACCAGGCGCTTGAGGCGTTGCGGATCGTTGCGTTGTTCGGCGCTGATCATGCGCTTGGCGACGACGCCGCTGTCGTCGGAGAGGGTCAACATGATGCTGCCGTCCAGACGCTGAATGCTCAGGTTGACCCGATATTTGGGCGTGAACGTGTCAGTGATGGTCTGAAAAGGATTGTCCATGGTGCGTTACCGCCTGATATGAGCATGCAGTCATTGACGACCCGTATCGGAATTAGTTCGTGTTGCCCGATCACCGGCCATCCCCCGCTGAGGTTTTCACAACGTCCGTTTTCCTCCTCAGCGGTAGAGCAAGGGGCGTGCCGTATAGCGCGTGGCCCTGTGGTTGCGGGGCAAAAAAAGGCGGACGCTGAGGTCCGCCTTTTTCCGGATGATCCGTTTCAGGGCGCAAGCGAGAAAATGCTCGCACACAGCGCAGCCCGTCCAGTCAGCACTCCACCCAGCTGACCGCCAGGCCGCCCCGTGAAGTTTCTTTGTATTTGTCATGCATGTCGGCACCGGTATCGCGCATGGTGCGGATCACCCGGTCGAGGGAAATGAAGTGTTTGCCGTCTCCGCGCAGGGCCATTTGCGTGGCGTTGATGGCTTTGACGGCGGCGATCGCATTGCGCTCGATGCACGGCACCTGAACCAGGCCGCCCACCGGGTCACAGGTCAGGCCGAGGTTGTGCTCCAGGCCGATTTCGGCGGCGTTTTCCAGTTGCTCCGGGGTGGCCCCGAGGATGTCGGCCAGGCCGGCAGCGGCCATCGCGCAGGCGGAGCCGACTTCACCCTGGCAACCGACTTCGGCACCGGAAATCGAAGCGTTTTTCTTGCATAAAATACCGACGGCCGCCGCAGCGAGGAAGAAATTGACCACGTCGTCGTCAGACGCGTCGGTGTTGAATTTCATATAGTAATGCAGCACCGCCGGAATGATGCCCGCTGCGCCATTGGTTGGAGCGGTGACCATCCGCCCGCCAGCGGCGTTTTCTTCGTTGACGGCGAGGGCGAACAGGTTGACCCATTCCATGGCGGAAAGGGTCGAGGTGATGACATTCGGCTTGCCGATTTCCAGCAGGCTTCGGTGCAACTTTGCCGCACGGCGCGGCACCTCCAGGCCACCTGGCAAGATGCCTTCGTCTCGCAGGCCTTGCTCAACGCATTCGCGCATCACCGACCAGATATGCAGCAGGCCGCTGCGAATCTCTTCGTCACTGCGCCAGGCCCGCTCGTTGGCCATCATTAACTCTGAAACTCGCAGGCCGTGCTTGTTGCACAAGGCCAGCAGTTCGGCGGCGCTGGAAAAGTCATAAGGCAATTCGACATCGCTTGCCGTGGCGCTACCCGCGGCGGCTTCGGCCGCATCGATGATGAAACCACCGCCCACCGAATAGTAAGTTTGCTCGCTCAGCAGGCCGTTTTCGCCGTAGGCGTGCAAGGACATGGCGTTGGGGTGGTAAGGCAGGCTCTCGTCCAGCAGCAGGAGGTCTTGTTGCCAGTTGAAGGCAATTTCTACTTTGCCCGCGAGCAGTAACAGGCCGGACTCGCGCACTCGCTGGATGCGCGGACCCATTGAGGACGGGTCCAGCCGATCTGGCCATTCGCCCATCAAGCCCATCACGCACGCACGGTCGGTCGCGTGACCCACCCCGGTGGCGGAAAGCGAGCCGTACAAGCGGATTTCCACTCGTCGGATGTGTTCCAGCAGTTGCTGGGCGGCCAGGGCCTCGGCGAAGATTGCCGCAGCCCGCATGGGACCCACGGTATGGGAGCTGGATGGGCCGATGCCCACCTTGAATAGATCAAAAACACTGATAGCCATGCTAAAGCCTTGCAAGCAATGGAGTAGGAATCGCTGCCATTTTTTGTAGGATCAGCGCAATTGGCGCGATACTGACCCTCTCGTTCGGCGCTGACCAACGAATTATCCTAAGACACCCTTTAGCAGGACTAAACGCTATGGCTCGCCCGCTTCACGCCCAGACCTACGTCTGGCTGCACGTATTTGCCTGCGCCGCCCGGCATTTATCCTTCACCCGTTGCGCGGAGGAGTTGCATATCACTCCGGGAGCGGTCAGCCAGCAGATCCGCCAATTGGAGGAGCGCCTGGGCTTTCGCCTGTTTCATCGGCGTGCGCGTGGGGTCGAGCTGAGTGCCGAGGGACAGCGGTTGGCAACCACCGTGAGTGAGGCCTACGGCAGCATTGATGCCGAGCTGCGGCGGCTGGATGCCGGGATGATCAGCGGCACCTTGCGTCTGCGTTCCATTCCTTCATTTCTGGGTAAATGGCTGACGCCGCGCCTGCCGCGCTTGCAGCAACGTTTCCCGGATATCCAACTGCGGCTGGTGGCTGAAGACAGCAGTATTGCCCTGCACGAGGGCGACTTCGATCTGGCGATTGATCTTAACGATGGCAGCTATCCCGGACTGTTATCCACGGCATTGTTGGATGAGCAGATTTTTCCGGTTTGCGCGCCGAGCCTGTTGCGCGGTCGTCCGCCGCTCCACGGTCCGGCGGACCTGGTGCATTTCCCACTGCTGCACGACATTACCGCCTGGCGCGGGAGTTATGAATACGCAGAGTGGGAGTTTTACCTGAATGCCATTGGCTACGATGGCGCGGATGTCCGGCGCGGGCACACCTTCAATCGCAATCACCTCACTATCGAGGCGGCCATTGCTGGCATGGGCGTGGCGATTGCCAGGCGCACCTTGCTCAATGACGAACTGGAACGCGGGACCTTGATCGTGCCGTTCGGCCTGGCAGTCCCCAATCACAAGCGCTACGTGCTGCTGTATGCGCCGGGCGGGCTGAGTCATCCTGGCGTGCGGGCGGTGCACGACTGGCTGGTGGAGGAGGCAGGGATTTTTCGCGGATTGCACCCGTTGGGAGAGGGGCAATTGTAAGAAGTCTTGTCTGTGAGAGCCTGTACGTAACTCCCGACGATAACAGCGCTTTTGACCATTGTCAGGCTTAATTTGCGATGTGCAGTTTATCTTTGCAGGGGGCTTGAATTGTTTAGCTGTCTGCCCAATTGTGTAATCAAGAGGTCATGGTTTCACCGTACCGGTGATGCAGTTGTGACTTCTCGCGAGCTAGCTGAAATAAGGGAAGAACTATGCAAATCCAAGTCAATAGCGATAACCATATTGAAAGCAGCATCCGACTGGAGGAGTGGGTACGTACTACTATTGAGAGCACGCTTGAACATTATGAGGAAGACCTGACCCGCGTTGAGGTCTACCTGCGGGATGAGAACGGCGACAAGCCTGGTCCCCACGATTTAAGTTGCCGACTGGAAGCACGGCCAAAGGGCCATCAACCGATTTCGGTCATTCATAAAGCCGACACCCTGGAACAGGCGATTGACGGGGCGGCCACCAAGCTGGATAACGCGCTGGATCATCTGTTTGGCAAACTGCAAGGCAAGCCTCGCGCTGCCAAAAGCGCGCCAAGCAATAAAGTCGATGATGCCGGCCTTGAAGAGGAATTTCTGGAAAACGAGCAGGCTGCGCTTAACAGCTGACAGCTGATCCTTTTTTCAACCCCCAAGAAACGGGCCTGCTGATGCAGGCCCGTTTTGCTTTACAGGTGCGGGCAAGTCTCGGGCGTTAGAATTCCACCGACGTCTGCACATACACCGTACGCGGTTCGCCCACGTATTTACCCTTGTTGTTGTCGTCAAACGAGCGGGTGTAGTACTGGGTGTTGAAGATGTTTTTGATGCCTACTGCGACATTCAAGTCCGACAACTGCGGTCCGAAATCATAGGCCACGCGAGTGCTGAACAGGCTGTAGCCGGGAATGCGCCCGGTACTGCCGTCAGCGCTTTCGGCCCGGGTGTTGGCGTTGTCGGCGAACTGGCTGCTCTGGTAAGTGCTGTCCAGATTCAACTTCCATGCGCCTTCGGTGTAGCCGATGCCCAGCGTGCCTTTGTGTTTGGAGGAAAAGGGCGCACGGTTGCCTTTGTTCGGTCCATCCTCGCGGATCGTGGCGTCAACGTAAGCGTAGCTGGCGTGCACATCAACACCGGCGAGGGCCGGGCTTAAGCCATCGAGGGCGTAGTTGAGGCTGGTCTCGATGCCTTGGTGGCGGGTTTCGCCCCGCGCTATCACCGAGTCGTTGGTCTGGTTACTTTCGTACTGGTTGTCGAAGTTGATCAGGAATGCGCCGATCTCTGCACGCAAGGTGCCATTGTCATAGCGCGTGCCCAGCTCCCAGGTGCGGGCCTTCTCCGGTTTGACTTCGCCGCTGCTCACGCGATTGGGCATCTGGCTGTACTGCACGCTGCCGAAGGATCCTTCAGTGTTGGCATACAGATTCCAATCGTCGGTCAGGTGATAGAGCACGTTCAATGCTGGCAAGGCGGTGTTGTAATCGCCCTTGTATTTGACGTTGCTCAGTTTGTTGGCCTGCTGGGATTTGATCATTTCGTAGCGGATTCCCGGTGTCAGGGTCCACTTGCCGATATCAATCCGGTCGTCGATGAAGAACGCGTTGGCCCCGGTGCCGCCACGGGTGTCGCGGTCATTGCGGCTGTCGGTAGTGGGAATTTGCTGGTTGGCGGTTATCGGCGTGCGGTAGCGCAATTCATGGCCGGCTTCGTTGATGTAACGGTAGCCGACACCCACCTCGTGGCTGGTCGGGCCAAGGTCAAAACCCTGGGCGAAACGGGTTTCGAGGCCGCGCACCCAATACTCGCGTGGCGACAGCGAAAGGAACGAACCCTGGTTCAGATAGCCGCTGCGCAAGGTCTTGGTGAAGAAGCTGTTGACGGTGAATTCCCGGCGGTCGTGATGGTAGCGATAGCCCAGGTTGAACATCGTGCGGCGGCCCCAGAATTTGTCGTAGGGGCGAGTGGACTGATACGGATCGGCCTTGTAGTCCGCCGCACTCAAGCCGCCGGGCATATCGGCCTGTCCTTCGTAGTACTGAGCCATGGCGTTGAAGCTGTTGGCGTCGTCCAGTTGGTAATGACCCTTGAGAATCAGGTCGTCGATCTGCGTGTCGCTGTGTTCGCGCCAATCGCCGCCACGGGTGCCGGAATACAGCAGCGCGCCGCCCAGTCCGTTGTCCGCAGTGCCGCCCGCCAGCAGGTTGCCGGTCGTCTTGAAACCATCGTGGCTGGAGGACGGGCTGGTCTCGGTCTGCACGCCGCCCTTGACCGTGGGTTCATCGGGAATCGCCCGGGTGACGAAATTGACGATGCCGCCGACGTTCTGCGGGCCATAACGTACGGCGCCGCCGCCGCGCACCACATCCACCGCATCCATGTTGCCCATGCTGATCGGCGCGAACGACAGTTGTGGTTGGCCGTACGGCGCGAAGGGCACCGGGATCCCGTCCATCAATACCGTCGAACGCGAGGCCAGGCGTGGGTTGAGCCCGCGAATGCCAAAGTTCAGCGCCATGTCGTGGCTGCCGGTACCGTTATTTTCCGGCGCATTGACACCCGGAATGCGATTGAGCACATCGCGGGCCTGAGTGGCGCCTTGGCGTTCGAACGCCTCGCGACGGATCACATCACGTCCGCCGGGGTGTTCGAAGACGTTGGTTTGTGCAGCATCGCCCAGCCAGTCACCGACCACGGTGGACGTCCCCAGCCCCAGCGTGGCGGGGGCATTCAGCGGTTGCAGGCTGTAGGCGTTGTCACCCTCGGGGCGGGCTTGCAAGCCGCTGCCTTTGAGCAGCGCGTTCAATCCCTCTTCAGTGCTGTAGTGACCTGTCAAGCCTGGGCTTTGCGCGCCAGCGGTCACTTCGGAGCCAAAGGAAATCAGCACACCGGCTTCGCGGCCAAATTGATTCAATGCGGCTTCCAGCGAAGACGGTGCGATCTGATAGGCCTTGGTCTCGGCTGCCGAGGCATGGGGCAGGGCGCTGAAGCTGAGACTGGCGCCCAGCAGCAGGTGGCGCAGCGTGCGGGCAAGTGGCGTCAGACGGGTCGGTTGCTGGGGCATGAAGAACGTTCCTGGGAAGGTAAAGGCATGGTGGCTTTCCTTCTCTGTCACGCCAGGTGTGGAAAACAGCTCACGGTGGTGAAAAAGTAAATCAGACCCGCGCTTCGACGCTGACCCAGTAGCGGGTAAAACGCCGCACTTTTACCGGCAGGCTGATTTCCAGCAGGTCGAGAATGCGTTCGCTGTCGTCCAGTGGATAGCTGCCGGAGATCAGCAGGTCGGCCACCTGCGAAGCGCAATGCAGTTGGCCCCGGCGATAGCGACTCAATTCGTCGAGGAAGTCCGCCAGGCGCATATGCGATGCCACCAGCATGCCGTCAACCCAGGCGCCGGTGCCGACGTCGGTGGCGCGCGGTGTGTCCCAGCCCTTGCGAGTGAAGTTCACTTGTCGGGACTTTTCCAGGGGCAGCGCCAAGCCGCTATAGACGTTGGGGGTTATCTCGACCTGCCCCTCCAATACGGCCACTTGGGTGTGATCGCTGAACTGGCGCACATTCACCTGCGCGCCCCGCGTGTTAAGCAGTCCCTGGTCGGTGATGATCTGCAGCGGTTTGTGTGCCCTGAGCAATATCTCGCCGTCGAGCAGGTGAATCAGGCGCTGCGAACCCTCGAACTGCACCTCCACTGCGCTGGCGGTATTGAGTTGCAGTTGACTGCCATCTGCCAACTGCACCTTGCGTCGCTGGCCGACGGGGCTGCGATAGTCGGCGCTCAGCGGTGGGATCAGATGGTGTTGACGCAAGCCCCAGGTTGCCGCGCCACCGGCGCCTAGGATAAGCAGCAGCTTGAGCGCGTGGCGTCGACTGTTGGATGTCGGTGCATTCAATGCCGCGTGGGCCAGCGGCGAAGGTAGTGCGCGCAAGCGCTGGTTGACCCGTTGCATATGTTCCCAGGCTCGCTGATGTTCGCTGTGGGCGTCCAGCCATTGTTGCCAGTTGGCCTGTTGACGCGGGTCGAGCGGGCCTTGCTGCATTTCCATCAGCCAATGCACGGCTTGCTCGGCGACGCGGGTCGAGAAATTCGCGGCAGGATTCATAGGGCGAAATAGCAGCGCATGGCCGCTTTGTTCAGATGACGCTTGACGGTGGCGATGGAGATGCCCAGTTCGGCACCGATTTGTGCGTAGGTCAGGCCGTCGAGTTGCGATAGCAGGAAGGCGCGCTTGACCTGTAGCGGCAAGCCGTCGAGCAGTTGATCCAGCTCCGTCAGGGTTTGCAGGATGATCGCCCGCTCTTCTTCCGACGGCGCGAACCGTTCGGGCATTTGCGCCAGAACATCGAGGTAGGCGCGCTCCAGATCCTGGCGGCGGTAATGGTTGAACAACACGCGCTTGGCGATGGTGGTCAGGAAGGCGCGGGGTTCGATCAGCGTTGGCGTTTCACGTGCGCTCAGGACCCGGATGAACGTGTCCTGGGCTAGGTCGGCGGCACTTTGCGGGCAGCCGAGCTTGCCTCGCAACCAGCCGGTGAGCCAGTGGTGATGGTCGTGATAAAGCACTTCGACGGTAGTGGACGGCCGCATCTGTACGCTTCAGATAACGAGAATTGTTCGCATTGTAGAGGGCGCGGGCAGTATTCGGCAATCCGCACGGCAACCATGGGTCCTGCTCATTCGTTCTCTTTTGCTTATGAGAATATTTATCATTAGACTCGCGTTCCTGATGAACCTGGCGCCGCGGGCATGAAAAACAAACCATCACTTCCACTTTCCTATCGCCTCGCCGTGGCTTCGCGGGTCCTGGCGGCTGTTGTCGGTGGTTATCTGCTGGCGTCTCTGGCCAGTGTCTGTATGAGCTTATGGTTGCCGTTGTCCCGCGCCGATGCGGTGATCAGCGGCATGTTGAGTTCGTTCGTGTTCTATCTGCTGGCTGTGATCTGGTGCTTTGCCTGCCGCACAGCCACGCGCGCTTGGTTCGGGGTGCTGGTGCCGAGTGCCGTATTGGCAACCCTGGCAGGCTTGGCCTATTGGATGACTCGACCATGAAAGCAGGTTTCCGCCAGGCGATGGCCTGGTTACACACGTGGGCCGGGTTGATTTTCGGCTGGCTGTTGTTCGCGATTTTCCTGACCGGCACCCTGGCCTATTTCAACGACGAAATTACCCACTGGATGCAGCCGGAAGTGCCGGTCCGTACGGTCGACGATGCCCGCAGCCTGGCGATGGCCCAGGCTTATTTGCAGCAACATGCACCCACCGCCGCCCGCTGGTTCATTAATTTGCCCACGCGTCGCGATCCCGGCTTGTCGGTGATGTGGCAAGACAAAATCGATCCGGGCAAGCGCGGCAATTTCAGCGAAAAACTCATCGACCCGCTTACCGGCGAGCAAGTCCAGGCCCGGGAAAGCCGTGGCGGCGATTTCTTCTACCGCTTTCACTTCCAGTTGCAGATGCCGCATCCCTGGGGCCGCTGGCTGTCGACGATTGCTGCGATGGTGATGTTTGTCGCGTTGATCAGCGGGATCATTACCCACAAGAAAATTTTCAAGGACTTCTTCACCTTCCGCCCGCGCAAGGGCCAGCGTTCCTGGCTCGACGGGCATAACGCGGTGGGTGTGCTGGTGTTGCCGTTTCACCTGATGATCACCTACAGCAGTCTGGTGATCTTCATGATGCTGGTCATGCCCGCCAGCATTCTCGCGTCCTACGACGGCGATACCCGGGCCTTTTTCAATGATGTGGTGCCGTCCAGCAACAAGATGCCGGCGCTTGGCCAACCGGGGACGTTGTTGCCCCTGGGGCCGCTGGTTGAACAGGCGAAAGCACAGTGGGACGGAGGGCAGATCGGACGGCTGGCGGTGAATAATCCCAGCGACGTGAATGCTTCGGTCAATGTGTTCCGCGCCGGCTCCGATCGGGTGGTGCATGACTTTGGCAGCACCGTGTCCTTCAACGGCACCACCGGGGAAATGCTCAGTGTCAGCGCCGGGCAGTCCATGCCGATGGCCATCAGCGGCAGTTTTTACGGTTTGCACATGGGCCATTTCGCTGGCCCGGTGTTGCGCTGGTTGTACTTTATCTGTGGCCTGGCGAGCACGGCGTTGATCGGCACCGGGCTGGTGATCTGGCTGGGTAAGCGCCAGCTCGAACATGCGAAAAACGGCGTGATGCCGTTTGAGTTGCGACTGGTGGAAGTGTTGAACATAGCCAGCATGTCCGGGCTGGTGATCGCAGTCGCGGGGTTTTTCTGGGCCAATCGCCTATTGCCCGCAAGTTTCGCCGAGCGTTCGGGCTGGGAAGTACAGAGCTTCTTTATCGCTTGGGGACTGACGTTGTTACACGCCATGCTGCGGCGCGGTCGTCGGGCCTGGATCGAACAACTGAGTCTTGGCGCCTTGCTGTTTGCGGGGGTGCCGTTGCTCAACGCACTGACCACCTCGGAGCACCTGGGCGTGACCCTGGCCAAAGGTGATTGGAGCATGGCCGGCTTTGACCTGACCTGCCTTGGCAGCGGGGCATTCCTCGCCTGGGCTGCCTGGAAAATGCGCCAGCGCCGCGTCGCCCAATCCAAGACCGAGCGCCCCCAGGCGTTGGCCCTCAAAGGCGAGGTGAACTGATGCTGTTGGCCCTGTTGCTGTGTTACGCCGGTTTTACCGCCTTGTGTTTGTCCATGGACCGTCACCACGGCGCGTTGCTGCACAGTAAGCCTTCACCCCGTCGGCGCCTGGGTTTGCGCGTGGGGGGTTGGGTGCTGCTGCTGGTGTCGATCTGGCCGGCGGTGCACATGGCCGGTTGGAGCCGGGGGCTGGTGGATTGGTGTGCGGTGCTGATGCTCAGCGCGTTATTGCTGGTGTGGCTGTTGCCATATCGGCCGAGGCTGGCCTTGATCCTGGCCAGTGTCGGCCTGCTGGTCAGCCCGGTTGCGGCCTTCGCGGTTATCTGAGCGGACCTTGATGATCAACACGCCTCCCGACTCCCCGGATCCACGTCACGCCGAAGCGTCGGGCGGACGTGCGCATTTCCTGCAAGTGTTCTTGTCCCAGCGTTCGCAGATGGAGGCGTTGGTCAGTCGGCGTGTGGGATGCCGGGCGACGGCAGCGGATCTGGTGCAAGATCTGTTTTTACGTTTTTGGCGCCGGCCACTGGTACACGTCGAAGAGCTCAGCACCTACCTGTTGCGCTGCGCCGGGAATATCGCCATCGATCACTTGCGCAGTGAAGGCGCGCGGGTGCGAGGCACTGAAAGCTGGTTGCCCGAGCAGCAGCATCATTACGGTTCAGAACCCCAGGCGGCGCTGGAGGCCGGTAACGATTTGCGGCACGTCGAAGCCGCCTTGCGCAGTTTGCCCGAGCGCACACGGCAGATTTTTTTGCTCAACCGCATTCACGGTCGTAAATACGCAGAGATCGCCAAGGCCATGGGGCTGTCCCAAAGCGCCGTGGAAAAACATATGATGCGCGCCCTTGAAGCCTGCAAAGCCAGCCTTCGTGAACCCTGCGTGCCACGCTCGCCAGGGAAAGCACCGTGATCAACACTGACCCCGTCACCCCGACGCCCGCTCAGGAACAGACCGCCTTGGGCTGGCTCAGCCTGCTCCACGATCAGCCCAGCAGTGGCGACCAGGCCGCCTTCAGTCGCTGGCTGCGCGCCGACCCCGCGCATGTCGAGGCGTACGCCCAGGCCCAAGTGCTATGGGAATTGAGCGAAGTGCCAGCGAGCAAACTGGCGGATGAAGATGCCTTGGCCCTGGAGGGTTACTTGAACGCCATGCACGCGGAGAAACGTACCCGTGCGCGCCGCTGGCCTGCCGCCATGGCCATGGCCGCGTGTCTGTTGCTGATGGTTTCGGTGGGGGCGGGCTGGCAACCGCAACGCTGGCTCGATGACCTGGGCGCTGATTACGTCACTGCGCCGGGGGAAATCAGAACCGTGACCCTGGCGGATCAAAGTCAAGTCACCCTGGATGCCGACAGCGCCATTGCGGTGGATTTCCGTCACGGTGAGCGCCATATCCAACTGCGCCGTGGCGCGGGCTTTTTCAACGTGACGCCTACCGGCGAATCCTTTGTGGTACACGCCGGCAGTGGCGAGGCGCGGGTGCTGGGTACGCAATTTGAAGTGCGTCTGCAGCCGGCTGGCGCGGAGGTGACGGTGTTGTCCGGGCGGGTCGGCGTCACGCCATCCCGGCACGGTGCTCGACAAATCCTCGGCGCCGGCCAGCAGGTGGCCTACGCCGACGGTCGCGCCGAGACCCTGCAGGCTGTGGACAGCGAGTCGCGGCTGGCCTGGCGCGACGGCTGGCTCAACTATTACAAAACGCCGTTGGTCGACGTGATCAATGACCTTGGACGCTATTACCCCGGTCGCATCCTGCTGCTCAATGATGAGCTCGGCGCCCGTCGGGTCAGCGGCAGCTTCCCGAGCAAAGACCCGCAGGCGGTACTCAACGCACTGCAAGCGGTGCTCGGCTTTGACCAGCACAGTGTGCTGGGCCGGGTGATCGTGGTGCGCTAAAGCGTAGGTTGAACGGCACTCTTCAAAATAATTTCAAGATTGTGCTGAGGTAAACCCAAGGTTCAACCGTGTAGTGCTTGAAACTGCGATCAATTCGCATTAACAGCGTTCTCCACACGGGTTCTCAAGCATGAAGTCCAGGGCAAAGTCAGCGGCAGGCGGTTCGGTTAAACAGTGGCTCGGTGCTTCGTTCCTGACCATGTGCGCGCCCGTGTTGTTGCCCCTCAGCGTGGCGCAGGCGGCAGAGACGCAACAGCAAAGCGCGTTATTCAGTTTCGCACTCCAGGCCAAACCGTTGCCGCAAGCATTGAGTGATTTCAGCCGCGTGACCGGTATCAGCGTGGTCTACACCGACGAAACGCCCTACGACCTCAAGGCCCCGGCGGTCAGCGGGCGAATGAGCGCGACCCAGGCCATGCAGCGGTTACTGGGCAACTCCGGCTTTACCTTCCGCCAGATCGACGCCCGCACCCTGGCCCTCGAACCGCTACCCAGCGCTGGCGCGCTGAACCTTGGTGCCACCACCATCAGCGCGGTCAACCCACAGCAGGACAGCACCAGCTATCAGCCGCCGCCGACCAGTTCGGTGATGCGCTCCCAGGGCCTGCTGCTGGAAACGCCGCAGACCGTCAATGTGGTGCCGGCCCAAGTGATGCGTGACCAACTGCCGCGTAACCTGGATGACGCCTTGAACAACATCAGCGGCATTACCCAGTCCAACACCCTGGGCAGCACCCAGGACGCGGTAATGTTGCGCGGATTTGGTGGCAACCGTAACGGCTCGGTCATGCGTGACGGCATGCCGGTGGTGCAGGGCCGGGCGCTGAACGAAAGCGCCGAACGGGTCGAAGTGCTCAAGGGCCCGGCGTCGCTGCTGTACGGCATCCAGGACCCAGGCGGGGTGATCAACATTGTCAGCAAGAAGCCCGAGCTGACCCCATCCACCGCGCTCACCGTGCGCGGTTCAACCTTTGGCGACGGCAAGCACGGCAGTGGCGGTAACCTCGACACCACCGGTCCGATGGGTGACAGCGGCCTGGCCTATCGTCTGATCCTCGACCACACCGATGAAGATTACTGGCGCAACTTCGGCACTTACCGTGAAAGCCTGATCGCACCGTCCATTGCCTGGTACGGCGACAACACGCAGTTGCTCCTTGCCTACGAGCATCGTGAATTTCTCTCGCCGTTCGACCGTGGCACGGCCATCGATCCGAAGACCAATCATCCGCTCGACATCCCGGCCACACGCCGTCTGGACGAGCCTTTCAATAACATGGAAGGGCGTTCCGACCTGTATCGCGTGGAAGTCGATCATGAATTGAATGACGACTGGAAAGCCCACTTCGGCTACAGCTGGAACCGCGAAACCTACGATGCCAGCCAGGTGCGCGTGAGCAAGGTCAACAAAGACGGCACCTTGACGCGCAGCATGGATGGCACCCAGGGCGCCCTGACCACCGACCGCTTCACCACGGTCAGTCTTGAGGGCAAGGTGGACGTGGCTGGCATGCGCCATGACCTGGTGTTCGGCGTGGATGACGAGTACCGCAAAATCCACCGCGCCGACCTGATCCGCCAGGCCAGCCGCAGTACTTTCAGCTACACCGATCCGGTCTATGGCCGCGAAGTGGCGGGTAGCACCGTCAGCGCGCCGGACAGCAACCAGACTGATCTGTTGCGCAGTGATTCGGTGTTCTTCCAGGACGCTATTCATCTCACCGAGCAGTGGATTCTGGTGGGCGGCGCGCGTTTCCAGATGTACGACCAATACGCCGGCAAGGGCCGCCCGTTCACCGCCAACACCGACAGCAATGGCCAGAAATGGGTGCCCCGCGCCGGCCTGGTGTATCGCTATACCGACGCGTTGTCGTTCTATGGCAGCTACACCGAGTCCTTCAAACCCAACTCCACCATCGCCCCACTGGACAACAAAACGGTGATCGACGGCAGCATCGACCCGGAACAGTCCAAGTCCTGGGAGCTGGGAGCCAAGCTCGATATGCCGGGTCGCATCACCGCCAGCGCGGCGTTATTTGATATCCACAAGCGCAATGTGCTGGTGTCTATCGGCGAAGGCGCGACATCGGTCTACAGCGTGGCCGGCAAGGTGCGCTCGCGTGGACTGGAGATGGACCTGACCGGGCAACTGAGCGACCAGTGGAGCCTGATCGGCAGCTACGCCTACACCGATGCCGAAGTGACCGAGGACCCGGCGTATAAGGGCAAGCGTCTGCAGAACGTGGCGAAAAATTCCGGCTCAGTGTCGGCGGTATATGACTTCGGCACGCTAGTCGGCGGCGACCAACTGCGGATCGGCGCCGGTGCCCGGTATGTCGGCGAACGTGCCGGCGATGCCCTCAATAGCTTCGACTTGCCGGGCTACACCGTGGCGGATGCCTTCGCCACCTATGACACGCGGATCGAAGGACAGAAGGTCAAGTTTCAGTTCAACGTGAAAAATCTCTTCGATCGCACCTACTACACCTCGGCCGCCAGCCGCCTGTTTGTGTCCATGGGGGATGCGCGACAGGTCTCGGTCTCGAGCACTCTGGAGTTCTGACGAGGCTTGAATGGCGAAACCCGGCAATGACGTTGGCGGCCTGAGCTGCTAGCGTTGCGGTTTTGATGATTGCCAAGGAACACTGATGCGGTTGGGACAATGGATACACACCGGCGCACTGCTGGTGGGCTTGGGGCTGTTGTTGGGTGGTTGCGCCACGACGTCGAACACCACCGGACAGGCGTTGGACCAATTGCTGGCAGACCCGGCCCTGGCTGGCGCCAGTGTCTCGTTGATGGTGCGCGATGCCCGCACTGGCAGCACCTTGTACCAGCACAATCCACGCACGCGGCTGATTCCGGCCTCTAGCCTGAAACTGCTGACTACCGCTGCGGCGATGGATGTGTTGGGGCCGCAGTATCGGTTCTCCACGCAACTGTTGAGTGACGGCAGCCGCCAGGGTGAGCGTTTGCTGGGCAACCTGTACCTGCGCGGCCTGGGCGATCCGACCATTCAGTGGGCGGATTACCAGGCGCTGGCGGCGAACCTGGCGGGGCAGGGCATCCGGCACGTCCAGGGCGACCTGGTGTTCGATGACACATTTTTCGATGCCGAGCGTCTGGGCCTCGACTGGGCCCATGACGACGAGGACAAGTACTACGGCGCGCAGATTTCGGCGCTGACCGTGTCACCCAATGCGGATTTTGATGCGGGCACCCTGACCGTTACGGCCAGGGCGCCGCTGGCGGTCGGTCAACCCGTGAGTGTCACCATCAGCCCCGCTACCGATTACGTGCAGGTCAACAACCGGGCGGTCAGCGGTGCGGGCAACAGCTTCGGACTCAATCGCCAGCACGGCACTAACCTGTTGCGCCTCAGCGGCGCGCTGAAGCCGGGCACGCAAAGTCGCCAATGGGTCAGCGTATGGGAGCCGACGCAACTGGTGGCCAATCTGTTTGAACAGGCATTGGCCGAGCAGGGCATCACCGTTCAGGGCAAGCGTGTGATTGGCGGTGTCAGTCCGGCGACGGCGAGCGTGTTGGCGGAACACCAATCGGCACCCTTGCAGGAACTGATCAGGCCATTGCTCAAATTGTCCAACAACAGTATGGCCGAAGCGCTGCTCAAGGCCATGGGTCGCAAGCAGGCGAATGTCGGCACAGCCACTGCAGGTGTCGCGGCAGTTGCGGACTTCATGAAACGCCAGGGTCTGGACCCCGCGACGTTGAGCCAGGTAGATGGTTCCGGGCTGTCCCGGCGCAACCTGTTGTCGGCACAGAGTTTCACCGATCTGTTGCTGATGGTGAGCAAGCAGCCCTGGTTCAGCACCTGGCATGACGCGCTTCCCGTTGCCGGCAACCCGAAGCGCTTGATCGGCGGCAGCCTGCGTTATCGATTGCGGGAAACACCGGCGCAAAACAACCTGCATGCCAAGACGGGATCGATGGGCGGGGTCTCTTCATTGACCGGCTACATCACTGATGCCGGAGGGCGGCGGTTAGTGTTCTCGATGCTGACCAATAACTACGTGGTCGCAGGCGCGCGGATCAAAGCCCTGGAAGACCGATTGGTGATCGTCTTGTGTAGGAGCGAGGGGGGCGCCTAGACCTGGCTCGCCCTCGCTCCTACAGCATAGGTCTCTACACAACTTTCAGAAACTGACGAATTTCCCTGTGGCGAGCGGGCTTGTCCCGCGTTGGGCTGAAGCAGCCCTAAAACCAGCCGCTACGGAGTATCTGATACACCGCATTCGGCTTACTGGGACTGCTTCGCAGCCCAACGCGGGACAAGCCCGCTCGCCACAACAGCCCTATCTGTTTGGATTTAAGCGTTGAGACAAAGTTGTGTAGATATCTATGCTCCTACCGTGAGGTGTTCAGGGTTAAGTTGAGGTTCAGAGGAACGCCTGCCGGTATTGCCCCGGCGTCGCGCCCAGCGCCTGGCGAAACCGGTTGGTAAAGTGGCTGGCGCTGGAGAACCCGCACGCCAAGGCAATTTCCCCTAGCGGCAATGAACCTTCGCGCAGCATCGCCTGGGCGCGGGTCAGGCGCCGGGCCAGTAGATATTGATGGGGCGGCAAGCCAAAGCTGGTGCGAAACATCCGTGCGAAGTGGTATTCGGACAAGGCACACAGCCCCGCCAGTTGCCCCAGGCCGATGGGCTCGGCCAGTTGCAAGTCGATGAACTCCATCAACTGCCGGCGCTGGTGCGTGGCCAAGCCACCTTTCAAACGCAGCCCTTCGCGCAGGCCGACCTGGCTGAGCAAGGTGTGGTTGAGCATCTCAAAGGCCAGGCTGCTGGTCAGCAGGCGTTCGGCGGGTTCCTGCCAGTTCAGGCTGATCAGTTGATGAAAGCGCCGGGCCTGCCGGGCATCTTCGAGAAAGGTGCTTTCGCGCAGTTGCAGCGCCCGTGGTTCGCGATCGAGCAGGGTGACGCACCCCAAGTCAAACTGTTGCGGGCTGATATACACGTGAGCCAGGCGAATCTCGCCGTTGATCACCCACGCCGACTGGTGTCCGGCAGGCAGGATGCACAGCTTGTCGGGGCCGCCCTTGGTGCCTGGCTGGTCACGCCTAAACGTGCCGGTGCCGCCGCTGATGTAGCAGGACAGCGTGTGATGGTCGGGGGCTTCATACGCCTGTGCGTCGTGGTGGTTGCTCCATAACGCCGCGGACAGGCCGTCACCGAGTTCGGCGCTTAGCTCCAGGCGAGCGTTCGGCGAGCGGTTCAGGGCTTGAAAGACTTGCAGGTTGTCCAGTGCTGGCATGTGAGTTCTCTCCGACGCCTTGCATCCTACTCCCGGCAACCGACGCTGTGAGCCCGCGCGACGATAAAAGCGCAAGAATCTGCAAGCGCGCGGGGCCATGGCGGGGCGAGACTGTGCTTCAACCACCGGAGTGCGCCATGAACCTTTCGCTGTATTTACTCACCGTGCTGATCTGGGGCACCACCTGGATTGCCCTCAAGTGGCAATTGGGCGTGGTGGCGATTGAAGCGTCAATTGTCTATCGCTTTGCCTTGGCGGCGCTGGTGCTGTTTGTGCTGCTGGTGCTCAGCCGCAAGTTGCAGGTGATGAACCGTCGTGGCCATCTGATCTGCCTGGCCCAGGGCTTATGCCTGTTTTGCGTGAACTTCATGTGTTTTCTCACGGCCAGCCAGTGGATTCCCAGCGGTCTGGTGGCCGTGGTGTTCTCCACCGCGACGCTGTGGAATGCGTTGAATGCCCGATTGTTCCTGGGCCAGAAAGTCGCACGTAATGTGTTGATGGGCGGTGGTCTGGGATTGTCTGGTCTCGGTTTGTTGTTCTGGCCGGAACTGGCAGGGCATACCACCAGTCCGCACACCTGGCTCGGCCTGGGGTTGGCGCTAGTGGGCACGATGTGTTTTTCGGCGGGCAACCTGCTGTCGAGCCTGCAACAGAAAGCCGGTCTCAAGCCATTGACCACCAACGCCTGGGGCATGGCGTATGGTGCGTCGATGCTGGCACTGTATTGCGTTGTGCAAGGCATTCCCTTCGACATGGAGTGGAACAGTCGCTACATCGGTTCGCTGCTGTACCTGGTGATTCCGGGCTCGGTGATTGGCTTTACCGCCTACCTGACGCTGGTCGGCCGCATGGGGCCGGAGCGTGCGGCGTATTGCACGGTGTTGTTCCCGGTGGTGGCGCTGAACGTGTCGGCACTGGTCGAAGGCTATCAATGGACCGCCCCGGCGTTGGCCGGGTTGGTGCTGGTGATGCTGGGCAATGTGCTGGTGTTTCGCAAACCCCGTGTCGTCGTGCCAGTGAATACATTTTGTAAGCCGAAGCAGATTTAATGTGGGAGCGGGCCCGTATCCCACATGTTGTTCGGTGTTACTTCAGGCCCAGGCGCTTGGCCATCCGCCCCAGGTTGGCGCGGTCCAGGCCCAGCTCGCGGGCGGTGCTGGCCCAGTTGTGCTGGTGACGTTCCAGGCACGCTTGTATGACTTGCCGTTGATAGTTTTCAGTGGCGAGGCGCAAGTCGCCGGTAACCGCAGGTGTTTCGGCTGGCTCCTCGATCTGCGGTGCGGCGGCACTGGGTAAGTCCAGGTCCGCAGCGCTCAGGCTGAGGATCTTCGGCCGGTCCCGGCAGTTGCCCAACGCCTTCAAGGCGCTGCGGCCGATCAGGTGCTCCAGCTCCCGCACATTGCCTGGCCAGGCATACCCCAACAATGCTGCCTGGGCGTCGCTGGTCAGGCGCAGGCTGCCCAGGCCCATGCGGGAGCGGTTCTGCTCAAGGAAAAAACCGGCCAGCAGCAACACGTCGCGACCGCGCTCGCGCAGGGCCGGGACCTGCAGCGGGTACACGCTCAAGCGGTGATAAAAATCCGCGCGATAACGCCCTGTGCGCACTTCCGCGGCCAGATCACGGTTGGTGGCCGCGATCAGACGCACGTCGACTTGATGCTCGGTGTCCGAGCCCAAGCGTTGCAATTGTCCACTTTGCAGCACCCGCAACAGCTTGGCCTGGACCGACAGCGACAGTTCCCCGACCTCATCGAGAAACAATGTACCGCCGTTCGCCAGTTCAAATTTGCCGCGCCGCTCGTTCAGCGCGCCGGTAAAGGCGCCCCGCACGTGGCCGAATAGTTCGCTTTCCACCAGGGTTTCCGGCAGCGCCGCGCAGTTGAGGCTGATCATCGGTTTTTCCGCGCGCGGCGAGGCGGCATGGATGGCCTGGGCCACCAGCTCCTTGCCGACCCCGGTTTCACCGGTGATCAACACTGTCAGGTCGCTACCGCCCACCAGTTTGATTTCTTCCACCAGGCGCTTGTGGGTTTTGCTCTGGCCGATCATCTCCTTGTGCTGTTGGCCGCTGGCCTGGCGATAAATCTCGGCGCGCTGGTGCTCGTCTTCGGCCCGCAAGGCCAGGCGTTCGATGCGCTCGGCGACATTGACGGTGGCCGCGGCGAGGCTGGCAAAAGCTTGCAGGGCGTCCAGTTCGACCTGCTCGAAGCGTTCGGTGTCCAGCGCATCCAGGGTCAGCAGGCCCCAGGGCCGGTCGTCGATAAACAGCGGGCAGCCCATGCAGTCGTGGATTTCAAGGTGGCCGTGAAGACCCGCGACCAAGCCGTCGTAGGGATCGGGCAGGCTGCTGTCAGTGTCGAATCGCGTGGGGCCGGCGCTGCTCAGCAATGCCTCGAAGCGCGGGTGTTCGCTGATTTTGAAGCGCCGCCCGAGGGTGTCCGGGCTCAAGCCGTCCACCGCCAGCGGCACCAGCCATTCACCGTTCAGACGCAGCAGCGCGGCGGCATCGCAGGGTAACAGGGCGCGCATGGCTTGCAGAAGGCGCCGGTAGCGTTCGCCTTCAGGCAATTCGCGGGACAGGTCGGCGACCAGCGGCAGCAAGGTGGTGAGCAGAGAGTGTGCAGTCATAATAACTCCTTGTAGTCTTTAAGACTATAATATGTAGGGGGTTATATTGACTATCTGTAATTTAAGCTGCTGATAAATAAGAAGTTATTAGTTGGCACGAAAACTGAGTGGTACAGAGTAATTATTCAGAAGCCCAAAAAGCTCAGGAGTCTCCCTATGCTTAGCGTTCAAGACCGTACCATCATCAAGTCCACCGTGCCGCTGCTGGAAAGCGGTGGGGAAGCGCTGATCACTCACTTCTACCGGATGATGCTGTCCGAATACCCCGAAGTGCGACCGCTGTTCAATCAGGCGCATCAGGTCAGCGGCGACCAACCCCGTGCGTTGGCCAACGGCGTGCTGATGTATGCGCGGCACATCGACCAGTTGGATCAACTGGGTGATCTGGTAGCCAAAATCATCAACAAACACGTGGCCTTGCAAATCCTCCCGGAGCATTACCCGATCGTCGGCAGTTGCCTGCTGCGGGCGATTTCCGAAGTGCTCGGCAGTGAAATCGCCACGCCGCAAGTGATGAGCGCCTGGGGCGCCGCGTATGGCCAGTTGGCAGACATCCTGATCGGCGCTGAAGCGGCGATCTATGAAGAAAAGGCGCAAGCCGTTGGCGGCTGGCGCGGGGCGCGGGCGTTCACTTTGGTCAAGCGCGTCGAGGAGAGCAGTGAAATCACCTCCTTCTATTTCGCGCCTGTGGATAACGGGCCGATCCTGACGGCGGAGCCTGGCCAGTACATCGGCATGAAACTGCTGCTGGAGGACGAAGAAGTACGCCGCAACTATTCATTGTCGGCACGCACCGATTCGGGCCAGTACCGTATCAGCGTCAAGCGCGAAGCGGGTGGACGGGTGTCCAACTACCTACATGATCAGTTGCAGGTCGGTGCGAGTATCGACCTGTTTCCGCCTGCGGGCGAGTTCACCCTGGCGGCCAGCGACAAACCGCTGGTGTTGATCAGTGGCGGCGTGGGTATCACACCGACCTTGCCGATGCTGGAAGCGGCCCTGGCCACCGAGCGTCCGGTGCACTTTATTCATTGCGCGCGCAACGGCGCGGTGCATGCGTTCCGGGACTGGGTCGATGCGTTGGCCGAGCGTCATCCGCAACTGACGCGATTCTATTGCTACGACGAGGACGACGGGGTCAGCCCGGCAGCGGACAAAATCGGTTTGCTCAGTCAGGAACAACTGGCGGCATGGTTGCCCGAACAACGTGACGTGGATGCTTACTTCCTGGGGCCAAAAGGTTTCATGAGCGCCATCAAGCGTCACCTCAAAGCCCTCGGCGTGCCTGAAACGCAAAGCCGCTACGAGTTCTTCGGCCCCGCCGCTGCCCTGGAATAAACCCACCGCTGTGTAGGCGCGAGCTTGCTCGCGAAGAACCTGAGGGCGCCGAGTTTATCCAGGTTCAACGCGTCATCGTTAACGCTCTTCGCGAGCAAGCTTGCTCCTACGGGGCATATGCCTGCGCATTAATCCTCTGTTAACGCCTCTCTGTTTTAACCTTGCTACGCCAACTGCTCACGTTTCTCGTGCTGCGTGTAAACTTGCGGCCATTGGCATAACGATTATCAGGCAAGGAAATGGGCATGAGTGACGAAATGCGGTTGGGACGCGAGCGGCGTTTCCTGGTGTTGCTGGGTATTATCTGTCTGGCCCTGATCGGCGGGGCGCTTTACATGCAGGTGGTGTTGGGTGAAGCGCCGTGTCCGCTGTGCATCCTGCAACGCTACGCTTTGCTGTTGATTGCCCTGTTTGCCTTTATTGGCGCCGCAATGCGTACCCAGCGCAGCGTCAGCGTATTTGAAGGGCTGGTGGTGCTCAGCGCGTTGGGTGGTGTGGCCGCCGCCGGGCATCATGTCTATACCCAGTTCTATCCCGCCATCAGCTGTGGTGTCGATGTACTGCAACCGATTGTCGATGACCTGCCCCTGGCGAAGATTTTCCCCCTGGGCTTTCAGGTCGACGGCTTCTGCAGCACGCCGTACCCGCCGGTGCTCGGCCTGTCCCTGGCTCAATGGGCGCTGGTAGCGTTTATCTTGACGGTGATCCTGGTTCCCCTGGGCATTTACCGTAACCGTAAAAACCACGCCTGAACCGATAACCCAGCGCCCCGATCTTGCATGAGCAAGGTCGGGGCGTTTTTGTTTGCGGCGGTTTTGTCAAAGGACCATGACGCCAGACAAGTTTGGTGCGCCACAACGTGCGACACGTTGTCACACTGAGGTTGCCGCAGGACGTTTCCCATCACGTGGTTTGCAGATTAATCGTGTCTCGGCCCGGCGGTTCAGCCTGTCAGTTGAGCGTCTGGCCCGCGCCGCGCGCGGCGTGATGTTCACATCTGGGAATGATGTCTGAATGCCTTGCGTTCAGGGGGCTTGAATGGGTTTCAGGAAGGGCGAAAGGGGCTCCTGGATGCGACAGAATGGCTAATGGCACGGCGTTTTTTGGGGTTTTTGTTGAGAATCAAACGCGATAAGATCCGGCGCTTTCGCGGGAATGGTGCAGGATTATTGCTGGAAACGATAAAAATTATTTCGTTATAAGTCATGGTTTATACATCGCTAGCTAACTACAATCGCCCGCACTGAGTGTCCGGTGCTGCTCAAGCCTGAGCAAAATAGGGCGGTCGAGAGGCGAGAATCTTGCTTCATGCGACCCCGGTGCCGGCAGCCTTTCAACTATCCGCACCAAATGGAATTGGTCTGTAACAAGGCCTTTGACCCACGAATTCGAATAAGAACTCACTGCTAAACCTGGACGTGTCGTTCCGCGCATGACGCGCCAGGCAGGCCCTTATTCAATCGAAAAGAAATGCCAACCCTTGGCAGGGTGAAGTGTTGGCGATCAAAACCCAACTGCATTGCGCAAGCTGCTTTAGAGGTCGTGAGATGAGTAAAAACAGGTACACCCGATTACTAGGCATATTGCCGCTTTTCGGCATGCTTTTGCTGGGAGGCTGCAACTGGACGTTGCTCGACCCTGTGGGGCAGGTCGGGGTGGAGCAACGTAACCTGATCATCACTGCCACTCTGCTGATGCTGTTGGTCGTAGTGCCGGTGATCGTGATGACCTTCGCGTTCGCCTGGAAATACCGCGCCTCCAACACCAAGGCTACCTACGCGCCGAAGTGGTCGCACTCCACCAAGATTGAAATCGCGGTGTGGCTGGTACCTGTACTCATCATCATCGCCCTGGGTTACATCACCTATAAGTCGACCCACGAGCTGGACCCTTACCGTCCGCTGGAATCCGACGTGCCGCCGCTCACCATCGAAGTGGTCGCGCTGGACTGGAAGTGGCTGTTTATCTATCCCGAGCAGGGGATCGCCACCGTGAACAAGATCGTGTTCCCGGCCAACACCCCGATTAACTTCAAAGTGACCTCTGACGCGGTGATGAACTCATTCTTCATCCCGGGCCTGGGTGGCCAGATCTACGCAATGGCCGGCATGCAGACCAAGCTACACCTGATTGCCAACCAGAACGCCGAGCTCGACGGTATCTCCGCCAACTACAGTGGCGCGGGCTTTACCGGCATGAAATTCAAAGCAATCGCCACCACCCAGGAAGATTTCAATGCCTGGGTACAAGAAGCCAAGAGCTCACCAAAACAGCTTGAACAAGCTGAATACGAAGCCCTTGCCAAGCCAAGCCAGAACAACCCTGTAGAGCTGTACTCCTCGTACACGCCGGACCTGTTTCAGAAAATCATCGATAAGTATGAAGGGATGAAACCAGGCAAGCCGGTCAAGCACGAGAAGAAAGAAGTGGCTGCTGTGGAAGGGACGGACGCAAATTCGCATTCAGCTGCCGGGGCAGAGGAGTAAACGATGTTTGGTAAATTAAGTTGGGAAGCGGTCCCGTTCCACGAGCCGATCGTGATGGTGACCATCGCCATGATCGCGCTGGGTGGTCTGGCACTGTTTGCGGCACTCACCTACTTCAAGAAGTGGACCTATCTGTGGACCGAGTGGCTGACGTCGGTCGACCACAAGAAAATCGGCGTGATGTACATCATCGTCGCCATGGTCATGCTGCTGCGCGGTTTTGCCGACGCGATCATGATGCGTACCCAGTTGGCCATGGCCACCGAGGGTTCGCCTGGCTACCTGCCGCCTGAACACTATGACCAGATCTTCACCGCCCACGGTGTGATCATGATCATCTTCATGGCGATGCCTTTCTTCACCGGCCTGATGAACCTGGCAGTGCCGCTGCAGATCGGTGCGCGTGACGTGGCGTTCCCGTTCCTCAACTCCCTGAGCTTCTGGCTGTTGGTTTCCGGCGTCGTGCTGATCAACCTGTCCCTGGGCGTCGGCGAATTCGCCAAGACCGGTTGGGTGGCCTATCCGCCGTTGTCGGGGCTGCAATACAGTCCGGGCGTGGGGATGGATTACTACATCTGGGCGCTACAGCTATCAGGACTGGGGACGACGCTGACGGGGGTCAACTTCCTGGCCACCGTGCTGAAAATGCGTACCCCTGGCATGAAGCTGATGGACATGCCGATCTTCACCTGGACCTGCACCTGGGCCAACGTGCTGATCGTGGCTTCGTTCCCGATCCTGACCGCTACGCTGGCACTGCTGACGCTTGACCGTTACATGGATTTCCACATTTTCACCAATGAACTTGGTGGCAATCCAATGATGTACGTGAACCTGTTCTGGGCATGGGGTCACCCTGAGGTGTACATCCTGATCCTGCCAGCGTTCGGTATCTTCTCCGAAGTGATCTCGACCTTTACCGGCAAACGCCTGTTTGGTCACCACTCGATGGTCTACGCATCGGGTGCGATCTCCGTACTGGGCTTCATGGTCTGGCTGCACCACTTCTTCACCATGGGTTCGGGGGCCAGCGTCAACGCCTTCTTCGGCCTGGCGACGATGCTGATTTCGATCCCGACGGGGGTGAAGCTATTCAACTGGCTGTTCACCATTTACCACGGCCGTCTGCGCTTCACCAGCCAGGTTCTGTGGACCCTGGGCTTCATGGTGACCTTCGCTATCGGCGGCATGACCGGCGTACTGCTGGCCATCCCGGGTGCTGACTTCGTGCTGCACAACAGCCTGTTCGTGATCGCGCACTTCCACAACGTGATCATCGGTGGTGCGGTATTCGGTTACATCGCTGGTTTCAGCTTCTACTTCCCGAAAGCGTTCGGCTTCAAGCTGCACGAAGGCTGGGGCAAGGCTGCATTCTGGTTCTGGATCACCGGCTTCTTCGTCGCGTTCATGCCGCTCTATGCACTGGGCTTCATGGGCATGACCCGTCGTCTGAACGCCAGCACCAACCCTGAGTGGGTACCGTACCTGTACATTGCCATGTTCGGTGCGGTGATGATCGCCGTGGGTATTGCCTGCCAGTTGATCCAGCTGTACGTCAGTATCCGTGACCGCAAGCAGAACGAATGTGTGTCGGGCGATCCATGGAATGCTCACACCCTGGAATGGTCGACCTCGTCGCCACCACCGTTCTACAACTTCGCCGTGCTGCCAAAAGCCGAGACGATCGATCCGTTCACCGAAGCCAAGGAAAACGGTACTGCGTACCAGCAACCGACTCGCTACTCGCCGATCCACATGCCGAACAACACCGCCACTGGCGTGGTGATGGGCGCGCTGTTGACGGTATTCGGTTTTGCGATGATCTGGCACATCTGGTGGCTGGCGATCGCAAGCCTGGCGGGCACCGTGATCTATTTCGTGATCCACGCGGCTCGTGATGATCAAGGCTACATGGTGCCGGTCGACGTGATCGAACGCATCGAAGCCGAGCAGCACGCTCGCCTGGTAGCCGAGAAGAAGATTCCGGCCAACCGTGTTGAAACCTCGTTGGAACAGGCTTAAACCATGTCGAACTTAGTGACCAATGCTGGACACGCCCATGTCGATGACCATGGGCACGATGACCACCACGACGCGGGCGAGATGACCGTATACGGTTTCTGGCTCTACCTGATGACCGACTGCATCCTGTTTGCATCGATCTTCGCGGTATACGCGGTACTGGTAAACAACGTAGCAGGTGGCCCGTCGGGCCACGACATCTTCGAACTGAATTACGTACTGGGCGAAACCGCCTTGCTGCTGTTCAGTTCGATCACCTACGGCTTCGCCATGCTGGCGTTCTTCCGTGGCAACAAGGCGGGCGTGCTGAAGTGGCTGGGCATGACCTTCCTGCTCGGCCTTGGCTTTATCGCCATGGAGATCAACGAGTTCCACCTGCTGATCTCCGAAGGCTACGGTCCTAGCCGCAGCGGCTTCCTGTCGGCGTTCTTCACCCTGGTCGGTACCCACGGTCTGCACGTAACCGCCGGTCTGATCTGGATGGCGATCATGATGTACCAGGTCAACAAACATGGCCTGACGTCGACCAACAAGACCCGCCTGAGCTGCCTGAGCCTGTTCTGGCACTTCCTGGACGTGGTCTGGATCTGCGTCTTCACCGTTGTCTACTTGATGGGGACTCTGTAATGGCTAATGCACACTCCCATGACAGCCATGATGTAAGCCACGGTAGCGTAAAGTCTTACGCCATCGGCTTCATCCTGTCGGTGATCCTGACAGTTATTCCGTTCGGCCTGGTGATGTACCCAACCCTGCCGAAGGCCATGACCCTGGCCATCGTGATGTTGTTTGCAGTGATCCAGGTGATCGTTCGCCTGTATTACTTCCTGCATCTGGATCGCTCCCAGGCCCAGCGTAACAACGTGATCGCTTTTGTGTTCACGGCGATTGTGATCCTGCTGCTGGTTGGCCTGTCGTTGTGGATCATGTTCAGCATCCACACCTACATGATGGCGAAGTGAGGTAAGACCCGATGTCGCTTAAGCACTTTATCCAAATCACCAAACCGGGGATCATTTTCGGTAACGTGCTTTCTGTGGCAGGCGGCTTCTTCCTGGCCTCCAAGGGGCATGTCGATCTGGCCATCTTCCTGGCGGCAATGATCGGCACTTCCCTTGTGGTGGCTTCCGGTTGCGTGTTCAACAACTGCATCGATCGCGATATCGACATCAAGATGGAACGCACGAAAAACCGTGCGCTGGTTCAGGGGCTTGTTTCCCTGAAACTGGCGCTGGTTTTCGCGACCCTCCTGGGTGTTGCCGGCGTCGTGTTGTTGTACAAGGTGGCCAACCCACTGGCGGCGCTGTTTGCGGTCATCGGGTTTGTCATCTACGTCGGCCTGTACAGTCTCTACCTCAAGCGCAAGTCGGTTCACGGCACGCTGGTGGGCAGTCTGTCGGGCGCGATGCCACCGGTGATTGGTTATGTGGCTGTGACCAATAGCTTCGACATGGCTGCGCTGGTGCTGCTGGTGATGTTCAGCCTGTGGCAGATGCCGCACTCTTACGCCATCGCGATCTTTCGCTTCAATGACTACCTGGCTGCGTCGATTCCGGTATTGCCGGTCAAGCGTGGCATCCAGGTGGCCAAGAAACATATCCTGCTCTACATCCTGGCCTTCCTCGTGGCGACCTTGATGTTGACCTTCAGTGGTTACGCCGGCATGAGCTACCTCGCCGTCGCCGCCGCCATGGGCATGTACTGGCTGTACATGGCCTGGACCGGCTACAAGGCGGTGGATGACACCGTCTGGGCGCGCAAGCTGTTTGTCTTCTCGATCTTCACCATCACCGCGTTGAGCGTGATGATGTCCCTGGATTTCCAGGTGCCGAAAGAGTTGCTGCTGACCTACGCCAACTGAGTGCAGGTGTATTGAAAAGCCCCGCCCTTCGAGAGAAGCGCGGGGCTTTTTCATGGCTGCTGCGACCCTGCCGCCTGCGCTTGCAGCACACCCTGTAGGAGCGAGCTGCTCGCGAAAAACCAGAGACCGTTGCGAGGTATCAGGTTTCCCGCGTTATCGTTGACGATCTTCGCGAGCAAGCTCGCTCCTACGAGGGGTGGGGTTGGGTTATTGCGCGGCGATGCTGTAGCCATCAAACGCGGTCTGCTGTTGCAGCGCGGTCACGATGTTCTTGCGGGTCAGTGGTTGTTCGGCACCGGCGTTATCCACAAAGATCTCGCTTTCAAGCTCAGCTTCATCGCCTTCACCGACAAAGGTAAAACCGAGGAACTCAAACGCCTCACGGTCGACATTCGGTTTGGCGCGTGGCGAGCGCAGCGGCAGAGTGACGCTGATGCCGTCCTTGCTGATGGCAAACACTTCCATTTCCTTCTTCGCCCGCGCGGTTTTGCTTTTACCGCTGCTCGGGTTGCTGATGGCCTGGTGAGTCTGGTTCAGGACCTTGAGGGCCAGGCCGTAGACCAGTTCCTGAAACTGGGGATCGTCCTTGAAGCAGGAGAGAATACGGCTGATCGAGAATTTGCTGCTCAGGTCTTCCAGCGCGGCGGTGTCGGCGGCCTCGGCGTCCTTGAGTTGCTTGAGCTGGCCCATTAGATCGTAGGCCTTGTCATCGTCGAAGGCGTCGTGAGCCTGGCGGATAGCGACGCGCAATTCGCGGATCTGGTCGCTTTCCCTGGAGGTGTGGAACGCGTCCAGCACCATTTCACTGATGCTCTTGGCCGCGGGCACATGCTGTGAAAGATTGATGGCGTTTTCGTATTCAGCTTTGGACTGCAAGGTGACTACGGATTCTTCGGTGCGGGAATCGGACATTGAAATTTCACTACTTCAGTAAACGGGGAGACGGGAAAAGCGTCGGGCATTTTCAGGGGCGAGGCTGACCAGGTCAAGGCGGCACTCTGCCCACGGCGTCAGGTCCCGCTGATTCAATCCAGCGTGCGCAGGCATGCCTCGAGGATATCCAGGCCTTCCTCCAGTACTTCAGGCTCAATGGTCAGGGGCGCCAACAAGCGGACAATATGTCGGCTTTTGCCGCTGGGCATCAGCAGCAGACCGGCATCCCGGGCCAGGCTCAGCAGTTGGCTCAATTGGGCGGATCCCGGGGTGCCGTCGGCAAGCAGCAACTCGATGCCGCGCATGGCGCCGACGCCGGTCAGGCGGCCCAGATAGGCGGAGATTTTTTTGCTTTTCCATACGGCGTGGCGCCGCACGATAGCGGCTTCCTGCTGTTCGCCCCAGGCCTGCAAGTGTGCATCGGTCATCACATCAAGGGTGGCCAATGCGGCCGCGCAAGCAATCGGATTGCCGGAATAGGTGCCGCCCAATCCGCCTTTGGGCAAGGTGTCCATCAGCGCTCTGCGCCCGACCACGGCACCCAGCGGTACGCCGCCGGCGATGCTTTTTCCGAGCAGGATCAGGTCCGGTTCGATGCCCAGGCGCGAAAAGGCAAAACGCTGACCGGTGCGGCCAAAGCCGGACTGGATCTCATCGGCGATCAACAGGATGCCGTGCTCATCGCACAGGCGCCGCAGGGCCTTGGCAAACTGGCTGTCGAGGGCCAGGAAACCCGCTTCACCCTGGACCGGCTCAACGATGAAACACGCGACGTCATTAACGTCGATTTCGACGCTGAACAATCGCTCCATGGCGTTGATCGCATCGTCGCAGGTCACGCCGTTGTCCGCACTGGGGTAGGGCAAGTGGTACACGGTGCCGGGCAGGACGCCGACTTTTTGTTTGTAGGGCGCGACCTTGCCGTTGAGATTGAGAGTGGCCAGGGTACGGCCATGAAACCCGCCATCAAAGGCGATGACCGCTGTGCGCCCGGTTGCGCCACGCGCGATTTTCAGGGCGTTCTCGGCCGCTTCGGCACCGCTGTTGGTGAGCATGCCACTGACTGGATAACTCACCGGAATGAAGGCCGTGAGGCGCTTCATCAGTTCGATATAGGGCGCATGGGGCGCGGCGTTGAAGGCGTAGTGCGTGAGCCGGGTGGCTTGTTCGCGAATGGCCTCCACCACGCTCGGGTGGCAATGGCCCAGGTTGAGTACGCCGATACCGCCGACAAAGTCGATATAGCGTTTGCCGCTGGTGTCCCAGACTTCGGCATTTTTACCGTGGCTGAGGCTGATGGGGTGGACGATGGAAATCGACTGGCTGATGGATTCGCGACTCATGGGATCCGGGACTCGAAAAGGGCAAACGTGTCCCTATCTAAGCCGTGAGCCGCACGTGCCCGCAAACGAAATAAAGTCGCCGGGTCATTATTAAAAGTCGGGATGTGCTGCGACGTATTCCACCATCCAGCTCAAAAACGCCTTGACCTTGGGAATCTCGCCGGCGTGTTCGGCATGCGCGATAAAGTGTGCGCCGGCGCTGGGCATGGCGTAATCCCAAGGAATCATCAGGCTGCCCTGGGCCAACTCCTCGGCGACCAGATACTGCGGCACCAATGCCACGCCATAGCCCGATTGCGCTGCGCGAATGCACATGTAGAACGTATCGAAACGCGGACCGTGGTAGCTGTTTTGCGAATGCAGGCCCTGTTCCAGAAACCACTCATGCCAGGCTTCGGGTCGCGAGGTGCATTGCAGCAGGGTATGGCGCGAAGATGCGTCGCTGCCCGGTGCAACGAAACCTGGCGCGCAGACCGGCACCACGACTTCGCGAAACAGCTCGATGCAGGTCGCTCCCGGCCACGAGCCCTGGCCGAAGAAAAATGCGATATCGGCCTTGGCCTGCAACACGTCGAACGGCTCCAGTTCGTTGCGGATATCCAGATGAATGTTCGGCTGCCTGGCCGCGAAATCCTTGAGCTTGGGGACCAGCCAGCGGTCGCCGAAAGTCGGTTGGGTGGCGATGCGCAGTACTTCGGTTTCGCCGCCGTAGGTGAGGATGTAGCGGCTGGAGATGTCGACCTGAGTCAGGATCTTGTGCACCTCGGCCAGGTACAAGGCACCCGCTGGCGACAGGTATAAACGCTGGCGCACCCGTTCGAACAGGTTGTGGCATAGCATCTCCTCGAGCTGGGCCACTTGTTTGCTGACGGCACTTTGGGTCAGGTGCAGTTCTTCGGCGGCCCGTGTGAAGCTCAGGTGGCGGGCGGCGGCTTCGAAGCATTGCAGGGCTGTCATCGAAGGGGTCAAGCGTTTTGAAATCATGGGAGTTCATTCCAAATCGGAAGGAGCCTTTGCCTAAACGTCGTTTGTGAGCCAGGCCTAAAGCCGTTGATACTGAGCGGCAATACTATAAACCGGCCCGGCTTTTCGGCGCCGAACAATAAAAATCGACAGGGAGCGCCTTGCATGAAAAACCTGAAAAATACCTTGGCCGCACTCGCCGCCGCCACTGCATTGGGGCTGGCCGGTAGCGCTCAGGCTGGGGCGACGCTGGACGCGATTCAGAAGAAGGGCTTTATCCAGTGCGGCGTCAGCGACGGTCTGCCCGGCTTCGGTGTGCCGGACGCCCAGGGCAAGATGACCGGCATTGATGTGGATGTGTGCCACGCGGTGGCCGCCGCGCTGTTCGGCGACGCCTCGAAAGTGAAATTCAGCCAACTGACTGCCAAGGAGCGCTTTACCGCGTTGCAGTCTGGGGAAATCGACCTGATCTCGCGCAACACCACCTGGACCAGCTCCCGTGATACCGGCATGGGCCTGGTTTTCACCGGGGTGACCTATTACGACGGTATCGGCTTTCTGGTGAACACTAAACTGGGGGTGAAACATGCCAAGGAGCTGGACGGCGCGACCCTGTGTATCCAGGCCGGCACTACCACTGAGCTGAACGTCTCGGATTACTTTCGCGCCAACGGCATGCAGTACACCCCCATCACCTTCGACACTGCCGATGAAAGTGCCAAGGGCCTGGAAGCCGGTCGTTGCGATGTGTTGACCACCGACCAGTCGGGCCTGTATGCCCAGCGGATCAAGATGGCGCACCCGGACGAGTTCATCGTGCTGCCCGAGGTGATTTCCAAGGAGCCTCTGGGTCCATTGGTGCGCAAGGGCGACGATGATTGGTTCAGCATCGTCAAGTGGACGCTGTTCGCCATGCTCAATGCCGAGGAAATGGGTATCACCTCGCAGAATGTCGAAGAGCAAGCCAAGACCACTAAGAACCCGGATATAGCACGGTTGCTGGGCGCCGACGGCGAGTATGGCAAGGACCTCAAGTTGCGCAAGGATTGGGTGGTGCAGATCGTCAAGCAAGTGGGCAACTACGGCGAAGTGTTCGAGCGCAATATCGGCCAGGACAGCGTGTTGAAGATCCCGCGCGGGCTGAATGCCTTGTGGAACAACGGCGGCATTCAGTACGCGCCGCCGGTTCGCTAGACGTTCATGACGACACCGTGTTCTTGCCCGCCGCCTTGGACTGATACAGCGCCTGGTCCGCCCTGGCCATCAGGGTGGCGGGCGCCTCGTTATCATGGCGCTGCACCACCCCAAGGCTCAAGGTCACCTTGAACTCGCCGATGCTCGGTAAATCGAGGATTTCCTGGCGGACTCGTTCGGCCAGCAATCTGGCGGTTTCAACGGTGCTTTTGGGCAGGATCAGCATGAATTCATCGCCCCCCCAACGCGCCAGCAGATCGTCCTGGCCTACGCAGCGTTCCAGGTGTTCCACCACCTGCAACAGCGTGGCGTCACCCACGGCGTGACCGTGTCGGTCGTTGATCGGCTTGAAGTCGTCGATGTCCATGGCAATCAGTGACAAGGGCAAGCGAAACCGTTGGGCGCGGTCACATTCTTCCAGCAGGACTTTTTCCAGGCGATAGCGATTGGCGATGCGTGTCAGGGTATCGCGTTCAGCCAGGGAGCGATTTTCGTCCAGTTGCAGCTGCAGTTGCTGATTGACCCGGGACAATTCACGGGTGCGCTCGGCTACCAGCGCCTCCAGGGATTGGTTGCGTCGCTCGAGCTGTTCCAGCGAGCGTTTACGCGCCTGGATACTGCGTTGCGCGCCGACCATCCGTGACATTGAACCGTCGGCGTTGCGCGCGATCACGTAGCCGCGATCTTCGATCCACAGCCAGGTACCATCCTTCTTGCGGCAACGATACTCGGCTTGATAGTGCGGGGTGTGGCGGTTGATGTAGTCGTCAAAGGCTTTCATCACGCGGGGATAATCGTCGGGATGAATCACGTTTTCCCAGGTGAAGACGTTATTTTCCAGGGAGTGGTGGGCATAACCCAGCATTTCGTACCAGCCGGGATTGCGATAGACGAATCCGGTATTGGCGTTCCAGTCCCAGATACCGTCACTGACCAGTTCCATGATGGCATGGAGCATGTCTGTATGGAGGTCGGAGCATTCGTTCTTCAACGGGCTCATACCGGATGTATCGTCCATCTGCGCGCTTCCTGCGAAGGTATTGGCCGGAAATAGCCAGTCAGGTGTAAACGCCGATACTCCGTGGCTGCGGTACTTTACAACGAGGTTTGGTAACAGAGAAAGAGCCTGTCGGAGCGAGGCAAAGTGCCACTATTTGCGAGCGAGGCGCTAACCGCGCCTACTGTGGCTCTACCATGCGGGTGCTGGGCGAACCGTCGGCATTGTGTTGATAAATCGCTTCGGGTTGACCCTGTTCGTTGAAGAACACCTGTCCGACGCCCGCACTGTTCCATAACCGCTCGCCGGCCTCGGCATGTTCTGGGGTATGTGGCATCACTTGCATGCGTCGCCGGCGTGTCAGCCAGTTCAGCGGTGAGCGAGGTGAATAGAGCCAGCGATTAAGCCGGTCGAACCATTCCAGCAAGCTGCGGGGGAACTCGTTCTTGATACCGCTGCTGGTGATCTGCCAGATTTTCGGCCCGGCGTCGCGATGGCGGATCAGCACTTCGTAGACAAATGAATAATGCACATCACCCGACAGGATCACGTAGTTGCCCGGTGTGCGTGAGTGACGAAATATATTCAGGATCACTTGCGCCGCCCCACGATGGGCCATCCAGTTTTCGGCATCGACCAATAACGGATAACCGCACCAGCTGAAGACTTTCTGTATGGCTTCGATCAGCTTGACGCCGAAGATCGGCGTCGGCGAAACGATGATGGCCGACGGATGATCCAGCAGTTCGTGCTGCAACTCGCTCAAGGCTTCCCAGTCCAGCAGGCCGGACGGTTGCTTGAGCGTGAACTCGCTGCGCCAGCGCCGGGTACGGGTGTCGAGTACCACCAGGGCCGGCGAGGTTGGCAGCACGTAATGCCATTGCTGGAATTTCAACAACTCACTCAGCAGTTCGTCCTGGGCGGATGCGTCCAGGTGGTTGTCCCGCGTCTGGGCCGCGGTGGTCAGGGCCAGGGTTTTATTCAGCAGCGCTGCGAAGGCATCCGGGTTGTTACCCCAGCCCTGGCAAAGCATGTAGGCCAGCAAGGCATTGCCGATGATGCGCTTGGAGAACGGGTTGCCGTAGGCGGTCGCTTCCCATTGGGCGCTGAGATTCCAGTCATCGGTGACGTCGTGGTCATCGAAAATCATCAGGCATGACACGTGGGCGAACACCCGGGCCACTCCATTCAGGCCGTCGCGGAACCTGTCCACTTGCAGCTGTTCTCGGGCATAGCGCGCCCGTTCTTCATCGTCAAGGCGTGGCGGTGTCGGGCAGATCAGTGTCCAGGGGGTTGGCGACCAGACCAGCAAGTACATCGCCATGACTTCGGCAAAGGTCACCAGATGATTGTCAGCCGTGCTACTGGTGAAAATCGGCTTCTTTACCCCACCAAAAAAACGCTCGCGCAAGGTCTCGTTGCTTTCCAGGGCCGGCAGCAGGTCGGCGCGATGGTAGTAGCTGGCCGGGTGATCGTAGAGCCGGGTGCTGTCATCCACCACGGCGCCGTCCAGGTACTCATCGAACAGACCCAGGCGGGCGATCAACCCATGAATTGCCCGCAGCATCGGACCCGCCACGTCGTCGGCATAGACCTGGTCGCCGCTCATCATCAGCAGCGCCGGGCTGTGTTCGGGCGTGCGCGCCTCGGCCAGCACGCGGTCGACACACAGCAGGCCTTCGTCGGCGTAATGGTGGGGTTTGCGGCAAGAACCGTGCATCAACTGACGGATACGACTGTGCAGGACAAAATCCGCGGTTTGGGCATTGCCGTACAGCAGATGGGGCGCCCATTCGGCGATGCCCGACGGTTTGCCGTTGGCTTGCGCGATCAGCAGGTCATAGCTGATCGACACATCGTGGGGCAGAGGACTTTGCAGTGGCACGTCGATCAGGTGGATAAACGCCGCACGCCCGACGGGAACGACTTGGCAGCGTGTGGCGTCCAGAACGACTTCAAGCGTCTGGGGATTCTGGTCCTGGATCCAGCTCAGTTTCAGAGTCAATGCCAGGGGGCGACTGCCCACCAGCCATAACACCAGGCGTCCCGGTTCGAGACGGCGCAGCAAAGGGCCGGCAAGTACGGCGGGCAACAGGTCGGGGTGAGGCATGGAGAATACGGCTCTGGGCAATAGCGGACTGGATAGCGTAGCGCAATGGATGTCAGCGTTTTGTTAAGGCCTGTGTGCAGGCAGACAGGGGAATACCGCTGTCTGCTTGTTTAGAGAAGAGTGCCGCGCCCCGGGCTATCCTGTGCGATAAACGTCTTGCGCCAAAATTATGCCTTCGTGTCGAGGCGGGTGGTCGAAGGTTCCCCCTGGGCTATCAGCCAGCGCAGCAGGTCGCTCACCGCCACGCGGTGCTGGCGTTCGGTCCAGCGTACGCCTTGCGGGCTGTAGTGTTCCACATAGCGGCTGAGTACCAGTTGACGGTGGTCCGGCGACAACTGCAAGCGCGTTTCATGACACAACAGAGCGCGGTTGCCACGCTTGCGTACCTGATGGTGCAACAGCATCGAGTCGGCTTCAGAAATCATCGCCCTGGCCCTCTGCGCAGCGGTTTGTGGGGGGTGTGGTGGCGCCTTCCTGGCCTTCCCGCACATAGGCGGCACGGTGCTCGGCGACCACATTACGCAAGGCGCTGTAATAGTCGGGCAACTGCTGAAGGCTGTCGGTCAATGGCAGCAATGACGCGCGGGTGTCCACGGTGCCTCCCACCCGATTGACGGTGCCCAGGGTTTGTACGGTGTCGCTGTCGCCCAATGGCGCCACCAGGAAGCCCAAGACCTTGCCGGCGGCATCCCGGCTGTTACTGGTACCCAGTAACGGCAGCTCGAGGATAGGCCCGTTGCCAATGCCCCACACACCGAAGGTCTGGCCGAAGTCGGCGGTGTGACGCGGGATACCGATGGCCCCCGAGACATCCAGCACGCCCACCAGGCCCACGGTGGTGTTTAGCGCAAAACGTCCCAGCGTGTTGATGGAACGCAGCGGATTACCCTGCAACAGGTCATTGATAAAAACCTCGGGTTCGCTGAAGTTGCTGGAAAAGTTATGCACACCCTGCTGGAAGAACTCCGGCAAGTGTTGGTAGCCACGGGCCACAGGCGCCAAGGCATAGTCGTCGACGGCCCGGTTAAACGCGAACACCCCACGGTTGAGCGATTCGGCGGGATCGTAGACGGGGTAATCGACCTGTGCGCAACCTGTGGTGCTCGTCGCAGGCGCTGGGCTGGCGCAGCCTGTCAGGTAGGACACGGTCAACAGCAGCACGGCCTGGCGAGCCAGGTGTCGGGGATACGTTTGCGCACGCATAAGCACACTCTCCGAAAAAGGGAGGTTGATGCTGGCATTCGTGGTTTGCCCGAAGATGTCTGCTTTATTGCGCCTTTGACGCTTTATTGCACGATTGAAATATATGACGGGGCGTGCCGAATGGTTTTGAATGGTGCTTCGACCAACCCGAGTGATGCCCGCCGGTGAGCAACCTTTTGATTGTGGACGATGACCTCGAAGTCCTTGAACTGCTGAAGAAATTTTTCCTGCAACATGGCTACGCGGTGCAGACCGCTGCCAATGGCGAGCAGCTGTGGGCGGCCTTGGAACAACACCCCGTCGACCTGATCATCCTTGACCTGATGCTGCCGGGGGAAAACGGCCTGCTGCTGTGCCAGCGCCTGCGCCAACGCTACGCGACACCGGTGATCATGCTGACGGCCATGGGCGAACTCAGCGATCGGGTGGTGGGCCTGGAGATGGGCGCCGATGATTACCTGAGCAAGCCCTTCGACGCCCGCGAGTTGCTGGCTCGGGTGCGCGCGGTGTTACGACGTGCCGGTGAGGGCGCGACGGCGCTCGGTGATCATTCACGGCCGCTGATCCGCTTCGCCGGCTGGCAGCTGGACTTGACCCGCCGCGAACTGCGCTCGCCGGATCAGGTGATGATTCCCTTGTCCACCGGCGAGTTCGATCTGTTGCTGGTGTTCGTCGAGCACCCGCAGCACGTACTGACCCGCGAGCAGTTGCTGAACCTGGCACGGGGCCACAGCCATGACGCGTTCGACCGCAGTATCGACGTGCAGGTCAGTCGCTTGCGACGCAAGCTGGAGTTCGACACCAAGCGCCCGGCGATGATTCGCACCGTGCGCAATGGTGGCTATCAGTTCACCGCCAGCGTGACCCGCTCATGACGCGTCCCCATGACACTGTGGCCCGCTGGATCGCCCTGACCATCGTGATCGCGATGCTCACCGCCCTGGCATTCAACGCCCTGTTTGGCCAGCTCGCGGGCGTTTGGGCGCGGCCGCCCTTGAGCGAGATTGGTCTTCTGGACAGGGTGGCGGTGGTGGTGCGGATGATTGAAGCGGCGGAGCCGGCCCAGCGCCCGAGCCTGGCCCAGACCGCTGGCGATAGCGGCTTCAGCGTGGAGTGGTCGGTCAATCCCGACCGCTTCGGCTTGCCGGTGGTCGAGGACGACGATTTCTACTCGGGACAGGAAGTCTTCGTGGATCTACTGAAATGGCCGCAGCGCCGGGTCGAGGGCTTTGAACCCACAGACTGGTCCGGTCCCGGCGGGCATTACGCGTTGCTGGTGGAACTGACCGACCATTCGTGGCTGGTGTTCAGCACCACCTCGCGCAGTTGGGGCCTGGCCGAGGGGCCGCGCAGTGCTATCGTGCTGGTGATGGTGCTGATTTCCACGGCGCTGGTCACACTGGTTGCGACGCGCCGCCTGGCCCGGCCGCTGCAACATTTCGCCCAAGGCGTCCGGCGTTTCGGTGCCGACTTTCGGGCGCCGCCCATCGAGCCGGTCGGTCCGCACGAAATCCGCCAGGCGATCCTCGCATTCAATGGCATGCAGGCTCAGTTGCAGCACTTCATTCAGGACCGGACCCAGATGCTTGCGGCCATTTCCCATGATTTGCGTGCGCCCTTGACGCGCCTGCGGCTGCGCGGCGAATTCATTGAAGACAGTGATCAGCAGCAGAAACTGTTCCGTGACGTCGACGAGATGCAGGGCATGATCAACAGCGCCCTGGCGTTCTTTCGCGACGATGCACGTCTGGAGCAGGCTACCCAACTGGACCTGGCCGAACTCCTGCAAACCCTGGTGGACGACTACCGCGACCAGTCCGTCGACATCACGTTCAGCGGCCCGCCGCGGCTGGTGTATTTCGGCCGGCCCCTGGGGCTCAAGCGCGTCATGACCAACCTGATGGAAAACGCGGTGCATTATGCCCAGGCTCCCGAGATTGAACTGCAGCAGCGCGCCGGGCAGGTGGTGATTCGTGTGTTGGACCGTGGGCCGGGCATTCCTGCGCGGCTCCACGAACAGGTATTCCTGCCATTTTTCCGCCTGGAAGGTTCACGCAACAAAAGTACCGGCGGCGTCGGCTTGGGGCTTTCCAGCGCGCGGGCGATTGTCCTCGAGCATGGCGGCACCCTGACGTTGCTGGAGCGCCCCGGCGGCGGGCTGGAGGCGCTGGTGATATTGCCGGTGTAAGCGTTGCCTCAGGTGCCTGGGGCCAGCGTCACCCTGGGCACGGTAAAGCGGAATTCACTGCCGCGGCCCAGCTCACTCTCGGCCTCAATTCGCCCACCGTGGGCCTTGACGATGCCCTGGGTGATGTACAGGCCGAGACCGGTGCCGGAGGGATTGTTTTCGGTCTGGGTCCAGTAGCGATCAAACACATGGGGCAACTGATCAGGGGCGATACCTTCCCCGGAGTCACGCACCGAAAAGACAATCTCCTGATCATTGCCCATGGCCGAGACTCCCACATTTCCTTGGCGCGGGGTGAACTTGATGGCGTTGCCGATCAGGTTCGACAGCACCTGAAACAAACGCTCCGGATCGGCGTTGATCTGCAGGCCAGGCTCGGCGTGGAACGACAGGTCGATACTCTTTTCGAGTGCCAGCGGCGCCAGCAAGGAACAGGCTTCTTCGAAGATCTGGCTGACGTCCAGCGGCACCGGTTTGACGGTGTAGCGACCGGCTTCAATCTTCGAGGTGTCGAGCAAGTCTTCCAGTAGCACGTTCATGCGCGCAGCGGCTTGCTGCATGGTGTCGATGGCCGATGAAATGCGTCGTGAAGAGTGGGACCCATCGGAGCTGAAGGCTTTTTGCATCATGCCGCAGAGCATGGAAATCACGGTCATCGGGTTACGCAGGTCGTGGGATACCACCGCCACCAACTCGTCGCGGGCACGCACCGCTTGCTGTTCGCGCTGGACCTGACGCGCCAAGTCATTCTCCAAGGCCGAACGCCGCAGATCATGGGCGGCAAAGCGCTCGCCGTGGCTCCACCGGCTGGAGATACCGGCCATTTTCACTTTCCAGATTTCAAACGATGTGCGTGGGCGAAGGCGCATGCCCGCGTCCAGGTTTTCCAGGTCCAGAGATTTCCGGGGATCGCCGCTCCAGTTGATGCTTTCACTCACTTCCGGGCGAAACCACAGCACGCCATTGTCCACCGGCTTGGGCAGGCTCATGGCCAATACGCCGCTGGCCACGTGTTGATAGTGCGCCGCGGGCGGGTAGACCGATGACAGGTTATGGCTGGCGAATACCGACTGCCCGGTTTCCTGCAACCATTTGTGCAGCGCGCGGATCTGCACAGGTTCCGGGCAGTTGCCGTAGCAGTGCAATTGCTTGTCGTCGATGATCGCCACGCCGCTGGCCTGCACCAGGTCCATCAGCACCTGCGGGCACTCGGTCAGGCCCTCGAACACGTTTTGCGCCGAGGCGATCATTGCCTGGTTGAGCAGGGTCAGCGCCTCGACTTTTTCCTCGCGCTGACGGCTGATGTCCAAGGCCTCCATAGCGCTGATCTGCAAGGACAACACCTGGCCGATGCTCTGGCAGACAGTACGCAGCTGGTGGGGGATGTACAGCGGCTGACGATTGCCGCAACTGATCAGCCCCCACAGTTTGTCACCCTTCATCAGCGAGATGCTCATGGACGACAACACGCCCATGTTCTTCATGTATTGGCAGTGGATCGGCGACACACTGCGCAACGTGGCGAAAGTCAGGTCCAGCGGCTGGCCGGTATCCGGGCGCAGCTTGGGCACCAGCGGTACGGGCTCGTAGTCTGCGTTGGGGATGATTCGCAGCCAGTTGCTGCGGTACAGCTCGCGGGCTTGTTCTGGAATGTCGGACGCTGGGAAGAACAGGCCATTGAACAGTTCCATGGCGGGGGCGGACGCTTCGGCGATGACCTGGCCGTGGCCTTCTTCCTCGAAGCGATAAATCAGCACCCGGTCGTAACCGGTCATGGCTTGAATTTCAGTGACGCTGATTTCGTATAAGGCCTGCAGGGTTTTCGCTGACTGCAAGCGTTGCAGCATCTTGCTCAGGTTGCTGGTTCGGCCGTTGAGGGCAGTGGGTTGAAAATGCTTGATGAGTGGCTCGAACTCCAGCACCAGCACACCTTGGTGGCGGTGCAGCAAGCCTTCGAACTCGCTGCCGTGCAGGGTGATATGCAGGGCTGGCGCGTCGATGAAAGTGTTGTGCAGGAGCATCTGGAGAACGGCTTCGGCGGGTTCGGTGCCGATCAGCGCGTGCAATGGCTGGCCCAGCAGCGCTTCGGGCTGCTGATTGAACAGGTCAGCCACGTTGGCGCTGACTTGTACGATCTGCAGGCCGGGCTCCGACAGCGTCAGCAATACCCCATGGGGCTGGATCGCACCGGGAAAGCGAATGGGCTCGTCGGCACAGTTGGCTAGCAGCTCTTCAAAATCTTCAGGTTTCATAGCAATACCTCCTGGCTGTCGAGCCATTGCTCAAAACAGCTGAATGTCCAGCGCGCCGCATCCACGGCCTGCTGGCGGCCTTGGGGGGGCCAGCGGGACATCAGCCAGATAGTCGAGAAAGCGCTTCCAGCGCCGGCCCGTTTCGGTGCCATAGACATTCAGGAAGGCGCCGCCATTGTCGGCATTCAGTGCCAATCGTTGGGCCATTTCCCGCCGCAGTATTTGGCCGCCAAGGGTGGCGCCTTCCAGCACGTACAGCGCGCCCAGGCAGGCGGCCGGCGTGTCGAGGTGCGGCAAGGACGGGCATTGGGACAGGGCGGATATCGCTTCATCGCTCAAGCCTAGAGCATTGAGATCGTTGCGCAAAGTCGGTGTTTTCGCCCGTAAGGCCTGGTCAAATCCGATCGGAATCAAGCCGCCGTCGTGTAGTCTCGCCTCTATTGGACGGTAGAAACCGTAGTAAGCCTGGAGCACGCGTTGATACCAGTCGGCATCCAACCGCGGCGCAAAGAACGGCAGGCGCTTTTCCAGGGCAACGTGTAGCAGGGCGGTGCCTGAGCGCAAGGCATCCAGCAAGGGGGGCACACCAACGTCAGGGGCCTGTGAGTGCATTCGGTAAGCTCGAACTTAAGGCCAGGACGGGTCGTGGCCGACGCGTTAATGGGGTGTGAGCGACGATTCTACACAACCCATTACCCTTGTCTGGGGTAGGTGGTGATAAAACTGACCGTATGATCAAAAAGTTCCTGGACTGTTAAAAACAGACCCCAGCACCTGGTGCGAAGTTCGAGCGCGGTGATGTCGCAACGCCATTAATGCACGGACTGTCCTTCCTCCAATGCCGCTTGCACATAATCAAGCAGGCGTTCAGTGCTCCACGGTTTGGGCAGAAACTTCACATGGCTGCCCAACTGCGCGGCCATCCCTGTATTGCCGGACGTCAGCACCACCGGTAATGCAGGCCAGCGGTGAGCCACTACCCGGCTCAAGTCATAGCCGTTGAGCAGGCCGGGCATCTGGATATCGCTGACAATCAAATCCACCGGATCGCTGGCTCGCTCCAGAAAAATCATCCCTTCATCCGCCGACGGGAAGGAAGTGACCACCGCGCCGAACTCTTCCAGCACTTCGACCATCAGCGCGCGAATGATCGCGTCGTCTTCCAGCACCAATATTGATGGCTGAGCCATGAGTCCTACCCCTCCATCCGGGTTCAATAAGGTGGAGTGGGCGACCGCGAGATAGGTTCGATCGGATATTTCGTATTCGATGGGTGGTCATTCGCCAGGCTATGGGATAGTTACCTCACAGGTACGATACCGACGAATCGCGCTTAGGGTGAGCTGCGATACCCAGCATTTTTCCAGGTCGTCTCATGTCCATTGTTATCCGGCTTGCCGTCCCTCGCGATGCGGCGCTGCTGCCCGCAATAGAACGCTCCGCCGCCCAGGCCTTCCGTCGAATCGAAGGGTTGCATTGGCTCGCCGAAGCAGAGGTCATGGCGGTAGAACAGCATCGGCGACTGATCGCGCTTTCCACCTGCTGGGTCGCGATGGGCGCGAGCAATCAACGGGTGGGTTTTCTCAGCGCGCAACGGTATGGCGATGATCTCCATATCCACGAGCTGTCGGTCAAACAGTCGATGCAAGGGCAGGGCGTGGGGCGGCGGTTGCTCGAAACGGTGATGAACGAAGCGACATCCCAACGGCTGCGGGCGCTGACCTTGACCACCTTTAGTGATGTGCCCTGGAACGCCCCGTTCTACCAGCGCCTGGGGTTTGAGCAGGATGCGCTGGCGAAGTCGGACCCGCGCCTGGCCGCGCTTCTGCGTGATGAATACCTCTATGGTTTTGCGCCGGGGAGCCGCTGTGCCATGGTGTGGCGAGTGCCGGCCTAATCACCGAGCAGTGCTCTTTCCATTCAAGGATTTCTATGTTTAAGCGCAATCCCCTTGTTCCTGAACTCACGGTGACAGCCCTTGGCACCAGCCTGAGTTTCTGGGTTACCCAGTTGGGTTTTGACATTGCCTATCAACGTATCGAAGAGGGATTTGCCTACCTCGACTTGCAAGGCGCGCACATCATGCTGGAGCAATACGATTCTCAGGCTGGCCAATGGCTCACCGGCCCCCTCGAAAAGCCACTGGGGCGAGGCATCAACCTACAAGTCGAGGTGCCTGCCGTAGCGCCGATCCTGCAACGATTGAAAGTGGCCGGTTGGCCGCTGTTTCGCGACGTCGAAGACGTCTGGTATCGAGCAAATGAGGTGGAGGTAGGGCAGCGACAGTTTTTGCTGCAGGACCCGGATGGCTATCTGGTTCGTCTGGTGGAGCGGTTGGGTGAGCGGCCTTGTGAACAGGCATAATTACCGCCTGCCCCCACCATCGTTGCCGAGAGTTATTCCATGAAGCGTGCCGCGTTACTGACCCTTGCCCTGACCCTTGGCGGTCTCCACAGCACTCAGGCAATGGCCGCCGGTGACATTGAAGCCGGCGCAAAACTGTTCAGCAAAACCTGTGGTGGATGCCACAGCGTTGGGCTGAATGCTCGTGGCGGTTTCGGGCCACAGTTGAACGGCATTATCGATCGTCCGGCCGGGAGCACGATGGACTACCAGTACTCCGAGGCGATGAAAAATTCGGGCGTGGTGTGGACGCGGGAAAAACTCGCGGCCTATATCGAGAATCCGAAGAAAGTGGTGAGCGGCACGCGGATGATTTTCTGGGGCATCAGCGATCAGGAAAAGATTGAAAACTTGCTGGCTTATCTTGAGACCTTTCAGCAACAGTAATCGGCTTTGTTCGAGGGGCTGTGTGGGAATGGTCAACAGATCAACAAAGCCTGAGTTCATCGGTGTTTCACGGGCTGATTATTCCGCATCCAGGCTGATGAGTGCTTGCTCCACCAGCGCCCCCGACAAGCCCGTTCGCCACAACAGCCCTATCTGCTGGGATTTAAGCGTTGAGGCAACAGGCATCGGCCAAGGTTTTCTCGGCAAAGCCTGGATTGCTCACAGAGCGGTGATGGCATCCCAGAACGCATCCCAGTCCTGGCCGTATCAGTCGGAAAAACCGAGTACGGCGCTCAGGATGATTTGCCTGGAGGCTTGCGAATTGGCCGATTGACGTGGTTGAGCAGTTTTAGGGGCGGGCGCAAGGGTGATGTGTCTGTGCATTCCTGCAATCAACATCTACACGTCAGTAGGATCCTTCTGATTTTCATCCGCTCGCGAAGGTGATCTCCATCGAATGTAAGCCGTTTGTTACGGTACGCGAGGACAAAAAAACGCTAAGGAAAAGCGCAATGCTCACATTTGATAGGTTATGGAAAAACCATCCGGAAATTTTTGGAGACGCTGCGCCGTGCAGGACCAATGGAGCCAAAAATTTCAGTGATCAATGCGCTATCAACCTAGGGGTCGCCATGCGCAGAGCCGGTGCCGATCTCGGTAGATTAAAAGGTGTGCGTTATTGTTGGCACCATCCAAAAAGTGAAAGCCACATTCTGGCTGCAGAGGAAATGGCTAAAGCCTTAAGTCTGATACGCATCCCCGGTGTGCAGCCGGTGAGGAAAATAAAGCCCGATAACTTCTCAGAAGCCCTGTCAGGACAACAAGGCATCATTTTCTTCAAAGACTTCTGGCGCCGAGGGGATGAAACTTTCGGTAACCGCAGTGGCGACCATATCGATCTGTGGAATGGGCGTAGGTTGACGGACTGGTTGAGCTATCCTCGTATTCAATTGGGCTTCTCGATTGAAGGCACATTCTCTGACTATCACGAGTCGAGGGAAATCTGGTTTTGGAAGGTTTTATGAGCATTGTCAAAGGGATGCTTTTTGTCATTTTTGTGGTTGTTTTAGCGGCGGTCGCATTCAACGGCGTATATGTGGCAATTTCTGTCTATTTTGGACCGTTTTACGAGGGAGATGCGGACCAGAGTCGCAATTTTTCGATTTGGCTGTTGGGGAATGCGGTGGTTATCCTCATTTCGGCCGTGACGGGTGTGGTTTCGTATCGTAGACAGCTGCGCAGAGGGCAGGTGTGAAACCTTTGTTCTGTGGAAATGTTGTTCAATTTTCCACGTTCGGTGGACACGGTTTTGCCGTTTGATGATGTTCAAGCGGCTGCGTGATGAGGACAGTCAGAAGATGATGGAAACGTTGATGCAGCAAGCGCAGGGGATGCTAGTGATCACATATGAACTCGCTTGGGGGCGACGGATTATTCATCCCTCACTCCGGCCTCAACGGCCGCTCCGTAGCCGGTGTGCAAAAGCGCCGTTCTTATTTGGCGCGCAGTAACACTTATCCAGTCAACGACACTCCCAGGGCTCTGGCTGGCATGAAGACCGCCTGCGGCGCGACTCTCATCGCCCAGTGGCTCTCATGATGCGATCCATCGCTGACAAGTTCCGCTGCGACTCCACGACCGCGCCAATCGGCTACCGCCCCGCTCAATACCGCACCGGGCTCGGCATGAACCTGCAATGGCAAGGTGAAGGGGCCGACGCCCAGGCCATACGCGAGTGGGCCGATGACGGCAGCTACGACACCCGCCTGGAGTGGGACGAAAACATCCGCCTGACCTACGTGATCGATGCGTTGGACCAGGAGACTTGGTATTACTACGACATCCTCGGCTACACCTACCGCGTCATCTACCCGGACGGTAATGAAGAATGGCTGTTCCGCGACGACGCCAAGAATGTTGTCCGCCATATCCACACCGACGGCAGCAGCGTCGATCACGCCTATGATGACCAGGATCAGCTCTTCAAAACCCGCGACCCCGAAGGCAACGTCACCAGCTACGAGTACCGCGCTGGGCAACTGGTGCGGCTTATCCACCCGGACAAGACCGAAGAACACTTCGAGCGCGACGCCGAAGGCCGTTTGCTCACTGACTTATCTGTTTTGAGAAAGTGTGCGACCTGGAAGTGTTTGTTGATTGCGGGATCAGGCGAGCAGGTGCTTGGAAATCAGCCGTGAGATTTCGACGATGGAGGTCTTGCCCGTGAATTCGAACTTCACTTTGCCCAGGGATGAAAAGTAGATTTCCAACTCCGAATCCAAATCGAATGTGCCGGATGTTTCCACGGAATACGCCACGATGTTTTTGTACGGCAGTGAGGTGAAGTCTTTCTTGCTGCCGGTGATGCCTTGCACGTTCACGGCGATGATGCGCTTGGTGGTGAAAACCACGCCGTCGCGCATGGTTTTGTAGGCGTCCACAACCTGTTCGTCATCCAGCAACAGGGACGCAACGCGTTCGGCGTATTCGTTGTTTTGTTTGAGCTTGAAGAAACCTTTGTTGTTGAAGTCGATCATCGGGCGGGCCTTGTGGTTTGTCAGGGAGGGCGCGTTATCGTTGACATCCATCGCGAGCAAGCTTGCTCCCACAGAAGCAGGTCGCGTTTATAGGATAGCCTTGAGATAGTCCTTGAGGGTGTCGAGCGGGGCGTTCAGTTCATCTAGCGTTGAAGCCTGGTCGACCTGAGCCGCCAGCTTGCGCAGTTCACGCCCCAGCACCGTGTTGGCGCCTCCCAGAGCCTCCAAGGCCGGTTCCATGCATTCGTTCAGCTTACGCTGGATGGTCGCCAGATCGCCGTTGCGCACCAGCAACCCAAACATTTCCCGCTCATATCCGTCCATCACCGGATCATCCCGCAATATCGGGCTGCCGCCGTCGGCCTCGTGCACCAGTTTAAGTGCGAAGAGCGCAACAGCTTCCAGCGTTAATTCCATGGTCTCGGTTCCTCGGGGTTCTGGGGGGGGAGGGCGATAATCACTGTTCTGCGGCGGAAAAAAAAGACTTTGGGTATTCGTGCGCCCACTCAGAGAGTTACCAGGCGTATGCAGATAGCTGGAGTGTCTATGGCGAGCGGGGTGAGCATCACAAAAAACAACACACTAGCCAACGCTTGTTGTAGGAGCGAGCTTGCTCGCGAAGAATTTATAGGCACCGCGTGTACTCAGGATGCACACGTTTTTTGTCGACGGTTTTTGCGTGGAACAAGGGAGTGATTTATTTCCTTAACAACGTCTGCGGCTGCCTATTCCCGGTCGATTCTCTCCCCTTTAGCTGAAAGCACCTAGCGCTTGACTTAGAGCGCGCTCTAACCACTAGCCTTCTTGTTGCACCGCTAAAACGGCTAGGCCCGTTGCGCGGCTTAAACAAGGAGATAGGTCATGACATTTAAAAAACTTAGCGCTATAACCGGCCTCGTGCTTTCAGCAGTCGCAATTCCGGTGTCGGCAACTGAAGCGGATAATCGACGAGCGAAAGGGATAGAGGCCCTGGAAAGAATCACCGGGGCCGCCGGCAACAACGTAATCAACTCGCTTAGCGACATCTCGCCCGAGCTGGGTGATTGGATAGTCGACTTCGCCTACGGTGATGTGTTTTCCAGGCCAGGTGTCGCGCTGTGCACACGCGAGCTGGCAACCATCTCGGCCCTCACCGCCTTGGGGAACGCGCAACCTCAACTCAAGGTGCATATCGAGGGGGCGTTGAATGTGGGTTGCAAACCTGAGGAAATCGTTGAAATCATCATCCAGATGGCGGTGTATGCGGGTTTTCCAAGCGCGTTAAATGGCATCAGCGTAGCGCGGGAAGTGTTTGCCAAGCGAGGCATCAAAATTGCTGCCGCACCTGCCGAGTGAGCGCGACCAGCGCATTGCCGAACCCCGACGGTTAAGGAGTGTGTTTATGAACGCTTCCCAGACGATTGACCAAGTCGCAAAGCGCACCGGCCTCACGGCCTATACCCTGCGCTACTACGAACGCATCGGGCTGTTGGCACCTGTCGCCCGAGCGGCCGGTGGGCAACGGCTTTATGCGCCGACTGATATAGCGTGGCTGGAGTTTCTGCTGCGTTTACGCACCACTCACATGACCATCGGCAAAATGCAAACATTCGCCAAGCTGCGCAGCGCCGGGGATTCAACGGTAGCCGAACGCCGCCAGATGCTGGAAAGCCATTTACAGGATGTACAGGGCGAAATTGTTGCCATGCAAAAAGCCGTCGCTGCACTGCAAGCCAAGATTGATCACTACCGTGTGCTTGAGGCTAAGGAGGATGTTTAGCGCCTGCTCGTGCACCCTACTTGACCACCCGTTTGCATTGCATATGACCACCCATTTGCATTCGTCCTGACCAGTCATGTGCACTGTATTTGACCAGCAAGATTTGTGGAGACACGACCGGCAGAGAACTGCCAGAACCGGCCATCTGGCGTCTACGAATTCTGGGCCAATTCAGATTTTGTATCGCCGAAAGCGCCTACCGTCACACGGCTCGATCAGCAGTACTGCAAGGTGGAGAAGCATGTGCTGCATACGGTGATGACCTCCGGTCTGTTTGGCCTTCGATGTTTAGGATGTCGTTCAGGCGCAGCAAATGAAAGCTTGCGCTGTTGTTGCCATCAGTCGGAAGCGTCGCTTGTCTGGGCGTCCAAGGCGACTTGCTCGAACTAGGCCAACACGGTCTGCCCATGTCTAACGCCGTATACCTCTGCAAGGCGCTGTGTCTCGTACTCCTTGGTGTGGGTGAGTACCGCAAGTCGCCGCTGGATGAATTCGACGGTCAGGGGTATGCCGCACTCAACGGTGATGCAGTGTCGCCAAGTGGCGTAACTGTCAGGTATCGCAGGGGGCTTCATAGCCGATCCTCGACGATTGCACGGTTTTCCACGTTGGGGGTCGCTTGCTCGAAATAAATGTTATAACGTAGCGTGTAATTGTTCCTACAACCGCCGGGCGCGGTCCTTGTGCCTGCTTACCTGATGCAAACAATAAAATGACTTATTCGAAAGGCTTCAGTCGGCGCTTGACGCTCGTCAGTGCGATCTCACTTTGTACCTTTGGCGCTCATGCTCAAACCGAATCCGAGCCTATCGAATTAGACGCTACTGAAGTGGTTGGCACCCGCGAGCAGGGTTATCGCGCCACGGTGGCACCCACCGCGAACAAGAGCGATACACCGGTCAAGCAAACGCCTTTTTCAATCCAAACCGTGACCCGCGAACTGATTGAGGATCGCGGCGTAACGACGTTTGGTGAGGCCATCCGCACGGTACCCGGCATCACCAATCAGGTCGGGTTTGGCGGGGTAAATGATCGTTTTCGGCTGCGCGGGTTCGGCACCGAAGCCAACCTGAAAAATGGCGTACGGCGCGCCAACTTTGTAGCCATCGATGACCTTGTCAACATCGAGCAGATCGAGGTGCTCAAGGGCCCATCATCGGCGCTCTATGGGCGTTTCGAGCCTGGTGGTGTGGTCAATCTGGTCACCAAGAAGCCATTGGCCGAGCAGCGTACGCAGGTTGACTTCAGCGCAGGGCGTTACGATTTCTACCGATCAACGCTGGATACCTCCGGCCCGCTGGGAGACAACCTGGGCTATCGCTTGACTGCAGCCTGGCAGGACAACGGCAGCTTCCGTGATTTCGTCCATAACGAGAGCCAGTTCATCTCACCGGTACTGACCTGGCAACTGGCGCCTGAGACGGCCCTGACCTTCGAATTCGAATATGCACGCAAGGTCGCGGATATGGACCGCGGTTTCGGCAACAACGAGCTGTATCTGAGTGCGCCCATCGAGCGAAACTTTGCCGAGCCCCACACACGCGCCAGTGCGATCAGCAAGCTGGCTTCGGTGACCTTGGACCATGCGCTTGATGATAACTGGGAGCTGCATACAGCTCTGCAGGTCTCCGATGCGCGGCTCGACGCATACTGGTATTCGTATGGTTTCTTAAACGGCGGCATCGGGGGTACCCCTGAAAATCCGACCGTGTCGCGCCGCCCCCAGCTCAACCGTGATCGACAGATTGATGCCACGGGGCTCGCCGAGGTCAGCCGGCGCTTCAGCACTGGCGCTATCGGCCATCGCATCCTGCTGGGCACCGAATACAGTCGCGATTGGTGGGACTATGACGCCGCCGTAGGCTCGACCAGCGTCATCGACTTCAACAACCCTGTGTATGGCACGTCGCCGTCAGCACTTTCGCCCACCGGTGAGGGGCGCTTTATCAACGATTCGTGGGCGCTCTATGCACAGGACGAACTGACCTTCGGCGCCGAGGAACGTTGGCGTCTGCTGCTCGGTGGCCGTTTCGATCACGTAGAGGCATCGGCAATCGATGATTTCTACGGTCTCGACGAGCCTGCAGAAAAGCGCTTCAGCGCCTTTTCACCACGGGTGGGGCTGACCTGGACGCCGGTTGATCCGCTATCGCTTTACGCCAGCTGGTCGCGCTCGATGCGCACTGAGCTGAACAACGGCATCCTGCAGGGCGGCGCACTGCCGTCACCGGTCAAGGGTGAACAGTATGAAGTCGGCGCTAAGTTCAGCCTGCTAGACGGCCGTTTGACACCGACGCTGGCGTACTTCGACATCCGTCGCAAAGACGGGCTGGTGTCGGACCCCAATGACCCGACGTTCACTTACAGCATTCAGGTGGGTGAGCAACGCAGTAAAGGCTGGGAAATCGATCTTCCATTTATGATCACGCCCAACTGGCGCCTGCTGGCCAGTTACACCCGTCTGAACGCCATTATCAGTGACGATACCGACGCGGGCTTGCAGGGCAATCGGCTGGCCAACGCCCCTCAGACCAACGCCAGCTTATGGACCAGCTACGACCTGGTCGGAATCGCTCCGGGGCTTAGCGTTGGCGTGGGGGCCAACTACGTAGGCGAACGGGAGGCGAATAACAGCAACACCTTTACGCTGCCGTCCTACACACGCTGGGACGCCAACCTGATGTACCGATTCGGACAGGCGCAGCATTATCGTGTGCAGCTCAACGTGCAGAACCTCTTCGACAAGCGTTACTACGATTCGGGCGGCAGTTTCGTGCCGACTTATCCGGGCGCGCCACGTACCGCAGTGCTGACCCTTGGGGCAATGTTCTAGATATGTTACGCAGCGAATCGTTGAGCGTCGGCTACGCAGGGCAGACGCTTATAGGTCCCCTGGATCTGCAGCTTGGCGCGGGGCGTCTGGTGTGTTTGCTGGGTGCCAACGGTGTCGGCAAGTCCACCTTGATCCGCACCCTTACCGGTATGCAGCCAGCCACAGGTGGCCGCGTACTGCTGGATGGTGTTGAACTGCATACGCTTGGCGCAGGCGAAAGGGCCCGGCAACTTGCCGTCGTGCTGACCGACCGGGTCGAAGCGGGGCTTTTGACCGGCTTCGAACTGGCTGCCCTTGGACGTTATCCGCACCTGGGCTGGAGTGGCCGATTGGGGCCGGATGACCGAAGGCAGGTCTGCCAAGCGCTGGAGGCGGTCGATGCCATGGCGCTTGCCGGCAAAGCGGTGGCGGCAATGTCTGATGGCGAGCGGCAGCGAGTCATGCTCGCCAGAGCACTGGCGCAAGAACCCAAGGTGCTGGTGCTGGATGAGATCACCGCATTTCTGGATCTACCCAGGCGCATCGAGGTGCTTCACCTGCTGCAGCGTCTTGCACGTGAGCATCAGCTTGCCGCGCTGCTGTCCTGTCATGACCTGGATCTTGCCCTGCGTTGCGCCGACGTACTCTGGCTGCTGGACCACCGGCGTAACCTGCACGTCGGAGCGCCGGAAGATCTGGTGCTCGACGGAAGCCTGGGGGAGGCCTTCTCCTCGTCCGGCCTACGGTTCGATACCGAGCGTGGCGAATGGGGCGTGTCCCGGGCGACTGGCAAGCCCGTGCGGCTGAGTGGCGAAGGTGCCGCGCGTACTTGGGCCTTGCGTGCGTTGGAGCGGGTCGGCTTCCATGAGGCGGCTGTGGCGGACCTGACGGTGCATGCCGAGCTTGGGAATTACCGCCTGCTGAGTGCGGGCCGTGAGCAGGCCTTCGTTCGACTTGGCGAGCTGGTCGAGGTGTTGCGGTGAGGTGCAGGGTTGTGCTGTTGAGCATGATGCTGCTCAGCGGTTGTGAGCGCATGGACACACCTGTCCTTGAGTATTACCCGTCGCAGGTGGTCGGCGATAAACCCGCGCAAAATCTGGATGCATCCTGTGTATCCGACTTTCACGAAGACGTTGATTACTTCCCCGAGCGCACCCAATTCGACTGGTCCGATCAGCTTTCAGTCGAGTATGCAGGGCATTTCAAACGGGTACGCTTCAGGCCAAGCGTGAATACGGGGGAGACGCTGGACATTCTGCTGGTGCAATGCGGCACGCCAGTGCCCGAGCACGAGGCCGCTACAGTCGTGGTCCATATTCCAATCCGTCGCTTGGCTACGGGCAACTCGGCGATGCTCGGTGCGGCTGACGAGTTGGATATCGTCGATCGGCTGGTAGGCATCGAAAATGCCCGGACCCCAACCGTCGAAAGCGTACGCCGAGGCATCGCAGCAGGCAGCATTCAGGAGTTGTGGGGCTACGCGCACGCCAACATTGAGCCGATCATGGCGGTGCGGCCTGACGTCTATCTGAGCTTCTATTCCGCCTATCCGCAGTTCAACTTGCACCCCCAACTGCAACGAGTCGGCGTCCGCGCGTTGCCTCAGGCCGACCACCTGGAAGGCCACCCCTTGGGGCGCGCTGAGTGGCTCAAGTTCCTCGCGTTGTTGGTCAACCGCGAGGCCAAAGCCAACCGGCAGTTTGCCCAGGTTGAGCAAGAGTATCTGCACTGGCGGAACCTGGCCGCACAGGCGCGGCAGCGACCCGCGATCATGGCTGGCTTTCCGTCCGGCCGGGACAGCTTCGAAGTCTTTGGTGCCTTGAATCAGCGCGCTCAATTACTCACCGATGCGGGCGGGGATTATGTGCTGTCGGGCCTGCGCAAGCACGGCAGCCTGTTACAGGTGGGCTTTGAGGAGGCCTATGTAGCGGGTGCCGAGGCGCCCGTGTGGATTGGCGTGCAGTCGGGCCATGCGTCGCTGGCGCAGATGCTCGAAATAACGCCTCGCGCCGCCTGGTTTGCCGCTGCCAGGGCAGGGCAGGTCTACGTCTTCGACAAAGGCTCCATCGGTGCCTGGGCATCGCCAGCGCATGACAACGGCATGACTCGACCGCACCTGGCACTCGCCGAGCTGGTGCAAGTTCTTCACCCCGAGCTGCTGCAAACCTCCGTACCTTCAACTTTTCTGCGGCGTCTTCCATGACTGACTTCACTGCTGAGTTTCACCACCCGCCAACACGAAAGTCCGCATGTGCGTATGCCGGGCTCGGTATATGTGTCGTCCTGTTATTCGTAGCCGAACTCAGCGTTGGCGCGGTGGCCGTTCCGTTAAAGGCCGTGCTGGGTGCGCTGCTGGGGCAGGATGTCGGCGAAGTCTGGAGCAACATTCTGTTTGATTTCCGCTTGCCTCGAGCGCTCAATGCAATGTGTTCAGGGGCTTCGCTCGGGGCCGCCGGCTTGCTGTTGCAAACCCTGTTTCGCAACCCGCTGGCCGACCCGTTCGTGCTGGGCATCGTGCACAGCGCGCGGTTGGGGGCAGCAGTACTGGTCACCTTCGCAGGCGTCTCTGGCAGCGCACTGCTCGTACGCTTTGGCCTGCTTGGCGATATCGGCCTGGCGCTTGCGTCGGTAGCGGGTTCGACACTGCTGCTCAGCCTATTGGCCGTGCTATCGAGCCGACTCAATGCGATCACGTTGCTGATATGCGGGCTGATGCTGGGTTATCTCGCTGTTGGACTGATCAGCGTATTGATGCACTTCATCGATGAAAATCAGGCTCGTGCGTTCAAGGCCTGGGACGATGCAAGCTTCGCTGGTGCGACGGTGGATCAGCTGCGGCTGTTGATCCCAGGCGTGGCTTTAGGGCTACTGGCGTTGGCGGCATTGATAAAACCGTTGAACGCCCTGCTGCTCGGCGAGCGTTACGCGGCTTCAATGGGTATGCCCGTTCAGCGGGTCCGGCGCTGCGCCCTGTTCGTTGCCGCGTGGCTATGCGGCCTGGTAACTGCGTTCTGTGGGCCGGTTGCCTTCCTTGGGCTCGTCGCCGCGCAGGTGACACGAGGGATTTTTGCTAGCGCCGATCATAGGGTGCTGTTGCCCGGCGTTGTACTGACAGGGGCTGTTCTAGGCTTGGCCGCAGATTTGGTGACTCACCTGCCGTGGAGTCGCCACGTACTGCACTTGAACGCTGTAATTGGGCTCATCGGGGCACCTGTTGCGCTCTATGTATTGCTGCGACGGCAGCGGTCCATGGGGTTATAACGCTGACGTTTCGCAAACTGATCAATACACGACACCTCCAGGCACAGTTAAAACGGCTCAGCAGCCTAATAAAGTCATTTGGACGGGGTAAAAAGACCGGTTTTTACCCCGTTAAGCTTTCGGGTCAGGAAGTGCGTCGCACCCATCCATTGCTTCAGCGTCCCGAAGGGATGCTCAACCGTTCGCTTTCGGATCCGCATCATTTCCAGCGCGTTGCTCAGCCTGTTCTGCATTTCCTCCAGTACGGCTTCATGCTCCCAGCGTCGAACCCGGCGTTCCGTGCTCGGTGTGCACGGCGGTGTCATTGCGCAGCCCCGGCATTTCGAACGCCAGTAACGGTGCAACGTCAGGCCTTTTTCAACGCTGGTATAGCGCCAGATCAGAGCCTCTCCAGCCGGGCAAATATATTCGTTTTTTGCCGCGTTATAGATGAGGGCATCGTTATTGAAACGCCCGTCCGCTTTGGCTCCAGAGGTCAGCCACTTCGGAAGGCGTCGATGGGCGGCCGAGCGGGATACCCCCAAGTAGTCAAGCCGATCAGGGCGGGCTCGGATGATTCAGGCTTAACCCGGACCTGGCTCAGGCAATCAATCCCAGTGTCAGTCCCTTCAAGGTAGCCGCTGCCCGGGTCGAGCATTCCAGTTTGCGAAAGATGCTTTCCATGTGCGTGCGAACCGTGCTCGGACTGATCTCCAGCAGCCGCGCCACCTGCTTGTTGCTGGCACCACGGCTGATCTCCAGCAGGATGCGGCACTCGCGAGTCGTGAGTAACGAAGCCTTCGGTTGACGCACCAGACGCTCGCCACCTGCGGCGGCAATGACGGCTTCGCAAACATCGTTGTCGAACAAGCCACTGCCAGCATCCTGTCTGAGTAGCTTGGCTGCATCCGCTTCGCCGTGGGCCGATCGCCATGGCCTGGCTTCCCTTAGCGCGACCCAGGCGACCGATGTGGCGAACAGGCGATGCTCGGCACGCAGCGCATCACCCGCCACGCCTCGAAAATAGCCACTGCCGTTGAGCCGTTCATAAGCATGGGTTGCAATCTCTGCGGGCACGGCCAGTTCAGTGATAGGCCTAAGCGCCTGTTGCGTCCAGTAAGGGACAAGGCGCACCCGCTCCGCAGCGCCGTATGGCAGCGTCCCTGGGGTATTCCAAAGGTGGTTCGAAACGGCTGCCCGGCCGAGACCGTAGATGAGCGCGGACTTGCCAATGTCTGTCAAAGTCGGTTCACGCAGCCCCCACAGGCGTGCAGCTTCCACGGCGACATGCGCTACCTGCCGCGAATGCCCTGCCAACCACGGGAGCTTCAAGTCGATTATGTCTCCCACCAACGTCAGTGAGACGCAACGCTGCTCATGCGCGTGGTCAACCGTTTTAGAAAGCGTTTCCAGATCCGCCAGCCAGTCCTTTGCGTTCCCCAGCAGCAAGGATACTAGCGACGCTGGATAGCGCCGATCCGACTGTTCTCTGATCCAGCGTAGCGCCGCGTCCAGGCCGTGTGCACGACTGAGAATATCCAGGTCACCTGCCAGTACTACCTGATAGGCGACCTCCGGAATGTGCTCATGGGTCAGACCCAGCGGCCGGCCAGTGCCGTCGTAGGTTTCGAACACGCGACACAAGCCCGCCTCGACGGCGGCACCGAGCTGGAGGGTTTTGGCGATTGCTCCAGACACCTCACAGTGCACGACGGCAAGCGGGGTTGCCTGGTGCACCGCATTCATTTGCTCATTGCCCAGCGTCAAATCGAGCATCGCGCGGCGGCCATCGACGTCGTCGCCAAGCAGATCCGCAAAGCCTTCGGCATTGGCGGTGCAACCGGACCAGCGCAGCAAGGCAACCTGTTCCGCTACCTCCAGGTGCTCACCGTCGCCGTGCCGGGCCTGCGCCAGCATCCGCGCCAGTGCGGCAACGCGCCGCGAATGACCGAGTGGTTGTCCCATGCTGAGGTCGCCGACCTGGGCGATCGTCGCCAGTGCCCCGCCCAGGGAGATGTCCAGTTGCACCACACTATCCATGAAAAATGTCCTGGGGTCGGATAATTGACCGATGCCCAAAACGCAGGCTAGTCAGCAGAATTTGAACTCCCGAACAGAGCTCATCCAATGAAAACATTCAAATCGAAAGTCGCTACCGTCGCCTTTGCCCTAGCCGGTACCTTCATCGCAAGCGCCAGCCACGCGCAGGATACAACACCCTCCGTGGTGATCGTACACGGTGCGTTCGCCGACGGCTCCGACTGGGCCAAAGTGGTGCCACTGCTCCAAGCCCAAGGGGTGCCCGTTACGGTTGTGCAAAACCCGCTCACCTCGCTTGCCGACGATGTTGCCGCTACGCGCCGCGCGTTGAGCAACCAGCAGGGCAAGGTGGTGCTAGTCGGGCACTCTTGGGGCGGCACCGTGATTACCGAGGCCGGTAGCGACCCGAAGGTCAGCGCGCTGGTGTATGTCGCCGCCTTCGCGCCAGAGGCCGGGCAAACCAGCGGCGAACAAGGTAAAGGCGCGCCCACGCCACCTGGCATCAGTCAGATCAAGGCAGACGGCAACGGTTTCCTCTATTTGACGCCGCAAGGCATGGCCGAGGACTTCGCCCAGGACCTCCCGGCAGCGCAGACCGCCGTCATGGCCGCCACGCAAGGTCCGATCAAGGCATCTGCCTTCGAAGATAAAACGACCGTGTCGTCCTGGAAGACCAAACCGTCCTGGTATCTGCTCGCCACAGAAGACCGGATGATCCACCCCGACGTCCAACGCTCTGCCGCCAAGCGTATCGGTGCCACCCTTGCAGAGGTGCACTCCAGCCATATTCCCCAGCAGTCGCAGCCGGCCGAGGTCGCCGCAGTGATTCTTAAGGCCGTGCACAGCGTTGACGAGCAGTGATCGCAGGGAAATGACGCCACTGCTAACCGCTAACTCAATCGCTACATCGATACGGAGTGTCCGCATGAATCATCTGGATGAGCAAGACTATGACTTCATTGTGTGTGGTGCCGGTACGTCGGGCTGCGTGGTCGCTGCCCGTCTTGCCGATCAGAAAAGCGCACGCGTCTTGCTGATTGAAGCGGGCGAGGGGTACTCGGGCCCCGAGGTTACCGAACCGGCGCAATGGCCGATGAACCTCGGTTCAACGCGCGACTGGGCATTCGAGGCGCAACCCAATCCACACCTCAATGGCCGACGGCTATCCCTGAACATGGGTAAGGGACTCGGCGGTGGCTCCAGCATCAATGTGATGGTCTGGTCGCGCGGGCACCGCTCCGATTGGGACCATTTCGCTGCCGAGTCCGGCGACCCGGCCTGGGGCTACGATTCGATACTCAATTACTACCGCAGGATCGAGAACTGGCAAGGCCGCCCTGATGCTACTCGGCGTGGTTCAGGTGGCCCCGTGCATGTCGAACAGCCGGCCACGCCTCAACCCCTCGCGTGGGCAACCCTGGAGGCGGCCAGCCGTCTGGGTATCCCCCGATTCGACAGTCCCAATGGCGAGATGATGGAAGGTCCGGGCGGGGTCGCGATTACCGACCTGCGCATTAACCAGGGCAAGCGCGAATCCGTTTACGACTCCTACATCCGGCCACGCTTGCACTATCCGAACTTGACGGTTCTGACAGGGGCATTGGTGACCCGTGTATTGCTTATCGGCACACGGGCTATCGGTGTCGAAGTGGTGATCGCAGGCGAACGGCAGTGCTTCTATGCCGCAGCCGAGGTCATTTTGTCCATGGGCGCGGTGCAAACACCCAAGGTGCTTATGCAATCGGGAATCGGCCCGGAAGATGAACTGCGAAACCACGGCATCGCACTGACCAATCACCTTCCCGGTGTGGGCCAGAATCTTCAGGACCATCTCGCCTTTGGCTGTACGTGGGAGTACCTGCAACCCCAGGCAGTCGGTAGCGGCGGGTGCGAAACCACGTTGTACTGGAAAAGTGACAGTCGTCTGGATGTCCCGGACCTGTTGCAGTGTCAGCTGGCGTTTGCGGTACCCTCTCCGGCTGAGGTCGCGATTGAGCCGCCACAACATGGCTGGACAATGTTCGCAGGGCTGGCCAGGCCTGCCAGTCGAGGACGTTTGCGCCTGTCGGGTGCCGGGCCACTGGATGCCCCACTCATTGAGCCGAACTCGCTGAGCGCGCCCGAGGATATGACCGCGGCGTATGCGTCGATCGACCTGTGCAGGGCGCTCGGTAACAGCGAAGCCTTCAACGGGCTGGTCAAGCGCGAAGTGGTGCCCGGGCCGAAAGATCATCGCGCTATGGAGCAGTTCATCCGCAGCTCTGCCGTGACTTACTGGCACCAGTCCTGCACCGCGAAAATGGGCCGAGATACGATGTCGGTGGTCGACCATCAACTGCGCGTGTATGGCATCGATAAACTGCGCATCGCTGATGCCTCGATCATGCCGCGAATTACCGTTGGCAACACGATGGCGCCGTGCGTCGTCATCGCCGAACGAGCAGCAGATCTTGTCCTCGCTGCGCATGGGGTCACGGCCACAGCGCTGCACCGGTAATTCATGAGAGTACTGCTACAACCCATGCTCACTGGCAGAAATTGGTCGATTTCTGCCTGTCGCCATCGTCAGCTTTGGGGTGCCGACTCTCTCCTCTGTGGCTACCGGCAGAGAGGAGCCGGGCCCAGACCACAATTTCGTCCCCTGCCGGCTATTGCTTGACCTAGACCTATCGGCCGGAAATTTTTCGCGACAGATATCGACTTTCAGTCCCAGACGCTCCTGCGCTACCTTCTCCATCGTCGCTACCAATCCCAGCGACCGGACTTGAGAATCCGAGAAACAATAGGCGCATAGGCGCCACCATCCATTAGACTGTTGGCGCTTTTTTGTGCTCGCATGTCTGTGTCATGGCGGCTATGCGTGGGAGACCTTCGGGTCTGCCGGGTTCCTATTGTCCCGGTTTCTCAGCCCGCGCATAGCTGCCACCCTTCGCATGAGAAACGAACGTGGCAGCTCACTACATTAGGAGCTTAAGCAATGAACGTTTCTGACAGGTCGTACCCTCGTAATCCCTCAACCCACACCTCCACCCATTCGGGAGGTGTCCAATGATCAATCCACCTCTCAACCAGACCCTCGGCGTCATCACCTTTTCCACTTGCGGCAAACAGCCCAACCACCACCCTCTATTCCGCGTCAATTCCGGCGTCCCCATTCGGGATGCCCTGGAATATGTCTCCGAGCTTCTCCACTGTTCAAAAATGCTCGCGTTGGATGCAGCCATGGAAAAAGGCGCCGATCGCTATGCCTGGGCCGCGCATTACCTGGAGGGGATGGCGAAGGCGGTGGTGGATGATCTGGCGAATGGGATGTTGCTGAATGGGGTCATTGAGGAGGTGGAAGGGGTTGGTGTGTAGGCGGCTGGTTTGAGGGTGTTGGGGCAGGCGTCTTTGCAGGCAAGCCACTCCCACAGTAGATTGTGTTTCAGGTGGATAGTATGCGGTGAACAACAACTCAGCTGACCACCCACTTTTCTACAGACGAAAAAAAGACCTTGAACTTCAAGGTCTTTTTTTAAGATGGTGTCGCGAGGGAGACTCGTGCGTTCTATATAAACCGTGCCTTGTAGCCCCGCGGCGGAATTAAGTTAACGGCTGCAAGGCTTCCATCTGACTGATCCAGGTATCGAATCGAGTGCATTGTGCCCGGATCACGGGCAGGCCGATTTCAATGGCGGCGAGCGAGCCGTGCAGCGGTTTGTCATAGCCCGCGTAAAGTTTTTGGAGTCGTTTGCTCGGCGCTGTCATCGGGCTGTTGTTGATAGTTTCCGGTGTTTCAAACTCATTTCGTATGTGTACAAATCTATCTTCAAGGGCTGGTTGGTTGATCCCAGCGGCAAGCCGCCTTGGACAGCTGAACAGCAAACCTTCGAACTCGTACATCTGCACATAGGGAATGAATCGACGCATGGCTTCATCACCTAATTTATCCACCAACTTTTTCGCCATGGCTTCCAGCAGGCAATCGGCCTTTTCGCCCATGGTGTTTTTATTACCTGCATCAGCCTTGCCGGGAAACTCTTCAGGTAGGCCGTAGAAATCGAAAAAAGTGGTGCAGTAGGCATGGCGATCTCCGAGAAGGCGCTTCTCTACGTCGGTCAGCAGACGCTCGAAGCGGAAGTTTCCGCCTTTGTGACCTGGTTTACCGATCAGTGCGGGCATCAAGTAAATGCCTAGGTGCTGAAAGGCCTGTGCCAGCACCTCGTTGATGAACATTTCTTCTGTTTGGCCCTCGCAAATGACGTGGACTCGAATCATTTGCGCGGCCTCCCGCCAAGGATATTTTTCTCCCATAGCTCGCCTACCGAATAGTCGTCCAGCCATGTTTCGAACGCCTTTTCGTCGAGCCGTTTGAGGATGGTCGCGCCCTTTTCTCTTTCGACAATGATCAAGTCGTCGATAGAGAACTCGTTTACCAGGGGGACAGACTGCGTTGAAACAACCACCTGCATTCGTGTGGAAGCGGACCGTAGCAGTGAGCCCAGCAGAGTGATTGCGTAAGGATGCAGACCTAGTTCCGGCTCATCGATGATGATTGTCGATGGCGGGTCGGGTTGGAGCAGGGCGGTCACCAGGCACATGAAGCGAATTGAACCGTCTGAGAGCTGGCTGGGCCAGAAGGTGTAGTCGCTGTCCTTTTGGCGCCATCGTAGGTTGATCAGTTCTTCTTGAGTGTCCATAAGCACGGGCCGGAGCACAAAATCGTCGAAGAATGGAATTGCCAGCTGGACCGTTTTGCGGATTTGTTCGTAAATCTCTGGCGTTTCGGTGGACAAGCGGTAGAGGTAGGCTGCCAGATTTGAGGCGTCAGGGCGCAGGTAGTCGTCGATATGGGCGGGGCCGAAGCGTTTGACACTGGCGGTTTCGCTGGTGTCATGGAAGTGGAAAACTTTCCAGCTCGAAATTGACTCGTAGCAGTACGCGACCACGTTATTTTTATAGGGGGCTTGGTATTTCTTAGAATCGAATGCCCATTTAAGCTGCGTCTCTTGATGCCCTGAGCCGAGGGTGAGCCATTCTGATCCGTACATGGGACCGTCGAAAAAAAGCCGTTCATTGGAAAAAACAAAGTCTCCGTCAACGGTCGGTTCCAGCTCGAACTCGTACCCGTTGAGACCGAAATGAACGTAGGAGAAAATTTTCTGAGTTTCTTTTATTCCAAAGCTGACGATACGGTCCGCCGAGCCTTGCTGGGTTACCCACTTCTTCAGACGCAAATCCATCATTTCGCTGAGCATGCGAAAGTAAGAAACGAAACTGCTCTTGCCTGCACCATTGGCGCCGAGCAACACGTTCAAGCTACCCAGGTGCAGGTCCTCAAGATTCTTGATGGACTTGAAGCCCTTGATAGTGAGCCGGCTGATGGGGTTCTTTGTGCTCATTGCTGCTTGATTCCTTAAGCGACACTGCTCGTATAGTTCGTGCCGCCCTCATTGAAAGCTGGTTCGGAGTTTGCCATTGATTCGAGAGGCTGACTCGTTACTTGATGGACTCATCCTAGCGTTAATCTTTTCAATCTAATACAGGCGCTTTTTCTGGTGGTGATTGCGGCCATGCCAGTCAGCGCAGGCCAGCGTGCACTTTTCTGCAGGCGAAAAAAAAGACCTTGAATTTCAAGGTCTTTCTTTAAGATGGTGCCCCGAGGGAGACTCGAACTCCCACTCCTTTCGAAAACGGATTTTGAATCCGCCGCGTCTACCAATTCCGCCATCAGGGCTCAATGGCGGCGAAGTATAGAGATGAGATTACCGTTGGTCAATCACGTTTCATGGTCTATTTTCACTATTTCCGCTAGACTTCCCGGCCCTGCTAGACGAACCCCATCATGCGCGTTGCTGACTTTACTTTTGAACTGCCTGATTCGCTGATCGCTCGCCACCCTTTGGCCGAGCGTCGCGCCAGTCGACTGTTGACCCTGGACGGGGTCAGCGGTGCCCTTGCACACCGTCAATTCACTGATTTGCTTGAGCATTTGCGCCCAGGCGATTTGATGGTCTTCAACAATACCCGGGTGATTCCGGCGCGGCTGTTTGGCCAGAAAGCGTCCGGCGGCAAGCTGGAAATTCTGGTCGAGCGGGTGCTCGACAGCCATCGTGTGCTGGCCCATGTGCGCTCCAGCAAATCGCCGAAGCCGGGCTCTTCGATCTTGATCGAGGGCGGTGGCGAGGCGCAGATGGTGGCGCGCCATGATGCGTTGTTCGAACTCAAGTTCGCCGAAGAAGTATTGCCGCTGCTAGAGCGGGTCGGGCATATGCCGCTGCCTCCTTATATAGACCGCCCCGACGAAGACGCGGACCGCGAGCGTTACCAGACGGTGTATTCCGAGCGACTGGGTGCGGTAGCGGCACCGACGGCGGGGCTGCATTTCGATCAGCCATTGCTGGAGTCGATTGCCGCCAAGGGCGTCGAGACGGCTTATGTGACGCTGCACGTGGGGGCCGGGACGTTTCAGCCGGTGCGTGTGGATAACATTGAAGACCACCACATGCACAGCGAATGGCTGGAGGTCAGCCAGCAGGTGGTGGACGCGGTCAATGCGTGCAGGGCGCGCGGCGGGCGAGTGGTGGCGGTCGGCACCACCAGCGTGCGTTCCCTGGAAAGTGCGGCGCGCGACGGTGTGCTCAAGCCGTTCAGTGGCGACACCGATATCTTTATCTACCCGGGCCGGCCGTTTCATGTGGTCGATGCCCTGGTGACCAATTTCCATTTGCCGGAGTCCACGCTGTTGATGCTGGTCTCGGCATTTGCCGGTTACCCGCAAACCATGGCTGCTTACCAGGCCGCCATCGATAACGGATACCGTTTTTTCAGTTACGGGGATGCGATGTTTATCACCCGCAATCCGGCGCCGACTGCCCCTAAAGAACCGGGCCCAGAGGAACAAGTATGAGTCGTATGTCGTTTGAACTGCTGGCCACCGACGGCAAGGCCCGTCGCGGTCGCCTGACCTTCCCGCGTGGCACCGTCGAAACCCCGGCGTTCATGCCGGTCGGCACTTACGGCACGGTCAAAGGCATGCTGCCCCGGGACATCGTCGCCACCGGCGCCGAGATGATCCTGGGCAACACCTTTCACCTGTGGCTGCGCCCGGGTACTGAGGTGATCAAAAAGCACGGCGACCTGCATGACTTCATGAAGTGGCAAGGCCCGATCCTCACCGATTCCGGTGGTTTCCAGGTGTTCAGCCTGGGCGCCATGCGCAAGATCAAAGAGGAGGGCGTGACCTTCGCCTCGCCGGTGGATGGCTCCAAAGTGTTCATGGGGCCGGAAGAGTCGATGCAGGTCCAGCGTGACCTGGGTTCCGACATCGTGATGATCTTTGACGAATGCACGCCGTACCCGGCCGATGAAGAAGTGGCGCGGGTCTCGATGGAATTGTCGCTGCGCTGGGCCCAGCGTTCGAAGAATGCCCATGGTGACAACACCGCGGCGTTGTTCGGCATTGTGCAGGGCGGCATGCATGAAAACTTGCGCAAACGCTCCCTGGAAGGCCTCGACAAGATCGGCTTTGACGGCCTGGCCATCGGCGGCTTGTCGGTGGGCGAACCCAAGCACGAGATGATCAAGGTGCTGGATTACCTGCCGGGCCTGATGCCGGCTGACAAACCTCGTTACCTTATGGGCGTTGGCAAACCGGAAGATCTCGTAGAGGGTGTGCGCCGCGGTGTGGACATGTTCGATTGCGTGATGCCAACCCGTAATGCCCGCAATGGGCATCTGTTCATCGATACAGGCGTGCTGAAGATCCGTAACGCGTTCCATCGCCATGATGATTCGCCGCTGGATCCCACCTGTGATTGCTATACCTGCCAGAACTTCTCCCGTGCTTATCTGCACCATCTGGACAAGTGTGGGGAAATGCTGGGTAGCATGTTGAATACCATCCACAATTTGCGTCACTACCAAGTCCTGATGGCTGGTTTGCGCGAGGCTATTCAACAGGGTACATTGGCCGCCTTCGTCGATGCCTTCTATGCCAAGCGCGGGCTGCCCGTGCCGCCCTTGGACTGAGTTTCCCGACCCTAAGATTCACTATTTGCAACTGGAGTGCTAAATGAGCTTTTTTATCTCTAACGCTATGGCTGACGCCGCTGCACCAGCCGCTGGCCCTATGGGTGGTGGTTTCGAGTGGATTTTCCTGGTCGGCTTCCTGGTCATCTTCTACCTGATGATCTGGCGTCCACAGGCCAAGCGCGCCAAAGAGCAGAAGAACCTGCTGGGCAGCCTGCAAAAAGGCGATGAAGTGGTCACCACCGGCGGTATCGCTGGCAAGATCACCAAGGTTTCCGATGCTTTCGTGGTTCTGGAAGTTTCCGACACCGTTGAAATGAAGTTCCAGAAAGGCGCCATCGCCGCCACGCTGCCAAAAGGCACGCTCAAAGCGATCTAAGTTTCAACCTTTACCAATCGACGGGGCGCGCAAGGCGCCCCGCGTCATAAGCGGGCGGCGTGATGCTGAACAAATACCCTCTGTGGAAATACGTACTGATCCTGGCGGTGCTGGCGATCGGTTTTATTTATTCCGCTCCCAATCTCTATCCTGATGACCCGGCGATCCAGATCACTGGCGCCAGCACTGCGCTGCAGGTCACCCAGGCTGATCTGGACCGCACCAGCAAAGCGCTGGTCGATGCGGGAATCCAGGTCAAGGCGGCAACCTTGGCGGCTGATGCGAAAGGCGGCTTGTTGCGCCTGACCAAGCAAGAAGACCAATTGCCGGCCAAAGATGTCGTGCGCAAGGTGATGGGGGATGACTATGTCGTCGCGCTGAACCTGGCACAGACTACTCCGCAATGGCTGCGCAGCATTGGCGCGCATCCGATGAAGCTGGGCCTGGACTTGTCCGGTGGTGTGCACTTCCTGCTGGAAGTGGACATGGACAAAGCCCTCGACGCACGCCTTAAGGTCTACGAAGGTGACGTGAAGAGCCTGCTGCGTAAAGAGCGCCTGCGTTATCGCAGCCTGCCGCAGCTCAACGGTGCCATCCAGCTGGGCTTTGCCGACGAAGCCGTCCGTGAACAAGCCCGTGCGCTGGTTCGCAAGAACTTCAATGATTTCGACATTGTTCCCGCCGACCTCAATGGTCAGCCGGTGCTGCGTCTGGCGATGACCCCGGCCAAGCTGGCGGAAATCCGTGAGTACTCCATCAAGCAGAACTTGACCACGGTACGTAACCGCGTCAACGAGCTGGGTGTGGCCGAGCCTTTGGTTCAGCGTCAGGGTGCCAATCGCATCGTGGTCGAGTTGCCAGGCGTGCAGGACACCGCGGAAGCCAAGCGGATCCTCGGCAAGACGGCCAACCTTGAGTTCCGTCTCGCGGCTGAGCCGGGTGCTTCCCGGGCGACGTCCGAGACATTCGAGTTCCGCGAAGGCAATCGCCCGCCTGCCCAGATCGAGCGTGGCCTGATCATCACGGGCGATCAGGTGACTGACGCCAAGGCTGGTTTCGGCGAGCAAGGCACGCCGGAAGTGAACATTCGTCTGGATGGCCACGGTGGCGAACTGATGAGCCGCGCGACGCGCAGCAACGTCGGTCGCAGCATGGCGGTGATCTTCATCGAGCAGCGTCCGGTCACCACCTACACCAAGCAAATGGTCGACGGCGTCGAGAAAGACGTGCCGGTACAGACCTTCAAGGAAGAGAAGAAGATCATCAGCCTGGCGACCATTCAGTCGCCGCTGGGGGCTCAGTTCCGGATCACCGGCCTGAATGGCCAGGGTGAATCGTCGGAGCTGGCACTGCTGCTGCGTGCCGGTGGCCTGGCGGCGCCGATGTACTTCGCCGAAGAACGCACGATCGGTCCGAGCCTGGGTGCTGACAACATCACCAAGGGTATCGATGCGTCCCTGTGGGGCATGCTGTTCGTGTCGTTGTTCATCATCGCCATCTACCGCTTCTTTGGCCTGATCGCGACCGTTGCGCTGTCGGTGAACATGGTGCTGTTGTTGGCCCTGATGTCGCTGCTGGGGGCTACACTGACCCTGCCAGGTATCGCCGGTATCGTGCTCACCATGGGTATGGCGGTGGACGCCAACGTGCTGATCTTCTCGCGGATTCGCGAAGAGATTGCAGCGGGCATGAGCGTGCAGCGCGCAATCAACGAAGGCTTTGGCCGGGCATTTACCGCAATTCTCGACTCCAACCTGACCACATTGCTGGTCGGCGGGATTCTCTTTGCCATGGGCACCGGCCCGGTCAAAGGTTTTGCGGTGACCATGTCCCTGGGTATCTTTACCTCGATGTTCACGGCCATCATGGTGACCCGTTCAATGGTCAACCTGATCTTTGGCGGACGTGACTTCAAGAAGTTGTGGATTTAAGGGGCTGCCATGTTACGTACAATCAATTTCATGGGCGTTCGCAACGTTGCGTTCGGCGTCACCGTGCTCCTTACTGTTCTGGCGTTGTTCAGCTGGTTCCATAAGGGCCTGAACTACGGTCTGGACTTCACCGGCGGTACGCTCATCGAGCTGACCTACGAGAAGCCGGCCGACGTTGCCCAGGTGCGCAACGAGCTGGTCAAGGCCGGCTACGACGAAGCCGTGGTACAAAGCTTTGGCGCGACCACCGATCTGCTGGTGCGTATGCCGGGCGACGATCCGCAGTTGGGGCATCAGGTTGCCGAAGCCTTGCAGAAAGTCGACGACGGCAACCGAGCGTCGGTCAAGCGCGTTGAATTCGTAGGCCCGCAAGTGGGTGAAGAGCTGCGAGACCAGGGCGGCCTCGGCATGCTGCTGGCGTTGGGCGGTATCATGCTCTACCTGGCTTTCCGCTTTCAGTGGAAGTTCGGGGTGGGCGCTATCGTCTCGCTGATCCACGACGTGATCGTGACCGTGGGTATCCTGGCGTATTTCCAGATTACCTTCGACCTCACCGTATTGGCGGCGGTACTGGCGATCATTGGTTATTCCCTCAACGACACCATCGTGGTATTCGACCGGGTTCGCGAGAACTTCCGGGTGCTGCGCAAGGCGACGTTGATCGAGAACATCAATATCTCCACGACCCAGACCCTGCTGCGGACCATGGCGACGTCGATCTCGACGCTGTTGGCGATCGGCGCACTGATGATTTTCGGTGGCGACAACCTGTGGGGCTTCTCCCTGGCGCTGTTCATCGGTGTGCTGGCGGGTACTTACTCGTCGATCTACATCGCTAACGTGGTGCTGATCTGGCTGGACCTCAGTAGCGAAGACCTGATTCCTTCGGTCGCGACCGACAAGGAGATTGACGACCGTCCTTGATGGGCGTTTGTTGGTCGGCTGTCGTAAAAGAGGGCGTGAGAATTGAACTCACGCCTTTTTTTTTGCTCCAAGGTTGGGTATAGCGCGGACGTTTCGGTCCGCTTGTGATGGTCAGGAGGTTCACGTGAACAAGTCGTTACTGGTTGGTGCGGTATTGGGTGCTGTCGGTGTGACTGCCGGGGGTGCTGTCGCCACCTACAGCCTGGTAAAAAGCGGCCCTGAGTATGCGCAAGTACTGGCAGTGCAGCCGGTCAAGACCCAGATCAAAACACCGCGTGAGGTCTGCAAGGACGTCACCGTGACCCGGCAGCGTCCGGTGCAGGATCAGCATCAAATCGCCGGCACTGTGGTCGGTGCCCTGGCGGGTGGCTTGCTGGGGAATCAGATCGGTGGTGGTAGCGGCAAGAAGATCGCGACCGTGGCTGGCGCCGTGGGTGGTGGTTATGCCGGTAACAAGGTGCAGGAAGGTATGCAGAACCGTGATACCTACACCACCACGCAGACTCGCTGCAACACCGTGAATGACATCAGCGATAAGGTTGTCGGGTATGACGTGCGTTATAACCTGGATGGCAAGGAAGGCACGGTGCGTATGGAACGTGATCCAGGCGGGCAGATTCCGGTGGATAAGGAAGGGCGTCTGATCCTGGGTCAAAACCAGCAATAATTCCGGGCCTGGCGCAGATTCAAAAAGCTGTGCAATTCAAAATGTGGGAAGGGGTTTGCTCCCGATAGTGGTGGGTCAGTCAGTCGATTAGGCGCTGACCTACTGCAATCGGGAGCAAGCCTCTTCCCACATGTGCTTGGTGGTGTGGCTGGTATTTCAGGCGCAAGCAAATCCAAGGCAAAAAAAAGCACCTCGAAAGGTGCTTTTTTTGTGCTTGCTCGCTTAGCGCTTCAGCGAAGCCGGCAGGTGCGGCTGAATAGCCGTCAGCACCGCCTTGAAGCATTTGGTGTTGCCGGCTACGACGTGACCCTTTTCCAGGAAATCGTGACCGCCAGTGAAGTCGCTCACCAGGCCGCCGGCTTCTTGAATCAGCAGTGCGCCTGCCGCCATGTCCCATTCCGACAGGCCTGACTCCCAGAACGCATCAAAACGACCGGCGGCGACATAGGCCAGGTCGAGGCTGGCGGCGCCAGCGCGACGGATGCCTGCGGTCTGGCCAACCAGGGCGCGGAACATACCCAGGTAGTTTTCCAGGTTGTCCATCTGGTCATCGCGGAACGGGAAGCCGGTGCCCAGCAGGGCGCCGTCCAGGCTGGTGCGGCCGCTGACGCGCAGGCGACGACCGTTCAACTGGGCGCCACGGCCACGGCTGGCGGTGAATTCTTCCTGGCGAACCGGATCCAGTACAACGGCGTGTTCCAGACGGCCGCGGTATTTGCAGGCAATGCTCACGGCAAAATGCGGGATGCCGCGCAGGAAGTTGGTGGTGCCGTCCAGTGGGTCGATGATCCACAGGTAGTCTTCGCCTTCGCCGCTACCTTTGTGCAAGCCGGTTTCTTCACCGAGGATGCCGTGAGTAGGGTAGGCCTTGCGCAGGGCGTCGATGATTTTCTGTTCGGCGGCGCGATCCACCTCGGACACATAATCCTTGGCGTCTTTTTCGTCGACCTTGATGGTATCCAGGCGCTCGATGGAGCGGAAGATCAATTCACTGGCGCTGCGGGCGGCGCGCAGCGCGATATTCAGCATGGGCTGCATGGATGTGTCACCTAAGGTTGTTAAAGAAAGCCGAGCATTCTAGCAGAAACTTTCTTCAGGTGAAGGACGACGTTCGCTTTCATGGCATAACCTTAGGCGGTTCTGTAAGATTTGCTCCCCTTTCCCGTGTCCGAGAGCGCCTCCCTTGCTGCAGAACATTCGTGTTGTCTTGGTCAATACCAGTCACCCCGGCAATATCGGTGGGGTGGCGCGAGCCATGAAAAACATGGGGCTGACGCGCCTGGTGCTGGTTGAACCGCGCCTGTTTCCGCACCATGAGGCTGATGCTCGTGCATCCGGCGCCAATGACATCCTTGAAAAAGCTCAGGTCGTCGCCACTTTGGAAGAGGTCTTGGTCGGCTGTAATCTGGTGCTCGGCACCAGTGCTCGCGACCGTCGAATTCCTTGGCCGCTGCTTGATCCCCGCGAGTGCGGGACCAAAGTGGTCGAGGAGGCGACCGATGGTGCTGAAATCGCGCTGGTGTTCGGTCGTGAAGATTCCGGCTTGACCAATGAGGAGCTGCAGCGATGTCATTATCACGTGCATATTCCATCAGATCCCGAGTTCAGTTCGTTGAATCTTGGGGCTGCGGTGCAGGTGTTGAGTTATGAGGTGCGTATGGCCTGGCTGGCAGCCGCAGGGCAGCCGAGCAAGGTAGAAAAGGAAGAGGTTGCGTCGACCAAAAGTGGCGAATTGGCCACCATGGACGAGCTGGAGCGGTTCTATGAGCACCTGGAGCAGACCCTGGTGTCCATCGAATTCCTCGATCCTGAAAAACCACGGCATTTGATGGCGCGCCTACGTCGACTGTACGGGCGCAGTTCAGTCAGTCGAGCAGAAATGAACATATTGCGTGGCATCCTCACGGAAACCCAGAAAGCGGCCCGTGGCGAGCTTCTTAAGCGGAAGGATTAAAAAATGTTCGAGCGTTTGCGAGAAGATATCCAGAGTGTTTTCCATCGTGACCCGGCGGCGCGCAACGCCTTCGAGGTGCTGACCTGCTACCCGGGCATGCATGCGATCTGGATTCATCGTCTGTCGGGAGCCTTGTGGGGCATGGGCTGGAAATGGCTGGCGCGACTGGTGTCGAACTTCGGTCGCTGGCTGACCGGGATCGAGATTCATCCGGGGGCCAAGGTCGGGCGTCGCTTCTTCATCGACCACGGCATGGGCATTGTGATTGGTGAAACGGCTGAAATCGGCGATGACGTGACTCTCTATCAGGGCGTGACCCTGGGTGGCACCAGTTGGAATAAGGGCAAGCGTCACCCGACCCTGGGGGACGGCGTGGTAGTGGGGGCGGGCGCCAAGGTATTGGGCCCGTTCACTGTCGGGGCGGGCGCCAAGATCGGCTCCAATGCGGTGGTCACCAAGGCTGTTCCGCCGGGTGCGACCGTGGTGGGTATCCCGGGGCGGATCATCGTCAAGCCGGAAGTCGGCGACGAGCAGGAAGCCAAGCGCAAGGCGATGGCCGAGAAGATCGGCTTCGATGCCTATGGTGTCGGTGAAGACATGCCCGACCCGGTGGCGCGCGCCATTGGCCAGTTGCTCGATCACCTGCAGGCGGTGGATGGCAAGCTCGACGGAATGTGCGGGGCGCTGAAAGAGCTGGGCAGCACCTACTGCGCTAAAGACCTTCCAGAGCTGCGCGAAGAAGATTTCGCCGAAATCAAGGACGAGACGACCACCAAGGTCAGTTGAGGCCCAGGGAGCAGCGCAAACCCATGTGGGAGCGGGCTTGCTCGCGAATTCGGAGTGTCAGTCGCCGACTATATCGACTGATTCAGCGCGTTCGCGAGCAAGCCCGTTCCCACATATGCTCTCCGTTAGTCTGCGACTCCCGTTCGTCCTTGTTCCTGCTGTTCGTCCCCGCCCCTTCCTGCTATGATTTGCGCGCCCTTTTTACGGGTATTCCTGACTAAAGTACTAGGTCTTATAGTTGACTTAAATACTCGGGAATAGCATAATTGCTCCCATTCTGAAGCACCTTGGTATTTGTCCATGAGACTGACTACAAAAGGCCGATATGCGGTGACCGCCATGCTGGATCTGGCCTTGCACGCGCAAAATGGCCCGGTGTCCCTGGCCGATATCTCCGAGCGTCAAGGCATTTCCCTGTCTTACCTCGAGCAACTGTTCGCCAAGTTGCGCCGCAGCAATCTGGTTTCCAGTGTTCGCGGTCCTGGTGGCGGTTATCAGTTGTCTCGCGACATGCAGGGTATCCAGGTTGCACAGGTGATCGACGCGGTGAATGAATCCGTCGACGCCACCAAGTGTCAGGGGTTGGGTGATTGCCATGCTGGCGACACCTGCCTGACGCACCACTTGTGGTGTGACCTGAGCCTGCAGATTCATGATTTTTTGAGTGGTATCAGCTTGGCTGATCTTGTAACTCGCCGTGAGGTGCAAGAAGTAGCCCAGCGTCAGGACCAGCGCCGATGCAACACCAGGGCGCCGCTTCTGGACAAGATTGAAGCGTCCGCCGTCGAGTGACAGCCGCAGAGCTAACGGCACGCCAGCCAGCCTGATTTAGGAGAAAGTCCATGAAATTGCCGATTTACCTTGATTACTCAGCGACCACCCCGGTTGATCCGCGTGTTGCGCAAAAGATGAGTGAATGCCTGTTGGTTGACGGAAACTTCGGCAACCCTGCCTCCCGTTCCCACGTATTCGGCTGGAAAGCCGAGGAATCGGTCGAGAACGCTCGTCGTCAGGTCGCCGACCTGGTCAATGCCGACCCACGCGAAATCGTCTGGACTTCCGGTGCCACCGAGTCCGACAACCTGGCAATCAAGGGTGCGGCGCATTTCTACGCCACCAAAGGCAAGCACCTGATCACCACCAAGATTGAGCACAAGGCTGTCCTCGACACCATGCGCCAACTCGAACGTGAAGGGTTTGAGGTCACCTACCTCGAGCCGACCACCGACGGCATCGTGACCCCAGCGATGATTGAAGCGGCGATGCGTGAAGACACCATCCTGGTTTCGGTCATCCACGTGAACAACGAAATCGGCACGATCAACGACATCGCGGCCATCGGCGAGTTGACCCGCTCCAAGGGCGTGCTGCTGCACGTCGACGCGGCGCAGTCTACCGGTAAGGTCGACATCGACCTGTCCCAACTGAAAGTTGATCTGATGTCGTTCTCGGCGCACAAAACCTACGGCCCCAAGGGTATCGGCGCCCTCTACGTGAGCCGCAAGCCACGCGTGCGCATCGAAGCCACCATGCACGGCGGCGGACACGAGCGCGGCATGCGTTCCGGCACCCTGGCGACCCACCAGATCGTTGGCATGGGCGAAGCCTTCCGTGTGGCCAAAGAAGACATGGCTGCCGAAAACGTGCGCATCAAGGCGTTGAACGAGCGTTTCTACAAGCAGGTCGAGAACCTCGAAGAACTCTACGTCAATGGCAGCATGACCGCCCGCGTACCGCACAACTTGAATTTGAGCTTCAACTACGTCGAAGGCGAGTCGCTGATCATGGCGCTCAAGGATCTGGCGGTTTCGTCCGGTTCGGCCTGCACCTCGGCCTCCCTTGAGCCGTCTTACGTCCTGCGCGCCCTGGGCCGCAACGATGAGTTGGCGCATAGCTCGATCCGCTTTACGTTCGGCCGTTTCACCACCGAAGAAGAAGTCGATTACGCCGCGCAGAAAGTCTGCGAGGCTGTCACCAAGCTGCGTACCTTGTCGCCGTTGTGGGACATGTACAAGGACGGTGTCGATATCTCCAAGATCGAGTGGGCGGCACACTAACTATAGAAGCCGCCACCCAAGCTCTGTAGGAACGTGGCGGAAAACGCAGGCGTTTTTACAGGGTTCCAGAGCGGCCCTGATGAGTGAGGATTCAGTACCATGGCTTATAGCGAAAAGGTCATCGACCACTACGAAAACCCGCGTAACGTCGGCAAGATGGACGCGGAAGACCCAGATGTCGGCACCGGCATGGTCGGCGCCCCGGCGTGCGGCGACGTAATGCGCCTGCAGATCAAGGTCAACGACAACGGCGTTATCGAAGATGCCAAGTTCAAGACCTACGGCTGCGGTTCTGCCATCGCCTCCAGCTCCCTGGCGACCGAATGGATGAAAGGCAAGACCCTGGATGAGGCTGTGACTATCAGCAACACCCAACTGGCCGAAGAACTGGCCCTGCCGCCAGTGAAAATCCACTGCTCGGTACTCGCGGAAGACGCCATCAAGGCGGCTGTTCGCGACTACAAGCAGAAGAAAGGCTTGATCTAAGCAATTTGGCGACGAGTAAGGAGTCAACGATGGCTATCAGCATGACAGAAGCGGCTGCGCAGCACATTCGCCGCTCCCTGAATGGGCGCGGTAAAGGTGAGGGAATTCGTCTGGGTGTTCGCACCACGGGCTGTTCCGGCCTTGCCTACGTGCTGGAGTTTGTCGATGAGGTGGTGGCGGAAGATCAGGTGTTCGAAAGTCACGGCGAGAAAGTGATCATCGACCCGAAAAGCCTGACCTACCTGGACGGCACCGAGCTCGATTTTGTCAAGGAAGGGTTGAACGAAGGCTTCAAGTTCAACAACCCCAACGTGCGCGGTGAATGTGGCTGCGGCGAAAGCTTCAACATCTGAGGCTATTTGTGGGTACTCCTTGTCATTTCGCTTTATTTGACCTGCAGCCGAGTTTTCGGCTGGATCTCGATCAGCTTGCCACGCGCTATCGTGAACTGGCGCGTGGGGTGCATCCTGACCGCTTCGCTGACGCTTCCGAGCGTGAGCAGCGGTTGGCGCTGGAGCAGTCGGCCAGCCTCAATGAAGCCTATCAGACGCTGAAAAACCCACCTAAGCGTGCGCGTTACCTGCTTGCGTTGAACGGTGGCGAGTTGCCGCTTGAAGTCACGGTGCATGATCCGGACTTCCTGCTGCAACAGATGCAGTGGCGCGAAGAACTCGAAGAGCTGCAGGACGAAGCCGATCTGGCGGGCGTCGCGGTCTTCAAGCGTCGCCTGAAAGTGGCCCAGGACCAACTCAACGAAAGCTTCGCAGCCTGTTGGGATGATGCAGCGCAGCGCGAACAGGCCGAACGCCTGATGCGGCGCATGCAGTTCCTCGACAAGCTCACCTACGAAGTGCGCCAGTTAGAAGAGCGCCTCGACGATTAACCCAGTGCTGCCCCGATTGCACGCCTGATAGACAGATAAGACCTGATTACCATGGCTCTACTGCAGATCGCCGAACCCGGCCAAAGTCCACAACCGCACCAGCGTCGCCTGGCGGTGGGTATCGACTTGGGTACCACCAATTCACTGGTTGCTGCATTGCGCAGCGGCCTTTCCGAGCCGCTGCCCGATGCCGATGGCCAGGTTATCCTGCCGTCTGCTGTGCGATATCACGCCGATTGCGTCGAGGTCGGCGAATCGGCCAGGCTGGCGGCGTCTGCGGACCCGCTGAACACCGTGCTGTCGGTCAAGCGCCTGATGGGTCGTGGTTTGTCCGACGTCAAGCAATTGGGCGATCAACTGCCGTACCACTTTGTCGGTGGTGAGTCCCACATGCCGTTCATCGACACCGTCCAGGGGCCGAAAAGCCCGGTGGAAGTGTCGGCGGAAATTCTCAAGGTGCTGCGCCAGCGTGCCGAAACCACCTTGGGTGGGGAATTGGTCGGGGCGGTGATCACCGTTCCGGCGTATTTCGATGACGCTCAGCGGCAAGCCACCAAGGATGCGGCGAAACTCGCCGGCCTCAACGTATTGCGCCTGCTCAATGAGCCGACGGCGGCCGCCGTGGCCTACGGGCTTGACCAGCACGCCGAAGGCCTGGTCGCGATTTACGACCTGGGCGGCGGTACCTTTGATATTTCGATCCTGCGCCTGACCGGCGGCGTGTTCGAGGTGCTGGCTACCGGTGGTGACAGCGCGCTGGGTGGCGATGACTTCGATCACGCCATTGCTGGCTGGATTATCAGCAGCGCCGGCTTGTCCGCCGATCTGGATCCGGGCGCGCAACGTAATTTGCTGCAGACCGCCTGTGCCGCCAAAGAAGCCTTGACTGGCGCGGCTTGCGTTGAAGTCTCCTACGGTTCCTGGTCGGCTCGGTTGAGCCGCGAAACCTTCGATGCGCTGATCGAGCCGATGGTTGCTCGCAGCCTCAAGGCCTGTCGCCGTGCCGTGCGTGATTCCGGTGTCGAGCTGGAAGACGTTGCTGCGGTGGTCATGGTGGGTGGCTCGACCCGTGTGCCGCGTGTTCGCGAAGCTGTCGCCGAAGCCTTTGGGCGTCAGCCGCTGACGGAAATCGACCCGGATCAAGTGGTCGCCATTGGTGCGGCGATCCAGGCCGATACCCTCGCCGGCAACAAGCGCGAGGGCGGCGAGTTGCTGCTGCTCGATGTGATTCCTTTGTCCCTGGGGCTGGAAACCATGGGCGGCTTGATGGAAAAGGTGATTCCGCGTAACACCACCATCCCCGTCGCCCGCGCCCAGGACTTCACGACCTACAAAGATGGCCAGACAGCCATGATGATTCATGTGCTGCAAGGTGAGCGCGAGCTGATCAGCGATTGCCGTTCCCTGGCACGCTTTGAATTGCGCGGTATCCCGGCGATGGTGGCGGGTGCGGCGAAGATCCGCGTGACCTTCCAGGTTGACGCCGACGGCTTGCTCAGCGTGGCTGCACGGGAATTGGGCTCGGGCGTCGAGGCCAGCATCCAGGTCAAGCCGTCCTACGGCCTGACCGATGGCGAAATCGCCAGGATGCTCAAGGATTCCTTCCAATATGCCGGTGACGACAAGGTCGCCCGTGTGTTGCGTGAGCAGCAAGTCGACGCCCAGCGCCTGCTCGAAGCCGTGCAGGGTGCCCTTGAGGTCGACGGCGAGCGCTTGCTGGACGCCGAAGAGCGCATGGTCATCGACCTGCAGATGCAGGAGTTGGCCGAATTGATGAAAGGCACCGATGGTTACGCCATCGAACAACAGACCAAGCGCCTTTCGCAAGTAACCGATGCCTTTGCTGCCCGTCGTATGGACCAGACGGTAAAAGCCGCCCTGGCGGGTCGCAATCTGAATGAAATTGAGGAATAACTGATGCCGCAGGTCATTTTTCTGCCACACGCCGAGCATTGCCCGGACGGTATGGTTGTGGAGGCTGAGACCGGCAAGTCCCTTCTCGACGTCGCGCATGACAACCACATCGAGATCGAGAGTGCCTGTGGCGGCGTTAACGCCTGTACCACGTGTCACTGCATCATCCGCGAAGGTTTCGATAGCCTCGAAGAGGCTGACGAGCTGGAAGAGGACTATCTTGATAGAGCGTGGGGCCTGGAGCCAACATCGCGCCTGAGCTGTCAGGCAATCGTTGGGACCGAAGACCTCACCGTTGAAATTCCGAAATATTCGCTCAACCATGCGGCCGAAGCGCCGCATTGATTCAAGGAAATGTCATGAGCCTGAAATGGGTTGATGTACAAGAAATCGCTATACAGCTTGCTGAAGCCCATCCGGATGTCGATCCTCTGTCGGTGAACTTCGTCACGCTGCGCAATCTGGTGATGGCGCTACCCGAATTTGACGACATCCCCGACCGGGGTGGAGAAAAGGTTCTGGAGGCGATTCAAGGCCTGTGGATCGAAGAAGCAGACTGAGTCCCCTTTACGCAGTTAGGCAATACCCAAGAACCCGCGTATAATTCGCGGGTTTAATTTTTCGTAAATTACCGCTTCTGGAGTTACACCATGGCTGTTCAACGTACTTTCTCCATCATCAAGCCTGACGCTGTTGCAAAAAACGTCATCGGCGAGATCACCACTCGTTTCGAAAAAGCCGGCCTGAAGGTTGTAGCTTCGAAACTCAAGCAACTGTCCAAAGCCGAAGCTGAAGGCTTCTACGCTGAGCACAGCGCTCGTGGTTTCTTCGGCGACCTGGTTGCCTTCATGATCTCCGGTCCTGTTGTTGTTCAGGTTCTGGAAGGCGAAAACGCTATCGCTCTGAACCGTGAGCTGATGGGCGCTACCAACCCTAAAGAAGCTGCTGCCGGCACCATCCGTGCTGACTTCGCTGAATCCATCGACGCCAACGCTGTTCACGGTTCGGATTCCGAAGCCGCTGCTGCTCGCGAAATCGCTTACTTTTTCGCTGCTACTGAAGTAACCGCTCGCTAAGCATTGGCTTAAAGAGTGAAGGTGAATCCATGACTACATCGACTGTAAAAACCAACCTGCTGGGTCTGACTCAACAGGAAATGGAAAAATTCTTCGACTCGATCGGGGAGAAGCGTTTCCGTGCCGGTCAGGTAATGAAGTGGATTCACCACTTTGGCGTCGATGATTTCGACGCCATGACGAACGTCAGCAAGGTCCTGCGCGACAAGCTCAAGGCCATTGCCGAGGTTCGCGGCCCCGAAGTCGTCAGCGAGGACATCTCCAGCGACGGCACCCGCAAGTGGGTGGTACGCGTGGCGTCCGGCAGTTGCGTCGAGACGGTCTACATTCCCCAGGGCAAACGTGGCACCTTGTGCGTTTCGTCCCAGGCAGGCTGTGCCCTGGACTGCAGTTTCTGTTCCACCGGCAAGCAAGGCTTCAATAGCAACCTCACCGCCGCCGAAGTTATCGGTCAGGTGTGGATTGCCAACAAATCCTTTGGCAGCGTCCCGGCAACCGTCGACCGTGCCATCACCAACGTGGTGATGATGGGCATGGGTGAGCCGCTGTTGAACTTCGATAACGTCGTTGCAGCCATGCATCTGATGATGGACGACCTGGGCTACGGCATTTCCAAGCGCCGCGTGACCCTGTCGACCTCCGGCGTGGTGCCGATGATCGATGAGCTGTCCAAGCACATCGACGTCTCCCTGGCGTTGTCCCTGCACGCACCGAATGACGCATTGCGTAATCAATTGGTGCCGATCAACAAGAAGTATCCGCTTAAGATGCTGCTCGAGTCGTGCCAGCGCTATATGTCGTCCCTGGGCGAAAAGCGCGTGCTGACCATCGAGTACACCTTGCTCAAGGACATCAATGACAAGGTTGAGCACGCGGTCGAGATGATCGAGTTGCTCAAGAACATCCCGTGCAAGGTCAACCTGATTCCGTTTAACCCGTTTCCCCATTCTGGCTACGAGCGGCCGAGCAACAACGCTATCCGCCGTTTCCAGGATCAACTGCACCAGGCCGGCTTCAATGTCACCGTCCGCACCACCCGTGGTGAAGACATTGATGCCGCCTGTGGCCAATTGGTAGGACAGGTGCTGGACCGCACCCGTCGCAGCGAGCGTTATATCGCCGTGCGCGAATTGAGCGCTGACAGTGATATGGCGCAGAACGCCGCGACCCGAACCTGAGAGAGGATCTCTATGCCCTTGCGCCTTGCGCTGCTTTTGCTTTTTGCCGGTCTGATGGCCGGTTGCGTTTCATCGGGCGCTGACAGTCCGTTGCAAACCGGCAAGGGACGTGATGAGGCGCGTGCTGCCTATGTGCAGTTGGGCTTGGGGTATCTGCGCCAGGGTTTGAGCGAGCAGGCCAAGGGGCCGTTGCAGAGGGCGCTGGCCCTCGACGGTCAGGACGCTGATGCCAATGCGGCGTTGGCCCTGGTGTTCCAGGCCCAGGCCGAGCCCGAGCTGGCGGAACAGTACTTGCGCAAGGCGCTGGCCGTGCGCCCCGGTGATCCGCGGCTGCTCAATAACTATGGCAGCTTCCTGTTCCAGCAGGCACGTTTTGCCGAAGCATCCGGTTATTTTCAGCAAGCGGCAGCCGATACCCTCTATCCTGAGCGTTCCCGGGTTTTCGAGAACCTCGGTGTGACCTCGATGCGCCTCGGGCAGCGTGACAGCGCTCGCCGGCAACTGGAAAAAGCCCTGCACTTGAACCAGCGCCAGCCTCGGGCCTTGCTCGAAATGGCTGAGTTGTCTTATGAAGACAGGCATTATGTGCCAGCACGTGACTATTACGAGCGTTTTAGCCTGCTCAGCGGGCAAAATGCACGTAGTCTATTGCTCGGCGTGCGCTTGGCTGCGGTTCATGAGGAACGCGACAAGGCCGCACGTTTTGGCCAGCAATTAGAACGACTCTATCCCGGTACGCCGGAATATCAGCAATACCTGTCGGAGCAATGATGAAAGCCGCGCACCCGGAAGTTGTAGCCGCTAATCGTGTAAACCCAGGCGAGACCTTGCGTCAGGCCCGCGAAAGCAATGGTTGGTCGTTGGCCGAAGTGGCCCTCAAGCTCAATTTGACCACCACTTCCCTGGGCAACCTGGAAAACGGTGCGTTCGACAAGCTGCCGGGGCACACCTTTTCCCGCGGCTACATCCGTGCCTACGCCAAGTTGCTGGGTATCGACCAGGCGGCTCTGGTCCAGGAGTTCGACCAGTTCACCGGCACTGATTCCCAAGGCAGCAGCGTTCACGGCCTGGGTCGTATCGAAGAACCAGTGCGGGTCTCCCACACTATCCTGCGCATCGTCAGCCTGTTGTTGCTGATCGCTGTGATCGGTGGCGGTTTTCTCTGGTGGCAGGACCAGGCCTCCCTGCGCAGCAAGGACCTGACCAGTAACGCCCTTGAGCATGTCGAAGTCGAAAGCGCCGACGGCACCACCCAGATTCATCCTCTGGACGAGCCGGAAGATCAGGCGGTGGTTCAGGGGCAGACTGCGCCGCAAGGTCAGAGCCTGGATTTGCAAACGGGTCAACCGGCTGCCGAGACGGGCGCCGATCCGGCCGCGACCGCTGTGCAACCGGCTCCTGGCGCCACTGCTCCCGTTACCCCGGCTGCCCCGGCTCCCGCGCCAGTCGATCCGGCCCAGACGCCGGTTGCACCCGTTGCTCCGGTTGCGCCGACTACGCCAACTGCAGCAGCCCCCGAAACCCAAGCGCCAGTCACGGTGATGGGTGATGGTCGTATCCAGATTACCTACGTCGCTGACTGCTGGACGCAAGTCAGCGATGGCACTGGCAAGGTGCTGTTCAGCGGGCTGAAGCGTAAGGGCGATACGCTGGATCAGGTCGGCAAACCTCCTCTGGCGCTGCGTCTGGGCTTTGCCCGTGGCGCGCAAGTGGTCTACAACGGCCAGCCCGTGGACGTGGCGCCGTTCACCAGTGGCGAGACCGCTCGCCTGAAGTTGGGACAATAGTCATGCACGGCGAATCTCCAATCAAACGTCGCGTATCGCGCAAGATCTGGGTCGGCTCGGTGCCGGTGGGGGGCGATGCCCCTATCGCGGTGCAGAGCATGACCAACAGCGACACCAATGATGTGGCCGCCACCGTTGCCCAGATCAACCGTCTGGAAGCGGCCGGCGTCGATATCGTGCGGGTTTCGGTTCCGGACATGGACGCCGCCGAAGCGTTCGGTCGTATCAAGCAACTGGTCAAGGTGCCGCTGGTCGCGGACATCCATTTCGATTACCGGATTGCCTTGCGTGTGGCTGAGTTGGGCGTCGATTGCCTGCGGATCAACCCAGGCAACATCGGTCGTGAAGACCGGGTGCGCGCTGTGGTGGATGCCGCCCGTGATCGCGGGATCCCGATTCGCATCGGCGTGAACGCCGGTTCCCTGGAAAAAGACCTGCAAAAGAAATATGGCGAACCGACACCTGCGGCGTTGGTCGAGTCTGCACTGCGTCACGTCGAGCACCTGGAGCGCCTGAATTTCCAGGACTTCAAGGTCAGCGTAAAGGCTTCCGATGTGTTCATGGCGGTAGAAGCCTACCGCCTGCTGGCCAAGGAAATCGTCCAGCCGCTGCACCTGGGCATCACCGAAGCCGGTGGTTTACGTTCAGGCACAGTGAAATCTGCGGTGGGTCTCGGTATGCTGCTGGCCGACGGAATTGGCGATACTATTCGCATCTCCCTGGCGGCGGACCCGGTAGAGGAAGTGAAAGTCGGCTACGACATTCTCAAATCCCTGCATTTACGTTCCCGTGGCATCAATTTTATTGCCTGCCCGAGCTGCTCGCGGCAGAACTTCGACGTGGTGAAAACCATGAACGAACTGGAAGTGCGCCTGGAAGACCTGCTGGTGCCGCTGGATGTGGCGGTGATCGGATGTGTGGTCAACGGCCCGGGTGAAGCCAAAGAGGCGCATATCGGCCTGACCGGTGGCACGCCCAACCTGATTTACATCGACGGCAAACCATCGCAGAAATTGACGAATGACAATCTGGTGGATCAGTTGGAAAGGTTGATCCGCGAGAAAGCGGCCGAAAAGGTCGAAGCTGACGCAGCGCTGATCGCGCGCGGCTGATTGAACGAATTTAAGGACTAGATGTGAGCAAGTCTCTGCAAGCCATTCGTGGCATGAACGACATCCTGCCCGAGCAGACGCCGCTGTGGCGCTACTTCGAGAGCACGGTCGCGCGTCTGCTGGATAACTACGGTTACAAGCAGATCCGCATGCCGATCGTCGAATTCACCGAGCTGTTCAAGCGCTCTATCGGTGAAGTGACCGACATCGTCGAAAAAGAGATGTACACCTTTGAAGACCGCAACGGCGACTCCCTGACCCTGCGTCCGGAAGGGACCGCCGCGTGCGTGCGCGCCGTTTTGGAGCATGGCCTCACCGGTGGTGGCCAGCCGCAGAAGCTGTGGTACATCGGTCCGATGTTCCGCCACGAGCGTCCGCAGAAAGGCCGTTATCGCCAGTTTCACCAGATTGGCCTGGAAGTCTTCAACCTCGACGGTCCGGACATCGACGCCGAGCTGATCGTGCTGACCTGGCGCCTATGGGGCCTGTTGGGTATCCGTGACGCGGTCAAGCTCGAGCTCAACAGCCTGGGCACCAGTGAGTCCCGTGGCCGCTACCGTGAAGCCCTGGTTGAGTTCCTGTCCGCACGCCTGGACCAGTTGGATGAAGACAGTCAGCGACGCCTGAAAACCAACCCGTTGCGCGTACTTGATACCAAGAATGCCGACACCCAGGCGGTACTGGTCGACGCGCCGAAAATGGCCGACTACCTGGATGACGAATCCCGCACGCACTTCGAGGGTCTCAAGGCCCGCCTGGATGCGGCCGGTATTCCTTTTGTCATCAACCCCAAGCTGGTACGCGGCCTCGATTACTACAGCAAGACCGTTTTCGAGTGGGTCACCGACAAGCTGGGCGCCCAGGGTACGGTGTGTGCCGGTGGCCGTTACGACGGCCTGGTGGAACAAATGGGCGGTAAGCCGACCACGGGTGTGGGATTCGCCATGGGGATCGAGCGCCTGATCCTGCTGCTGGAAACCCTGGAGCAGGTCCCCGAAGAAATTTCCCGTCAGGTGGATGTGTACTTGTGCGCCTTTGGCGAGGCGGCCGAACTGGCTGGCCTGGCCTTGAGCGAACAACTGCGCGACCAACTGCCGAACCTGCGCTTGCAGGTGAATGCCGGTGCCGGCAGCTTTAAAAGCCAATTCAAGAAAGCCGACAAGAGCGGTGCATTGTATGCGCTGATCCTGGGCGATGATGAGCTGGCCCAGCAAGTGGTAAGTTTCAAACCCCTGCGTGGCCAGGGCGAACAACAAAGCATTGCCTTTGATGCGCTCGCTGCGCATTTGGCCACCTGCATCGTGCAGGGTTGAAGCTGTCAAACAGCCGAATTTAGCGATTAAGGAGTATTGGGGTGTCGAGTACTGATGATGAGCAACTGGCCGATTTCAAAGACTGGTGGCAGCGCAACGGCAAACCCCTGGTCACTGGCGGCTTGCTGGCGCTAGTGGTGGTGTTCGGTTGGCAGGCTTTCCAGAAGTATCAGAGTAATCAGTCGCACGGCGCCTCGATGCTCTATCAGCAACTGCTGGAAACCACGCTGACGCCGAATGGCAAGCCTGACCCTGCCCAGGTGGCGGATCTGGCCGGCAAGCTGAAAAGCGAATTTGGCGGTAGCACCTACGCCCAGTACGGTAGCCTGTTCGTCGCGAAAGTCGCGGTCGACACCGACAAGCTGGACGATGCCGTGGCCGAATTGAAAGCCGTCGCCGACAAGCCGGCCAACCCGACCCTGGGTGAAATTGCACGTCAGCGCCTGGCTCAGGTTCTGGCAGCCCAAAACAAGGCCGACGAAGCGCTGAAACTGCTCGACGGCGATGCTGACAAGGCATTCCTGGCTACTCGTGAAGAGCTCAAGGGCGACCTGCTGGTCCAATTGGGTCGTACCGACGAAGCCAATGCTGCGTACCAAAAAGCCAAGGCCGCGCTGTCTGATGAAGCAGCGGTCGGTGGCTTACAAACCAAGCTGGACGACCTGGCCAAAGGGGATGCGTGACGTGATCCGTTGGAAACATGCAGCATTGCTGGCTCTGGCCGTTTTGGCCGCGGGTTGCAGCAGCAACAGCAAAAAAGAACTGCCGCCTGCCGAGCTGACCAGCTTCAAGGAAGAAGTGGTCCTGCAAAAGCAGTGGAGCCGTTCCATCGGTGACGGTCAGGGTGACACCTACAACATGCTGGTACCGGCAATCGACGGTGACAACATCGTGGCGGCTGACGTGACCGGCGTAGTGGTTTCCATGGATCGCATGAACGGCGACGTCAAGTGGAAGACAGACCTCGAACTGCCAGTATCCGGCGCCGTCGGCGTGGGTTATGGCCTGGTGATGATCGGCACGCTCAAGGGCGAAGTCGTGGCGCTGGATTCGAGCACCGGTGAAGAGAAATGGCGCGCTCGCGTGACCAGTGAAGTCCTCGCACCGCCTGCCACCAACGGTAATGTCGTGGTCGTGCAGACCCAGGATGACAGCCTGATTGGCCTTGACGCCAATACGGGCGAGCAGCTTTGGTTGTATGACAGTACCCCTGCGGTCCTGACGTTGCGCGGTACCAGCGGTCCGGTTGTGACCAATAACCTGGCACTGGCTGGCCTGTCGACCGGTAAAGTGGTCGCCCTGAACATCCAGAACGGCGTGCCGGCCTGGGAATCGCGGGTCGCGATTCCACAAGGTCGTTCCGAGCTGGACCGTGTAGTGGATATCGACGGTGGCTTGCTGCTGTCGGGTGAAACCCTGTATGTCGCGACTTACCAGGGGCGTGTAGCGGCGCTGGACCTGCAAAGCGGTCGCGTGCTCTGGCAGCGTGATGCTTCCAGCTATGCGGGTGTCACCCAAGGGTTTGGCAGCGTCTACGTCAGTCTGGCGTCCGGCACTGTTGAAAGCGTCGACGAGCGTTCCACCACTGCTTTGTGGAGCAATGACTCGCTGGCCCGTCGTCAACTGTCGGCGCCGGAAGTGTTCTCCAGCTACGTGGCGGTAGGTGACCTGGAAGGTTATCTGCACCTGCTGAGCCAGGTAGATGGTCGTTTTGTCGGCCGCGAACGTATCGACAGCGACGGCCTGCGTGCCCGTCCGTTGGTTGTTGGCAACATGCTTTATGTGTTTGGTAACAGCGGCAAGCTGGAAGCCCTGACCATCAAGTAACGAACTATGCTTGGGGTAACTCCCAGGCGGCCCTGCTACAACGCTTTTTGTTTCTTGTAGGAGCGAGCTCGCTCGCGAAGAACCTGAGGAACACACGTTTAATCAGGTTAGGCGCGTTATCGTTGACGTTCTTCGCGAGCAAGCTCGCTCCTACAGTGATCAGTGTTGGGTGGGGTATGTGGCAGATCAAATGCCGCCCCGAGCACCAGCCGCTGCCTTGCAGCGGCTTTTGTATTTTCTGAAATAACGAAGTGGAGAGCCGCATGGTTCCCGTAATCGCCCTGGTGGGTCGACCTAACGTCGGCAAGTCCACCTTGTTCAACCGCCTGACCAGGACTCGCGACGCCATCGTCGGCGACTTGTCCGGTCTGACCCGTGATCGCCAATACGGTGAGGCAAAGTGGCAAGGGCGCTCCTACATTCTTGTCGACACCGGCGGTATTTCCGGTGACGAGCATGGCATGGACGAAAAGATGGCCGAGCAGTCGCTGCTGGCTATCGAAGAAGCCGATGTCGTGTTGTTCCTGGTGGATGCCCGTGCGGGCTACACCGCTGCTGACCAGATGATTGGCGAGCACCTGCGCAAACGCAACAAACGCTCCTACGTGGTGGCCAACAAGATCGACAATATCGATCCTGAACTGGCCCGCGCCGAATTCAGCCCGATGGGCCTGGGCGACGCGATCCCGATCGCCGGTGCCCACGGTCGTGGCATCACCCAGATGCTGGAAATCTGCCTGCGTGACTTCCCTCGGGATGACGTCGAGGAAGAAGAGGGCGAAGACGAGATCGTTGCCGAAGGTGAGGAAGCCAAGCGCATTCCTGGGCCGAGCGAAAAAGACGGGATCAAGATCGCCATTATTGGCCGTCCGAACGTCGGCAAGTCGACCTTGGTCAACCGGATGCTCGGTGAAGACCGGGTGATCGTGTATGACCAGCCCGGCACCACTCGCGACAGTATCTACATCCCGTTTGAGCGTAACGACGAGAAGTACACGCTGATCGATACCGCCGGTGTGCGCAAGCGCGGCAAGATCCACGAGGAAGTTGAAAAATTCTCGGTGGTCAAGACCCTGCAGGCGATCAAGGACGCCAACGTGGTGATCTTCGTCATGGACGCCCGCGAAGGCGTGGTCGACCATGACCTCAACCTGCTGGGCTTCGCCCTGGAAGCGGGTCGGGCACTGGTGATCGCGATCAACAAGTGGGACGGCATGACGCCAAGCGAGCGCGACTACGTCAAGGTCGAGCTGCAGCGTCGATTGTTCTTTGTCGACTTCGCCGATATTCACTTTATCTCGGCGCTGCACGGCACCGGCGTGGGCAACCTCTACGCCTCTGTGCAGAATTCGTTCAAGTCGGCGGTCACCCGTTGGCCGACCAACCGCCTGACCCAGATCCTCGAAGACGCCGTGGGCGAGCACGCGCCACCGATGGTCAACAACCGTCGGATCAAGCTGCGTTACGCCCACTTGGGCGGTGCCAACCCGCCGATTATCGTGATTCACGGTAATCAGATCGAGAAGGTGCCGAAGTCCTACGTTCGTTATCTGGAAAACACCTACCGCCGTGTCTTGAAACTGGTTGGTACGCCGATCCGTATCGAGTTCAAGGGTGGCGAGAACCCGTACGAAGGCAACAAGAACAGCCTGACCGACCGTCAAGTGAACAAGAAACGTCGCTTGATGAGTCACAACAAGAAGGCAGATAAGAAGCGTAAAGATCGGCGCTAAACTCGCAACCCCATTGCCGCACAAAAAGGCTTTTGTAGGAGCTAGCTTGCTCGCGAGAACACATAGGCGCCGCGTTTATCCAGGATACACGCGTTATCGTTGACGTTTTTCGCGAGCAAGCTCGCTCCTACACAAAAAGCCCTGACTGATTGGCATTTCTCCTCCGGAGCCGTTTTTTGTGCCGGGCGATTGACCCCTTGCAGCTTGCAGCTTAAAACTGGCAGCTCACCCGGAGGGGCCTCCATGATCACCAGCAAGCTGCCGAATGTCGGCACCACGATTTTTACCCGCATGTCGCAACTCGCCACCGATACCGGTGCACTGAATCTGTCCCAGGGTTTCCCCGACTTCAATGGCCCACAGGCGCTGCTCGATGCGGTGGGTAAACACATCGCCAGCGGCCACAACCAATACGCGCCGATGGCCGGCCTGCCGGCGTTGCGTCAACAGGTGGCGGCCAAACTTGCTCGCAGCTACGGCGTCACGGTCAATCCCGACAGTGAAGTGACCATCACTCCCGGCGCCACCCAGGCGATTTTCTGTGCAATCCAGGCGGTGATCCGTAGCGGTGATGAAGTCATCGTGTTTGATCCGTGCTATGACAGCTACGCACCTTCCGTAGCACTTGCCGGCGGTCGCTGTGTGCACGTGCAACTGGGCTTGCAGGATTTCAGTCTGGACTTCGAGCAGATCCAGGCCGCGCTGTCACCGCGTACGCGCATGATCATTCTCAACACCCCACATAATCCCAGCGGCGCGCTGATCAGCCGGGCCGAACTGGACCAACTGGCCGAACTGATCCGTCATCGCGATATTTATCTGATCAGCGATGAGGTCTACGAGCACTTGGTCTTCGACGGCGTGCCCCATGTCAGCGTATTGGCCCATGAAGAGTTGTATCAACGGGCTTTCGTGGTCAGTTCTTTTGGCAAGACTTATCACGTCACCGGCTGGAAAACCGGCTATGTGATCGCGCCACCGGCCCTCAGCGCCGAGCTGCGCAAGGTGCATCAATACGTCAGCTTCTGTGGCGTTACGCCGCTGCAGTACGCGCTGGCGGACTACATGGCCGAGCGCCCGGCACATGTTGAAGAACTGCCGGCGTTTTACCAGGCCAAGCGTGACCTGTTCTGCGACTTGCTGGCCTCATCACGCTTCAGCTTTACTCGGGTGGCCGGTACCTACTTCCAACTGGTGGATTACTCACGGATCCGTCCGGACCTGAATGACGTTGACATGTCGCTGTGGATGACCCGCGAACACGGCGTGGCCAGCATTCCGGTCTCGGTGTTCTACCAGAACCCACCGCAAGGCCAGCGCCTGGTGCGCCTGTGCTTTGCCAAGCGCGAGGAGACGCTGCGCCAAGCAGCCGAGAAGCTATGCGTGATTTGAGTGAATTAGCCGATCTGAATATTGCCCTGGTACAGACCACCCTGGCGTGGCATGACCGCCAGGCGAATCTGGAGCATTTCGAGTCGCTGCTGGAGCAGGCCAGGGGCGCGGATTTGATTGTGCTGCCGGAGATGTTCACCACCGGCTTCTCCATGGAATCCGAAACCCTCGCGGAAGCAGAGCACGGGCCGACCCACGAATGGCTCAAGGTCCAGGCGCGCAAATACGCTGCGGTGATTACCGGCAGCGTGATTATCCAGGCGGCAGACGGCAGCCATCGCAACCGCCTGTTGTGGGCGCGTCCGGATGGCGAGGTGTTGCACTACGATAAACGCCACTTGTTTCGCATGGCCGGCGAGCACAATCACTACACCCCCGGTGAACGCCAGGTGCAGTTCGAGCTCAAGGGGTGGCGCATTCGCCCATTGATTTGTTACGACCTGCGCTTTCCGGTGTGGAGCCGTGGCGCCCAGGACACCGACCTGCTGCTGTACACCGCCAACTGGCCCGGGGCGCGACGCCAGCACTGGAATCGATTGTTGCCGGCGCGGGCGATCGAAAACCTCTGTTATGTGGCTGCGGTGAATCGCGTGGGAACAGACGGCAAGGGCTTTGCCTATACGGGTGACAGCCAGGTGCTGGACTTCCAGGGCGAAAGCCTGCTCAGCGCGGGGGAGGCGGACGGGGTGTTCCAGGTGTGTCTGGATGCCGCGGAACTGGCGGACTATCGCAGCCGTTTCCCGGCCAACCTGGATGCCGATAGCTTTCAATTCCTGTAGACGCGAGCTTGCTCGCGAGGAACTCATAGGCGCCGCGTTTATCCAGGAAGCACGCGTTATCGTTGACGTCTTTCGCGAGCAAGAGCTAGGCGCCCCTCGCTCCTACAAGGTGCGCAAACAAAAGGCCCCTGAATTCTCATCCAGGGGCCTTTTGTGTTTCAGCGCAGGTTTACGCCGCTTTCGCTTCCAACTGGCTCAGCGAGCGGTTCAGCGCACTGAACAACGCCTTGAAGCTGGCCGTGGTGATGTTTTCATCGATGCCCACACCGTGTACCGGACGCTCGCCGTTGACCCGCAGCTCAATGTAAGCCGCTGCCTTGGCATTGGTGCCAGCACCAATGGCGTGTTCGTTGTAGTCCATGATCTCGACACCAATCGGCAGGCCGGCCACCAGCGCCTCCAGTGCGCCGTTACCTTTGCCGTGCCAGCGCAGGTTGGTTTCGCCCTGGCCTTTGCCGGACACTTCCACTTCCACCGTGCTGTTGCCGTTTTCTTCCTGCAGGCGATGGCTGACCAACGCGTACGGGGTGTTGGCTTGCAGGTACTCACGCTGCAACAACGCGTAGATCTGTGGCGCAGTCATCTCCAGGCCAACGCGATCGGTTTCCGCCTGTACCACTTGGCTGAATTCGATCTGCATGCGACGCGGCAAGCTGATGTCGTATTCCTGTTCCAGCAGGTAAGCGATCCCACCTTTGCCCGATTGGCTGTTGACGCGAATCACCGCCTCGTAGCTGCGGCCAATGTCGGCCGGGTCGATTGGCAGATACGGTACTTCCCACAGGGCGTCCGGCTTCTGCTGGGTAAAACCCTTGCGGATCGCGTCCTGGTGGGAGCCCGAGAACGCTGTGTGAACCAGGTCGCCCACATACGGATGACGCGGGTGTACCGGGATCTGGTTGCACTCTTCGACGACTTTGCGCACGCCGTCGATGTCGGAGAAATCCAGCTCGGGATCCACGCCTTGGGTGTAGAGGTTCAAGGCCACTGTCACCAGGTCGACGTTACCGGTGCGCTCGCCGTTGCCGAACAGGCAGCCTTCGACACGGTCGGCGCCGGCCATCAGGCCCAGCTCGGTTGCCGCGACCCCGGTACCACGGTCGTTGTGGGTGTGCAGGCTGATGATGACGCTGTCACGACGGTTGATATGGCGACCGAACCACTCGATCTGGTCGGCATAGATGTTCGGCGTGGCGCATTCGACGGTTGCCGGCAGGTTGAGGATCACCTTGTGTTCTGGCGTCGGATTCCAGACCTCGATCACCGCGTCACAGACTTCCTTGGCGAATTCCAGCTCGGTCGCACTGAAGGTTTCCGGCGAGTACTCGAACGTCCACTGGGTTTCCGGCTGCTGGGCGGCGTATTTGACGAACAGCTTGGCCGCGTTGACCGCGATCGCCTTGATCCCGTCCTTGTCCTGATTGAAGACAATGCGACGGAAGGATGGTGAGGTCGCGTTATACAAGTGCACGATGGCTTTCTTCGCCCCGCGCAGGGATTCAAAGGTGCGGGCGATCAAATCTTCACGGCCCTGGGTCAGCACCTGGATGGTGGTGTCCTCGGGGATGTGATTGTCTTCGATCAGCGTGCGCACGAAGTCGAAGTCGGTTTGCGAAGCGGCCGGGAACGAGGCTTCGATTTCCTTGACGCCGACAGCGACCAATGTCTTCCAGAAGCGCAGTTTCTTGACCGCATCCATCGGTTCGATCAGCGATTGGTTGCCGTCGCGCAAATCGGAGCTGCACCAGATCGGCGCGGCAGTGATGGTCTTCGACGGCCAGGTGCGGTCCGGGATATCAATGGTCGGGAACGCGCGGTATTTCGAAGACGGGTCTTTGAGCATGCTCATCAGAAGAATCCTTGTTGTAGGGCCGAAAAGAGGCGGCCTGCCGGAAAGCGTTTATTAGGGATGCTGTTATTGAGGTGAAGCAAAGGGCGAGGCAGTTCGATTCAGCCTGGCAGTCGTGCGCTGACAAGGCACAGGCTGCGGTGCTGACGAAGCTGAATGAGGGTGTGAGAGGTTTTCATAAGCTCAACCCTAACCGTCGGGATTCAAGATGGCAAGCTGTCGAAAAAAATTGAGAGAATTTCTGATTTTTGCAGGGTAAACGAGATTTTATGCTTGAGAATTCCAAGAAGGCTTGTTTTGGTTGCGCACCCTGTCAAAGGTGCGCAATCTGGCTCAAGGGGTGAAAGCGCCAATGAAGATCGCCGGATCCACCCGTGCGTCGTTCAGGCTGACATTCCAGTGCATATGCGGTCCGGTTGCGCGGCCAGTGGCGCCCACTTTGCCGACCACCGCCCCGCGTGCCAGCTGTTGGCCCATGCTCACATCAATCTTCGACAGATGACAAAACATGCTGATAAAGCCTTGGCCATGGTCGACGAATACGGTTTTACCGTTAAAGAAGTAGTCACCGATCAGGATCACCTTGCCGCGCGCCGGGGTCTTGACCGGCGTGCCCGCCGGCACCGCAAAGTCCAGGCCGGAGTGTGGATTGCGTTCCTCGCCATTGAAGAATCGGCGAACACCGAACTTGCTCGACAGCGGGCCGTTCACCGGCTTGTCCAATATCAGATTGCTCGGGATGTTTGGGCTGAATGTGCGGTAGGCCTTGATCTGGGTCGCCAATTCCTTCTCGATGCGTTTGAGCTGTGCCGGCGCCGGGTTGACCTGGCTTTTATTCTTCAGGGTGATGCGTTGTTCCGGGTACTTCTTGAAGCCCACGATGAAAGGCAGGTTGCGGCCGCCGCTGCTGATCCGGTGATTGCCAGGTTGTGTGCCCAGTGGAATGCCGACGATGGCGAGCCAGTTGTCCTGCTCCTTGACCACCAATACCGGTTTGCCCTGAAAGGTGGCCTTGGGTGCCGAGGCCGAGGCGCCCAGGTCCACCACGGCCACGCCGCCGGGGACTGGCTTGTTCAAGGTTCGGGTAATGTAACTGTCGGCATGGGCGTTAAAGGTCAGGCATAACAGCATCAGCAAACTAAAAAAACGCGGCATGAATCAATCCAGTAATGAAAGGGTGACGGGTGTCAGGTGGTTATCCTCCACCCGGACCTGCAATTGGCCTTCGCCCAGACGTGCGGTAAGGCGCTGACCGGTACGGGTTTGGGCGGCGTCGCGGATAGCCTGGCCGCGCTCATCCAGAAGAATGCTGTAACCGCGTCCGAGCGTTGCCAGCGGACTGACCACCTGCAGCGTCTGTACTTGGCTTTGCAACTGCAGGCGACGGGCCTTGAGGCCTTCGCGCATGGCGCGCGGCAGGCGTTCGGCGAGGCTGTCCAGGCGTTGGCGCAGCATCGCCAGTTGTCGGCCCGGGTGCTGGCCGGCCAGGCGTGTTTCCAGGCGGATCAGCCGTTCGCGACGGGTATTGAGGCTGCGCTCGAAGGCGCGACGCAGGCGCATGTCCAGGTCGTCCAGGCGTTGGGCTTGCTGGCGCAGGCGTTCGCCGGGGTGGCGCAGGCGGCGGGCCATGCCTTCCAGGCGCAGGCGGTCATGCATCAGACGGTTGCGCATGCGCATGACCAGGCGCCGGTGCAAGCTTTCGACTTGGCGCACCAGATCGCTGGCGTCCGGTGCGAGCAGCTCGGCAGCCGCGGAAGGCGTGGGCGCGCGTACATCGGCCACAAAGTCGCTGATGGACACGTCGGTTTCATGGCCCACGGCGCTGACGATTGGCGTCACGCAGGCATCCACGGCACGCGCTACCGCCTCTTCGTTGAAGCACCAGAGGTCCTCCAGCGAGCCGCCGCCACGGGCCAGAATCAATGCGTCGAAGCCCCGTGCATCGGCCAGTTTGAGCGCTCGAACGATCTGCGAGACCGCTTCGCGGCCCTGGACCGCGGTGGGGATCAATGTCAGTTGCACCTGTGGGGCACGGCGACGGAACACGCTGATGATGTCGCGAATCACCGCGCCAGTCGGCGAACTGATAATGCCGATCCGCCGTGGATGGGCCGGCAGCGGCACTTTTCGTTCAGCACTGAACAAGCCTTCGGCGCTGAGTTTCTCTTTCAGCGCATCGAACGCCAGGCGCAACGCGCCATCGCCGGCCGGTTCCACGGTGTCGAGAATCAACTGGTAGTCGCCACGGCCCTCAAACAGCGAGACCTTGCCCCGTACCTTGACCGCCAGACCATCTTTCAAGGCCTGGCGCACCCGGGCGGCATTCTGCCGAAACAACGCGCAACGCACCTGCGCGCCGCTGTCCTTGAGGGTGAAGTACACGTGGCCGGAGGCCGGGCGGGCGAGGTTGGAAATCTCGCCTTCGACCCAGATATTGGTGAACACGTCCTCCAGCAACACCCGCGCGCGGCCGTTGAGCTGGCTGACAGTCAGGACTTCGCGGTCCAGGCCCAGACGGGCAAAGGGATCTTTAATCATGGACGGCAGTTTATAGGCATTCGCCCAGTGTTTGACAGAACTGCTCCATCGGCGCCGAGACTGAACGCGAAGATATTGGTTGCAACCCGGCGCGTTGGTTAAAGTGACCGACCTCTCTAACAAGGAATGTCCGATGAGCCCGGTCGAACTCATGAGTCAGTGGTCTTTCAGCAGCGTTGACTGGCTGGTGATCGGTCTGGGGGTTGCCCTTGCCTACATCGTGTTTGGCATTGCCGGTTTCGGTACGGCGCTGGTGGCGGGGCCCATTCTGATTTTGTTTATGCCGTTGTCGAAGATCATCCCGTTGCTGGTGTTGCTGGATTTTGTCGCCGCCTTTGGCAGCTTACTGCAGTCGCGGCGAGACGTGGCGAAGCCAGAACTGCTGAGATTGCTGCCGTGCATGGCAATCGGTTGCACCCTCGGGGTGATCTTTTTGCTCAATCTGCACTCGCAGTTGTTACTGCTGCTGATGGGGCTGTTTATCTGCGCCTATGCGATCTATAGCCTGAGCGTGAAGATCAAACCCACGCAGCTCGCCGCCGGCTGGGCGGTTCCGATGGGCGCTGTCGGCGGCTTGTTTGGCGCGTTGTTTGGCAGTGGCGGCTTTTTATATGCGATCTACTTGAACAGTCGTCTGCCCAAAGACGCGGCGCGCGCGACCCAGAGTGCCTTGATCAGTTGCAGCGCCGTGGTGCGCCTGAGCCTGTTTTTGCTCGCTGGGGTGTATGCCGAGCTACCCTTGCTGATGTTGGCGGCGTGCCTGCTGCCCGCAATGGCCGTGGGACTTTGGATCAGTCGGCGACTGACCTTGCGCATGTCCCGCGAAGCCTTTGTGCGGCTGGTGACTTGGCTGGTGCTGGCCAGCGGCATCGCCCTGGTTGCCCGCTATTTGAGTACTTGACCTGTGGGTGTCAGGGATTAAGCTGCCAGCCTTCAAAGCCTATTCGCGAGCCAGTCCGCTTGTGTCTTGATCTAGGAATAAACTCTGGGGTGAGAGGGGTGGATGGCAAGCTGCAAGTCCGCGGTGCTCAAAGCACGTGTGGGAGCCGAGCTGCCATCCACCTTTCCACTCTGGCCTACAAGCCCGAACAGTTGGACGAGCAGCCACTCGAAATCACAAGCGTGGGCAAAGCCAGAGCACTCTCACATCTGAGTGTAAGAGGGTTTTGCCATGATTTCCTGGGTCGGTATCGACATCTCAAAATCAAACCTTGTCGTCTGGGTTAAACCACAGAGCGAAGGTTTCGATGTTTCAAACACTTCAGAAGGATTTCTTGAGCTGATTCGACGATTGAGTCAGTTTGAAGTCAGTCTGATTTTGCTGGAGGCCACCGGGGGCTATGAGCGTAATGCCATGGCGGCTCTGCAAGGCGCAAACTTCAAGGTGCTCAGGGTCAATCCTCGCCGAGCCAGATCCTTTGCCGTGGCGATGGGCAAGAATGCGAAGACTGACGCTATTGATGCGGCCGTTCTAGCAGACTTTGCTGAAGTGCTGAATGCCTCAAGCAGCAAGGTTATTTCGCCTGAGCGTGAAGCGCTCCGCGAGCTGGTTCAGCAGCGCGAGCATTTCGTTCAGCAACGAGACGACAATAAGCGCCGTCTTCAGCAAGCCCAGCTACCAGCCGTTATTGCGCTGATCAAAGGCCATATTCACTTCCTGCAAACGCAAATCAGGCAACTTGATAAGGCCATCAATCAGAGCATGCACGAACTGGACGCAGAAAAAGCCCAGCGGCTCATCTCTGTTAAAGGTATCGGTACGGTTGCCACCGCGAGTTTGCTGGTTTATCTGCCCGAACTAGGTGAGCTTGATCGCCGTGAGGTTGCGGCCTTGGCAGGTATCGCGCCCTTGAACGACGACAGCGGTAATCACAGCGGGAAGCGACATATCTATGGAGGCAGAGCCCGTGTCAGACGGGCTCTGTACATGTCCTGCTGGGTTGTAATCCGCCATCAGCCCGACTTCAAGGCACGCTACGAAGGCCTTCGAGAGCGAGGTAAGAGCGCGAAGGTCGCGCTCATCGCCTGCATGCGTGTACTGCTGATTAGGCTCAATGCCATGTTGCGAGATGGCACTGAGTGGCGGTGACGAATGGCATGGTGAAGACAGTTGCTCCCACATTCACCTGCGTTTTTTCTGTAGGAACGCAGTCGAATGTGTGCGGGTTTGTTCGCGAAGGCGTCAGATGCCACACCGCAGGACTCCCATGAATTCCCAAAGCATCCTTGTCCCGAAAATTTCCACCTTGCCCGTCCACGAGCCCCGGGCCCGGGCGATTGTGCGTTGGCTGGTGCGCAAGAACATCATCAAGGAAGAACTCACTACCTGTGGGCGCACCGGCAACCGCATGGGCTACGCCCTCGCCGACGGAGCCCGCGCCGTGGTGCTGTACCCCGAAGCGTTGCCGTTCAACGAAGCGGTCAACGGTCTGGAAATTATCTACACGCGCTGCATCTACACACCCGCCAAGGGGTTTCTGGAAGAAGCGGGCTGTCCGGAATGCCGCAAGGAGGTCGGCGAGGCGCTGTTCGAAAGCCTGGAAGACTGGATGCCCGGCCACACCGATAACTTCACCTGCCCGTTGTGCGGGCATGAAGACGACATCAATGGTTTCCTGTTCCTGCAGGAGTGCGGCTTTTCCAACTTGGGGTTCATCTTCAACAACTGGGCGGAGTCGGGGTTCAAGCAGAGCTTTATCGACGAATTTGCCGACTGGCTGGACCAGAAGATCAGCTGGGTCAAAGTCGAGCTGTAGGCTACAGCCCGTCTCACTGTAGGAGCGAGCTGGCTCGCGAAAAAACCACAAGCACCACGTTTAACCAGGCTGCCCGCGTTATCGTTGATGATTTTCGCGAGCAAGCTCGCTCCTACAGAAGAGCTGTTGGTTTTACCCTTCTATCAGTATTACTAATATTGTCAGAGTTTTACGTTGAGCCCCGACAGGTGTCTGAGTATAATGGCGCGCTTCCATTTTCCCGCTCGGGAGCCCCCGCGATGCTGCGTATCAGCCAAGAAGCTCTGACATTCGACGACATTCTCCTAGTGCCCGGTTATTCCGAGGTGCTTCCTAACGAAGTCAGTCTCAAGACCCGCCTAACCCGTGGCATCGAGCTGAATATTCCCCTGGTTTCTGCCGCCATGGACACCGTCACTGAAGCCCGTCTGGCAATCGCCATGGCTCAGGAAGGTGGCATCGGCATTATCCACAAGAACATGACCATCGAGCAGCAAGCTGCCGAAGTGCGCAAGGTCAAGCGTTACGAAGCTGGCGTGGTCAAGGACCCGATCACCATCGAAGCTGAAGCGACCGTGCGTGATTTGTTCGAACTCACTCGCATGCACAATATTTCCGGCGTTCCGGTGCTGCATGATGGCGACCTGGTCGGCATCGTCACCTCCCGTGACGTGCGTTTCGAGAACCGCCTTGAAGTTACCGTCCGTGAAGTGATGACGCCTAAAGAGCGTCTGGTCACCGTCAAGGAAGGTGCCGACAAGAACGACGTTCGCGAACTGCTGCACAAACACCGTATCGAACGCGTGCTGATCGTCGACGAGAAATTTGCCCTCAAAGGCATGATGACCGTCAATGACATCGAAAAAGCCAAGGCCTACCCGCTGGCGAGCAAGGACGACCAAGGTCGCCTGCGTGTCGGCGCTGCCGTCGGTACCGGTAAAGACACCGGTGACCGCGTCACGGCGCTGGTGGCTGCCGGTGTCGACGTAGTCGTGGTCGACACTGCCCACGGTCACTCCAAAGGCGTAATCGACCGCGTTCGTTGGGTCAAAGAGAAATTCCCTGAAGTACAAGTGATCGGTGGCAACATTGCTACCGGCGCTGCTGCCAAGGCTTTGGCCGAGGCGGGCGCGGACGCGGTCAAGGTCGGTATCGGCCCGGGCTCGATCTGCACCACCCGTATCGTTGCCGGTGTCGGCGTGCCGCAAATCAGCGCCATCGCCAATGTCGCCGCGGCCCTTGAAGGCACCGGCGTACCGTTGATCGCCGACGGTGGTATCCGTTTCTCCGGTGACCTGTCCAAGGCCATCGTTGCCGGTGCATCCTGCGTGATGATGGGTTCGATGTTCGCCGGTACCGAAGAAGCTCCGGGCGAGATCGAGCTGTTCCAGGGCCGGTCCTACAAGGCTTACCGTGGCATGGGCTCGCTGGGCGCCATGTCCCAGGCTCAAGGTTCTTCCGATCGTTACTTCCAGGACTCCTCGGCAGGCGCCGAGAAACTCGTTCCGGAAGGTATCGAGGGTCGTGTCCCTTACAAGGGCACCCTGAGCGCCATCATCCATCAGCTGATGGGCGGCCTGCGTTCCTCGATGGGCTACACCGGCAGCGCCAACATCGAAGAAATGCGCACCAAGCCTGAGTTCGTGCGGATCACCGGTGCCGGCATGGCCGAATCCCACGTGCATGACGTGCAGATCACCAAGGAAGCGCCAAACTACCGCGTAGGTTGAGCCTTCCAGCAAAATGTTAAGTAACCGGGGCTGTCTTATTCAGCCCCGAGTTGTTTCTGATTCATTAGACGAGACTGATCTCATGGCCCTCGACATTCACGCCCACCGCATCCTGATCCTCGATTTCGGTTCCCAGTACACTCAGCTGATCGCCCGCCGCGTGCGTGAAATCGGCGTGTACTGCGAACTGCATCCGTTCGACATGGACGACGAAGCGATTCGCGAATTCGCTCCAAAAGGCGTCATCCTTGCCGGCGGCCCCGAATCCGTACACGAAGCCAACAGCCCGCGTTGCCCACAGGCGGTGTTTGACCTCGGCGTACCGGTCTTCGGTATCTGCTACGGCATGCAGACCATGGCCGAGCAACTGGGCGGCAAGGTCGAAGGTTCCGAGCTGCGTGAATTCGGTTATGCCCGTGTCGATGTGGTCGGCAAGAGCCGCCTGCTGGACGGTATTGAAGACCACGTCGACGCCGACGGCCTGTTCGGTCTCGACGTGTGGATGAGCCACGGTGACAAGGTCACCAAAATGCCGTCGGACTTCCACATCCTGGCCAGCACCCCGAGTTGCCCGATTGCCGGCATGTTCAGCGACGAGCGTCGTTACTACGGCGTGCAGTTCCACCCGGAAGTGACCCACACCAAGCAAGGTGGTCGCATCCTGTCGCGCTTCGTCCTCGATATCTGCGAGTGTGAAGCCCTGTGGACCCCGTCGAAAATCGCTGAAGACGCCATCGCCAATGTGCGTGCCCAGGTCGGTACCGACAACGTCCTGCTCGGTCTGTCCGGCGGCGTTGACTCTTCGGTGGTCGCGGCGCTGCTGCACAAGGCCATTGGTGATCAACTGACCTGCGTGTTCGTCGACAACGGCCTGCTGCGCCTGCACGAAGGTGAGCAAGTGATGGCCATGTTCGCCGAGAACATGGGCGTCAAGGTGATCCGTGCCAACGCCGAGGAGCAGTTCCTCAACAACCTGGCCGGCGAGTCTGACCCGGAGAAGAAGCGCAAGATCATCGGTCGTACCTTCATCGACGTCTTCGATGCCCAGTCCAACAAACTGGACAACATCAAGTACCTCGCCCAAGGCACTATCTACCCTGACGTGATCGAGTCGGCCGGCGCCAAGAGCGGCAAGGCCCACGTGATCAAGTCCCACCACAACGTGGGTGGCCTGCCTGAGGAAATGAACCTCAAGCTGGTAGAACCGTTGCGTGAACTGTTCAAGGACGAAGTCCGCCGTCTGGGTCTGGAACTCGGCCTGCCGTACGACATGGTCTACCGCCACCCATTCCCGGGCCCGGGCCTGGGCGTGCGGATCCTCGGTGAAGTGAAGAAGGAATACGCCGACCTGCTGCGTCGCGCCGACCACATCTTCATCGAAGAACTGCGCAAGGCTGACTGGTACCACAAGGTGAGTCAGGCCTTCGTGGTGTTCCAACCGGTCAAATCGGTCGGTGTCGTGGGTGATGGCCGTCGCTACGCCTGGGTCGTGGCCCTGCGCGCCGTGGAAACCATCGACTTCATGACCGCCCGCTGGGCACACCTGCCGTACGAACTGCTGGAAACCGTCAGCGGCCGTATCATCAATGAAATCGAAGGCATCTCGCGCGTCACCTATGACGTGTCGAGCAAGCCGCCGGCGACGATTGAGTGGGAATGATGGGACGTCCGGCATTGCCGGGCACCCACTAGCAAGAAATGCCCTGGAGCCCGCGTAAATGCGGGTTTTTGGCTTTTTTGGTCTGGCAAATTCAGGCAGCTTTGTGCATCGCCAAGCAGCGTGTTTATGTGGCATGGTAAGGGGCATTGACCGATACCAAGCTGCGTAACCTCAAACCGAAAGAAAAACTCTACAAGGTGAACGACCGCGACGGGCTGTACGTGGCCGTCACCGCTGCCGGTTCCATCTCATTTCGCTACAACTACTCCATCAACGGTCGTCAGGAGACCATTACGTTCGGTCGTTATGGCGTGGGCGGCATCACGCTTGCGGAAGCCAGAGAGCGCTTGGGCGAGGCTAAAAAGATGGTTTCGGCGGGTAAGTCACTGACTGTCCGCTTCTGGCCCAGAGTGTGTAAAAACGCTTCGCCAAAATTGAAGTGGGCGTATCTACGTTAAATCTGAAATCTATCGACAGGTGAGCAGACACAGATTTTGCGTAGACGCGCGAACTTTAGTCTGGTTTCGGCTGCGTGCTGCGCTGAAAACCGTTTTTACACACTCTGGTCCGGAAGCGGACCGTAGTCAGGGGGCGCTGCAGTTTTCTGATTTGTAGCGAGCCAGGTAGTCACACAATGCAACCGGCTGATCTTTCGTAAAGAACCCTGCCAGATAACCATCCGGCCTGACCAACACGGCAGAACCTTCACCGAGGCCGTAGAACTGGGCGAACTGACCCAGGTGATCTTCGATCTCCGAGCCGGGCCCGATGCCGTGGATATGCAAGCCCGCGCTTGGCGCGAAGTTCGAGGGACCATTGGCTAGCAAGGTCCAATGGGTGCCCTTGAACAGGTTGAACAAACGTGTTGGGCTGCCGCCTGCGCCTCGCACGATGGCATCAGGTGCACGATCGCCTGGCGCGAGCCTGCTGTCAGCGGCTTGCGACGAGAGCGATAACGGCGAGTGGGGATAGCCAATATCCAACTGCTGGACTTCACGGGTCCGCCTGTTGTCCCCGGCCTTGAAGCCTGCAAGCAGGCGCGTGGACAGGCCGAGTACGTCTGCGGCCACCGGGCGGCGCTCAGCTTCGTAGGTTTCCAGTAGAGCCTCTGGTGCGCCGGCCAATACGGCCGCCAGCTTCCAACCCAGGTTGTAAGCATCCTGGACGCTGGTGTTGAGGCCTTGTCCACCGGTAGGCGGATGGACATGCGCCGCATCGCCGACCAGGAACACCGGGCCATCCCGGTAACGATCGGCGAGCCTGGCATTCATGTTGTAGATGGATGACCAGGCGACCGAATGGACCGTGATGTCCGTGCGCCCTGTGTGCAGGGCAACGCGCTCGGTCAGCGCAGCCGCGCAGAGATCGATATCGCCCTCCAAGGGAACGGGTGCCTGGATCTGGAACAGGTCGGTACCTGCCAACGGGCAGATAGCCAATGGGCCTGAGTCCCCACCATCAAACTGGTGCCACACGTCGCGCGGCAGTCCATCCAATACGACATCGGCCACGATCGCCCGCACGCCCAGGGTCTTGCCCGGAAAGCCAATCCCCAAGGTGCTGCGCACGAAGCTGCGCCCGCCATCGGCGCCCACCAGGTAGCGGGTATGGAGGGTCTGTTCGCCATCTGGGGTTGCGAGTACGGCTTTGACCCCGTCGGCGCTGACCACCTTCCCGGTCAGTTCGACACCAAACTCTGGCGCATGCCCCAGTTCTATCAAGCGCTCGCGCAAGATCGCTTCGGTCTTGAACTGGGGAATCATCAACGGAAGGCAATAGGGCTCTGCAGGTGTGGGTTCGGCAACGCTCGTCACCTCCTGGTCCACGTGGCTGCCATCGGGCGCGTATTTGCGAATAGTCGGGTAGATACCACCTGCGGCCATGGCCCGGTCCAGGATTCCGAGATCTTCGAAGACCTCCTGGGTGCGCGGCTGAATGCCTTTGCCGCGCGAGCCCAAAAAGGGAGAAGGGAGCTTTTCGATGAGGGCAAAGCGCACCCCGCGCCGCGCCAAGTCAATCGCTAAGGTCAGGCCAGCGGCACCGGCACCACAAATCAGGACGTCAACAGGCTCACGCATATCACTTCTCCTAAGAATGTGTAAGATGCACATATTAGGAGGGCAGTTTATGACTACCAAAAAGAAAGTGCAAGATACACATATATCCGCGCAGATGAAGGATCTCCATCGGTCCCTGATCTCGATCGTGAGCGTGATGAACCGGCCTCGGAACGACGAGCGACTCATCGCGGAAGCAGGTGTACACCTGGACCAGGCGCTCTTTCGCCTCCTGGTGGTAATCGAGCGGGTGGGACCGATTGGCGTCGTGGATCTGGCAGGTCGCCTGGGCAGGGACTACACGACCATCAGCCGCCAGGTCTCCAAGCTTGAACGCATGGAGTTGGTGATCCGGCATGAGAACTCGGAAGATCGTCGGATGCGCGAGGCGGTGGTGTCTGCGAAAGGCAAGGCAATCACCGACCAGATCGACCAAGCGCGCGAGCGCCTGGCACGAGGAATCTTTCAGGACTGGGCTGCCGAAGACATCACAGACCTGGTGCGGCTGATGCGCCAATTCGCAAAGGCCCTGGAGCAGGGCACAGAGGCTGGTTAGCTTCGGCAATTTACGACGATGCATCGCCTCATGCGCTACTGATCCCGCGCCAGAGGGCATTAGATGAAGTCGGTTGTGTATCTCGCTTTTCTCCCAGCTGTTTCGCTTTGTCCGCATCACGCGCGTATGAACGGACGCCATCCGCAAAGGGATTGGGCGAATCATTCACTGAGGCGGCAGCACAACCTTCAAGATACCGCCCGCCGATTTCCCCTGCATCAGCAACGACGGCTGCTCAGACCGATGTCGCCGCTGCTTACGCAATGCTCTTCAGCTCTGCGGGCGGCAGACCGGCTTTAGGGCAGGAACTGGGTTGCATGCGATGGGCAAGCATGTGTCGCCGTTAACACATTTCAAGCACCCGAGGGGCAATGCGCAAGATACAACTGCTGCTAAACCGGTAGGGGTCCTCGTTCGAGGTAGGTGCCCAAGGCGATAAATGTTTTGACGCCTTTGAAACCCTCCAGACGGTGCAGTTTACCCAGCATGTTTTCCAGTGCTGCGGAGTTCTCGGTTCGTACTTTCAGAATCATTGCAGTGTCACCTGCCACGGTATGGATCTCCTCAATTTCCGGGAAAGCGGACATCTCGAGTACGCGTCGAGTGGTTTCCCAGTTGCTGGTCTCAAGGTGTACAAAAGCAAGGAGGGCTCTGCCGACTTTCAGGCCGTCCAGCAGGGCAACTGTCGCCCGAATCGCCCCTCTACTCTTCAACCGCTTCACTCGTTCATGCACCGCCGGAGCTGAGAGATGGACTTGCTGGCTCAGCTCGTTGTAACTCAGCTCCGCATTTCGAGCCAGAAGACTTAATAGTTTTCTGTCGATAGCGTCCAACTGCGTCTGATCGCCACGCGTTTTCCGAACGGGATACGGATCTTCCTGCACGGTATTTTCTCCGCCTTTAGCTGAATAATATTATGTAGATGCAAGATTTTGCAGAACAGCATTCGGGATGTTACGGATTTCGATATTAAGTCAGTTTCTGAAGGCGCGGGGAGGTTGAGGTGAGCATCAGCGTAATCGCCGCATTTTGGGCCGTATCTTTGTTATTGGTTTTAACGCCTGGCGCGGATTGGGCTTATGCAATCTCTGCAGGCGTGCACGGGCGTCGTGTCGTTGTTCCGGCTGTGGCCGGCATGATGTCAGCGCATCTCTGCGCCACATTAATAGTCGCAGCTGGAGTCGGCGGCGTGGTTGCAAGCTCACCAGGCGCGCTATCACTGCTCACCCTTGCGGGCGCAGGCTACCTCGCATGGATGGGCATCAATATGGTCATGAAACCCTCCACACCTGCTCAAGGTGAATCCAAGGGCTCGCCCAGCAAGTCTCGGTGGGCGCTGAAAGGTGCCTGCATGGCCGGCTTGAACCCTAAGCTGTTTTTGTTCTTTCTGGCTCTGCTTCCCCAATTCACCAGCCTTAGCGCAGCGTGGCCGGTTTCCGTGCAGATTATTTGTCTGGGATTACTGCATATTATCGGCTGTAGTGCCGTGTACTTGGCTGTTGGGTTCGGCGCCCAGGTTGTACTCGGAGGCAGACCTGACACCGCGAAGCGTGTCAGCCAGCTATCTGGTGTCGTGATGATCTTGTTAGCCATGGCGCTGACCATAGAGCGCTTGTCCTCTTGACACGACTTTGGCTGAGTCTCGTATTCTGCATGGCCGTGGGTGTGATGGACCGCTGTCGACCCAAAGCAGTCATTCGATCATGCGATTGCTGCGCGGTGTCTTGCCGTTTAATGTACCGCCAAAGCACCACACAGGGCACTAGTGTTCTGTTCTCGAATTACCATTTCTCCGATCTTGGCTACACTTCCAGTGTCATCCAACGTTCGGGGAAGTGCCGATGAACACGCCAAAAATCGTCCTCACTCCACCTCCAGGTTGTCAGGAGAAAACACACATGTCATTGGAGGGCTAGTATCCTGTCTCGCAGACAAGTTGTTTCCTTTTGAGGAGCACTGTCTCAGCCATACTGATTTGCCATTCTTCGCCATAGCCCTGCTATAGCAGCGACAGGCGATGAACGCTTTCCCAATGTGCAGATTGAGCTGGTATCAGGCTCCTCTGATTCACTCATCGCTCGGGTGCACCGGGGCGACATCGAAGCTGCATCCGTCTCGGAACCTTTCCATGCTGAGGGCTTAGATAGCCATAAGCCTTCGTGAAAGAGCTAGTTCCAGTTGTCGCGAAGAACAGCCCCGTGACCAATGCACGGGATCTGCATGATTTGACCATAATTGCCTTCGCCAGTGGATGCTCATACGGTTGACGTGGTTCACGTCCTGCTTCTCACTGAACTCAAAAAAGAGCGCGAGCTTAATGGGTAGAGGCTGTTTGCGGCTTATAAATAGGACTATGCGTTTGATTGGAACTTGGATTTACCATAAACCCCGTTATGGGTAACGCGTGGATCAGTCGGTGGAGGCCTCTACCTGACTGGCGAGAAACCCGTCTCGGCGGAACTGGTGGAGTCAGTGCTTTCACGTCAACTGGACGACCTGGAGCCAACCTTAATGCGCCATGGTTACCGCATCAAGGACTTGGTGGAGCAATTTGATGCCGAGCCTACCGAGATCAACGCACTCTTCCACAACATGCTTGATCCGGCCCGGCCCGCCGAGTTGCGCGATAGAATGCTGGCCGCGGGACTGCCGATCTAATCTTATTCAGTCGCAATTAATGCTGGCCGACAGCGATGGAATGCAGGTCGAAACGGATAAATGCAGGTTCATTCGCAATTAACTCGGGGTTATGCCGAGATAATGGAAAATTAGGACATTCACGTCGCAAGTGGTTGTTCTATAAAGGCTACGTGCAACCAACTCATCCGCTGCAATGCTTGGCCACCTCGGCCAATCTGCGGACGCCTATTGCGTTGTCTCCGGAATTTTCCATCCCGAGAAGTAGTTGCATACCAAAATGAGTGAATTTTCCCCTTATCTCGGCATAACCCCAACTACTCGCGCGGTGCGATCGCCCGTCCCGGTGCTGGCGCGGTCGCGTGGCGGCACCCCAGTCGCACGAACCTGCACACCCCCCACTCCAACAGCACTTGGGATCATCCGCAAGAAAGCTTGCTATCCTGCCGCCGGGCCAACTGTCACATGGGGGGGAGCTGTGTTCTCACTGAAGCGCAAGGGCGATTACCGCCTGCAGCTGACTCGCACATTGAAAAAACCGGGCCGGCACCAGGTCGAGCTGTATCTGTTCACCCCTCACGAAAGCAACTTTTCTGCCAGGACCCTGGCCGAGGAACAGTTCTTCTTCAGCGCCCTGACGCACCGCTTCGGCCTGCTGGGCCTGCCGGCCAAGGACCGCGCCAGCAAGGCCGACACCTCGTTCTCGCTGCTCTCGCCCCACTACGAAATCATGTACGGGTCCTGGTTTTTCCAGTACCTGGCCTCGATGGAGCGCTTGCGCCAGCAATTGCAGAGTTCGGGGGCCACGGCGGAACCGATCAGCCGCGCCCTACGACTCAGCCAGAATTTTGCGCAACGCTTGCGCAAGACCGCTCCCCAGCAAAATAACCAGCTGCGCTACTTCCGCCAGATGGACATCTATTTTTCCTGGTATGCCGAGCAGTACCTGCTGGAAAGCATGACCCTGGACGGCTTCGCCGACCTGGACGAGGAACTGAGGCAGTCGATGGCCGACTTCCTGCGCCAGGAGTTCAAGCACCGCAAGGAGCGCAAGTACCTGGGCGACTTCCTCGGCACGCCGACCCGAGTCTGGAACCGCATGAGCCTGTATCACCGGCTGCTGGAATATCCGGTGCTGCTGCGCTCCAGGATCACCGAGCTGGGCCCGGGAACCCATAAGCTGGTCAAGGCTGCGTCCACCACGCTGATCATGTCGCTGTTCACCTACTTCCTGTTCAACGCGCGAGACGCCAGCCAGAAGCTGTCCCTCACCCTGTTGCTGGGCATCGCGCTGATCTACGCCCTCCGCGACCTGCTGCGCGACGACATGATCAGCGCCATTACCCGCTGGTTGCGCAAGGGCAAGCCGCGCTGGAAGATCCGCCTGCTGATGCCCTACACGAAAAAATTACTGGCCCAGCAACTGGTCTGGCTGGACTACCGAAAACTCCCCGAGCTGCCCCGGCAGGTGCTGGAACACTCCGGCAAGTGGGCCAGCAACGAAGAGCGGCAGATCATTTGCTACCGCTCGCGGCTCACTCTCGACAAGGCGGCGCTGGAACAGGACGAGATCCAGGAGCGACTGACCCTGGACTGCGAACGGCTCTGCGAGATGATCCTGGCCAGCAAGCACCAGCTGTTCGTCTGTGCCGACGAGGCCGATCCGTTTGCCTCCATCCAGGCGCATCCCATCGAGAAGCAGCACGATTACAACCTGCTGCTGGTGCATACCGAACCCGGCCAGTCCTATTCCTCCGCGCAGCGCTGGCGTCTACGGCTGGGGGCCAACGGCATCGTGCAATGCGAGATCAAGAAGACGCACTGGCCCGAGCCACCGGAACGGCAGATGACGAGCTGGCGCCAGCGCCTGACCGGCCTGTGGCGGCGTGACTGAGCCTCGCCGCTGGCACCGCTTCGCGAAAATGGCACAACCCCAACTCCGGTCCGCGGCGCCGGCTGGACGCAATTAATGCTGGTCGAAAACCGCGTTGATTGCAGGTCAGCATGTTTTCCAATGCAGGTCGTTACAGCTAGTGGCTCAGATTCCCACAGCACCAGCATCACCAGGTACTGCGGGAATGTGAGCCCGAGTTCGGCCAGAAGCAGCCTTTCATGACCGGCTGCTAGCCACCTGTAACCTCGCGCTCATCCGGATCGCGATCCATCGTCAGGCTTTGCGAAATGTCAGGCAGGCCATACCATACTTTCACGTCATCAAAGGCTAATGGAATGGCACTACAACTCAGACAAGCACGTGTTATCGATCTTCCGGCCATCTACAGAGGCGAGGAGAGCTATATCCGCTGTTGGGAGCCCGAGCATGAAGCATCGTGGCGAGCCCAACTGGAACGGCACCTGACGCGTTGGGTAGAGAATTTTGACCGTCTGAACGTCGCGTTCATGGGTAATGCCTTCGCAGGTTACTCACTCTGGATACCTGCGCAGAGTTACGCAGAACTTTGCACTATTCATGTAAGTCCAGAACATCGGCGTAGCGGGGTGGGAATGGCCCTCTTGGAAGCCTATGCATTGGACGCGGCACGGCACGGATTCACGCAGTTGCGGTTGAGTGTGCGACCTGATAACCCCGCGAAGAGGATGTACGAGAAGGCGGGGTTTTTATGCACCGGTATCGGTACCCATGATTACCTGACGTATAAGCGCCATGCGTGAGGGGGGGTCGGTGCGGGTCCGCTTCTGGCCGGGAATGGCCAATGGCAGCCTGCGCCACTTGAGCTGCAGCGGATCTTGCGGGATGACTATTTGCTCAACTGTCTAAGGCGAAGGTGCTGCGTTGACCGTATACCAACCCGACGGTGTCTTTGCACACACTTGCGGTCTTAACGGTGTTTCGACGGTGGTATTGGCCTGAGTGGATAGTTGTCGAACGGCAATCACGCAGCCTGCTTTCCACGTGCTGACTTTCATGATTTGAAGTTCCATTTCATAGTCTTTGCCGGGTTCGGGAATGAGCGTGACGGGCGCGGGAAAGCATGATATCTGCGAGCCCCCCATGGCGAACCCTGCAATAAAGGGTTTCCCGGCCGGGATGACATGCTCGTCAAACACCTTGGGTGACTGATTGATGGCTTTGCTCGCCTTACTGGCAGGCATGCCAACCACGCTGTTTTGGCTGTCTGTCGCCCGAAAAGGGTAGAGTCCGGCCGAGTCGACATGCGCCGTTTGCCATCCTGCTTCTTCAGGTGTTTTGGTGAGCAGGGACTCGTTGTAAAACGCCTCGCAGGTCTGGCCACTGATGAAGCCCGCATTGGTGGTGTCGCCCGTGATCAGGCGAACGCGAGCAGTGTTAGCCGGGTCATATTGGCTGATTTGTGCTTCGTTGCGAACATCGGTTTTAGTAGTGGCGCAGCCGATAAGGGTCAGGCTTACGGCCAGCGGCAAGAGTAAACGCATGTGTAACATCCATATTCTGTGATGGTTGATGGCCGCAGCCATACTATGAGGGGATTGTACTCGCCCACTTGGCATGCGCTTTCAATTTTGACGAAGACGCTATATCGCTTGGCCGATAATGTAGACGTCGGTGTAAGAGCGACCGCTTATGGCCGTTAGCTAACCTTGTACCGCCCGCTCAACAAAGAGGATGGCACCAGATGAAAGGCCGACCACACGACGAAGCAATGGCCGAGCAGTTCCACGCCGACCCGGACTATGCGGCCGAGCTGGCCATCCTATTGCGGCAAATGGCCAAGGCGTTCGGGCAGGGTGAGGGGTGGAGTCTTACCGATGCAGAGCGCAAGCTATCGTCCACATAATAGGATATGGCATATTTCATGGTATTGAGAAAATTTAGCGCCATAAGTAAATGATAATTATGGGTTTTTATCTGTTGTTTACAATCGAGTGGGAGTGATCCTGCGCCATCAGGTGAACGCTGAATAACAGAACCCCGGCCTTCGAGCCGGGGTTTTGTGTTTTGTGAGTCGATGAATCAAACCCCACCGCTCCCACATTTTTGATCTTCGCGTGGCCTTACCGCCGTGCAATATCCGAAAAGTAGAACTTATCCAGCGTATGCCGCGATTCGGTGTACTCGAACTGCCGCCCGTCCTGCAAGAACGTCTGGTTGCTGACCACGATCACATGGCTCTGGCCGTCGAGGTCGAGGTGGGCCTGATCGTCCTTGCCTCGGGGCAAGGCTTCGATGGTGCGTTGGGCGTAGCTGATGTGCAGGTGCAGGGTCTGTTCGATGAATGCGTAGATCGACTGCTCGGCAATCGCCTGGTCCAGCCCCGGGATCAGGTCGGCGACGAAGTGGTTGATGTCGAGGATTACCCGTTTGCCACCGATGCGTCGTACCCGTTTGATCCGGGTGATCAAACTGCCGGGTGCGGCTTCGATATGTTCCAGCAGTGAACCTTCAAGGGGGAACTGGCTGAAATCCACCACTTCGGTGTGCACGTCATCCCCGAGGTCGGCGTGGGTCTCGAGAAAGCTGACGATCCCGCCGAGCTGGAATTCGATGGGGTTGGGTGACAGCACAAAAGTGCCCTTGCCATGGATTTTTTGCGCAAACCCGCGCTCCTGCAACTGCTCGATGGCTCGACGCACGGTGCCACGGCTGGCCTGGTAGGCGTCCATCAGTTCGGTTTCGGAGGGAAGGCGCGTGCCGCGTTGCAGGCGTTCGGTGGTGATGTTGGCAAGCAGATCGGTATAGATCTGGTTGTATTTGCTCATGGGGGAGGGCTCTGTGCAGCGTTTGCATTCAAGGCAGGAACCTTAGTGGCAGAGGTGGGGTTTGTCCATCGGGCCCTTGGATATCACCCATCTCGGCAGGGGCGAGTTTGCGGCGAAAAATCTGACATCCCTCGGCGCTCTCGGTTTTTTCGCGAGCAAGCTCGCTCCTACAGGTGGTGAATAAAATAAACAAATTGTAACTCGTCTAGACGAGCTGTTGATTTAACTCGTACAGACGAGTACTTTGCTCCTCGGCGTGCTGCCAATGACTGCCCTCAATAACAAAAAAACCAAGTGGAATATCAAGCATGAGCCACGACTACCCGAACATTGCCCGCGAGATTCTGCGCAGTCTCGGCGGCAGCGAAAACCTTGAGCAAGCTGCCCACTGCGTGACCCGTCTGCGCCTGGCCCTCAAGGACCCAGGCCTGGTCAGGAATGCCGAGTTGAGTCAGGTTGACCTGGTCAAGGGCTCGTTTTTTACCGGCGGGCTGTTTCAGATCGTGATCGGCCCCGGCGAGGTGGAAAAGGTCTATGCCGCGTTGCGGGCAGAGACGGGCTTGGCCGCATCGACCATTGCCGACGTGAAGCAGAAGGGCGCGGATAAAACCAACCCCATGCAACGGCTGGTGCGGGTGTTTTCCGATGTGTTCATGCCGATCCTGCCGGCGCTGATCATTGCCGGCCTGCTCATGGGGGTGAACAACCTGATGGGCGCCAAAGGCATGTTTATCGAGGGGCAGACGCTGCTGGAAGCCTATCCAAACCTGGATGGCTTGTGGAGCCTGATCAACCTGATGGCCAACACTTCGTTCGTGTTCCTGCCCGCGTTGGTGGGCTGGTCGGCGGCCAAGCGTTTTGGTGGCAGTGAAATCCTCGGCATTGTCCTCGGCCTGATGTTGGTGCATCCGGATCTGCTCAACGCCTGGAACTATGGCAAGGCGGTGGCCGGTCTCGACGGCCAGAGCTTGCCGTACTTCGATATCCTGGGTTGGTTCCAGATTGAAAAGGTCGGCTATCAAGGGCAAATCCTGCCGATCCTGATGGCCGCCTACGTCATGAGCGTCATTGAGAAATGGCTGCGGGCGCGGGTGCCGAATGCGATTCAACTGCTGGTGGTGCCCATCACCACTATCGTCGTCACCGGCGTGCTGGCGCTGGCGATTATCGGCCCGGTGACCCGGCACCTGGGCATTCTGATCACCGAAGGCGTGGTCACGCTGTTCGATCTGGCGCCGATGCTTGGCGGCGCGATTTTCGGTCTGTTGTATGCGCCGTTGGTGATCACCGGCATGCACCACATGTTTCTCGCCGTGGACCTGCAACTGATCTCCACCCAGGGCGGCACCTTTATCTGGCCGATGATCGTGATGTCCAACCTGGCCCAAGGCAGCGCCGCGCTCGGCGTGTTCTACATGAGCCGCAACGCCCGCGACAGGAGCATGGCCTCGACGTCGGCGATTTCCTCTTATTTCGGCATCACTGAACCGGCGATGTTCGGCGTCAATCTGCGCTTCAAGTTTCCGTTCTACGCGGCCCTGCTGGGCTCGGCGCTGGGCAGTATTTTCCTGTCGCTGAACAAGGTCCAGGCCTCGGCGATCGGCGTCGGTGGCTTGCCCGGTTTCATTTCGATCGTGCCCCATGCCATCCCGATGTTTGTGATTGGCATGGTGGTGGCGATGGTCGTGCCGTTTGTTTTGACCTGTGCGTTGAGCATGAAGATCGTTCGGCCGGGGTATCGGGTCGCCTGATCCATTGCTATCGCGGCTAGCTCGCTCCCACAGGTTGGAATGCATTTCAAAATGTGGGCGCGGGCTTGCTCGCGAAGGGGCCCTCAAAGCCAGCACACCACTCATTGAAGGAACCCACCATGCAAGACTGGCAACATTCGGTGATCTACCAGATCTACCCAAAAAGCTTCCACAGCCACGCGGGTAACGCCACCGGTGATCTGCTGGGGATCGTCGACAAACTCGATTACCTGAAGTGGCTGGGCGTCGATTACCTGTGGATTACGCCGTTCCTGCGTTCGCCGCAACGCGACAACGGTTACGACATCAGTGATTACTACGCCATCGATCCCAGCTACGGCACCATGGCCGACTGTGACCTGCTGATTAGCGAAGCCGCCAAGCGCGGGATCAAGCTGATGCTCGACATCGTGGTCAATCACACCTCCATCGAGCACGCGTGGTTCCAGCAGGCGCGCAGTAGCCTCGACAATCCTTATCGCGATTTCTACATCTGGCGCGACCAGCCGAATAACTGGGAATCCAAGTTCGGCGGCTCGGCCTGGGAATACGAAGCGCAAACCGGCCAGTACTTTTTGCACCTGTTCGATCACACCCAGGCCGACCTCAATTGGGACAACCCCAAGGTCCGCGCCGAGGTGTTCAAAATGATGCGCTTCTGGCGTGACAAGGGCGTCGGCGGTTTTCGCCTGGACGTGATCAACCTGATCTCCAAACCCGCGGACTTTCCCGAGGACAACACCGACGGCCGCCGTTTCTATACCGATGGACCGAACGTTCACCAGTACCTGCAGGAAATGCACCGCGAAGTCTTTGCAGGGCATGACCTGATCAACGTGGGCGAGATGTCGTCCACTCGCCTGGAACACTGTGTTCGCTACTCGCGCCCCGAGTCGAAAGAACTGTCGATGACCTTCAACTTTCATCACCTGAAAGTCGATTACCCCAACCTGCAAAAGTGGGTGCGGGCGGACTTCGATTTCCAGCAGCTAAAACGGATCTTTTCCGACTGGCAACTGGGCATGCAAGCGGGCGGCGGTTGGAATGCGTTGTTCTGGTGTAACCATGATCAACCGCGGGTGGTCTCGCGGTTTGGCGATGACGGCGAGTATCGCGTGGCCTCGGCGAAGATGCTGGCTACGGCGCTGCACTTTTTGCAGGGCACGCCTTTTGTCTACCAGGGCGAAGAGTTGGGCATGACCAATCCGGGCTTCGACAGGATTGAGCAGTACCGTGACGTCGAGACCTTGAACATTTACCGCCTCAAGCGCGATGCGGGTGAGTCCGAAGTCGGCAACATGGCCGCGATCATGCAGAAGTCCCGGGACAACGGGCGGACGCCAATGCAATGGAATACCGACGCTAACGCGGGTTTCAGCCGTGGCGAACCGTGGATCGGTATCCCGGTGAATGCGGCGCAGATCAATGTGCAAAGCCAGTTGGATGACCCCGAGTCGGTGCTGCATTACTACCGCGCGCTGATCGCGATGCGCCGCGTCGAGCCTCTGATTCTGGAGGGTGTGTATCGCCCATTACTGGCGGAGCACGCCCAGGTCTGGGCATACCTGCGCGAAGGGCAGGGCGAACGCCTGCTGGTGTTGAACAATTTCTACGGCACGCCGTGTCAGATCGAACTGCCTCGCGAGGTCATCGGCGAGACGACCGAACAACGCCTGCTGATCAGCAACTACCCCGACTGCCCGGCGCGCACGACGCAGGTTTCGCTGCGCCCATACGAATCCTTTGTGCTGCATCTGACCGACTGACATCCCCTTGTAGGAGCGAGCTTGCTCGCGAAAAGCCTGAAAGCGCCGCGTGCATCCAGGATGCCCGCGTCATCGTTGACGATGTTCGCGAGCACGCTCGCTCCTACAACATCGCGTCACAAACAATAAAAAGAAATGGAGCGCTTCATGAAAACAATAATAAAGCTGGGCCTTCTTACTTCTTGCATGACGCTTGCGTTGGCCGCCCAGGCCCTGGAGTTTTCAGGTTATCTGCGCAGTGGCGCGGGAACTTCAACGGGCAGTGGTCCGCAGCAATGTTTCCAGTTGCCGGGCGCACAGACCAAATACCGCCTGGGCAACGAATGCGAACAGTATGGCGAGCTGGAATTGCGCCAGGATCTGTTCACCCTCGACGACGGCTCGGTATTGAGCGTCGATGCCATGGCTTCGCTGTACAACAAGTACGACCGAGAGTTGAAGTTCCAGGGGGAAAACAACGGCTCGGCGCGCATGCCGCAGATGTATGCACAGTGGTCGAACATGCCCAGCCTCAACGGCGGGTCGCTGTGGGCCGGTCGCCGCTACTACAAACGTAACGACATTCATATCTCCGACTTTTACTACTGGAACCAGAGCGCCACGGGCGGTGGTATCGAAGACGTGCTGATTGGCGACCTGAAGTACAGCTACGCGTTGTCACGCAAGGACAACCTGTACCAGAAGGAATACGCCACCCGCCACGACTTCAATGTGGCCGGTTTCAAGACCAATCCCGGTGGCGAGCTGGAACTGGGTTTGAGCTACATCGAGAAAGCCGGTGGTCGCGACGCCAACAGCGGCTGGGCGCTCACCGCCCAGCACGTGCAGACATCGTTCTTCGGCGGCAAGAACAAGTTCGCCTTGCAGTACGGTGAAGGGCCGGGCACGGGCCTGGGTTACACCGGCAATACGGCCCTGGACAAGAGCAGCAAAAGCTACCGCGCGGTGGAGTTTTTCGACTGGCAAGTGACGCCGCGATTGGGTGGTCAGGTCGAGGCGGTTTACCAGAAAGATATCCGCCCCGGTCGCCAGGACCAGACCTGGATTTCCCTGGGGGTGCGCCCGGCCTACGCGCTTACCGAACAGTTCAAACTGGTCGCCGAGCTTGGTCACGATCAGGTCGATGCCCGCGGCGGCACCCGCAAGCTGAGCAAGTTTACCTTCGCCCCGACCTGGTCGCCCAAAGGCCCGGCCTTCTGGGCGCGGCCGGAAGTACGCGTGTATTACACCTACGCGGCCTGGAACGAAGCGGCCAAGCGTGCGGCCAATGAACTGGCGGCGGGCTCGGCATTGTCCGACACCGGTAGTTACGGCTCGGCGCGACATGGCTCGAACTTTGGTGTGCAGGTTGAGTACTGGTGGAAGTAAGCCTTCCTTCGTTCGATGATTTTTACAGAACAAACTAACAGGTGAAGTCATGACCACAACTCAAACCCTGGAACTGCTGGCGCCCCTGGCGGGGGTGTTGCTTCCGCTGGAGCAGGTGCCGGACCCGGTATTTGCCAGTCGCATGATTGGCGATGGTGTGTGCATCGACCCGACCTCGCAAATCCTCTGCGCGCCGTTGGCCGGGGTGATCAGCAACATCCAGGACAGTGGGCATGCGGTGAGTGTCACTGCTGACAACGGTGTCCAGGTGCTGATGCATATCGGTCTGGACACCGTTAACCTGGCGGGCAAGGGTTTTACCCGAAGGGTGAAGGAAGGACAGCGGGTCGAGGCCGGTCAGCCGTTGATCGAGTTTGACGCCGACTTTGTCGCACTCAATGCCCGCAGTTTGCTGACCTTGATGCTAGTGGTGAGCGGCGAGCCTTTCGCCCTGTTGGTCCCGGAGACCGGACTGGTTGCGGTCGGGCAATCGCTGTTGTGTGTGACGGCTGAACCGGGCATGGCCGCGGATGAGCAAGAGCAGGGTGAAGCGCTGTTTTCCAAGCCCGTGACGCTGCCCAACGCCAACGGCTTGCATGCGCGTCCGGCGGCTGTCTTTGCCCAGGCAGCCAAAGGTTTTAATGCAAGTATTTGCCTGCACAAACAGACCCAGAGTGCCAATGCCAAGTCGCTGGTAGCGCTCATGGCACTGCAAACCGCACAGGGCGATATCGTGCAAGTGAGTGCGATTGGCGAGGATGCCGAGGCCGCCATCCAGATGCTGGCACTGCTGCTTGTCGAAGGATGTGGCGAAACGGTAGCGGCTCAGGTTGACAGGCCTGCAGAGGTGACGCCGGTATCCTCTGCGAGCGTGTTGCGCGGTGTTTGTGCGTCACCTGGGTCGGCGTTTGGTCAGGTGGTCCAGGTCGCGGAACCTGAGTTAAGCATCACCGAGGTTGGCAGGGGAGAAGCCACCGAGCGCGCTGCACTGGAGCGCGCCCTGCTACAGGCGACCGAAGCCCTGCAAGCCTTGCAGACCAAGACGGGCGGCGCCCAGGCGGAGATTTTTCGGGCCCACCAGGAACTGCTGGAAGATCCGACGTTGCTGGAGCAGGCACAGGCGGGGTTGGCCCACGGCAAGAGTGCGGCGCTTGCCTGGAAACAGGCCACGGTCGCCACGGCGACGCTGTTTCAGGGACTGGGCAGTGCGCTGCTCGCCGAGCGCGCCGTCGATTTGGCGGATGTTGGCCAACGGGTGCTGAAGCTGATTCTCGGCATCAACGACAGTGTGTGGGACTTGCCGGAGCAGGCCATTCTTATCGCCGAGCAGCTGACCCCCTCGCAAACCGCGAGTCTCGACACCCGCAAGGTGTTGGGGTTCGTCACCGTGGGCGGCGGCGCAACCAGCCATGTCGCGATCCTGGCCCGCGCCCTTGGCTTGCCGGCGATTTGCGGCGTGCCCGCTCAGGTATTGCACCTGGCCAAGGGCAAGCAGGTGCTGCTGGACGCCGACAAGGGAGAACTGCGCCTGGAGCCCGACTTGGCCGAAATCGAGCACTTCGAGGCTTCTCGGCAACAACAGGTTTTACGCCGTCAGCGCGAGGTGGAGCAGGCGCAGCGGGCCGCGATCACCCGCGACGGTCATCACGTCGAGGTGTCGGCCAACGTGGCGTCGTTGCAAGAAGTGGAGCAGGCCCTGTCCTTGGGCGGTGAAGGTGTCGGCTTGCTGCGTTCGGAGTTCCTCTACCTCGATCGCAACCGCGCGCCGAGCCCTGCTGAACAGGCCGCGACCTACTGCGCCATCGCCCGTGCGCTTGGTGGCGAGCGCAATCTGGTGGTGCGGACCCTGGACGTGGGTGGCGACAAGCCGCTGGGCTATGTGCCGATGGAGCGCGAAACCAACCCGTTCCTCGGTCTGCGCGGCATTCGGCTGTGCCTGGAGCGTCCGGAACTGTTGCGTGAACAGTTTCGCGCAATCCTGGGCAGCGCTGGTCTTGCGCGGCTACACATCATGTTGCCAATGGTCAGCCTGCTCTCGGAGTTGCGTCTGGCGCGCAAGATGCTTGAGGAGGAAGCCCAAGCCTTGGGGCTCAAGGAGCTGCCAAAGTTGGGAATCATGATTGAGGTGCCGTCGGCGGCGTTGATGGCCGATGTGTTTGCGCCGCATGTGGACTTCTTCTCCATCGGCACCAACGACCTGACCCAATACACCTTGGCCATGGACCGTGATCATCCGCGCCTGGCCAGTCAGGCCGACAGCTTTCATCCGGCCGTGCTGCGGTTGATTGCCACCACCGTCAAGGCCGCCCACGCTCATGGCAAGTGGGTGGGGGTGTGTGGTGCCTTGGCCTCTGAAGCGTTGGCGATACCGATGTTGGTCGGGCTTGGCGTGGATGAGTTGTCCGTCAGCGTGCCGTTGATCCCGACCATCAAGGCCACGGTGCGCGAGCTGGACCTGGCTGACTGTCAATTGATCGCCCGTCAAGTGTTGGACCTGGAAGATGCCGCGCAGGTACGTGAGGCGTTGCGCCGGTATCCGGCGGTGGCCGTCGAAACCCCTTTGGTTGTGGAGAACTGAGTCATGTTCGAGAAATTGCAGCAGGCGTTCTGGAAAGCCCTGACGCCGGATTTGATTCTTGAAACACCGCCCACCGCCGCCGTGGCTGAAACACTGTTAGCGCCCGCTGTGCTGGAGGCGTTGGGTGGCGCGGACAACCTTGAATCGCAACAGCGCGTGGCGCTGACGCGGGTTCGGGTGCAACTGCAGGATGCGGGGCGTCTGGATGCGGCGGCGTTGAAGGCAGCAGGTGTGCCGGGAGTGATGGTGCTGGACGGTGGTGTTGTACATCTACTCACCGGCCTTTAGCCAAGTGGAGATCAAAATGTGGGAGCAGCGGTGTATTTAGAGCGGCGGGGTGTCTTGCGCCGGCTTGGTCTTGTCCACGCCCGGCACATGCAGGGCGCCTTCAACCGCCTGCTCGCCCTCCAGTTGCGGCTGGGTCACCCAGGTCAGGATGTCGTAGTAGCGGCGGATGTTGGCCACGAAATGCACGGGTTCACCGCCCCGGGCATAGCCGTAGCGGGTCTTGCTGTACCAGCGCTTCTGTGAAAGGCGCGGCAGCATTTTCTTCACGTCGAGCCACTTGTTGGGGTTCAGCCCTTCCTGCTTCGCCAGTTTGCGCGCGTCATCCAGATGACCGCCGCCAACGTTGTAGGCCGCGAGGGCGAACCAGGTGCGGTCGGGCTCCTCAATCTTGTCGTCCAGCTCGTTCTTGATCATGGCGATGTATTTGGCGCCGCCCTTGATGCTCTGCCGGGCGTCGAGGCGATTAGATACGCCCATTGCCCGGGCGGTGTTCTGCGTCAGCATCATTAAGCCACGCACGCCGGTTTTCGAGGTGACTGTCGGTTGCCAGAGGGATTCCTGGTAGCCAATCGCAGCCAACAGTCGCCAGTCGACTTTTTCTTCCTTGGCCGAGGCCTTGAAGAACTTCTCGTACTTGGGCAAACGCTGCTGCAGGTGTTGGGCGAAGGTATAGGCGCCGACATACCCGAGCACATCAACGTGGCCGTAGTAGCGATCTTTCAGGCGTTGCAGGGTGCCGTTCTTTTCTACCTTATCCAGGTAGCTGTTGACTTCGTCGAGCAGGCTGTTGTCCTCGCCCGGCGCCACGGCCCAGCTTTGATCGCTGGCGTCTCCCAGGTCAAAGGCGACGCGGACCTTGGGGAAGTACACCTGATTCATGGCGACTTCGTTGGAGTCCACCAGCGTCAGGTCGATCTGGCCTTCATCGACCATGCGCAGCAAGTCGACCACTTCAACAGCGTCGGACTCTTCGTATTCAATTGCGGGATTTTTCTGTTTCAGCGCGGCCAATTGTTCGGCATGGGTGCTGCCCTTGAGCACCATGATCTTTTTACCCACCAAGTCTGCGGCGCTGGTGGGGCGGGATTGGCCGTTGCGGTAGATGATCTGCGGGGTGACTTCCAGGTACGGATGCGAGAAACGCACTTGTTGCCGCCGCTGCTCGCTGCTGACCAGGCCCGCGGCGGCCAGTACCGGCCCGTTGGGTTTGCCTAAGCGGCTGAACAAGTCGTCGAGGTTATCGGCGGTCTGGATCTCGAGTGTTACGCCCAGGTCGTCGGCGAAGCGCTTGACCAGTTCGTATTCAAAACCGGTTTCGCCGCTACGGTCCTGGAAGTAGGTGGCCGGACTGTTTCGTGTGACCACCCGCAATACGCCGTCCTCCTTGATTCGCTCTAGCGTGCTGGGTTTATCAACACAGGCGCTGAGCATCAGGAAGAGTCCGGTAGCGATGAGCCATTTGGCGCATCGCGGGCGCAAAGCAGTTGGGAAGAACATCTGCGCAGTATACGCAAAGGACCCTCGGCGCCATATCTCGACAGCGCGGGTCTTGTCTGGTAGCACCCTTGAAACCGCGCTGGAGGCCTTGAAAACGGGGGTTGGGTGAAAAATATGACGATTAAAATAACTGCCCGGCATGGACCGGATGCGGCCTCGATGGCGAGCTGATTCGGCCAACTGACGTTCGGCAGCGGCCAGCAGTGCCGTTTCGGGTGCCGTTGGCGACGGTTTACGCTAGAATGCACGGCCTCAAAGCACACCCCTTCCCGAGGCTGTCCCGAAGATGTTGATCCTGCGCGGCGCTCCTGCCCTTTCTGCCTTTCGCCACAGCAAACTCCTTGAGCAACTGAGCCAGAAGGTTCCAGCTGTTACTGGCCTGTATGCTGAATTTGCTCACTTCGCCGACGTCAACGGTGTCTTGACCGCCGACGAACAGCAAGTGCTGGCGCGCCTTCTGAAGTACGGTCCCAGCGTTCCAGTACAGGAGCCCAACGGCCGCTTGTTCCTGGTCCTGCCACGGTTCGGCACCATCTCGCCCTGGTCGAGCAAGGCCAGCGACATCGCTCGCAACTGCGGCCTGGAAAAAATCCAGCGTCTGGAACGCGGGATCGCCTTCTATGTCGCGGGCCAGTTCAGCGAGGCCGAGGCCGAGCTGATTGCCAGCAGCCTGCACGACCGCATGACCCAGATCATCGTGAGCCAGCTGGAACAGGCCGCTGGCTTGTTCAGCCACGCCGAGCCCAAGCCACTGACCGTGATTGACGTGCTCGGTGGTGGACGCGCCGCCCTCGAAAAGGCCAACACCGAGTTGGGCCTGGCCCTGGCGGAAGACGAGATCGACTATCTGGTCAACGCCTTCACCGGCCTGGCGCGCAATCCGCATGACATCGAGCTGATGATGTTCGCCCAGGCGAACTCTGAGCATTGCCGCCACAAGATCTTCAACGCCAGTTGGGACATCGACGGCGAAAACCAGGAAAAAAGCCTGTTCGGCATGATCAAGAACACCTACGTGATGCACAGCGAAGGCGTTCTTTCTGCTTATAAGGACAATGCCTCGGTCATCGTCGGCTCTGTCGCCGGCCGTTTCTTCCCGGACCCTGAAACCCGCCAGTACGGCGCGGTGCAGGAGCCGGTGCACATCCTGATGAAGGTTGAGACCCACAACCACCCGACCGCGATTGCCCCGTTCCCAGGCGCAGCCACAGGTTCCGGCGGTGAAATCCGTGACGAAGGTGCAACCGGCCGTGGCGCCAAGCCAAAGGCGGGCCTCACCGGCTTCACCGTGTCCAACCTGCAAATCCCTGGCTTTGAACAGCCGTGGGAAGTGCCGTACGGCAAGCCTGAGCGCATCGTCAACGCGCTGGACATCATGATCGAAGGCCCGCTGGGCGGCGCCGCGTTCAACAACGAGTTCGGGCGTCCGGCGCTGACCGGCTACTTCCGTACCTTCGAGCAATCCATCACCACCCCGCGTGGCGATGAAGTGCGTGGCTACCACAAGCCGATCATGTTGGCCGGTGGCATGGGTAACATCCGTGAAAATCACGTGCAGAAAGGCGAGATTCTGGTTGGCTCCAAGCTGATCGTCCTCGGCGGCCCGGCGATGTTGATCGGCCTCGGCGGCGGCGCGGCTTCCTCCATGGCCACCGGCACCAGCTCGGCAGACCTGGATTTTGCTTCCGTGCAGCGCGAAAACCCCGAGATGGAACGCCGTTGCCAGGAAGTCATCGACCGTTGCTGGCAGTTGGGTGAGAAGAACCCGATCAGCTTCATCCACGACGTCGGCGCCGGCGGCTTGTCCAACGCCTTCCCGGAACTGGTCAACGATGGCGAACGTGGTGGCCGTTTCGAACTGCGCAACATTCCAAACGACGAGCCGGGCATGGCCCCGCACGAAATCTGGAGCAACGAATCCCAGGAACGCTACGTTCTGGCGGTCGGTCCTGAAGACTTCGCACGCTTCCAGGCCATCTGCGAACGCGAGCGTTGCCCGTTTGCCGTGGTCGGCGAAGCCACTGCCGAGCCGCAACTGACGGTCACCGACAGCCACTTCGGCAACAGCCCGGTGGACATGCCCCTCGAAGTGTTGCTGGGCAAGGCCCCGCGCATGCATCGCTCGGCGGTTCGCGAAGCCGAGTTGGGTGACGATTTCGACCCAGCGGCCCTCGAACTGGCCGACAGCATCGAGCGCGTGCTGCACCACCCGGCGGTTGCCAGCAAAAGCTTCCTGATCACCATTGGCGACCGCACCATCACCGGCCTCGTGGCCCGTGACCAGATGGTCGGCCCGTGGCAGGTTCCAGTGGCTGACGTTGCCGTCACCGCCACCAGTTTCGACGTCAATACTGGCGAAGCCATGGCCATGGGCGAGCGTACACCGCTGGCCCTGCTGGATGCACCGGCATCGGGCCGCATGGCCATTGGTGAAGTGCTGACCAACATCGCGGCGTCGCGTATCGGCAAGTTGTCCGACATCAAGCTGTCGGCCAACTGGATGTCCGCCGCCGGCCATCCTGGCGAAGACGCGCGTCTGTACGACACCGTGAAAGCCGTTGGCATGGAACTGTGCCCCGAGTTGGGGATCACCATCCCGGTGGGCAAGGACTCGATGTCCATGGCGACCCGCTGGAACGATGCCGGCCAGGACAAGAGCGTCACCTCACCGCTGTCGCTGATCGTTACCGGCTTTGCGCCGGTTACCGATATCCGCCAGACCCTGACCCCGCAACTGCGCATGGACAAGGGCACCACCGACCTGATCCTGATCGACCTGGGGCGTGGCCAGAACCGGATGGGCGCCTCGATTCTCGCTCAGGTGCACGGCAAGCTCGGCAAGCACGCACCGGACGTCGATGACGCCGAAGACCTGAAAGCGTTCTTCGCCGTCATCCAGGGCCTCAACGCCGACGGCCACCTGTTGGCTTACCACGACCGTTCCGACGGCGGCTTGCTGACCAGTGTCGTAGAGATGGCGTTTGCCGGTCACTGCGGCCTGAACATCGTGCTCGACAGCGTTGCCGAAGATGCCGCCGAGATCAACGGCATCCTGTTCAACGAAGAATTGGGTGCGGTGATCCAGGTGCGTCAGGACGCTACGCCGGACGTACTTGCACAATTCAGCGCTGCCGGCCTGGACGACTGCGTGGCGGTGATCGGCCAGCCGATCAATAACGGTGAAGTCAACATCTCCTTCAACGGCGACACTGTATTTGCAGGCCAGCGCCGTCTGCTGCAACGTCAGTGGGCCGAGACCAGCTACCAGATCCAACGCTTGCGTGACAACGTCGACTGCGCCGAGCAGGAGTTCGACGCGATCCTGGAAGAACACAACCCGGGCCTGAGCACCATGCTCAGCTTCGACGTCAACCAGGACATCGCCGCGCCTTACATCAAAAAAGGCATTCGCCCACAAGTTGCGGTACTGCGCGAGCAGGGCGTCAACGGCCAGGTGGAGATGGCGGCCGCGTTCGACCGTGCCGGCTTCAACGCGATCGACGTGCACATGAGCGATATTCTCGCCGGTCGCGTTGACCTCGACGAATTCAAGGGCCTCGTAGCCTGCGGTGGCTTCTCCTACGGTGACGTACTGGGTGCCGGTGAAGGCTGGGCCAAGTCGGCGCTGTTCAACAGCCGCGCGCGTGACGCGTTCCAGGGGTTCTTCGAACGCAACGACAGTTTCACCCTGGGCGTGTGCAACGGTTGCCAGATGATGTCCAACCTCAGCGAACTGATCCCGGGGAGCGAGTTCTGGCCGCACTTTGTGCGTAACCGTTCCGAGCAGTTCGAAGCCCGTGTCGCCATGGTGCAGGTGCAGGAATCGAATTCGATCTTCCTGCAAGGCATGGCCGGTTCGCGAATGCCCATCGCCATCGCCCACGGTGAAGGGCATGCCGAGTTCGAGAACGAAGAAGCGCTGCTGGAAGCCGATCTGTCCGGCACCGTGGCCCTGCGTTTCGTCGACAATCACGGCAAGGTCACCGAGTCCTATCCGGCCAACCCCAACGGCTCGCCACGCGGAATCACCGGTCTTACCAGCCGCGACGGCCGCGTGACCATCATGATGCCGCACCCGGAGCGGGTCTTCCGCGCCGTGCAGAACTCGTGGCGGCCGGAAGAGTGGAACGAGGACGGTGCGTGGATGCGCATGTTCCGCAACGCTCGCGTGTGGGTGAACTAAGGCGATGTACAAGCTTGCCTTCTTTGTGCCCGACGGCCACCTCGAAACGGTGAAAACTGCCGTCTTTGAAGCAGGCGGCGGGCGTATCGGCGACTACGACTGTTGTGCCTGGCAAGTGCTGGGCCAGGGCCAGTTCCGTGCCCTGGACGGCAGCCAGCCGTTTATCGGGCAGGTGGGCCGGGTCGAAGTGGTTGAAGAATGGAAGGTTGAGCTGGTGGTGGCGGATGAGTTGATTGTGGCTGTTGTGGCTGCGCTCAAACTCAGCCATCCGTATGAGACGCCAGCGTATGAAGTGTGGCAGTTGGCGAATTTCTGATTCGTCGGCGGTAAAAACAGGAAACCCGCTGGCCAGTTTGGTCAGCGGGTTTTTTGTTGGCTTTGGGGCCCCATCGCGAGCAAGCCCGCTCCCACATTTTGAACTGTGAATACCCTCAAATGTGGGAGCAACTGTCTTCACCATGCCATTCGTCACCGCCACTCAGTGCCATCTCGCAACATGGCATTGAGCCTAATCAGCAGTACACGCATGCAGGCGATGAGCGCGACCTTCGCGCTCTTACCTCGCTCTCGAAGGCCTTCGTAGCGTGCCTTGAAGTCGGGCTGATGGCGGATTACAACCCAGCAGGACATGTACAGAGCCCGTCTGACACGGGCTCTGCCTCCATAGATATGTCGCTTCCCGCTGTGATTACCGCTGTCGTCGTTCAAGGGCGCGATACCTGCCAAGGCCGCAACCTCACGGCGATCAAGCTCACCTAGTTCGGGCAGATAAACCAGCAAACTCGCGGTGGCAACCGTACCGATACCTTTAACAGAGATGAGCCGCTGGGCTTTTTCTGCGTCCAGTTCGTGCATGCTCTGATTGATGGCCTTATCAAGTTGCCTGATTTGCGTTTGCAGGAAGTGAATATGGCCTTTGATCAGCGCAATAACGGCTGGTAGCTGGGCTTGCTGAAGACGGCGCTTATTGTCGTCTCGTTGCTGAACGAAATGCTCGCGCTGCTGAACCAGCTCGCGGAGCGCTTCACGCTCAGGCGAAATAACCTTGCTGCTTGAGGCATTCAGCACTTCAGCAAAGTCTGCTAGAACGGCCGCATCAATAGCGTCAGTCTTCGCATTCTTGCCCATCGCCACGGCAAAGGATCTGGCTCGGCGAGGATTGACCCTGAGCACCTTGAAGTTTGCGCCTTGCAGAGCCGCCATGGCATTACGCTCATAGCCCCCGGTGGCCTCCAGCAAAATCAGACTGACTTCAAACTGACTCAATCGTCGAATCAGCTCAAGAAATCCTTCTGAAGTGTTTGAAACATCGAAACCTTCGCTCTGTGGTTTAACCCAGACGACAAGGTTTGATTTTGAGATGTCGATACCGACCCAGGAAATCATGGCAAAACCCTCTTACACTCAGATGTGAGAGTGCTCTGGCTTTGCCCACGCTTGTGATTTCGAGTGGCTGCTCGTCCAACTGTTCGGGCTTGTAGGCCAGAGTGGAAAGGTGGATGGCAGCTCGGCTCCCACACGTGCTTTGAGCACCGCGGACTTGCAGCTTGCCATCCACCCCTCTCACCCCAGAGTTTATTCCTAGATCAAGACACAAGCGGGCTTGCTCGCGAATGGTCATAAAAACCAGCACACCTTTAAACCCTGGCGCTGACCTCGCGGCCATTGACCAACCGCTCCATCGCCTCACCCAATCCCGTAGCCTTGTCGCCAATCAACAGATGCCAGACGCCGCTTTCCAGCGAACTCACCCCCTGGCATCCGAGCGCTGTCAGTTGAGGTTCAGACACCACCGACCCATCCCCCAATTCCACCCGCAACCGCGTCATCGCCACCGCTTCCAACTGGCGTACATTCGCCCGGCCGCCCAAGGCGTTCAGCCATTTTTCCGCTTCCTGCAGATTGACCGCCGTCGGCTTATCCACAGGCGCGACCGGCCCAGGTGTTGCCTCGACAAAGGATGGCATCGCCAGTCGAATCTCATCGGCAATGCTGTCGGCCATCGGCCCGACCACCACCTGCAGACTGCCGCCATTGCCCGGGCGCACCACCGCCATTGCGCCCAGCGCTTTGAGCTCGGCATCCAGCGCCTTGTTGCGGTCGCGCATGTCCAGGCGCAGGCGCGTGGTGCAGGCGCCGACGCTGAGCAGGTTGTCGGCGCCGCCCAATGCACGGATATATGCAGAGGCGCGCTGGTTGTCGGTCATGACCTCGGCGTGTGCGACCTGGACGTCTTCGCGTCCCGGTGTCTTCAAGTTGAAGCGACGGATGCAGAAGTTGAACACCGTGTAGTAGATCGCCGCATAAGCCAGGCCTACCGGCAGCACCAGCCAGCCATTGGTCGACTTGCCCCAACCGAGCACCATGTCGATAAATCCGCCGGAGAAGGTAAAACCGAGGTGTATGTCCAGCAGATTGGTCACGGCCATCGATAGGCCGGTCAGCAGCGCGTGCAGCAAATACAGGAACGGCGCGAGGAACATGAAGGCAAATTCGATGGGTTCGGTGACCCCGGTGAGGAATGACGTCAGGGCCATCGACAGGAAAATCCCGCCCATGATCTTGCGCCGTTCCGGCAATGCGTTGCGGTACATCGCCAGGCACGCCGCCGGCAGGCCAAACAACATCACCGGGAACATCCCGGTCATGAACTGGCCGCCGTTGGGGTCGCCGGCGAAGTAGCGGGTCAGGTCGCCAGTGACCACCGCGCCGGTCACCGGGTCAGTGAAACTGCCGAACACAAACCACGCCATATTGTTGAGGATGTGGTGCAGGCCGGTGACGATCAGCAGGCGGTTGAACACGCCAAACACGAACGCGCCCAAGCTGCCGCTTTCCATCAGCAAGGCGCCAAAGCTGTTGATACCGTGCTGGACCGGTGGCCAGATCAGGCCAAAGATCACTCCCAGACCGACAGCGGTAAAGCCGGTAACTATCGGCACAAATCGTCGCCCACCAAAGAATGCCAGGTACTCCGGCAGCTTGATGTCCTTGAAGCGGTTGTACAGCGCGCCGGCCATCAGGCCGCTGACGATCCCGGCGAGCATGCCCATGTTGATGGTGCTGTCCATCACCTTGAGGGTCGAAATCATCACCAGGTAACCAATGGCACCAGCGAGGCCGGCGGTGCCGTTGTTGTCGCGGGCGAAACCCACGGCGATACCGATGGCGAAAATCAGTGCCAGGTTGGCGAAGATCGCCTGCCCGGCATCGTGCATCACGGCGATGTTCAGCAGGTCGGAATCGCCCAGGCGCAGCAAGAGGCCGGCGATCGGCAGGATCGCGATCGGCAGCATCAGCGCACGGCCGAGGCGTTGCAGGCCTTCGATAAAGTGTTGGTACATGGCGTGTCTCCTTTTTTCTTGTTGTTGTCAGCTCAGCGGCCAATGGTGGTGACAGGCTTGGCGAACGGCCTGGGCGCTGCTCAGGTTGAGCAGGCCTTGGCTCAGTTGCCGGCATTGCGCGGCATCCAGATGGCGCACGCGGTCTTTGATTTCGGCAATTTGCGGCGGGCTGACGGACAGCTCGTTGACCCCCAGACCGATCAGCACCGGCGTCGCCAGTGGATCGGACGCCAGGGCGCCGCAGACTCCCACCCAACACCCGTGTTTGGCGGCTCCGCTGCAGGTCTGGGCGATCAGCCGCAGCAGTGCCGGGTGCAAGGCATCGACTCGAGCGGCGAGGCCAGCGTGGTCGCGGTCCATCGCCAGGGTGTATTGGGACAGGTCATTGGTGCCGATGGACAGGAAGTCCGCATGCTCGGCCAATTGATCGGCCATCAACGCGGCGGCGGGGACTTCGATCATGACCCCCAGCTCCGGGCGTTGGCTCAATTCTAGCTCGAGGCACAACTGGTCCAGGCGCTGGCGGATGTGCAGTAACTCGTCGACTTCGCTGACCATCGGCAGCAGGATCCGGCAACGTTGCAACGGGCTGACCTGAAGCAGGGCGCGCAGTTGCTGGTCGAGCAGTTCGGGACGCACTTGCGCCATGCGTATGCCGCGCAAGCCCAGCACCGGGTTGGCTTCAACGGGTAATGGCAAGTAGTCCAGTTGCTTGTCACCGCCGACGTCGATGGTGCGGATGATCACCGGCTTGTCGCCCATGGCATCCAGTACCGCCTGGTAAGCCTGGCGTTGCTCCTGTTCATCGGGTGCGGTGCGACGGTCGACAAATAAAAACTCGGTGCGCAACAAGCCGACACCATCCGCGCCGTTGGCAAAGGCGAGCAGCGCCTCGTTGCTCGACGCGACATTCGCCGCCACTTCAATACCCAGCCCGTCGAGGGTGCGCGCGCGCGCCTGGGCCTGCGCTTGCTGCTGCTGGCGCTTGAGTTGCTGCGCCTGGCGAATCTGCTGGACCTCGGCGTGGCGTGCTTCGGTGGGTGTCAGTTCCAGGCGGCCGTTGCTGGCGTCCAGTACCACGCGCTGGCCTTGCGGCACTTCCAGCACTGCGCCGCCCAGTGCAACCACACAGGGTAGACCTTTGCCCCGGGCAAGAATCGCCACATGGGACGTCGCGCCGCCTTCGGCCATGCAGATACCAACGGCCTGCTGCTCGCTCAGTTGCAGTAGATCGGATGGGGTCAATTCATGCGCGACGACGATGGCGCCCGCGGGCAACTCGAAGTGCCAGGCCTTGCCCAACAGTGCACGCAGCACTCGCTGCTGCAGGTCCCGCAGGTCGTTGGTACGTTCGGCAAACAAAGGTTTACCCAAGGCCAGCAACACCGTGCATTGAGCCTGGATTGCATCGCGCCAGGCATGGGTGGCGGCGCTGCCTTGTTCGATGGCGCGGGTGGCGGTTTCCAGCAGTGTGGGGTCTTCCAGCAGCGCCAGGTGCGCGGTGAAAATCTGTTCTTCTTCCTCGTCCTTGCGTCGACGTGCCTGGTTCAAGGTGTCGCGGATTTCGCCACGGACCTGCTCCAGGGCAACGTCCAGATGCTGCAACTGTTCGTCGACCGCGTGATTGCGCGGGTCGGCTGGCAATTCAATCCCGTTCAGCCGGAACAAGGGCCCGCAGACCAGTCCTGGCGCGGCGCAGACACCTTGCAACACACCCGCTTCGGCGGGGGCGCGGCGTGGGGCAGCGGCCACTGGCGCGGGGGCTGCGTCGTGGACCGGTACGGACAGCGCCGCGAGCAGGGCTTGCAAGGCCGCTTCGCAATCCATGCCACGGCAACTGACCTGTACCTCGTCCTGCTCGCCGATGCCCAGTCCCATCAGCGCGGTCAGGCTGTCACAGGAGGCCGACTTGCCGGCGAAATGCAGGTACGACTGGCTGCTGAAGTCTTGCGCCGTCTTGCGGATCAGCGCAGCGGGACGCGCATGCAGACCGCCACGGTGAGTGATGCGAATGCTGGCGCTGGCTTCACTGCTGGCGTGGTCGACGGGCAGCGCCGGTGTGGTCGAGGCGCTGCGTGGCGAGATGTGCAACAGCGGCTCACCGACCTTTACCGTCTGCAGGTTGATCGGCCGCTGTTCGAAGTGCTCGCCGTTGGTCAGGATGATCAGGCTGATCAGGCTTTTGCACTGACGGGCGATGCGGTCCAGGTCAAAGCGGACCAAGGCCTGGCCGTTTTCGACCCGCGCGCCTTTTTCGACCAGCAAGGCAAAGCCTTCGCCATTCAGTTCGACCGTATCGATGCCCACATGCAAGAGGATTTCGGCACCGTTGTCGGCGCGAATGGTCAGCGCATGCCCGGTGCGGGCGACATGTATCACCACGCCCGCACACGGGGCGTACAGGCAATCGTTAAGCGGGTCGATGGCAATGCCATCGCCCATGGCGCCGCTGGCGAAGACGTCATCCGGGACGTTGCCCAGCTTCAGCACCGGTCCACTCAAGGGCGCACTGAGGGTGAGATGGTTTTTATTGTTAGGCATGGGCACGGTTCTCATCAGGAAATCGCTGCAGTCCACTCAGTGGGTGCGGGTCACTTTGCTCAGGTGACGGGGCTGGTCCGGATCCATGCCCCTGGCGTGCGCCAGACCGGCGGCCATCACGTAGAAACTCTGGATCGCGAGTATCGGGTCGAGAGCCGGGTGCTCGGCGCGACTCAAGGTCAGGTCACGTTCGGCAACATCATCGGGCGCGGCCAGCAGCACGCGGGCGCCCCGTTGGCGCATCTCCTCGGCCAATGTGAGCAGGCCCGCCTGTTCGGCGCCGCGCGGGGCGAAGACCAGCAGCGGGTAGTTATCGTCGATCAAGGCCATCGGCCCGTGGCGCACTTCGGCGCTGCTGAAGGCTTCGGCCTGGATCGCCGAGGTTTCCTTGAGCTTGAGCGCGGCTTCCTGGGCAATGGCAAAACCGGCGCCACGCCCGATCACCATCAGGCGCTGGCAGTCGCGCAGCGCTTCGATGGCCAGGCTCCAATCCTGGGTCGCCGCTTCACGCAAGCCGGCGGGCAAGGCTTGGCACGCTTCGAGCAGCGCGTCCTCCTGATTCCAGTGAGCGATCAATTGCGCACTGGCGCTCAACGTGGCGATAAAGCTCTTGGTGGCGGCGACGCTGCGTTCCGGTCCGGCGCACAGCGGCACGTGGAATTCGCACGCGGCCTCCAGTGGCGAGTCCTCGGCATTGACCAGGGAAACGCTCAACGCCCCGCGCTTGCGCAATACACGCAGGCTGTTGACCAGGTCGGGGCTCTGTCCCGACTGCGAGAAACCAAAGGCCACTTGGCCGCTGACTTTCAGCGGCGATTGCGAGAGGGTCACCACTGACATCGGCAACGACGCCACGGGGATTCCCAGGTGCTGCATGGTCAGATAGGCAAAGTAGCTGGCGGCATGATCCGAGCTGCCGCGGGCTACGGTCATCGCCACTTGCGGCGGTTGGCGGCGCAGACGGCCGGCGACGTCCGCCAGCATCGGTTCCAGGCGTTGCAGTTGAGCCTCGACGGCCTCACAGGAGGACAGCGCCTCTTCAAACATTTTTGAAGTCAATGGTTTCTCCTTCGACCATTACGTCGGTGAGGTTCAGGGAGCGATCCAGGCGCACGCAGTCGGCAAAGCTGCCGGGTTGCAGGCGACCGCGTTCTTCCAGGCCCAGATAGTCCGCAGGAAATTGCGACAAACGTTGTGAGGCTTCGCTGATAGGCAGACCGATTTTCACCAGATTGCGCAGGGCCTGGTCCATGGTCAGGGTGCTGCCGGCCAGGGTGCCGTCGGCCAGTCGCACACCGCCCAGGCATTTGGTCACGGTGTGGCTGCCCAGCTTGTATTCGCCGTCGGGCATGCCGGCGGCGGCCGTGGAATCGGTGACGCAGTACAGGCAGGGAATCGCGCGCAGGGCTACACGCATGGCGCCGGGGTGCACGTGCAGCAAGTCCGGAATCAACTCGGCATACCGGGCATGGGCCAAGGCCGCCCCGACGATGCCCGGCTCGCGGTGATGTAGCGGGCTCATGGCGTTATACAGATGGGTGAAACTGGTGGCGCCGGCGGCGAGGGCAGCCACGCCTTCCTCATAGCTGCCCAAAGTGTGGCCGATCTGCATGCGCACGCCGCGCGCACTAAGACTGCGAATCAGCGCGTCATGGCCGGCGATTTCCGGGGCGATGGTGATCACCCGGATCGGGGCCAGGCGCAGGTATTCCTCGACTTCTGCCATCAGCGCGGTGTGGGCGAAGTTAGGTTGAGCGCCGAGTTTTCCCGGATTGATGTAGGGACCTTCCAGGTGTACCCCGAGAACTCGCGCGCTGCCCGCAGGACGCTGTTCGCAGAACGTGCCGAGTTGACCGAGCACGCTGGAGATTTCCTCCACCGGCGCTGTCATGGTGGTGGCCAGCAGCGAGGTGGTACCAAAACGCACGTGGGTGCGGGTGATGGTCTCGAAGGCGTCGGCGCCTTCCATGATGTCTTTGCCGCCACCGCCATGTACGTGCAGGTCGATAAAACCGGGCAGCAGGTAGGGCAGGTCGTTGTCGGCCGGGTCGCAAGGGGTGCCTTCAATGGCGCTGACCTTGCCGTGCCGGTGTACCAGTCGGCCGCGAAACCAGCCTTGGGGCGTGAGGATATTGTCTTCGGACATGGGCAGTTCTCTAGGGCCGCAGTTCGGCGGCAAAGTCGTACCGACGAAGCTCCGCGACGAAGTCGTAGTAGTCGTTGCGGCAGTAGGTGTCGGTGATTTCAATCGGCGTGTTATCGGCGGTGTAACCGACGCGGGTCATCAGCAGCATGGCGGTGCCGGGCGCGATACCCACCAGGCCTGCGAACTCGTCCGAGGCATTGATTGCCTGTACATGCTGCAAGGCGCGGACGATGGGCTTGCCGATGCTTTCGAAGTATTCATACAGCGAACTGCCCAACGCCTGCGGCTGCGGCAGCACCGAGGCCGGGACGGCAGTCATTTCAATGGCCATCACCGTGTCATCGGCTTTGCGCAAACGCTTGAGTCGCGCCACCTTGTCGTTGGTCGACAGACACAGGCGGATCAATTCTTCGTGGGTTGGCGGGGTGATCTCGCGCTCCAGCCATTGGGAGCCGGGCACAAAGCCCTTGAGGCGCAACATCTCGCTGAAACCCGACAGGCGTGACAGCGGTTGTTCCAGGCGCGGCGTGATAAAGGTGCCTGAACCTTGGCTGCGACGGATCAGGCCCTGGGTAAACAACACTTCCAAGGCTTTGCGGGCGGTGACCCGCGAGATGCTCAACTGCTCACTGAGCACGCGTTCCGACGGCAGAGCCTGTTCGGAGGTCCACTGGCCGGCATGGATCGCCGCTTCCAGCTTGCGCGCCAATTGCAGGTACAGCGGCATGGATTGTTTATCGTCGGGGCGCAAGGCCAGGATGGGATTCATCTGTCAGGTTTCCGATGCGGTTATTGGAGTGTTGTCGCCCGGTATTGAGCGAAAAATTAATACCACTTAAATACCATGTCAATGCGACCAGAGCGGTGTGCCTGATGGTTTATGGGGGCTTTCAGGGTGTCTGGTATTCAGTGGTATTAGAGAGGTCTTTATTGCGCGCAGGGCTGTACAGTCCGCGCGGTGAACTGGTATTCACCGGCGGGTGGTGTCGGGGGCGGGAAATATTTTTGAATTGATTTACCAACGGTCGAGGATTACGGCCGAATCTCGATCATCGTGCCGTCTTTCACCAAGCGCCAGACTTCACGCATGTCGACGTTGCGCATGCCGATGCAGCCATCGGTCCAGTCCAGCGTGTGAAACCACTGTTCCGGGTAGTCTTCGCTGTCTGGCGTGCCGTGGATCATGATCATGCTGCCGGGCTTGACCCCTTCGCGGCGGGCGCGGGCGGCGTCACTGATGTTCGGGTAGGAGATGTGCATGGAGAGATTGAAGCGGTCGCTGGTCTTGCGCCAGTCGATCCAGTAGAAACCTTCCGGCGTGCGGCGGTCGCCTTCGATAAATTTGTGACCCTTGGGGTTTTTACCCAGGGAAATGCGGTAGGTCTTGAAAGGCTTGCCATCGTTGATCAGTTGCAACTGATGGGCGGATTTGAGCACCAGAACCTTCTCGACCGGCTTGCCGCCCAAGGTGGTCAGAGTGGACGCCGACGACAGGCTGACAAACGAAAGGCAGAACAGAGCGAGCAACCAACGCATTGAAACAATATCCCTTTGAAGTCGGCCCGGGAGGGTTATTTTGCCGGTTGAGTCAGCGGCGGCACTGATTCGCTGCGCACTGGAAACACCTGTTGCCGACGGTCGGCGAAAAAGCATTCTAAAGTACGTCCGACGGTGCGGAAAGCCAGCTCGGACCAAGGGATATCGGCCTCATCGAACAGCTGCACTTCGAGGCTCTCGATGCCTGGCTGGAAATCCAGGTCGATCAGCTCGGCACGGTAGAAAATATGCACCTGGCTGATGTGCGGTACGTCGATCAAGGTGTAGATATTCAGGTCGCGGACTCTGGCGCAGGCTTCCTCCAGGGTTTCGCGTACCGCCGCCTGTTCAACGGTCTCGCCGTTCTCCATAAACCCGGCGGGCAGGGTCCAGTAGCCCAGGCGCGGCTCGATGGCGCGACGGCATAACAGCACTTGCTTGCCCCAGACTGGCACGGTGCCAGCGACGATGTTGGGATTCTGATAGTGAATGGTTTGACAGTGGTCGCAGACATGCCGCAAGCGTGCGTCGCCTTCGGGAATGCGTTGGGTGACCGGTTTGCCGCACTGGCTGCAGAAATTCATGCTTGGGTTCCTGGGGACTGTGCCTATCTTGGCGTGCAGGGCTTTGCCCTGCAAGTTGTCGTTTCGCGACACGACCCGGGTTTTGGGCTTGGGGGGCCGCACGCTTTGGTGCATCATGCAAGGTAGCCAACAGATCGAGATGACTCATGCTGGACGAGCTACTTCGCCGTGTAAGCAATCACACACCACGCACTCTGGAAACTGACAGTCGTTTCCCCGAGGCTGCCGTGCTGGTGCCGATTACCCGCAGTGACGAACCCGAGCTGATCCTGACCCTGCGCGCCAGCGGACTGTCGACCCACGGCGGTGAAGTGGCGTTTCCCGGCGGGCGTCGCGACCCCGAGGACCCGGACCTGGTCTTCACCGCGCTACGCGAGGCCGAAGAGGAAATCGGCCTGCCACCGGGCCTGGTGGAAGTGATCGGCCCGTTGAGCCCGTTGATCTCCCTGCACGGCATTCGTGTCACACCTTACGTGGGGGTCGTCCCCGATTACGTCGAATACCTGGCCAACGATGCTGAAATTGCGGCGGTGTTCAACGTGCCCCTGGAGTTTTTTCGCCAGGATCCCCGTGAGCACACACATCGCATCGATTACCAGGGGCGCAGTTGGTACGTGCCCAGTTATCGATTTGGTGAATACAAGATCTGGGGCCTGACGGCGATCATGATCGTCGAGCTGATCAACCTGCTGTATGACGATGCCGACATCAGCCTGCACCGTCCGCCGAAAAGCTTCATCAATACCTGAGCCATCGCTTCGTATGGCGCGCCGTGAGGAACAAACCATGAAATACCGCCTGGGCGACGCCCGAGTCGAAACCCATCCCCACAGTTGGGTGGCCCCGAATGCCACGCTCGTGGGCCGGGTCAAATTGGAAGAGGGGGCCAACGTCTGGTTCAACGCGGTATTGCGCGGCGACAACGAGTTGATCCTGATCGGCAAGAACAGCAATGTTCAAGATGGCACGGTGATGCATACCGACATGGGCTACCCGCTGACCTTAGGCACGGGTGTGACCGTCGGCCATAACGCCATGCTCCACGGTTGCACCGTTGGCGACTACAGCTTGATCGGTATTAACGCGGTCATTCTCAACGGCGCGAAAATCGGCAAAAACTGCATCATCGGCGCCAACTCGCTGATCGGTGAAGGCAAGGAAATTCCCGATGGGTCTCTGGTGATGGGCTCGCCGGGCAAAGTGGTGCGCGAACTGACTGAGCAGCAGAAAAAAATGCTGGAAGCCAGTGCCGCGCACTATGTGCATAACTCCCAGCGCTATGCGCGAGATCTGCTTGAGCAGGAAGAATGAGTGTCGCGGAACGTCCGGTCGCCTCGCCCTGTGTGAGCATTTGTGCGCTGGATGAGGATGACGTGTGTACCGGCTGCCAGCGCACCGCTGCGGAAATTACCCGTTGGGGGCTGATGGACAATGCTGAGCGCCGCGTGGTGCTGGGCTTGTGCCATGAGCGGGCGGTGGCGAGTGGGATGGTGTGGATGTTACCCGCGAAATAATCGTTACCCCTGTAGAAGCGAGCTTGCTCACGAAAAACGCAAGGACACCGCGTATAGTCAGGTGTCCCGTGTAATCGTTGATGTTTTTCGCGAGCAAAGCTCGCTCCTACAGGTATAGGTTTCTTCGTTTTTATGCTTTTCCTGATTGCCTACATCAGCAGCGTCGTGCTGATCAACTTCGCCTTTTCCACCGCCCCTCACCTGGATGTCATCTGGTCCGCCTGGGGTGGCCTGGTGTTTATCCTGCGGGACATGGTGCAAACCCGCTTCGGCCATGGCGCGATTATCGCCATGTTGGCGGCGTTGGTACTGTCCTACATCACCTCCGATCCCTCCATCGCATTCGCCAGCGCCACGGCGTTCGCGGTGTCCGAGTGCATTGACTGGCTGGTGTTCAGCATCACCAAGCGCCCGTTGCACGACCGGTTGTGGCTCAGTTCGGCGCTGAGCATTCCCCTCGATACCTTCATTTTCTTCGGCATGATCGGCGTGCTTACACCCGTGGCGGTCGGTACCGCCCTGGCCTCGAAATTTGCCGGGGTGAGCGTGGTGTGGCTGGCGATGGCCTGGCGTTTGCGGCGCCAGCGTGTGGTCAACTGAGGCCAATTGCCGCGGTTCATGTAAAATGCCCGCCTTTCTCCCCTGATCCGCTGCCCTGAGGACCTGTGATGACCCGAATCGGAACTCCATTGTCGCCCACCGCGACCCGTGTATTGATGTGTGGCTGCGGTGAGCTGGGCAAGGAAGTGGTAATTGAACTGCAGCGCCTGGGCGTTGAAGTAATCGCCGTGGATCGTTACGCCAACGCGCCGGCGATGCAGGTTGCCCATCGCAGCCATGTGATCAACATGCTCGACGGCGCCGCCCTGCGTGCAGTGATCGAAGCTGAAAAACCAGACTTCATCGTTCCGGAAATCGAAGCCATCGCCACCGCCACCCTGGTGGAGCTGGAGTCCGAAGGTTTCACCGTGATTCCCACCGCCCGTGCGGCGCAGTTGACCATGAACCGCGAAGGCATCCGTCGCCTGGCCGCTGAAGAGCTGGACCTGCCGACCTCGCCGTATCACTTTGCAGACACCGTGGAAGACTACCGCAAGGCCGTCGAAGACCTGGGCTTTCCGTGTGTGGTCAAGCCGGTGATGAGTTCGTCGGGCAAGGGCCAGAGCCTGTTGCGCAGTGCCGATGACGTGCAGAAAGCCTGGGAATATGCCCAGGAAGGTGGCCGCGCCGGCAAGGGGCGGGTGATCATCGAAGGTTTTATCGACTTCGACTACGAAATCACCTTGCTGACTGTGCGTCACATCGGTGGCACCACATTCTGCGCGCCGGTGGGGCATCGCCAGGAGAAGGGCGACTATCAGGAATCCTGGCAGCCGCAGGCCATGAGTCCGGTTGCGCTGGCCGAATCCGAGCGTGTCGCCAAAGCTGTGACCGAAGCGCTGGGCGGCCGTGGTCTGTTTGGTGTCGAGCTGTTCATCAAAGGCGACCAGGTGTGGTTCAGCGAAGTTTCGCCGCGTCCGCACGACACGGGTCTGGTGACGTTGATTTCCCAGGACTTGTCGCAATTTGCCCTGCATGCGCGGGCTATTCTGGGCTTGCCGATCCCGTTGATCCGTCAGTTCGGGCCCTCGGCGTCGTCGGTGATCCTGGTGGAAGGGCAGTCGACCCAGACCGCGTTCGCCAATCTCGGTGCCGCGTTGAGCGAGCCGGATACCGCGTTGCGCCTGTTTGGCAAACCCGAAGTCAATGGCGAGCGCCGCATGGGCGTGGCGTTGGCGCGCGATGAATCGATTGACGCGGCGCGGGCCAAGGCGACTCGTGCCTCGCAGGCTGTCAGCGTAGAGTTGTAGCGCAACCTCCCCTTGTAGGAGCGAGCTTGCTCGCGAAAGTATTTCAGGCGCATGGCGGCGTCGGATGTACCTTTTTCGCGAGCAAGCTCGCTCCTACAGAGGATTCGACCTGTCACTCGACCTTGTTCAAGTCGTTATACCGCGTCTCTTTCAGGCACAGCACTGCAATCAAGCTCAACAGCGCTGCCGCCGATACATACCCGCCGACATAACTCAGGCCACCCATCGCCACCAGCTTGGTCGCGAAGAACGGTGCCGCCGATGCACCGACAATCCCGCCCAGGTTATACGCCGCTGACGCGCCGGTATATCGCACGCGGGTCGGGAACAACTCCGGCAGCAGCGCGCCCATTGGCGCGAAGGTCACGCCCATCAGGAACAGCTCTAGGCACAGGAACAGCGCTACCGCCCAGGTCGAGCCGTGGGTCAGCAACGGCTCCATGGTGAAGCCCGAGAGAATGGCCAATACCGCGCCAGTGATCAGCACCGGTTTGCGTCCATAACGGTCACTGGCCCAGGCCGCCAGCGGCGTTGCCGCTCCCATGAACAGCACCGCAAAGCACAGCAGGGCGAGGAAGGTTTCGCGGCTGTAGCCCAGTGTTGTCACGCCGTAGCTCAGGGAAAATGCGGTGGTGATATAGAACAGTGCATAACACACCACCATTGCCGCCGCGCCCAGCAATACTGGCATCCAGTATTGGCTGAACAGCTCCACCAACGGCACTTTTACCGGCTTCTCCTTGGCGACGGCGTTGGCGAATACTGGGGTCTCGTGCAGTTTCAGTCGTGCGTACAGGCCGACCATAACCAACGCGGCACTGAGCAGGAACGGAATGCGCCAGCCCCAGCTACGGAATTGCTCGTCGCTCAGGTTCATGGCCAGAATCAAGAACAGGCCGTTGGCGGCGAGAAAACCAATGGATGGTCCCAACTGCGGAAACATACCGAACCAGGCACGTTTGCCTTTCGGTGCGTTTTCGGTCGCCAGCAACGCCGCGCCGCCCCATTCCCCGCCCAACCCGAGACCTTGGCCAAAGCGCAGCACGCAAAGCAGGATCGGCGCCCAGGCGCCGATGGTGTCGTAACCGGGCAGCAAGCCGATCAGCGTGGTACAGACGCCCATCAGCAGCAAGGACGCCACGAGTGTCGATTTGCGCCCAATCCGGTCACCGAAGTGGCCGAACAGTGCCGAGCCCAATGGCCGGGCGATAAAGGCGATACCAAAGGTCAGGAAAGCCGCGAGCATCTGCGCGGTGCCGGAGGTTTGCGGAAAAAACACCGGGCCGATCACCAGTGCGGCGGCCGTGGCGTAGATATAGAAGTCGTAGAACTCGATGGCGGTACCGACAATGCTCGCGGTTGCAACACGGCGGGTCGAGTTGATCGGCGCGGCGGGCGCGGCCTCGTTATAGGTGGTGCTCATTGACGTACCCCTGATGGTCGTTGCGCGCTTGGCGCGAATTATTATTGGTCGAACACCCATGGATCAGGGCAGTGCGCGGGGCGGCTCGGGATCGGAGCGTACCGGTCAGACACGATAAAGCGCTGCCTGGACGCGCTCAGTGCGGGTAGCACGCGGTCGGGCGGGGCTTGGGTAAGCCTGCGGGATTATAGGAAGGGCGCCGAAGATCAAACAAGTGCCTCGAGCACGGATCTTTGGTCTAAACCACCATCGGCAGCGTGCCGGTATGCCAGATCAGCACCTTGCTCACCCGGTTGTCCTCGGTTTCAAGGATTTCCAGGCGGTAGCGACCAATTTTCACGCATACCGCGCAGTCCGGAATGGTCTCCAGTGCTTCGGTCGCCAGCCCATTCAGGGTCTTGGGGCCGTCGCTGGGCAGGTGCCAGCCCAGGCATTTGTTCAGTTCACGAATCGATACGGCGCCATCAATCACGTAGCGGCCATCCGGCTGCGCTTGGATGAGCGGATTGTCCAGGCTCTGCTCGTTTTCAAATTCGCCGACGATCTCTTCGAGAATGTCTTCCAGGGTGACGATGCCCAGCACTTCGCCGTACTCGTCCACCACCATGCCCAGGCGGCGTTGCTGTTTGTGGAAGTTCAGCAGTTGCAGTTGCAGCGGTGTGCTTTCCGGGACGAAGTACGGTTCATGGCAGGCCTCGAGCAGGGCTTCCTTGGTCAGGCTGGCATCCGGCAGCAGATGTTGGACCTGTCGGGTGTTAAGCACCGCCTCGACCTGATTGATGTCGCTGTGGAACACCGGCAGGCGCGTGCGCTGGTTGCTGCGCAGTTGTTCGAGGATGTTCTCGAGCGTGTCGTCAAGGTTGATGCCGTCCACTTCGCTGCGCGGCACCAGAATGTCGTTGACCGTGATGTTGTCCAGGGCATGGATGCCCGGCAAGCCTTGCATGTGGTTTTCGGCCGCGTCCAATGCCTGTTCGTCAGCGTGATCGGGCTGCGGCTCGTCACTCTGTTTGACGATCCCGGATCTGCGCGCAAACGGACGCAACAGCAACAGGCTGACGCTGTTGAGCAGCCAGGCCAGCGGGTAGAGGATCTTCAAGGGCACCGCCAGCAACGTATTGCCAAAGCCCAGCACCGCTTGTGGATATCGGGTGGCGAGGGTGCGAGGCAAATAGTCGGCCAGTATCAGCAAAGTGGCACTGGAAATCAGCCAGCCAAGCCATGGACCGTTTTCGGCCCAGGCATAGATCGCCAGCAAGGTGCAGAGAATCACCACCACCGCGCGGCACAGCGTGTTGCACAGAATCAGGCTGTTGCGGGGGAAGTTCAGCCGGGCTGCGGCTTTGTCGCCCTGGCGTGTTCCGGGGCGCAGGGCCAGCAGATGGTGTTGGGCGGCTTCGATGGCGGTAAACAGCGCCGACCATAAAACCAGCAGGGCCACTACCGCGAACATCGGCTCCAGGGGCAAATTGTGCATGATCGCAGCCCGTCAGATATGCAGGATGAATTCGCGGACCAGCTTGCTGCCGAAATACGCCAGCATCAGCAAGCAGAAACCGGCCAGGGTCCAGCGGATTGCTTTGTGTCCGCGCCAGCCCAGGCGGTTGCGGCCCCACAGCAGCACGCTGAACACTATCCAGGCCAGGCATGCCAGCAGCGTCTTGTGGACCAGGTGCTGGGCGAACAGGTTCTCGACGAACAACCAGCCGGAAATCAGCGACAGCGAGAGCAGGCTCCAACCGGCCCAGAGGAAGCCAAACAGCAGGCTTTCCATGGTTTGCAGCGGCGGGAAGTTCTTGATCAGCCCCGACGACGGGTGCTTGTGCTTGAGCTGGTGATCCTGCAGTAGCAACAGCAAAGCCTGGAACACCGCGATGGTGAACATGCCGTAGGCCAGGATCGACAACAGGATATGCGCCAGGATGCCTGGCTCTTCATCGATCACCTGTACCGTGCCGGTGGGGGCGAATTGCGCCAGCAGCACCGTCAGCATGCCTAGGGGAAAGAGCAGCAAAAGCAGGTTTTCCACCGGGATGCGCGTGCAGGCCAGCAGTGTCAGGGCAATCACCGCGGCGGCAATCAGGCTGGCGGCGCTGAAAAAGTCCAGGCCCAGGCCGACCGGCGTCATCAGATGGGTAACCAAGCTGACGGTGTGTGCGATCAGGGCGAAGACGCCAAGACCTGCCAGCAGGCGTTTGTCCGCTCTGGTGCGTTGGGCAAGGCGGATACCCTGATAGAGGGTCGCAGCGGCGTACAAGAGTGCGGCGGCGAGACTGGGTAGCAAACTGGGTGGCAAAGAGAGCATAAGTCCTGTTAGGCAAGCCCGAAAGCCGCTGAGTTTGGCATACACCTGCGTTCCACGAAAGACCACCGGGCCAGACAGCGGGTGTGCATGACGGCAGTCTTCGCTATAATCCGCGACCTGCCCACGCCGCAGGCTCGCCAAGCGCTGTTTTTAATAGCGATTTATCACAGCCTGGGCCGCCATTACCTCGGTCTACCATTGCATTTCGATGAATAGGGCCTGAAAGGATCGCGCATGTTTGAAAATCTGACTGACCGTCTCTCGCAGACGCTGCGCCATGTCACCGGCAAGGCCAAGCTGACCGAGGACAATATTAAAGACACCCTGCGCGAAGTGCGCATGGCGTTGCTGGAAGCCGACGTGGCCTTGCCTGTGGTCAAGGACTTCGTCAACTCGGTCAAGGAGCGTGCGGTCGGCACCGAAGTGTCCCGCAGCCTGACGCCGGGCCAGGCCTTTGTGAAGGTCGTCCAGGCCGAACTCGAAAGCTTGATGGGCGTGGCCAACGAAGATTTGAACCTCAGCGCCGTGCCGCCGGCGGTTGTGCTGATGGCCGGTTTGCAGGGCGCGGGTAAAACCACTACCGCCGGCAAACTCGCGCGCTTCCTTAAAGAGCGCAAGAAAAAATCGGTGATGGTGGTCTCGGCTGACGTTTACCGTCCGGCAGCCATCAAACAGTTGGAAATGCTTGCCGGCGAAATCGGCGTGACCTTCTTTCCGTCCGATCTGAGCCAGAAACCGGTCGACATCGCCAACGCTGCTATTAAAGAAGCGAAGCTGAAGTTCATCGACGTGGTCATCGTCGATACCGCCGGTCGCCTGCATATCGATGACGAGATGATGGGCGAGATCAAGGCGCTGCATGCCGCGATCAATCCGGTCGAGACGCTGTTCGTGGTCGACGCCATGACCGGCCAGGATGCGGCCAACACCGCCAAGGCGTTCGGTGATGCGCTGCCATTGACGGGTGTGATCCTGACCAAGGTCGACGGTGATGCCCGGGGTGGTGCCGCATTGTCGGTACGTGCGATCACTGGCAAGCCGATCAAGTTCATCGGCATGGGGGAGAAGAGCGAAGCGCTCGAGCCGTTCCATCCCGAGCGGATCGCCTCGCGTATCCTCGGCATGGGCGACGTGCTCAGCCTGATCGAGCAGGCCGAACAGACGCTCGACAAGGACAAGGCCGACAAACTGGCCAAGAAACTGAAGAAGGGCAAGGGCTTCGACCTCGAAGACTTCCGTGACCAGTTGCAACAAATGAAGAGCATGGGTGGTCTTGGTGGCTTGATGGACAAGCTGCCGAACATCGGTGGCGTGAACCTGGCGCAAATGGGCAATGCCCAGGGCGCGGCAGAGAAGCAGTTCAAGCAGATGGAAGCCATCATCAATTCCATGACTCCGGCCGAGCGCCGCGACCCTGAGCTGATCAGTGGTTCGCGCAAACGTCGGATCGCCATGGGTTCCGGCACCCAGGTGCAGGATATCGGTCGCTTGATCAAGCAGCACAAGCAGATGCAGAAGATGATGAAGAAGTTCTCCGCCAAGGGCGGTATGGCCAAAATGATGCGCGGCATGGGCGGAATGATGCCTGGTCGCGGCATGCCGAAGATGTAAAAAATTCGCGCCGGCAGTCATGCCGGCGCTGTCCACGGCAACGTGGACTCTCCAGCAAACCCGCCCACAGCGGGAGCTGACTCGCCGTTTTAACCGACGGCTCTATAGCAGATCTGAATGGCACACTGATAGGTGCCAGAAAAAGACATTTGCAAAAGTCCGGATATTCCTTAGAATATGCGGCCTTTCGGGCACCTACGCCCGCTGTGCATTTAGATTTGCAGCACCGACTACAGGAACGATGTTCACATGCTAACAATCCGTCTTGCCCTTGGCGGCTCCAAAAAGCGCCCGTTTTACCACTTGACCGTAACCGACAGCCGCAACCCGCGTGACGGTTCGCACAAGGAACAGGTTGGTTTCTTCAACCCTGTTGCCCGTGGTCAGGAAATCCGTCTGTCCGTGAACCAAGAGCGCGTAGCCTACTGGCTGAGCGTTGGTGCACAACCTTCTGAGCGCGTTGCTCAGTTGCTGAAGGACGCTGCTAAGGCTGCGGCCTGAGCAATATGAACGCGACGCCTGCTATTGCCGATGATTTGATCGTTATTGGCAAGATTTACTCTGTTCACGGCGTTCGCGGCGAAGTGAAGGTGTATTCCTTTACTGATCCAACTGAAAACCTGTTGCAGTACAAGACCTGGACGCTCAAGCGCGAAGGTAGTGTGAAACAGGTCGAGCTGGTCAGCGGACGCGGGAACGACAAGTTCCTGGTCGCAAAGCTCAAGGGTCTTGATGATCGTGAAGAAGCGCGTCTTCTGGCCGGTTATGAGATCTGCGTGCCGCGCAGCCTGTTCCCTGAATTGACCGACGGCGAGTACTACTGGTACCAGCTGGAAGGTCTGAAGGTTATTGATCAACTCGGGCAATTGCTCGGGAAAATCGATCATCTTCTGGAAACCGGCGCCAATGATGTAATGGTGGTCAAGCCTTGCGCTGGCAGCCTGGATGATCGCGAACGCTTGTTGCCCTATACCGAGCAATGTGTGTTGGCCGTCGACCTGGTCGCGGGCGAGATGAAGGTGGAATGGGACGCGGACTTCTAAGCGTGGCTAATTTGCGCGTAGAAGTGATCAGTTTGTTTCCCGAGATGTTTTCCGCCATCAGCGAGTACGGCATCACCAGTCGGGCGGTGAAACAAGGGCTCTTGCAGCTGACTTGTTGGAATCCGCGAGACTACACGACAGATCGACATCACACCGTGGACGATCGCCCATTCGGCGGTGGCCCGGGGATGGTGATGAAGATCAAGCCCCTGGAAGATGCATTGGTTCAGGCCAAGGCAGCAGCAGGGGAGAGGGCGAAGGTAATTTACCTGTCCCCTCAAGGCCGTCAACTGAATCAGTCGGCGGTACGCGAACTGGCGAATGAGGAAGCACTGATCCTGATTGCCGGTCGCTATGAAGGCATTGACGAGCGTTTTATTGAAGCTCATGTCGATGAAGAGTGGTCGATTGGGGACTATGTCCTGTCTGGCGGCGAGCTGCCGGCGATGGTCCTGATAGATGCGGTTACACGACTGCTGCCTGGAGCTTTAGGGCATGCGGACTCCGCGGAGGAAGATTCCTTCACGGATGGTTTGCTGGATTGCCCGCACTACACCCGACCGGAGGTGTATGCGGATCAGCGTGTTCCCGACGTATTGCTAAGTGGCAATCACGCACACATCCGGCGTTGGCGTTTACAGCAGTCCCTTGGTCGGACCTATGAACGACGCGCTGATCTTCTGGAAAGCCGCTCGCTTTCTGGAGAAGAGAAGAAGCTGCTCGAGGAATACATCCTCGCGCGGGACGATAGTTAACAACGTATCGATGGTAGGTCCGACGACTTACCTTAGGAGCACAGCATGACTAACAAAATCATCCTTGCACTCGAAGCAGAGCAGATGACCAAAGAGATCCCTACCTTTGCCCCGGGCGACACCATTGTCGTTCAGGTGAAAGTGAAGGAAGGCGACCGTTCGCGTCTGCAGGCTTTCGAAGGCGTGGTAATCGCCAAGCGTAACCGTGGTGTGAACAGTGCTTTCGCTGTTCGTAAAATCTCCAACGGTGTTGGCGTAGAGCGTACTTTCCAGACCTACAGCCCGCAAATCGACAGCATGGCCGTCAAGCGTCGCGGTGACGTACGTAAAGCCAAGCTGTACTACCTGCGTGACCTGTCCGGTAAAGCAGCGCGCATCAAGGAAAAACTGGCTTAAGTCCAGCGTTCCGATGCAGAAAAAAGCAGCCTACGGGCTGCTTTTTTGTTGCCTGTCATTTGCCCATTGCCCTGGTACTTGTTCATGACTAGCCGCCTCGAAGAGATCCAGCGTCGTACCGATCTCTCAGTCACCCGCGTCACCAAAGCTGTATTCCCGCCGACCACCAACCATCACAACACCTTGTTCGGCGGCACCGCCCTGGCGTGGATGGATGAAGTGTCGTTCATCGCCGCCACACGTTTCTGTCGTTTGCCGCTGGTCACGGTTTCTACCGACCGCATTGATTTCAATCATGCGATACCCGCAGGCTCCATCGTCGAGTTAATTGGGCGGGTGATCAAGGTGGGCAATACCAGCCTCAAGGTCGAAGTCGAAGTGTTTGTCGAGAGCATGAGTGCCGATGGCCGCGAGAAGGCGATCCAGGGTGTGTTCAGCTTTGTCGCGATTGATGCCGACAAGCGGCCGGTGCCGGTGCTGCCTGGGTTTGTGGATTGATCTGAAACCGAGTCGCGGCTATCGCGAGCAAGCCCCCCACATTGATCATCGTTGCCAGCGATACACGGTCACGATACAAAACCCGTGTGGGAACGGACTTGCTCGCGATAGGATCTACCAGACACCCCAGTCATCTGCCCGAGTCCCCATGCCCGCCATTGATCACCCACTGATAGACCGTTTCCTCGATGCCCTGTGGCTGGAGAAAGGCTTGTCGGATAACACCCGCCAGTCGTATCGCAGCGACCTGGCCCTGTTCAACGGTTGGCTTCAGGAAAAGCATCTGGAGCTGATCAACGCTGGGCGTGAATTGATCCTTGATCATTTGGCCTGGCGCCTCGAGCAGAATTATAAGCCGCGTTCTACGGCGCGTTTTCTCTCGGGTGTGCGTGGTTTTTATCGCTATTTGCTGAGGGAAAAGTTGATCGCCGTCGATCCCACTTTACAAGTGGATATGCCGCAACTGGGCAGGCCCTTGCCTAAGTCCCTGTCAGAGGCCGACGTCGAAGCCCTGTTGGCCGCGCCTGACCTGAGTGAAGCCATCGGTCAACGCGACCGTGCCATGCTTGAAGTGCTGTACGCCTGTGGACTGCGGGTGACCGAACTGATCAGCCTGACCCTGGAACAGGTCAATCTGCGCCAGGGCGTGTTACGGGTCATGGGCAAGGGCAGCAAGGAGCGGTTGGTGCCGATGGGCGAGGAAGCCATTGTCTGGGTTGAGCGTTATATGCGCGATGCCCGCGGCGAGTTGCTGGGCGGGCGCCCGAGCGATGTGCTGTTTCCCAGCCTGCGTGGCGAGCAGATGACCCGCCAGACCTTCTGGCACCGTATCAAGCATCAGGCCAAGGTTGCCGGGATCGGCAAGTCGCTGTCTCCGCACACTTTGCGGCATGCGTTCGCCACGCACCTGCTCAATCACGGCGCGGATTTGCGGGTGGTGCAAATGCTGCTGGGTCACAGTGATTTGTCCACTACCCAGATCTATACCCATGTGGCGCGCGCGCGTTTGCAAGAGATGCACGCCAGGCATCACCCGAGGGGCTGAAACGTGCCTATTTTTCCACCGGCGTCTGCCGTTGCGGCCAACTGTGGTAGGCTTTGCCGGTTTGCAAAGGGGACATTCCCGACCCGCGTTTCCGCACCGGCGTCCTGATCTTCGTCCCTGCATCTGCCTTCAGGAGTTTCCATGCGCTTGACCCAGATTTTTGCCGCCGCAGCCATTGCGTTGGCCTCAACCTTCGCCGTCGCCGATAATGCCGCCGAGCAGACGATTCGTAAGAGCCTGGAAAGCCTCCAGCTTGAAACACCGGTAGAAAGCATCAGCGCCAGCCCCATGGCCGGCCTGTATGAAGTCAAGCTCAAGGGCAGCCGCGTGCTCTACGCCAGCGCCGACGGCCAGTACATTGTCCAGGGTTACCTGTTCCAGTTGAAAGACGGTAAGCCGGTCAATCTCACCGAGAAAGCCGAGCGCCTGGGTGTGTCCAAGCTGATCAACGCGATTCCAGTCGCCGAAACCGTGGTGTATCCGGCCATTGGCGAGACCAAGACCCACATCACCGTCTTCACCGACACCACTTGCCCGTACTGCCACAAGCTGCACGCCGAAGTGCCTGAGCTGAACAAAATGGGTGTGGAAGTACGCTACGTGGCGTTTCCGCGTCAGGGCCTGGGTTCGCCGGGTGACAAACAGTTGCAAGCGGTCTGGTGCTCGGCTGACAAGAAGGCGGCCATGGACAAGATGGTCGATGGCAAGGACATCAAGGCGGCTGCGTGCACCAATCCGGTCTCCAAGCAGTTCGCCCTGGGCCAGTCCATTGGCGTGAACGGTACGCCGGCCATCGTTTTGGCGGACGGCCAGGTCATTCCGGGCTACCAGCCTGCCCCACAAGTCGCCAAACTGGCGCTGGGTGCCAAATAAGCAGTATCGTCAAACCTTGACGATCTTGATCCGCCAACCAGCCGGCGGGTCATCAATAGTGAGCCGCAGTTGTGCGGCTGTTTTCCACGGCCGACCTTGAGTCGGCCGTTTCATGGGGAGTTCTTCAGTGAAACCGGTCAAAGTAGGCATCTGTGGGTTAGGGACCGTCGGTGGCGGAACCTTCAACGTACTTCAGCGTAACGCCGAGGAAATTTCCCGCCGCGCAGGGCGTGGGATTGAAGTGGCTCAAATTGCCATGCGTACGCCAAAGCCTCAGTTCCAGACGACCGGTATTGCGATTACCAACGATGTCTTCGACGTTGCCACCAACCCAGAAATCGATATCGTCATCGAGCTGGTGGGCGGCTACACCGTTGCCCGCGAACTGGTGCTCAAGGCCATCGAAAACGGCAAGCACGTGGTCACGGCCAACAAGGCGCTGATCGCTGTACATGGCAATGAAATCTTCGCCAGGGCCCGCGAGAAAGGCGTGATCGTGGCGTTCGAGGCCGCTGTTGCCGGTGGCATTCCGGTGATCAAGGCGATCCGTGAAGGTCTGTCGGCCAACCGAATCAATTGGGTCGCCGGCATCATCAACGGCACCGGTAACTTCATCCTGACCGAAATGCGCGAGAAGGGCCGTACCTTCGAAGACGTGCTGGCCGAAGCCCAGGCGCTGGGATATGCGGAAGCCGATCCGACCTTTGACGTCGAAGGTATCGACGCCGCCCACAAGTTGACCATCCTGGCCTCCATCGCCTTTGGTATACCGCTGCAGTTCGACAAGGCTTACACCGAAGGCATCACCAAGCTGACCACTGCTGACGTGAACTACGCCGAAGCCCTGGGCTACCGCATCAAACACTTGGGCGTGGCTCGCAGCACCGCCAGCGGCATCGAGCTGCGCGTACACCCGACGCTGATCCCGGCCGACCGCTTGCTGGCCAACGTCAATGGCGTGATGAATGCCGTGATGGTCAATGGCGATGCGGCCGGTTCGACCCTGTTCTACGGCGCTGGCGCCGGCATGGAGCCCACCGCGTCGTCAGTTATCGCCGACCTGGTGGACGTGGTTCGTGCCATGACCAGCGACCCGGAGAACCGCGTGCCGCACCTGGCCTTCCAGCCGGATTCGCTGTCGGCGCATCCGATTCTGCCGATTGAAGCCTGTGAAAGCTCCTACTACCTGCGCATCCAGGCCAAGGATCACCCTGGCGTGTTGGCTCAAGTAGCCAGCATCCTGTCGGAGCGGGGTATCAATATCGAGTCGATCATGCAGAAGGAGGTCGAAGAACACGACGGCCTGGTACCGATGATCCTGCTGACCCACCGTGTGCTGGAACAGCACATGAACGATGCCATCCGGGCCCTCGAAGCGCTTCAGGGCGTGGTCGGGCCGGTCGTACGGATTCGCGTTGAACACCTGATCTAACTGATATGTTTCAGAGGCCCCGAGGGTTCGGCGGCTTCTGTTCAAGAATGATGTTGAGGAGCCAGTCATGCGTTATATCAGCACCCGCGGCCAGGCACCGGCCCTGAATTTCGAAGATGTCCTGCTGGCAGGCCTTGCCACGGACGGTGGCTTGTATGTGCCGGAAAACCTGCCACGTTTCACCCACGAGGAAATCGCCTCCTGGGCTGGCCTGCCATACCACGAGCTGGCCTTCCGGGTTATGCGTCCGTTCGTCACCGGCAGTATTCCGGATGCAGACTTCAAAAAGATTCTGGAAGAAACGTACGGCGTGTTTTCCCACAATGCCGTCGCGCCGTTGCGTCAACTGAACGGTAACGAGTGGGTGCTGGAGCTATTCCACGGCCCGACCCTGGCGTTCAAGGACTTCGCACTGCAATTGCTCGGTCGTTTGCTCGACTACGTGTTGGAGAAGCGCGGCGAGCGCGTGGTGATCATCGGTGCCACCTCGGGTGATACCGGTTCGGCGGCCATCGAAGGCTGCAAACACTGCGAAAACGTCGATATCTTCATCCTGCATCCGCATAACCGTGTGTCGGAAGTGCAGCGCCGGCAGATGACCACCCTCTTTGGCGAGAACATTCACAACATCGCCATCGAAGGCAACTTCGATGACTGTCAGGAAATGGTCAAGGCCAGCTTTGCCGACCAGAGCTTCCTCAAGGGCACACGCCTGGTGGCGGTGAACTCGATCAACTGGGCGCGGATCATGGCCCAGATCGTCTACTACTTCCACGCCTCCCTGCAGTTGGGCGGCCCGGCGCGTTCGGTGTCGTTCTCGGTGCCGACCGGCAACTTCGGCGATATCTTCGCCGGTTACCTGGCGCGCAACATGGGCCTGCCGATCAATCAGTTGATCGTCGCCACCAACCGCAACGACATCCTGCACCGTTTCATGAGCGGTAATCAGTACGTCAAGGAAACCCTGCACGCGACCTTGTCGCCGTCGATGGACATCATGGTCTCGTCGAATTTCGAACGCTTGCTGTTCGATATGCATGGGCGCAACGGGGCGGCCCTGGCCGATCTGATGGACAGTTTCAAGCAAGGTGGTGGTTTCAGCGTCGACCAAGAGCGCTGGACCGAAACCCGCAAGCTGTTCGATTCCCTGGCGGTGGATGACGCCGAGACCTGCGAAACCATCGCTGAAGTCTACGCCCAGACCGGCGAGCTGCTGGACCCGCACACCGCCATTGGCGTCAAGGCGGCGCGTGAGTGCCGCCGTAGCCTGGACATCCCGATGGTGATCCTTGGCACCGCGCACCCGGTCAAATTCCCTGAAGCCGTGGAAAAGGCCGGCGTCGGCAAGGCCCTGGAACTGCCGCCGCACCTGGCGGATCTGTTCGAGCGTGAGGAGCGTTGCACGGTCCTGGCCAATGACCTCGGCGCCGTCCAGGCGTTTGTCAGCCAGCACGGCAATCGCGGCAAGCCGCTCTGACTCCAAGGCCCTGTTCAGTCAAGAGCCCCCAGGCATACCCCATTCCTGTGGCGAGGGGGCTCGCCGGAACGCCGTATCGCCCCCGCTGGGCTGCGCAGCAGCCCTCAAACCAGGCACCCCGGTTTGACTGGAGGACCGAGATGGGCTTTTTGGGGCTGCTGCGCAGCCCAACGGGGGACAAGCCCCCTCGCCACAAACGAGCCCCCTCGCCACAAAGGTTGTACCGCCTTTTGTTTTGAAGAGGCCGATTTGCGCCCCCGCGCAAGGTTTCAGCGACCTCTCCCACGCCTGTTTTCTCTCTGTCATCTTCGCCGTGCATGCTCGTTTGACTCAGCACAGTGCTGCGTCATAAAGCGAACTTTCTGCTGTGCGCGAAGGTCACTTGAATGCCTGCACCTTGGCGACATTTTTGTTTTCCAATTAAGTGGTGATCGAGATGGAAAGTATCAGCCTATTGCTCAGTGAAGCGCTGAGTCCTTATCAGGTTACGCTGACCAGCTCTGGTGTGAGGGGTGAATGTCTGGTGACTGTGAAGAGCCCGGCGGGCGCAATTGTGGTCGAGCGGGAAGTCAATCGTGCGCAATTGATCGACAAGCGCGAGTGGGTCGACGTGGTGGATTGCCTGCACCGTGATCTTAAAATCGCTGAAGGACGCCTGGAACCTTCGGTCATTGCAGCGTTGCGCAACGCAGCCCAGACCCGCGCCAGCGTTCTCGCATGAAATTATTTTTATCGGGAAACTTCCTACAGCAAGGTCAGTCTGATTTTTTACAGCAGGATCAAGCATTGTGCTCCGGTGCTTGTAGCTTGTTGTACTGGTCTTTGTAGGCCACGTTTAACCCCGAGTTGTCTCCCCACTGCTCGGGGTTTCTTTTTGCCCGCGATTTGTCAGGGCGCGGCTGTTTCCTTGTAGCAGCGCGGATCGCGTTTTATATCGCGCCGTCGTTGCGCAGACGACTGATTGCCAGATCATCGTAGCCCAGTGAATTGAGCACGCTGGCGTTGTGTTCCCCCAGTTGCGGTCCGACCCACTCGCAACCGCCGGGGGTATCCGACAGCTTCGGTACGATGCCGGGCATCTTGAAGTCCTTGCCATCGGGCAATTGCGCCTTGAGGAACATTTCCCGGGCCAGGAATTGCGGATCGCCGAGCATGTCTTCGGCGCTGTAGATCCGGCTGGCTGGGACCTCGGCCTGGTTCAACTGCTGCATCACCTGCTCCAGCGGCAGTGAATTGACCCAGCGATCGATCACGCCATACAGCTCGTCACGACGGCTGTCGCGGCCATCGTTGCTGGCCAGGAGGGGATCGTTGGCCAAGTCCTCACGACCGATGAGCAGCATGAAACGCTTGAAGATCGCATCGCCATTGGCGCCGATTTGCACATGTTTGCCGTCGGCGCTGGTATGGATCGAGGACGGAGTAATCCCCGGCATGATGTTGCCGGTACGTTCACGGATAAACCCGAAGACGTCAAACTCGGGGATCATGCTTTCCATCATGGCAAAGATCGCTTCATAGAGCGCGACATCCACCACTTGCCCCAGGCCGCCATTGACCTCGCGGTGACGCAAAGCCATCAAGGCGCCAATCACCGCCCACAATGCGGCGATCGAGTCCCCGATGGAAATGCCGGTACGCACCGGCGGACGGTCTTCGAAACCGGTGATATAACGCAGGCCTCCCATGGATTCGCCGACCGCGCCGAAACCGGGTTGTGCCTTCATCGGCCCGGTCTGACCGAAGCCCGAGAGGCGCACCATCACCAGTTTGGGGTTCAGGGCGTGCAAGGTGTCCCAGTCCAGGCCAAGCTTCTCCAGCACGCCAGGGCGGAAGTTCTCGATCAGGATGTCGGCATCCGCCAGCAACTGTTTGAGGATCGCCAGGCCGTCGGGGTGTTTCAGGTTCAGGGTCAGCGATTTTTTGTTGCGTGCCTGGACGAACCACCAGAGGGACGTACCTTCATACAGCTTACGCCATTTACGCAGCGGGTCGCCGCCGTCCGGGGATTCGACCTTGATGACCTCGGCACCGAACTCCGCGCAGATACGTGAGGCAAACGGGCCGGCGATCAAGGTCCCCAGTTCGATGACTTTCAGGCCGGCAAGCGGTTTGACGTTAAGCGACATAAGGATCCTTACAAGCGACGGGCAAGTATGTACTGCTTTTTAACATAGGCAATCGATCCAGCGACAACCCTGATGCGGCGCAGGATTCGTTGAATGACCTCGGCATCGGTTAGACTGGCCGCCTTTTCCTGTCTCTAGAAGTCCGTTCATGGCCCAGCCGTCCACGACCTACAAGTTTGAACTCAACCTGACCGACCTCGATCGTTCTGTGTACGAAAGCGTCAAGCAAACCATCGCCCGTCACCCTTCGGAAACCGAAGAACGCATGACCGTGCGTCTGTTGGCCTATGCCCTTTGGTATAACGAGCAGTTGGCGTTTGGTCGTGGCCTGTCAGACGTAGACGAACCAGCCCTGTGGGAAAAAAGCCTGGATGATCGAGTATTGCACTGGATCGAAGTCGGTCAGCCGGATGCGGATCGCCTGACCTGGTGTTCGCGTCGCACTGAACGCACCAGCCTCCTGGCCTACGGCAGCCTGCGCGTATGGGAAGGTAAAGTGGTGCCGGTGGCCAATAACCTGAAAAACGTACACATTGCCGCCGTGCCCCAGGAAATCCTCGAAACCCTGGCCAAGGACATGCCCCGCGTGATCAAGTGGGATGTGATGATCAGTGAAGGTACGATCTTTGTGACCGACGATCGTGGCCAGCATGAGGTCCAGCTTCAGTGGCTGGTGGGCGAGCGCGGCTGAAACCAAACACATCCTTGTAGGAGCGAGCTTGCTCGCGAAGATCGTTAACGATAACGCCGGCAATCGGACACCCCGAGGCGTTCTCTGGTTTTTTCGCGAGCAAGCTCGCTCCTACAGGGGCAAATTTTTATCTGTCATTAGAGAAGTACCCGTCACCCCATGCGTATCGATCCTCGCCCGTTGCCCGCCGTCCTGCCCTTTCTGGGGGAACTGCCACCGCTGTTGACCCGCCTTTACGCCGCACGCGGTGTGCAGTCGCAAGCAGAGCTGGATAAAAGCCTGGCACGGCTGATCCCCTATCAGCAGCTCAAGGGGATCGAGGCTGCCGTGGATCTGCTGGTGACGGCCCTGGAGCAACGCCAGCGGATTCTGATCGTAGGCGACTTTGACGCCGACGGTGCCACGGCCAGCACCGTGGGGACGCTCGGCCTGCGCTTGCTCGGGGCGGCCCATGTCGATTACCTGGTGCCCAATCGCTTTGAATACGGCTACGGCCTGACCCCGGAAATTGTTGCGGTGGCTTTGCAGCGCGAGCCGCAGTTGCTGATCACTGTGGATAACGGTATCTCCAGTGTCGAAGGTGTGGCGGCGGCCAAGGCGGCCGGGCTCAAAGTGTTGGTCACCGACCACCACTTGCCCGGTGATGAATTGCCGGCGGCCGACGCCATCGTCAATCCGAACCAGCCCGGCTGCGGGTTTCCCAGTAAAGCGCTGGCCGGCGTCGGGGTGATTTTTTACGTGCTGATGGCGTTGCGCGCGCGCTTGCGCAGCCTTGGCTGGTATGACCAGGCGCCACAGCCGAACATCGGCGAATTGCTGGACTTGGTGGCGTTGGGCAGCGTGGCCGATGTGGTGCCGCTGGATGCCAACAACCGCATCCTGGTCCATCAGGGCCTGGAGCGTATTCGCGCCGGTCGCGCCCGACCGGGGATCAAGGCGATCCTCGAAGTGGCCAAGCGCGATCACGCCCGCATCACGTCCACCGACCTGGGGTTCATTCTCGGGCCACGCCTGAACGCCGCCGGCCGTCTGGACGACATGAGCCTGGGCATCGAATGCCTGCTCACCAGCGACTTCGCCATGGCGCGGGAAATGGCCGCGCAGTTGGATGGCATGAACCAGGACCGTAAATCCATCGAGCAAGGCATGCAGCGCGAAGCGCTGGCCCAGCTCAAGGATTTGCCGGTGGAATCGATGCCGTTCGGCTTGTGCCTGTTCGATCCCGAATGGCACCAAGGGGTGATCGGGATTCTGGCGTCACGCATGAAAGAGCGTTATTTCCGCCCGACCATCGCCTTTGCCGATGCCGGTGATGGCCTGCTGAAGGGCTCAGGGCGTTCGGTGCCGGGTTTTCATATCCGCGATGCCCTGGCCGTAGTGGCCAGCCAGCATCCCAACCTGATCGCCAAGTATGGTGGTCATGCCATGGCGGCGGGCCTGACCCTGCCTGAGGCTAACTTCCCGCTGTTTGCCGAAGCCTTCGATGCCGAGGTCCGTCGACAGTTGCGTGAAGAAGACCTGACCGGGCGCTTACTGTCCGATGGCACCCTCGCGGTGGAAGAGTTTCACCTGGACCTGGCCCGCGCCTTGCGTCACGCCGGGCCCTGGGGCCAGCACTTTCCCGAGCCCTTGTTTCACGGTGTGTTTCAACTGGTGGAACAGCGCGTCGTGGGCGAGCGTCACCTCAAAGTGGTGCTCAAGAGCGAATGCGGCTCGGTGAAGCTCGACGGTATTGCCTTTGGCATTGACCGCGAGGTCTGGCCGAACCCGACCATTCGCTGGGTGGAACTGGCCTACAAACTCGACGTGAATGAGTTCCGTGGCCAGGAAACCGTGCAACTGATGATCGCGCACATCGAACCACGCTGAACCCTGTGCAATTCTCGGTTGTCGACTAGTCTCTAAGCTCTGTGTGATTGGTCTTGTGAACGTGTCTTTTTCTGCCCGCGGGGGACGGGCTTATCATCTTCTTGTCACGCGTATCGATCAGACAGAACCCTGGAGCCTATGCCCACCGGATATGAGAAGAGGTGCCCCATGAGTCTGTTGCTCGAACCCTACACCCTGCGTCAATTGACCCTGCTCAACCGTATCGCCGTGTCGCCTATGTGTCAGTACTCCTCCGTGGATGGCCTGGCCAATGACTGGCACTTGGTCCACCTTGGCAGTCGAGCGGTGGGCGGCGCCGGGTTGGTTTTTACCGAAGCCACTGCGGTCACCGCCGATGGCCGTATCACCGCCGAGGACCTGGGGCTGTGGAACGATGAGCAGATCGAGCCCCTGCAACGCATCACCCGTTTTATCAACGCCCAGGGCGCCGTGGCAGGCATTCAACTGGCCCACGCCGGACGCAAGGCCAGCACCCATCGGCCATGGATCGGCAAGCACGGCAGCGTCAAACCCGAGGAGGGCGGCTGGGTTCCGGTCGGCCCCTCGCCGATTTCTTTCGATCCGCAGCACACGGCCCCCAGGCAGCTGGATGAAGGGCAAATCCAGACACTCATTGACGATTTCGTCGCTGCCGCTAAACGCGCCTTGACCGCCGGCTTCAAGGTGGTGGAAGTGCATGCGGCGCATGGCTATCTGTTGCATCAGTTTCTATCGCCCCTGAGTAACCAGCGCCAGGACCAGTACGGCGGTTCCTTTGAAAACCGTATCCGCCTGGTGCTGCAAGTCACCGAGGCCGTGCGTGATGTGTGGCCGCAAGACTTGCCGGTGTTTGTGCGGGTGTCGGCCACCGATTGGGTCGAAGACGGCTGGAACCCGGACGAAACCGTGGAACTGGCGCGGCGGCTGAAAGACCTGGGAGTCGATCTGATCGACGTGTCGTCCGGCGGCACCGCGGCCAACGCAGAAATTCCTACAGGCCCCGGGTATCAAACCCGCTTTGCCGAGCGCGTGCGCAAGGAATCGGGCATGGCCACCGGCACTGTTGGAATGATTACCGAACCGGCCCAAGCCGAGCACATTCTGCGCACCAACCAGGCTGATCTGATCTTCCTCGCCCGTGAACTGCTACGTGACCCGTATTGGCCGTTGCATGCCGACGATGACCTGGGTGGGCGCACGGCAGTCTGGCCGGCGCAGTATCAGCGAGCGACCCACCGTGATCAGCCAATTCACGAGTCGGACCTGCGCGACTGATGACACGCGCTAGGCATTCAAACCCACCGCAGGCCGGTGGGTTTTTTCTTGACGCGTGCAGCGACCATGGACAGACGTAGCGATGCCGCGACCCGGTTAATCCAGCGGTAAGAATTTTCTGCAGGTTTTTGGTTTAAGGTGATTTTTTAAGTGAATACTCTAAAAAATCTCACCAGTGCCGTGGATCGTTTCTACGCTTGAAGTAAGGCGGGTTTCTGGCCTAGGAAGTCAGCATCGCTGTTTGCCCGATCAGGCCTTGTGCTTTACCGCACAGGCGTATGGGCATCAGGAAATGTCGTTTATTGCGCGGAGAAACAGTCCATGGCCAAGCCCAGTGGTGTAGCAGGTGTTCTGGTGTTTTTGTTCAACCGCAAAGGGTGGTTGCAGGGTCATCGGTTGAGTTCGGATGAGGCGCAATTGCTGGAGAGTTACCGCGCCTTGAGCAAGAGCGATCAGGTGGCAATGCGTTATCTGGTTGGCGCAATGAAGAATGTGTCGCGGTTCTAGAGCGGTGGCGGCGCTCCCACGCTGCAGTGCGCGAGGGAGCGCTTTACCTCAGGTGTAGGTGCGTTTGTGCGGGGCTGGCGGGAAGTACTGATACAACCAGGTTTCACTCAAGGTGCGCTCGTTGCTGCGAATGAACAGGCGCATCTCCACCGGCTCCACGCTGTCGCTGGTTGGGTACCAGTCGAAGAGAATGCGGTAACCCTTGATATCATCGAGCACCAGCACGCTGAAGTCCTTTACTTCGCCATGGGAGCAGGTGATCACCGGTTCAATCCCCGAGCCTTCGGGCAAGTGATCAAGGCCACCGCCCTTGAAATCCACGGCGAAGCGGCGCGCCCACACCGCGGGATAATGTTCTCCCGGAGCCCAACCCTCGGTGAACCCTCCCATGCCGGAACGCGTGGCGTTGACCTGCGCCAGCGGCGTGTTGACCGGAGGCAGGGCGCTCCAGTAAAGCTTGTAGCCGAAGGTCAGGGCGTCGCCGGCCGCTACCGGCTTTTTCGGGGTCCAGAAAGCGACGATATTGTCCATGGTCTCGCCGGTGGTCGGAATTTCCAGCAGGTCGATAGAGCCTTCGCCCCATGCGGTAGTTGGTTCCACCCACAGACTCGGGCGCTTGCTGTACCAGTCGACGGTGTCCTGATAGCTGGCGAATTCATGATCGGTCTGCAGCAGGCCGAACCCTTTCGGATTGTTATCGGCGAAGGCATTGAATTGCAGGGTAGCCGGATTGTTCAGCGGGCGGCAGATCCACTCGCCGTTGCCACGCCACATCGACAGGCGATCCGAGTCGTGGATCTGCGGGTGGATGGTGTCGCACATGCGTCGCTCATGTGTCCCGCAACTGAACATGCTGGTCATCGGCGCGATACCCATTTGCTGAATGGCGCTACGGGCGTTGATGTGCGCGTCGATGGCCATTACCACCTGGGTAGCCTGGCAGTCGATGTCGAAGCGGTAAGCGCCGGTGGCACTCGGTGAGTCGAGCAGGGCGTAGACCACGAAACGCGTGCTGTCCCTGGTCGGCGTCTCGAACCAGAACTGAGTGAAGTCGGGGAATTCCTCGGGCTTGTTGGCGTAGGTATCGATGGCCAGGCCACGGGCAGAAAGGCCGTACTGACCGGTGTTATCCACGGCACGGAAATAGCTGGCGCCGAGGAAAGACACCACATCGTGGCGGTCGAGTTTCGGTGCCTTGAACAGCTTGAACCCGGCAAACCCCAGGTCGCCTTTGAGTTGCCGGGTATCGACCGTGGTTTTCTCATAGTTAAACAGCGAGGGGCGGAAGTGAACCTCTCGCGCCTGACGTGTCTTCGGGTCGACGCTGTGCATGCGCACTGGGGTCTTGAAGCCCATGCCGACGTGGAAAAACTGCACATCCAGTTGGCCGTTGAGGTTTTTCCACAGCGAATGATTGGCGTCATAACCAATGGCGTTGAAGTTCTGCGGAGTCATGGTCGCCAGTGTCGGCGGCAACACTTGCCGGGTGTCCTGGTACGGGTTGCCGGCCAATTGTCTGGCCTGGTGCTTGAGCCAGTCGAAGTCGAAGGCCTTGGCATCGCCATCGGCTGTACGAGTCGTGGCCCAGGCCTGGGTGGCCAACAGGCCGCTGGCCGAGAGCCCGGTGTAGGCAGCGATGGCCATGGACGCTTTGAGCAAATTCCTGCGGTGCATAATACAACCTGTTGTGAGCAATCCCGTGCCTTTCCTGGCACGTGTCGGATCGAAAAGAACGGTTCGGACATGCCTTCGGCCAAACGCAATGGACATTTAACAGATGCCAAATAGCTTAAGCCGTTCGGGGAAGAAGGAAAATTCATTGATGGCAGTGTGATGGCCTTGTATATGAAACAAGACGTGTCAGCCACACGACGGGTGATCGCGATTTTCCAGGGCGGTTGCGTTACATCTGGAAGCACTCTAGTGCAGGGCTTTTTGGCACTTAGTTTTACGCTGGAGGCCTATTGTCCTATCAACACACGTCTGTGGAGACTACGAATGAATACCCGTGGATTGCTCGATCAGTTGCTCAAGTCGGGCCAGGATATGATGCAAAACAAGGCCGGCGGCCAGCGTAAAGGCAATGAAAAAGGCGCGCTGGGTGGCTTGCTCGGTGGCAGCGGCGGGCTTGGCAGCCTGCTCGGTGGAGCCGGCGGTGGCGCTCTGGCGGCCGGAGCCATGGGCTTGTTGATGGGCAACAAGAAAGCTCGCAAGTTTGGCGGAAAAGCCCTGACCTACGGCGGGCTTGCGGCACTCGGGGTGATTGCCTACAAGGCTTACGGCAACTGGCAGGCGCAGCAGGCGGGCGCGCCCCGGGGCGAACCGCAAACCCTGGATCGCCTGCCGCCGGCTCAAGTCGAACAGCACAGCCAGGCGATTCTCAAGGCCCTGGTGGCTGCGGCCAAAGCCGACGGGCATGTCGACGAACGCGAAAAAGCGTTGATCGAAGGCGAGTTCACCAAGCTGGACAACGACCAGGAACTGCAACACTGGTTGCATGCCGAACTCAACAAACCACTGGATCCCACCGACGTGGCCCGTGCCGCCAGCACTCCGGAAATGGCCGCCGAGATGTACATCGCCAGCGTGATGCTGGTGGATGACGAGAACTTCATGGAGAAGTCTTACCTGGATGAACTGGCGCGCCAGCTCAAGTTGGCGCCGGACCTGAAGATCGAGCTGGAAAAACAGGTGCGCGAAGCCAGCGTCTGAATGTTGTACCGTTCTCTCGGACACCCCGCATGCGTCATGGCTGCGGGGTGTTTTTGTATCCCTTGAGACGTGCTCCACAAGCCATTGATAAATGATGTTACTGGCTCGGCTATACTCCTCGGCATTTGATCGGCCCTTGAGGAAATACTGTGAAGAACTGGACCTTGCGCCAACGCATTTTGGCGAGCTTTGCGGTCATTATCGCGATCATGCTGCTGATGGTTGTGGTCTCGTATTCACGGTTACTGAAGGTCGAAGTGAATGTGCATGCGGTCAAGGACGAAGCGATCCCCGGGATATTTTTCAGTTCGATGATCCGCGGTGCCTGGGTCGACAGCTACCAGAAAACCCAGGCGTTGGTCGGCTTTCGACAAGGTCAGGGCATTTCCGATGCCGACCGCGAAGACTACAAATCTTTCGAGGCGCGCCTTGATCAGCACGTTGCCAGCTACGTACAGACCATCAGCCAGGACCGCGATCAAACCCAGTTCAAGGCCTTTGAAAGCCTGCGCCAGGACTACAACAAGGTGCTCACCCAAGTCCTCGCGCTGCATGAAGCCGACAGAGACGCCGAGGCGCGTAAAGTCTTCAGCGAACAACTGACGCCGACCTGGTCCGCGGGACGCACCAAGCTCAACGGAATTATCAGCGAAGACAAACAGGTGGCGGATAAGGCCGCGACGGCTATCGACGATGCGGTTATAGCCGCAGAGATAAACATGGGCGTTTCGCTGATTCTGGCAGTCCTTGCTGCGGGCCTGTGTGGCCTGTTGCTGATGCGAGCGATCATGGCGCCGATGAAACGTATCGTCGATATCCTGGAGTCCATGCGTACGGGCGACCTGAGCAAGCGCCTGAATCTGGACCGCAAGGATGAGTTTGGCGCGGTCGAAACCGGCTTCAACGACATGATGAGCGAACTCACCGCGTTGGTTTCCCAGGCCCAGCGTTCGTCGGTCCAGGTCACTACCTCGGTGACCGAGATCGCGGCAACTTCCAAGCAGCAGCAGGCTACCGCCACCGAAACGGCGGCGACGACCACCGAAATCGGGGCCACTTCCCGCGAAATCGCTGCCACTTCCAAGGATCTGGTGCGCACCATGACCGAAGTTTCCACGGCTGCCGATCAGGCGTCGGTGGCCGCCGGTTCCGGTCAGCAAGGCCTGGCCCGCATGGAAGAAACCATGCACTCGGTGATGGGCGCTGCGGATCTGGTGAATGCCAAGCTGGCGATCCTCAATGAGAAAGCCGGCAACATCAACCAAGTGGTGGTGACCATCGTCAAGGTCGCTGACCAGACCAACCTGTTGTCACTCAACGCGGCGATCGAGGCGGAGAAAGCCGGGGAATACGGACGCGGGTTTGCCGTGGTCGCGACCGAAGTGCGCCGTCTCGCGGATCAGACCGCCGTGGCGACCTACGACATCGAACAGATGGTCCGTGAAATCCAGTCGGCGGTGTCGGCGGGCGTGATGGGCATGGACAAGTTCTCGGAAGAAGTGCGCCGTGGCATGTTCGAAGTGCAGCAAGTGGGCGAACAGCTGTCGCAGATCATCCATCAGGTCCAGGCCCTGGCGCCTCGGGTGCTGATGGTCAACGAAGGCATGCAGGCCCAGGCCACCGGCGCCGAGCAGATCAACCATGCGCTGGTGCAATTGGGGGATGCCAGCAGCCAGACCGTGGAATCCCTGCGCCAGGCCAGCTTTGCCATTGATGAATTGAGCCAGGTTGCGGTAGGTCTGCGCAGCGGCGTGTCGCGTTTCAAAGTCTGATGAGCGAGTTAGCGGCTAGACGTGGTGCCGTTACGACCGCGAAAAAGGCACTGTTCCTGATGTTCCGCATCGGCCACGAGCGCTATGCCCTCAAGGCCACGGAAGTGGCCGAGGTGCTGCCGCGCCTGCCTTTGAAACCGATCGCCCATGCTCCCGCCTGGGTGGCCGGGATCTTTGCGCATCGCGGTGTCATGGTGCCGGTCATCGATCTCAGTGCGCTGGCCTTTGGCGCGTTGGCCCAGGCTCGCACCAGCACGCGGTTGGTGCTGGTCAACTACCAGCCGGAACCTTCGCAAGAGTCCCGCTGGCTCGGGCTGGTTCTCGAGCAGGCGACTGACACCCTGCGCTGCGATCCCGCGGATTTCCAACCCTACGGACTGGACAATCGCCAGGCGCCTTATCTGGGGCCGGTGCGCGAAGATGAACAGGGCTTGATGCAGTGGATCGGTGTCGCCGATCTGCTGACGGCAGACGTGCGCGCCATGCTCTTTGCGCCCGGCCTGATAGCTGGGGAGGCGCAATGAGCAGTGACCAACGCTTCTTCGATTTCCTTAAACTACGCATCGGCCTTGACGTTGCATCGGTCGGCGCAGCCATCATCGAACGTGCCGTGCGCCAGCGCAGCCAGGCATTGCAAGGACTGAGCGCCGATCAATACTGGCAGCGCCTGCAAACCAGCGCTGACGAGCAGCAAGCATTGATCGAGGCGGTGATCGTTCCCGAGACCTGGTTTTTCCGCTATCCCGAGTCCTTTGCTACCCTGGCCCGGCTGGCGGTCGCGCGCCTGGCCGAGATCAAGCACCTGTGCGCCCTGCGTATCCTCAGCCTGCCGTGTTCGACGGGAGAGGAACCCTATTCCATCGCCATGGCTTTGCTCGATGCCGGTCTGGCTCCGCACCAGTTCAAGGTCCAGGGCATGGACGTCAGTCCGTTGTCGGTAGAGCGCGCGCGGCGCGGGGTGTATGGCAAGAACTCGTTTCGTGGTCAGGACATCGGGTACCGCGAGCGGCATTTCAGTGCTCAGGATGACGGCTACCGGATTGCCGACCGGGTACGTGAGCAAGTGTTCCTGCAAGTCGGCAATCTGCTGGATCCGCAATTGCTGGCCAATGAGCCGACCTATGACTTTGTGTTTTGCCGCAACCTGTTGATCTATTTCGACCAGGCGACCCAGAAACAGGTGTTCGAGGTGCTTAAAGGCCTGACCCATGTCGAGGGTGTGCTCTTTATCGGCCCGGCCGAAGGCAGCCTGCTGGGCCGCTTGGGCATGCGCTCGATTGGTGTAGCGCAATCCTTCGCCTTCAGTCGTCACGCCGAGGTCGCACCAGCGCCTGTACCCGAACCGCTCTTTGCACCGCTACCGACGCCGGTGTTGCGCCGGAGCGCAGCGCCTGTTGCCGAGAGACCCCGGCCTTTCAGTACCTCGATCGCGCCGGTGGTGCCGATCAGGCCCGCGCCCGTGCAGTCGGACGCGGGCGCCTTGCTCGGGCAGATCGCCATGTTGGCCAACGAAGGCAAAAGCCTTGAGGCGCGTGCCGCCTGCGAACATTACTTGCAGAGTCATCCGCCATCGGCACAGGTGTTCTATTGGCTGGGCCTGCTCAGTGACGTGGCCGGCAGCTCCCTGGAAGCCCAGGGTTATTATCGAAAAGCCTTGTACCTGGAGCCCCAGCATCAGCAGACCTTGCTGCACCTGGCTACGCTGCTGGAGTCCCAGGGTGATACCGCGGGGGCCCGTCGCTTGCAAGCACGTGCCGCCCGCAGCGAGCGAGCCGCTGACAGTGAGCGTGAACGATGAGTAGCTCTGACGCCATGGACACAGGCCTGACGCTGACCGATACCCAGGCGATCGACGACTGCTGGAACCGTATCGGCATCCACGGTGATAAATCCTGCCCGTTGCTGGTCGAGCATATTCACTGTCGCAACTGCTCGGTGTATTCCGCCGCCGCCACCCGTCTGCTGGATCGCTATGCCTTGCAGCAGGAAGATCGGCATGACATGACGCCGGTAGAGGCGCAGACAGATGTGGTCACCCGTTCGTTGTTGATGTTCCGCCTGGGCGAGGAATGGCTGGGCATTGCCACCCGTTGCCTGGTGGAAGTCGCACCGTTGCAGCCGATCCATTCCTTGCCCCACCAGCGTTCTCGCGCATTGCTTGGCGTCGCGAATGTACGGGGTGCGTTGGTGGCTTGCCTGTCCCTGGTGGAATTACTTGGATTGGACAGTACGGTCAGCGGTGCGAGTGGCGCACGGATCATGCCGCGAATGCTGATTATTGCGGCGCAGGACGGCCCGGTGGTGGTGCCGGTGGATGAAGTGGACGGCATCCACGCCATTGATGAACGCGACTTGAAGGCCGCTTCGGCCTCCGGCACCCAGGCCAGCGCCCGCTACACCCAGGGTGTATTGCAATTCAAAGGTCGCAGCCTGCGCTGGCTGGACGAGGTCCAACTGTTGTCCGCCGTGACTCGGAGCCTCACATGACCCCCGACCAGATGCGCGATGCCTCGCTGCTGGAACTGTTCAGCCTGGAAGCCGACACCCAGACCCAGGTGCTCAGCGCTGGTCTGCTGGCGCTGGAGCGCAATCCGACCCAGGCCGACCAGCTCGAAGCCTGTATGCGCGCCGCTCATTCCCTCAAGGGCGCGGCGCGGATTGTCGGCGTGGATGCTGGCGTCAGCGTCGCCCACGTCATGGAAGATTGTCTGGTCAGCGCCCAGGAACGCCGGCTCTACCTGCAGCCCGAACATATCGACGCACTGTTGCAAGGCACCGACTTGCTCATGCGTATTGCCACGCCGGGGAATACCGTCGGCCCCGCGGATATCGAATCCTACGTGGCCTTGATGGAGCAGTTGCTCGACCCGTCGCAACCTGCCGCGAAGGTGCCAGCAGTGACACCGATTCCGCAGCCAATCCCCACGCTGGAGGAACCGTTGGCGCTGTCGCCAGAGACCAGCGCATCGGTCAGCAGTGATGTGCCGCCACAGAACAAACGCATGATCGAAGGTGGCGAGCGGGTACTGCGGGTCACGGCCGAACGCCTGAACAGTCTGTTGGACCTGTCCAGCAAATCTTTGGTTGAAACCCAGCGTCTCAAGCCTTATCTGGCCAGCCTGCAACGCCTCAAGCGTGTGCAAAGCAACAGCGCCCGCGCCCTGGACAACCTGGACGGCCAGCTCAAGAGCCTCAACCTGAGCCTGGAAGCGCAGGAAGCGCTGGCCGACACCCGGCGCTTGCTGAGCGAGGCCCAGTTGTTACTGGCGGAAAAGACCGCCGAGCTTGACGAGTTCGGCTGGCACGCCGGACAACGCGCACAAGTACTCTATGACACCGCGCTGGCCTGTCGCATGCGCCCGTTTGCCGATGTGCTGACCGGGCAGGTGCGGATGGTCCGCGATCTTGGGCGCAGCCTGGGCAAGCAGGTGCGCCTGGAAATCGAAGGCGAAAAGACCCAGGTCGATCGCGACGTGTTGGAGAAGCTTGAAGCGCCACTGACCCATTTATTGCGCAATGCCGTCGACCACGGCATTGAAATGCCTGAACAGCGTCTACTGGCGGGTAAACCGGCCGAAGGCGTGATTCGCCTGCGCGCATCCCACCAGGCCGGTCTGCTGGTGCTGGAGTTGAGCGACGACGGCAATGGCGTCGATCTAGATCGGTTGCGCGGCGCGATTGTCGATCGCAATCTGTCGCCGCTGGAAACCGCCTTGCGCCTGAGCGAGGAAGAACTTCTGACGTTCCTGTTCCTGCCGGGCTTCAGCCTGCGCGATAAAGTCACGCAAGTCTCCGGGCGCGGTGTGGGACTGGACGCGGTGCAGCACATGGTCCGCCAGTTGCGCGGCGCAGTGGTGCTGGAGCAAACGGCGGGGCAGGGCAGTCGGTTCCATCTGGAAGTACCGCTGACCCTGTCGGTGGTGCGCAGCCTGGTGGTGGAAGTGGGCGAAGAGGCCTATGCCTTTCCCTTGGCGCACATCGAACGCATGTGTGCACTGGCGCCCGACGAAATCGTGCAGTTGGAAGGGCGTCAGCATTTCTGGCACGAGGGCCGTCACGTCGGTCTGGTGGCGGCCCACCAATTGCTGCAGCGCCCAGCCGGACAAGCCAGCGATGACACCCTCAAAGTGGTGGTCATCCGTGAGCGGGACGTGGTGTACGGCATTGCGGTAGAGCGCTTCATTGGCGAGCGCACACTGGTGGTGCTGCCGCTGGATGAGCGCTTGGGCAAGGTTCAGGACATCTCCGCCGGCGCGCTGCTGGATGATGGTTCGGTGGTGTTGATTGTAGATGCCGAGGACATGCTGCGCTCGGTGGACAAACTGCTCAATACCGGGCGCCTGGAACGTATCGCCCGACGTGCCCAGCAAACCGCCGAAGTGGCACGCAAGCGGATTCTGGTGGTGGATGACTCGCTTACCGTGCGCGAATTGCAGCGCAAGCTATTACTTAACCGTGGGTATGACGTAGCGGTCGCCGTCGATGGCATGGATGGTTGGAATGCCTTGCGTTCGGAAGACTTCGATCTGCTGATTACCGACATTGATATGCCTCGCATGGACGGTATTGAATTGGTCACACTGTTGCGTCGTGATACTCGCCTGCAGTCGCTGCCGGTGATGGTGGTGTCCTACAAGGATCGCGAGGAAGATCGGCGCCGGGGCCTGGATGCCGGTGCCGATTACTATCTGGCCAAGGCCAGTTTCCATGATGACGCCTTGCTGGATGCGGTGGTCGAGTTGATCGGAGGCGCCAGGGTATGAGGATTGCCATCGTCAATGACATGCCGCTGGCGGTCGAGGCCCTGCGTCGGGCGTTGAGTCTTGCGCCGGCCCATGAACTGGTCTGGGTTGCTACCAACGGTCTGGAGGCGGTGCAGCGCTGTGCTGAACTGACTCCGGACCTGATCCTGATGGACCTGATCATGCCGGTGATGGATGGCGTGGAGGCCGCTCGACAAATCATGGCCGAAACACCCTGCGCTATCGTCATCGTTACAGTGGATCGACAGCAGAACGTCAGCCGCGTGTTCGAAGCCATGGGGCATGGCGCGCTGGACGTGGTGGATACACCGGCGCTGGGCGTTGGCGATCCGAAAGATGCAGCGGCGCCATTGTTGCGCAAGATCCTCAACATTGGCTGGCTGATTGGCCAGCGCGGCAGCCAGGTGCGTTCGGAACCACCGCCCCAGCGGGCTACGGGCAAACGTCAGAGACTGCTCGCCATTGGTTCTTCGGCGGGCGGCCCGGCAGCGCTGGAAATCCTGCTCAAGGGTTTACCCCGGGACTTCCCGGTGGCCATTGTGCTGGTGCAACACGTAGACCAGGTATTCGCCGCCGGTATGGCCGAGTGGTTGAGCAGCGCCTCGGGCCTGCCAGTGCGCCTGGCCCGTCAGGGCGAGCCACCGCAAAGCGGCGTGGTGCTGCTGGCGGGCACCAATCATCATATCCGGCTGCTGAAGAACGGCACGCTGGCCTATACGGCGGAACCGGTGAACGAAATTTACCGGCCGTCCATCGACGTGTTTTTCGAAAGCGTCGCCCTCCATTGGAATGGCGATGCCGTTGGCGTCTTGCTGACCGGCATGGGACGTGATGGCGCCCAAGGACTCAAATTGATGCGTCAGCAGGGCTATCTGACCATCGCTCAGGATCAGGCGAGCTCTGCGGTGTATGGCATGCCCAAAGCGGCGGCGGCCATCGATGCCGCTGTTGAAATTCGCCCATTGGACAGAATTGCGCCACGATTGCTGGAGGTATTCGCATAATGACCGATACCGCTCGCTGTCCTGGCTTGCAGATAGTGATTCAGGTGACCGCAAATGAATGATTTACAGCTCGACGACTTCAAGACCGACGAAAACGCCGCCATGGTGTTGCTGGTCGACGACCAGGCGATGATCGGCGAAGCCGTGCGGCGAGGTCTGGCCCTGGAGGACAATATCGACTTTCACTTTTGCGCCGACCCGCACCAGGCGATTGCCCAGGCGGTCCGCATCAAGCCGACGGTGATTCTCCAGGACCTGGTGATGCCGGGCCTGGATGGCCTGACCCTGGTGCGCGAATACCGCAACCATCCAGCTACGCAGAATATTCCGATCATTGTCCTTTCCACCAAGGAAGACCCGTTGATCAAAAGTGCGGCCTTTGCCGCCGGCGCCAATGATTACCTGGTGAAACTGCCGGACAACATCGAACTGGTGGCGCGCATTCGCTACCACTCGCGTTCCTACATGACCCTGTTGCAGCGCGATGCGGCCTACCGCGCGCTGCGGGTCAGCCAGCAGCAGTTGCTGGATACCAATCTGGTGCTGCAACGCCTGATGCATTCCGACGGTCTGACCGGGCTGTCCAATCGCCGGCACTTTGATGAGTACCTCGAGCTGGAATGGCGCCGAGCCATGCGCGACCAGCTGCAGTTGTCATTGCTGATGATCGATGTGGATTTCTTCAAGACCTATAACGATACCTTCGGCCACCTCGACGGTGATGAAGCATTGCGCCAAGTGGCGCAGACCATTCGTACCGCCAGCAGCCGTCCATCGGACTTGCCGGCGCGCTACGGCGGGGAAGAGTTTGCCCTGGTGCTGCCCAATACCTCGCAGGGCGGAGCGCGTCTGGTGGCTGAAAAACTGCGCCTGGCCGTCGCGGCGCTGAAAATCCCGCATATCGCTCCGGCCAATGGTTCAAGCCTGACCGTCAGCATCGGCCTGGCGACCCTGACTCCCCAGCAGGGCACCGATTGCCGACAGTTGATCTCGGCGGCGGACAAGGGCTTGTACCTGGCCAAGCACAACGGGCGCAATCAGGTGGGCATTGAGTGATGGAAAACGCTGGTGATCGCGCATGAGAGAGGGCTGTTGAGGCGCGAACGTGACTTTAGCGCCTCGTAGCCGCCGTCGAGCCTTTTCGGCCCAGCGGGCTGCCGTTTTCAGCCGTTTACCGTTATACTCGCCGGCTTTCAAAAGTTCGCCAACGAGTGCTGCCCGCCATGGAAATCAACCCGATCCTTAACAGTATCAAGGACCTGTCCGAGCGCTCCGAAACTATTCGGGGGTATCTTTGACTACGATCAAAAGCATGAGCGTCTGACCGAAGTCAATCGCGAGCTTGAAGATCCGGCTGTCTGGAACAACCCAACCTACGCCCAGGAACTGGGGCGCGAGCGCTCCCTGCTGGCGCAGATCGTGGAAACCCTCGATGAGATGCACTCAGGCCTGGCCGATGCCAGGGACTTGCTGCTGATGTCCGCCGAGGAAGAAGGCCAGGCTGCCGTCGACGACGTGGCCCTCGAGGTCGAGCGCCTGCGTGAATCCCTGGAAAAGCTCGAATTCCGCCGCATGTTCCGCGGTGAGATGGATGCCAATAACGCCTACCTGGACATCCAGGCCGGTTCCGGTGGCACCGAAGCCCAGGACTGGGCCAACATCCTGCTGCGCATGTACCTGCGCTGGGCCGACAAACGCGGGTTCGACGCGACCATCATGGAACTGTCCGCCGGGGACGTCGCCGGGATCAAGGGCGCGACCGTGCATATCAAGGGTGAATACGCCTTTGGCTGGCTGCGTACCGAAATCGGCGTGCACCGTCTGGTGCGCAAGAGCCCATTCGACTCCGGCAACCGTCGCCATACCTCGTTCTCGGCGGTGTTCGTGTCGCCGGAAATCGATGACAACATTGAGATCGACATCAACCCGTCGGACCTGCGTATCGACACCTACCGCTCCTCGGGCGCCGGTGGCCAGCACGTAAACACCACCGACTCGGCCGTACGTATCACCCACGTACCGAGCAACACCGTGGTCAGTTGCCAGAACGAACGGTCCCAGCATGCGAACAAAGACACCGCGATGAAAATGTTGCGGGCGCGTTTGTATGAACAGGAAGTGCAGAAGCGCAACGCCGCTTCCCAGGCGCTGGAAGACACCAAGTCGGATATCGGCTGGGGTCATCAGATTCGTTCCTACGTGCTCGACGCGTCGCGAATCAAGGACCTGCGCACCAACATCGAACGCAGCGACTGCGACAAGGTGCTCGATGGCGACATCGACGAGTACCTGGTGGCCAGCCTCAAACAAGGCTTGTAAGACTGTAGGAGCGGGCGGGACATCCAGTTCTTGCCCGCGCCCCCCAGCCGAAGGCTGGGGGCAACGAACCCGTGATGGAATTTCAAAAGACATGAGCGACCAACAACTCGATCCGCAAGCCCTGCAACAGGAAGAAAACTCCCTGATCGCCCAGCGCAAGGAAAAGCTTGCTGCCGAGCGTGCCAAGGGCAATGCCTTCCCCAACGACTTCCGTCGTGACGCCTACTGTGAAGAGTTGCAGAAACAGTACGCCGACAAGACCAAGGAAGAGCTGGCAGAGGCTGCGATTGCGGTCAAGGTTGCAGGCCGCATCATGCTTAACCGTGGCTCGTTCATGGTGATCCAGGACATGTCCGGTCGTATCCAGGTCTACGTCAATCGCAAGACCTTGCCTGAAGAAACCCTGGCTGCGGTGAAAACCTGGGACCTGGGCGACATTATCGCCGCCGAGGGCACCCTGGCCCGTTCCGGCAAGGGCGACCTGTACGTCGAAATGACCAACGTGCGCCTGCTGACCAAATCCCTGCGTCCGCTGCCCGACAAACATCACGGCCTGTCCGACACCGAACAGCGTTACCGTCAGCGTTACGTTGACCTGATCGTCAACGAAGACGTGCGCCAGACCTTCCGCGTGCGCTCGCAAGTGATTGCACACATCCGCAGTTTCCTGATGAAACGCGACTTCCTGGAAGTAGAAACACCGATGCTGCAGACCATTCCCGGTGGTGCCGCAGCCAAACCGTTCGAAACCCATCACAATGCGCTGGACATGGAAATGTTCCTGCGTATCGCGCCTGAGCTGTATCTCAAGCGTCTGGTGGTTGGCGGTTTTGAAAAGGTCTTCGAGATCAACCGCAACTTCCGCAACGAAGGCGTGTCGACCCGTCACAACCCTGAATTCACCATGTTGGAGTTCTACCAGGCTTACGCCGACTATGAAGACAACATGGACCTGACCGAAGAGCTGTTCCGCGAATTGGCCCAGTTGGTCCTTGGCACTACCGACGTGCCGTACGGCGACAAGGTGTTCCACTTCGGCGAGCCGTTCGTTCGCCTGTCGGTGTTCGATTCGATCCTCAAGTACAACCCCGAGCTGACGGCCGAGGACCTCAACGACATCGACAAGACCCGCGCCATTGCCAAGAAAGCCGGCGCCAAGGTGCTGGGTTTCGAAGGTCTGGGCAAGCTGCAAGTGATGATTTTCGAAGAACTGGTGGAGCACAAGCTGGAACAGCCGCACTTCATTACTCAGTACCCGTTCGAAGTATCGCCGCTGGCCCGCCGTAACGACGAAAACCCGAACGTCACCGACCGTTTCGAACTGTTCATCGGCGGCCGCGAAATCGCCAACGCCTATTCCGAACTTAACGATGCGCAAGACCAGGCCGAGCGTTTCATGGCCCAGGTGGCTGACAAGGATGCGGGCGACGATGAAGCCATGCACTACGACGCCGACTTCGTCCGCGCCCTGGAATACGGCATGCCGCCGACGGCGGGTGAGGGTATCGGCATCGATCGCCTGGTGATGCTGCTGACCAATTCACCGTCGATCCGTGATGTCATCTTGTTCCCGCACATGCGGCCGCAAGCGTAACCGTAGCGAAAGCCGAAGCCGCCTTTTATAAGGCGGCTTTTTTATGGGGCGTACTTCAGCGTCAAGCGAACAGCGCCAGATTTTGATCATTTCAAGGGTGGGTGTCGTGAAGCGCGTAATGGCTCAAGAAGGTGCCGCCGGCATTGCCGCTGCCGTGGCTGAAAGCGTTCAATATCAGGGCCGCAAGGCCAGTCGCCAGGGCAGCGAACAGCGCCGGCAAGAGATTCTCGATGCGGCCATGCGCATTGTCGTGCGCGATGGGGTGCGGGCCGTGCGCCATCGCGCGGTAGCGGCCGAGGCTGGCGTGCCGCTCTCAGCCACCACCTACTACTTCAAGGATATCGATGATCTGCTCACCGATACCTTTGCCCAATACGTTGAGCGTAGCGCGGCTTTCATGGGCAAGTTGTGGGTGCGCAATGAAGGCCTGCTACGGGAAATGGTCGCCTACGGTGATGGCAGTGCCGAATCGCGCTCGCAACTGGCCGATGACATTGCGCGGCTGACCGCCGATTACGTGCTGCGCCAACTGCTTAATCGTCGCGAGTACTTGATGGCCGAGCAGGCGTTTCACCAGGAAGCCCTGTTGAATCCGCGCCTGGCCGAGCTGGTACGTTCCCACCAGCAGATTCTGTTGCAGGGCACCGCGCAGTTTTTCCAGGTATTGGGTTCCCGCGAACCGCAGCAAGATGCCAAAGTGTTGACGGCGATTATCAGTCGGATGGAATATCAGGGCTTGCTGTTCGAACCAGAGTCGCTGACCGGCGAAGAGATGCTTGAGATTCTCAAGCGTTATATGCATTTGGTGCTGGCGTCGGTGTAACCGCCGTTCCCGCAGGAGGTCACCCTTTAATGAAAGCCTGGCGTGTCGTCGTGATCGCGTTGTCGTTCCTGCTGCTCAGCGGCTGTCTGGTGACCTTCAAAGAGCCCTTGCCCACCCGCGAAGCGGCGCCTGATGCCCTGCTCGGCACGTGGGCCAGCAAGAATGCCTGGGGTGAGCCGCTCAACCTGCGGATCAGCGATGCTGGTGGGCAGCGCTACAAAGCCGTGAGCTACCCTGAAGCCAAACCGGGCCAACGTGATGAATACCTGTTCACCGTGTCTCGCCATGGGCGTCGCTGGTATTTGTCGGCGCCAGTGCCCAAGGATTTTGGCGGCCATTTCATATTGGCCGGCTTTGAATTCAGCGAAAAACACGAATTGGTGGTCTACAACCTTGATCTCGAGCAGATCAATCAGGCCGTTGCACAAAAGCTCCTGAGCGCCAGCACCGTGGAGACCGTCGAAGGCGATGGGGTGCTGGTGGACAGCCCCATGGATGCGGTTTTTGCTTATCTGGATGATCCGGCCAACGCCGATGTCTTTGTCGAAGCCGTGCGCTATCAGCGTGTGGGCAAATAACCTTTAGAGAGGAAGCACCGGGTGGACGATTACCAGCAGACGATACGCATATTGTCCGATCGAATCGTGCTGGCACAAACACCGATTCGCGTCCTCGACGCTGTGAAGTGGGATGACAACATTCGCCAGGGATTCCTCAAGGCCAAGGGCAAGGACATGCCAGCCGTGGACCGCGACTATTACCTGAACCGAGCGTTGTCGTTCGATTCAAGCGCGGTAAAGCTGGAGTTCCAGAACATCGAGCGCGATATCACCCGTCAGTTGGGCCAGTTCAACCCGGTCGGGCAGATCATGCGGCGCATGTGCAAGGAGTACCGCATGGTGGTGCGCATGCTGGAAGCACGGGGCGCCGAGGATTTCGGATTGATCTCCCAGGAACTCTACGGCGCCGCGTCCGACGCATTCCATGCCGGTGATCCGACCCTGTCCGACCTGGGACTGATGCTCTCCGATTACCTGAACAACATCGACGGCCGTGGCGATCTCAAGGACGAAGCCAAGACCTTGAGCGCCAAGGAAGCGGTCAGTCTGCTGCAAAGTCGTTTGAACAAGGTGTTCGGAGAGGCCGAGGAAACCATTCGCGTATTTGAGTCAGATGGCATTGTCGCCGACGCGGCGGCCGGGGCTGATTACATCAAGATCCGCGCCGATGCGATGTTCAACGAGCGCGACGTGCGCGCCCTCGAAGTCCATGAAGGACTGGTTCATGTGGGGACGACGCTGAATGGGCAGAACCAGCCGATCTGTACGTTCCTGTCCAAAGGGCCGCCGTCGTCCACGGTGACCCAGGAAGGCCTGGCGATTCTGATGGAGATCATTACGTTTGCCTCTTACCCCAGTCGCCTGCGCAAACTGACCAACCGTACCCGTGCGATCCACATGGTGGAGGAGGGCGCCGACTTCTTGCAGGTATTTGAGTTCTTCCGTGAACAAGGTTTTGAAATGGCCGAAAGCTATGGCAACGCCAGCCGGGTGTTTCGCGGTTCGACGCCGACCGGACTGCCGTTTACCAAGGATTTGTCCTACCTCAAGGGCTTTATCATGGTCTACAACTACATCCAGCTGGCCGTGCGCAAGGGCAAGCTGGAGCAAGTGCCGCTGCTGTTTTGCGGCAAAACGACCCTGGAAGACATGCGTACCTTGCGCCAGTTGGTCGACGAAGGCCTGGTGGTGCCGCCCAAATACTTGCCGGAGCAGTTCCGCGACATGAACGCATTGGCAGCGTGGATGTGTTTCTCCAACTTCCTCAATCACTTGAGCCTGGACCGGATCGAGGCGGATTACTCGAACATCCTTTGACCCGTGCCGCCCTCGCCACAGGGAAACTCGTCAGTTTCTAAAAGTTGTATAGATACCTATGCTCCAAGGGGCGAGTGGTCTGTTCAGGTTTATTCATGAGGTTTCAACGGATGAGAATCCTCGGCATTCTTTGCCTGCTACTGACCTTGGGCGGCTGCAGTTCGCTGCTGTTCTATCCCGAGCCCGGTCTGCCATTCACCCCTGAAAAGGCTGGTTTGCACTACCGCGACGTGACTCTCACCACCGCCGACGGGATCACGCTGCATGCCTGGTGGCTGCCGGCCAAGACCGGCGTGCCGCTCAAGGGCACTGTGCTGCACCTGCACGGCAACGGTGGCAACCTGTCCTGGCATTTGGGCGGAAGTTGGTGGCTGCCGGAACAGGGTTATCAAGTATTGTTGCTGGACTATCGCGGTTATGGCTTATCCGAGGGCAAGCCGTCGCTGCCGGCGATTTACCAGGACCTGGACGCCGCCTTCCGCTGGATCGACCAGGCGCCCGAAACCCAGGGCCAGCCGCTGGTCGTGCTTGGCCAGAGCCTGGGGGGCGCGTTGGCGGTGCATTATCTGGCGGAGCATCCCGAGCGCCAGCAACGTCTCAAGGCGCTGGTGCTGGACGGCGTTCCGGCCAGTTATCGTGATGTGGGGCAATTCGCCTTGAGCACGTCCTGGTTAACATGGCCGTTCCAGGTGCCGTTGTCCTGGCTGGTGCCGGATGCCGACAGTGCGAACAAGGCGATCGGACGAGTCAACGGTGTGCCGAAACTGCTGTTCCACAGCCTGGATGATCCGATCGTGCCCCTTTCCAACGGCATCCGACTGTATCAAGCTGCGCCCCCGCCGAGGGTGCTGCAACTGACCCGAGGTGGTCACGTGCAGACCTTCGCCGACAAGACTTGGCAAACGGTGATGCTGCGCTATCTTGACGACCCGCAGCATTTCAATGGCCTTCGTCGCTTGGGTGAAATTCCCAATTACCCGGCCGTAAAAAAATCCACGACAGCACCCGCAGAGAGCCCGCAATGAGCGAAGAACGCAACATGATCCCCCTGATTCTCACTGGCATCGGCACCATCCTCGGCACCGTGGGTTGCCTGTGGTATTACGGCTACCTGCACTTCGCCAAGCCAGAGGATGCACTGCTGCTCAGCGACTTCACCATGCTCAAGACTGTTCCGGGCGAGGACTATAAAATCTCCCTGACCCCGGCCGCCCAAGTGGCACAGTGCGTCGACGGTGTGCTGGTGATGTTCGATACCGAGCAGAAAGGCCTGAGCGGCGTGCTGGTGAACAACAAGAAGCAAGCGGTTCGGTGCATGGGACAGGAAACCCCGCAGTTGCAGGAATAGACCGACTGTCCCGGCGTGAATCCCCCATGTCCAGGCTTGGTGCCGATGTTTCCTATCGACATGCATACCTTTTCCAGTGGCCGACGTTGGTTGTGCCTGCAGGTAAATACGCAGAGTGGAACCATCACCTGTAGGGCGCCACATAAGCCTTGTCAGCATGGCTGACCGAGATCTTATGAACCGTTAATGCAGGGGAATCACTATGAGTATGGGCGTGAGTGGCATCGGCAACCTGCTGGGTGGCATGGGCAACATTCTGGGCCAGGGGCAACAGGCCGGTTTGCAGCAGCAAGGCCCCAACAATGGGGAAATGCTCAAGAAGCTGCTTGAAATGTTGATGGGCGGTGACGGCGCCCAACGTACGGCTGGCGCAGGCGAGTCGGACATGCAGAAACTGCGGCAAATGATGACCGGACAACAAGGTCTGCAGGCAATGATGCCCGGTCACGACAGTGGTCGTAGCCTGAACTTCGGTTGATATACAACAAAGCCTCCGGCAAAAGGTAGGAGCGAGCTTGCTCGCGAAAAACGTCAACGATAACGCGTGTTTCCTGGATAAACGCGGCGCCGATGAGTTTTTCGCGAGCAAGCTCGCTCCTACAAAAAAGCTATAACTGAACGGCATTGCCGGCAAGGGGAGGCTTTTGGGTAAGCGGCCCCGCCTGGAGAAGGCGGGGCTTTTTCATGCAGCGTCAGTCGATTACTGGACCGAGGAGCGTGGCTTGACCGGCTGGTTGTCGTTGGAGATGGTTACTTCGACGCGGCGGTTCATGGCACGGCCCGATACGCTGGCGTTATCGGCAACCGGATAGGCTTTGCCGTAGCCGGCGGTCACGATGCGGCCTGGGTTAACACCCATCTTGATCAGTGCAACCTGCACCGAGGTCGCACGGCGCTCGGACAGCGTCTGGTTGTAGGCATCGCTGCCGGTGCTGTCGGTGTAACCTTCGACGATCACCTTGCGGTCCGGGTTTTCCTGAAGGAATTGCGCCAGTTTGTTGATGTTGCCCAGGCCGCTGGATTTCAGGTCGGCCTTGTTGGTGGCGAACAGTACGTCACCGAAGGTCACCAGCGTACCGCGCTCGGTCTGCTTGGCGTTCAGGCTGTTTTGCAGTTGCTTGATCTGCGCATCACGGGCTTCCAGCAGGGCGCGAGCGCGCTGGTCACCGGCATTTTTCAGCTTGGCTTCGGACTCGCGCAGGGCGATGGTGTCCTTGGCGACTTCAACGCGCTGGTTGGTCAGGTAAGCCAACTGGTCGACTTTCTTCTCGTCTTCCTTGTCACGGTAGGCCTTTTCGGCTTTATCCAGCCACTCGCCTGCATCCTTGGTTTCCAGGGCGGCGATTTTGGTCGCCTGTGGGTTGGCTTGCAGGGCCGTGTAGTTGGTCCGTGCATTTTCCAGGTTCGCGTTCGGCGGGGTGGAGCAAGCCGCCAGTGCAACGCTCATCGCCAGCAGGGCAGGGATCATCAATTGTTTACGCATAGTGGTATCGTCCTTTCAATTCGATTTCGGGTGCAATGCAATCAGAGGTCGCGCTTACTTCTGCTGGATAGCAGCAGGGCGCATGCCTTCCTGACGCAGCTCCTGAACAGCTTTCTGGGAATCCTTCACCGCCAGTTCAGCCTTGGCAGCCTGGGCTTTACGCTCAGCCACACGAGCGTCCCACTCGGCTTGTTCGGCCAGGCGACGGGCATCTTCGTAATTCTTCTCATGCATGGCCAGTTCGGCTTGCTTGAGCTTGTCCTGGGCCGCTTTCATTTCCACTGCGGCGTATTCGGTACCGCCGGCGCTCACGGCGCTGTTCACAGCCGATTGAGTCACGGCGTACTGTTCGGTCGGCGGATTGCCGGCGCAGCCAGCCAGAACGAAGCTGGTGCCGATAGCCAGCGCGGCCAATTTGAGCCCGCGCAGGTGGTTAAACGAGGATTTGGCAGTGCTGGTTTTCATCGTCTTCAACTCCATTGGATAATTCCTGAAAAAACATCAGATCCATCATCGGTGGTCAACGTTTGCGGTTCTGGCGGCAATGCTCAGAAAGCTTTTTCAAACGGCTGTTCCACTGATGGCGTACTGGCTGTGACCTGAGGCTTTTTTGAATAGTTCAGCAAAGATGGCGATTTGCCTGAAAATAAATCCTGAAGAAATCTGACCGAATGGTTAGCGTATCAGCGCTGGTATTTTTGTAGGACGAACCCGTATCCCGGGCCTTGAACAGGCCCGGAAACCGGGAGGCAAGGGGCTTCAGCGGATGTTTATCAGTGTTTCTGCTCATCGGGAACAGAGGCCAGGTCATGCAGGTAACGGCGCGAAAGCGACAGGAACCTTGGGGTAGGGCCTACATCCTCATACAAGGGATCACCCTCTTCATCAGTGGCCACCACGTGCTTGCCCTTGATGTAAGGAAAGCTCGCTTCCAGTTCTTCGAGGGCCGCACCAATCAGTTCACCGAGCAGTTCCTCGGGGTGGCGCTTGGGGTACATCTCGCTGAGCGCCGCCAATCTTGCGGCGGCCTCCATGTCCAAATGGATGGCATATTCGGTTTTGGTCAAGCGACCCTTGGCGTTTTCTTCCCAATGTTGGGCCAGTTCTCGGATTTTCATGGCAACCTCAGTAAAGCCCACGATTGGCGGGCGGTGATGAGTGACCTGTGGCAAGGGGCATGTCCCCGTTGGCCGCGCCGGGAATTGTTTTGCAGTCCCGGTACTGTTGAGACTAGCTGCAAGCCTCAAGGTTTAAAGTCGATTGCACGGGTCCTTGTCAGACGCGGGCGGCGACGGCACTCTTATGGATCGAGGCGCCCCCGGATTTCTGGCTGGAGATTGGCTGATGAGCGATATCGATGCACGCTTGCGTGAAGATGTTCACCTGTTGGGTGAATTGTTGGGCAACACGATTCGAGAGCAGTATGGCGACGATTTTCTTGAGAAGATCGAGCAGATTCGCAAAGGCGCCAAAGCCGATCGGCGTGGCGCGGCTTCGGATCAGGCAGCCGGCGAAAAACTCAGTGCCAGCCTCAATCAATTGCAAGAGGACGAGCTGCTGCCGGTGGCACGAGCTTTCAACCAGTTCCTCAATTTGGCCAACATTGCCGAGCAATATCAACTGATCCACCGCCGCGACGAGTCCCGGCCGGAGCCGTTCGAGGCGCGGGTGCTGCCGCAATTGTTGGCGCGATTGCAGCGTGAAGGTCACAGCGGTGAATCCCTGGCCCGGCAACTGGCGCGCCTGGATATCGAATTGGTCCTCACCGCTCACCCGACTGAAGTTGCGCGGCGTACGCTGATCCAGAAATATGATGCGATTGCCGCGCAGTTGGCCCTGCAGGATCACCGCGACTTGACCGGCGCCGAGCGCGAGCAGATTCGCCAGCGTCTGCAACGATTGATCGCCGAAGCCTGGCACACCGAAGAAATCCGACGTACCCGACCGACGCCGGTGGACGAAGCCAAGTGGGGCTTTGCGGTGATCGAGCACTCGTTGTGGCACGCGATCCCGAATTACCTGCGCAAGGCCGATCAGGCCTTGCACGCCGCCACCGGCCTGCGCTTGCCACTGGAAGCGGCGCCGATCCGCTTTGCTTCGTGGATGGGTGGCGACCGCGACGGCAACCCCAATGTCACCGCCCCGGTGACCCGCGAAGTGTTGCTGTTGGCGCGCTGGATGGCCGCCGACCTGTATTTGCGTGATATCGACCACCTGGCGTCCGAACTGTCGATGCAACGCGCCAGCCCTGAGTTGCTGGCCAAGGTCGGTGACAGCGTCGAACCTTACCGGGCGTTGCTCAAGCAACTGCGCGAACGCCTGCGTGCTATGCGCAACTGGGCGCACGCGTCCTTGACCGCCAGCACCCCGGCATCCGCCGAAGTACTGCAAAACAATCGCGACCTGCTGGAGCCGCTGGAGCTGTGCTACCAATCCCTGCACGCGTGCGGGATGGGGGTGATTGCCGACGGTCCCTTGCTCGACTGCCTGCGCCGCGCGGTGACGTTTGGCCTGTTTCTGGTGCGTCTGGATGTGCGTCAGGATTCCAGTCGGCATTCGGCGGCCATGACCGAAATTACCGACTACCTGGGTCTGGGTCGTTATGAAGACTGGGACGAGGACGCGCGCATCACCTTCCTGATGCGTGAGCTGGCCAATCGTCGCCCGTTGCTGCCAGGTTACTTCAAGCCCTCGACCGACACCGCGGAAGTGCTGAACACCTGCAAGGAAATTGCCGCGGCGCCAGCGGCATCCCTCGGTTCCTACGTCATTTCCATGGCCGGCGCAGCGTCCGATGTGTTGGCGGTGCAACTGTTGCTCAAGGAGTCCGGCGTGCAGCGGCCGATGCGCGTGGTGCCGTTGTTCGAGACCTTGGCCGACCTCGACAATGCCGGTCCGGTGATCGAGCGTCTGTTGTTGCTGCCGGGCTATCGCTCGCGGTTACAGGGACCGCAGGAAGTGATGATCGGCTATTCGGATTCGGCCAAGGATGCGGGCACCACGGCGGCCGCCTGGGCGCAATACCGCGCCCAGGAACGGCTGGTGGAGATCTGTCGCGAGCAACAAGTGGAACTGCTGTTGTTTCATGGTCGTGGGGGCACTGTCGGGCGCGGCGGCGGCCCGGCCCACGCGGCGATTCTGTCGCAACCTCCGGGGTCGGTGGCCGGGCGTTTCCGCACCACCGAACAAGGTGAAATGATCCGCTTCAAGTTCGGCTTGCCGGGCATTGCCGAACAAAACCTCAATCTATATCTGGCGGCGGTACTGGAGGCAACCTTGCTGCCGCCGCCACCTCCACAGCCGGCATGGCGCAACTTGATGGATGAGCTGGCGGCGGATGGTGTCAGTGCTTACCGTGCGGTGGTGCGGGAAAATCCGCAGTTCGTCGAGTACTTCCGCCAGTCCACGCCAGAACAGGAACTGGGCCGTCTGCCCTTGGGCAGTCGCCCGGCCAAGCGGCGTGCCGGTGGAATCGAGAGCTTGCGCGCGATTCCATGGATCTTCGGTTGGACCCAGACCCGCTTGATGCTGCCTGCGTGGTTGGGCTGGGAAGCGGCCCTGAGCAAAGCTCTGGAGCGCGGCGAAGGTGAGGTCCTGGCACAGATGCGCGAGCAATGGCCGTTCTTCCGTACTCGTATCGATATGCTGGAAATGGTCCTGGCCAAGGCGGATGCCGATTTGGCCCGGCTGTATGATGAGCGTCTGGTGCAGGATGATCTGCGGCCATTGGGCGCGCACTTACGCGACCTATTGTCGCAGGCCTGCGATGTAGTGCTTGGCTTGACCGGCCAGTCGCAGTTGCTCGCCCACAGTCCCGACACTCTGGAGTTCATCCGTCTGCGTAACACCTACCTCGACCCGTTGCACCTGTTGCAGGCTGAACTCTTGGCCCGTTCCCGCAAACGGGAGGCGGCACAGGACAGCCCTCTGGAACAGGCGCTGCTGGTGTCCGTGGCCGGAATCGCCGCGGGGTTGCGTAACACTGGCTGACATTTTTGGCGTGTTCTCAAGGGCTTGCAGATAAAACCGCCGGCTGACCCGAATCGAGGGCGCCGGCGCTTTTGTGTCGGGGTTGCACCAAGGGGTACCTCGACTAAAAGGCTTGCCCGGCGCGGGTTCTTCCGACTTTCGGCGGCTTGTATGGTTAGGGTCTGCTGTGTATCTTGATCAGCCTTTGGCCGTTTGGGCGGCCTGGACCCGTATTTTTACGAGCATATTTTACGAGATTGGCCCCATGCGGCGAATCCGAGCGTCATCTCTATAAAAAATTGAGGAGCACATCGATGCGCGTCATTCTGCTGGGAGCTCCCGGGGCCGGTAAAGGTACTCAGGCAAAGTTCATCACTGAAAAGTTCGGCATTCCACAAATCTCCACCGGCGACATGCTGCGTGCGGCTGTCAAGGCTGGCACCGAGTTGGGCCTGGTCGCCAAGAGCGTGATGGACAGCGGCGGCCTGGTCTCCGACGACCTGATCATCAACCTGGTCAAGGAACGCATCAGCCAGGCCGATTGCGCCAACGGTTTCCTCTTCGACGGTTTCCCACGCACCATTCCCCAGGCTGAAGCCCTGGTGAAGGCTGGCGTAGAGTTGGACCATGTGCTCGAAATTGCCGTTGAAGACGAAGAAATCGTCCAGCGCATTGCCGGTCGCCGTGTTCACGAAGCCTCGGGCCGCGTCTACCACATCGTCTATAACCCGCCGAAAGTCGAAGGCAAGGACGACGCGACCGGCGACAGCCTGGTACAGCGCAAGGACGACACTGAGGAAACCGTGCGTCATCGCCTGTCGGTCTACCATTCCCAGACCAAGCCGCTGGTGGATTTCTACCAGAAACTGTCGGCTGCCCAAGGCAAGCCGAAGTACAGCCACATCGCTGGCGTCGGTTCGGTCGAAGCCATCACCGCCAAGGTGTTGGAAGCGTTGAACTGATCAAACGATTGGCTTGACGTTCAACGGCCCGCTTGCGGGCCGTTGTTGTTTATACTGGCGCACTTTTTCAATTTGGACGCACACACCGATGAGCACCTTGCTGGCCCTGGACACCGCGACTGAAGCTTGCTCCGTTGCCTTGCTGCACGATGGCAAGGTAACGAGCCACTACGAGGTGATCCCGCGCCTGCACGCGCAAAAGTTGCTGCCGATGATCAAGCAGTTGTTGATCGATGCGGGCACGACGTTATCGGCGGTGGACGCGATCGCCTTTGGCCGTGGGCCTGGCGCGTTCACCGGTGTGCGAATTGCCATCGGTGTGGTGCAAGGGCTGGCCTTTGCGTTGGAGCGGCCGGTATTGCCTGTGTCCAACCTGGCGGTGCTGGCCCAGCGGGCGTTGCGTGAACACGGTGTACAACAGGTCGCGGCCGCCATTGATGCGCGGATGGATGAAGTCTATTGGGGCTGCTACCGGGAAACTGCCGGGGAAATGCGTCTGGTGGGTGTGGAAGCGGTCCAGCCGCCGGAAATGGCGGCCTTGCCGGACGACGCCCATGGCGACTGGTTTGGCGCGGGTACCGGCTGGGGTTATGCCGAGCGGATCGCCGTGCACCTCAGTGGCCAGGATGCCGCCATGTTGCCCCACGCTGAAGACCTGCTGAACCTGGCGCGTTTTGCCTGGGAGCGGGGCGAAGCAATTCCCGCCGATCAGGCGCAACCGGTGTACCTGCGCGACAAAGTGGCGGCGACCAAAGCTGAGCGCCAGGCTCAAAAGTAACCGCCTGATCGTCGCCAATCACCACCAATCATCAGAAATTTTGCCCGCGTTTAAACCTTTTTGCATTTATGTGTTCTAGTTATCACCAGAGCATTTGCGCGCCATGGAAAGCGCCGCTAAATTGCCATCACTGATACAGAGTCTGCATGTATGCGCATAGACGGCTTTTCATCCCAGTCCTACCCACTCAAGCGTAAGCCGCGCAAGGCGAACGTGACGGTAGACGAGTCCGTCGAAGACTCTCCCGACTTTATTGAAGTCCACGCTGAAACGTCTCCCGGTCCTGCCGTGTCCGCCCGCGCCCAAGGCGCCGGCGCCGGCGGTAGCCGTGTCAGTGGCGTGCCAGCGCGCCAGCAAGATATGGTGTTCCCGCGCTCGGTGAGCAAAAGCGTTGCCACGGCCCTGGCCAGCTACCTGACCACTGCCGGCTTTGTCGAATGGGATATGGAAGTGCTGGGCCTCGATATCCATATCTGATGCTGTTGCCGTACTACCTCGGTTGTCCATCCTGGAGTGAAAACGCCTGGCGCGAGTATCTGTATCCACAGGATGCCCGCGCCAATCAGTTTCTCGGGCTCTATTGCCAAGTCTTCAACGCCGTCGAAGGCAATACCACGTTCTATGCGCGGCCCTCGGTGGCCACCGTGCAACGCTGGGCCGAGATCATGCCCGCGCATTTTCGGTTTACCGCCAAGTTTCCCGGTGATATCAGCCACAGCGCCGACTTGCGCGAGCAGCTACCGGCAGCGGAAAGTTTTCTCGGTTTGATGAGCCCGCTTGGAGCACGGATTTCGCCGCTGTGGTTGCAATTGCCGGCCACTTTTACCCCGCAGCGCCTGGGGGAACTGGCGGGCTTTATCGATGGCGTGGAGTGGCCGCTGGCGGTGGAAGTGCGCCACCGGGGGTTTTTCGACAAAGGCGACGCCGAGCGCATGCTCAATCGCCTGCTGCGTGACCGTGGCGTGGAACGCATCTGCCTTGACCCTCGCGCGTTGTTCAGTTGCACTTCGACATCGCCCGCGGTGCTCCACGCACAATCCAAAAAGCCCCAGGTGCCGCCCCGTCCGGCGGCGTTGACGCAATTTCCCCAGGTGCGTTTTATTGGTCATCCCGAGCTGGAAGCCAATGAGCCATTCCTGACACCCTGGATCGAAAAAGTCGCCGGCTGGATCGAAGAAGGGCGCACCCCTTACGTGTTTTTGCACACCTCCGACAATCGCCTGGCGGCACAGTTGGCCATGCGCTTTCATGAACGACTGATGGTGCGCTTGCCCGGATTACCGACCCTGGCGCAACTGAATCGCGGACCCGCCGTGGAGCAACTGGGGTTACTCTAAAAGGCCTTCTCTTTTCCTCGCCAGGAGTCAGTCATGGATGCTCAAACCCTTCGCGCCGAAACCTTCAAAGCTCTGCACGAGCGTGACCGTGCATTCGTGATGCCCAATCCGTGGGACGCCGGTTCCGCCAAAATGCTCGCCAGTCTCGGCTTCGAAGCGCTGGCCACCACCAGTGCCGGCTTTGCGTTCAGCCTCGGGCGTCCCGATGCCGAGGGTGCGCTGTCTTTGGCAGACACCCTTGGCAATGCCGGGATGATTGCCCAGGCTACCGCGCTGCCCGTCGCTGCTGATCTGGAGAACGGATTCTGCGATACCCCCGAAGGCTGCGCACAGACGATTTTACGCGCGGCGGCGACCGGGATTGTCGGAGGTTCCATCGAAGATGCCACGGGCATTGCGGTCGACCCGATCTATCCGTTCGATCTTTCCGTGGAGCGGATTGAAGCCGCCGTCGCCGCTGCGCGCAGCTTACCGTTTCCGTTCATGTTGACCGCCCGCGCTGAGAATCTCCTGCACGGGCGCCTGGATTTTCCCGATACGCTTCGTCGTTTGCAGGCCTACGCCGAGGCGGGGGCCGATGTGCTGTATGCGCCCGGTTTGCGCAGTGCCGAAGAGGTCGTGGCGGTGGTGCGCGCAGTGGCGCCCAAACCGGTGAATGTGTTGATGTCGGGAGGGCTCAAACTCTCGGTGACGCAGTTGAACGAGATGGGTGTCAAACGTATCAGCGTCGGTTCAGCCATGGCCTTGGCGGCGTATGGCGAGTTCTTCCGGGCGGCCCAGGAAATTCATCAGACAGGCACCTTTTCCTTTACCGAACGTTCGATGCCGTTCAGTCAGGCCAATCAATTGTGCAAGGGCTGAGGCATGCGCTTGCTCAAATTTATCGGACTGTTGCTGGTGCTGGGCGGCGGCTTGTTGCTGGGGGTGTGGCGCGGTTGGGTGCCGCTGGAGGCGCAGTGGAATCCATGGGCGCCGCTTGACGTACGGGCGCCTCCCGGTCTGTTGACGCGCTTCAAACTGGGACGGTTGCAGCGTGATCCAGCGCTCTGTGATCAGGTGCTGAAAACCTCGGGGCTGCGGGTCAGCCATCAAGCCGACAGCCCCGCTGATGCGGCCTGTCCGTTGCGTAATACGCTACGGGTCCAGGGCGCGGAGGTGGGCTTGAGCAGCAGTTTCCTCGCCAGTTGCCCGCTGGCGGTAGCGTTCGCCTTGTTCGAACGCCACAGCTTGCAACCGACGGCCCGGGCCGTGTTTGGCCAGGCGGTGACGCGAGTCGATCACCTGGGCAGTTTTGCTTGTCGCAATATGTACAACCGCGCCGAAGGACGTCTTAGCCAGCATGCTTCCGCCAACGCCCTGGATATCGCCGGCTTCCGCCTGGCGGATGGCCGCAGCATAAACGTACTCAAGGATTGGTCGGGAGACGGCGCCAAAGCACGCTTCCTGCGTCAGTTGCGCGACAGTGCCTGCGATGATTTCAATGTGGTGTTGAGCCCGGACTATAACGCCGCCCATCGCAACCACTTCCATCTGGACATGGGGCCGTGGTGGGTATGCCGCTGACGCCAATGCCGCTCAAAGGCTTTTTTGTAGGCGCGAGGGTGAATTGGATCAGGCCGCCAGACGCAGGTTGTTGATGATCAGCGGACGTGCCCAGCCGCAATCGAAGTCCAGGGCTTTTTGCTGGGCCTGCAACTCTTCAGTCGGGTACGGCTCGGCCGGAGGCGGCAGCAATGTCAGTTCGAACTCGGCGATCGGCAGCGAGAGCGGCTTGGGTTGCGGCGCCGGACCTGGCGCGGGCAGAGGCTGGCCGGCATTCAGTACGCTAGGCCGTACCCAGGTGCTTTCAAAACGCTGTTGATGCTGTTGCGCGACGATTTCGTCGTCCGGAAACGGCGTAGCGGCCGGGGGCAGCAATTCCAGTTCAAATTCGGCGATCGGCAGGAACAGTGGTTCAGGCGGAGCGATTACAGTGTCCTGCACATCGCAATGCCGCTGGGTAACGATCTGGCTCAGCAGATCGCTGCCGACGTTCGGCTCCACCGAGGCATCCATCGGTTGCGCGTCTTGGGCCACCGCTGTACCTGGCGCCTGGCCAAGCTGCTCGGCCAATGCCCGGGCGAAGAAGTCCTGCCACACATGACTGACGCCGGCCAGCGCTTGGGTATTACGCAGGCCGTAGTGGTTGTGGGTCGGCAGTACACCGGTGAATAACGAATGAATGTCTGACATTTTTCTCGGTCGACGCTCAGCTCTGGCAAAATACCTGATCATTTTTTTATCGGCCGCTGTTTGCCGATCCTTAATATTTTTGAGCGTAGCGACAAATGAGCGAACAACCCGCGGCCAGCCGCATTCGGGTCGAGGCCTTGGCCGAGAGTTTTGCAGGACGTGCCCAACACTGGGCCGAGCAGCTAGGCTTGCCTTTGCAACTGGCCGATGCGGATTTTTCCCTGCAGGTGGGTGAACATGGCCTGCAACTGCAACAACTGGGGCCTGACGCCCCTGGCCCGGTTCGGGTGGATTTTGTCGAGGGCGGTGCGGCGCATCGCAGGCTGTATGGCGGTGGCAGTGGGCAGATGATTGCCAAGGCGGTAGGCGTGGCCCAAGGCGTGCGGCCACGGGTGCTGGATGCCACGGCGGGACTGGGCAAAGATGCGTTCGTGCTGGCCAGCCTGGGCTGCGAGATGAGCCTGATCGAGCGTCAGCCGTTGATTGCTGCCTTGCTGGAAGATGGCCTGGCGCGTGGGGCCGATGACTTTGAGGTGGCACCGATTGTGGCGCGCATGACCTTGCTCAAAGGCAACTCCATCGAGGTGATGCGCAACTGGCAGGGCGAAGCGCCCCAAGTGATCTATCTCGACCCGATGTTTCCTCATCGTGAGAAAACCGCGCTGGTGAAGAAGGAGATGCGTTTGTTCCGACCGCTGGTGGGCGATGATCCGGATGCTCCCGCCTTGCTGGCGGCGGCGCTGGAATTGGCCAGTCACCGGGTGGTGGTCAAGCGTCCGCGCAAGGCACCCTGTATTGAAGGGCCGAAGCCGAGCCACGCGCTGGACGGTAAATCCAGCCGCTATGACATTTATCCTAAAAAGGCACTCAAGAGTTGAGCTACAAGCTACAAGCGAACCCTTCTTGTCGCTTGTAGCTAATGGCTTGCAACTGCCTCAACCCTATACGCCCGCATAAACAGTCCCACCACTTCCCGCACATGCTCTTCGGCGGCGGCATCGCTCAGCCGTTCGCCGCAGCCATACAGCAAGCAGAAATTGGCCGTGCCCTTGAGCAGACAAAAAAAGTGCTCGGCCGCGATCCGCGGTTTTTCGATGTGCAATGCGCCGCTTTGGTCGATCTTGCTCAGCAAGCGCTCCATACCCTGCAACATACGCATGGGACCGGCCTCGAAGAACGTCTGCGACAACTTCGAGTCCTGACTGCCCGACGTCATCATCAGACGGTGCAGGTTCACCGACTCATCGCTGTTGATCAGTTGATGAAAACCGCGGGCGATGTTCAGCAGCACTTGCTCGACCGATACGCCTTCAGGTAGCTCGAAATACATCACCGGCAATTGTTCTTCGCATTTGGCCACCACGGCTGCGGTGAACAGGGTTTCCTTGTCGGTGAAGTGGCTGTAGACGGTCAGTTTTGACACGCCGGCCTCAAGGGCCACGGCATCCATGCTGGTGCTTGCATACCCGTTGCTCAAGAACAGGGTTTGCGCCGCGTCGAGGATTGCCTGGCGTTTTGCCATGTCCTTGGGGCGCCCGGGGCTATTGGTGTTTACAGGATTGTCGGACATTTTAAGTTTAATACTGGACTGGTGAGTTTGGTATTAATAACATACTGCTCAGTATAATTATTTCTAGCTTCATTAGCGAAAGGTCCTTCAGCATGCGCAGCACTTTCCTGCACCTCGCTTTGCCTGCCTGCCTGCTTTTCCTGCTGACTGCGTGTGGCCAGGAAGAAACGGCCCGCGCCACGGTGCGCCCGGCCATGGTGGTGCATCCAGAGCCTTCGGCGCAGGCGATGGAGAGTTATCCCGGTGAGGTGCACGCCCGCTATGAGCCGGACCTGGCCTTTCGCATTGGCGGCAAGGTCATCCGGCGGCTGGTGGAGGAGGGCGAGCGGGTCAAGGCTAACCAGCCGCTGGCGGAGCTCGATCCTCAGGATGTGCGCCTGCAACTGGAAGCGACCCGGGCCCAGGTCGCGGCTGCCGAGGCCAACTTGAGCCTGGTGCGTGCCGAACGTGATCGCTACAAGACCCTGATGGACCGTCAGATGGTCAGTCGCTCCCAGTACGATAATTCCGAAAACCTGTACCGTTCAGGCCTGGCGCGGCTCAAACAGATCAAGGCCGAATTTGATGTGGCGAGTAACCAGGCCGGTTATGCGGTGTTACGTGCGCCGCGGGATGGGGTGGTGGCCAAGCGTGCCGTGGAAGTCGGCCAAGTGGTTGCTGCCGGGCAGACTGTCTTCACCCTGGCCACCGATGGTGAGCGCGAGGTGCTGATCAGCCTTCCCGAGCAGACGTTCGGTCGTTTCGAGATCGGCCAGCCCGTTTCCGTCGAACTGTGGAGCCAGCCGGATAAACGCTTCGAGGGGCGGATTCGCGAACTGTCCCCGGCGGCTGATCCCAAGTCACGCACCTTCGCCGCACGTGTCGCCTTCAGTGCCGGCGAAGTCCCGGCAGAACTGGGGCAGAGCGCCCGTGTATTCATTCAGACCGAAGGCGTTATGGCGCTGTCGGTGCCGCTTTCCGCGCTCAGTGCGCAGAACGGCGAATCCTACGTCTGGTTGGTCAAGCCCGATAACACCCTTAAGCGCATACCTGTGCGAATCGGTGCCTTTGCGGAAAAAAGCGTCCCGGTACTGGAGGGTCTGAATCCTTCCGACTGGGTGGTGGCCGCGGGTGTTCATGTGCTCCATGAGGGCCAGCAGGTGCGCCCGGTAGATCGTTCCAATCGGGTAGTCAATTTGGCGGCCAACAAGGAGTAGTCCCCGATGGGTTTCAATCTTTCCGAATGGGCGTTGCGTAATCGCCAGATCGTACTGTTCCTGATGCTGTTGCTGGCGGTTGTCGGTACCTTGTCCTACACCAAGCTGGGACAAAGCGAAGATCCTCCGTTTACGTTCAAGGCCATGGTGATCAAGACCAACTGGCCAGGCGCCACGGCCCAGGAAGTCTCGCGCCAGGTGACCGAGCGCATTGAAAAGAAACTGATGGAAACCGGCGAGTACGATCGCATCGTGTCTTTCTCTCGCCCCGGTGAATCCCAGGTCACCTTCATGGCGCGGGATTCGATGCATTCCGCACAGATCCCAGAGTTGTGGTACCAGGTCCGCAAGAAAATCAGCGACATTCGCCAGACCTTGCCGCCGGATATCCAGGGGCCGTTTTTCAACGATGAATTCGGCACCACCTTCGGCAATATCTACGCGCTGACCGGCGAGGGTTTCGACTACGCCGTGCTCAAGGACTACGCCGACCGCATCCAGATTCAACTGCAACGGGTGCCGGACGTGGGCAAGGTCGAGCTGCTGGGCGTGCAGGACGAGAAAATCTGGATCGAACTGTCCAACGTCAAGCTCGCCACCCTTGGCTTGCCGCTGGCGGCCGTGCAGCAGGCGCTTCAGGAGCAGAACGCGGTTTCCACCGCCGGTTTTTTTGAAACCCCGAGCGAGCGTGTGCAACTGCGGGTATCGGGTAATTTCAAGACGGTGGAAGAGATCCGCAATTTCCCGATCCGGGTGGCTGAGCGCACCTTTCGCATTGGTGATGTAGCCGAGGTTCATCGCGGGTTCAACGACCCACCGGCGCCGCGCATGCGCTTCATGGGCGACGACGCGATCGGTCTGGCCGTGGCGATGCGCGATGGCGGTGACATTCTGGTATTGGGCAAGGCCCTAGAAAGCGAATTCGCTCGCTTGCAGAACAATCTTCCGGCGGGCATGGAACTGCGCAAGGTGTCCGATCAACCGGCGGCGGTGAAGACCAGTGTCGGTGAGTTCGTTCAGGTGCTGGCCGAGGCGCTGGCGATTGTCTTGCTGGTGAGCTTTTTCTCCCTCGGCGTGCGTACGGGCATGGTGGTGGCGCTGGCGATTCCGCTGGTGCTGGCGATGACCTTTGCCTCCATGTACTACCTGGGCATTGGTCTGCACAAAATCTCCCTGGGCGCGTTGGTGCTGGCCCTGGGCTTGTTGGTGGACGACGCGATCATCGCCGTGGAAATGATGGCGATCAAAATGGAGCAGGGTTACGACCGGCTCAAAGCCGCGAGTTTCGCCTGGACCAGCACCGCGTTTCCGATGCTCACCGGCACGCTGATCACGGCGGCCGGTTTTTTGCCGATTGCCACCGCGCAATCGAGCACTGGCGAATACACCCGCTCGATCTTTCAGGTGGTGACCATTGCGTTGCTGGCCTCCTGGGTCGCCGCCGTGGTGTTTGTGCCGTACCTGGGAGAAAAACTGCTGCCGGACCTGGCGAAGCTGCATGCGGCCAAGCACGGTACGGACGGACCGGATCCTTACGGCACGCCGTTTTATCAGCGGGTAAGACGTTGGGTGGAGTGGTGCGTACGCCGACGCAAGACAGTGATCGTGCTGACCCTGCTGTTGTTTATCGGCTCGGTGGCGCTGTTCCGTTTTGTCCCGCAGCAATTCTTCCCGGCCTCCGGGCGGCTGGAATTGATGGTCGACCTGAAACTGGCCGAAGGTGCGTCTTTGAGTAACACCGCCGAGCAGGTCAAGCGTTTTGAGGCGCTGCTCAAGGACCACGCGGGTATCGATAACTACGTGGCCTACGTCGGCACCGGATCGCCGCGCTTCTACCTGCCGCTTGACCAGCAATTACCCGCGGCCAGCTTTGCCCAGGTTGTGGTGTTGGCCAAGACCATCGAGGAACGTGAAAGCCTGCGCACCTGGCTGATCGAAACCCTCAACGAGCAATTCCCGGCGCTGCGTTCACGGGTCACGCGCCTGGAAAACGGTCCACCCGTAGGCTATCCGGTACAGTTCCGGGTCACCGGCGAACACATCGAAGAGGTGCGGGCGCTGGCACGTAAAGTCGCGGCCAGGGTTCGGGAAAATGCCCATGTGGTCAACGTGCACCTGGATTGGGAAGAGCCCAGCAAGATTGTTTACCTCAATATCGATCAGGACCGTGCACGGGCCTTGGGCGTGAGCACCGCCAACCTGTCGACATTCCTCCAGAGCTCTTTGACCGGCTCCAGCGTCAGCCAATACCGGGAGGACAACGAGTTGATCGAAATCCTCCTGCGCGGCACCGTGCATGAGCGCACCGAACTGTCGCTGCTGCCGAGCCTGGCGGTGCCGACGGATAACGGAAAAAGTATTGCGTTGTCACAAATTGCGACCCTCGAATACGGCTTTGAGGAAGGCATCATCTGGCACCGCAATCGCCTGCCGACCGTGACCGTGCGCGCCGATATCTACGGTAAGGAACAACCGGCGACGCTGGTGCAGCAGATCCTGCCGACATTGGAAGATGTACGCGCCGAACTGCCGGATGGCTACTTGCTGGAAGTGGGCGGCACGGTCGAGGATTCCGCGCGCGGGCAGAACTCGGTCAAGGCCGGCGTGCCGCTGTTTATCGTGGTCGTGCTGACCTTGTTGACGCTGCAACTGCGCAGTTTCTCGCGCACGATCATGGTGTTCCTGACAGCGCCATTGGGCTTGATCGGAGTGACCCTGTTTCTCCTGATATTCCGCCAGCCTTTCGGCTTTGTCGCCATGCTGGGGACCATCGCGCTGTCGGGGATGATCATGCGTAACTCGGTGATCCTGGTGGATCAGATCGAGCAGGACATCAAGGCCGGACTGGCGCCGTGGCAGGCGATTATCGAAGCCACCGTGCGTCGCTTTCGCCCGATTGTGCTGACAGCCCTCGCGGCGGTGCTGGCAATGATTCCATTGTCGCGCAGTGTGTTCTTCGGGCCGATGGCCGTGGCGATCATGGGCGGCTTGATTGTGGCGACAGCGTTGACGTTGCTGTTCCTGCCGGCGTTGTATGCGGCGTGGTTCAAGGTCAAGAAAGACGTGGTGTAGCCAGAGAGAAGGCTTGCCCTGTGGCGAGGGGGTTTATCCCCCGTTGGGCTGCGCAGCAGCCCTCAAACCTGCCATCCCGGTTTGACTGGACGAACGGGGGGAGGCCTTTTTGGGGCTGCTGCGCAGCCCAACGGGGGATAAACCCCCTCGCCACAGGACAAGCCCACTACCACGGGGCGGTGTTCGGCACGCGACTTTACTTAGCTGAGCGGCATTACCCTGATTTCAGCCGCGTTGTACGAGGTGCTAGTGCACGCCTACAGCGCCCCGAAGACCTTCTTCGCCAGACTGGTCGCGGCCGCCGCCGGGTTCTGGCGAATGCTTTCTTCCTGCTTGGCAATCATCTCGAACAGGCCATCCAGGGCTTTCTCGGTCACGTAGCTTTCGATGTTGGCGCTGTTCTTGTCGACCACGCCCAGGGCCGCTGCTTGCCCTGCGAAACCGTTGTACTGCTGGGCCAGGCCGATCTTGTCGGTGGAGGCCTTGACGATAGGCAGGAATTTGGCGCGAATCTGCTCACGGCTGCTCTTGTTCAAATACTGGGTCGCCGAGTCCTGACCGCCGCTGAGGATACCTTTGGCATCCGTCACGCTCATGTTTTTGACCGCGTTCACGAGGATTGGCTGGGCTTGGGTCACGGCCGATTCCGCGGCCTGGTTCATGCTGTTTTCGAGCTGCGTGACCTGATCGCCCATGCCGAGCATTTTCATTTTGCCGGCAACTTTGCCCAGCTTGCCCGGCAGTTCGATTTTTACCTGCGGGTTATTGCTGAAACCACCGGGTGTCCCCAGTTGCTTGACGGCAATCTGTGCGCCTTGGGTCAGTGCGTCTTTGAGGCCGCCGGTGGCGTCGCCTTGGGACAGGTCGCCAAGGGATAGGGCCATGGCGTTGGCGCCAAGCAGCAGGCCGGCGCAGAGCGCGGTGAGGCGAAGAGAGTTACGGAGCATGGACGCTTCCTCAGGTGGGTGAAACAGGGATTTGAAGGGTTCAGCGGGCGACAGCGTCAACGCGCAGGCGCAGCGGTTGTTGATCCTGGCCGTTCAACTGCACGGCATGGCGCTCGGTGGTGATAAACATGAGTTTGCCATCCAGCTCGATGCGCGCGCTGACCGAATAGGTATGGCCAGGCTTGACCTGGGCTGGGTCGTAGCTCAGGTGAAACGGCAATGGCACCTGGCCTTTGATCGGGCCTTTCTGCTCGGCCAGGGTCACGGCGGGAGCGTCCGCCAGGGACACGTCCTGCAAGCTGACGCTTAGGGTGGCGGTCGGCGGCAGCGCGATGCGTTGCAGATAGAACACTTCGCCATCAAGGCTGGCTTTAGGGGCAGGTTGCATGGATTGGCAAGCTCCGAGCAGGGCAGTCAGGCCCAGGAGAATGATTTTTTTCATGGTGCAGCTCCTTGTCAACGGCGCCAGAAATAGCCTGGCGCCAGGTTCAATCTAGTGGGTTTCTTCAGCCGGGCCCGGTTGTTCGGCCGCGCCATCAACGCGGTGCAGGGCTACTTGGCGAATCGACAGGCGAATATCAGCCGGCAACACACGCTTGGCAGCGCCTTCGGCCAGTTCGCCGAGCAAGTCGTGATAACTCAATTTGCCGGCTTCATCACGCCGCAACACATCTTGTTCCAGCAACGTCTGAATAAAATGTCGGAAAAGGCTCTTGTCAAAAAACTCCGGTGCGTTGAGGCCATGCAAGATCGACAGGCGCTGGGCCATGATCGTACACAGGTCTTCCAGTTCCTCGGCGCTGATGCTGTTCTGGCCGCTGTTGAGTAGCAGCGAGATGGCCATATAGAAACGCTGCAGGGTCTGGGCGATGCTCTTGGACAGCAGGGTCAGCAACACGAAGTGGCGCGAACTTGGTGCCGGGCGCAGGAACAGGTTTTTTTCGAAGCGCAGCAGACCTTGTTCGACAAAGGCCTCCAGCCATTGGTCGATGACGTTGTCCAGCTCTTCCAGCGACCAGCGGATAAACAGCTCCGATTGCAGGTACGGGTAGAGCGCGTGGGTGTAGCGCAGAATCTGCTCGCGGCTCATGCGCGAGGTGCTTTGGAAGAAACTGGCCAACAGCGCCGGCAGGGCGAAGATATGCAGCACGTTGTTGCGGTAGTAGGTCATCAGGACGGCGTTCTGCTCGTCCAGGTACAGAATCTTGCCCAACGCGTCGCTCTGCTCCGACAGCAGGTTCATGTCCTTGACGTGTTTGATCAGCGCCAAGCCGTCACCCTCGGGCAACGTGGTATGGGGCGAGTAGGGCACGCGACGCAACAGCGTCAGGTACAGTTCAAGTTGGCGCGCCATGGCCTGTTCATCCAGCGCCAGGCGCGTGGTCGACAGCAACGCCAGGGCCACCAGGTTGACCGGGTTGATGGCCGCCGCTTCGTTCAAGTGGCGCGCCACCTGCTCGCCGAGGCGGTTGGTGGTTTCGTTGAGCCAGGCCGGCTTGTAGTTGGGCCCCAGCTCCTGGGTGCGCCAGTCCGGTTGCTCCTGATCCAGGAACTGCGCCAACTTGATCGGTTCGCCGAAGTTGACCGCGACCTGACCAAAGCGCTGCTTGAGCGCGCCGATGACTTTGAAGATGTCGAAGATCGACTCCTTCTTTTTGCTCGCGCCCCGCAACTCGCCAAGGTAGGTACGGCCTTCGAGGACGCGCTCATAGCCGATGTACACCGGCACGAACACGATAGGCATGCGCGAGGAACGCAGGAAGCTGCGCAGGGTGATCGCCAGCATTCCGGTTTTCGGTTGCAGCATGCGCCCGGTGCGCGAGCGCCCACCTTCGACGAAATACTCCACCGGGAAGCCCTTGGTAAACAAGGTGTGCAGGTATTCGTTGAACACCGAGGTGTACAGCGGATTGCCCTTGAATGTGCGCCGCATGAAAAATGCCCCGCCACGGCGCAGCAGGCTGCCGATCAGCGGCATGTTGAGGTTGATCCCGGCGGCGATGTGCGGCGGGGTCAGGCCGTTCTTGAACAGCAGATAGGAGAGCAACAGGTAGTCGATATGGCTGCGATGGCAGGGCACGTAGATCACCTCGTAACCCTGGGCGACCTTTTGCACACCTTCGATGTTGTTGACCTTGATCCCGTCGTAGATCTTGTTCCAGAACCAGCTCAGCACCACTTCCAGGAAACGGATCGCGGTGTAGGTGTAGTCCGAGGCAATTTCGTTGCCGTAACGCAGGGCCTGGGCCTTGGCTTTTTCCGGGGCGATATTTTCCCGTTCGGCTTCGTCGAGGATCGCCTGACGCACCAATGGCATATTCACCAGGCCCTTCACCAGGTTGCGTCGGTGAGACAGGTCGGGGCCGATCACCGCGGTTTTCAGGTTGCGAAAGTGAACCCGCAGGATGCGTTGGGCCATGCGTACGGTGCGTTCGTGGCCTTTATTGTGCTCGATCAATTCGCGCAGGTTGATTGGCGCGGAGAATTGCACGCGGGTCTTGCGCCCCAGGATCAGGATGCTCAGCAGTCGACGCAGACGCCCGGTGACCGCCCAGCTATCGGCGAACAGCAGCTTCCAGGGGCTCGATTCGCTGGCGGGCGACTGGCCCCAGAACACGCTGACCGGAATGATTTGTGCATTCTCTTCGACGCGGTCGGTCAAGGCGTTGACCAGCCGCGTCAGGGTTGGCGGCGCGCCGCGCTTGTCCTGGCGACCAAGCCAATCCGGGTCGGGCGTGAGGTAAAAGAACGCCGCGGGCTCCAGCAACGGACCAACCGAAACGGGCAGCACCGGGCGTGGCAAGCCGGCCTTGGTGCATTCGGTGTCGACCACGGCCAATTCAGTCAGGGAAGGCGATTGCAGAACGTAAAACACCGGCCGGCTGCGGTCGAGATTCAGGGTAAGGGACGATTGGTTGATCGTCTCGGAGCGAACCCAGAGGTACAACAGTCGGCGCAAGGTGCCAAACACCAGACGGCGGAACGGGGAGCGGGTCATAGGCGTGCTGCTTCAGGTGGAAAAAACCGAGCGGGCGCTCGGGTGGGTAGTGTGCCGTATTCATCGAAAATCGGCAAAAAAGCGCCGAAGTAAACTTGAGTTGAAGGTTTTTGAGCCTGTCATATACTCGGCAGTTCAATTGCACTGACTCAACAATAAAATGCAAGTGGGAGTAAACCGATGACAACGCGCGAGACCGGCAATGTGAAGTGGTTCAACGACGCCAAGGGTTATGGCTTTATCCAGCGGGAAGACGGCAAGGATGTATTTGTGCACTACCGCGCCATTCGTGGTGAAGGGCATCGCTCTTTGGTCGAGGGCCAGCAGGTGGAGTACGCTGTGGTGAGCGGCGAGAAGGGCTTGCAGGCCGAGGATGTAGTGGGCCTGTAGACAGCCGCACCGTTTTATCAATGTGGGAGCGGCGGTGCGACGGTTCGACTTGCTCGCGATGCAGGCACCTCGGTGTATCAGTCACACCTGGGTGATGCTATCGCGAGCAACCCCGCTCCCACACTGACGGTGTTGGGTCAGGCGGTTTTCCAGGTGATCTGCTCTTCACCGTCTTCGCTGATACGAATCCAGGTGTCGGCGTTTTCTTCACCTTCTGCCTCGACCCAGCTGCCCGGCGCGCAACGCACTTCAACGTTCAGCGCGGCAAAGGCTGCGCGGGCGCAGGCGATGTCGTCGTCCCACGGGGTCCGGTCACTTTCCAGGAACAGGCTGTTCCATTTGCCGACGGCTTTGGGCAGCCAGGTGACCGGCACGTCGCCCGCCTTGCATTTGTAGGTCTGGCCTTTCTGCACCCAGTCGGTGCAAGGACCCAGCGCGGCGCCCAGCCAGGCGGCGATGGCCTTGTAGTCGACGTCGGCGTCTTTGAGGTAAATCTCGATATCAGGTTGGCGCATGGATATTCCGGTGGAGCCCTGAGGCTCGAAAAGAGGTTATTGAAGCACGAAATAATCGTAGCGCATCGACACGGTGACCCGCAGCGGTTGGGCATGCTCGATGACCTCGGTCCGCCGTTCAGCACTGGCGCGCCAGCCGTGGGGCGTCATCGCCAGCAGGTTGGCGCGGTCCTTGGGATCGGCCAGGCTGAGGGTGAACTCGAGGATTTCGCTGTGTTGCAGGCTCATGCCGTCCGGCACCAGGGCCAGGTGTTTGTCGTCAGTGTACTCACGCACTTCGTCGTACAGGCGCTCGCGCAGTTCCATCAGGTGGCCGCTGGTCGGCCCGACCTTCATCAAGCCTCCTCCGGGGCTGAGCAGGCGCTTGGCTTCCTGCCAGTCCAGCGGGCTGAATACGCTGGCAAGAAACTGGCAGCTCGCATCGGCCAATGGCACACGGGCCATGCTGGCGATCAACCAGGTCAGCGCCGGGTTGCGTTTGCAGGCGCGCTTGACCGCTTCCCGGGAAATATCCAGGGCATAGCCATCGGCGCGGGGCAGGGCATCGGCGATTTGCGCGGTGTAGTAACCCTCGCCGCAACCGATGTCCAGCCAACGTTGGGGTGCGCGTTCAGCGGCCAGTTCCGCCAGGCGCCTGGCCACTGGCGCGTAGTGCCCGGCGTTGAGGAAGTCGCGACGCGCTTGCACCATGGCCAGGTTATCGCCCGGGTCGCGGCTGTTCTTGTGCTGCACCGGCAACAGGTTCAGATAACCCTGGCGCGCCCGGTCGAAACGGTGCCCGGCCGGGCAGGCCACGCCATTCTCCACTGCGTTCAGCGGCGCACTGCAAAGGGGACAGGCGAGCATCAGGCGAGCAACTTGATCAGGGTCTGGTAATAGATTTCGGTCAGCACATCGAGGTCGCTGGCGAGGATGCGCTCGTTGACCTGGTGGATGGTCGCGTTGACCGGCCCCAACTCAACCACCTGGGTGCCGAGGGTAGCGATGAAACGTCCGTCGGAGGTGCCGCCGCTGGTGGATGCCTGGGTCTCGCGCCCGGTGATCGCCTTGATGCTGGCTGATACCGCATCCAGCAACGCGCCCGGTTCGGTGAGGAACGGCAGGCCCGACAACGCCCACTCCACGTGCCAGTCCAGGCCGTGTTTGTCGAGAATCGCCGCGACCCGCTGCTGCAGGCCTTCGACGCTGGACTCGGTGGAGAAGCGGAAGTTGAATACCGCCGTCAGCTCACCGGGGATCACGTTGGTGGCGCCGGTGCCGGAGTTGAGATTGGAAATCTGGAAACTGGTCGGCGGGAAGAAGGCGTTGCCATCGTCCCAATGCTCGGCGGCCAGCTCGGCCAGCGCCGGGGCGGCCAGGTGAATCGGGTTTTTCGCCAGGTGCGGATAAGCCACATGACCTTGCACGCCGCGCACGCTCAAGGTGGCGCCGAGGGAACCACGACGCCCGTTTTTCACCACATCGCCCACCAGGCTGGTGCTCGATGGTTCGCCGACGATGCACCAGTCCAGCCGTTCCTTGCGCGCCGCCAGACGTTCGATCACCGCCTTGGTGCCATGGTGCGCTGGACCTTCCTCGTCGCTGGTGATCAGGAAGGCCACCGAGCCTTTGTGGTCCGGGTAATCTTTCACGAAGCGTTCTGAAGCCACCAGCATCGCGGCCAGGCTGCCTTTCATGTCCGCCGCGCCACGGCCGCAGAGCATGCCGTGTTCGTCGATCAACGCATCGAATGGATCGTTCTGCCAGGCCTGTACCGGACCGGTCGGGACCACATCGGTGTGGCCGGCGAAACACAGGACCGGGCCTGCGTGTTTGCCGTGGGTGGCCCAGAAGTTGTCTACCTCTTCGATGCGCATCGGCTCAAGCTTGAAGCCGGCGTCGCCCAGGCGCTGCATCATCAGCTTCTGGCAATCGGCATCGATCGGCGTCACCGACGGGCGGCGGATCAGGTCGATGGCGAGTTGGAGGGTCGGCGAAAGGTCGGCATGGGCCGTCATGGGGAAACTCCGGAAATCGAGGCGGCAACAGTTCTAACTGTAGGAGCGAGCTTGCTCGCGAAAAACGCAAGAGCGTCGCGTTCATTCAGGATGCTCGCATAATCGTTGACGATCTTCGCGAGCAAGCTCGCTCCTACGGTGATGGGCGTAAAGCACACAAAACGGCCGTTATCTTATAGCAAAACGGCGACCTGAGGCCGCCGTTTAGTGGATTGCGCAAGATTTTACGCCGTCGGGGCCGGCTTCGGCTCGAGCACTGCAGGTTTGGGCAGCGAGGACAGGAACGCCATGATCAGCGCCGCCACATACGGCAGCGATTGCACCAGCAGCATCACCACCCAGAAGCGCATGTCATTGCTTGGCAGGCCTTGCACCAGGTAAATCCCCAGCGCCGCGCCCCACAACAGCAGCATAATGAACATCTCTTCCCGGGCTTCGGAAATCGCCACCCAAAAACCGTGGTTATCGGCGTTTTTCGGTGTGCGAAAGAACGGGATGCTGGTGGTGAAGAAACCGTACAACACCGCCTTCGCGATGGTGTGGGACAACGCGAGGCCAGCCAAGGCGGCGCAGAACGCATCCTTGAGGTTCACGCCCACCGCGCGACGGTAGAGGAAGATGATCTTGCCGACCTTGAAGAAGAACAGCGCCAATGGCGGGATCGCAAAGATCAGCAGCGGCGGGTCGACCCGCGTCGGCACGATGATCATCGCCGCCGACCACAGCAATGCACCGACCGTGAAGAAGATGTTCATGCCATCGGCCACCCACGGCAGCCAACCCGCCAGGAAGTGGTAACGCTGGCCACGGGTCAGTTCAGTGCCCTTGCCGCGCAGCAGGCTGGCGGTATGGCGCTTGATGATCTGAATCGCCCCGTAGGCCCAGCGGAAACGCTGTTTCTTGAAGTCGATAAAGGTATCGGGCATCAAGCCCTTGCCGTAGCTGTCGTGGTAATACGCCGCCGACAGGCCTTTCTCGAATACCCGCAAGCCCAACTCGGCATCCTCGCAGATGCACCAATCGGCCCAGCCCAGTTCTTCCAGCACCGAGCGGCGGGTCATGGTCATGGTGCCGTGCTGAATGATGGCGTCACGGTCGTTGCGGGTGACCATGCCGATGTGGAAAAAGCCTTTGTATTCCGCATAACAGAGTTTTTTGAAGGTGCTTTCGTGCTGGTCGCGATAATCCTGGGGCGATTGCACCACGGCAATCTTCGGATCGGCGAAGTGCGGCACCATGTGCTTGAGCCAGTTCTTGGATACACAGTAATCCGAGTCGATTACCGCAATCACTTCGGCATCCTTGGCGGTATGCGGCAACAGGTAGTTCAGCGCGCCACCCTTGAAACCGGCCAGGGGCGAGACGTGGAAGAACTTGAAGCGCTCGCCCAACGTGGTGCAGTAGTCACGCACCGGCTCCCAGACGGCCGGGTCCTTGGTGTTGTTGTCGATGATCAGGACTTCGTAGTCCGGATAGTCGAGGGCTGCCAGGGCGTCGAGGGTCTGTTTGACCATCTCCGGCGGCTCGTTGTAGCACGGCACATGGATGGAGACTTTCGGCCGGTAGTTCGAATCCCCTTCCACCGGCAGGAATTCACGCCGACGCTTGTGAGTCCAGACCGCTTCCGCCAGTTCATGGGCTTCGGTCAGCAGCACAATAAAGACGCCCAGGGCACCGAGCGCCAACAGGAAACCCACGGTCAGGCTGAACCAGGTGCTGTATTGCTGGCTGTAGTCGTAACCGATCCAGACCAGTACCGACCCGCAGAGAAACGCGATAAATGTCAGGAAGGTCCGCCCACGCTGGCGCAGGGCCGAGCCGTCGATCATCAGCAGGGTCAGCGATAACAGCGCCAGCACCACTGAACCGATGGCCAGCACCCGCCACTGGGGAATGGCCACGACCGGCCCTTCGAAGTTGAATTTCTGCTGGCGCGCGGCGTTGAACACGCCCCAGTAGGCGCCTACCGAACCCTCGTCACTGGCTTTCCAGGGCTGATCGAAGGCTTCGATCACAAAGTAGTTGTAGCCTTCACGGTTCAGCTCGTTTACCAGCGTCCGCAGGTAGATCGCCTGATCGGCCGGGGACGCGTCCGAGCCGCCACGCATCCGTCCGTTGCTCGGCCAGCCGACTTCCGACAGCAGCAGCGGTTTTTTCGGGAACGTCTTCTTCAGATCCTTGGCGCGGTCGAGGACGAACTGCCCGGCCTGGCCCACCGGGATATGTTCCCAATACGGCAGAACGTGCGCGGCGATCAAGTCGACGTGCTTGCCCAGCTGCGGGTTGTGTTCCCAGATATGCCACTGCTCGGAGGTGGTCACCGGCACTTTGACCGCCGCACGTACACGGTCCAGCAAGACAATCAGTGCTTCGGGGGTGATTTCTTCACGAAACAGGGCTTCGTTGCCGACCACCACACGCACCACGCTGCGCGAGGTATTGGCGATTTCGATGGCGCGCTGGATTTCGCGTTCATTGCGCTCAAGGTCCGGGCTGATCCAGATTCCCAGCGTGACACGCAAGCCGAACTCTTCCGCCAGCTTGGGAATGTCGCCCAGCGGACCGTCGACCGAGTAGGTGCGAATGCTGTCCGTCAGATGACTGATGATCTCCAGGTCCCGGTGCATTTGTGCGTCGGTCGGGTATTGGCTTTTCTGTGGATACTGGCCCTGTTGGAAGGGCGAGTAGGAGAAACCGGAGATTTGCTGGGGCCAGTTGGGAGTAGTGACCGGGCGATTGATGAGCGCCCAGAAACCGGTGAACAGCGCGGCAATCGCCAGCACCACCACCAGGTTGAGACCAAATTTACGCGAAGACATAGCTATTTCGGGTTCCAAAGGGTGTGGAACGATAAGAAGTGTCGGCCTACGCCGGACGGCGCGCATCCTACACTGGCCTTTCCATGACCGTACAGCAAGCCGGGAAAAACCGGACATTGGGCTGCGAAACTACACCTAAGTTCTTTACTTGTAGCTGCAAGCTTCGAACTTGTCGCTCTTGTAGTCCATAATGCGCGCCGGTTTTTGGGGTAATGGTCATGAGTACAGAAGATCCGCGGTTTGCTGGCGTCGCCCGGTTATATGGCATTGAAGGCCTGGAGCGCTTGAAAGCGGCTCATGTGGCTATCGTCGGCGTGGGTGGCGTCGGTTCCTGGGCGGCGGAAGCCATGGCCCGGTGTGGGGTCGGCGAAATTTCGCTGTTCGATCTGGACGATGTCTGTGTCAGTAACAGCAATCGCCAATTGCACGCCCTGGACAGCACCGTCGGCAAGCCCAAGGTCGAGGTGATGGCCGAGCGACTGCGTGGGATCAATCCGGACTGCAAGGTGCACGCGGTGGCGGATTTCGTCACCCGCGAGACCATGGCCGAGTACATCACCCCTGAGATTGATTGCGTGATCGACTGCATCGACAGCGTCAACGCCAAGGCGGCGCTGATTGCCTGGTGCAAGCGGCGCAAGATCCAGATCATCACCACGGGCGGCGCAGGCGGGCAGATTGATCCGACGTTGATTCAGGTGTGTGATCTGAACCGCACCTTCAACGACCCGCTGGCGTCAAAAGTGCGCTCCACCCTGCGTCGCGATTATGGCTTTTCGCGTACCGTGACCCGGCATTACAGCGTGCCTTGCGTGTTTTCCACCGAGCAACTGCGTTACCCCAAGCCCGATGGCAGCATCTGCTTGCAGAAGAGTTTCGTCGGCGACGGTGTGAAGCTGGATTGCGCCGGCGGGTTTGGCGCGGTGATGATGGTCACCGCGACCTTCGGCATGGTGGCGGCGACCAAGGCGGTGGACAAGATTGTGGCGGGGGTGCGCAGGCCTTCGGAGCGGGTCAAACCTGCTTAAACTTCAGGTCCTTACACCGCTCCCCATTTAGTGTTGTGTGCAGCTTAATTCGCGCATGCGCTGCAGGACCGCATTCAGGCCGTTGCTGCGCGATGGTGACAACTGGCGCGACAACCCCAGTTGTGCAAACCAATCGGGCAAGTCGACGGTTTGCAGCTCGGCGGCTGACAAACCGTTGACCCGCGCCAGCAGCAACGCCACCAGCCCGCGGATCAGCCGCGCCTCGCTGCTGGCGGCAAATTGCCAATGCCCGTCCTGTAAATGTCCGACCAGCCACACCAGACTTTCGCAACCCTGTACCAGATTGGCGTCGACCTTGTCCGCCTCGGGCAATGCCGACAGGCGCTCACCCCATTGCATCAGCAAGCGGGCACGTTGCTCCCAACCGCCTATGGCCTGAAAAGCCTGCAGCGCCGTCACTGCATCAGTTGGCAAACTCATCGCAGCATATCCAGTGCCTGATCCAGCGCTTCAAAAAACCGCTCCAGATCATCCGAGTCGTTGTACAGCGCCAGCGAAACCCGGATCGCGCCCGAAAGCTGCAGGTTTTTCAGCAAGGGCATCGCGCAGTGATGGCCGGCGCGTACGGCAATACCCTGCTCGGTCAGCAGGTGGGCGAGGTCGGCGTTGTGCACGCCGTCCACCACGAAGCTGGCCAGCGCCACTTGCGGTGAACCCAGCAGGCGCACACCGTTGCGTGACTGCAAGCCCCGCAACAGATAGTCGTGCAGCGCCGCTTCGTGGGCGTCTACCGTCGCCTGGTCCAGTGAACTCAGGTAATCCAGCGTGGCGCCCAGGCCAATCACTCCGGCAATCGGCGGTGTGCCGGCCTCGAAACCCAAGGGTGCCGGGCGAAAGCTGGCGCTTTGATAATCAGCCTGTTGCACCATCTCGCCGCCAAATTGCCAATGGCGCACATGGTGCAGGGATTCGGCGCTGCCATACAGCACGCCAACGCCGTCCGGGCCATAGAGTTTATGGCTGGAGAACACATAAAAGTCGCAGCCCAGCGCGTGTATATCATGCCGACCATGAACGATCCCTTGAGCGCCATCAACCACCGTCAGGGCCCCGTGGGCCTTGGCCATCGCGAGCAAGGGCGACAGCGGCTGCCAGACGCCGAGCACGTTGGACAATTGGCTGACGGCCAGCACACGAGTGCGTGGGCCGATCAGTCGGGCAGTGACTTCAAGATCGATGACACCGAGGGGATCGAGTGGCAGCACCACCAGTTTAAGCTCGCGGCGTTTGGCCAATTGTTGCCAGGGCAGCAGGTTGGCGTGATGTTCCAGGGCGCTGATGACAATCTCGTCGCCCGGGTTGAATAAGTGCTCGAGGCCGTAGGCCAGGAGGTTCAGCGCGGATGTCGCGCCATGGGTGAAGATGATGTGCCCGCTGTCACCGACGTTGAGCCACTGCGCCACTTTGCTGCGACTGTCCTCAAAGGCCTGGGTCGCATGAGCCCCCGGCAAATGCTGGGCACGGTGCACGTTGGCGGCGCCATTGGCGTAGTAATGGCTGATGGCGTCCAGCAGGGCTTGAGGTTTTTGCGTGGTCGCGGCGTTATCCAGATAGGTCTGGTCCTGCCGCTGCAGGGTGGCAATGGCCGGAAAGTCGGCGCGCCAGGGAGAGGGCACAAGCATGGTGATCAAGACTCGTATAAGCGAGCCGCCCGGTGAAGGCGCGGCTCGCTAGGGGCATCGAGTCGCTGCTTAGTTGTGAGCGTGCAGCGCTGCGTTCAGTTCGATGGCCGATTTGTGGGTTTTGCACTCCACTGCACCGGTCTCGGAGTTGCGGCGGAACAGCAGGTCCGGTTGACCCGCCAATTCACGGGCCTTGACCACCTTGACCAGTTGGTTCTGCTCATCGAGCAACGCCACTTTGGTCCCTGCGGTCACGTACAGGCCCGATTCCACGGTGTTGCGGTCGCCCAGCGGAATGCCGATACCGGCGTTGGCACCGATCAGGCAGCCTTCGCCGACCTTGATCACGATGTTGCCGCCGCCCGACAGGGTACCCATGGTGGAGCAGCCGCCGCCGAGGTCCGAACCCTTGCCGACGAACACACCGGCCGATACACGACCTTCGATCATGCCCGGGCCTTCGGTACCGGCGTTGAAGTTGACGAAACCTTCGTGCATCACGGTAGTGCCTTCGCCCACGTAGGCACCCAGTCGCAAGCGTGCGGCATCAGCGATACGCACGCCGGCCGGTACGACGTAGTCGGTCATTTTCGGGAATTTATCCACCGAGAACACTTCCAGCAGGTCGCCACGCAGACGCGCTTCCAGTTGGCGTTCGGCCAGTTCACCGATGTCGATCGCGCCCTGGCTGGTCCAGGCCACGTTTGGCAACTGCGGGAACACACCGGCCAGGCTCAGGCCGTGGGGTTTGACCAGGCGGTGGGACAGCAGGTGCAGTTTGAGGTAGGCCTCGGGCGTGGAGGTCAGCGCGGCGTCTTCGGCCAGCAGCGTGGCGACCAGCGGGGTATGGCTTTCAGCCAGGCGGCTCAGCAGGGCGGCCTGCGTGGCATCGACGCCTTTGAGCGCGTCAGCCATTTGCAGGGCCTGGGTGACGGTAAACGTGATTGCCTGGTTACCTTCGCTGTAACCGAGGATCGGCGCGATGGCGGCAACGATTTCAGGCGCCGGATTGAGCAGCGGTTGCGCGTAAAACACTTCCAGCCAAGCACCTTGGCGGTTCTGAGTGCCGACGCCGAAGCCCAGGCTGAACAGGGAATTGGACATGCTGTTACCTCTAAAAATGAAATGGGCTGGCCTACTTGAGGGCCGCCGAATAACTATCTGGCTTGAAGCCAATCAGGGTTCTGTCACCGAGATCAAGCACTGGGCGCTTGATCATCGAGGGTTGTGCGAGCATCAATTCAATGGCTTTCGACTGATCGAGATCGGCTTTGCGTTCGTCTTCGAGTTTGCGAAAGGTGGTGCCCGCACGGTTCAAAACCACCTGCCAACCGTGCTCGTCGCACCATTGGGTCAAGTGTTCGCGGTTGATACCGGCCGTTTTGTAGTCATGAAACTCATAGTTGACGCTATGCTCTTCGAGCCAGGTGCGCGCCTTTTTCATGGTGTCGCACGCTTTGATGCCGAAAAGGCGCAATGGTTTGCTTGAAACGGTCAAGGAATTGCCCCCCTTTGGGCGACTGGAAAGCGCTGCTGGAAACGAAAGACCCCGGATTATGCCACGACCGGAAGGATTCGGCGCCGCTCGTCAGCCCTTTGGTTCAGGTGCGTGCGACTTATGTGCAAAAGCCAGCCAGCAGCATAGGCGGCTAATATGGCACTACGACGGCAAATTGTTGCCTGATATGTGTCGTTGCAAGTCGATTGTCTGGGAATCCTGCGTTATGCAAACTGCCTACACCGTTCTTATCCTGCTGATGCTGGTCAGCATGTCGCGCCTGGTCGGGCGTGTTATTCCGCTGCCGCTGCCGTTGCTGCAGATTGCCGCCGGCGCCTTGCTGGCCTGGCCTACCCTGGGGCTGCATGTGGCGCTGGATCCTGAATTGTTTCTGTTTCTGTTTCTGCCGCCGTTGCTGTTCTCGGACGGTTGGCGCATGCCCAAGCGCGCTTTCTGGCGCTTGCGCGGGCCGATCCTGACCCTGGCGGTGGGCCTGGTGTTGTTCACTGTGGTGGGGGCCGGTTATTTCATTCACTGGTTGCTGCCGAGTATTCCGTTGCCGGTGGCGTTCGCCCTGGCGGCCGTGTTGTCGCCGACGGATGCGGTGGCGGTGTCGGCGATTTCCCAGAACCGCTTGCCCACACCCTTGATGCATATGCTCCAGGGCGAAGCCTTGATGAATGATGCCACGGGCCTGGTGACCTTCAAGTTCGCCCTCGCGGCGGCATTGACCGGCGTATTTTCCCTGGCCGATGCCAGCCTGGTCTTTGTGCTGGTGGCGGTCGGCGGTTTGGCCATTGGCGTGGGGTTGAGCTGGTTGGTGGGGCGCCTGCGGGCGTGGATGATCGCCCGGGGCTGGGATGACCCGGCGACTCACGTGGTGTTCATGCTGCTGCTGCCTTTCGCCGCTTATGTCCTGGCTGAGCGTCTCGGCGCTTCGGGCATTTTGTCCGCGGTGGCGGCGGGGATGATGCAAAGCTGGCTGGACCTGCTGCCGCGCCAGACCAGCACGCGCTTGCTTAATCGCAGTGTCTGGTCATTGTTGGAATTTGCCTTTAATGGCCTGATTTTCTTGCTGCTCGGCTTGCAACTGCCGGACATCGTCAAGGCTGTGACCAGCCATGAAGTGACGTTGTGGCCCTCCTTGTTTTACCGCTGCCTGGAGGTGATCGCGATCTTCCTGGTGTTGCTGGTCCTGCGTTTTATCTGGGTGCAAAGCATTTGGCGCCTGTCGGGCCTGTTGCGGCGCCTGCGCGGAAAAAGCCAACTGACCCTGGTGCCGACGGCGCGCTCCTGCTGGTTGTTGACCGTCGGTGGCGTGCGCGGGGCGGTGACCCTGGCGGGTGTGATGTCGGTGCCATTGCTGATGGCGCCCGGCGCAGCGTTCCCGGAGCGGGACCTGCTGATCTTCATCGCCGCCGGAGTGATTCTGTTATCACTGGTGGCCGCCTGTATCGCCTTGCCGCTGTTGCTGCGCGGGATCGAAAAAAGTCCGGACGACAAGCGCCATGCTGAAGTGCGCGATGCCTGGAGGAAAACCGCGGAAGCGGCGATTCATGCCCTCGAGATCGAGGATCCGGCGGATGCCGCGCCCCAAGAGGCCGCGCAGGCCGCGCTGGCGACCGAACTCAAGGCGCGGCTCATGGCTGAATATCGCCATCAACTGGAGGTGTTCAATGATTCCGCCGAAGCGCAGGCGTTGGCATTGCAGATGGATCAACTGGAGCGCAAGTTGCGCCTCAAGGCCCTGCGCGCGCAGCGCCTTGAACTGTACAACCTCAGCCGTCAGCGCCAGATCGGCGATGACGTATTGCGTGAGGTATTGGCGGACCTGGATATGAGTGAAGCGAATCTGGGTCACCTGAAGTGACCCCTGACGCACTTACCGGCGACGCTGGATGAAATCGCGAATCCGCTCGGCCGCTTCCACACATTCGGCCAGCGGCGCAACCAGTGCCAGGCGCACGCGGCCAGCGCCGGGGTTGAAGCCGTCGACTTCTCGCGACAAGTACGAGCCGGGTACCACGGTCACGTGTTCTTGCGCGAACAGCTCGCGGCAGAACGCGGCGTCGTCACCTTTTACGTTCGGCCACAGATAGAAGCCGCCGTCGGGGTTTTGCACATCCAGCACCGGTTTGAGAATCGCCAGCACGGCGTCGAACTTTTCCCGGTACAGATCACGGTTGGCCCGTACGTGTGCCTCGTCTTGCCAGGCGGCGATACTTGCCAGTTGGGTTTGTACCGGCATCGCGCAACCGTGGTAGGTGCGATACAGCAGGAACGCCTTCAGAATCTCGGCATCACCGGCCACGAAACCGGAGCGCAGGCCTGGCAGGTTGGAGCGTTTGGACAGACTGTGGAACACCACGCAACGCTTGAAATCTTTGCGCCCCAGTTCGACGCAGGCGCTGAGCAAGCCCGGCGGCGGGGTCTGTTCGTCGAAGTACAGCTCGCTGTAACACTCATCGGCAGCGATCACGAAGTCATGTTCGTCGGCCAGGGCGATCAGTTTTTTCAGGGTATCGACGGGAATCAGCGCGCCGGTCGGGTTGCCCGGGGAGCACAGGAACAGAATCTGGCAGCGTTTCCAGATGTCCGGCGAGACGGCAGTGAAATCTGGGTTGAAGCCGTTTTCGTCCAGGCAGGGCAGGTAGTGCGGCGTGGCCCCGGCGAGAAACGCTGCGCCTTCGTAGATCTGGTAGAACGGGTTCGGGCTGATCACCAGCGCATCATCGCCACGGTTGACCACGGTCTGGGTGAAGGCAAACAGCGCTTCACGGGTGCCGTTGACCGGCAGGATATGACGCGCCGGGTCCAGCCAGCCCTGGGGCACGTTGAAACGCCGTTCGCACCAATGGCCAATGGCCTCGCGTAAGGCGGGAATGCCCAGCGTGGTCGGATACACCGCCATCTGCTGCAGATTCTCGGCCAGGGCCTGGGCGACGAAGTCCGGAGACCTGTGCTTGGGTTCGCCAATGGACAGCGCAATCGGTCGCTTGTCCGGGTTGGGTGTGACGCTGCCCAGCAGGGCGCGCAATTTCTCGAACGGGTAGGGCTGCAGCTGGTTCAGGGCGTTGTTCATCGCAAGTCTCGTTCAATTCGGTTGTAAGCATGCAGTCTGCCTGGCGCAGCAGAACTAAATGTGGGAGCGAGCAAGCCCGCTCCCACAAGGGAGGCTACAGGTTCATATGGACAGTCGCATTGAACCGCCCGCTGGCTCCTGGTTCACGCTTAATTGCTGGACAATTTCGTCCTGCAGGCGGCGGCACAGTTCAGGGTCGGAAAGCGGCTGGTTGTCTGCATCGGTAATGAAAAACACGTCTTCGACGCGCTCGCCGAGGGTTGCAATCTTGGCGTTCTGCAGCGACAGGTCGAACTCCAGGAAGATCGTGCCGATTCGCGCCAACAGGCCTGGACGGTCCGGTGCGCTGAGTTCCAGCACCGTGACCGGACGCTGGGCATCGTTGTGAATGGTGACCTGGGGCGCGAAGGCAAAGTGCTTGAGTTGGCGCGGTACCCGGCGCTGGATGATGGTCGGATAGTCGTCAGGGTTGCGCAGGGCTTCGGTGAGGCCTTCACGGATCTTTTTCACCCGCTCCGGGTTGTCACCGATGGATTCGCCTTCGGTGTCCAGCACGATATAGGTATCGAGGGTGAACTGGCTGCTGGAGGTAATGACGCGGGCGTCGTGAATGTTCAGGTTGAGCTGGTCCATCGCCGCCACGGTGACCGCGAAAAAGTCATGTTGGTCCGGGGCATAGATGAAGATTTGGGTCCCGCCCTCGAATTCGCGCTGGGTGGTTTCCTTGATCAGCACCAACGAGCCGCCATCGGCCGGTTGCTGGAGGATCGCATCGGTATGCCAGGCCACGTCGCCTGCGGTGTGGCGCAGGAAGTAGTCATCGCCCAGTTGCGACCAGAGCTGCTCGACATCGTCGGGGTCGTTGCCGCCGCGTACCAGGATATCCAGCGCCGCGCTTTGGGTGCGCCGGATCTGCTCTTCGCGGTCGACCGGATTCTCCAGGCCGCGGCGCAGCGCGCGTTTGGTCTCGGTGTAGAGTTGACGCAACAAGCTGGCGCGCCAGGAGTTCCACAGCGTCGGGTTGGTGGCGTTGATGTCGGAGACGGTCAGCACGTACAGATAATCGAGGCGGGTTTCGTTTTCCACGATCTGCGCGAAGTCATGGATCACTTGCGGGTCGGACAAGTCCTTGCGCTGGGCCGTGGTGGACATCACCAGGTGGTTTTGCACCAGCCAGACGATCAGGCGGCTGTCCCAGAGTGGCAACTGATGACGTTGGCAGAACGCTTCGGCGTCCACCGCACCGATTTCCGAATGATCGCCATGGCGACCCTTGCCGATGTCGTGGTACAGCCCGGCCAGGTAGATCAACTCGGGCTTGGGCAGCTTGGCCATCAGTTTGCTTGCCAGCGGGAATTTCTCTGATACCTGGGTGTACTGCACTTTGCGCAAGTGTTTGATCAGGTTCAGGGTGTGGGCGTCGACCGTGTAGATATGGAACAGGTCGTGCTGCATTTGCCCGACGATAAAGCCGAACTCCGGCAGGTAGCGTCCAAGGATGCCGTAGCGGTTCATGCGACGCAGGTTGCGATGGATGCCGATCTTGCACTTGAACAGCTCGATAAACAGGCTGGTATTGCGGATGTCGGTACGAAATTCGTCGTCAATCAGGTGGCGGTTTTCCCGCAACAAGCGAATGGTATCGGCCCGCACGCCCTTGATTTCCGGTTGCTGGGCCATCAGCACGAAGATTTCCAGCATGGCGAAGGGGGTGCGCGTGAACACGTTATCGTGGCGCGCCTCGATATAGCCGTCGTGCAGCTGGAAACGCGCGTTGATGGGGCGTGGCGGTGCTTCGTCGTCCGGGGCCAGGATCACTTCTTCGAAGTGCTGGATGATCAGGTCGCTGAGCTGGGCGATGCTCATCACCACCCGGTAATACTGCTGCATGAAGCTTTCAATGCTGGTCTTCGCGTCTTCGCCCTCGAATCCGAGGAGGACGGCGATGGCGCGCTGGTGATCGAACAGCAGACGATCCTCGGCGCGACCGGCCAGCATGTGCAGGGCATAGCGCACCTTCCACAAAAACTCCTGGGAGGAGGCGAGCAGCGCGTTTTCGCTTTCCACCAGGAACCCTTCACCCGCGAGGGCGCGCAGATTCAGCGTGCCATATTGGCGCCGCGCGACCCACAGGATGGTCTGGATATCCCGCAGCCCGCCAGGCGAACCTTTGACGTTGGGCTCAAGGTTGTATTCAGTGTCGTTGTACTTGTGGTGCCGTGCTTTCTGTTCGGCGCGCTTGGCGAGGAAGAAATTCTTACTCGGCCACATATGCGCGGTGCTGGTGACTTCCAGCATGCGTTGGCGCAGGCGTTCCGGACCGCAGATGGTGCGGCTTTCCATCAGGTTGGTGACCACCGTCAGGTCAGCGCGGGCTTCTTCGGCGCATTCATCCACCGAGCGCACGCTCTGGCCAACTTCCAGGCCGATATCCCACAACAGCGTCAGAAAGCGCTCTATGGAGTCGCGAAATATCTCATGATCAGCGCTGTCCAGCAGGATCAGCAGGTCAATGTCGGAGTAGGGATGCAGTTCGCCCCGGCCGTAGCCGCCGACCGCCACCAGGGCAATATCGGCGTCTTCGCACCAAGTGAACTGTTCCCAGGCCTTTTGCAGGATGTTATCGACGAACCAGGCGCGATCCTCAATCAGTCGGCGAATGTCCCGGCCGCTGCGAAAGCGCGCATCCAGCACTTCGCGGGCCTGGCGGATGGCCTTCTTGAAGGCGGCGATGGGGCTGGCCTTCAGTGCGAGTTCGGCCTGGAACTGGCCTCGGTCGAAGAGTTCGGGATCCACCTGGGGCATCGATCGGCTTTCCTTTCTATCTATCTGGAGATCACAACAGGGCTGGCTGGAAAGCGCGCTGCAAGCATCAGGCCGAAACGCGGGGAATCGTGTCGTCGGCGCGCAGGGTGAAGATCTCGTAACCTGTCTCGGTGACCAACAGGGTGTGTTCCCACTGCGCGGAGAGCTTGCGATCCTTGGTGATGGCGGTCCAGCCGTCGCCCAGCACCTTGGTATCGGCCTTGCCCTGATTGATCATCGGTTCGATGGTGAACGTCATGCCAGCCTTGAGTTCCATGCCGGTACCCGCGCGACCGTAGTGCAGGATCTGCGGTTCTTCGTGGAATACTTTGCCGATGCCATGGCCGCAGAACTCGCGGACCACCGAAAAACCGTTCTTTTCGGCGTGTTTCTGGATGACTTCGCCGATGTCACCAAGGCGGCAGCCGGGCTTGACCAGTTCAATCGCCTTGTACATGCATTCCTGGGTGACCTGGGACAGACGCTCGGCCCAGACCGGAACTGTACCGACGTGGAACATGCGGCTGGTGTCGCCGTGGTAGCCGTCCTTGATGACGGTGACGTCGATGTTCAGGGTGTCGCCGTCCTTCAGTGGTTTGTCACCCGGAATGCCGTGGCACACCACGTGGTTGATCGAGGTACAGATCGACTTGGGGAAGCCCTTGTAATTCAGCGGGGCGGGGATAGCCTTTTGCACGTCGACGATATAATCGTGGCAGATGCGGTCCAGTTCTTCAGTCGTGACGCCTGGCTTGACGTGTCCGGCAATCATTTCCAGCACTTCGGCGGCCAGTTTGCCGGCAACGCGCATGCCGGCGATGTCTTCGGCGGTTTTAAGGGTAACGGTCATACAGGCTCTCTCTAGCGCGACGCGCTGAAATCAATACGGTTTACGGGCGAGCAACAAAAAGGTGCAAAATGTGCACGCGCCCAAAAAAATGCGATTCTAACAGACGCGGCGGGCAAACCATGAGCGTCTGGCGATCGCTTCTGTCTATAAGCTCTACACAACTCTCAGAAACTGACGAATTCCCCTGTGGCGAGCGGGCTTGCCCCGCGCTGGGCTGCGAAGCAGCCCTAAAGCCAGCCGCTACGAAGTATCTGATACACCGCATTCGGCTTACTGGGACTGCTGCGCAGTCCAACGCGGGGCAAGCCCGCTCGCCACAGCAGCCCGATCTGCTAGCGTCTATAAGTGTGGGTATTTTTACCGGATTCAACAGCTTGGATGACAGTGCTGGTGAGCAGATGCGATTGCGTGTTTCGTTTTCGTGCTTCTTGTGGTATAAAATGCGCCGCTTTCCGGGGATGCCCCGCAGAGCTTAAATCCACACACGTGTCGACACGATGACCTGGGTGCCGGAGGCTTTGAAGCCGCTGGTTGGTCATTGGGATACGTGGAGGCCAAACCCGACTTATCAAGGAACTATCATGTCCCAAGTCAATATGCGCGATATGCTGAAGGCCGGTGTGCACTTCGGTCACCAGACCCGTTACTGGAACCCGAAAATGGGTAAGTACATTTTCGGTGCGCGTAACAAGATCCACATTATCAACCTTGAAAAAACCCTGCCAATGTTCAACGAAGCACTGACTTTCGTAGAGCGTCTGGCCCAGGGCAAAAACAAGATTCTGTTCGTCGGCACCAAGCGTTCCGCTGGCAAGATCGTTGCTGAAGAAGCAGCACGTTGCGGTTCGCCGTACGTCGATCACCGCTGGTTGGGCGGCATGCTCACCAACTTCAAGACCATCCGTGCTTCCATCAAGCGTCTGCGTGACCTTGAAGTGCAAGCCGAAGACGGTACTTTCGCCAAGCTGACCAAGAAAGAAGCGCTGATGCGCTCCCGCGATCTTGAGAAGCTGGACCGCTCCCTGGGTGGTATCAAGGACATGGGCGGTCTGCCAGACGCACTGTTCGTTATCGACGTTGATCACGAGCGCATCGCGATCACCGAAGCCAACAAGCTGGGCATCCCGGTTATCGGCGTAGTCGATACCAACAGCAGCCCGGAAGGCGTTGACTACATCATCCCAGGCAACGATGACGCAATCCGCGCCATCCAGTTGTACATGGGTTCGATGGCTGACGCTGTTATCCGTGGCCGCAACCACGTTGCTGGTGGTACCGAGCAGTTCGTTGAAGAAGCTCCGGTAGCCGCCGCTGAGTAATTGACGCCCTGGCGTTGACTCAGTAAGCAAAAAGGGGGCTTGGCCCCCTTTTTGCCACCTCGAAAACCATTTGTTGGCTGTGCGGCACCATCATCTGTAACGTGCAGCGGCCTACAAGGGTGATTCGGGAAGAATTGATCGCCCGTTTGCTCGGGTGGAATGGTTGAAAACCTATCCAAGAGGATTTTGAAATGGCAGAGATTACTGCAGCGTTGGTCAAAGAACTGCGTGAGCGTACTGGCGAAGGCATGATGGATTGCAAAAAGGCCTTGACCAAGGCTGGCGGCGACATCGAAAAAGCCATTGATGACATGCGTGCTTCGGGCGCCATCAAGGCTGCCAAGAAAGCCGGCAACGTAGCTGCTGAAGGTGCTATCGCTCTGGTTGAAGACGGTAAAGCCGCCGTTCTGCTGGAAGTGAACTCGCAGACCGACTTCCTGGCCCTGCAAGACGACTTCAAAGCATTCGTTGCTGCCAGCGTCAAAAAAGCATTTGACGACAAGTTGACTACCGTTGAGCCGTTGATCGAAGCTCAAGAAGCTGATCGCCTGGTACTGGTCGGCAAGGTTGGCGAAAACGTCAACATCCGTCGCCTGGTACGTGTTGAAGGTGATGTGGTTGGTGGTTACCTGCACGGCAACAAGATCGGTGTTGCCGTTGTCCTGAAGGGCGGCAACGTTGAGCTGGCCAAGGACATCGCTATGCACGTGGCGGCCAGCAACCCTGAATTCCTGCTGCCATCGGAAGTCTCCGCTGATGCAATCGAGCGCGAGAAAGCCGTGTTCCTGAGCCTCAACGCTGACAAGATCGCCGGCAAGCCGGAAAACATCGTTGAAAACATGATCAAGGGCCGTATCAGCAAGTTCCTGGCTGAAGCGAGCCTGGTTGAGCAGGCGTTCGTCAAGAACCCTGAAATCAAGGTTGGCGAACTGGCCAAGAAAGCCGGTGCTGAAATCGTTTCCTTCACCTACTTCAAAGTAGGCGAAGGCATCGAGAAGCCGGTCGACAACTTCGCTGAAGAAGTTGCTGCCCAGCTGGCTGCCGCCAAGCAATAAGACAGTTTTCAACTGTCGCCCGAAAGAGGCTGCCCGCTTACGCGCGCGGCCTCTTTTCAAATGGGATGACCAATTTATTTGGTTTCCCTTCGGAACTGGCTTACAAAGTCGTGTTCCGATGGCGCTGTAGCAGCGTCCAGCTAGAGTGAACGCAAGCCGTAAACGGCTCGCCAAGATTTTTTAAAAATACGCCGCAGGAGAGATTCGCAATGGCTCAGCAGGGCAGTGGTTATCAGGCTCGCTATAAACGCATTCTACTCAAGCTTAGCGGCGAGGCCCTGATGGGCTCGGAAGAGTTCGGGATCGATCCCAAGGTACTCGACCGCATGGCGCTGGAAGTCGGCCAACTGGTGGGCATCGGCGTCCAGGTCGGGCTGGTGATCGGTGGCGGCAACCTGTTCCGCGGCGCTGCGCTCAGTGCGGCTGGCATGGATCGGGTTACCGGCGACCACATGGGCATGCTGGCCACTGTAATGAACGCCCTGGCCATGCGCGATGCCCTGGAGCGTGCCAATATCTCGGCTATCGTGATGTCGGCCATCTCCATGGTTGGCGTGACTGATCATTATGATCGTCGCAAAGCCATGCGCCACCTGAACGCCAAAGAGGTGGTGATCTTTGCCGCCGGCACCGGCAACCCGTTCTTCACCACTGACTCGGCAGCTTGTTTGCGTGCGATCGAGATCGATGCGGACGTGGTGCTCAAGGCCACTAAGGTGGATGGTGTCTACACCGCAGATCCATTCAAAGACCCGCATGCCGAGAAGTTCGATCATCTGACTTATGATGAAGTGCTGGATCGCAAGCTGGGCGTGATGGACCTGACGGCTATCTGTCTGTGCCGCGACCATAAGATGCCGCTGCGCGTATTTAACATGAACAAGCCCGGCGCCTTGCTGAATATCGTACACGGCGGCGCGGAAGGGACTCTGATCGAGGAAGGCCAACAATGATCACCGAAATCAAGAAAGACGCCCAAGCGCGTATGCACAAATCCCTGGAGTCTCTGAGCCATGCGTTCGGCCAGATTCGTACCGGCAAGGCGCACCCGAGCATCCTCGGCAGCGTGATGGTGCCGTATTACGGCGCGGACACTCCGTTGAGCAGTGTTGCCAACGTTACCGTAAAGGATTCCCGCACCCTGCAAGTGGTGGCCTTCGAGCGCAACATGCTCGCGGCAGTCGACAAGGCGATCCAGAGCGCCGGCTTGAACCTCAACCCGACTAACCTCGGCGAGTTGTTGCTGATCTCCATGCCTGCCCTGACCGAAGAAACCCGCAAGGGCTTCACCAAGCAGGCGCGCAGTGCCGCCGAAGACGCCCGTGTCGCAGTGCGCAACATTCGTCGCGATGCCCTGGGCGAGCTGAAGAAACTGGTCAAGGACAAGGAAATCAGCGAAGACGAAGAGCGCCGCGCCGTCGCCGATATCGACAAGCTGACCAAGGATTCCGAGGTCCAGATCACCAAGGCCACCGAAGATAAAGAAAAGGACCTGATGGCCGTATAAGGGTCAGGGCGCTTTCATGGAAAAGACCAAGCAGACTGTACCCGTCGCGGTGCCGCGCCATGTCGCGATCATCATGGACGGGAATAATCGCTGGGCGAAAAAACGCTTTATGCCGGGTGTCGCCGGGCATAAGGCGGGTGTCGATGCGGTAAGGGCGGTTATCGAGGTGTGTGCCGAGGCCAAGGTCGAAGTATTGACCTTGTTTGCCTTCTCCAGTGAAAACTGGCAGCGGCCAGCCGAGGAAGTCAGTGCCTTGATGGATCTGTTCTTCAAGGCCTTGCGTCGTGAGGCCAAGCGCCTGAACGACAACAACATCACTCTGCGCATCATCGGCGACCGCTCGCGGTTCCGTCCGGAGCTGCAAACGGCCATGCGTGAGGCCGAGGCGATCACCGCCGGCAGCAATCGCTTTGTACTGCAAATCGCAGCCAACTATGGCGGCCAGTGGGATATTGCCCAGGCCGCGCAGCGTCTGGCCCGTGAAGTACAGGCCGGCCACTTGCAAGCGGAAGACATCACGCCTGAACTGTTGCAAACCTGCCTGGTGACCGGCGATCTGCCGTTGCCGGACTTGTGCATCCGTACCGGTGGCGAACACCGCATCAGCAACTTCCTGTTGTGGCAGTTGGCCTATACCGAATTGTACTTTTCCGACCTGTTCTGGCCGGACTTCAAACACGATGCCATGCGCCGCGCGCTGGCCGATTTTGCTTCCCGTCAGCGTCGCTTCGGTAAAACGAGCGAGCAGATCGAAGCTGGGGCCCGGGTTTAATGCTTAAACAACGAATCATCACGGCACTGATCCTGCTGCCGATCGCCCTGTGCGGTTTTTTTCTGCTGGAAGGTTCCGGTTTCGCGCTGTTCATTGGTGTGGTCGTGAGCCTGGGCGCCTGGGAATGGGCGCGGCTGGCCGGTTTCACTGCGCAGCTGCCTCGCGTGGTGTATGCCGCTGGCGTGGCGCTGCTGCTGTTTCTGATGTACATCCTGCCGTACGTGGCGCCTTGGGTGTTGGGGGCTGCCGTACTCTGGTGGGCGCTGGCGACATTCCTGGTGCTGACCTACCCGCGTACCAGTGGTCATTGGTCTAGCGTTGCCTGCAAGCTGGTGATTGGTCTGTTGATTCTGTTGCCAGCCTGGCAAGGCCTGGTTTACATCAAGCATATGGCGTTGGGCAACTGGCTGATCATGGCGGTGATGGTGCTGGTCTGGGGCGCGGACATCGGCGCGTACTTCTCCGGTCGAGCGTTCGGCAAGCGCAAGCTGGCGCCTGCCGTCAGTCCTGGGAAGAGCTGGGAAGGGGTGTATGGCGGACTGGCGCTGACCCTGGTGATTACCGCTGTGGTGGGTTTGGTGCGTGACTGGAGTGTCAAGCAGATGCTTCTGGCGCTGGTGGGGACTGCTGTGGTGGTGTTGATCTCGGTGGTCGGGGACTTGACCGAAAGCATGTTCAAGCGCCAGGCCGGGATCAAGGACAGCAGTAATCTGCTGCCGGGGCATGGCGGCGTGCTGGACCGTATCGATAGCCTGACGGCAGCGATCCCGGTGTTTGCCGTATTGTTGTGGATGGCGGCTTCGTGAGCCGGCTGCAGCAGGTCACTGTGCTGGGTGCTACCGGCTCGATCGGGCTGAGTACGCTGGATGTGATTGCCCGTCATCCCGAGCGCTACCAGGTGTTTGCGTTGACCGGTTTCAGTCGCTTGAGCGAATTGCTGGCCTTGTGTGTTCGTCATCTGCCGCAGTTTGCGGTGGTGCCGGATACTGTCGCGGCGCGAGGTCTGCAGGATGATCTGCGGGCTGCCGGACTGTCGACCCAAGTGTTGGTGGGCGAGCAAGGCTTGTGTCAGGTATCCGCCGATCCGGCTGTCGACACAGTGGTTGCCGCCATTGTCGGTGCAGCAGGCTTGCGTCCGACCCTGGCGGCTGTCGATGCCGGGAAGAAAATTTTGTTGGCGAATAAAGAAGCCCTGGTCATGTCCGGGACGCTCTTTATGCAGGCGGTACGCAAAAGCGGTGCCGTGTTGTTGCCGCTGGACAGCGAGCACAATGCAATCTTCCAATGCATGCCTGGGGATTTTGCCCGTGGCTTGAGTCAGGTGGGTGTACGTCGTATCTTGCTGACCGCCTCTGGTGGCCCGTTCCGACAAACGCCGCTGGCCGAGTTGGAGCATGTTTCTCCTGATCAGGCGTGTGCCCATCCCAACTGGTCGATGGGGCGCAAGATTTCGGTGGATTCGGCCAGTATGATGAACAAGGGGCTGGAGCTGATCGAGGCGTGCTGGTTGTTTGATGCGCGGCCTGAACAGGTCGAGGTAGTGATTCATCCACAAAGTGTGATTCATTCCCTTGTCGATTATGTGGACGGTTCCGTCCTGGCCCAATTGGGCAATCCGGATATGCGCACGCCGATTGCCAATGCCTTGGCATGGCCCGAGCGCATTGACTCCGGTGTCGCGCCGCTGGATTTGTTTGCCATTGCGCGTCTGGATTTCGAAGCACCTGACGAGCAGCGTTTCCCGTGCCTGCGTTTGGCGCGTGAAGCTGCGGAGGTGGGCAGCAGTGCGCCGGCGATGCTTAACGCGGCCAATGAAGTCGCGGTGGCAGCGTTTCTTGAACGGCGGATTCGTTTTCCGCAAATCGCGAGTATCATCGACGACGTCCTGAATCTCGAGCCGGTGGTCGCAGTGAATGATTTAGGTGCTGTATTCGAGGCCGATGCAAAGGCCCGGGGCTTGGCTGAACAATGGTTGAAGCGCCACGCACGTTAGCCTGTAGGCACTGGATTGGAATGCGGAGAAATTAGATGAGTGCGCTCTACATGATTGTCGGCACCCTGGTTGCTCTGGGTGTGCTGGTCACTTTCCATGAATTCGGCCATTTTTGGGTCGCGCGCCGTTGTGGCGTCAAGGTCCTGCGTTTTTCCGTTGGTTTTGGCATGCCGCTGGTGCGGTGGCATGATCGCCATGGCACCGAGTTCGTGATTGCTGCCATTCCCCTGGGTGGCTACGTCAAGATGCTCGACGAGCGCGAAGGCGAAGTGCCGGCTGATCAGTTGGAGCAATCGTTCAACCGCAAGTCCGTTCGCCAGCGTATCGCCATTGTGGCCGCCGGCCCCATCGCAAACTTTCTACTGGCCATGGTGTTTTTCTGGGCCCTGGCGATGCTCGGCAGCCAGCAGGTACGGCCGGTCATCGGTGCGGTCGAGGCTGGCAGTATTGCGGCCAGGGGCGGCCTGGTAGCCGGGCAGGAAATTGTTGCCATTGATGGTGAGCCAACCACCGGTTGGAGCGCGGTCAATTTACAGCTGGTCCGCCGCCTGGGTGAAAGCGGCACCGTGAACTTAATGGTGCGCGAGCAGGACTCCACTGCCGAAACCCCGCGGGAACTGGTCTTGAATGATTGGCTCAAGGGCGCCGATGAGCCTGATCCGATCAAGTCCCTGGGTATCCGGCCATGGCGTCCAGCGTTGCCGCCGATCCTGGCCGAGCTGGATCCGGAGGGGCCGGCGCAGGCCGCAGGGCTGAAAGCCGGCGATCGGTTGCTGGCGCTTGATGGTCAGTCACTCAATGACTGGCAGCAGGTAGTCGATCTGGTTCGTGTACGTCCGGATACCAAAATTGTGCTGAAAGTTGAGCGCGACGGTGCTCAAATCGACGTCCCGGTGACGCTGGCGGTGCGCGGCGAAGTCAAGGGGGCCGGCGGCTACCTTGGGGCTGGAGTAAAAGGTGTCGATTGGCCGCCATCGATGGTGCGCGAGGTCAGTTTCGGGCCTCTGGCTGCGATTGGCGAGGGCGCGCGACGCACTTGGACCATGAGTCTGCTGACCCTCGATTCACTGAAGAAAATGTTGTTCGGCGAGCTCTCGGTAAAAAACTTGAGTGGACCGATAACCATTGCTAAAGTGGCGGGCGCTTCTGCCCAGTCGGGCGTTGCTGATTTCCTGAATTTCCTGGCTTATCTGAGTATTAGCCTCGGGGTTCTGAATTTGTTGCCCATTCCGGTATTGGATGGGGGGCATCTGTTGTTTTATCTGGTCGAGTGGGTGCGTGGTCGCCCCCTGTCGGATCGGGTGCAGGGTTGGGGGATACAGATCGGTATCAGTTTGGTGGTCGGGGTCATGTTGTTAGCCCTGGTCAACGATCTGGGACGTCTGTAACGCTTCGCTGAATTGCGAATCTGCCGCATTTTGCGGCAGTTTGTTTATTGCCAGTTGGAATAAGAAAGGACTTCATGAAACGTCTGCTGCTAACTGCGGTTCTCACCGTATTGATGATCGCCGAAGTTCACGCCGAGTCCTTCACCATCTCCGATATTCGCGTCAACGGCCTCCAGCGGGTTTCCGCAGGTAGCGTCTTTGGTGCCTTGCCGTTGAACGTTGGGGAACAGGCTGACGACCGTCGCCTGGTGGAATCCACTCGTGCGCTGTTCAAAACCGGTTTCTTTCAAGACATCCAGCTGGGGCGTGAAGGCAACGTCCTGGTCATCACGGTCGTCGAGCGGCCGTCCGTCGCCAGTATCGAGATCGAAGGCAACAAGGCGATCTCCACTGAAGACTTGATGAAAGGTCTGAAACAATCCGGTCTGGCCGAAGGCGAGATCTTCCAGCGTGCCACCCTTGAAGGTGTGCGTAACGAGCTGCAACGTCAATACGTTGCCCAAGGTCGTTATTCCGCTTCCGTCGAGACTGAAGTGGTGCCGCAACCGCGCAACCGTGTGGCGCTGAAGGTCAACATCAATGAAGGCACCGTGGCGGCCATCCAGCATATCAACGTGGTGGGCAACACCAAGTTCGCTGATGAAGACCTGATCGACCTGTTCGAGCTCAAGACCACCAACTGGCTGTCGTTCTTCAAGAACGATGACAAGTATGCCCGGGAAAAACTCTCCGGTGACCTGGAGCGTCTGCGTTCCTATTACCTGGACCGTGGCTATATCAACATGGATATCGCCTCGACCCAGGTGTCGATCACTCCGGACAAGAAACACGTCTATATCACCGTTAACGTCAACGAAGGCGAGAAGTACCGTGTTCGCGACGTGAAGCTGAGCGGCGACTTGAAAGTGCCTGAAGACCAGGTCAAGTCCCTGCTGCTGGTACAGAAAGACCAAGTGTTCTCGCGCAAGCTGATGACCACCACGTCCGAACTGATCACTCGCCGCCTGGGTAACGAGGGTTACACCTTCGCCAACGTCAATGGCGTGCCGACACCGCACGATGATGATCACACCGTGGACATCACCTTTGTCGTCGATCCAGGCAAGCGTGCCTACGTAAACCGTATCAACTTCCGTGGCAACACCAAGTCCGAGGACGAGGTGCTGCGTCGTGAAATGCGTCAGATGGAAGGCGGCTGGGCTTCGACCTACCTGATCGACCAATCCAAGACCCGCCTTGAGCGCCTGGGCTTCTTCAAGGAAGTCAACGTCGAGACACCGGCTGTGCCGGGTGTCGATGACCAGGTCGACGTGAACTACTCCGTTGAGGAGCAGGCGTCCGGCTCCATCACCGCCAGCGTTGGTTTCGCGCAGAGCGCCGGCCTGATCCTCGGTGGCTCGATTACCCAGAACAACTTCCTGGGTACCGGTAACAAGGTTTCCATCGGCCTGACTCGCAGCGAATACCAGAGCCGCTATAACTTTGGCTACGTCGACCCCTACTGGACTGCCGATGGCGTGAGCCTGGGCTACAACGCTTTCTATCGCACCACTGACTACGATGACCTTGATGTCGACGTGGCCAGCTATGCGATCGATAGCCTGGGTGCGGGTGTCAACGTCGGTTACCCGATCAGTGAGACCTCGCGCCTGACCTTCGGCCTGACCGCGCAGCAGGACGAGATCAAGACCGGTGTCTACACCGTGGATGAAATCTTCGACTTCACCCGTCGTGAAGGTGACAAGTTCCTGAACTTCAAGGCGTCGGCCGGCTGGTCCGAGTCGACTCTGAACAAAGGTGTGCTGGCGACCCGTGGGCACTCCCAGAGCCTGACCCTGGAAGCCACTACGCCAGGCAGCGACCTGTCGTTCTTCAAGCTCGACTACCGTGGCCAGTTGTTCACGCCGTTGAGCGATAACTACACCATGCGCCTGCACACGGAACTGGGCTATGGTGATGGTTATGGTTCGACCGACGGCCTGCCGTTCTACGAGAACTACTACGCCGGTGGCTTCAACTCGGTACGTGGCTTCAAGGACAGCACTTTGGGCCCGCGTGGCACACCGAGCCGCGGCTTCAAACAGACCGGTAACCAAGGCACCATTGCCGATACCGACGATGATCCGTTGCCATTTGGTGGTAACGTGCTGATCCAGGGTGGTGCAGAAATTCTGTTTCCGCTGCCATTCGTCAAGGATCAACGCTCGCTGCGTACTTCGGTCTTCTGGGACGTGGGTAACGTGTTCGACTCCAAATGCGAGCAGATCCGTAACCCTACCGGCTTGAAGTCCAATACCCAGTGCAACGACGTAAGCCTGAGCAATCTGGCCAGTTCGGTGGGTGTTGGCGTGACCTGGATCACTGCACTGGGTCCATTGAGCTTCGCCTTGGCGATGCCGATCAAGAAGCCGGATAATGCTGAAACCCAGATTTTCCAATTCTCCCTCGGCCAGACGTTCTAAGCGTCTGACCCAAGATAACGACAACGGATTCTGTAGGAGTGCATCGTGCGTAAGTTGACTCAATTGGTTCTCCTGGCAACTGTGCTGGTAGCGACCCCGGCGTTTGCCGAAATGAAGATTGCCGTTCTGAACTATCAAATGGCCCTGCTGGAATCCGATGCGGCCAAGAAATACGCAGTGGATGCCGAGAAGAAGTTTGGTCCGCAACTGACCAGGCTCAAGACCCTGGAAAGCAGTGCCAAGGGTATCCAGGATCGTCTGGTAGCCGGTGGCGACAAAATGAAGCAAGGCGAGCGCGAGCGTCTGGAGCTTGAGTTCAAGCAAAAGGCCCGTGACTATCAGTTCCAATCCAGGGAGCTGAACGAAGCCAAGGCCGTAGCCGACCGCGAAATGCTCAAGCAGTTGAAGCCGAAACTCGACAGCGCTGTGGAAGCCGTCATCAAGAAAGGTGCTTTTGACCTGGTCTTCGAGCGCGGCGCGGTGATTGACGTGAAACCTCAGTACGACATCACCCGCCAGGTGATCGAGCGCATGAATCAGCTGAAGTAAACCATGACAGCGACTATCAAACTCGGTCAGTTGGCCGAGTTCCTGGGAGCCACCTTGCGCGGCTCCCCGGAGAAAGAAATTACTGGGCTAGCCACTTTGCAGGAGGCTGGCCCAGCTCAGTTGAGCTTCCTCGCAAACCCCCAATATCGTAAATATCTGGGCGAAAGCCAGGCCGCAGCCCTATTGCTGAAGGCCGCTGACGCCGAGATGTTTGTCGGGGATGCGCTGGTGGTTGCTGATCCTTACGCGGCGTATGCACGAGTGTCCCATCTGTTCGATCCGAAGCCGAAGGCCGCAGCAGGTATTCACCCTTCGGCGGTGATTGCCGATGACGCCCAGGTAGACCCTGCGGCAAGCATCGGGGCTTTTGTGGTGATCGAAAGTGGCGCGCGTATTGGCGCCGGTGTGACCATCGGCGCCCATTGCTTTATCGGGGCTCGCAGTGAGATTGGCGCGGGTGGCTGGCTCGCCCCACGCGTAACCCTGTACCACGATGTACGGATCGGGCAGCGTGTAGTGATTCAGTCGGGTGCGGTGATCGGCGGCGAAGGCTTCGGCTTCGCCAATGAAAAAGGCATCTGGCAGAAGATCGCCCAGATCGGTGGTGTGTTGATCGGCGATGACGTGGAAATTGGTGTCAATACCGCTGTGGATCGCGGAGCCTTGGCCGACACGGTGATTGGCAATGGTGTGAAGCTGGACAACCAGATTCAGATCGCCCACAACGTGCAGATTGGCGATCACACGGCCATGGCGGCGTGTGTCGGCATCTCCGGCAGCACCAAAATTGGCAAGCATTGCATGCTTGCAGGCGGCGTCGGGTTGGTAGGTCATATTGAGATTTGCGACAACGTATTCATTACCGGCATGACCATGGTCACCCATTCGATTACCGAATCCGGGGCCTATTCATCCGGCACGGCGATGCAGCCTGCGGCCGAATGGCGCAAGAGCGCGGCGCGTCTGAGGCAACTCGACGACATGGCTCGGCGCCTGAAACATCTGGAAAAGCGTGTTGGGGACGTGACCCCTGGCAGTAATGTTTCATCAGATGGCTGATACCATTTCCATATCAAGTGTACGCAGCAGCTAGACTGCCTTCTTGATTTGCTAGAGGGGCGCGCGTTAGTCCGCACGCTTCCAATCTTTATTACAGGCTTCCCCCCGAAATGATGGACATCAACGAGATTCGCGAATATCTGCCTCACCGTTACCCGTTCCTGCTGGTGGACCGTGTAGTGGAACTCAATGTCGAGGAAAAGCGCATTCGTGCCTACAAGAATGTCAGCATCAACGAACCATTCTTCAATGGTCACTTTCCCGCGCATCCAATCATGCCGGGTGTGCTGATCATTGAAGCGATGGCCCAGGCTGCCGGTATCCTTGGTTTCAAAATGCTTGACCTGAAGCCTGCCGACGGCACGCTTTACTATTTCGTTGGCTCCGACAAGCTGCGCTTCCGTAACCCGGTGACACCTGGCGACCAGTTGATCCTTGAAGCCAAGTTCATCAGCTGTAAGCGCCAGATCTGGAAGTTCGAATGCCAGGCCTCGGTCGATGGCAAGCCTGTGTGCTCCGCTGAAATCATTTGTGCGGAACGCAAACTATGAGTTTGATTGACCCTCGCGCAATCATCGATCCGACGGCCATCCTGGCCGCCGACGTCGAGGTCGGCCCATGGTCGATCGTCGGCGCAGGTGTGGAAATCGGCGAGGGAACAGTCATCGGGCCACACGTGATCCTCAAAGGTCCGACCCGAATCGGCAAACACAATCGCATCTACCAGTTTTCCTCGGTAGGCGAAGACACACCTGACATGAAGTACAAGGGTGAAGAAACACGCCTGGTAATCGGTGATCACAACATCATCCGTGAAGGCGTGACCATTCATCGCGGTACCGTGCAGGATCGAGCAGAGACCACCCTGGGTGACCACAACCTGGTGATGGCCTACGCGCATATCGGTCACGACAGTGTCATCGGCAACCACTGCATTCTCGTCAACAACACCGCGTTGGCAGGCCATGTACACGTTGATGATTGGGCGATCCTCTCCGGTTTTACCCTGGTTCATCAGTACTGCCATATTGGCGCCCACAGCTTTTCCGGCATGGGCACCGCCATCGGCAAGGATGTTCCTGCGTTTGTCACGGTGTTCGGCAACCCAGCCGAAGCCCGTAGCATGAACTTTGAGGGGATGCGCCGGCGTGGTTTCAGCGAAGACGCGATCCACGCGCTGCGCCGTGCCTACAAGGTGGTCTATCGTCAGGGGCTGACGGTTGACCAGGCGCTGAACGAGTTGGCGGATCCAGCAGCGCTGTTCCCGGAAGTGGCGGTGTTCCGTGATTCGATCCAGGCATCGACTCGCGGCATCACGCGTTAATCATGGCCAAGTTGCGTATAGCGCTGGTGGCCGGAGAAGCTTCCGGCGACATTTTAGGCGCAGGTCTGATGCGAGCCCTCAAGGTTCAACATCCCGCTGTTGAGTTTATTGGCGTCGGCGGTCCGCTGATGCAAGCCGAGGGCCTGGTTTCCTACTTCCCCATGGAGCGATTGTCGGTCATGGGGCTGGTGGAGGTCCTGGGACGTCTTCGCGAGTTGCTGGCACGTCGCAAGCTATTGATCCGGACCCTGATTGAAGAAAAGCCCGATGTCTTTATCGGTATCGATGCGCCGGACTTCACCCTGACTATTGAACTCAAGTTGCGTCAGGCCGGAATCAAGACCGTGCATTACGTCAGCCCGTCCGTCTGGGCGTGGCGGCAGAAGCGCGTGCTGAAGATCCGCGAAGGCTGTGACCTGATGCTCACGCTGTTGCCGTTCGAAGCGAAATTCTATGAAGAGAAGGGTGTGCCGGTGCGGTTTGTCGGGCATACCCTGGCTGATGCTATTCCGCTGCAGGCTGACCGAGCCGCGGCCCGTGCCGAGTTGGGCTTGCCCGACGGGCCGTTGGTCGCATTGATGCCGGGCAGCCGGGGGGGCGAGGTCGGACGTCTGGGGGCGTTGTTTTTCGACGCGGCCGAGCGTTTGCTGGCCTTGAAGCCCGGCATCCGTTTTGTGTTGCCATGTGCCAGCCCGCAGCGTCGTGCACAGATCGAAAGCTTGCTGGTGGGGCGCAACTTGCCGCTGACACTGCTCGACGGTGGATCGCACCTGGCCCTGGCGGCTTGCGATGCGGTGTTGATCGCCTCTGGGACCGCGACGCTCGAGGCGCTGCTGTACAAGCGCCCGATGGTGGTGGCCTATCGCTTGGCGCCGCTGACCTACTGGATTCTCAAGCGCATGGTCAAAAGCCCTTATATTTCCTTGCCCAACTTGCTGGCCCAGCGTCTCCTGGTGCCCGAGTTGTTGCAGGACGATGCAACGCCCGAGGCCTTGGCGCAGACCCTTCTACCTTTGATCGACGACGGCAGGGAGCAGACCGGGGGGTTTGACGAAATCCATCGCGTATTGCGCCGCGATGCGTCAAACCAGGCGGCCGATGCGGTCTTGACCTTGATTGGCCAGAAGCAGGGAGCCTTATGAAAACGCAAATAGGCCTGGATTTCAGCCTGGTCGCCGAGACTCACGCGTTGGTCGCGGGCGTCGACGAAGTCGGGCGCGGTCCGCTGTGTGGTGCGGTGGTCACAGCTGCGGTCATTCTTGACCCGAACCGCCCGATTCTTGGGTTGAACGACTCGAAAAAGCTCACTGAAGCGCGTCGTGAAAAACTCTTCGATGAAATCTGCGAAAAAGCGCTGAGCTGGCATATTGCCCGAGCCGAAGTCGAAGAAATCGATAGGTTGAATATTCTTCACGCCACCATGCTGGCCATGCAACGTGCCGTCGAAGGCCTGCACATTGTGCCTAAGCTGGCAATGATCGACGGTAACCGCTGCCCGCAGCTGTCGATGCCCGCTGAAGCGGTGGTCAAGGGTGACAGCAAGGTCCCAGCGATTGCTGCTGCGTCGATTCTGGCCAAGGTCAGTCGCGACCGGGAAATGACCGCCTTCGAATTGATCTATCCGGGCTACGGCATCGGCGGTCACAAAGGCTACCCGACCCCCGTTCATCTAGAAGCCCTGGCCCGTCTTGGGCCCACGCCTATCCATCGGCGCTCCTTCGCGCCGGTGCGGCTCGCTTTTGAAGCTCATGAAGGCTTGGCCACGGCTGTCTTCGTTTAAATCGAGCAGGTTGATCGGCAACCTTCAGTCGATTCGCATCAGCGGATCAGTCCTCATGGGCGTCTTTATGCAGGCCAGGCTTGCGGTCAAGGCGTCATCGCACGCGATAACCTTGATTTTTTGTAGCGCTACTCTGAACGGTTCGTACGGGATCGCCGTGGCGTGAGCGGAAGGCTATGGTCCTTGGCGGGGAGCCAATGGACGTAACCAGTCGCTGCTCACGCAAGGAATTCACTACCTGATTAAGCATTCCCCGTCGGCGCTACCTTGTACGTGCCGCATCCAGCGCACCTGCAGATTGGTTATAAGTCTCACGTAAATTATCAGGAAACAAACTAGAGAACTGTCAGTCTTCACAGGTGCGCAAAAGGTCAGCGTTTCGTAGTGTTTATAGGCCTGGAAGAAAGTTTAATGATTTCTTGAGCACCCCTTAAAAAGTCAATGGTGTCGCTTGAGTTTGAACTAATAGGCAACTGATCGGGGGGCGAATTATGCTGTGCCTATCGGGTCGAACTTGGTCTCATCGCTGTTTGCGGCGAACCACTCACCATTGTGATTTTTAAAGGAAGATTGCTATGAAAACAGCTAAAGAAAAAACCGGCGCAAAATCCCGCACCGCAGGTGAGCCCGCCAAAGTTACTATTGGAGCCCACGAACCACTAGTCGTAGGAATAAGCACTGATTTTGAGCGTGCTTCAGCGGCAGGGGTGTTTGATGAAAATGGCTGGGACGTTCCCGGTGCCACAGTGAGCTGGACCGTCTCAACAAGCGATTCGGCGTACCCCGCTACAGTTAGAGAGTCAGGTCCTTTAACTTGTATTGTCTCTGGCAGCGGAGGTCCAGCCGAGGGGCATGTGTACACGGTAAGGTTGACGGCAACTTCCTCGACTCATCCCCATCTTTCCGGCCAGGGCGAGTATGAAGTTAAGACCCTGGATATTGGGGGGCCTGATCCGGAAATAAAAATAGAGCCAGCGTCACCTCCGCACGGCAGCACATACAACATGTATGACAGTTTGACATTAAAAGTGAAGGTGACTGGAATTCCTGCCGAAGAAGGCTCGGATTATCAAGTTAAATATACATCGAGTACGGGCCCCTCCTATGGGACTGGAACTGTTTTCCCCGACTATCCGGTCAGTACGACAGCAAACCCGCGCCAGCCGGGGGAGGTAACAGTCGGGGCGGTTCTGATGCGAAACGGAAGCGAGGTTACGCGGACGAATATCACCTATACCGTCGTAGGGGAGCCAAAAGACTCCTCAGCGACGCCTAAAAAACAACAAAAGTAGGAGCGCTGATTTGAGTGGCTGGCCAGCAATCGCCGGCCGATTGCACCCCTGTGACTGCTGTCGCAGAGGTGGCCTGAATCAGACAACCTCCCAGATGCTGCTGATGTTTTAGCCAAGGCCCGGTACAATCCGGGCCTTGTTGTTTTCATGACTTAACGCAGGATCTTTATGCCGGCTTCATTCGTTCATCTACGCCTGCACACTGAATACTCCCTGGTCGACGGCCTGGTACGGATCAAACCGCTGGTCAAAACCCTGGCGGGCATGAACATGCCCGCCGTGGCGGTGACTGATCAGAACAACATGTGTTCGCTGGTCAAGTTCTACAAAAACGCGATGGGCGCCGGGATCAAGCCGATCTGCGGCGCCGATCTGTGGCTGTCCAACAAAGACCCGGATAACGCTCTGAGCCGCATCAGCCTGTTGGCGATGAGTGGCGTCGGTTATCGCAACCTGACTGAACTGATTTCCCGTGGCTTTATCGAGGGCCAGCGCAACGGCTCGATCATTATCGAGCGTGAGTGGGTGGCCGAAGCCAGCGAAGGGCTGATCATGCTGTCGGCGGCGAAAGAGGGCGAGATCGGCATCGCACTGCTGAGTGGCAATCCGCAGGAGGCCGAAGTACTGGCCCGTGAGTGGATGGACGTTTTCCCCGACCGCTTCTATCTGGAAGTCCAGCGCACCAATCGCCCCAACGATGAAGAGCATCTGCACGCGGCGGTGGCCCTGGCGCAAAAGCTCGGTGCGCCGCTGGTAGCGACCAACGACGTGCGTTTCATCAAGAAGGAAGACTTCGAAGCCCACGAAACCCGCGTGTGCATCGGCGAAGGACGCGCGCTGGACGATCCGCGCCGCTCGAAAAACTACAGCGAAGAGCAGTACCTGAAAAGCGCCGAGGAAATGGCCGAGCTGTTCAGCGACCTGCCCGAGGCGCTGGAAAACTCCGTCGAAATCGCCAAGCGCTGCAATATTGAAGTGAAGCTGGGCAAACACTTTTTGCCCAACTTCCCGATTCCCGATGGCATGACCATCGATGAATATTTCCGCAAGGTGTCCTTTGATGGCCTGGAAGAGCGCCTGGCGGTTCTTTTGCCCCAAGACACCACCGAAGACTATGAGGCTAAGCGCCAGGTGTATGTCGATCGGTTGAATTTCGAGCTGGATATCATCATCCAGATGGGGTTCCCCGGCTACTTCCTGATCGTGATGGACTTCATCCAGTGGGCCAAGAGCAACGGCGTACCGGTAGGGCCGGGCCGGGGCTCAGGTGCGGGCTCGCTGGTGGCCTATGTGCAGAAGATTACCGACCTCGATCCGCTGGAATATGATCTGCTGTTCGAGCGGTTCCTGAACCCGGAACGGGTCTCGATGCCCGACTTCGACGTCGACTTCTGCATGGACGGTCGCGACCGCGTGATCGAATACGTGGCCGAGAAATACGGTCGCAATGCCGTGAGCCAGATCATTACCTTCGGTTCCATGGCGGCCAAGGCAGTTATCCGTGACGTGGCGCGGGTGCAGGGCAAGTCTTACGGCCTGGCTGATCGTCTGTCGAAGATGATCCCCTTCGAAGTCGGCATGACCCTGGAGAAAGCCTACGAGCAAGAAGAAATCCTGCGCGATTTCATCAAGGTCGATGAAGAGGCCGCCGAAATCTGGGACATGGCCCGCAAGCTTGAAGGCGTGGTGCGTAACGTCGGCAAACACGCCGGTGGCGTGGTGATCGCGCCGACCAAGCTGACCGACTTTTCGCCGATCTATTGCGATGAGGAAGGCGACGGCCTGGTGACTCAGTTCGACAAGGATGATGTGGAGGCGGCCGGCCTGGTGAAGTTCGACTTCCTCGGCCTGCGTACCTTGACCATCATCGATTGGGCCCTCAAGACCATCAATCGTGATCGCGCCAAGGTCGGCGAAGAACCGCTGGATATCGCGTTTATCCCGCTGGACGACAAGCCGACCTACAGCCTGCTGCAAAAAGCCGAAACCACCGCGGTGTTCCAGCTCGAATCCCGTGGCATGAAAGAGCTGATCAAAAAGCTCAAGCCCGACTGTCTGGAAGACTTGATCGCACTGGTGGCGCTGTTCCGTCCGGGCCCGCTGCAATCGGGCATGGTGGACGACTTCATCAACCGTAAGCACGGGCGTGCCGAACTCGCCTACCCGCACTCCGACTACCAGTACGAAGGCCTCAAGCCAGTATTGGCGCCGACCTACGGCATCATTCTGTATCAGGAACAGGTGATGCAGATCGCTCAGGTGATGGCCGGCTACACCCTGGGTGGCGCGGACATGCTGCGTCGGGCCATGGGTAAGAAAAAGCCCGAGGAAATGGCCAAGCAACGCGGTGGTTTCATTGAAGGTTGCGCCACCAACAATATCGACGCCGACCTCGCCGGCAACATTTTCGACCTGGTGGAAAAATTCGCCGGTTATGGCTTCAACAAATCTCACTCCGCCGCGTACGGCCTGGTGTCGTACCAGACCGCCTGGCTCAAGGCCCACTACCCGGCGCCGTTCATGGCGGCGGTGCTCTCGGCCGATATGCACAACACCGACAAGGTCGTGACCTTGATCGAAGAAGTGCGGACCATGAAGTTGCGCCTCGACGCACCGGACGTGAACGCCTCCGAATTCAAGTTCACGGTCAACGATGAAGGCCGCATCATTTATGGCCTGGGCGCCATCAAAGGCGTGGGCGAAGGCCCGGTGGAAGCGATTACCGAGGCGCGTCAGGACGGCCCGTTCAAGGATCTGTTCGACTTCTGCGCGCGGGTTGACCTCAAACGCATCAACAAACGGACCCTCGACGGCTTGATCCGCAGCGGCGCACTCGATCGTCTTGGCCCGTACTTCCATGACGAGCCGAAAGCCTACCAAGCTAATATCGACCGTAACCGTGCGGTGTTGCTCACGGCGATGGAAGAGGCGATCAAGGCCGCCGAACAAACCGCCCGCACCCACGACAGCGGCCACGCCGACCTGTTTGGCGGGTTGTTCGTCGAAGCCGACGCGGACGTCTACGCCAATCACCGCAAGGCCAAGGAGCTGACCCTCAAGGAACGCCTCAAGGGCGAGAAGGACACCCTGGGCCTGTACCTCACCGGTCACCCGATTGACGAATACGAAGGCGAAATCCGCCGCTTCGCCCGCCAGCGCATCATCGACCTGAAACCGGCGCGCGATACCCAGACCGTTGCCGGGATGATCATTGCGCTGCGGGTGATGAAAAACAAAAAGGGCGACAAGATGGGCTTTATCACCCTCGACGACCGCTCTGGTCGGATCGAAGCGTCGCTGTTTGCCGATGCCTTCCATTCCGCCCAGTCACTGCTGCAGACCGATGCGATGGTGGTGGTGGAAGGGGAGGTCAGCAATGATGATTTTTCCGGTGGGCTACGCCTGCGCATCAAGCGCGTGATGAGCATGGAAGATGCGCGCACCAACCTGGCGGAAAGCCTGCGCTTGAAGTTGCGCAGTGAAGCGCTCAAGGGCGATCAGCTACGCTGGTTGGGCGACCTGCTCAAGCGCCATCGCGGTGCGTGCCCGGTGACCATGGAGTATACCGGCGCGGACGCGAAGGCGATGTTGCAGTTCGGCGAGACATGGCGTATCGACCCGGCGGATGGCTTGATTCAGGCATTGCGTGACCAGTTCGGGCGTGACAACGTCTTCCTCCAATACCGTTGACGGTCAGGGCTGGGTTTTTACCCCTGACCTCGACTCGACATTTAATCTCGACCTTGACGCGCCTCTCCCTTAAGGTAGGGCGCGAATAGACAACCGGCTGGCCAGGCACTCCTTGGCCGTCGACCCAAGACGGACGCTTATGAACCCGAATTTTCTTGATTTCGAACAGCCGATCGCTGACCTGCAAGCCAAGATCGAAGAACTGCGCCTGGTCGGCAATGACAATTCGCTGAACATCAGCGATGAAATCTCCCGCCTGCAAGACAAGAGCAAGTCGCTTACCGAAGACATCTTCGGCAAGCTGACCAGCTGGCAGATCGCGCGCCTGGCCCGCCATCCACGTCGTCCGTACACGCTGGACTACATCGATCACATCTTCACCGAGTTCGATGAATTGCACGGCGACCGTCACTTCTCCGACGATGCCGCGATTGTCGGCGGTATCGCGCGCCTGGACGACCAGCCGGTAATGGTCATCGGTCACCAGAAAGGCCGCGAAGTGCGCGAGAAAGTACGGCGCAACTTCGGCATGCCCCGTCCCGAAGGCTACCGCAAGGCTTGCCGACTGATGGAAATGGCCGAACGTTTCAAAATGCCGATCCTGACCTTCATCGACACGCCGGGCGCCTATCCGGGCATCGACGCCGAAGAGCGTAACCAGAGCGAGGCGATTGCCTGGAACCTGCGGGTCATGGCGCGCCTGAAGACGCCGATCATCGCCACCGTGATTGGTGAAGGCGGTTCCGGCGGCGCCTTGGCGATTGGCGTCTGCGACCAGCTGAATATGCTGCAATATTCGACCTACGCGGTGATCTCGCCGGAAGGTTGTGCCTCGATCCTGTGGAAGACCGCCGAAAAGGCGCCGGATGCAGCCGAAGCCATGGGCATCACCGCCGATCGCCTGAAAGGCCTGGGGATCGTTGATAAAGTCATCGCCGAACCGTTGGGCGGCGCACACCGCGACCCGGCTGCTGCGTCTGCGAATATCCGTGCCGAACTCAGCGCGCAATTGGCGATGCTCAAGGACTTCGACAATGAAGCCCTGTTGGCTCGTCGTTACGAACGTCTGATGAGCTACGGTCTGTAAGGCTACGCAGGACTAAATGTGGGAGCGGGCGTGCTCGCGAATGCAGGGTGTCAGTCACTGAAAAGGTTGACTGATACGCCGCATTCGCGAGCAAGCCCGCTCCCACATTTGCTTTGTGTATGCTGAGTCATCGCATTCCCGATAGATGGCGGTACTTTCTATGAAGCCTTCCTTAGCCGCCAAACTCTTGCAAGTTCTGTCACCCTGGCGCAATGCTCCCGCCTGGCATATCGCTTTCTCTGGTGGCCTTGATTCCAGCGTCCTGCTGCACCTCCTTGCCACCTTGGCCCGTATCGAAACCCTCCCGCCGCTCAGCGCCGTGCATGTCCATCATGGCCTGCAAACTGCCGCCGACGCCTGGCCAGACCATTGCCAATCGGTTTGCGACAGCCTGGGCGTGCCCTTGCGAATTGTGCGTGTGCAGGTGCAACCCGGCGCGAGCCTTGAGCGTGCCGCCCGCGATGCGCGTTATCGGGCATTTGCCGACGGCACCGGGGCTGGGGAGATCCTGTTGACTGGCCAGCACCGTGACGATCAAGCGGAAACGCTGTTGTTTCGCCTGTTGCGGGGCGCGGGTGTGCGAGGACTGGCGGCGATGCCTGGGGCTCGTCCGCTGGCGGCAGGCTATCTGGTGCGGCCGTTGCTGGATGTGTCGCCCGCTGAGTTGCAAGCCTATGCCCATGATCACCGGCTGGCCTGGATCGAAGATCCTTCCAATGCCGACCTGCGCTTTTCCCGCAATTACCTGCGCCACCAGGTATTCCCGCGACTGACCGAGCGCTGGCCTCAAGCCGCTACTCGTCTCGCGCGCACCGCGGAACATCTGAGCGAAGCTCAGGGCTTGCTTGATGAGTTGGCGAATATCGACCTGCACATCGCCCGTCAGCCATCGGGGTTTCCCTGGCTGGCGTTGCCATCGTTGGCACTTGAACCACTCAGCGGGCTCTCTGAAGCTCGGCAGCGCAACGCAATGCGCCATTGGTTGTCAGCGCTGACTCGCCTGCCCGACAGCGAGCATTGGGCCGGTTGGGTCAGCCTGCGGGACGCCAAGCCTGACGCACAACCCTTGTGGTCCCTGGCTGACGGTCAACTGCAGCGGTGCGCTGAGCGGATTTGGTGGTTGCCGGCGACGTGGTCGGACTTTTCCGGCGCGTCACTGGACTGGTCGCATCCGCAAAACCCACTACAGTTACCCTGCAACGGGCATGTGTACTTTAAAGGGCAGGCGCCGAAGGGGGCTTTGAGCATCCGTTACCGTCAGGGCGGGGAAGTCATGGCGGTGCCGGGACGCGGCCGTCGCGACCTCAAGCGTTTGCTGAATGAGAGCGGCGTACCGGGTTTCGTCCGTGGCAGATTGCCGCTGTTGTACCGGGACCAGCAATTACTGGCGGTGCCCAACGTACCGGGGCTGGCGACAAGTGCCCAAGGCGATTGGGAATTACATTGGATGCCGCTAACCTGCGATCAAGGTTTGAGCTGATAGCGCCTTTCCGGTAGACTACGCTCCCTTCTTGATACAACTTCTGTGGATTCACCTGAATCGCAGCAGTTGCCGATTACCAAGCAGTCTTTGCTGGGCGATTCCAAAAAATGTGTAGCGATCAACGTACCGGTGTTCCATTGCTGGTCTGTCACAACGCGGCGGTTTTTTTGAAAGGTGCACTGTGATTAATGCAGGTGATCGGGGGCTTCGGCCTTCCTTCGCTTTCCCCGGCGGCTCGGACCGCTTTAACGCAGACTTCTAGGGTTTTTCATGACGCGCTACATATTCGTCACGGGCGGTGTTGTTTCTTCATTGGGGAAAGGCATTGCCTCCGCTTCATTGGCGGCCATCCTGGAGGCGCGGGGACTTAAGGTCACCATGCTCAAGCTGGACCCATACATCAACGTTGACCCGGGCACCATGAGCCCGTTCCAGCACGGTGAAGTGTTCGTCACCCACGACGGCGCCGAGACCGACCTGGACCTGGGCCACTACGAGCGGTTCATCCGCACGACCATGACCCAGAACAACAACTTCACCACCGGCCGTGTCTACGAGCACGTGCTGCGCAAAGAGCGCCGTGGTGACTACCTGGGTGCAACCATCCAGGTGATCCCGCACATCACCGACGAAATCAAGCGCCGCATCATCAAGGGCGCAGGCGATGCCGACGTGGCAATGGTCGAGATTGGTGGCACCGTGGGTGACATCGAATCCCAACCGTTCCTCGAAGCCATCCGCCAGTTGCGTTTCGAAGTCGGCGCCAAGCGCGCGATGCTGATGCACCTCACGTTGGTGCCGTACATCGCCACCGCCGGCGAAACCAAAACCAAGCCTACCCAGCACTCGGTCAAGGAACTGCGTTCCATCGGCTTGCAGCCGGACGTGCTGGTCTGCCGCTCCGATCACCCGATCGATATTTCTTCGCGTCGCAAGATCGCGCAGTTCACCAATGTTGAAGAGCGTGCGGTGATTGCCCTGGAAGACGCCGACACCATCTACAAGATCCCGGGCATTCTGCATTCGCAAGGCCTGGATGATTTTGTGGTCGAGCGTTTTGGCCTGCAATGCGGCGGTGCGGACTTGTCCGAGTGGGAAGCCGTGGTCGATGCCAAGCTCAACCCAGAGCACGAAGTCACCATCGCCATGGTCGGCAAGTACATGGAGCTGCTGGATGCGTACAAGTCGCTGATCGAAGCGATGAGCCACGCCGGCATCAGCAACCGTACCAAGGTCAACCTGCGCTATATCGATTCCGAAGATATCGAGAACCAGGGCACTGCGCTGCTCGAAGGCGTTGACGCGATCCTCGTTCCAGGCGGTTTCGGCCTGCGTGGCGTGGAAGGCAAGATCACTGCCGTGCAGTACGCTCGTGAGAACAAGGTGCCATACCTGGGTATCTGCCTGGGCATGCAAGTGGCGGTTATCGAGTTCGCCCGTAACGTGCTGGGCTGGAAAGACGCCAACTCCACCGAGTTCGATCACACCAGCGGCCACCCGGTCGTCGGCTTGATCACCGAATGGGAAGACGCCACCGGCGCCGTTGAAACCCGTACCGAAACCTCCGACCTGGGTGGCACCATGCGCCTTGGCGCGCAGGATTGCCTGCTGGAAGCTGGCTCCCTGGTACACGACTGCTATGGCAAGGACGTGATCGTCGAGCGTCACCGTCACCGCTACGAAGTGAACAACAACCTGCTGCCGCAGATCAAAGAAGCCGGCCTGAAAATCTCCGGCCGCTCCGGTGATGGCAAACTGGTTGAAGTGGTCGAGGCCCCGGATCACCCGTGGTTCGTGGCCTGCCAGTTCCACCCTGAGTTCACCTCGACTCCACGTGACGGTCACCCGTTGTTCAGCGGTTTCGTCAAGGCTGCACTGACGCAACACCAGAAGAAGGCGTAAACCTGATGGCCCAGAAGATCATTCGCGTCGGCGACATCGAGATTGCCAACGACAAGCCCATGGTGCTGTTCGGCGGCATGAACGTACTGGAAAGCCGCGACATGGCGATGCAGGTCTGTGAAGAGTACGTGCGCGTTACCCAGAAACTGGGGATCCCGTACGTATTCAAGGCCAGTTTCGACAAGGCCAACCGTTCGTCCGTGACCTCCTACCGTGGCCCGGGCCTTGAAGAAGGCATGCGGATCTTCCAGGACATCAAACAAGCCTTCGGCGTGCCGATCATCACCGACGTCCACGAGCCTGAGCAGGCTGCGGTGGTCGCCGAGGTGTGCGACATCATCCAGCTGCCGGCCTTCCTGTCGCGCCAGACCGACCTGGTGGTCGCGATGGCCAAGACTGGCGCGGTGATCAACATCAAGAAAGCCCAGTTCCTCGCACCCCAGGAAATGAAACATATCCTGAGCAAGTGCGTGGAAGCGGGTAACGACCAGTTGATCCTCTGCGAGCGCGGCTCGAGCTTTGGCTACAACAACCTTGTAGTGGACATGCTCGGCTTCGGCATCATGAAGCAGTTCGAATACCCGGTGTTTTTCGATGTGACCCACGCGCTGCAAATGCCCGGTGGTCGTTCGGACTCCGCCGGCGGGCGCCGTGCCCAGGTCACGGATCTGGCCAAGGCAGGCATGAGCCAGTCGTTGGCTGGCCTGTTCCTGGAAGCTCACCCGGACCCGGACAATGCCAAATGCGACGGTCCATGCGCGCTGCGCCTGGATAAACTGGAGCCATTCCTGGCCCAGCTCAAGCAGTTGGACCAACTGGTCAAGAGTTTTCCGACGGTAGAGACCGCATAACTGCCGTTTCTCCGGTAAACTTTCCCACGCTTTACGCTCAGGCCCACGGGCCTGGGCCTTGTCCCCTGCAAGCCTGCCCCGTTGTTCCACCCTTGCGGTCGGTCAAAAGATTCCCTTCAGCTGCGTCGTTTTCGTCAACTTTGGAGTGTTTACAACAATGGCAAAAATCGTCGACATCAAAGGTCGTGAAGTTCTCGACTCCCGTGGCAACCCCACCGTCGAAGCCGACGTGCTTCTCGACAACGGCATCATCGGCAGCGCCTGCGCGCCGTCGGGTGCTTCCACCGGTTCCCGTGAAGCACTGGAACTGCGTGATGGCGACAAGAGCCGTTACCTGGGCAAGGGCGTGCTCAAGGCTGTAGCCAACATCAACGGGCCGATTCGTGACCTGTTGCTGGGCAAGGACCCGCTGGACCAGAAAGCCCTGGACCAGGCGATGATCAAGCTCGACGGTACCGAAAACAAAGGCAGCCTGGGCGCCAACGCCATCCTCGCCGTGTCCCTGGCTGCCGCCAAGGCTGCTGCGCAGGATCAGGACTTGCCGCTGTACGCGCACATTGCCAACCTGAACGGCACTCCAGGTGTCTACTCGATGCCGGTCCCGATGATGAACATCATCAACGGTGGCGAGCACGCGGATAACAACGTCGACATCCAGGAATTCATGGTGCAGCCGGTTGGCGCCAAGTCCTTCTCCGAAGGCCTGCGCATGGGTACCGAAATCTTCCATCACTTGAAAGCTGTGCTGAAGGCCCGCGGCCTGAGCACTGCGGTCGGTGACGAAGGTGGTTTCGCGCCGAACCTGGCGTCCAACGAAGATGCGCTGAAAGTGATCTCCGAAGCCGTGGCCAACGCCGGTTACACGCTGGGCAGCGACGTGACCCTGGCCCTGGACTGCGCGGCCAGCGAATTCTACGAAGATGGCAAGTACAACCTGTCCGGCGAAGGCCAGGTGTTCAACGCCGAAGGTTTTGCTGATTACCTGAAAGGCTTGAGCGAACGCTACCCGATCATCTCCATTGAGGATGGCCTGGACGAGTCCGACTGGGATGGCTGGAAGATCCTCACCGACAAGATCGGCGAGAAAGTCCAGTTGGTGGGCGACGACCTGTTCGTGACCAATACCAAGATCCTGAAAGAAGGCATCGACAAGAAGATCGCCAACTCGATCCTGATCAAGTTCAACCAGATCGGCACTCTGACCGAAACCCTGGAAGCCATTCAGATGGCCAAGGCCGCAGGTTACACCGCCGTGATCTCCCACCGCTCCGGCGAAACCGAAGACTCGACCATTGCCGATCTGGCCGTGGGCACTTCGGCGGGACAAATCAAGACCGGCTCCCTGTGCCGTTCCGATCGCGTTTCCAAGTACAACCAATTGCTGCGTATCGAAGAGCAATTGGGTGCTAAAGCCAAGTACAACGGTCGCGGCGAGTTTCGCGGCTGAGTCGTTAGTGGTAAAAAGACAACAGGTCATGTGTGGAAAAAAGACGCTAGGCGGTGAATTTTCCCACTAATCTGATGCCTATCAAGCACAAGCCTGGTTCTTCCAGGCTTCGTGCTATCAGTTGTTTCAAAAGTTTTGCATGGCTGTCTTTTTCCACTGGATACCCGATATTCGATGCGCAGTCCCAATTGGTTGTTCCTCGTCTTGCTCTTGCTACTGGCTGGCCTGCAATACCGCCTTTGGGTGGGTGATGGCAGCCTGGCGCAGGTCACCGACCTGACCCAGCAAATTGCCGAGCAGCACGCCGAAAACGAGCGTTTGCTGGAGCGCAACCGTGTGCTCTATGCGGAAGTGCTTGAGTTGAAAAAAGGCATGGAGACCGTCGAAGAGCGGGCTCGTCATGAGTTGGGCATGGTCAAGGAGGGTGAAACCCTCTACCAGTTGGCTCAATGAACTCCTGTTTGCCGGCCTTCTGGGCCGTGATTCCTGCCGCGGGCGTCGGTGCCCGTATGGCTGCGGACCGTCCCAAGCAGTACCTGCAATTGGGTGGGCGCACAATTCTTGAACACAGCCTAGGCTGTTTCCTCGATCATCCCGCCCTGATGGGGCTGGTGGTCAGTCTTGCTGTCGATGATCCTTATTGGCCGAACCTTGCGTATGCCAACGACCCGAGAATTACCCGTGTCGAAGGTGGCGACGAGCGCTCGGGCTCGGTGCTGAATGCGCTGCTGCATCTGCATGCCCAAGGCGCCAGTGACGACGACTGGGTGCTGGTCCATGATGCGGCAAGGCCCAACTTGAGTCGTGATGATCTGGATAAGCTGCTATCCGCGCTTGCGGATGATCCTGTCGGTGGATTGCTGGCGGTGCCGGCGCGCGACACCCTCAAGCGTGTGGATAAGCACGGGCGGGTGGTGGAAACGGTGGATCGCAGCCTGATCTGGCAGGCTTATACGCCGCAGATGTTTCGTCTGGGGGCTCTGCACCGGGCATTGGCCGACAGCCTGGTGGCTGACGCGCTGATCACCGACGAAGCCTCCGCGATGGAGTGGGCCGGCCAGGCGCCGCGGCTGATTGAAGGGCGTTCGGACAATATCAAGGTGACGCGGCCGGAGGATCTGGATTGGCTGAGGTTGCGCTGGACCAATCGACGGTAGGAGCGAGCTTGCTCGCGAAAGTCGTTAACGATGACACGGGGAAACGGGTGCCCCGTGATGCCCTCAGGTTTTTCGCGAGCAAGCTCGCGCCTACGAAAAGTGGTTAATCTTTAGAACCATACTCCGGCCGCCCAGCCAACCCCTCCTTCAAGAACTCCACCAACTTGCGCACCTTCGGCGATAAATGCCGCTGCTGCGGATACAGCGCCCACACCGCCGTATTCGGCGGTTGATGGCCCTCCAGCAATGAAACCAGCGCGCCGCTGTGCAAATGCTCCAGCACGTAATAGTCCGGTAACTGACACAGCCCCACCCCTTGCAGCGCGGCGTCCAATACAGCTTGCCCACTGTTGCAGCGCCAGTTTCCCTGCACCCTTTGGGAAAACTCCCGACCGTCCTGCGCCAACTGCCAGATATCCGAGCTGCCAATCAAGCAATTGTGCCGGCTCAATTCCGACAAACTATGTGGTCGTCCATACCGCTCAAGGTAGGAGGGTGAAGCGCACAGGTACATGCGCCGGGGTGCAAGGCGGCTGGCGACCATGCGGGAGTCTTGCAGTCGGCCCAGGCGAATCGCCAGGTCCAGCCCCTCATGGACCAGGTCGAGTGGGCGGTTGCTCAATTCGATATCGACCCGTAGTTGCGGATAAAGCCCCATAAAACGCGTTACCAGTGGCACGATAAAGCGTTCGCCGTACGCCACGGCACAGGTCATGCGGAGCATGCCTTTGGGCTCGCTGGTCAGGTCGCCGACCGCTCGCAAGGCTTCTTCGCGGCCATCCTGCAAGCGCTGGCAATGCTGCAGAAAAGTTTGCCCCGCTTCAGTCAGCGCTACGCGGCGGGTGCTGCGATAGAGCAGACGGGTCTGCAGTCGTTCCTCCAGTCGTACGACCTGGCGACTGATGTGGGAGGAAGACACCCCGAGACGTTCAGCCGCGGCGGTGAATTGGCTGCATTCGGCGACGGCGACAAACTCATCGATACCTTCCCAGCGGTTTTCGGACATCGGGATTATCCCTGTATGGCAATAATGTTTTGCTTTTGACCTGATTATTCATCGTAAGGCGCTGTATTACACTCGTTGTCTCGTTTTTATTCACTGGAGAGTCAGCATGATCAAGTCGCGCGCCGCCGTTGCCTTCGAGGCCAAGAAGCCGCTGGAAATCGTTGAGGTCGATGTGGCCCTGCCCAAGGCTGGTGAGGTTCTGCTGCGTGTCGTTGCTTCCGGTGTTTGCCACACTGACGCCTACACACTGTCGGGCGCCGATCCGGAAGGGATCTTCCCGTCGATCCTTGGCCATGAAGGCGGCGCAGTGGTCGAGGCGATTGGCGAAGGCGTGACTTCGGTGGCGGTTGGCGATCACGTGATTCCGCTGTACACCCCGGAATGCGGCAAGTGCAAATTCTGTCTGTCAGGCAAGACCAACCTCTGTCAGGCGATTCGCGCAACGCAGGGTAAAGGCCTGATGCCGGATGGTACTTCGCGTTTTTCCTACAAGGGCGAAACGATTTTCCACTACATGGGCACCTCGACCTTTTCCGAGTACACCGTGTTGCCGGAAATCTCCGTAGCCAAGATCTCCAAAGAGGCGCCGCTGGAAAAAGTTTGCCTGCTGGGCTGCGGCGTCACCACCGGCATCGGTGCGGTACTCAACACAGCCAAGGTCAAACCCGGCGACACCGTGGCCATCTTTGGCCTGGGCGGCATCGGTTTGTCGGCGGTGATCGGTGCGGTGAAAGCCAAGGCCGCTCGCATCATTGCCATTGATATCAACCCCGCCAAGTTTGAAATCGCCAAGCAACTGGGTGCTACAGACTGTGTAAACCCGAAAGACTTCGATCGTCCGATTCAGGAAGTCATTGTTGATATGACCGATGGCGGCGTCGACTTTTCCTTTGAGTGCATCGGCAATGTGCAACTGATGCGTGCCGCCCTTGAATGCTGCCACAAGGGTTGGGGTGAGTCGGTGATCATCGGTGTGGCTGGTGCTGGCCAGGAAATCGCGACCCGTCCGTTCCAACTGGTCACCGGTCGCGTCTGGCGCGGTTCGGCTTTTGGTGGCGTACGTGGGCGCAGTGAGTTGCCAAGCTATGTGGACATGGCCCAGAGCGGCGAAATCCCGCTGGATACGTTCATCACCCACACCGTGGGGCTGGAAGATATCAACAAGGCGTTTGATCTGATGCATGAAGGCAAAAGCATTCGTACCGTCATTCATTTTTGAAGCAGCGGCGAGCTGCACGCTATAAGCGGCATGTGGGGTGTACGCCTTCTTGCCGCTTGAAGCTTGCTGCTTGTAGCTGGGAGCATTCCCATGACCTTGGAAAACATCTCTTGCCAGAAGAGCTTTGGTGGCTGGCATAAGCGTTACAAACACAGTTCGCAGGTGCTGGGCTGCGATATGACCTTCGCCGTCTACCTGCCGCCTCAAGCCGAGCAGGGCGGCAAGCTGCCGGTGCTGTACTGGCTGTCGGGGCTGACCTGCACCGACGAGAACTTCATGCAGAAGGCCGGCGCGATGCGCATGGCGGCGGAGTTGGGCTTGATTATCGTCGCGCCGGATACCAGCCCGCGTGGAGCCGGCGTGCCGGATGATCCGGAAAACGCCTGGGACTTTGGCCTGGGGGCCGGGTTTTATCTGAATGCGACCCAGGAACCCTGGGCCAAACACTATCGGATGCATGACTACGTCGTGCAGGAATTGCCAGCGCTGGTCGAAGCGCATTTCCCGGCGTCGGACAAGCGCGGTATCAGCGGTCACTCCATGGGCGGTCATGGCGCGCTGGTATGTGCGCTACGCAACCCGGGGCGTTATCAGTCGGTATCGGCATTTTCACCGATCAATAACCCGATGGATTGTCCTTGGGGGCAGAAGGCATTTTCCCATTACCTTGGCGACGAGCGCTCGAAGTGGCGGGAGTGGGATGCGTGTGTGTTGATCGGCGAAGCCTCGGAAAAACTGCCATTGTTGGTAGATCAGGGTGATCGTGACGACTTTATCGCCACGCAACTCAAGCCCGAAGCCTTGCAGCAAGCGGCCAAGGCCGCTGGTCATCCGTTGGAGTTGCGCCTGCAACCGGGTTATGACCACAGCTACTTTTTTATCGCCAGCTTCATTGATGACCATTTGCGGCATCATGGACGTGCTTTGCTCGGTTAATGTGAGGCAAAAGTAGGTAGAATCACGCCCTGAATTAAATCGGGGCGTTTTTTTATGCGTATTGGCCATGGCTATGATGTGCATCGTTTCGCCGAAGGCGACTTCATCACCTTGGGCGGCGTACGGATCGCACACCACCACGGGTTGCTGGCTCATTCCGACGGCGACGTTGTCTTGCATGCCTTGAGCGATGCTTTGCTCGGCGCAGCAGCGTTGGGGGATATCGGCAAACACTTTCCGGACACCGATCCCACTTTCAAGGGTGCGGACAGCCGCGTGCTGTTGCGGCATGTGGTCGGCCTGATCCACGCCAAGGGCTGGAAGGTGGGCAATGTCGATAACACCATCGTTGCCCAGGCGCCCAAGATGGCCCCACATATTGAATCGATGCGCGCATTGATTGCCGCGGACCTGCAAATAGAATTGGACCAAGTGAACGTGAAAGCCACCACCACCGAGAAGCTCGGCTTTGCCGGTCGTGAAGAGGGCATTGCCGTGCATTCCGTTGCTTTGTTGTTGCACGCATGAATGATCTGCAACTGTTAGGCCCGCGAGCCTATGGCGATGCACTTGGCAGCGCGGTACTCAAGGCGACAGCCGAAGACTTTCAGGTCGATGAAGTGCTGGATATCCCGCTGACCGGCGAGGGTGAACACTTGTGGCTATGGGTGGAAAAGCGTGGGCTGAACACCGAGGAAGCTGCGCGGCGCATTGCCAAGGCTGCCGGTGTGCCATTGCGTACCGTCAGCTATGCCGGGCTCAAGGATCGCCAGGCGTTGACGCGCCAATGGTTCAGCGTGCAGCTGCCGGGCAAGGCTGATCCCGATTTGAGCGGGGCGGAAAACGACACCCTCAAGATTCTGAAAATTGCTCGGCATAAACGCAAGTTGCAGCGCGGTGCACATTCGGCCAACGGTTTTACTTTGCGCCTGACCCAGCTGTCCGGCGATAGCGCCGCCCTTGATGCGCGCCTGCAACTGATTGCCCTGCACGGGATCCCCAATTATTTCGGCTCCCAGCGTTTTGGGCATAACGGCGGTAACGTCGTTGATGCCCGTGCCTGGGCAGTACGCAAGGCCTTGCCGGAGCAGCGCAACGTGCGTTCGCGCCTGCTGTCGACTGCACGCAGCTTGCTCTTCAACAAAGTCCTGGCGGCACGGGTCGCCGATGGCTCATGGCAGCGTGCCCAGGTCGGTGACCTGCTGGCGTTTACCGACAGCCGCAGCTTTTTCCCGGCCGGCGAGGCCGAGTGCAGTGACCCGCGCCTGGCGATCCTCGACCTGCATCCCACCGGGCCGCAGTGGGGGGAGGGCGATTCGCCTGCCAGCGGCGCGACCCATACGCTGGAACAAGCCGTCGCAGAGAGCGAGGCGGACTTGCGCGATTGGCTGGTGAATGCCGGGATGAGTCAGGAACGTCGCATTCTGCGACTGCCCATTAGCGGGTTGACGTGGCATTATCCCGAACCTGACATTCTGCAATTGGAATTCGTCCTGCCGGCCGGATGCTTCGCCACTGTCTTGGTGCGCGAGCTTGTTGATCTGGTGCCGGTGGGGCAGACGGACAGCCCATGCGTATTCTGATATCAAACGACGACGGGGTCACCGCACCCGGCCTTGCCGCGCTTCATGCTGCGCTGGCGGATTACGCCGAGTGCGTGGTGGTTGCCCCGGACCAGGACAAAAGTGGCGCCAGCAGTTCGCTGACCCTCGACCGTCCGCTGCATCCGCAGACGTTGGCCAATGGCTTCGTCAGCGTTAACGGCACCCCGACCGATTGCGTGCACCTGGCGCTCAACAGCCTGCTGGAGCACGAGCCGGACCTGGTTGTCTCCGGTATCAATCTGGGGGCTAACCTGGGTGACGATGTGTTGTATTCCGGCACCGTGGCGGCGGCTCTTGAGGGGCGTTTTCTGGGGCGCACTTCGTTCGCCTTTTCATTGGCTTCACGTCAATTGGACAACTTGCCGGCAGCGGCGTATTTCGCCCGCAAGCTGATAGAGGCCCATGACACTCTGGACTTGCCGCCGCGCACAGTGCTTAACGTCAACATCCCCAATCTGCCCCTGGATCATATTCGCGGCATCCAGCTGACCCGCTTGGGCCATCGCGCGCGCGCGGCAACTCCGCTAAAAGTCGTCGATCCCCGTGGCAAGGAAGGCTATTGGATCGCCGCGGCAGGCGATGCCGAGGACGGTGGGCCAGGTACGGATTTCCATGCGGTGATGCAAGGTTATGTTTCGATTACCCCGTTACAACTCGATCGCACCTTCAGTGATGCCTTCAATAGTCTCGACGGCTGGCTGGAGGGGCTGCGCTGATGGCTCGTGAACAAGACGATCTGCTGCGCCGGGGCATAGGCATGACTTCCCAGCGCACACGTGAGCGGTTGATCCAGCGGCTGTATGAAGAAGGCTTGTCCAACGCCCAGGTGCTGGAAGTCATTCGCCGTACTCCGCGGCATTTGTTCGTTGATGAGGCGCTGGCGCACCGCGCCTATGAAGACACGGCGCTGCCCATCGGTCACAACCAGACGATCTCCCAGCCGTATATGGTGGCGCGGATGAGCGAACTGTTGCTCGCCGCGGGTCCGTTGGACAAGGTGATGGAAATCGGCACCGGCTCGGGCTATCAGACCGCAGTGTTGTCGCAACTGGTGGAGCGGGTTTTTTCCGTCGAGCGGATCAAGGTATTGCAAGACCGGGCCAAGGAGCGCCTGGTCGAATTGAACCTGTGCAACGTGGTTTTTCGCTGGGGCGATGGTTGGGAAGGCTGGCCCGCGCTGGCGCCCTACAATGGCATCATTGTCACGGCCGTAGCGACCGATGTGCCGCAGGCGCTGCTGGATCAGCTCGCGCCGGGTGGACGCCTGGTCATTCCGGTGGGATCCGGCGAAGTGCAGCAATTGATGCTGATCGTTCGCGAGGAAGAAGGTTTTTCCCGGCATGTCTTGGGGGCCGTGCGTTTTGTCCCGCTGCTCAATGGCCCGCTGGCCTGATCATTTAATAGCATGTACTGAATTCTATTGCCGGGCATGTGTCTTACAGCGAAGTCCATCGAGTCAATATGATTCATGCCGATTGGCAAGCGAGATGAATTTTTCGTTTCCAGGTTGTTGCCGGTTAACGTTCGGCAGCCAGTTATACTGGCGACACACTTCAAGCCTGTTACAGGTGTTCATGTTCAGCCAGCACAAAGGGAGCGGCGGGTGAGTCTTACGGTCAATGCACAGCGTATGAGTAAAAACAGCTTTCAGCGACTGGTGATTGGCCTTGTCTTGAGTTCCTTGCTGGTGGCTTGCTCCAGCACGCCCGGCGGCGGAGCGCGGGTTATCGATCGCAACAAGGCGGCGCCACAACGGCCGACGGTCACCACTGGGCAATATGTGGTGCGCAAGGGCGACACGCTGTTCTCGATCGCCTTTCGTTATGGATGGGATTACAAGGCGTTAGCAGCTCGTAACAATATTCCTGTGCCTTACACGATACACCCAGGCCAAGCCATTCGTTTTGATGGACGCTCCGGTTCAAGGCCTACGGCAGTAGTGACAAAATCCGGTTCCTCGGCGTCGTCATCCAGCAAGACCACGATCATCACCAAGCCTGCAGGCACCGCGACAACCACCGTCGTGAAAAAGCCAGCACCTGCGCCGTTGCCACCTGCCGGGCCCGCGCCGAGTGGTTGGGGATGGCCCTCGAACGGTGTCCTTATTGGAAAATTCTCTTCAAGCGGTAGTTTGAATAAAGGCATTGATATCGCCGGGGATTTGGGACAGCCTGTTTTAGCTGCGTCAAATGGGACAGTGGTATACGCCGGGAGTGGTTTACGGGGCTACGGCGAGCTGATCATCATTAAGCACAGCGATACCTACGTCAGTGCCTACGGTCATAACCGCAGGTTGTTGGTTCGGGAGGGGCAGCAGGTCAAGGTTGGGCAGACAATTGCCGAAATGGGGTCGACGGGCACAGACCGGGTGAAACTTCACTTTGAGATTCGCCGCCAAGGTAAACCTGTTGATCCATTGCAATTCCTTCCCCGACGTTGATGTGATGTCAGCCTGTTCCCTCACGTAGAAGGAACAGGCTCCAGCGTTGCCAAGGATAAAGGCGTCGCTTGAGCTTGAGGTCGAACTCACCAAAGGACTATAACAATGGCTCTCAGTAAAGAAGCGCCGGAGTTTGACATCGACGATGAGGTTCTCCTTATGGAGACCGGCATCGTGACGGATTCGATGTCGAATGAGGGATCCGCAGTACCTTCAGTTCGCGCCAAATCCAAAAACTCCCCCGCGTTAAAACAGCACAAATACATTGATTACACCCGGGCGCTCGACGCGACCCAGCTGTATCTCAATGAAATCGGCTTTTCTCCTTTGCTCACTCCCGAAGAGGAAGTCCACTTTGCGCGCTTGTCGCAAAAGGGCGATCCGGCGGGGCGCAAGCGCATGATTGAAAGCAACTTGCGGCTGGTGGTGAAAATCGCCCGACGCTATGTCAATCGCGGGCTTTCCCTGTTGGACCTGATCGAAGAGGGCAATCTCGGCTTGATCCGGGCGGTGGAGAAATTTGACCCGGAGCGGGGCTTCCGTTTTTCGACTTATGCCACGTGGTGGATTCGTCAGACCATCGAACGGGCAATCATGAATCAGACCCGGACCATCCGGCTGCCGATTCATGTGGTCAAGGAGCTCAACGTCTACCTGCGGGCGGCGCGTGAGCTGACACAAAAACTCGATCATGAACCTTCGCCGGAAGAAATCGCCAACCTGCTGGAAAAACCGGTAGGCGAGGTCAAGCGCATGCTGGGCCTCAATGAGCGCGTTTCTTCAGTCGATGTCTCGCTGGGTCCGGATTCGGATAAAACCCTGCTGGATACCTTGACGGATGATCGTCCCACGGATCCTTGCGAGCTGTTGCAGGACGATGATCTGTCGCAAAGCATCGATCAGTGGTTGTCCGAGCTGACGGACAAGCAGCGCGAAGTGGTGATACGCCGTTTCGGGCTGCGTGGTCATGAGAGCAGCACGCTGGAGGATGTTGGCCTGGAGATTGGCTTGACCCGCGAGCGGGTCCGGCAGATCCAGGTGGAAGGGCTCAAGCGCCTGCGTGAGATCCTGGAAAAGAATGGCTTGTCGAGTGAGTCGTTGTTTCAATAGCGACACAGTACGAAATGTGGGAGCGGGCTTGCTCGCGAATGCGGTGGATCAGCCAGTATATCTGTCGACTGACACTCTGCATTCGCGAGCAAGCCCGCTCCCACATTTTTTTGTGCTGACCATTACCTTGTGCCAGAGTCAAATCCCATGTTTAGTCCTGAAATAGGTTTACACCTATTTCGGTCTCAAAACGTCCGATGCACTGCATCGGGCGTTTTGTATTTCAAGGCCAGATGCGGCCGCTCTTCGTTGTAAATCAGCACCGACTCATCCACCATTTTCACTGCGTCTGCCAGATTTTTAGGGCGATGGAGTAGAAACTCGGTCTTCAAAATCCCGTTTATTCGTTCGGCCATAGCGTTCTGACTGACAGCAGTCATAACCATCGGTCATCGAGCACCTGATTCCGTGTTTCGTATGCAGCCGCTGATACAGGTCGGAGCAGTACTGGGCGACGATCTGAGTGATGAATCAGCATCTGTTCGGTTTCTCGCTCACCAACCGCTTTTTCCAGCGCTTTAATCACTGACTCGATATGCAGGCTTTCATGCACATGATGGCCAACAATCCTGCGTGAGTAGGCATCGGTTACGAGGCTCACGTAGGCCACGCTGCAACCCAAATCTGTTCGGGTCCATTAGCCATGACTTGTTCCGAACCTGTTTTGAGCAGGTTGGGGTGGTGGCGAAAGCGATGATGGCTATGAGTGGTTTTATGATAAGCCCGCTTGCACCGAACCAATTCGCGCGCGTCACGCAGGATGGCAAATAAACGGTCTCTACCCACGCACAGCGGTGCAGGAGCTTCGACGCTCATCAAGTAGTGCAGCTTGCGGGTTCCTAGCCTTGGCTGACGACGCCGCTTTTCCAGAACGAAGTCGGGGTTTGAGGAGCAACGGAACAGAAAGTGCACTTAAGCTCGGATACCCTGGTTTCGCGACCTACTCATAGACTTACCGGGACTGATTTTTCACGGGGCGGCCGTCGGTTCCAGGTGTGAAATATTTCGCAGTGGATTTTCAGAAATGCCCTACAGCACGCCTGAAACTCTTGTAATACGATGTGCGGCTGACTAAAAGGAGTAGCATGTATGGCTAGCCATGGTTACATGACGATCACCGGCAAGGCTCAAGGACTGATTTCGGCAGGTTGTTCAACCCAAGACTCTATTGGCAATAAGTGTCAGGCCGGGCATGTCGACGAAATCATGGTGCTGTCTTACACCCATAATATGGTCAATGTCGGAAACATTAATAAGCCAACACATAGTCCAATCATTATCACCAAAAACGTTGATAAAGCCTCGCCGCTACTCGCTCAAGCACTCACAACTAGAGAAGAAATAAACTGTACAATTGGTTTTTATCGAGTGTCTTCTTTTGGTATGCAGGAAAAATTTTATTCAGTCTCGATCAATGGCGGGATTGTTGCTGATCTGACACTTGAAATGCCCCACGCTATTTTGCAGAGCGACGCCGAACCGCAAGAACATGTAGCCATCCGTTACCGAGAAATTACGTGGACCCACCACGCTGCTGGCACCAGCGGATACAGCACGTGGGGAAATAAAGAATGAAACCAACAAACGAAAGTTGCATGCCTGGTAGCTGTGAGTACTGGATGGTCAGTGCCGCGGCTGGAAAACTTGGAAGCCAAGCCAGCACATTAGGTGTTAGACACATCAAAGACGGCACGCTGCGTTTACAATTCAACCGCGAAGTCGCTTATTATGCCAAAAGCATTGTTAATGATGTCTCACAAGGCAAAAAAAGCCCTGAGCAGGGCCTACAGGACCTCAAAGACGAACAGAGCAGCCTGCTGAGCCAATCATTTGAGATTGCTCAAAAAGGCGTGGGAGCAATCGCCGGGGCATTTCAAATCGCAACAGGGGCCGGAATCTGCTACGGTTCAGCCGGTACGCTGTGCCTAGTCGCAGGTGTCCCCATGATGGCTCATGGTGCTAATAATCTCTATGAGAACGGACGTAACCTCTTAGAAAGTCGTTCGGACACCCAAGGCCCCGTCAGGAAGGTTTATCAGGAGGGCGCTAAACTACTCGGCGGCGGCGCACTTGAAGGGGATATGGCTTATGGTACTGCTGACTTAGGACTTTCTGCATATGGCGTCGGGAGAATGGTATTAAAGCCAGATGCTTGGCGCCTATTTAGATATATAAATACTGACTATATAAGGTCATATAAGGCAATGGGGAGTAGTGCGCTTATATTTGAAGGGGTTAGCGATAGCGTGACAGGTAGATCAATGTACCTGGAGTATAAAGGTAATGACAAATAACATTATAGTTTCAGTTGTATATCTAGTGTTATCTTTGATAGCGCTGTTTTCTTTGTATTTTTTGTCGAGATTTTTTTCTGGTGTGAGATTCAAGTGGAGATGGTTTTTTATATGTTTATCTCTTGCTATTTTTTTTGGATCGTTTCATATGAGTACCGTAAAATACGGATATGATATTATTTTCCCTGCACTAAAACCTATCCTTCAAGGTAATGATGCAGTTGGATGGATCGCATTCGTAAGTCTTTTCCTCCACACATGCTGTGTTCCCACCCAGTATGAGCCGAGGCGCTGGTTTTCACGAAAGTAAACTCACATCTAATCAGTTCAACCCAAGATGCCCCACCCTGACCAATAAAGGGCATGACTGCCCCTTCCTGCGACCTAAATATCGTCGTCCGGATTACGCAGTGGTCGCAGCTCACCTCGGGCAACTTCTTCCGGTGCTGCGAACGAGTACCTTCCCAGCATATTGATGTTCTCGAAGATCAGCGGCGATAGCCGAGCCAGATCCTCTTCCTGCACAGCTCATCAGGACGATCTGTCCCTGTCCAGCAGAGCGCATATCGCCAGCGAGCAAGTTGCAAGTCGACGCTGGAGTCAGCAAGCACCGGATAGCCATAGCGCTCCTGAATCTCGCCCGCATGACGTTGACGCTGGCGGGTTTCAGCATAGGCCAGGATGCAAGACGGATCACTGATTCCGAGCTGACGACTGAGCGCTTGCAGCACCTCATTCGGAACGGCTGAAAAGTCTTCAGGGAAGGTTCCCAGGTAGCGGACGCTGGTCAGTTGCGTGGCGTAGCCGAGGCGGTGGTGTTCGCCGCGTAGCGGGAGGAGGACTTTGTGGTCGTCATCGCTCAGGTGGAAATAGCGTTCCAGCTCTTCGCGGCTAGGAGGATCGACATAGCGACCAAAGCCGTCGCGTTGCTCTTGAGTCAGAAGGTGTAAGCCTTATTCAGGACGGGACTCCAGACATAAAAAAGCCCCGCTTTTGAGGGCGGGGCTTTTTGACTGGATCAGTGCAAGTTAGATAACTTGAACTTCTTCAGCTTGCATGCCTTTCTGACCGCGGGTAGCGATGAAAGAAACCTGTTGGCCTTCTTTCAGGCTTTTGAAGCCGTCGGATTGGATAGCTTTGAAGTGAACGAACAGGTCGTCACCGGATTGTGGGGTGATGAAGCCGAAGCCTTTTTCATCGTTGAACCACTTAACGGTACCAGTTTGGCGATTAGACATGGTGTAACTCCTTGGACAAAGTTAACTGCGACTCAGGAAAAGCCCTGGCCGAGACTGAGTGCAAAGAGCAGGAAAAATTCTTGGAGATGGTTGGATCGAAATTCAACATATCGTGTAGAGATTCTCAGTGACACAAGCAGCACAGTGGCGCCACCTTAACCCTTTTTCAGGAACGTGCCAATGGTATTTCCGAAGGTTTCTCTATTTTCGTGACTGGCGGTGCGCTTTTCTGGCGTTGCGATTACGCAGCAAAGGTTTGGCTCCGTTGCTCCGGGCCACGCAATTCACTGATCCACTCAAGAAAAAGCCCGGGGTCCTTTGAACCACGAGGCCAGCCCCGGTAAGATGCCCAACAGAATTTATCACCTCGCTATTCAGGACACCCGCCATGAGCATCAAATCGGACAAGTGGATTCGCCGCATGGCGCAAGAGCACGGCATGATCGAGCCCTTCGTAGAGCGCCAGATGCGCGGCGAAGGCGCCGACCGCCTGATTTCGTTCGGGGTTTCCAGCTATGGCTACGATGTACGTTGCGCCGATGAATTCAAGGTGTTCACCAACATCAACTCGGCCACTGTCGATCCGAAGAACTTTGACGAAAAAAGCTTCGTCGACGTCAAGAGCGACGTCTGCATCATTCCACCCAACTCCTTTGCGCTGGCGCGCACCGTCGAATTCTTTCGCATCCCACGCAATGTGCTGACTATTTGCCTGGGTAAGAGTACCTACGCGCGTTGCGGCATTATCGTCAACGTCACTCCACTTGAGCCGGAGTGGGAAGGTCACGTGACGCTGGAATTCTCCAACACCACCACCTTGCCGGCGAAAATCTACGCCAACGAAGGTGTTGCACAGATGCTGTTCTTTGAATCCGACGAAGAGTGTGAAGTCTCCTACAAAGACCGTGGCGGCAAGTATCAGGGCCAGCGCGGCGTCACGTTGCCACGCACCTGATCTAAACGTCTTATGCACCAAGGGAATTTGTCAGCGGGTGGGCACTCTATTGGGTGTACCGCCCCGGATCGTGCAAAACGTTCCGGGCCATGCTTGAGGAGTCCCTTATGAAGCTCGATCCGCGAATAAGCGCCGAACTCGCCCGACTTGAACCCAACCAGATTGGCGTGCTTGCCTGGTCCTTGATGGCTGATCCTGCGTTCGCCGGTGGTATCCCCGGCCAGCCAGGTCCAGATGATCCCTGGCCAACGCAGCCCGAAGAGCCCGGCGAACCTGTCCTCCCTGACGAGCCGCCTCCCGTGCCAGTGGCTTGATTCTTCGCCCACGGCACGCAATGGTCAGTTGCCTAGTGCACTGGCCACACTTGCTGGTCGCCGATAACGAAAACCTGGCTGTCCTCGTCGTAATGTCCTGAATGCCCTCCGGTGAATGCGCCGAATGCCGGTAGCAGGCTCACCTGTTTGCCGATGACAAAGCACGGCAGGCGAAGACTTTGTCGGCCCTTGCCGCGTAATCGATAGACCGGGTGCACATGCCCGGCGAGAACGTGGTGGCCCGGATAGGCATCCGGCTCGTGTTGCAAGGCAAATGGCCCCATCAGCAGCGGTTCAGTGACGACTTCGATGTCCAGGTCCTCAGGCGGGTCTCCAGCGCGTTTGTCATGATTGCCGCGAATCAGTGTCAAAGTCAGGCCGTAATGGTGTTGGCGCCACGTTCTCAGCGCGTTCAGGGTTCCTTGGGCGTGCGAACCGGGACCGTGTAGAAAATCGCCCAGAAAGATCACCCGCTTGCAGTCTAGATCCTTCAGCAAGCGATCCAGTTGTTGAAGGTTTTCGCGGGTGGTGCCTTTTGGCACCGGCTGACCCAGGCTGCGATAGGCTGAGGCCTTGCCGAAGTGGGCGTCGGCGATGAGCAGGGTCTTTTCTGCGGGCCAGTACACGGCCTTGGCCGCCAGCAGCCACAGCTCTTCACCGGCCACGTGCACTGAATAATGAACGGGCATCAACGTTTGCCTGCGTCGGCGACTTTTTCCAGATCCTTGACCATTCGCGCGATGCGCTCCGAGAGCTTCTCCGAACTCAGGCTTTCCCGAAAGCGTTCCACGAGCAGAGGGAAGGCCAAGGGTGTGGGGCGTTTGATCGAGTGCAGGTCGAGTTGCAATGCCGTCAAGTGGCGCAAGGTGTCCTCCAGCCGGCGAATATCCAACTCATCACGCAGGACTTTTTCCCCGGCCTGGCTCAGCAGTAGATTCTGCGGATCGTATTGTTTGAACACCTCATAGAATAAACCGCTGGACGCCTGGACCTGGCGCGTACTCTTGGGCGCGCCGGGGTAGCCTGCGAACACCAGTCCAGCGATCCGCGCGATTTCGCGAAAGCGCCGTACAGCCAGTTCGCCGGCGTTGAGACTCGCCGCCACATCGGCTAACAACTGATCGGTACTCAACAGCGCTCTGTCGAGCAATAACGGCCAGTTCACTTCGGTCGCGCTAAGCAGTTCCAGGCCGTAGTCGTTGACGGCGATCGAGAAGGTCACGGCTTGCCGCTGACTGACCCGCCATGCCACGAGGCTGGCCAGCCCCAGATGGACCTGGCGGCCGGCAAACGGGTAGAGAAACAGATGCCAGCCTTCCCGCGACTTGAGGACTTCTGCCAGCAGACGGTCGCGAGCGGGCAGGCCGGACCAGCGTAGCTGGGTTTCCAGCAGCGATATTGGCCTGCCACCAGTCGTTGATCCCGGCAAAGATCTGCGCTTGGGGCTGCCAGCGATAAATCGGCAGGCCGAAGGTCGATTCGGTGATAAATGTGTGGCAACGCACGGGTTCGAAGGGTGCACAGGTACCGTCGGGTTCGACTTTATAGTCACCGGAGGCGACCCAGACTTCGCCCTGATATTCCAGGCGTACCTGGGCCGACCCCAGCACGTGACCGGCCGGATGGAAGCTCAAGGTAACGCCGTGATGGACCAGCGGTTCGCCGTAGGCGAGGGTTTGCAGGTTGATGTCCTGGCCCAGGCGCGAGCGCAAGATGCCTTCACCGGGAGCCGCCGCCAAATAGTGTTGGTTGCCGCCGCGGGCGTGATCGCCGTGGGCATGAGTGATGACGGAACGTTCCACCGGGCGCCAGGGGTCGATGTAGAAATCCCCGGCGGGGCAATACAGGCCTTCCGGCCGGGCAATAACAAGGTCCATGGGCGTGCCAGGGCGGTGGGCTTGTTAGTTATGAGGCGGTGCAGGGTTTGGAAGTTCGATAAAACAATGCAGCTCGCTGTGGGGGCCTATCCGTTGCCGTGGTCACGGATAGGCCCCCCAAACTCAAGCAGCTACCTGACCTTCCGTTACTTGCCAGGCACCAGTGTCAACCGCGTCTTCCCATACACCCTGTCAAAGTTCTGCGGCTGCATCGGGAAACTCAGGTATTGCGCCCTGAGCCAGGGGTCAATCCCATCGGTATAGTGCGGGCTGGCCGGGTTGCCGGAGTGGCCGATGCCGCTCTGACCCATCATCGGCTCTACCTGGCCGAAGTCGACGATCATTCGCAGCGCCTGCACCTGAAGCGTGTCGAAGCCCTGGCCCCGGTTATACGGCGAGCTGTTCAACGTGTCGTGATCCCCGCCTGCCGCCACGGGGCCGCGCAGGGGCTGGTCGGCGGTGTTTTTCCAGGTATAGCTGTGGAGCTTGCCCCATTGCCAGGCTTTGTGATCAATGCCCAATTGGCTGTCACCGGTAGTGATGGCAGCCGCCAGGCTACGGGCGAGGATTGTCGGCTTGAGTTCTTTTTGCGCGGTGCGTACGTCATCCCAGAACGGGCTGTCTTCGCGCCCCAGCAAGTGATCGGCCTGGGCCGAGTACGACAGATTGGCGTTGCTGATAAAGGCTTTCCAGGTGGCGCTGGTCTCAGGACCGAGTTCGTCGAGAAAGATCTGCCGGGTGCTTTCCTGCAGGAACAGCTCGTAAATCGCCGCGTCGCTGGAGCCAGGCGCCAAGCGACCGTCAAACGCCATCAAGCGATTGAACGCTTCCTGAGCCTTCGAGCGTTCGACGGCGGGCAGGTCGTTGATCGCTTGTTTCAGCGGTTGGGCCATACCTGGAGCGTTGAACATGGCCTTGAGCTTGGCGGCAAAAGGGCTGGTCTGGTCGTACTGCATGGCGATCATGCTGCGCGTGTCATGCTTGCCGGCACTCGCCAGTTGCGCCAGGCGCTCACTGCGCTCCGGCGCGTTCCAGGAGTTGGACAACTGCATGCCGTAGCCACGTGGGGCGATGCGCTGGTTGGCGGTACCGAGCCAGCCTTCGGGCGGGTCCTGGTCATACGGGTGCAGCATGGCGTCAGCGTAACCGTCCCAGTCAAAGCGCGCATCCCAGCCTGGCGACGGTAACAGGCCTTGGCCTTCGCGGCGGTTGGGGAAGCGCCCGGTGACTTGCCAGCCGATGTTGCTGGCGTCGGCGAAGATCATGTTCAGGGCAATGGCGCGAATCTCCCGGGTGGCGTCCGACGCCTTGCTGGCGTTTTGTGCTCGCGACAAGTCGAAGAACGCATCCAGGCTCTGGTCATCCTTGAAACTTGCGGTTTGCAGGGCCAGGCCATAACCGCTGTCGAGCGCCTGGGGACTGTTGAGCAGGGCGCCATGACGGGTTTCGTACACCGCTTCACGGATCGGCCGCTGACCTTTGGCGAAGAACGTTTCGTTACGCAGCGTGGCAGGCAGCCATTTTCCGTTGTTCTCGTAATGCAGCGCGCTGCCTTGGCGTCTGATTTTTTCCAGGAATAGATCCTGGGTATCGCCCTTGGCCGCGCTCATGCTCCAGGCGACCTTGCCGTTGAAGCCGGAAAACAGAAGGGGCAGCCCTGCAATCGAGACACCGGCGGCCTGATACTTCGGGGCGCGAATCTGCACATAGTTCCAGGGCGAGGGTGCCTGAAGCCCGGCCGACAGGTCATTGGCCAACAGGCTCTTGCCGCTGCGGCTGCGTTGCGCAGTGATGGCCCAGTTGCTGGAGGTGGTTACATTCAGACCATTGATGGCATTTACGTGTCGGCTGGCGCTATCCAGTTCAGCGAGACCGGCGATCTGGCGCAGGTTCAGCCCCTTGAGTTTATCGCTCTCATCCAGCGGCAGCGGTTCATCCGGGGCGCTCGGGATCAGCCAGGCAAGCGTGTCGGCCCCGACTTTCCCTGCCAATACCAGTGAGGACAATTCTTCCTGCAAGTTGGCCGACTGACTGAAACTCAGCAGGCAGAACAGCAGCGCCGAATCTTCTGGTTTCCAGTATTCCGGCTTGTAACCGGTCTCGGCCAGGTCCGGGGGCAGCTTGTCGCGGTAGCGGAACAGGTACGCGTTGACCCCGCGCGCATAGACATCAAAGAAGCGCTTGAGGCGTGGTGACGAGGCATTGTACAGCTCGCCGGCGCTTTTTTTCAGGTTGACGGCGCGCATGAAGCGGTCGACATCCAGTACGTCCGGCCCCGACATTTCTGCCAGGCGACCCTGGGCCAGCAGGCGCAGGGTGACCATCTGCTTGATACGGTCGCTGGCATGCACATAACCCAGGGTGAACAGCGCGTCATGGAAGGTGCTGCTTTCGATCAGCGGCATGCCCTGGCTGTTGCGGCGCACCGAAACGTTTTGCGCCAGTCCCTTGAGTGACTGCACGCCGGACACCGGGGGCAGGGTGTCCTGGGTGTTCATTGACTGACAACCGGCCAAGCCCAAGGCGCTGGCCACTGCTGCGGCAACGCCGAACCGGGGAAGAACGTGTAAGAGGGCTGGCGAGGCCATGGCAAAGCTCCTGCGGGGGAACGTCAGTAAAGGCGCTACGTTAGTGAGCGCGGGGAAACGACGCAAGCGGGAGGCGCAGCTTATTTTGTGGATTTGAATGAGCAAGCGCCGGCGCTGTCGAACTGGGGCTCGACAGCGCATGCATGAAAGGATGTCAGGGCTTCGGTGGATTTACTTTTGCCACCAGTTCATAGGCCCGCACCGTCGCCGGCCGTTCCTTGATCTGGTTGAACCAGCGCTGTACATGGGGGAAGTCTTCGAGCTTCTGGCTCTGCCACGTGTGGGAGACGATCCATGGGTAAATCGCCATGTCGGCGATGCTGTAACCCTCCCCTGCGACAAACGCGCGGTCTGCCAGGCGCCGATCCAGCACGCCGTACAAACGGGCCGTTTCATCGACGTAGCGCTTGATGGCATAGGGGATTTTTTCCGCGGCGAACTGGCTGAAGTGATGATTCTGCCCGGCCATTGGGCCAAGCCCACCCATTTGCCAGAACAGCCATTGCAGGACTTCCTGGCGGGCGCGCAGGTCCTGGGGCAGGAACTGGCCGGTCTTTTGCGCGAGGTAGAGCAAGATTGCGCCGGACTCGAACAGGGAAATGGGCGCCCCACCGTCAACCGGGTGCTGATCGACAATCGCCGGAATGCGGTTGTTGGGAGCAATCTTCAGGAAGTCTGGCTTGAACTGGTCGCCCTGGCCAATATTGATCGGATGCACCTGGTAGGGCAGGCCGGCTTCTTCGAGGAATAAGGAAATTTTGTGACCGTTGGGAGTGGTCCAGTAGTACAAGTCGATCATGAAGCTCTCCAGAAGGGATAGCATTTGAACGGACAGACAACACCGCCAATGTATGGATCACCCTACATTGGCGGATGTCCAGGGCATCAGGCCCCGTGGCACTTCTTGAATTTCTTGGCGCTGCCGCATGGGCAAGGATCGTTACGGCCAACGTCCTTCAGGGTATTGCGCACGGGCTCCTGGTGGGCGTGACCGCAGTTCGGGCCGTGGACATGACCATGGTCGTGATCGTGATGGTCGTGATCATGGTTGCAGTCTGGTCCATGGACATGGGGTTGCTGAGTCATCGATGTCGCTCCGGAATAAAATCGCCAGGGATTATCTCGCCACTGCGCATCACTTGCACGTCGTTGCCGATGAATAATCCGGTTTTCAGTTCGCCCTCCAGGCGATAGGGAATGGGGCGTTGCGGTTTTTTCAGCAGATCAGCGATTTTCCGCACTTGTGGCCACAGGTTGGTGCGCACCGATACTTTGAAAAATCCCCGGCTGTGGGGCGGCACGGTCAGCCACTCGTTGGATTCACCTTCGGCCAGTTTCACATCGGCGAGACTGATCCTGTAGATCAGGCCGCGCACCGTCAGGTCCGAGTCGCTCCGGTTATCGACACGAAAGTGCAGCTTGAACTTCTGTTCCAGCAACTTGGCTCGTACCAACTCCACGTTGACCAAGTGTATCTGGGGCGGCGGCGTGTCATCCGCGAACCAGGAAGCACAGCCCGAGAGTGTGAGCGTCCACGCCAGCAGAAGGCTGTGAGCACGTAACCGGATAACCATGGCGGAGTCTCTGTCAGGAGCGGTGCCATTACCGATAGCTGGAACAGCACTTCTTGAATTTCTGCCCGCTGCCGCACAAGCAGGCGTCGTTGCGTCCGATCTTCACCTCTACCGTAGGATCAATGAAGTACCAGCGTCCATTGTTTTGTACGAAGGATGACTTTTCCCGGTGGCTGTGTTCGCCTTCGCTGTCATGCCAGCGGGCAATGAAGGTGACGAAGGCGTGTTCCGGCTGGCCGCCGAGCACTTCCGAACTTTCAATCTCCAGGCCCAGCCAAGTGCTTTGGGCACTCCAGGCGTTGATGGCATCGCGGTCAAGGCCGGCTTGTTGCGCCGGGAGCGTGGTGTCCACCAGATAGTCCACCAGGCCCAATACATAGGCGCTGTAGCGTGACCGCATCAATGCCGTGGCACAGGGCGCGGGGTGGCCGGCGTGATAATGGCCGCAGCAGGCATCCAGCAGGTTGCCGCTGCCGCAGGGACAAATAGATGTACTCATCGGGTTACCACCAATACTTTCCGAAGTTTTCCGGGTTGGCCCAGAAACGGGCATTCAGCCAGTCCGGCACTTGTTTGTATTCAAGCAGATCATAGGTAAACAGCGTCAGTACCTGATTGTCGCGTTGAAACCGTTCGCTGGCTTGCAGCGCGAGGGAGAAGAAGTCGGTTTCTTTCCAGTCGCAGGCAACCATGTCTACCAGCACTGCAATACGGCTGGCATTCAGGTTGCGAATGCCACCCAGCAGCGTCAGCCCCGCGGATTTTGACAGATGCTCCAGGCAGTCCACCGCCAGGGCCAGGTCAAAACGTTGGGCTGCCAGTTCTTGCGACAAGGGGCCTGGCCTGGCCACGGACACGCGGGTGTCCGGATGTGCCTCGCGGAATGCATCAAGCGCCGGAAACTGACTGGCGCCCAACAACAACAGGTGTTTGGGGGCGTGCAAGTCGAGCAAGGCCGCAAGGGCCTGTTGGGGCGTACGGGAAGAATTGCCGGCGGTCATTGAAGATCCTCGCATCAGAGCCGTAGAGACTAGCCTGCTTGAGCGCGTGGGCCTAGCGCCGACGACCGCATGACCTGCAGGTAAAGCCGTTTCGACCAATGAATCCGGGGTGCCGCCGGCTGGCGCAGATCAAAAGAGCGGTCTTTACTCCACCCATCGGCTTGCGGCCGATCCCTTCAGGAGAAATCAGATGAGCATTATGCGGACAGCTCTACCCTTGGTTCTGCTAACCGGAGTATTGACAGGTTGCGCAGGCTTGCAAAAAACCGATTGGCCCACTTGTGCCGCCGTTGGCGGTGTGACCGGTGCCGCTCTTGGCGCGACCGAAAGCTCTGCGTGGGCCGGTAGTGGCGCGTTGTTGATTGGCGGCATGGCTGGCGCTTATTGCTGGGTGCATGGCGACGGTGACGAGGACGGTGATGGCGTGCCGGATAGTCGCGACAAGTGTCCGGGCACGCCTAAAGGTGTGCAGGTCAATGCCGATGGCTGTCCTCCAACGCCTGAACCGGTGGTCGTGGACGAGGTTGTGGTGGTCAAGGAAGAGACCATCGTGATTCGCGACGTTCACTTCGAGTTTGATTCAGCCAGGCTGACCGGCGCGGACAAAGCCACGCTTGATACCGTCGCTACCCGCCTGAAACAGGAAGCGCCGAGTGCTCAACTGCGGGTCAGTGGGCATACCGACAGTGTTGGCAGAGATGCCTATAACCAGCGGCTCTCGGAACAACGCGCACAGTCGGTGACGGAGTATCTGGTCAGTTCCGGGGTGCCCCGCAGTAACTTTGTGTCTGTGACGGGGGCCGGCGAAACGCATCCGGTGGCCGACAATAAAACCGCCGACGGCCGAGCCTTGAATCGTCGTGTGGAAATCCAGATCAATCGCTGACTCTCCAATGCCCCTGTGTACGCCACGGGGGCATTTCTATAGGTACCTTCCGACGATCCTCGTCGATCCGGACGTCAAATCGTTTCTTCATCAGGTTTTTTAAAGCTTTACTGGCAAAGCGCCTGCAGAACTCGTTACTGTGCGCCCAAAGAATAATGTGCAAGGGGAGCAGGCGGGATGAAGGTGTTTTGGGGGTTAGGCAAGTTTCTGACGTTGCTGTTTTGGGTTGTTGTGATAGTCAATCTGGTCAGGCCACTGATCAATCCGTTCCACCTGTTAGTCAATCTGTCCGGCAGTCTATTGCTGCTGACCCATCTCCTGGTGTTGCTGTTATTCAACGCCAACCTCAAGCACCGTGCACACCCTTGGCGCGACCGCCTGCAAATCCTGCTGGTGGGAATGTTCCATGTGCAGAGCCTGTCGGCCGCTGCTGCTGTTGATGATGCAAACAAGGATGCCAATCATGCGTAAGGTATTTCTGTTGGCCCTGCTGGTCAGCCCCGTTGCACTGGCCGAGAGCGTCAGCGTCGAGACGAACTCACTGATGCGCCTGCCCAGCAGCAGTAGCGTGTTGCAACTGGAACGGCTGGACGTGGCGGATTACGGCACGTTGTTGATACCGGGCAACATCACCCAAGTCACTATCGATCAACTGCACCTGGGCCGTGACGCGCGCATTGCTATCGTGCCGAGTACTTCCAGTCTTCAATTACAGGTCAGCCACGCCCAATTGGAACACGGCAGCCAGATCACCTCTCGCGGCGCGCCCGGCACTCATGAGAAACCGGCCAAGCCTGGGCGTGATCTGACCTTGCGCATCCAATCCCTGCAGGCCGAGGAACTCTCGGTCGATGCACGTGGAGGCACGGGCGCCCAAGGTTATGCGGGACTGGATGGCGCCAATGGCGAAGATCCGGGCTGCACGTGGGGCTCGGCTGGGCGCGGTGCCAATGGTGACAACGGCGGTGACGGCCTGCCAGGCGCTGCGGGGGCGGCCGTGCGGATTGAATTGCCTCAAGATTATCCGAGTGAGCAGATTAAAGTCTGGGTCGATGGTGGCGCGGGTGGTTTGCCGGGTGTCGCGGGCAAGCCGGGCAGGGGCGGGCAGTCCAAGGGATGCCTGGTGTACCGGGCTGATGGCGGCGAAAAAGGCCGGCCAGGGCTTGAAGGGCAACCGGGACCGGCGGGAGAGGCGGGCTCTGTGACGGTCCAGCGGTTTTGAATTGACGTGGGTTGGGTGCGGCTTTTACAGGCTGCTGCTTGGGTCTTGGCAGCCCCTCACCCTAAGCCTCTCCCACAGGGAGAGGGGACCGACCGACGTGTGCTGAGCAAATGGGCGACCTGAAAAACGTAGTGATTTTGGATTCAAAACCGCTCTTTCAGGTCGCCGTAAACCGCCAATATCCTGCGGTCAGTCCCCTCGCCCCTTTGGGGCGGTCCGACGTTTCGGGAGGGTTAGGGTGAGGGGCGGCCCTCAAGCCACACACCAAAAGCCCCTCCACCACAGATCAAAACAGCGCTTCAAGCTGATCTTCACCAACCTGGCCTGACGACATGCCTCAGAACCCCGGTCGCGCCGAAGCCAAGGCCACCACCGCCAGCCCCACCACCAGATTGACCCCCACCAACCGGCGAATCTGCCCCAGCACCGCCGCACCCGCCGTCCAGTCCTCAGCCGCCACCGTCGTGCGCAGTTCCGGCAGCTTCAACGCCTGAATCCGGATAAACAGCGCCGTCATCACTACATACAACCCCATCATCACCTGCACATACCGCGGCGCGCTCTCAAAACCGCTGAAACCCAGGTGCAGCAGGCCGACACCGCTGATCGGCAAAACCAGCACCGCCACCCAAACCCACACGAAAAAACGCTGAAACACATTTACCCATAACCTGAGCCGGGCAGGGCCCTCGAGGGCCGTCACGGCAGCCGGGCGCAGGATCATCCAGGCGAAAAACATACCGCCGACCCACACCAGGGCGGCCATTACATGCAGGGTGTAAGCGAGGCTAAAGACACTCATTGAGGTACTCCGTTCTGCGCGGGATTAATTAGCGGGGTATGATAGCGGCCGATCCAAACCACTGAAAATTTATCCAGCGTTTTTTTGCGCCCGACTATCCATGATCAGCACTGAACTCAAAACCACGATCCAGGGCGCCTACACGCGTTTTCTCGAAGCCAAGAGCTTGAAACCGCGGTACGGCCAGCGTCTGATGATTGCTGAAGTCGCCAAGGTCCTCGGGGATATCGATACCGACGACGAAGGTCGGCGCAGTGGCGACCCGGCCGTTGTGGCCGTCGAAGCCGGTACCGGTACCGGCAAGACCGTGGCCTACAGCCTGGCGGCGATCCCCACCGCCAAGGCCGCTGGCAAACGCTTGGTGATTGCCACCGCCACCGTCGCCCTGCAAGAACAGATCGTCTACAAAGACCTGCCGGACCTGATGCGCAACAGCGGCTTGAATTTCACATTCGCCCTGGCCAAGGGCCGTGGCCGCTATATGTGCCTGTCCAAGCTCGATGTGTTGTTGCAGGAGGGGCACGCGCAAACCGCCACGGCCTCTCTGTTTGAAGAAGAAGGTTTCAAGATCGAGGTCGATGAGGCCAGCCAGAAGCTGTTTACCAGCATGATCGAGAAACTGGCCGGCAATAAATGGGATGGCGACCGCGACAGTTGGCCCAACGCCCTGGAAGATGCCGACTGGGCGCGCCTGACCACCGACCACAGCCAGTGCACGAACCGGCATTGCCCCAACTTCGGCCAATGCGCCTTCTACAAGGCGCGGGAAGGCATGGGCAAGGTCGACGTTATTGTCACCAACCACGACATGGTCCTGGCCGATCTGGCCCTGGGCGGCGGCGCCGTGCTGCCTGATCCGCGCGACACCCTGTACGTGTTTGACGAAGGTCATCACTTGCCGGACAAGGCCATCGGCCACTTTGCCCATTACACGCGGCTGCGCTCCACCGCCGACTGGCTGGAAACCACCGCCAAGAACCTCACCAAATTGCTTGCACAGCATCCGCTGCCGGGCGATCTGGGCAAGTTGATCGAGCAGGTGCCGGAACTGGCGCGGGAGATCAAGACCCAGCAGCAGTTCATGTTCAGCGCCTGCGAGCAGGTGGCGGATTTCAAGCCCGGCGAAGACGTTGAAGGGCGTGAACGTCCGCGCCATCGTTTTGTGGGCGGGATGATTCCCGAGCACATGCGGGAAATGGGGATTGAGCTGAAGAAAGGCTTTTCGCGCCTGACCGACGTGTTCACCCGGCTCACTGACTTGCTCAAGGAAGGCATGGACGGTGAGGTCAATATCGGTATCGCCAGCAACCAGGCCGAAGAATGGTATCCGCTGTTTGGCAGTCTGCTCTCGCGTTCCCAGGGCAACTGGGAGTTGTGGACCGCTTTTACCGTCGAAGACCCGGAAGACAACCCGCCTATGGCCCGCTGGCTGACCCTGTCGGAAAGCGGAGCGCTGTTTGATATCGAGGTCAACGCCAGCCCGATCCTGGCGGCGGAAATGTTGCGTCGCAACCTGTGGAACGTCGCCTATGGTGCCCTGGTGACCTCGGCGACACTGACGGCCCTGGGGACCTTCGAGCGCTTTCGCATGCGCGCCGGTTTGCCGAAGAAAGCGGTCACCGCCGTGGTGCCGAGTCCGTTCCATCACGCTGACGTCGGCGTACTGCGGGTGCCTGACCTCAAGGCCGATCCTCGGGATGCGGCAGCTCACACCGCCGCGATCATTCGTGATCTGCCGGAGCTGGTCGAGGGATCCAAAGGTACGCTGGTGCTGTTCTCCTCGCGTAAACAGATGCAGGACGTGTTCGACGGCCTGGATCGCGACTGGCGCAAGCAGGTGTTTATCCAGGGCAACCTGTCAAAACAGGAAACCCTCAACAAGCACAAGGCGCGAGTCGATGGCGGGGATTCCAGCGTGCTGTTCGGCCTCGCCAGTTTTGCCGAGGGCGTGGATTTGCCAGGTGCCTATTGCGAACACGTGGTGATCGCCAAGATCCCGTTCTCGGTGCCGGACGATCCGGTGGAAGCCGCGCTGGCCGAATGGATCGAAGCCCGGGGTGGTAACCCGTTCATGGAAATCTCGGTACCGGATGCCTCCCTGAAGTTGGTTCAAGCCTGCGGACGCTTGCTGCGCACCGAGCAGGATCGCGGGACCATCACCTTGCTCGACCGCCGTTTGGTCACCCAGCGCTACGGCAAAGCTATCCTCAATGCATTGCCGCCATTCCGGCGCGAAATATCTTGAGCCACGGTGGGCGAAACCGCCCACGTTGTGGTCTACCTCACTGTCACTGCTTCACGTCATCAGGCCATTCACCGGCCGTTGGGAGAACCTTGCTCGTATGATTCGCACGCTGCCCGCCCTTTTTGCCTTGCTGTTTGCAGCGCCCGTGCTGGCTGCACCGGCGGGTCAACAAACACTGTTCAATTTTGTTCGACCCGCAGACGTGGTGACGGTCGCGACCCAGGATGCCGTCCTGCCGCAATACAACGCTGAACAAACCCCTGAAGGCGAAGTGTTGCGCCGCATCATCTTCAATCCGACAGCGGAGCCGAGTCTGCTGCTCAGCCCGCAGAGCGGCGTCTGGGACTGGTCGCAGTCTGGCGTCATGAGCTTGCGTATCCAAAGCGCGATGGACTGGGCGCTGACCCTGTATGTCAAGATTCAGAGCAAGGATGGCAAGACCTTGGTCAGCCGCGTCGACCTGCCTGCCGGCCCTGCGCAAACCTTGCTGGTTCCCCTGCAAGCCAACTCGCCATTGAGCCAGGGCATGAAGGCCGGCCCGCCGATGCCGATCACCGTTGACGGCCAGCGGGTGTTACTGGCTGGCAGTTCCGGCGAGATCGATCGTAGCCAGGTGGTGTCTGTCACGTTGTCGATGCTCAAGCCCGACACGCCCCAGAGCATCCTGCTGGAACGCTTTGGTGTGCAGGACAGCGAGCCGGCGCTCAAGGCGGCCTACAGCGAGTTGGTGGATGCCTACGGGCAATCGACCCGGGGGCGCTGGCCGGAAAAAATCAGCGATGACGAGCAGTTGAAAGCTGCGGCAGCCACTGAGCAGCAGCAACTCAAGGGCTGGCTGGCCCAGCGTGACAAGACTTCCCTGGATACCTTCGGCGGCTGGACCAAGGGCCCGGCCTTCGAGGCCAGCGGTTTTTTTCGCACCGAGAAGCGTGATGGCCGCTGGTACCTGGTGACGCCGCTAGGGCATCCGTTCTACTCACTGGGTGTCAACACCGTTGCCGCGAATAACAGCCAGACCTACGTCGCGGGCCGTGAATGGATGTTTGCCGCGCTGCCCAAGGCCGGCGAGCCGTTTGATAAATACTATGGCAGCGGTGATAACCGCAGCGGCAATGGTTCCGGCCAGGGGCGCAGTTTCGCCGCCGGTCGCTGGTATGACTTTTATGGCGCCAACCTGCAACGTACCCATGGTCAGCCCTGCGAGGCCAAAGCGAAGGCTGCACAGACGCCTGCGGTTCAAGCGCCGCCCTGCACGCCGCAGGGTTTCGACGCGAAGCGCTGGGTCGGCCACACCCTCGACCGTCTGCAAGCCTGGGGATTCAACACCATTGGCAACTGGAGCGCGCCGGAGTTGGGCGCGGCTGATCGCGTGCCCTACACGCTGCCGCTGTCGATTGTTGGCGATTACACCAGTATCAGCACCGGTATCGATTGGTGGGGCGGGATACCTGATCCCTTCGACCCGCGCTTTGCCATGGCTGCCGAGCGCGCCGTGGCGATCGCCACCCGAGATCATCGTGACGACCCTTGGCTGATCGGTTTTTTTGCGGATAACGAATTGGCGTGGGCCGGCCCCGGAGAGGATGCGAAGTCGCGCTATGCCTTGGCCTACGGCACGCTGCTCATGACCACCGATGTGCCGGCCAAGCGTGCGTTTCTCAAGCAACTGCGAGACAAATACCGGAATCAGGCCGGCCTGTCGAACGCCTGGGGCATTGAACTGCCAGCCTGGGAATTGATGGAAGACCCAGGTTTCGTGCCGCCGATGCCGAGTCCTGAACACCCGGAAATCGAAGCGGACTTCAAACACTTCCAGAAAACTTTCGCCGATGCGTATTTCAAGACCATCTCCGACGCGCTGAAATGGCATGCGCCCAACCAGATGCTGCTGGGTGGCCGCTATGCGGTCAGCACCCCCGAAGCCGTGGCATCCTGCGCCCAGTATTGCGATGTGCTGAGTTTCAACATGTACACCCTCAAGCCCCAGGATGGTTACGACTTCGCGGCCTTGCGGGCCCTGGATAAACCCGTCTTGATCACCGAGTTCAACTTCGGCTCGGCCGACCGGGGCCCGTTCTGGGGCGGCGTGACGCAGTTGGCCAGGGAAGAAGACCGGGGCCCGGCGTATGCGACTTTCCTCAAGCAAGCGCTGGCTGAGCCGTCGATTGTCGGCGTGCACTGGTTCCAGTACCTCGACCAGCCGGCTACGGGTCGCCTGCTGGATGGTGAAAACGGTCACTTCGGCTTGGTTGGGATCACCGACGTGCCGTTCCATGGTTTTGTCGACAGTGTGCGTAAAAGCAACCTGGCGGCGCTCCGGCAACTAAGCAAGGAGGCTGAAAAAGCCAAGGTGGCGGCCCATTCAGAAGAGGACGGCAAGCCAGGGGGTGGCCACAAGGCAACCGCACAGGACGGTGGGCCGGCGGATGGTCACGAGAGCAATGGTCACTGATTGCGCCGACGTGTCGATTCCCACGGCAGCGGGTTCCCAAACACTGTAATGACTGGAACAATATGCGCCACTTTACGTAAGGTTTTCGCGAGGGGATGCAGGTGCAGATTCAGGGTCATTACGAGCTTCAATTCGAAGCAGTGCGTGAAGCTTTTGCCGCGCTGTTCGACGACCCTCAGGAGCGTGGCGCGGCGCTGTGTATCCAGATTGGCGGTGAAACGGTCGTCGATCTGTGGGCCGGTACCGCCGACAAGGACGGCACCGAGGCCTGGCACAGCGACACCATCGCTAACCTGTTTTCCTGCACCAAGACCTTCACCGCCGTGACCGCCTTGCAACTGGTGGCGGAAGGCAAGCTGCAGTTGGATGCTCCAGTCGCTGACTACTGGCCTGAGTTCGCCGCGGCAGGCAAGGAAACCATTACCCTGCGCCAGTTGCTTTGCCATAAGGCCGGGTTGCCGGCGCTACGTGAAACGTTGCCCGCCGAAGCGCTGTATGACTGGCAAGTGATGGTCGACGCGCTGGCCGCCGAAGCGCCGTGGTGGACACCTGGCGAAGGGCATGGTTATGCCGCCATCACTTACGGTTGGCTGGTGGGGGAGTTGTTGCGTCGGGCCGACGGTCGTGGGCCGGGGGAGTCAATTGTCGCCAGGGTCGCGCGCCCGTTGGGCCTGGACTTTCACGTCGGGCTGGCGGACACGGAATTCCATCGGGTCGCTCATATTGCCCGGGGTAAAGGCAATGTGGGTGATGAAGCCGCACAACGTTTGCTACAGGTAACTATGCGTGAGCCCACGGCAATGACGACCCGTGCGTTTACTAATCCGCCGTCTATTCTGACCAGTACTAATAAACCTGAGTGGCGACGCATGCAGCAGCCCGCGGCTAATGGTCATGGTAATGCGCGCAGTTTGGCGGGATTTTACAGTGGTTTGTTGGACGGAAGTTTGTTGGAAGCCGATATGCTCGAACAACTGACCCGCGAGCACAGTATCGGGCCGGATAAAACTTTATTGACGCAAACCCGTTTTGGCCTGGGCTGCATGTTGGATCAGCCGCAGGTGCCCAATGCGACTTTTGGCCTTGGGCCACGTGCATTTGGGCATCCTGGGGCCGGTGGCTCTATCGGGTTTGCCGATCCGGAACATGATGTAGCGTTTGGTTTTGTGACCAATACTCTGGGGCCTTACGTACTTATGGACCCGCGCGCGCAAAAGTTGGTCGGAATATTCGCCGGTTGTCTGTAAATAGCTTGCTGTTTGGTGTTTTTTTGTTAAAAAGGCACTTGCATAAGACGCTTGGTAAAATTTTGTAACTTTAATCATCTTGAAGCGTCTGTTTAATGGGTCATCTAGACCCCCGATTTTTTCTCATTTTGTGGATATCTCATGTTATCGAACAAGTCCTTGGCACTGGCGCTCTGTCTCACTCTTACTGGTTGTGCACAAACTCCACAAAATGATGCCGCGGGTGGCCATTGGTGGTCATTCGGCACCGACAAGACGACTGCCAAAGACACAACAGCCCAAGCAGATGCGTCGGCCTCCGACGCCAAGGCTGATCTGAAAGCCGACCTCAAGGCTGCGACGCCTGCACCCGATGCTGCGCCGGCAGTGGCCAAGACCGATACCGATAGCAAGTGGTGGTGGCCGTTCCAGGCGGATGCCAAGGAAGCCAACGCCAAGGCTGACTTGAAGGCCGACCTCAAGGCCGCGACGCCTGCACCTGCCGCTGCGCCGGTAGTGGCCAAGACGGACACCGATAGCAAATGGTGGTGGCCGTTTGAAAGCAAGCCAAAATCCCTGAGCAAAGTCGACGTGTCCAACGTTTCGATGCTGGACCCGAAAGTGACCCAAGCCTGGCTGGATGACTACGAGCCACGCCTGCGCGCAGCCATCAAGGGCACCAAGCTGGAGCTGGAACGTCGCGATAACGTGCTGGTGGTGATCGCCCCGGTCGATGGCTCTTACAACCCGAAACGTCCGGCGATGTTGCTGCCAGTCACGCTCGGTCCGTTCACGCGTGTCGCCAAGGCGGTTGAAAGCGATCCGAAGACCGCTGTACTGGTGCTGGGTCACGTCGATACCGCAGGCAACGCCGGCCAGAACCAGGCCCTGACCAAGGAACGAGCGCAGTCCATCGCGTCGATTTTCAGCCTTAGCGGCTTGAAACAGGATCGTCTGATGTTGCGTGGCATGGGCGATTTGATGCCGCGTGCAGCCAACGACAGTACCCAGGGCCGAGCCTTGAACCGTCGCATGGAGATCATGTTCACCCAGCGTACCACCATGCTGGCACTGCTCCGCCAGTACAACTCGCCAAACCCGCCGAAGGCTGAGTTGGTGGCGGTACAGGATGTGCCAGCACCGGCCGCTAAGAAAGCGGTCGCCGCAAAAAAGGCGCCTGCGAAGAAAACTGCGGCCAAGCGGACGACTAAGAAAGCCGCCGCAAAACCTGCCGCGAAAAAGTCGACGGCATCCAAGACTACTGCGTCGGCGAAAAAACCAGCGTCGAAAGACCAGGCAAAAAACTGAGTCGCTGAGCGAGAAGGATAAAGCCGCATGACCCAGGCATTGGCCGATATGCGCCGTGACTACACACGGGACGGTTTAAGCGAGGCCCAGGCCCCGGATGAGCCGTTTGCCTTGTTCCACCGATGGTTCGGCGACGCGGTAAAGACCGAGCAGCCGCCGGTGGAAGCCAATGCCATGACCCTGGCGACAGTCGACCAGGACGGTCGGCCACACTGTCGGGTCCTATTGCTCAAGGGCTTGGACGCACAAGGTTTTACCTTCTTCACCAATTATCAGAGCGCCAAGGGTGAGCAACTGGCGGCGCGGCCCTTTGCCGCCATGACCTTCTTTTGGCCGGCGCTTGAGCGTCAGGTACGGATTGAAGGTCGGGTGGTCAAGGTCACGCCTGAAGAGTCGGATGCGTATTATCAGGTTCGCCCGCTGGGCAGCCGTCTCGGCGCCTGGGCTTCTCCACAGAGCCGGGTGATCCGCGATCGTGAAGAATTGCAGGCGTTGCTCCAGGCGACTGAGCAACGTTTCAGTGATACCCAGCCTGACTGCCCTGATCATTGGGGCGGTTATCGCCTGTTGCCGGAACGTATCGAGTTCTGGCAGGGCCGGGCGAGCCGTCTGCATGACCGCCTGAATTATCGCCTGCAAGGTGCCGGCTGGACCCGTGAGCGATTGGCGCCCTGAAGCGCCTTTGATTCCCTGCCTGATCCCAAGCCTCTTTAGCATAGGTGTCTACACAACTTTCAGAAACTGACGAATGTCCCTGTGGCGAGCGGGCTTGTCCCGCGTTGGGCTGCGAAGCAGCCCCAAAACCAGCCGCTACGGAGTCTCTGATACACCGCATTCGGCTTACTGGGACTGCTTCGCAGCCCCCCTACGCGGGGCAAGCCCGCTCACCACAACAGCCCTATCTGCCTGGATTTAAGCGTTGAGGCAAAATTGTGTAGATACCTATGCCTCTTTAGTCAGGGGCTTGTGGCGAATATTTTTGTGCTGCGTCCTGCAGCCAACGCGGCAAATCCCGACGCTTGACCTTCTCGACCCGAGCGCGGTCCAACTGTTGCAGCATGAAGAGGCGCTTGCGCTGATCGTGCCCGGCGAGGGATAACGCCAGATCGCGGTCTATCCAGCGCTTGATGCGGCTATACAGCCACCAATGGAAATACAGGCCTGCCGCGGTGGTAGCTACAATGATGAAGTAGTCCATGAAACTCCTTGGGGTGGCGCAGGTTCTACCGTTCGTCGAGTTTTGCCGCACAGTCCAACTGTACTGGGGCTGAATGAAAGCAATTTTCTCCGGGCTGTGCCGTGACAGGCGTCAAGCAGCGGAGTTTAATGAATACCTGTCCTATGGAGTTGATGCTATGCGTAAGTCTGTTCTGCTGGTTGCTTGCTTTACCACCATGTCGTTGCTGCTGGGTGGCTGCGCCTCCAGTTTGACCGGCGACTCTTACTCCCGTGACGAAGCGCGGCGTGTCCAGACCGTCCGCATGGGTACCATCGAATCCTTGCGCCCGGTGAAAATCGAAGGCACCAAGACTCCGATCGGCGGTGCCGCGGGTGCGGTCATCGGGGGTGTCGGCGGCAGCGCCATCGGTGGTGGCCGTGGCAGCATCGTGACGGCTGTCATCGGCGCGGTTGCCGGCGGCTTGCTGGGTTCGGCCACCGAAGAAGGCCTGACCCGTACCCAGGGCGTGGAAATCACCGTTCGTGAAGACGACGGCAGCATGCGTGCCTATGTTCAGGCTGTTGAAGAGAACGAAATCTTCCGCATCGGCGACCGTGTCCGCATCATGACGGTTGATGGAACCAGCCGCGTTACGCGTTAAGCGTTCAGCGTTGCAGCAAAGAGAACCCCGACCGGGTGGCTGGTCGGGGTTTTTTATTCTCGGCTTCGGGGCCGATGCAGTATTCCTGAGCGCCACGGGGGCTAGCGCCAACAGCTGCACGGTATCTCGCAATTGTGCGTTTTATTGAGTCATGACTGTATCTGTGGAGGGTCCGCAAAATGTCCTAAGATCAAGTCTCAAACCTGAGAGAAGTTGATCATGAGCGACAGCCGTCCGTGGGCCCGAGAGGCCATCCGTATCATTGAAGCGGACTTCCAGCGCAGTGCCGACACGCATCTGATTCCCTTGCCGTTGCCAGGTTTGCCGGGAATCGAGTTGTACTTCAAGGATGAGTCCAGCCACCCCACCGGTAGCTTGAAACATCGGCTGGCCCGATCATTATTCCTGTATGCGCTGTGCAATGGTTGGCTCAAGGCTGGGGCACCGGTCATCGAGGCATCCAGTGGTTCAACCGCGATCTCGGAGGCTTACTTCGCGCGCTTGCTGGGCTTGCCGTTCATTGCCGTGATGCCCGCCACCACCTCTCAGGAAAAGATTGCCCAGATCGCCTTTTATGGCGGCAAGAGCCATCTGGTACAGGACCCCACGCAGATTTATGCCGAATCCGAGCGCCTGGCGCGGGAAAGTGGCGGTCACTTCATGGATCAGTTTACCTACGCCGAGCGTGCCACCGATTGGCGAGCCAACAACAACATCGCCGAGTCGATTTTCCAGCAACTGCGTTTTGAACGGTACCCGGAGCCGAGCTGGCTGATTTCCAGTCCTGGCACAGGCGGCACCACCGCGACCTTGGGTCGCTATGTGCGGTATCGCCAGCATTGCACCCAAGTGTTATGTGCCGATGCGGAGCGTTCGGTGTTTTTCGAGTATTACCAGACCGGTGACGCCAGTCTGCGCCTGGATTGTGGCTCGCGGATCGAAGGCATCGGGCGGCCACGGGTGGAAGCATCGTTCCTGCCCAAGGTGATTGATGCGATGGTCAAAGTGCCGGATGCCTTGTCGCTGGCTGCCATGCATTACCTGGCAGCGCGTCTCGGTCGGCGAGTGGGTGGGTCGAGCGGTACCAACCTGATTGGTGCATTGATCGCAGCACGGCAAATGCAAGCCAGGGGCGAGTCGGGCTCCATCGTGGCGATCCTGTGTGACGGCGGCGAGCGTTATGCCACGACTTATTACGATCAGGCGTGGCTGGCGGGGCAGGGTTATGAGTTGGAAGGGCTGATTGCGATTGTCGCGGCCAGTGTCGAGCGCGGCGAGCCGCTGCCGGAGACAGTGCTGCGCGCGAATGTTTGACGGCGGTGGCAAGCGGTAAGCCTCAAGCTGCAAGCTACAGCAGACTGTGCGTTTAACTTGAAGCTTACCCCCTCTACCACTGCCGCCCTAAGCGTCAATCCCCAGCATATTGCGCGCCACGGCTTCCGCAATCCGGATTCCGTCGACGCCTGCCGACAAGATCCCGCCGGCATACCCCGCGCCTTCGCCGGCCGGGAACAGGCCCTTTACATTCAAGCTTTGCATCGAGGCGTCGCGGGTAACTCGCAGCGGTGACGATGTGCGGGTTTCGATCCCGGTCAGTACGGCGTCGTGCAACGAATAGCCTTTGATTTGCTTCTCGAAGGCCGGCAGCGCTTCGCGAATGGCTTCGATGGCGAAGTCCGGCAAGGCTTGGGCCAAGTCGCCCAGGGCGACCCCAGGCTTGTAGGAAGGCTCCACGGTACCGATGGCCGTTGACGGCTTGCCAGCGATGAAATCACCTACCAGTTGCGCCGGCGCTTCGTAGTTACTGCCACCGAGGATGAATGCGTGGGATTCCAGGCGCTCTTGCAGTTCGATCCCGGCCAGCGGGCCGCCTGGATAATCCACTTCCGGGGTGATACCCACCACGATCCCGGAGTTGGCGTTGCGTTCATTACGCGAGTACTGACTCATGCCGTTGGTCACGACCCGGTTCGGCTCGGAAGTGGCGGCGACCACCGTGCCGCCTGGGCACATGCAAAAACTGTAGACCGAGCGGCCATTCTTGGCGTGGTGTACCAGCTTGTAGTCCGCCGCGCCGAGTTTTGGATGCCCGGCATATTTACCCAGGCGCGCCGCGTCGATCAGTGATTGCGGGTGCTCGATACGGAAACCCACCGAGAACGGCTTGGCCTCCATGTACACGCCACGGCCGTGGAGCATGCGGAAGGTGTCGCGGGCGCTGTGGCCGAGGGCGAGGATCACGTGCCGGGACAGAATCTGCTCGCCGCCGTCGACGACTACGCCGTGCAACTGACCGTCTTCGATCAGCACGTCGGTCACACGCTGTTCGAAACGCACTTCACCGCCCAGGGCGATGATCTGCTGACGCATGTTTTCCACCACGCCGGTGAGGCGGAATGTACCGATGTGCGGTTTGCTGACGTAGAGGATTTCTTCCGGCGCGCCAGCCTTGACGAATTCGTTCAGGACCTTCCGGCCATGGAATTGCGGGTCCTTGATCTGGCTGTAGAGCTTGCCGTCAGAAAACGTGCCGGCGCCGCCCTCACCGAATTGCACGTTGGATTCGGGGTTGAGCACGTTTTTGCGCCACAGGCCCCAGGTGTCCTTGGTGCGCTGGCGCACTTCGCGGCCGCGTTCGAGGATGATTGGCTTGAAACCCATTTGCGCGAGCAACAAACCGGCAAAAATCCCGCACGGCCCGAAGCCCACGACGATTGGCCGTTCGCTCATACCTTGCGGTGCCTGGCCCACGACTTTGTAGCTGATGTCCGGTGCCGGGTTGACGTTACGGTCCTCGGCGAACTTGAGCAGCAAAGCGCTTTCACCTTTGACTTGCAGGTCGACGGTGTAGATGAAGCACAGCTCCGATGACTTTTTACGGGCGTCATAGCTGCGTTTGAACAGGGTGAAATCGAGCAGGTCATCACTGGCGATGCCCAGGCGCTGCACGATGGCAGGCCGCAGGTCTTCTTCGGGATGGTCGATGGGCAGCTTGAGTTCGGTGATTCGTAACATGACAGGATCCGGTATGCGGCGTTTGGTAAAGCCGGCGGTTTTGCAAACCGGTGATTATAAGCCCCAATGGCGGTATCCCGTCATGTTAAAACCACGCAGGTCGAATCAGTCGTCCCGGGAGCCGCCGAATGCCGCGCATCCACGTTGTACCTGACCGTTGACCCGCAGCTCGGCGGTCATGTGTTGCAGGCTGCCGCTGACCTTGTCGATGCAACGCTGTGGAGCGACCCACAATTCGATGTGCTGGCCATTGGCCTCGGTGGTGAGATTGAAGCGGCCATCGCCCAATTGCTCTTCCACGTAGGGCACCGGCAACGGCGGCTGGCCTTCACGCTGCAAGACCATGCCCTTGTTGGTGACATTCAATGCCCAGGCGGGCTTGTGGCCGTTGGCGCGCAGGATCATGCGTTTGAAATCCGGGTCATCGCAGGCCGACGTCGAGCGCTCGACGCGATAGAGTTGTTGCAGATCGACCTGACCCTGGGTGCCGCTGGCGACACCGGAAAACTTGCCGCGCAAATCGACAAACAGTTTGTCCTGCTGACCGGCCAGGGAAGCGGCCTCCTGGAGGATACTGGTGCCGCCGGTATCCTTGACCACGTAGCTACGCTGGTCGTGACAGGGCTGGAACAACAGCTTTTCACCCACGGCGGTCAGTTCACCCTGCATTCGGGTCAGGCCCGCCAGGGAGGGTTTGGCCGGCTCGCTGTCGAACAGTTGGCAAGCAGTGAACAGTGGGAGCAGGGCAAACAGCGCTAGGGTACGGGCAACACGCATTATCGGGTCTCCAGGCAAGTGCCGCCACGTTACGCAGGCTGGCGCTGCATCACAAGCCTGGGACACAGGTTGAATTCAACCGACGATATAAGTCTGCCCTGTCTGTAGCCCTTCAACACTTTTGGCGTAGGCCAATGCCACTTCGGATGCCGGTACCGGCTTGAAACCGCGAAAGAAAGGCGCATAGCTGTGCATCGCCTCGACCACTACGGTCGGGCTCACCGCGTTGATACGCAAGCCCCGTGGCAGCTCGATCGCCGCGGCCTTGACGAACGCGTCCAGCGCACCGTTGACCAGCGCCGCCGAGGCGCCGGTGCGGATCGGATCGCGGTTGAGGATGCCAGTGGTGAAGGTAAACGAAGCTCCATCATTGGCGAACTCACGACCGATCAGCAGCAGATTGACCTGGCCCATCAGTTTGTCGTGCAGGCCCAGGCTGAAATCGCTGGCGCTCATGTCTGCCAGGGGCACGAAGTTGACGCTGCCGGCGGCACAGATCAACGCGTCGAATCTGCCGGTTTGTTCGAACAGCTGTCGGATCGAGGCGCTGTCACTGATGTCGACCTGGAAGTCGCCGCTCTGGCGGCCCACGCTGATCACATCATGCCTTTGGGACAGGTTCGCCTTGACCGCAGAACCGATGGTGCCGCTGGCGCCAATCAACAGGATTTTCATCGTACTTTCCTCCAGGTTTGTCGGTGAGCGGTCAGTCTAGAGTTGTTTTTCGAGGCTATCAGCGTGCTAATGGGCAACCTTTGGTTTTCATATGGAAACAATCCATGAGCGAAATGGATGACCTCGCAGCGTTTGCCGTGTTGATCGAAGCGGGAAGTTTTACCCAGGCGGCCCAGCAGCTCGGTTGCAGTAAAGGGCAGTTGTCGAAGCGCATCAGTCAGTTGGAGAGCCGGTTTGCGGTGGTGTTGCTGCACCGCACTACTCGCCGCCTGAGCTTGACGGCGGCCGGCGCCGCGCTGTTGCCTCAGGCCCAGGCGTTGCAGGTACACGTCGAGCGGGCGCGTCAGGCGCTGGCCAGGCTCAAGGATGATATAGCGGGACCGGTGCGTATGACGGTTCCGGTGTCCTTGGGAGAAATCTTCTTCGATGGGCTATTGCTGGAGTTTTCCCGGCAATATCCGCAGGTGCAGGTTGAACTGGAACTCAGCAACCACTATCACGACCTGGCCCGGGACGGTTTCGATCTGGCGGTGCGCTCGCAAGTTGCCAATGATGAACGACTGGTGGCCAGGCCATTGTTGGCCTGGCACGAAATGACCTGCGCCAGCCCTGACTATCTGCAGCAATACGGTGAGCCCCAGACACCCGCCGAGCTGACGACACACTCTTGTTTGCTCAACAGCCATTACAGCGGCCGCGAAGAGTGGTTGTATCACCAGCAACATGAACTGCTGCGCGTGCGGGTTACCGGGATCTTCGCTTCCAATCACTACAGTCTGTTGAAAAAAGCTGCCCTGGCCGGTGCGGGCATCGCGCGGCTGCCGTCCTATCTGTTACAGGCACCGTTGGCCGACGGCAGTTTACGCTGGCTGCTGCGCGACTATCAGACGCGCAGTATGCCGATGTACCTGGTGCATCCTTATCAGGGAGGATTGCCGCGCCGAACCCAGGTACTGGCGGATTATCTGGTGGATTGGTTCAAGCGCAGCGGCGAGGCATTGGACCGGCTCTAGCGGTAATGACGGGCAATCAGGTGATCCATCGACAAGCGTCCCGGCCCTTTGCCGATCAATACCAGCAGCAGCGCGATCCAGGTGCCATGGGTCGGGTAGGCATCCGGATAGATGAACAGCTGGATCGCCAGCGTCATGCCCAGCAAGGCCAGCGCCGAGAAGCGCGTGGCCAACCCCGCCAGGATCAGTAGCGGGAACAGGTGTTCGGCGAGCACAGCCAGGTACGCGGCCAGCTCCGGGGATAGCAATGGCAGGTGATATTCACTGCGAAACAGCGGCAAGGTCGAAGGTGCCAAGTGCGGTGCGTTGAATTGGAAGGTGCCGCTGATCAAGTCCACGGCAAACCCTTCGACCTTGGTTTGCCCGGACTTCCAGAACACCGCGGCAATCGAAAAGCGGGCGATGCAGGCGATCAGGCTGTAGGGGATTTTCTCGAAGCGCTGGATGCACCGTTGTATCAGGTGCGAAGGGGTAGTGCTCATGGCGTTACCTTTTGTTCGATATGCAAGTGGGTGACAGCCCCTTGGCTGATCAGCAGCCTGAGGCATTGCTGCGGGGCAAAATCAGTGCATGCCGCTAGCGCGTGGGTCATGGCCATGTCCAATGGCCGTCCGTTGGCCAGGCTGTTGATGAACACCTGCATGCCGCTGTCGATGGCGAATACCTTGACCTCCAGGCCGTCACGCACCACCAGTGCACTTTGCGGATGGAGGGGATCGACGCCGGAGAGTGAGGTGCCCGCCTGGTGTGCTGCCCACAAAGCGATGATGGCGTAAGGCGAACTCAACGTTGCCAGGGACGGATGCAGTTGCAGGCGCAGGTCGCCAAAACCCGTTGGCTGTTGCAAGGCGGCGATGATGCTCTGCGGGTCCATGACCGGCGCATCGGCGGCATGAAAGGCCCTGACCCGCGACCGTTCCAACCGTGCGACATCGGCCAGGTAGGGCACACTCGCCGCGGGAGGGAACCCTTGGATGAAATCCGCGAAATCAGCGCCATATTCACTGATCAATCGGCTGACGGGGGGAAATGCCTGGACATAGAGTCCCGCCATGCCGCGGAAAAATGCGTCACCTACCAATTGCAACGTCACCGGAAAACCGCTGGCAAGGGCGTTGATCAAGGAACTGCGGAGGTTGTTGCGATACACCGCAAAACGACTGGCCGGATCGGCACCGTTGCGACTGAACAACCCTTCGGGGCAATCCTGCTCCGGCGCGAGCAGGGCGCGGGCAAACATCGCGTGAGTGCTCATGAACGTGCTGTGCGCAGGTAGTGATCGGCCTGGCGTGCTTCGGCGTGTAACACACTGAATGCCGGTATTTGATTGTCTCGTTCGATCAGCGTGGCCACGGGGCCGGTCCGCGCCAGTACATGTTGGTAGAGGTGCCATACGGCGTTGTCAATTGGCGCTCCGTGATCGTCAATCAGTAAGCGGTCACCGAGGCTGTCGGTGTCTTCGGCAAAACCCGCCAGATGAATCTCGCCCACGGCGTGCAACGGCAGCGCGTCGATGTAGCCCAGCGGGTCTTGCTGATGGTTGATGCAGGAGACATACAGGTTGTTGACGTCCAGCAGTAAACCGCAGCCCGTACGGCGAATGATCTCGCTGATGAAGTCCGTTTCCTCAAGGGTGGAGCGCTGGAATTGCAGGTACGTCGAGGGATTCTCCAGCAGCATTCGCCGTTTGAGGGTGTCTTGTACCTGATCGATATGCGCGCACACTCGCTGCAGCGCGTCGTCGTCATAGGCCAGGGGCAACAAATCATTGAGGAACATCGGGCCGTGGCTGGACCAGGCCAGGTGTTCGGAAAAGCAATGGGGTTGATAGCGCTCGATCAGCCTGGCCAGACATGCCAGGTGTTCAAGGTTCAGTGGACTTTCACCACCGATGGACAGCCCGACGCCGTGCAGCGCGAGCGGATAGTGTTCGCGGATCAACCCCAGGTAATGATGAAACGGGCCGCCCGCCACCATGTAGTTTTCGGCGTGGACTTCAAAAAAACCGATGTCGGGCCGTGTATCGAGCACTTCACGCCAATGCTCGTTCTTGAGCCCCAGCCCCGCCCGAAGGGGGAGGCCGGACGCCTGAGTCTGGGTGATGGGGGCTGCTAAAACAGCGTGGGTAGATGCGAGTGTCATCGTCCGTACTCAGGCGTTGGCGGGTTTCAGGACTTGGCGCTGAAAGCGGCTTTCTGGCCAAAACCGGTCGGCGAGGTGGTGCTTGGGATTTCCAGGCAAGTGCCGGCTGGCACTAGTTTCCAGGCGTTGGCCTGATCCTTGGTTTTCGAGGTGCCGGCGCAGGACGTGCCAGCGCCCGCGGCGCAGTCGTTTTTGCCGGCTTCGGCCACACCGAAGCATTTCTCCATGTCGTCGGCCGCATGGGCGGTGGTGCTCAGTGCTGACAGGCTCAGGGCGCAGCCCAGAATCAGGGTAGAGGCGGACAGCGAGCGGGGTTTGCTTGTCATGAGGTATCTCCAGTAGTGGGTTGAATCAGCAAGCGCGGTTGCTTGCCTACACCACTAGAGAAAGGGCGGAGGGGATCGTTACAGACCGGGTAGAAAAAAATAAAAAACGGCCCGAACAGGGGAGTGCCGATCAGTTAAGGATTTTTTTGTAGGAGCGAGCTTGCTCGCGAAGAACTCAAAGGCGCCGCGTTTATCCAGTATGCACGCGTTATCGTTGACGTTTTTCGCGAGCACGCTCGCTCCTACAGTAGTCGGCGTTCCCTTAACTAATCAGCACCAGCCCTAACCGGGCGTTTTCTGTTCCTCGGTGTTCAACCGCCCAGGTAGGCTTCGCGCACCTTCGGATCGGTCAGCAGTTGTTCCCCGCTGCCCTGCATGACCACCCGGCCGTTCTCCAGCACATAGGCGCGGTCGGCGATTTTCAGCGCCTGGTTGGCGTTTTGTTCGACCAGGAACACCGTCACACCGTCCTTGCGCAGTTGTTCGATGATGTCGAATATCTGCTGGATGATGATCGGCGCCAGGCCCAGGGAAGGTTCGTCCAGCAGCAACAGCTTGGGCTTGCTCATCAGCGCCCGGCCAATGGCGAGCATTTGCTGCTCGCCGCCGGACATGGTGCCGCCGCGCTGGCTGAAGCGTTCCTTGAGCCGGGGGAACAGGTGCAGCACCTTGTCCATTTGCTCCTGGTAGTCGCCCTTGTCGGTAAAGAACCCACCCATGGACAGGTTCTCTTCCACGGTCAGGCGGGCAAATACCCGCCGACCTTCCGGCACCACGGCAATACTCTTGCGCATGATCGCGGCGCAGTGCTGTCCCACCAACTCCTCACCCATGTAGCGGATGCTGCCGCTGTGGGCCTGAGGTGAACCGCAGAGGGTCATCAACAACGTGGACTTGCCGGCACCGTTGGCACCGATCAGCGTGACGATTTCGCCCTGGCGCACTTCGACGTTGACGTCGTGCAGCGCCTGGATCTTGCCGTAGAAGGTGGAAACGTTTTCGAATTGCAGCATTTACGCTTCCCCCAGGTAGGCTTTGATCACTTCAGGATTGTCACGGATCTGCTCAGGTGTACCGTCGGCCAACGGCGTGCCCTGATTGATCACGACAATATGGTCGGAAATGCTCATGACCAGCTTCATGTCGTGTTCGATCAGCAGAACGGTGGCGTTGTTTTCTTCACGCAGCACACTGATCAGAGCCTTGAGGTCCTCGGTTTCCCGGGGGTTCAGGCCGGCGGCGGGTTCGTCGAGCATGAGGATCCGTGGGCGGGTCATCATGCAGCGGGCGATTTCCAGGCGCCGTTGCTGGCCGTACGCCAGAGTCCCGGCTGGCCGGTTGGCAAACTCGGTAAGGTTGACCTTGTCCAGCCAGTACGCGGCGTATTCCATCGCCTCCTGTTCGCTTTTACGAAAGCCCGGAGTCTTGAACAGGCCCGCGAAGAAGTTGGTGTTCAGGTGGCGGTGCTGGGCGATCAACAGGTTCTCAACCGCCGTCATGTCCTTGAACAACCGCACGTTCTGGAAGGTGCGCACCACGCCCTTGCGGGCAATGTCGTGGCCGGCCATGCCCTGGATGGGTTGGCCGTCCAGCAGGATGCTGCCACCGCTGGGCTTGTAGAAGCCAGTCAGGCAGTTGAAGACCGTGGTCTTGCCGGCGCCGTTGGGGCCGATCAAGGCCACGACCTGCTTCTCTTTCACGGTCAGGGCCACGCCGTTGACCGCCAGCAGGCCGCCGAAGCGCATGCTCAGGTTTTCGACTTTCAGGATCTCGCGGCTCATTTGCGCAACTCCATGTGAGGGCGTTGCATGGGCAGCAGACCTTGAGGGCGCCAGATCATCATCAGCACCATCAGGGCGCCGAACATCAACATGCGGTATTCGCTGAAATCACGCATCAACTCCGGCAGCAGTGTCATTACGATCGCAGCAAGAATGACACCCAACTGAGAGCCCATCCCGCCGAGTACGACAATGGCGAGGATGATCGCCGATTCTAGGAAGGTAAATGACTCTGGCGTCACCAGGCCTTGACGCGCGGCGAAGAAGCTGCCGGCAAAACCAGCGAATGCTGCGCCGAGGGTGAAGGCAGACAGTTTGATCACTGTCGGGTTCAGGCCCAATGCACGGCAGGCAATTTCATCTTCACGCAACGCTTCCCATGCGCGGCCGATCGGCATGCGTAGCAGACGATTGATCACGAACAACGTCGCCAGTACCAGCAACAGTGCGATGAGATAGAGAAATACTATCTTGTCCGAACCGCTGTACGCCAAACCGAAGTACTCGTGGAACGTTTGTCCCCCATCGGGTGCAGTTCTATCGAGCGGAAGCCCGAAAAACGTCGGTTTTGGAATACTGCTGATGCCGTTCGGTCCGCCAGTGACGTCGGTCAGATTACGCAGGAACAGTCGAATGATTTCACCGAAACCCAAGGTCACGATCGCCAGGTAATCACCGCGCAGTCGCAACACGGGGAAGCCGAGGAGGAAACCGAAGGTCGCGGCCATCATTCCGGCAATTGGCAGGCAGATCCAGAATCCCCAACCGAGGTAGTGTGACAACAGTGCGTAGGTATAGGCGCCGACAGCGTAAAAACCTACATAACCCAGGTCCAGCAGACCCGCCAGACCTACCACGATGTTCAACCCTAGGCCGAGCATCACGTAAATCAGGATCAAAACACCAATATCCACCGCGCCACGGGAACCGAAGAACGGCCAGATCAGTGCGGCCGCGATCAGCCCGACGATGATGTAGCGCTGGGTGCGCGGCAGGGTCAGGAACTGACTGACCTTGGGCGAGACCAGCGGCCGACGGTTGGACTTGAACAGCTCGCCGACCTGCTGGCTGAACAGCACTCGCAGGAACATCAGTACCGAGCACAGGGCAATGATGGTCAGGGTCACCGGACCGGTGCCATGCACTTCAAGGTTGATCCCGACAATGCTCAGTTTGAGGCCGAGGACCGGGAAGGCCACGGCCCACACCAGCAAGGCGCTGAAAAACGCCGATTTAAGATATCTGCTCATACTTTCTCAACCTCCGGACGGCCCAGAATGCCGGTCGGCCGGAATAACAGCACCAGAACCAAAAGACCGAATGCCACCACGTCCTTGTACTGGTCACCGAAGATATCGGCGCCAAAGGCCTCGGCCACACCCAGTACCAGCCCGCCGAGCATGGCGCCCGGAATACTGCCGATACCGCCCAATACCGCTGCGGTAAAGGCCTTGAGGCCTACCAGGAATCCAGCGTTGGGGTTGATCACGCCATACTGCATGCTCAGCAACACGGCAGCGACGGCCGCCAGTGCGGCACCGATGACGAAGGTCAGGGCGATGATGTTGTTGGTATTGATGCCCAACAGGTTGGCCATTTTGATGTCTTCGGCACAGGCCCGGCAGGCGCGCCCCAGACGGGAGCGGGAGATGAACAGGGTCAGGCCCAGCATCGCGATCAGCGTGACCACGAACACCAGGATCTGCATGTAGGAAATCAGCACTTCTTGCGCGCCACCCGGACCGAAGGAGAAGCTCCCCGGGATCAGGTTGGGAATGGACTTGTCCTTGGAGTCCTGAGACAGCAATACGGTGTTCTGCAGGAAAATCGACATGCCGATGGCGGAAATCAGCGGGATCAATCGGTTGCTGCCACGCAAGGGACGGTAAGCAACGCGCTCGATACTGTAGCCATAGGCACTGGTCACGATGATCGACGCCAGGAACGCGGCAGTCATCAACAGCGGCAGTGAGTGGATACCCATCATGGCCAGCCCGGCAAGGGCAATGAAAGCCACGTAGGAACCAATCATGTACACCTCGCCATGGGCGAAGTTGATCATTCCAATGATGCCGTAAACCATTGTGTAGCCAATGGCTATCAAGGCATAGGTGCTGCCAATGGTCAGGCCATTAACCAGCTGTTGGAAAAAATGATAGATCTCAGGCATTACAGCGCTCCTAAAAACCCGATACGCATTTCACTGGTGGAGTCATGTTCCGGCCCGGTGCTGTGTTCTGTGACCACATTTGCACGGAGCGTTTGCCAGCGAACCGCTGGTGACGGTTTTAAGATTTTCAGGTGAACCAGCGCCCGGATCGCGGGCGTCAGGCCCATAAACCTCGTAAAACAAAGCCCACTGCTTGCACAGTGGGCTTGCTATCCAGTAATGCCTGGCTTACTGAGGGGAAACTTCGGTTTTTGGTTTGCCGAAGTGCCATTGGTAGACCACGAACTTGAAGTCCTTCAGGTCGCCTTTTTCGTCAAAGCTCAGATCGCCCGTCGGGGTCTTGAAGGTACCGGCATGGATCGCTTCGGCGACTTTAGCGGTGTCTTCGCTTTTCGCGGCGGCGATACCACCGGCAATGACTTCAACCGCAGCGTAAGCCGGGAATACGAACGGACCGCTTGGGTCCTGCTTCTTGGCCGCGAATGCGTCGACGATGGCTTTGTTGGCCGGATCCTGGTCGAAGGATTTCGGCAAGGTCACCAGCAGGCCTTCGGAAGCGCCCTGGGCAATTTGCGAGATGGAGTCGTTGCCGACGCCTTCCGGACCCATGAACTTGGCGTCCAGGCCTTTTTCCTTGGACTGGCGCAGGATCAGGCCCAACTCCGGGTGGTAGCCGCCGTAGTAGACGAAATCGACGTTGTTCTGCTTGAGTTTCTGGATGATCGAGGAGAAATCCTTGTCACCGGCGTTCAGGCCTTCGAAGACGGCCACTTTCACGCCTTTGTCTTCCAGGGTTTTCTTCACGGCCGAGGCGATGCCTTCACCGTACTGTTGCTTGTCGTGCAGGACCGCGACAACCTTCGGTTTCACGTGGTTGGCAATGTAGTTGCCAGCGGCCGGGCCCTGGGCGCTGTCCAGGCCGATGGTACGGAAAATCATCTTGTAGCCACGAGAGGTGATTTCCGGGCTGGTGGCAGCCGGGGTAATCATGATGACGCCTTCGTCTTCATAGATATCCGACGCTGGCTGAGTGGAGCTGGAGCAGAGGTGACCGACCACGAACTTGACGCCGTCGTTGACCACTTTGTTGGCGACGGCAACGGCTTGTTTAGGATCGCAAGCGTCATCGTATTCCTTGGCTTCGAGCAGCTTGCCGTCGACACCGCCCTTTTTGTTGATGTCTTCGATAGCCTGTTTGGCACCCATGAACTGCATGTCGCCATACTGGGTCACCGGGCCGGTTTTAGGGCCGGCAATACCGATAACGATGGTGTCGGCTGCGAACGAATGGCTGGCAACCCCGGCCAGGACCATAGCGGCAAACAGTTTGGAAATCTGCTTAGTAGCCTTATTCATAGTGCTCCACTCTTACTGTTGTATTTTTTATAGTTCTAGCGGCCTTGTGAGCTACTGAACCGGATCGGATATCTCGGATATCCCCCGGCGGCAGCCTGGCAACTGTACCGGTACAGTGTAGAGCGCCGGTTCGTCGATTGAAAAGCTGGCTGCTGGGGGCAAACGCTGGGTGTGTCGCTTAAATGAAAGAAAAAGTCAGAATTGCGGCGCGGTGATGCCAGAGTTTCAGGCAATCCCTCGCTTTCCTGGCATTTTCTCTCGGGACTTCATTTGCAACCGGGTTTTTCTGCCTGAGGCTCGACGGTATGATTGCGCCGATTTTTTCCTCAGGTGAACTCCCATGACGCAAGAACCTAGCACCCTCTATGCCAAGCTGCTTGGTGAAACTGCCGAAATCTCCTGGAAGGAGCTTGAACCGTTCTTTGCCAAGGGTGCCCTATTGTGGGTCGATGCCAGCCTGGATTTGATCGAAACCGCCGAGGCCATGGCGCAGGATAACCGCGATAAAGTCGCCGCCTGGCTGGCTGCGGGGACTGTTGGCGAGGTCTCTGCGACGCGGGCGCTGGACCTGGTGGAGCGGGATCCGGGGTTGTGGGCGGTGGTGGTGTCGCCGTGGATTCTGATCCAGGAAAGGGCAGTGCAAGAATGACTCGCACGAAAAAGGTGCGTCTGATTTTGCTGTATTAAGTGTGTAGCGGAGTAACTGCTGATGCGGTGATGGCATCTTGCCGTGGAGAAAGGTCACAAGGCAGGGTGACGTTTGCGTCATGGGCACAGTTTTGGGGCGGCCTGGGGACTCGGAGAATTGTTTCCAGGTGTGAGCGATGCTCGGGTTTGCGAGGGGATGTGGGGATATTCCCACCCCCTCTCAACGAAAGCAGCAATTACAACGTTTTCCCGGTATACCGGTTCAGCGAAATCACCTTGGTCTTGCCGATCCGGTGGCGATAGATCTCCCGCAAATACTTGATCGCCTTTTTCACACAATCGCGCGAAAGACGAATGTCGTTGATCGAGACAAACTTCTCTTTGTCATTGATCAGCTCTCGATACTTCTTCTCATACATCGGCTTGATCGCGTACCAATTGGTATCCAGGATCTTCGCCGGGTTTTCGAACTCGTTGAGCAACTCGTCAATACGCGCCTCATCAAATTCGTCATGGACGATGAAGTCCAGGATCGAGTTATCCAGCGTGTCATCAAACCGGTACGGATTTCGCGCAAAGCACCGCTTGATAAAAGCCACGATCAACGTCAGAAAATCATCCGACAAGCACGGACTCTTGGCGATCAAAGTGGTCAGCGACAGGTTGGCCGACGCACCAATCACCAACGCGTAGCGTTTGAGCGTGGTGTTGGGGAACAGGTTGTTGAGGTGGGTCTTGAGCCGATTAAGATCCATATAGGACAGTTTGTAGTCCTTGGGCAGTGAGACGATAGACACCACCGACGAGCAATTCTTGAAAAAGTGCAGGTCGTGCAGCGCCGCCGCGTCATAGCCCGAATTTTTGTACTGCTCGAGGGAGGCGCGATAGCGCTTGGACTCAATCGGCAGCAGGCTGATACCTTCGATGGCCTGGGTGACCTTGTTGAAGTGCGGCAGGTCGATGGAGCGGAAGAATAGATCATCGATGTTCAAGCGCTGGGGCTCTTTGTCGAACACCTTGAACTTGTCGCTCGACGGCGGCGGGGTTTCCGGAACCACGGACTCGGCATAGGCAATCGCTACCGGTCCGGCCAGGCTCATGAACAAGTCGTTGGCATCCAGGCGGATGGTTTCGCCGATGTCGATGCCGGCGCGACGGAAATAGTTCTGATCGTAGTCGGTGGTTACCGCCTGGGCTGTCAGAATATTGAAGATCTGTTGGGATATGTACTGGTTGGCGTGTTTCTCCATGGCATTGACGTCAATGTTCTGGATGTTGCCGTCATCGCTTTCTTCGGCATAACGCATGATGTCGTTGGAGATCAGCATCATCGCGTTCCACGGTCGGATACGGCCCTTGACGCTGGCTTCGCTGCTGTCTTCATTGGCGAAGTTGTATGAGAAATCCCATTCTTCCGACAGATACTTGCACAGCAGTCGACCGGCGTTGATGTGCAGTGCCTCGGACATTTCACTGCGGTGATCGGAGATGTTTGGCAACACGCAAATGCCGCTGGTGAAGATAGGTTCGAAGACGAAAGCGTGGCCACTTTTGCTGTCATGTTCGTCGGCGGGCTTGGTGTCGAACGTCTTGTTCATATACGAGTGCTGCTGGGCCAGGCCGAACTCCGATGCCATGCCTGACCCGGTACCGCCGCCGGCGCTGAAAATCGAGAAATACAGGCGCGACTGGTTGGCCTTGATACCGCAGGAGTCGATCAGGTAGGAATGGATCATTTTCCAGTCGGGGCTGGAAAAACGCTGCGTATCTTTATTTAGAATGATCTTGGCCAGGTATTGGCCGAGAATCGGCGCGTTGCCGGCGCCTCCGGCATGGACTTCCGAGAGGTCCATGATTTTCATCTTGCTGTAATCGCGCAGAAAGCCGCTTTTTTCGCTTTTGCGAGAAAAGCGAATGCGTCCGGCAATGTCTTTGTCCAGGTCGCCCAACATGACCAGCGGCTCCACCAGGAACACCGGCTTGCTGGCCTTGTTCGCTCCCAGGCGCAGATTGTTACGAATCCATTGGGCCGGACTGTAGCCCTTGTCGATATTGGATTGGTCTTCGGTGCTGAATTCGTTCAGATACAACTTGCGGGCGTTGTACACCAACTCCGCCACGTCCAGGGCAATGTTGGAACCGCAGCGACCCAGGCCAATCAGGCAGACCGAGGGAAACTCCTGTTCACCGCGCTGTTCGTTGTCACCTTCAATATGGGGTGGACGTGGGAACACCATGTCTCGCAGGCCGTCGAGGTTATCGAGGATACGGTCGGTGTTGGTTTCGGTGAAGTACAGGTATTGCTGGGTGGCCAGCGCACGTTGACTGTTCAATGGCTTTGAACGTGAGGTTTTTTCCGCGGGAGCTGTCGGCAACACATCGGATACCGCAGTAGCAGGATTATTTTTAGAAGTCATTGTGCGCCATGTGCCTGAACGGATGGCTGAAGAATGCCTAAGAGCCATCACCGAGTGAGAGTTCGCGACTTTGCAGTGCGTTGTAGGCCGAATAGGACAGATATAGCCCTGGATTTACTAGGGGAAATCGTCTCCGGACTCTCATGAATCGGCCGTTGGTCGGAGTTCTTTAACTGAATGATGGCTATTTGATGATAGCCCATCATGCTAAGCGCTGATGGGCAGGTCTAGGTCGTGGATCGGCTGTTCGAGGGGTGCCAGGCCGAAAGCGACGCGTGCCGCATCGCAATCGGTGTTCGCTTCTCCTTGGCTCCAGGACGCTTCAAACTCGCGGCAGACGCTGGAGCGTTGATGATAAATCGAGCAACGGGTACCCATGCCGACGTCCCCTATAAGGCTGCAACAGCGTACCGGTTTGCTGTCTGTGCCGATCATCGCCACTCGGCTGGGCGTGATCTGTACGACCAGATCATCGGGCACGGTTCCTCCCGCCGAAGCGCATTTGTCCCAAAAGAAAGACACGCGAAAGTGTGAACAGCAGGCACCGCATTTCAGACACGGACTGGCATCGGACATGGCACGTCATCAATAAGAGGTAGGGGGGGACTGCGGAAGGCTCGCTATTCTAATCTTGCCAATGCGCTTGGGAAGGGGGGCAAGCGCTTATTTTTCGATGGGGCGGCACTTTGCTGTCGAGGATGAAATTACGCCTTATCAGCTTTACGAATCATTACAGACAATCGGGGCGCGGCTGACTAGATTGCAGGTTCCGGGCCGGATGCGCAGGGCATCGCAGCTCTATAACAATAAAAGAGACGGACCCATGCAGAACTCGACCCAAGCGGCGAATGCCTGGCGCATTCTGTTCCTGCTGTTTCTGGCTAACCTGTTCAATTTCTTTGATCGCACGATCCCGGCGATCATCATCGAGCCGATCCGCATGGAATGGAGCCTCAGTGACTTCCAGCTCGGCATCATCGGTACCGCATTCACCATCGTCTACGCCGTTGCCGGTCTGCCGCTTGGGCGCATGGCCGATACCGGCTCGCGCAGCAAGCTGATGGGCTGGGGCCTGGCGACTTGGAGCGGGCTGACCGCAGTCAACGGCATGGTCGGCAGTTTCTGGACCTTTTTGCTAGTGCGCATGGGCGTCGGTATTGGTGAGGCCAGCTACGCGCCGGCGGCAAACTCATTGATCGGCGATCTGTTTCCGGCGCATCGTCGGGCCCGAGCAATGGGTATTTTCATGCTCGGTTTGCCTTTAGGGCTGCTGCTGGCGTTCTTCACCATCGGCGCGATGGTCGAGGCCTTCGACAGCTGGCGCGCACCGTTCTTTATCGCCGCTGTGCCGGGGCTGATCCTGGCGGTGTTCATGTTCTATATCAAGGAGCCAAAGCGCGGCGCGGCTGAAGCGGTGCAGGTTTCCCAAGAAAAAATCGACCGACCGATCCGCCGCGTGCTGGCGGTTCCGACTTTTCTCTGGTTGGTACTGGCCGGATTGTGCTTCAACTTTGCGACCTATGCCTGCAACTCGTTTCTGGTGCCGATGTTGCAGCGGTATTTTCTGATGCCGTTGCAGGAAGCGGCGGTGGCGACCGGAGTAATTGTCGGCGTGACGGGGCTGGTAGGGCTGACGCTGGGTGGCTGGGTAGCCGACAAAATCCATCAGCGCATTGCCAATGGCCGGCTGTTGTTCGCCGCGTTCAGCCTGATCATCTCCACGCTCTGCACCGCTTGGGCCCTGCACGCAGGCCGCATCGAGATCGGCGTGTTCGTGGCGGTATTCAGTGTGGGCTGGTTGTTTGCCTATAACTTTTATACGTGCGTCTACACGGCGATTCAGGACGTGGTGGAGCCGCGCTTGCGGGCCACGGCCATGGCGCTGTTTTTCGCCGGTTTGTATTTGTTGGGCGGTGGCATGGGGCCGATTGTGGTGGGCGGTCTGTCCGACCATTTTGCTCACTCCGCTATGTATGCGGCGGGGGCTGAGCAAATGACTGAAGCTTTTAAAGCAGTGGGCCTGCATGACGCTATGTATCTGATACCGGTGGCGTTGTTCTTGACCATGCTGTTTCTGTTCCTGGCATCGCGGTGTTTTGTGCGTGATGCCCAGCGGATGAAGGATGGAATGGCGACGGTGGAGGTGTCGGGTCCTGCGGTGGCGGTTTGAGGTAATGCCGTGCTGGCAGGGCAATAAGGGGCGGACTTGAGATCCGCCCCTCACCCTAGCCCTCTCTCGGAGGAGAGGGAGCTGACCGAAGTGAGCGAAGACAATCTGCGACTTGAGGCACCGCGTCGATGATGGATTCAAAGCCGATTTTCCAGGTCACCATGAACCGCAAACACCCCCCAATCCCACACCATAAAAAAGACCCGCATTAAGCGGGCCTTTTAGTTCAACAGAACAGCAGCATCAACCCGCGACCAACACGCGAATCGCCTCCAGTCGCAGCGCAGCTTTATCAAGCATGGCCAGGCCTTGCTCACGTTGCTTGCGCAGAGCTACCAGCTCGCTATCACGTACGGTTGGGTTGACCGCTTGCAGCGCGGTCAGGCGCGCCAGTTCTTCATCCGTATCGGCAGCCAGGCGGCGTTGTGCCTCGGCCACGCGTTCGGCGTGACGTGGGGCGATTTTTTCTTCACCGGCATTGATCCGTGGCGTCAGTTGATCGCGTTGGGCCTGGATAAACTTGTTCGCGCTGGTCCGTGGCACAGCCTCGAGTTGATCGTTCAAGGTGGTGAACGAGACACGACCCGACAAATCATTACCGTTGGCATCCAACAAGCAGCGCAGTGCCGCTGGCGGCAGATAGCGGCCCAGTTGCAAGGCGCGCGGCGCGACCACTTCACTGACGTAGAGCAGCTCCAGCAACACGGTGCCCGGCTTGAGCGCCTTGTTCTTGATCAGGGCCACGGCGGTGTTGCCCATTGAACCGGACAGCACCAGATCCATGCCGCCCTGGACCATCGGGTGCTCCCAGGTGATGAACTGCATGTCTTCGCGAGACAGGGCCTGGTTGCGGTCGTAGGTGATGGTCACGCCTTCGTCGTCGCCCAGCGGGAAGCTGGCGTCGAGCATCTTTTCGCTTGGCTTGAGAATCAGCGCGTTGTCCGAATGGTCTTCGCTGTCGATGCCGAACGCATCGAACAGGGTTTCCATGTAGATCGGCAGGGTGAACTGATCGTCCTGCTCAAGGATGTCTTCCACCAGCGCATCACCTTCGCCAGCCCCGCCGGAGTTGAGTTCCAGCAGGCGATCGCGACCGGTGTGCAGTTCGGCTTCGAGGCGCTCGCGCTCGGCACGGGCTTCGTCGATCAGTGTTTGCCACTCGCTGTCGTCGGCGTCTTCGAGCAACGGTAGCAGGCGCGGGCCGAACTGATGCTGCAAGGCGTTGCCGGTCGGGCAGGTATTAAGGAAGGCGTTCAGCGCTTCGTGGTACCACTGGAACAGCCGTGCCTGCGGGCTGGTTTCCAGGTACGGCACATGCAGTTCGATCACATGTTTCTGGCCGATCCGGTCGAGACGGCCGATTCGCTGTTCCAGCAAGTCCGGGTGGGACGGCAGGTCGAACAGCACCAGGTGATGGGCGAACTGGAAGTTGCGACCTTCACTGCCGATTTCCGAACAGATCAGCACCTGGGCACCGAACTCCTCATCGGCGAAGTAGGCCGCGGCACGGTCCCGTTCGAGGATGTTCATGCCTTCGTGGAACACCGTGGCCGGGATGCCGGAACGTACGCGCAGGGCGTCCTCCAGGTCCATGGCGGTTTCGGCGTGGGCGCAGATCACCAGAACCTTGGTGCGCTTGAGCATTTTCAACTGGTCGATCAGCCATTCGACCCGAGGGTCGAAGCGCCACCAGCGTTGTTCTTCTTCGATATCCGGCTGCGACTGGAAGCTGACTTCCGGGTACAGCTCGGCGTGTTCGCCCAGCGGCAGTTCGAGGTATTCGTCCGGGCACGGCAGCGGGTAGGCATGCAGCTTGCGCTCCGGGAAGCCTTGCACGGCGGCGCGGGTGTTGCGAAACAGCACGCGGCCGGTGCCGTGGCGATCCAGCAGTTCGCGTACCAGACGGGCGCTGGCTTCGGTGTCGCCATCGTTGACGGCGGTCAGCAAGGCTTCGCCTTCGTTGCCGAGGAAACCCAGGATGGTTTTGTGGGCCGCAGGCGAGAGGCGGCCCTTGTCCATCAGCTCCTGGACGGCTTCGGCCACTGGACGATAATTTTCGCTCTCGGCGCGGAAAGCCTTAACGTCGTGGAAACGGTTCGGGTCCAGCAGGCGCAGACGCGCGAAATGGCTGTCCTGGCCCAATTGTTCGGGGGGGGCGGTCAGCAGCAGGACGCCGGGAATAGTCTCGGCCAACTGCTCAACCAGCGTGTATTCAGCGCTGGCGTGTTCTTCGTGCCACACCAAGTGGTGAGCTTCGTCGACGACCATCAAGTCCCAACCGGCAGCGAACAGCGCGTCCTGGGCTTTCTCATCCTCGACCAGCCACTCCAGGGCGACCAGCGCGAGCTGGGTGTCTTCGAACGGGTTGCTGGCATCGCTTTCAATAAAGCGTTCCTCGTCGAACAAGGCAACTTGCAGGTTGAAGCGCCGACGCATTTCTACCAGCCACTGGTGTTGCAGGTTTTCCGGGACCAGGATCAGCACGCGGCTGGCTCGACCGGAGAGCAACTGGCGATGGATCACCAGGCCAGCTTCGATGGTCTTGCCCAGGCCCACTTCGTCCGCCAGCAATACCCGGGGCGCGATACGGTCGGCGACTTCACGGGCAATATGCAGTTGGTGAGCGATCGGCTGTGCACGCACGCCACCCAGGCCCCAGAGCGAGGACTGCAATTGGCGGCTGGTGTGTTCCAGGGTGTGGTAACGCAGGGAGAACCAGGCCAGTGGGTCGATCTGGCCGGCGAACAGACGGTCGCTGGCCAGACGGAACTGGATGAAGTTCGACAGCTGGGTTTCCGGCAGGGTGACCTGCTCGTTCTGACCATTGAGGCCGTGATAGACCAGTAGGCCGTCGACATCGTCGACTTCGCGTACGGTCATTTTCCAGCCTTCGAAATGGGTGATGGTGTCACCTGGCGAAAACCTCACGCGAGTGAGGGGCGCATTCCGTAGCGCGTACTGGCGGGTGTCGCCAGTGGCCGGATAGAGCACGGTCAACAAGCGCCCGTCCTGTGCCAGAACGGTGCCTAAGCCCAGCTCTGCTTCGCTGTCACTAATCCAGCGTTGCCCCGGTTGATACTGCTGCGCCATGCTGCCTGACTCCCGCCGTGAAAAAGCCGACTATTCTAACGGAACAAGGTCCTCAGCCAAAGGATTCTGACAAAAACTACTCTGCTTGCCGGGATGATGGGGGGTCGATTCGACGGGTGGCACGGCACCGAAGACTGACGACTGGGTCACAAGTTGGCGACCCCAAGCTCAAGTCGTTAGCGCGGCAGCCGACAGCTTGCTGACAGGAGACTCATAATTATGCTGCCACCCATCTTGCCCTTGAATATTGTGCCGGTGACCTCGCAACTCGATCCCGTGCGACCCAAGCCCGATATTCCTCCGGTGGTGCCGGCGCAAGCGAGTTCCAACGAAAGCACCATTGACCTGAAAAATCGCGATCCCGAGCAATCGGCCTTGTTGCTGCGCGACGAACAACGACGTCAGCAGGAACAGCAAAAGCGCCGACGCGAGGCGCAAGAAGACCCCGAGAAGCATCTGGCCATTCCCGGTGATGAACTCAATGCCGATAATACCGTGCCGGTTGCGCCGCTGATCGAAGATGCGCCCCGGCAAGGGTTGTGGGTGGATGTCGAGGTTTAACCGCGCAGGGCCAGCAAGGGCGGAAGATCCTGATGCAGTGCCACGTAAGGCCCCATCAACGGCAATTTTGCGGACAAATAGGCGCGATGACACACATTTTGTTTGCCGGCGGTTTACCGCACAACGGGTCAGGACGCATTATTGGGGTATTCCAGCCACGACGTAAGCCAAGCCATGAGTGACGACAAGCTGATCGATCTGAATACTGAGCGCGCCAAACGTGTGCATGACCTTAATGACAAGCGGCTCAATGAAGTGCGCCAAGCCTTTGAACAGGCGATGCCCTTGGGCAAGGTGAAGAAAAAGTCGAAAAACAAACCGAAAAAACGCTGAAATGCTCCGAAATTGTTGATGCAGGTCAGTTTTTTCCCTTCTTTACGCCCCGTCGCGGGCGACATTGATCCCCGTCAATTTCTCCTCTCGGCTTCTTGGTTAACTTAGCCCTATCGCAACAGGGCAAGCACAGGAGGCCGGTCATGTTTTTCGATAATGTGGTGTTTGCCGGAGTGCTGACCGTCGGCCTCATGGTGCTGTTTTTTGTAGGGTTTGGGATTTTTATCTGGAAAGACGCTAACAAGCGTAAAAAACTATAGGTTTTTCTGGGTTACATGAGCACGCAAGGCATTTTGGGCGACTTCGGTCGCCCTTTTTTTTGGCCTGGCGTTTGGCTGCTTGGCAGCCCTTCAAACATAAAAAAAGGCGCAACCCCCAAAGGTTGCGCCTTCCTGGATCAGCCGCGGAGGATCAACTCCCCAACGCGATGGACGCCAGCCAGAACAATCCGGCCGACAAGGCCACGGTCGCAGGCAGGGTCAACACCCAGGCCATCAGGATGGTTCTCACCGTGCCACCCTGCAAGCCGCTTTTATTAGCGACCATGGTACCCGCCACACCCGACGACAGGACGTGGGTCGTGGACACCGGCAGGCTGAAGATATTGGCAAAACCGATCATGGTGGCCGTGGTGATTTGTGCCGACATGCCCTGGGCATAGGTCATGCCCTGCTTGCCGATTTTCTCGCCGATGGTCAGAACCACACGCTTCCAACCAACCATGGTACCCAGGCCCAGGGCCAGCGCTACCGCGAGAATCACCCAGAACGGCGCGTACTCAGTGGTGGCAGTCAAGTCTTTGCGCAGCTTGTCGAGGTCGGACTTCTCGCGTTTGTCCAGGCCGGGCAGCTTGCCGACTTTCTTCGCGGTATCGTCCAGGCAGAGCAGGTATCGACGCACTTCAATGCGTTGCTCGGAGGTCAGCGAGTGGTAGTCGGAGACACCTTTCAATGTGCCAAGAAGCGAATTGATGGTCGGCTCGGTCTGTTGCGGGTTGCAACGGAATTTGCCTGGCAGGTCTTCCGGAACGCTCTTGCCCAGGGAGAGAAATTCGCCGAGGGTTTCGTGGTTGCGTTGGTAGAACTGATTGAGGTGCAACGTTGCGTCACGGGTGCGCTCGATCTGGTAGGTGCTGCTGCCCAAGTCGAGTACGAACTGCGCGGGCACGATACCAATCAGCACCAGCATGATCAGGCCGATACCTTTCTGGCCGTCGTTGGAACCATGCACGAAACTCACGGCCATGGCGGAAATCACCAATACCAGGCGGTTCCAGAATGGCGGGTGTTTCTTGTCGTCGAGCTTGCGACGCTGGTCCGGTGTCTTGTGCATCTTCGACAGCGGACGCCACCATTTAAGACCGATCAACACCAAGGCTGCGACCAGGAAACCGGCCATGGGCGAGAACACCAGCGAGGCACCGATATCGATCGCCTTCTGCCAGTTGACCCCATCAGCCAGCGGAATGTCGTTGATCAAGGCATTGGCCAGGCCGACACCGAGGATCGAGCCGATCAGGGTGTGGGAGCTGGACGCCGGAATCCCGAAGTACCAGGTGCCGAGGTTCCAGGTAATGGCCGCCGCCAGTAATGAGAACACCATGGCCAGACCGTGGCCGGTGTTCACATTGATCAACAACTCCACCGGCAGCAGATGCACGATGGCGTAGGCAACGCCCACCCCGCCGAGCAGCACGCCGAGGAAGTTGAACACCCCGGAAAAGAACACGGCCAGGTGTGGCGGCATGGCCTTGGTGTAGATGACTGTGGCCACCGCGTTAGCGGTGTCATGAAAGCCATTAATGAACTCGAAGGCGAGGACAAAGAAGAGGGCGAGCAGCAGGCTCACAAGAACCCAGGCATCCAGTCCGCTGAATAAATCGATCATGAAGGTTTTATGACCAGGTCGAAAGGGGGCGCGATTATGCCAGAAAAGCAGGATAATCGATGCACTAGCTGCTCGCCGGTAACATTCTTCAACGAATTAATTTGTGCTTCGGGCGGCGGCCGCAGGTATTTCGGGGTGTTAGCAACTCATTGATGTATAGAGTTTTTTCTGCAGGTGTGGGGTGCGACAATCGCGACACTGACAGTGAAACAGTTGTATGAAATTTAGACGGGATGCAGGAAATGACGATAATCGGGCCTGCAACAAGCATACATAGAGCTTTCCCGCCAGCGAGGTGCTGACAGGAAAGCGACTGCCCCTTGGGACACCACCCGAAGGGTTATGACTCCTCGGCCTTCAGGTCCTTTTCGATCTTTTGAATCTCTTGGGCAAAAGCCTGATCCAGCAAACTGGCGCGTTTGCGCCATGGTTTGCGCTCCGGTTCTGGCTGGGCGGCGTAGGTGGTGACTTCCCCGCCGTAAACATCCTTGTAACGTTGTTCCTGGCGCTCAAGTTCCGCGCGCAGTTCGTCTTTCGTCACATTGTTACCTAATTGAGTTGAGTTTAATTCCGGTGAAGCGCAATGCAGGGAAGGCGTTCATCGCGTCACCTTCAAATAGAATCCACATTTGAGGGAGGAACCACGATAAACCACTTCGTTATTGCAGGCGGCCACGGCACCGGAGAAGAACAGCTGTCGTAGCAACAGTTTTCTTTTCAAGTCACAAGCAATTGGCAGGCATTTGAATGGGCGTCAGGTACCTGCAACAGCGCCTTGGGCAAAGCGTGGGCAAGGCTCGGCGAAATCTGCAATCGCTCTGGAAGCTGGGCCGACCTTATCACGAGGTGCATTATAACGGTGTATTTGAATAACACTATCACCAACAAGTTAAAAAACGTCAACTTTGCCAGTGGATGTATTTCATGGCAGCAGTGCCGAAGTTTTGACGTCACACATTGCTTAATGTTTTAAAACTGACCGCCGCGTCCCGAGCTTATTTATTCAGCCACGGGTGAGTCTGGCATGATTTCAATGATAGGAGCTGTTGCACAAGGGCGCTCATGACGGCGAGCGGGGAAATTGCGATTATCGACTGATCGTCCGATAATCGCACAGTGTTGCAGGGCTCGTCTTGTGCGTCGCTTGCCAGCCAGCTTGTAATAGCCATTGAAAACAAGAGAAAGGGCCTGGAATGAACGATCAATTGCGCAACTCCTTTGCATCAGTGGCCCCGCCCATCGTTGCGTCACCGGCCAAACGGATTCAGGCGTTTACCGGCGATCCGGATTTCATGACGTCCCTGGCGCGTGGCCTGGCGGTGGTGCAGGCGTTTCAGGAGCGCAAGCGCCACTTGACCATCGCCCAGATCAGCCACCGCACGGAAATCCCCCGCGCCGCTGTGCGCCGTTGCCTGCATACCTTGATCAAGCTCGGCTACGCTACCACGGACGGACGGACCTATTCCCTGTTGCCCAAGGTCTTGACCCTGGGCCATGCGTACCTGTCCTCCACGCCTTTGGCCGTTTCCGCCCAGCCTTACCTGGACCGCATGAGCGAGCAGCTTCACGAAGCCTGCAACATGGCGACCCTGGAAGGTGACGACATCCTTTATATTGCCCGCTCCGCCACCACCCAACGCCTGATTTCGGTGGACCTTTCGGTCGGCGGCCGTCTGCCGGCCTACTGCACGTCCATGGGACGGATCTTGCTGGCCGCCCTCGACGATGCCTCGTTGCAGGACTACCTGGACCATGCCGACCTGCAAACCAAGACCAGTCGCACGCTGACCACGCCCCAGGCCTTGCTCGAATGCCTGCAACAAGTTCGGCAGCAGGGATGGTGCATCGTCGATCAGGAGTTGGAGCAAGGGCTGCGTTCCATCGCCGTGCCGGTGTATGACGCTTCTGGTCAGGTATTGGCTGCGCTCAATATCAGCACCCACGCAGGGCGGGTCAGCCGCAGCGAGTTGGAGCAGCGCTTTCTGCCGAGCATGCTCAGCGCCAGCCAGGAGCTGAGCGCCCAATTGTTCGCTTAAGCGTTCGCTGACCGCACAGATCCCGCGTTGACGAATTGACGGTGTTTCCCCTGGCTGATTAAGGTCGCGGCAGCGCTGGGCCTGGTCAGTCATGCCGATACCACCTGAACAGAAATCGATAGCCAGGCAACAATATGTTCGATAATCGAACACTCAGTCGATTATCGGATTGTTTGGCGAAATTTCCCGGCTTAACCTTCAGGCACTTCAGCGCTGCCCTCAGCGCCTTTTTCGACCCACACCGGGAGCCCAACCCCATGGCTGAAATTCTCGCGCTGTCTGACGCTGTGAAGCAGTTCGTCAACGATGGCGATACCGTCGCGCTCGAAGGCTTTACTCATCTGATCCCTACAGCTGCAGGTCATGAAATCATTCGTCAGGGCAAGAAAGACCTGACGCTCGTGCGTATGACGCCCGACCTGATCTACGATCAACTGATCGGTGCAGGCTGCGCCCGCAAGTTGATTTTCTCTTGGGGCGGCAATCCCGGCGTGGGTTCGTTGCATCGTCTGCGGGACGCGGTGGAGAAACAATGGCCGCAGTCTCTGGAGATCGAAGAACACAGCCATGCCGACTTGGCGAATGCCTACGTTGCCGGCGCTTCCGGTCTGCCGTTTGCGGTGTTGCGTGCCTACGCGGGTTCTGACCTACCGAAGGTCAACCCGCTGATCAAATCCGTCACCTGCCCATTTACCGGTGAAGTGCTGGCGGCGGTGCCATCGGTGCGCCCGGACGTTACCGTGATCCACGCGCAAAAAGCCGACCGCAAGGGCAATGTGCTGTTGTGGGGCATTCTCGGCGTGCAGAAAGAAGCTGCCTTGGCGGCCCAGCGTTGCATTGTCACCGTCGAGGAAATCGTCGATGACCTGAAGGCGCCAATGAACGCGTGCGTCCTGCCCACCTGGGCGTTGACCGCCGTTTGCCACGTCCCGGGCGGTGCGCATCCGTCCTACGCGCATGGATACACCGAGCGTGACAACCGCTTTTATCAGGCCTGGGACCCGATTGCCCGGGACCGTGGGACGTTTACCGCATGGATTGATGAATACATCCACGGCACCGCTGACTTCAGTGAGTTCCAGGCCAAACTGGCTGCCGCGCAGGAGACCAAGTAATGACGTACTCGACCAACGAAATGATGACTGTCGCCGCCGCGCGTCGCCTGAAGAACGGTTCGGTGTGCTTCGTCGGTATCGGCTTGCCCTCCAAGGCCGCCAACCTGGCACGCCTGACGTCCTCGCCGGATGTGGTGTTGATTTATGAGTCCGGCCCGATCGGCGCCAAGCCCTCGGTGCTGCCGTTGTCGATCGGTGATGGCGAGCTGGCGGAAACCGCCGACACCGTCGTACCGACCGGTGAGATTTTCCGCTACTGGTTGCAAGGCGGACGTATTGATGTCGGGTTCCTTGGCGCCGCCCAGGTTGACCGCTTCGGCAATATCAACACCACGGTGGTCGGTGACTATCACCAGCCCAAAGTCCGCCTGCCGGGCGCGGGTGGCGCGCCGGAGATTGCCGGTTCCGCCAAGAGTGTGCTGATTATCCTCAAGCAATCGGCGCGCTCGTTCGTCGACAAACTGGATTTCATTACCTCGGTAGGCCACGGCGAAGGCGGGGATTCGCGCAAGCGTCTCGGCCTGCCGGGCGCGGGGCCGGTGGGGATCATTACCGACCTGTGCATCATGGAGCCGGAGGAGGGCACTCACGAATTCGTGGTCACCGCCTTGCACCCTGGTGTCACGCGTGAACACGTGGTTGCCGCCACCGGCTGGGCGATTCGGTTTGCCGATCAGCTCAGCACCAGTGCTGAGCCCACCGAAGTTGAATTGACTGCCCTGCGCGACCTTGAAGCCCGCACGGCCGCCGCCCATGGCCAAGCCCCAGGAGAAGCCTGATGCGCGACGTATTTATTTGCGACGCCATTCGCACACCTATCGGGCGTTTCGGTGGCGGTTTGTCGAGCGTGCGCGCCGATGATCTGGCCGCCTTGCCGATCAAGGCACTGATGGAGCGTAACCCTTCCGTGGATTGGAGCGCGGTCGAGGAAGTGTTTCTCGGCTGTGCCAACCAGGCGGGCGAAGACAACCGCAACGTGGCGCGCATGGCCTCATTGCTGGCCGGCTTGCCCGACAGCATTCCTGGCGTGACCCTCAATCGCTTGTGTGCTTCGGGCATGGACGCGATTGGCACCGCGTTCCGCGCGATTGCCAGTGGTGAAATGGAGCTTGCGATTGCCGGTGGCGTCGAGTCGATGTCCCGTGCGCCGTTTGTGATGGGCAAGTCCGACGCGGCGTTCTCGCGCAACATGAAGCTGGAAGACACCACCATCGGCTGGCGTTTCATCAACCCGTTGATGAAGGCCCAATACGGTGTCGATGCGATGCCACAGACCGCCGATAACGTGGCCGACGACTACCAGGTATCGCGCGCCGATCAAGACGCCTTTGCCTTGCGCAGCCAGCAACGCGCCGCGGCTGCTCAGGCCGCCGGTTATTTCGCTGAAGAAATCGTGCCGGTGCGGGTCGCGCATAAAAAAGGCGAGACCCTGGTCGAACATGATGAGCATCCTCGGGCCGATACCACCCTGGAAGCCCTGACCCGACTCAAACCGGTCAACGGCCCGGACAAGACCGTCACCGCCGGCAACGCCTCTGGGGTGAACGATGGCGCCGCCGCGTTGATTCTGGCGTCTGCCGATGCCGTGAAACAACACGGCCTGACCGCTCGTGCCCGGGTATTGGGCATGGCCAGCGCCGGTGTGGCGCCGCGAGTCATGGGGATCGGCCCGGTGCCGGCGGTGCGCAAGCTGGTGGAACGCCTGGGGCTGGCCGTCAGCGACTTTGATGTGATCGAACTCAACGAAGCCTTCGCCAGCCAAGGCCTGGCGGTGCTGCGTGAGTTGGGCCTGGCGGACGACGCGCCGCAGGTCAACCCGAACGGTGGCGCCATTGCCTTGGGCCATCCGTTGGGTATGAGCGGTGCTCGTCTGGTATTGACGGCTCTGCACCAACTCGAAAAAACCGGGGGGCGCAAGGGGTTGGCAACCATGTGTGTCGGCGTCGGCCAAGGGCTGGCGCTGGCTATCGAGCGCGTTTAAAACTCCAGAACAACGAGGATTGATCCATGAGTGACAAGCCCGGATACCGGCGCCCGCAAGCGGGTACTCAGCCTGATTACTTGCACCCGGCGTACCAGTCGACGAACCTGCGTTCGCCGTCCAAGCCGTTGGTGTTCCTGCCCCATTCGTTGTCGGAAATCACCGGCCCGACTATCGGCGCCGAACGCATCGACGAGAAGGACAGCGACCTCACAGCCCAGCACGATGGCGAGCCGCAAGGCGAACGCATCATCATCCACGGCCGCGTGCTGGATGAGAACGGCTTACCGGTACCGGGCATCCTGGTGGAAATCTGGCAGGCCAACGCCGCTGGACGCTACAACCATAAGCGCGATTTGCACGACGCGCCCCTGGACCCGAACTTCACCGGCACCGGTCGCACGGTCACCGATGTCGATGGCTGGTACCAGTTCCAGACCATCAAGCCCGGCGCTTACCCGTGGGGCAACCACCACAATGCCTGGCGCCCGGCGCATATTCACTTTTCGCTGTTCGGCCCCAGCGTGCTGACGCGGCTGGTGACGCAGATGTATTTCCCTGGCGACCCGTTGCTGGAATACGACCCGATCTACAATTGCGTGCCCGACACCTCGGCCAAGGAACGCTTGATCGCCCGTTTCGACCTTGAAAAAACCGTTCCACACTATGCCCTCGGCTACCGCTGGGACATTGTCCTGCGCGGCCGCGACGCCACGCCGATGGAGAAATGAGATGACTCTTTACGCGACTACATCCCACACCGTCGGGCCTTACTATCACATCGGCCTGACTTGGCTGAACCGCGAGGATCTAGCCACGGTCGAGACCTTGGGCGAGCGGGTGGTGATCAGCGGGCAAGTGCTGGATGGCAACGGTGATGTCGTCAACGACGCCATGCTGGAAGTCTGGCAAGTCAATGCTGCGGGTAAATACGACCACCCCGAAGACGAGCAGGACAAACCCCTGGATCCCAGCTTCGAAGGATTTGGCCGGGTGCCGGTGGACGCTGAAGGGCGCTTTCGGTTTAGCACCATCAAGCCGGGCGGCGTGCCGGGGTTGAAGGGCACGACCCAGGCGCCGCACCTGGTGGTATTGGTGTTTGCCCGTGGTCTGGTAAAGCACTTGCTGACGCGAATTTATTTTGACGGTGAAGTGATGAATGGGGATGACCCGTTGTTGGGGTGTGTACCCGCTGAGCGCCGCAGTACCTTGATTGCCAAGGCGGATGCGTCGGGGGGGTATCAATGGAACGTGGTGTTGCAGGGGACGGATGAAGAGACGGTGTTTTTCGATTATTGAGGTGGGTTTCAGGGCTACCCCACACAATTTTGCCTCAACGCTTAAATCCAAGCAGAGAGGGCTGTTGTGGCGAGCGGGCTTATCCCGCGTTGGACTGCGAAGCAGTCCCAAAACCAGTCGCTACGGAGTATCTGATACACCACATTCGGCTTACTGGGACTGCTTCGCAGTCCAACGCGGGACAAGCCCGCTCGCCACAGGGAAAATCGTCGGTTTCTGAACGTTGTGTAGATATCCATGCCCAGGGAGGAGAGGGGGTTGAGCAGGGGAAATTTCAGTGTTGCATCGACCTGAACGCTTATCGGTGAATCCATAATCGGCTCGGTCATGCAGATCGCCAATTTTCTCGGCACGCTTCGGCCAGTCTCTTCTCTTCCTCACCACCCCAAAAGTCTACTTGCGGAACGAGACTGTTACAAAGTATGTCTAGGGTTAAGTCCGTTCCCTACGAGTGAAAAAATATGACAACCCATACCGGTCACTACACCGGAGAAGAACGCAGCAAAAGGATTTTTGCAATTGTCGGGGCTTCGTCCGGCAACCTGGTGGAGTGGTTTGACTTCTACGTCTACGCCTTCTGTGCGATTTATTTCGCTCCGGCGTTTTTCCCTTCCGATGACCCCACGGTTCAACTGCTGAACACCGCAGGCGTATTCGCCGCCGGCTTCCTGATGCGTCCCATCGGTGGTTGGTTGTTTGGCCGGGTGGCCGACAAGCATGGGCGCAAAAACTCGATGATGATCTCGGTGCTGATGATGTGCGCCGGCTCTCTGGTCATCGCCTTTTTGCCCACCTACAAAGACATCGGCGCCTGGGCTCCGGCCTTGCTGCTGGCGGCGCGCCTGTTCCAAGGGCTGTCGGTGGGTGGCGAATACGGCACCACGGCAACGTACATGAGCGAAGTGGCGCTCAAAGGCCAGCGCGGGTTCTTCGCCTCGTTCCAGTACGTGACCTTGATCGGCGGGCAATTGCTGGCTGTGTCGGTGGTCGTGATCCTGCAACAACTGCTGACTGAAGAAGAACTGCGCGCCTGGGGTTGGCGGATTCCGTTTGTGATCGGCGCGATTGCAGCGGTGATTTCGCTGCTACTGCGTCGCTCCCTGAAAGAGACCAGCAGCAAGGAGATGCGCGACAACAAGGACGCCGGCAGCATTGCCGCGCTGTTTCGTGATCACAAAGCGGCGTTTATCACCGTGCTCGGCTATACCGCCGGCGGCTCGCTGATTTTCTACACGTTTACCACCTACATGCAGAAGTACCTGGTGAACACCGCCGGGATGCACGCCAAGACTGCCAGCTACATCATGACTGGCGCGCTGTTTCTGTATATGTGCATGCAGCCGCTGTTTGGCATGCTATCGGACAAGATCGGCCGGCGTAATTCGATGCTCTGGTTCGGTGCCCTCGGTACGCTGTGCACCGTGCCGATCCTGCTGACCCTTAAAACCGTGAGCAGTCCGTTCCTGGCCTTTGTACTGATTACCCTGGCGTTGGCGATTGTCAGCTTCTACACCTCCATCAGCGGCCTGGTAAAAGCCGAGATGTTCCCGCCACAAGTGCGTGCACTCGGTGTGGGCCTGGCATACGCGGTGGCGAATGCACTTTTCGGTGGTTCAGCTGAGTACGTGGCCCTTGGTCTGAAGTCCATCGGGATGGAAAACACCTTCTACTGGTATGTCACCGGCATGATGGCGATCGCATTCCTGTTCAGCTTGCGCCTGCCGAAGCAGGCAGCGTACTTGCACCACGATCTGTAACCGGTTGCGCGCCCTTGAGGGCGTGTATGCCTAAGGATGGTTTATGACGACGCGCACGAGCAATCAGTTGTTCGACACCTATTTCACGGCCGCCAGCATGGCCGAGGTGTTCTGCGACCAAGGCCGGCTGCAAGGCATGCTGGACTTCGAAGCCGCGCTGGCCCGGGCCGAAGCCCAGGTTGGGGTGATTCCGCAAGCGGCGGTGGCACCGATAGCGCAGGCCTGTCTGGCGTCGCTTTACGATACGAGCGCGCTGGGCGAGGCGATTGCCACGGCGGGTAATTCGGCGATCCCGCTGATCAAGGCACTGGGTAAACAGATCGCCAGTGCCGATGCGGGCGCAGAGCGCTATGTACACTTGGGCGCCACCAGCCAGGATGTGATGGACACCGGCCTGGTGCTGCAATTACGCAGCGCCGTGACGTTGATCGAAAACGATCTGGCGCGGCTGGGAGACATCCTTGCCGCTCAGGCCCAACGCTATATTGCAACGCCGATGGCCGGACGCACCTGGCTGCAGCACGCGACGCCTGTGACGCTGGGGATGAAAATCGCCGGCTGGCTGGGCGCTGTGACGCGCAGTCGAGAGCGCCTGGCGCAGCTCAAGCCACGCTTGTTGGTGCTGCAGTTTGGCGGCGCCTCCGGAACCCTCGCGGCGCTTGGCGAACAGGCGATGCCGGTGGCCGAGGCCCTGGCGGCGCACCTGCAATTGAGTTTGCCGGAGCAACCCTGGCATACCCAGCGTGACCGGCTGGTGGAGTTTGCTGCGGTCCTCGGTCTGATCGCCGGCAACCTCGGCAAGCTCGGCCGCGATATCAGCTTGTTGATGCAGACGGAAGCGGCAGAGGTGTTCGAGCCGTCGGCGCCGGGCAAGGGCGGTTCTTCGACCATGCCCCACAAACGCAATCCAGTCGGGGCCGCGGTTTTGATCAGCTGCGCGACACGGGTTCCGGGCCTGGTGGCGACGATGTTCAGCGCGATGCCTCAGGAGCACGAACGCAGCCTGGGCCTGTGGCACGCCGAATGGGAAACCCTGCCCGAGATTTGCCGGCTGGTCTCCGGCGCCTTGCATCAAGCACTGCTGGTAAGCGAAGGACTGGAAGTCGATCCGCAACGCATGGGCCGCAACCTTGATTTGACCCAAGGCCTGGTGCTGGCCGAGGCCGTCAGCATCGTGCTGGCTCAACGCCTGGGGCGCGAAACCGCACACCATTTGCTGGAGCAGTGCTGCAAACGCGCCGTTGCCGAACAACGGCACCTGCGCGCGGTGTTGGCCGATGAACCGCAAGTGACCGCCGAGCTCTCGGCGGTCGAACTGGATCGCTTGTTGGACCCGGCGCGCTATCTGGGCCAGGCGCACACCTGGGTCAGCCGCGCGGTCGCGGGACACTTTGGATTTTCTGCCTGAGGAGGCTGCTATGGCACGTGTACAACTCGCTGATGGCGAACTGAACTATCAACTTGAAGGCCCACAAGGCGCGCCGGTATTGGTGCTCTCCAACTCATTGGGTACCGACTTGCACATGTGGGACACCCAGATGCCGGCGTTCACCGAGCATTTTCAGGTGTTGCGCCTCGACACCCGTGGCCATGGCAAGTCCCTGGTCACCGAAGGTCCTTACAGCATCGAGCAATTGGGTCGTGACGTGCTGGCGCTGCTGGATGCGCTGCACATCCAGCGCGCACATTTTTGCGGTCTGTCCATGGGCGGGTTGATCGGCCAATGGCTGGGTATTAATGCTGGCGAACGCTTGCTGCGACTTGTAGTGTGCAATACGGCGGCGAAGATCGGCACTCCCGAGATATGGAACCCGCGGATCGAAATGGTCTTGCGCGATGGCCAGGCCGCGATGGTGGCGTTGCGTGATGCGTCGATTGCGCGTTGGTTCACCGCTGATTTTTCCGAGGCCAACCCTGGCCAGGCCAAACGCATTACCGACATGCTGGCGGCCACCTCACCCCAAGGTTATGCCGCCAACTGTGCGGCGGTGCGGGATGCGGATTTTCGTCAGCAATTGTCGTCGATCACGCGGCCGACGCTGGTGATTGCCGGCACCGAAGATGCGGTCACGCCGCCGTCGGGCAGCCAGTTCATTCAGGCGCAGGTGAAGGGCGCCGAGTACGCCGAGTTCCCTGCGGCGCACTTGTCCAACGTGCAGGCCGGTGCTGCGTTCAGCGACCTGGTGCTGTCATTCCTGCTGGCCCGCTGAGGAATCTTTCGTGGACGAAAAACAACGTTATGCCGACGGCCTCAAGGTGCGTCGTGAAGTCCTGGGCGATGCGCATGTCGATCGCAGCCTGAACGCGCTGACCGAGTTCAACAGCGAGTTTCAGGAAATGATCACCCGCCACGCCTGGGGTGACATCTGGACCCGTCCGGGCTTGCCCCGGCACACCCGCAGCCTGATTACCATCGCGATGCTGATCGGCATGAACCGCAACGAGGAGCTGAAGCTGCACCTGCGCGCCGCCGCCAGCAATGGCGTGACGCGCGCCGAGATCAAGGAAGTGTTGATGCAGAGCGCGATCTACTGCGGGATTCCGGCGGCCAATGCGACCTTTCACCTGGCCGAGTCCGTCTGGGATGAGTTGGGCGTCGAATCGCGGGAGCAGAGTTGACCACGCGGGTATAGTCAGTGGGAATCATCTTCCCACAGCCAATGCCAAATCCCCGGCAGATGCACCACTTCATCGATGTCTTTCACCGTGCGCGCCAGAGCGGCGCGTTCCAGGCTGGCAGAGTCGGTGTAGAACGGTTCGGCAGCGGTTTTCAGGCCATTGGCTTGAGCGCTGTCGATCAGAATCTGCAGGTATTCCTTCATGTGCCGCGCGGTATAGCGGTTGATGTCGTGAAAGGTCACCACCACCGGGATTACGCCGTCCACTGTTGGCAGTTCGCCGAGGGCGATGCGTTCTCGCACTTGCGACAGTTGCAGCAGCAGGTTGGCTCGGCGCCTGGGGCTGGCATTGAAACCCCATATCTTGCCGTCATTGGCGCTCAAGTCCGTCAACAGGATGTGCATGCCCTGTTGCCGATACGCGGTGAAGGTGCGTTTGTCGTAATTCCAGAAGGGTGGACGAATCAGCCGGGGCGCCCTGCCGGTGATTGAAGCGATGCTCGCCGCGCCCTGGCGTAGGGTCTGCGCCAGTTCTTCGTCATCCAGCAAGCGATGGTTGGTATGCCAGCGCGTCGCGGTGTGAAAGGCCAGGATATGGCCGGCCGCGTGCTCGCGCTGCATGGTTTTACGACCACGCTCGCTGCCGCCGCCACGTGCCGACTCGGTCTGTAAAAAGAAGATTGCCTTGATGCCCGGTTGTACGGGATTGTCGGCCAGGTCGGCGATCACCGAGCGGCTGGGGTTGGCATAGCCGGAGGCGCTGGGGCTGTCATCGAAGGTCAGCAAAAAGCGCATCGGCGCCTGGGCTTCCAGGCGTTCTGCAGTCTGTGATGTCAGGACGATGGGCGCGCCAATGCAGCCGCTGAGGCTTAGCGCCAGGGCGAGTAGTACGGAGGCAATGGCGAAGGATTTCATGCTGTGCGCAGGCTCAAGTAGAGGCCGCTGTCGAGCGGAAGCGGCAGCGACGGGCGCGCACCATACAGCAAGATTGTCGCGGTTTTACAGCAGACTTATCGGCTAGCTGACGATCAACCGGTTTTGCGCAGGGACAAGTGGAGCAGGGCGGTGGGGCTTGCTTGTGGTGATGGGGCTTGCCTGTGATATCGGGCTTGTCTGTGGCGAGGGGGCTTGTCCCCCGTTGGGGCGCGAAGCGGCCCTAATAGGCATCACCGCATTCTTTCAGAAAAAACTCAGCGCCTGGTTTCAGGGCCGCTTCGCGCCCCAACGGGGGACAAGCCCCCTCGCCACAGGACAAGCCCCCCTCACTGCAAATGCAGCGAAGGAGGGCTTGAGGGTTGCGGTCAGAACAACTTCAGTTCTGGTGCTTCTTGCTTCTTCGGCGGCTGGTTCTGCGCCGTTTGCTCATTCCAGCCACCACCCAAGGCCTTGTACAAGGTCACTTCGCTGGTCAACTGTGCCAGGCGGTCGGTGATCAGCGTTTGCTGGGCACTGAACAACTGGCGCTGGGCATCGAGGAAGGTCAGGTTGCTGTCGACCCCAATGCGGTAGCGGCGCTCGGCCAGACGGTGGTAATCCTGGTTGGCCTCGACGAAATCACGCTGGGCCTGCAACTGTTGGTTGTAGGTCGCTCTTGCGGCCAGGCCGTCGGAGACTTCCTGGAATGCAGTCTGAATCGCTTTCTCGTAGTTCGCGACGTTGATCTCTTTCTGAATCTTCGAGTAATCCAGGCTTGCGCGCAGGCTACCGGCGTTGAAGATCGGAATGTTGATCTGCGGGGCAAACGACCAGGTGCCCGAACCGCCTTTGAACAGACCTCCAAGATCCGGGCTCAGCGTACCGGCATTGGCCGTTAGGCTGATGCTCGGGAAGAACGCCGCACGGGCCGCGCCGATATTGGCGTTGGCGGCCTTGAGGTTGTATTCGGCTTGCAGGATGTCCGGGCGACGTTGCAACAGGTCCGAAGGCAGGCCGGCGGGTACTTCGCTCAACAGGTCGTCGGACAGTGGCTTGCTGGCGATATTCGCCGGCAGGCTGGTGCCCAGCAACATCGTCAGGTTGTTTTCGTCTTGAGCTACCTGGCGGGTGTAGCGTGCCAGTTGGACGCGCGCGCTCTCGACCGAGGTCCGTGCCTGACTCAAGTCCAGGGCCGAGGCCACGCCGACTTCATTGCTGCGGGAGGTGAGCTTGTAGCTCTGCTCGAACGTGTCCAAGGTGTCCTGGGTCAGCTTCAGCAGCTCCTTGTCGGCCTGCCAGGTCAGGTAGGCGTTAGCCACGCTGGCAACCAGACTGATCTGTGTGCTGCGGCGAGCTTCTTCGGTCGCGAAGTACCTTTGCAGCGCTTCTTCGCTCAGGCTGCGAACACGGCCGAACAGGTCCAACTCATAGGAGTTGATCCCCAGTGTTGCCGAGTACGAGCTGGTGATGCCCGCTTCGCCGGTTTGCGAAGCACGTGCCGGAACCCGCTGGCGATTGCCGCTGCCATTGGCCGAGACGGCCGGGAACAGGTCGGCGCGCTGGATGCGGTACTGCGCCGCAAACGCGTCAATGTTCAGGGCCGCGACGCGCAGGTCGCGGTTGTTGACCAGCGCGACCTGAATCAATTGCTGCAGGGCAGGGTCGTGGAAAAACTGCTTCCAGCCTTGCTCGGCGGCAGCCTGGCTCGGCGCCTGGGCGGACGAGTAAGCCGGCCCCTGCGGGAACTGGGCGGCAACCGGCGCTTCAGGCTGCTGATAGTCAGGGATCAGCGAGCAGCCACTGAGCACAATGGCCGTGACTGCCAGGGAAAGTAGCGACTTGCGCATTAGCCAGCCTCTTTAGGAGTTTGCGGTGTGTCGGACTTGGCGGTCTTCTTGCGGCTGCCGATGGATGACACGGTGACGAAGAACAATGGCACCCAGAAGACCGCGAGGACGGTTGCGGTGATCATACCGCCAATTACGCCGGTACCGATGGCGTGTTGGCTACCTGAACCTGCGCCCGAGGAGATCGCCAGCGGCAGTACGCCGAGGATGAACGCCATCGACGTCATGATGATCGGGCGCAGACGCATGCGAGATGCCTCGATCGCCGCCTCGACGATGCCTTTGCCCTGTTCGTGGAGTTCCTTGGCGAATTCCACGATCAGAATGGCGTTCTTCGAGGCCAGGCCTACGGTCACCAACAGCCCCACCTGGAAGAACACGTCGTTGGACAGTCCCCTCAGGCTGGTAGCCATCAGGGCCCCGATGACGCCCAGCGGTACAACCAGCACCACCGCAATCGGGATCGACCAGCTTTCGTACAGCGCGGCCAGGCAGAGGAATACCACCAGCAGCGACAGGGCGTACAACGCAGGCGCCTGGGAACCGGACAGGCGTTCTTCATACGACAAACCGGTCCAGGCGTAGCCGATGCCCGCCGGCAATTGCTTGGCGATCCGCTCGACTTCCGCCATCGCGTCACCGGTACTGTAGCCCGGTGCCGGGGTGCCGAGGATTTCCATCGCCGCTACACCGTTGTACCGCGAGAGTTTCGGTGAACCGAAGATCCAGTCGCCGGAGGCGATGGCCGACAGTGGCACCATCTTTCCGTCGTCGCTGCGTACGAACCATTTCGTCAGGTCTTCAGGCGTCATCCGGCTGGCGACTTCACCCTGGATATAGACCTTCTTCACCCGACCACGGTCGATGAAGTCGTTGATGTAGCTACCACCCAGTGCGATCGCCAGGGTCTGGTTGATGCTGGCGAGGCTGACGCCCTGCGCGCTGGCTTTCTCGTCGTCAATGGTCAGCTCGTACTGCGGCTCATCGTTGACGCCATTGGGACGAACGCCTGCCAGGATCTTGCTTTGCGAGGCCATGCCCAGGAACTGGTTGCGGGCCTGCATGAGCTTGTCATGGCCGACACCGCCCTGGTCCTGCAGGAACACGTCAAAACCGGTGGCGTTACCCAGTTCCAGAACCGATGGCGGCACGATGGCGAACACCATGGCGTCCTTGAAGGTCTGGGAAAAGTAGCCTTGCGCACGCTTGGCCACTTCAAACACCGACGTCGAGGCATCGCGCTCATCCCAAGGTTTGAGCATGACGAACGCCAGGCCCGAACTCTGGCCGCGACCGGCAAAGTTGAAACCGTTCACGGTAAACACCGAGCTCACGGCCTTGCCTTCGCCCGGCTCGCCTTCCTTGTCGTTCAACAGGTAGGCACGCATGTTGTCGATGACCGTCTGGGTCCGTTCGGCCGAAGAGCCAACCGGTGTCTGCACCTGGGCGAAGATCACGCCCTGGTCTTCCTCGGGCAGGAACGCGCTCGGAATGCGGGTGAACAGCCAGATCATGCCGGCGAAGATGATCAGGTACACCAGGAACGAAGGCGCCTTGTGCTTGATCATGTTGCCCACGCCGCGTTCGTAGCTCAGTACGCCACGATCGAAGGAGCGGTTGAACCAGCCGAAGAAACCACGCTTGGGTTGGCCGTGCTTCTCGGGATCGATCGGCTTGAGCATGGTGGCGCACAAGGCCGGGGTGAAGATCAGTGCAACCAGAACCGACAGCCCCATCGCCGAAACAATGGTGATGGAGAACTGTTTATAGATGACCCCCGTGGAACCGCCGAAGAACGCCATTGGCAGCAGTACCGCCGACAGCACCAGGGCAATACCGACCAAAGCGCCCTGGATCTGGCTCATGGATTTGACTGTCGCCTCTTTCGGCGACAAGTGCTCCTCGGCCATTACCCGTTCGACGTTCTCCACCACCACGATCGCATCGTCCACCAGCAGGCCGATGGCCAGGATCATGCCGAACATGGTCAGGGTATTGATGGTGAAACCGAAGGCCGCGAGGATCCCGAAGGTACCCAGCAATACCACCGGCACCGTCATGGTGGTGATGATGGTGGCGCGGAAGTTCTGCAGGAACAGGTACATCACCAGGAACACCAGGACGATCGCCTCGATCAAGGTATGCACTACCCCGGAAATCGATTCGGTCACTACCGGGGTGGTGTCATACGGGACCACAGCTTTCATGCCCGGCGGGAAGAACGGTTCGAGGGACGCAACCGTTTCACGGATGGCCTTGGCGGTGTCCAGGGCGTTGGCGCCGGATGCCAGCTTGATCGCCATGCCGGAAGCCGGCTTGCCGTTGAACTGCGCACTGATGCTGTAGTTCTGGCCGCCCAGTTCGACACGGGCCACATCGCTCAGGCGTACCTGGGAGCCGTCGGCATTCACGCGCAGCAGAATCTTTTCAAACTGTTCGGCGGTTTGCAGGCGGGTCTTGCCGATGATGGTCGCGTTCAACTGTGTGCCGGGCAGGGCAGGCAGGCCGCCCAGTTGGCCGGTGGCCACCTGCACGTTCTGCGCCTGGACGGCGTTGCTGACATCCACCGGGGTCATCTGGAAGTTGTTCAACTTGGCCGGATCCAGCCAGATACGCATGGCGTACTGAGAACCGAAGACCTGGAAGTCGCCCACGCCGGAGGTCCGGGAAATCGGGTCCTGGATATTGGAAACGATGTAGTTGGACAGGTCATCCTTGTTCATGGAGCCGTCTTCGGACACCAGGCCAATCACCATCAGGAAGTTCTTCACCGACTTGGTCACGCGGATCCCCTGTTGCTGCACTTCTTGCGGCAGCAATGGGGTCGCCAGGTTCAGCTTGTTCTGCACCTGGACCTGGGCGATGTCCGGGTTGGTACCCTGATTGAACGTCGCGGTGATGGTCATGCTGCCGTCGGAGTTACTTTCCGAGGAGACATAACGCAAGTTGTCGATACCGTTGAGCTGTTGCTCGATAACCTGCACCACGGTGTCCTGCACGGTCTGTGCGGAAGCGCCTGGGTAGGTGGCCTGGATATCAATGGCCGTTGGCGCAATGGCCGGGTATTGGTTGATGGGTAATTTGAGGATCGATAGAGCGCCGACCAGCATGATCACCAGGGAAATTACCCAAGCGAAAATGGGGCGGTCGATAAAAAACTTCGACATGAATTACTCCCCTTTGCCAGCGGCGGCAGGAGCAGTACCGGCGGGCTTGGCGTTGGTGGCGTCCTTCACTTCAACCGCGATGCCCGGTTTGACGAACTGCAAGCCTTCAGTGATCACGCGGTCGCCAGCCTTCAAGCCTTTTTCAACCAGCCAGTAGGCGCCGACGGTACGGTTGGCAACCAGATCACGCTGTTCAACCTTGTTGTCCGCGTTGACCACCAGCGCGGTGGGGATGCCCCTGATGTCGCGGGTCACGCCCTGTTGCGGGGCCAGAATCGCCTTGCTGTTCACGCCGGCTTGCAGCTGGGCATGGACAAACATGCCCGGCAGCAGGATGTGATCAGGGTTGGGGAACACGGCGCGCAGGGTCACGGAACCGGTGGTCTGGTCGACCGAGACTTCGGAGAACTCCAACTTGCCTGGCTGCGCGTACTCGCTGCCGTCTTCCAGGGTCAGCTTGACCATGGCGGCATTGTCGCCGGATTTCTGCAGTTGACCGCTTTCCAGGTCACGACGCAGTTTCAGCATCTCGGTGGAAGACTGCGTGACGTCGATGTAGATCGGGTCCAGTTGCTGGATCACTGCCATGGCGTCGGCCTGGCCGTTGCTGACCAGGGCGCCCTGGGTGACCGCAGAGCGACCGATACGCCCGGAAATCGGCGCGAACACTTTGGTGTAGCGCACATTGATCTGCGCGGTTTGCAAATTGGCTTCTGCGGTCATGCGGTTGGAGACGGCCGTGTCGTACTCCTGACGGCTGACGGCCTGCTCGTCGACCAACTGCTTGTAGCGGTCGGCAATCGACTTGGTCTGTTGCAGGCTGGCCTGGGCGCTTTTCAAGGTGGCTTCATAGACCGACGGATCGATCTGATAGAGCTGCTGGCCTTCCTTGACGTCGCTGCCTTCCTTGAACAGACGCTTGAGAATGATGCCGTTGACCTGAGGGCGAACTTCCGCGATGCGGTACGCAGTGGTGCGTCCCGGCAACTCGGTAGTCAGGGTATAGGCTTGAGGTTGAAGGGTGACCACGCCGACCTGAGGGGTTTGAGCGGGCGGAGCCGCTTCTTCCTTTTTACATCCGCTGAGCAGCGATGCCAGGGCGACGGCAGTGACCAGAGCGGTAACAGCTGGCTTAAGTTGCATGAAGATCCTCGGGTCAGGCGCGCTGAATGCGCACAAGAAGTGTGGAAGGGTAAAAAACAGGCATTGAGTGGATAAGTAGCTTGCTACGCAATATACTTACGTTCATGGTTGTTTGTAAACTCTTGACAGGTTTCGCGGATTCCTTACAAAGCACCGCTAAAAGCTTCAATTCTATTACGTTCGGTGCCCCTGACGGCGTCGTCCCATAATTATTCAGAAGGTGGTTATCGACCACCGCCAGTGTCCTGATTGAGGTGTTACTGCCATGGTTCGTCGTACCAAAGAGGAAGCTCAGGAAACGCGTAGCCAAATACTTGAAGCCGCCGAGCAAGCCTTCTACGAACGCGGTGTGGCGCGTACTACGCTGGCGGATATCGCGGCGTTGGCGGGCGTCACGCGCGGTGCGATCTACTGGCATTTCAGCAATAAAGCCGACCTGGTTCAGGCGATGCTCGATACGTTGCACGAACCGCTGGACGAATTGGCCAGGGCCAGTGAAAGCGAAGATGAAGTCGATCCGCTGGGGTGCATGCGCAAGCTGCTGATTCATTTGTTCCATCAAGTAGCCCTGGACCCGAAGACTCGACGCATTAATGAGATTTTGTTTCATAAGTGCGAATTCACCGATGAAATGTGTGATCTGCGTCGTCAACGCCAGACCGCCAGCCTCGAATGCAGTCTGCGCATCGGGCTGACCTTGCATAATGCGGTCCTGCGCGGGCAGCTCCCGGAAAATCTCGATACGGTTCGGGCAGCGGTGACCCTGCATGCCTATATCAACGGTATTCTCGGCCAATGGTTGCTGGTGCCTGACAGCTTTGAGTTGCACCAGGAGGCTGAGCGTTGGGTCGATACCGGGCTGGACATGCTGCGCTTGAGCCCAAGTTTGCGCAATTAAGACAAAATGCACATTTCAGTCAATTTGTGTCAACAGTAAAGACCAAAGACCGTCAATCGTCCTTTCAGTTGATTAAATGGGATGAGTTTATATACGCGTGGGCGCGAGGTTGAAAGGTAGTCGGCTAAGTATTTTGTAGCGATATTGTTGCATTGCTGTGAATGAATGTTTCCCGTCCTGAACAAAAAAGCCCCGGTTCTCACGAACCGGGCTTTTGTTTTTTGTTGGCGTGAGGGAGCGCCTGGCTCTTGCTCGCGAAGAATTGAGCGCGCGGCGATAAAGCCGATGCGCGGCGTTATCGTTAACGCTCTTCGCGAGCAAGCTTGCTCCTACAGGGGAAGCAGGTCAGAGCGCGAGCGTTGGGTAGTCGATGTAGCCGACCGGGCCTTTGCCGTAGAAGGTTTCTGGGTGCGGCGCGTTGAGCGGCGCGTCTGCCTTCAGGCGTGCCAGCAAGTCCGGGTTGGCGATGAATGGGATGCCGAAGGCCACGGCGTCGGCCTTGCCTGAGGCCAGCCAAGCGTTGGCGCTGTCCTTGGTGAACCGTTCGTTGGCAATGTAGGGGCCGCCGAATGCTGCCTTCAGTTGTGGGCCGAGGCTGTCGTCAGCCTCCTTCTCGCGGGAGCAGATGAACGCGATACCGCGCTTGCCCAGTTCGCGGGCGACGTAGGTAAAGGTTTCCGCCAGGTTGTCGTCGCCCATGTCATGGGAGTCGGCGCGTGGCGCCAAATGCATACCCACGCGGCCTGGTCCCCAGACTTCAATCACCGCGTCAGTCACTTCCAGCAACAGGCGCGCACGGTTCTCAAGGGAGCCGCCGTAGTTATCGGTACGCTGGTTGGTACTGCTTTGCAGGAACTGGTCAAGCAGATAGCCGTTGGCGCCGTGGATTTCCACGCCATCGAAACCGGCGGCCTTGGCGTTTTCGGCGCCGACGCGGTAAGCGTCGACGATGTCGGCGATTTCAGCCGTTTCCAGTGCGCGCGGTGTCGGGTAGTCGGAGAGCGGGCGCACCAGACTAACGTGGCCAGCCGGTTGGATCGCGCTTGGCGCCACCGGCGTTTCGCCGTCCAGGTATGACTCATGGGAGATACGGCCCACATGCCACAATTGCAGGAAAATCTTGCCGCCCGCACCGTGCACTGCCTTGGTGATATTGGCCCAGCCACGCACCTGGTCGTTGGACCAGATGCCCGGAGTGTCCGGATAGCCGACACCCATCGGCGTCACTGAAGTGGCTTCGCTGAGGATCAGGCCAGCGGAGGCGCGCTGTACGTAGTATTCAGCCATCAATGCATTGGGTACCCGACCGGCATCCGCGCGGCAACGAGTCAGCGGCGCCATGATGATACGGTTCGCCAGCTCCAGGTCACCGAGTTTGATCGGGTCGAAAATAGTCGTCATAGCAAATACTCGTCTGTTGAGATGATCAGTTTGTGGCGGGGGCCAGGTCGGCATTACCGCCCTGACGGAAGGTAATCAGCGTGACTATCAGCGCCAGGATCGCGAGGAAAGCGGCTGCCAACGGCACACTGGTCAGGCCGAAGCCGTGGGCGATGACGCTGCCGCCGACCCAGGCACCCAAGGCGTTGCCGATGTTGAACGCACCGATGTTCAGGGTCGACACCAGGTTGGGTGCGGCCTTGCCGAAGGTCACCACGTTGATCTGCAGCGCAGGCACGGCGGCAAACGAGGCGGTGGCCCAAAGGAACAGGGTGATTTCAGTCGGGATAATCGCGATGCTGGTCCAGCTCAGTGCGGTGGAAACCACCGCCATGCTGATGAATACGCCGATCAGCGTGGCCGCCAGGCGCTTGTCCGCGAGCTTGCCGCCGATAATGTTGCCCACGGTCAGGCCCAGGCCGATCAGTAATAGGGTCCAGGTCACGCCTTTTGGCGAAATGCCGGTGACATCCCCAAGCAACGGCGCCACGTAGGTGAAGAGGGTGAACATCGACGCGGCGAACAGCGCGGTCATGCTCAACGACAACCAGATCCCGGCGCCCTTGAGCGCTGCCAGTTCGGCGCGCATGTCGAGTTTCTCTTCGTCACGCTTGGCCGGCAAAAAGCGAATCAGGCCAATCAGGGCAATTACGCCAATCACGGTCACGGCCCAGAAGGTCGAGCGCCAGCCGGCTTCCTGGCCCAGCGCGGTACCCAGCGGCACGCCGAGCACATTGGCCAGGGTCAAACCGGTGAACATCAGCGCCACGGCTGAAGCGCGCTTGTTGGCCGGCACCAGATTGGCGGCCACCACCGAACCGATCCCGAAGAATGCACCGTGGCACAGTGCAGTCACCACACGGGCAAACATCAGCACGTCGTAGTCACTGGCCAGGGCGCAGAGCAGGTTGCCAATGATGAAAATACCCATTAACGCTACCAGAGCGGCCTTGCGTGGCAATCTGGCGGTGGCCAGTGCCATGAAGGGCGCTCCAATGGCCACGCCCAGGGCGTAACCGGTCACCAGCCAGCCAGCGCCGGGAATCGACACACCGAGGTCGGCTGCCACATCAGGCAGCAAGCCCATGATGACAAACTCGGTGGTGCCGATGGCGAAGGCGCTCAAGGCCAGTATGAGTAGCGAGAGGGGCATCTTCGGGTCCTTTACAGCGCAGGGCTGAGTTCTTCGGTGATGGCTTGGATGACTGCCTGGATCACGTCTTCATTGCGTCGAAAAAAGTGCCATTGGCCGGCTTTCTGGCTGCTGATCAACCCTGCTCGTTGCAGCGTTGCCAGGTGCGCCGAAACGGTGGACTGCGACAGCCCGCAGCGCTGGTCGATCTGGCCGGCGCAGATACCGTATTCGTGGTTGTGGAGCTGTTCGGGGAACTGCACTTTCGGATCTTTCAGCCAGTTGAGGATGTCTCGCCGTACTGGGTGTGCCAGGGCTTTTATTATTTCGTCGAGGTCAATGGACATGGGCGTGCTCGGTGTCGATGTAGCGTTATATCGCGATGAGGCGAACTTTAAATCGTTGTATCCCGATATACAAATATGATTTTGGTCTTATGCTCGAATAAATCGGTATATCGGGTTATAACGATGCGTTGGTGGCAGTGTTAAACTGCGCGCCATGAATTATCTCGCACATTTGCACCTCGGCGGCCAACTTCCTGCTCAATTGCTGGGTAGCCTCTATGGCGACTTCGTCAAAGGCCGCCTGCAAGGCCAGTACGACCCGCAAATCGAGTCGGCGATTCAGTTGCATCGCTCGATCGACCGCTTTACCGACAGTCATCTGCTGGTCGGGGCGGCGCTGTCACGCTTCAGCCTGACCCGGCGGCGCTATGCGGGGATTGTCCTGGATGTGTTTTTTGACCATTGCCTGGCGCGTGATTGGGCGATGTATGCCGATCAGCCGTTGGAGCGTTTTACCTCGCAGGTCTATCGGGTGTTGGCCGCCGAACCGCAACTGCCCGGAAGGCTGGCGCAGATCGCACCTTATATGGCGGCGGATGATTGGCTGGGGTCGTACCGTGACTTTGCGGTGATGGAACAGGTGTTGCGCGGGATCTCTCGGCGTCTGACACAGCCTGGGGAGCTGGGCCATGCCATGCAGGAGTTACAGGTGTTATATGAACCGCTGAGTGAAGACTTTCGGCTGTTCTACCCCCAGTTGCAGAAGTTTGCACAAGCCCAACTGACCGTTGATATCTGAAACGGTGGGAGCGGGCTTGCTCGCTCCCACATTTTGAATCGTGCCCGCTTCAGGCTGCGAACGCCGGCCGACCAGGCATCTGTTGTGTTTCCGGCAATGGCCCAAACAACGCCTTTTGCACCGCCTGCTGCGCCTGATACGCCAGCGCCGCGCGTTCTTGACCGGCGCAGGCAATTGGCTTGAGCAGATGAATTTCAACATCGCCCTGATCATTGCCAAACAAGCGCATCAAATGCGAGAGCAAATCATCGTCGCCAATAAACGGCGCCAGTGGATCAATCTGCCCATCGCGCAAATAACGAATCGCCACCGGTTGCAACGACACCTCGGCGTCAATTGCACTGGCCAGCAGTCGACCGTGAAAGGTGCGCAAGGTGCGGCCATCGGTGGTGGTGCCTTCGGGGAACATCAGCAGCGGGTGCTGTTGTTCCAGGTGGCGGGTCATCTGCTTGCGGATCAATTGGCTGTCACCCGCGCCACGGCGGATAAACAAACTGCCCGCTTTCGCCGCCAGCCAACCGGCGACCGGCCACGTACGCACTTCAGCCTTGGACAGGAACGACATCGGCGTGATCATGCCCAGCAACGGAATATCCGTCCATGAAACGTGGTTGCTTACCCACAGCATCGGCTGTTGTGGCAGCTCGCCGTGAACGCTGACGCGAAAGGGCAGGGCGTTGGTCAACCGGGACATGAAAAAACGTGACCAGCGCTGGCGCCGGATCATCGAGTTGGCAAACCCCATGCGTTCAAACAGGCCGAATACGGTCGCCATGCTCAAGCCCAGGGCGACTACCAACAGCACGCGGGCGATTCGCCCGTAGACCCGAAGACGATTCATCACATGGCTGCCTTGAAGTGGCGGGCGTAGCGTGGGCACAGCTCGTCACGCTTGAGTAGAATGAACACGTCGGCCACCTGGAAATCTTCGTCCCAGCACGGTTCGCCGCAGATTTTTGCGCCCAAGCGCATATAGGCTTTTAGCAGCGGCGGCATTTCCGCGATGACGTTGGACGGCAAGTCCAGGCTCGGCAGCGGTTTTTTCGGTTCGGCTCGCAGGTGCTCGTTGCACAGATAGCGTTCGCGCAGGCGTTGCATGATCGCGTGGGCCTGGATGCCGCCGTCGTGCATCGGGATGCTCGCACAACCCATCAGGTAGCTGTAGCCGCCCTGGTTGAGGACTTCGGCCAATTCTCCCCACAGCACGGCGATGGTGCCGCCGTTGCGGTAGGCCGGGTCGACGCAGGTACGGCCGATTTCCAGGATGGGCCCCTGCAAATGCAGCAGACCGTGGAGGCTGAACTCTTCTTCACTGTAGAATCGGCCCAGGGTGCTGGCCGCCTGATGATCCAGCAGGCGGGTGGTGGCCACCAATCGACCGGTGTTCAAGTCCCGTACGCCAATGTGGCTGCAGTGAACATCATAGTCATCCATGTCCAAGCCTTGTTCCGCGCCTTTCAGCTTGGCATTGAACTCGCCACTGAAAACGGTGAAACGCAAGGCTTGGGCTTCCTGCAAAGCCTGGGCGCCGATCAGGCGTTCGGCTTGCAGGCGGCGTTCATTGCCGGTGTCGCTGATGCGGGCGATCTGAGTCATGGCGAGTCTCCAGGTGCCGGCCAGGGTTGCGGCCAGTCGACTTTGTTGTGCAAAGTCAGGCTATGTACCCCCGGTGTCATCTCCATGAATCTACGGTGACGCTTAGATGACAGCCCCTTGAGGAGCCCACCATGCCTTGGCACGCTTTGCTCAAACGCCCCGACCGACTGCCTGCCCATCCCGACTTGGCCGAGGGCTATGGTGCTTTGTTGCAACAATTGGGGTCGGTCACGCCCTTTGAGTTGGCGGTACAGGGCGCGCGCCTGATGCCCACCCCAGGACTGGCTTTTCTGGTGGGTTATCAGGCGGCATTACGTGCGCTCTGGCCCAGCGCGCCCCACAGCCTGGGCGCCTTGTGTGCGACTGAACAGCGCAGCCTGCGTCCGCTGGACATGCAAACGCGCCTGGACGATCTGCGCCTGACCGGTCGCAAGGACTTCGTGACGGCTGGCGACGCGGCCGCCTGGTTGCTGGTGGCCGCTCGCTGCGAAGCGCCGGATGAAAAGCCGCGCCTGAGCCTGGCGGTGGTACTGGCCGGCGATTGCGGCGTGCGCCTGGAAGCGTTGCCCGCCATACCATTGATGCCCGACATCAGCCATGGTCGTGTGCAGCTTGATCATGCCTTGTGCGAACGCTTGCCGGGGGATGGCTGGGACGATTACGTCAAACCCTTCCGCACGCTTGAAGACATCTATGTGCTCAGCGCCATGACCGCCTGGCTGCAGGGCATTGCTCAGGAATGCACCTGGCCTCGCAGCGTGCAACTGCAGCTCCTGGCGTTGCTGGCCGGTTGCGCTGAAGTCAGTCGCCAGCCAACGGCATCGGCGGCGGGGCATGTGTTGCTGGGAGGATTGTTTGCCCAGTTCGAGGCGCTGAAAGCGCAGATCAATCAAGCCATGGGTAGCGGGCCATGGGCTGTGATGTGGCAGCGTGACCAAGGTGTTCTGGACCTGGCCGCTACGGCACGGGCCAAGCGCCTGGAAAGAGCCTTGAGCCCGACACCTCACTGAATCTGTCGCCAAACCGTCATCTGTCTCGACTAGGCTCGCCGGCTTGAATGCCCACGAGTCCTCGTTCATGGTCAAAGGTCTATTGTGCGTTGCCTTGCTGCTCTTCACCGCTACGGTATTCGCCGAAGCCTGGCCGACAAAGGATTGGTCCCAGGGCCCGCAATTGTCCGGTCCCGCCGTCAAGGCACTGGAAGACTATGCTTTCGCGCCTCGAAACGAGGTTACCCGTGAAGGTATCCGCACCGACGCTCTGTTGGTGATTGGTGACGGTCAGATAATCTATGAGCGCTACGCCGCGCCGGTCACCGCCAGCACGCCGCACCTGACCTGGTCCATCAGCAAAAGCCTGATGGCCACGGTATTGGGCGTGGCTTATGGCGAGGAACGTTTCAAGTTGAGCGATCCGGTCGCTCGTTTTTATCCGCCGATGAAGCAACACCCGGACATTACCCTGGCTGACTTACTGCACTGGGCCTCTGGTCTGGACTGGCAGGAAGACTACGAATATGCCCCGCTGAAATCCTCAGTGGTGGCCATGCTCTATACTCGCGGCCGCGCCGATATGGCGGAATTTGCTGCCAACACCGAGTCCTTCAGCGCCCCCGGCCAGGTGTTTCGCTACTCCAGTGGCGACAGCAATCTAGTGTCCGCCGCGCTCAAAGGCATGCTCGGCCCCAAGGGTTATGTCGACTATCCCTGGGCGGCGTTGTTCACGCCTCTGGGCATTCGCAGCGCGACCTGGGAAAGTGATGCCAACGAAACCTTTGTCGCTTCGTCCTACGCTTACCTCAGCGCGCGCGACCTGGCACGCGTCGGCCTGCTAATGGCACGGGACGGACGTTGGGGCGAGCGGCAACTATTGCCCAAGGCGTGGGTGGACTTCAACCGCCAACCTTTTGAGCACTACCAGGCCGGCCAGGATGAAGCGGTCCCCGGCGGTCATTGGTGGCTTAACCGTGGTGCCCGAGGCGCAGCACGGGCCTGGCCAGATGCCCCGGCCGACACCTTCGCCGCCCTCGGCCATTGGGGTCAGGCGCTGTATGTCCTGCCCGACGAAGGCCTGGTGATCGTGCGCTACGCCGATGACCGCGACGGCAGCTATCGCCACAACGAATTGCTCAAGCGCGTACTGGCCGCGGTGGCTCGACAGGTACAGCCATGATCCGCCGCCGTCCGCTCAGCAGCGTCTTGCTCCTGTTGCTGCTCGTCCTGCTGGGCTGGATCTGGCATGAGCGCCTCAACCTGCACGCCTTCCCCGACATCATTGGCGCCTACACCGCCAAGGAATACTGCTCCTGCCGCTATGTACAAGGCCTACCGGCCGACTATTGCCAGGGATATGTGAAGCAATACGTGCCCACCAGCGCCTTCGCCGACAACCCGCAAAAGCGTGTAGTGACAGCCAGCGGATTGGGCCGTACCCACAGCGCGCAATGGTTGGGTGAGCGTCAGGGTTGTCGGTTGTTCCACTGAGGCTCCACAGGGTTGGGGGTTCTCGATCAAGTTCAGCATTACTGCGATGCCAACGTTCACCCTGACCAACAAAGTCCAATCATGCACCACTCGCCTGCCGCAGTAGAACCAGCCCCAACTACGATGAGACCGCTTGCGCGGATTTCAGGATTGGATGATCGGGCAGGCCGATACGTTGCGCGTCAGGGAAGACAGGCGGATACCCTCTTGTTACTTCGGTGAGAACGAACATCGAGTAATCAACCCATGACAATCAGTAAGCGTGCGGTTATCACGCTATAAACCTGAGTATGTGGTTATCAAAAGTACAGTCGGACTTTTCTGGGAGTGACTTAGGAAAAACCTGCTGAACTAACAGCACAGTGAGGCTTAACCCGTTGCGCGCTACGCCGTCCCCAGCGCCAGATTGCTTTTTTGTCGGAGCCGATTTGCTCGCGAAAACCCAAAGACGCCGCGTTGACCCAGGCAGGCCGGCTTGCCGCTAACGTTCTTCACCAGCAAGCTCGCTCCTGCAGGAGGTCTTTGCTACTGTTCGCCCAGGTTTTTCGCCCCGCGAGTTTTTATGTTCAACGCTGCTCTGTTCAAACCCCTGGTCCTCGTACTGCTGGCCGCCGTTGCCGTACCCGCGCAAGCGGCGTGGTACCTGGATAACGAGTCCTCACGCCTGTCATTCGTGACTACCAAAAACACCCACATCAGCGAAGTCCACCGCTTCCTGGTCCTGCACGGCAAGGTTGACGGCAAAGGCGCGGCGCAGTTGGAAGTCGAGCTGGAATCGGTCAACAGCGGCATTCCCTTGCGCGACGAGCGTATGCGCAATCAATTGTTCGAGATCAAGACATTTCCCGACGCCTTGATCAAAGCGCAGATCAACCTGCAACCGATCAACGACCTGGCCTCCGGCGCGCAATTGGAGTTGGTCTTGCCGTTGAGCGTGACGCTGCACGGCAAGACTAAAATCTATAACGCCGAACTGCTGGCGACCCGCCTGGACGACCGGCGTTTCCAGGTAGTGACCCTGGAACCGTTGGTACTGAACGCCGTCGACTTTGACCTGCTGCCCGGCGTCACGGCCCTGCGCAAACTGGCAGGCCTGGAAACCATCAGCTTGTCGGTGCCGGTGGGCGCGGTGCTGATTTTCACGGCTCGCTGATATGAAAGGCGCGGTGTTTCCCTGGCGCAGCGCCAATCAGTTCGAACTATTGATCGACGGAGCGAGCTTTTTCCCGCAGATGCTGGTGGGCATCGCCCGGGCCGAGCGTCAGGTAGAACTTGAGATGTATCTGGTGGAGGCGGGCGCTTGTGCCGAGGCAATGGTCCAGGCGCTGGTGCAGGCGGCCGAGCGCGGTGTGCGGGTACGGTGCCTGTTCGATGATTACGGCAGCCTGGCGTTTACCCTCAGCTTGCGGCGGCGCTTGATCGATGCCGGTGTCGAACTGCGCTTCTACAATCGCCTGCGCTGGCGCCGTGGGATGCGCAACCTCTACCGTGATCACCGCAAAGTGCTGTTGATCGATCAGAGTGTCGCTGTCGTGGGTGGCACCGGGGTTACCGATGAGTTCTGGAACCCCGGGCACGACACCTGCGACTGGCATGAAGTGATGGTGCAAATCAGCGGCCCGCTGGTGCAGGACTGGCAAGCCTTGTTCGACCGCCAATGGCTGGTCAACGATGAGCGGCGCGCTTGGAAACCGGACACCCATTTTGGTCTGCCACGCCTGCCCAAACTGCCGGCGATGGGACCAGGGCTGGGTCGGGTGGCGTATGCCGACGCGGCGCAGCATCGCGACATCCTGCAGTCATTGACTCGCGCATTGCACAGCGGTCAGCGCCGTATCTGGTTGGCTACGCCGTATTTCCTGCCGACCTGGAGCGTACGCCGGGCCCTGCGCCGTGCCGCCGGACGCGGTGTCGATGTGCGCCTGCTGCTTACCGGCCCCCGTACCGATCACCCTTCGGTGCGTTATGCCGGGCACCGCTATTACCCGCGCCTGCTCAAGTCCGGGGTGAAAGTCTTCGAGTACCAACCGTGTTTCCTGCACTTGAAAATGGTCCTGGTGGACGATTGGGTGAGCATCGGTTCGTGCAACTTCGATCACTGGAATTTGCGCTTTAACCTGGAGGCTAATCTGGAAGCCTTGGATCCCGCGTTGACGCTGGCGGTGGTGGACAGTTTCGAGCGCGATTTTGCCCAGAGCCAGTTGGTCAGCCTGGAGACGTGGAAGGCCCGGCCGCTGTGGCGCCGGGTGAAGCAGCGGATGTGGGGCTGGCTTGATCGGTTAGTGGTCAACCTGCTGAACCGACGGGGCTGATGTTGCGTAGCCGCTGTCGAGCGTCAGCGAGGCTGCGTCCGCGGTGTGTCAGATACACCGTCGACGCAGCCTCGCCGGGACTCGACAGCTGCACATTGCATCTCGCCAGTGGCGATCAGAGCAACTCGAAGCTCTGCTGCTGCACATCCTGCGAGTCCAGCCCGATCTGCACATTGAACTCGCCCGGTTCCGCGGCGAACTTGAGCTGGGTGTTGTAGAACTTCAGATCATCCTCGGTGATGGTAAAGCGTACCACCCGCGACTCGCCGGCCTTGAGCAGGATCTTCTGGAAGTTCTTCAACTCCTTGATCGGCCGGATCATCGAGCCGGTCACGTCCTGGATGTACAGCTGAACCACGCTTTCGCCCTCGACCTTGCCAGTGTTTTTCAGGGTGACGCTGGCCTCAAGCTTGCCGGTCTTGTTCAGGGTGGTGGACGACAGCGCCATGTCCGACAGGCTGAACGTGGTGTAGCTCAAGCCATAACCGAACGGATACAGCGGTCCGGTGGTGTCGTCGAAATACTGCGAGGTGTAGTTGCCCGGTTTGCCCGGCGTGAACGGCCGGCCAATGGTCAGGTGGTTGTAGTAGGTCGGAATCTGGCCCACCGAGCGCGGGAAGGTGATCGGCAGTTTGCCCGACGGGTTGTAGTCACCGAACAGCACATCGGCAATCGCGTTGCCGCCTTCGGTACCGGCAAACCAGGTTTCCAGGATCGCATCGGCTTGTTGGTTTTCTTCAAGGATCGACAGCGGACGACCGTTCATCAACACCAGCACCAGCGGTTTGCCGGTCGCCTTCAACGCCTTGATCAGGTCGCGCTGGCTTTGCGGGATGTTCAGGTCGGTACGGCTGGAGGATTCATGGGACATGCCACGAGATTCGCCCACGGCGGCCACCACCACGTCAGCCTGCCTGGCAGCCTTCACCGCTTCGTCGATCATCGCCTGGGCCGAGCGCGGATCGTCCACCACTTCCGGCGCGTCGAAGTTGAGGAAGTTCAGGTAGTTCACCACGGCCTTGTCGTCGGTGATGTTGGCGCCACGGGCGTAGATCACCTTGCCGTTCGTGCCGATGGCGTGGCTCATGCCGTCCAGCAGGGTCACCGACTGATCGGGCCGGCCGGCGGCGGCCCAGCTGCCCATCATGTCGATAGGCGCCTTGGCCAGCGGGCCCACCAGCGCGATGGTCGCGGATTTGTTCAGCGGCAGAGTGTCATTCTGGTTTTTCAGCAATACCAGGCTGCGCCGCGCAATGTCCCGCGCTTCGCTGCGGTGCAGGCGACTCTCGGCATAGGTGTCGGCCGGATCATCTGCAGCCTTGCCGATACGCAGATACGGGTCGGCGAACAGGCCCATGTCGTATTTGGCGCCCAGCACTTCGCGCACGGCGTTGTCGATGTCGCTCTGTTCGATTTCGCCGGATTTGAGCAGACCGGGCAGTTCCTTGTCGTACAGCTGGTCGTTCATGCTCATGTCGATACCGGCCTTGATCGCCAGCTTGGCCGCTTCACGCCCATCCTTGGCCACGCCGTGGTTGATCAGCTCGAAGATCGCGCCGTGATCGCTGACGGTCAGGCCTTTGAAACCCCATTCCTTGCGCAGCAGGTCGTGCATCAACCAGGTGTTGGCGGTGGCCGGGATGCCGTTGATCGAGTTCAACGCCACCATCACGCTGCCGGAACCGGCCTTGATCGCCGCGTGGTAGGGCGGCAGGTAATCCTGGTACATTTTCACCAGGCTCATGTCGACCACGTTGTAGTCGCGACCGCCTTCCACCGCGCCATACAGGGCGAAGTGCTTGACGCTGGCCATCAGGCTGTCGGCCTGGGCCGGGCTTGGGCCCTGAAAGGCCTTGACCATTACTTCGCTGATGCGCGACACCAGATAGGTGTCCTCGCCAAAGCCTTCGGAGGTGCGGCCCCAGCGCGGGTCGCGGGAGATATCGACCATTGGCGCAAAGGTAATGTCGAGGCCGTCGGCGGCGGCTTCCTTGGCGGCGATGCGCCCGGAGCGAGCGATGGCGTCCATGTCCCAGCTCGACGCCAGCGCCAGGCTGATAGGGAAAATCGTCCGATGACCGTGAATCACGTCATAGGCGAAAAACATCGGGATCTTCAACCGGCTGCGCATGGCCGCGTCCTGCATCGGACGGTTTTCCGCGCGGGTGATGGAGTTGAAGGTACCGCCAATGCGACCGGCGGCAATTTCCTTGCGGATCATCTCGCGGGGCATTTCCGGGCCGATGCTGATCAGGCGCAACTGGCCGATCTTTTCATCGAGGGTCATTTGCCTGAGCAGATCGCTGACGAAGGCGTCCTTGTCTTTAAGCGCAGTGGGCCTGGTCTCGGCGATAACGGGGTAACTGGCCAGAGTGGCAACAAGGCCCAGCAAACACAGCTTCTTCATGAATATCCTTTTTTGGGCGCCCTGTGCAGCGTTCAAGCGGAACGCTACTCGGCCAAAATGTTGGGAACGGCTATTGTTGTTCGGGTGTTATTCGGATAAATGCAGCACACTTCTGAACTCTCTATCGCGCTGGGCATCTTTTAGCTGATTGGCTCAATGCAATCCAGTGATGGCGGATTATGCCCCAGGAGCGCGATATATAGGGTCAGTCATCAAATTCCATAGGATTGGGCAGGAGAAACACCATGCAAGCAGCACATACTCTTCGATGGGGCTGGAAAGCAGCAGCTCTGTTACTGATCAGCACCGTGCTGAGCGGTTGTGGCATCAACAAGATTCCGACCCTGGACGAGCAGGTCAAGGCGGCCTGGGCCCAGGTGCAGAACCAGTATCAACGACGCGCCGACCTGATCCCCAACCTGGTGGAAGTGGTCAAGGGCTACGCTGCCCACGAGCAGGACACCCTTACTGCGGTGATCGAAGCGCGGGCCAAGGCCACCTCGATCCAGGTGGACGCCAGCACCCTCGACAACCCGGAAAAACTCAAGCAGTTCCAGCAAGCCCAGGAGGGTTTGAGCGGTGCCCTCAGCCGTCTGATGGTGGTTTCCGAGCGTTATCCGGACCTGAAGGCCAACCAGAACTTCCTGGCCCTGCAATCGCAGCTTGAAGGCACCGAAAACCGTATCAGCGTCGCGCGTCGTGACTTTATCGCTGCGGTGCAGGCGTTCAATACCGAGATTCGGACCTTTCCTGGTCGTCTGTGGCACAGCGTGATGTACAGCGATTTGCCGATCCGCGCCAACTTCGAGGCTACCAGTGCCGATGCCGATAAAGCGCCGCAAGTGAAATTCTGATGGGCCGGCGCGCTTGGTGGCTGGCGGCGTTACTGCTGTCCTGGTGCCTGACTGCCCAGGCCGCCCTGGACTTCCCGGCCTTGACCGGGCGGGTGGTCGATAACGCGCAGATGATCGAGCCGGCGGTGCGTGAGCGCCTGAGCCAGCAATTGCAGGCGCTGGAGCAAACCACCGGCGATCAGATCGTGGTGGTCACGGTGCCGGACCTGCAAGGATTGCCGATCGAGGATTTCGGTTATCAGTTGGGACGACACTGGGGCATCGGCCAAAAGGGCAAGGACAATGGCGCACTGCTGATCGTCGCCCGCGATGAGCGCAAGTTGCGCATCGAAGTCGGCTACGGCCTGGAAGGCGTACTCACCGATGCGCAGTCCTGGGTGATCATCAATCAGGTGATCACGCCGGCGTTCAAGGCGGGGAATTTCAGCAAGGGCATCAGTGATGGCGTTGCCGCCATGCTGCAGGTAGTGGGCGGTGAACCGCTCGCGGTGCCTGCCCATGTCGCTGATCCCGACTTTGCCAGCAACAACCCGGTGTTCTCCATCGGTCTGTTCATTCTGCTGCTGGTGGTGTTGTGGTTGTGCAATCGCATGGGCCTGCCGGTGGGCGCCATTTTGCTGGCCATTCTCAGCAGTAGCGGCCGTGGCGGTGGCGGTGATGGGGGCGGTGGCGGTGGCGGCGGATTCAGCGGCGGCGGCGGTGGTTTCGGCGGTGGCGGAGCTTCGGGCGGCTGGTAATGACAATAACTATCGAGCAACTACAACCATGGCATTACTGAGTGAACACGAGCAACGCCAGGTCGCCGAAGCGATCGCCAGGGTCGAGCAACAGACCGACGCGGAGCTGGTGACCGTGCTGGCGGCCCGTGCCGACGACTACGCCTACATTCCCTTGTTGTGGGCCAGTGTGGTGGCGCTGGTGGTGCCGGGAATCGTGCATTACCTGCTTGGCTGGCTGAGCATGCACACCTTGCTATTGACCTAATGGGCGACGTTCATTGTGTTGTGCCTGCTGTTCCGGCTGCCGTCGATCACCACCCGACTGATCCCGCGCAGCGTGCGGCATTGGCGGGCGTCAAACCTGGCGCGCCGGCAGTTCCTGGAGCAAAATCTGCACCACACCGTCGGCAGTACCGGCCTGCTGATTTTTGTCAGCGAAGCCGAACGGTATGTGGAAATCCTGGTGGATGACGGGATTTCCCAACGGCTGGATGACAGCCGTTGGGATGCCATTGTCAAGACGTTTACCCAGCAGGTGAAACAGGGGCAGACGTTGGCGGGATTTATCACGTGCATCGAGGCCTGTGGCGAACTGCTCAAGGAGCATGTGCCGGTGACGCATGCGCGCAATGAGTTGCCCAACCGCCTGATCGTCCTGAAATAATCCACCGGACACGGAACCCAATGTGGGAGGGGGCTTGCTCCCGATGGCGGTGGATCAGCCAATGACTCTGTTGACTGACACGCCGCCATCGGGAGCAAGCCCCCTCCCACATTTGGATCTACGGTGCTCGTCCAATCCTACCGTTGGGCAAATAACTCCGTGCCCTGGCGCACTATCCCCCCTAAAATGCCCGGCATTCCCAGCCCGAGGCGTTTTTTTTCATGTCTGTTACTGCCAAACCTGCCAGCCCCGCGCCGGATCATCATGCGCAGTTCATCGAACTGCTGAGCGCGAGCCTTGAGCAAAACGCCTTTATCAAATTGGTGCTGGCCAAGTACGTTGGCGATGAAGCAGACCTGCAGCGCCTGATCATCAAGCAACTGACGGTCAAGGAGCAGCCGTGTCTGTCCTTCGTCTATCGCTACAAAACCCGCGACATCACCAAGAACTTCGCCGTGGAAGAGGGCGTGGCGGCAATTGCCGGGCTGCTGCCGGCCTCGTTCAAGAACGCGCACCTGTTGTCGGTCACCGACGAAGCGCAGTTGGAATACAGCAAAAAGAACAAAAGCTCGCTGTTCAAAAGCAAGCCGCAACAGTTGCGTGAGGCGCCGTCGGCCGAGCACAACCGTGAGAAGAACCGTTTCCTCGACTTGAGCCGGCCGTTTCTCGCCGACCTGGGCGTGACCAATGCCAAGCACGAGTTGATCCCGGCGATGTCGCGCAAGTGGAAGCAGATCAACAAGTTCATCGAAGTGTTCAGCCATGCGTTGACCTCCTCGCCGTTGCAACTGGATCAGCCGGTGCGGGTCGCGGATTTTGGCTCGGGCAAGGGTTACCTGACCTTCGCGATCCATGATTACCTGCGCAACACCCTCAAGGCCGAGGGCCAGGTGACGGGCGTCGAGTTGCGCGAAGACATGGTGACCTTGTGCAACACCGCCGCGGCGCGGTTGGAGCATCCCGGGCTGCAGTTCAAGTGTGGTGACGTGCGCAGCGTGGCGCCGAGCGAACTGGAGGTGATGATCGCCCTGCATGCCTGCGACATTGCCACCGATTACGCGATTCACACTGGCATCCGCTCCGGCGCGTCGATCATCATGTGCTCGCCGTGCTGTCACAAGCAGATCCGCTTGCAGATCCAGAGCCCGGTGTTGCTCAAACCCATGTTGCAATACGGCCTGCACCTGGGCCAGCAGGCGGAAATGCTCACCGACAGTCTGCGGGCATTGTTCCTGGAAGCCTGTGGCTACGAGACCAAGGTCTTCGAGTTCATCTCCCTGGAACACACCAACAAGAACAAGATGATCCTTGCGGTCAAACGCCCAGAGCCGATTGACCCGACTCAGTTGTTGGACAAAATCGAGGAACTCAAGGCGTTTTACAACATCACCGAGCATTGCCTGGAAACCCTGCTGCGGGCCGATGGTTACCTGTCCATTTAGACGTTTGCGAATCCCGTCTTGACCTGCATTGCGTAGGGAACGCTCGGGCGTTACGTTTGCTTGGCGAGCTTCAAGACGGTATCGACGGGGCTGCGAATGGCAGCCCCCGGTCTAGAAAAACCGCGTCACGCTGATTTTCGCGTTGCGCCCTACGCTGTAGGCACTGTCGCCACTCAAGGCTGGCAGGTAACCGCGATTGAACAGGTTGTCGACAGTGAAGTTGACTTCGGTACCTTTCAGATACGCCTGTTGCGGCTTCCAGTTGGCGAACAGGACTCGGGCGACCACGGGTTTGGATTGAAACGAGACATGGATATCCTTCTGACAATGCGCGACAGGAAATCGCGAATAATATCGAGAATTATTGTTATTTGTCTCCGGCGAGTGCTCAAAGAGTGTTTCCGGGTGGCAAAAAAACGAGCATGGCCTTTAATCCTACAGGTCGTTGATCGCATTCTTGGTTAAAGGGAGCAGAGCATGGCTGGATGGTATGAGTTAGAAAAAAGCAACAACGGGCAATTTCGCTTTGTGCTTAAGGCAGGCAATGCGGAAACTATTTTGACCAGTGAGCTTTACACCACTCAAAGTGCCGCTGAAAACGGTATTGCCTCGGTTCAGACCAATAGTCCGCTGGCTGAGCGTTATGAGAAAAAACTCGCCAAGAGCGGCCAACCTTACTTCAACCTCAAAGCCGCCAATCACCAGGTGATCGGCAATAGCGAGCAGTACTCTTCGGAAGCCGCTCGGGACAAGGGCATCGAAAGCGTCAAGACCAACGGTCCCACGACCACCATCAAAGACAAGACCTGACAGTTCTCGTGAACGCGAAAACCCCGACACGCGAGTGCCGGGGTTTTTTCTAGGCTATTGATTCTGGCTTAACGCAGTGTCGACAAAAGCGTGCTCAATTGCGTGCGGTCTGTCTGATCCAGCGGAAACACCGGCAGCCGCCGGATGTATTGGCTGACAGAGCGCAATCGCGAGCAAACCCGCTCCCACACCGGATCCTCATTGAGGTGCAGATCAGTGTTCGACGGGTACAGCCAGCGCTGGATTGCCCAGCGCATGAGTGCGCGCTGCAAAGAACCGCAGATCTATATCCATTCCCTCGAACAACCCCGCATAACGGCGTTTTTGCTGCTGGATAAATCCCTCGCTGCGACCAAATACCGAGATAGCCAGGGACTTGACCTTCGACTGTCGGATCGCCTCCACCAAGTGTGAATCCTGCTCGCCCAGATGATGACCGAAGATGCACAACGCGCCTTCCTGCTCCAACAACTGCTCATAGCAGAACGATAAGTAATCGGAGCCGCGAATGCTCTTGAGCTTCTCGCCACTCGGGCCTTCGTTGACAAACAAGGGCACGTCGTCGAGGGTCTTGAGGGTATTGTTGATGGCGAAACTGCTGAGCAGGGTGCTGTCGGTGGACGCCAGTTTGCGCGCCGAGCCATCGAGATTGCGCACCAGGTGCAAACCACCGTGCAGGTAGAGAATGCGTGTGGTGTCGGTCGCGGTGCTGCGCAAATCAAAGTGCGCGTCGGCACCACGAAACAAGTCATCGATACCCGGCGCATGGAGGATCGACCAGTAGTTGAGCAGGTCGTAGTTGCTGGTGAACACCGTCGGGTAACGCGCCAACTCCTGCTTGATCGTGGTCAGGGTCGTTGGCTGTACTAGGCGCCACGGAATATGCACGGCGTGGATGGTATTGATCAGCGCTTCCTTGATCGCATAGTAACGATTACGCGGCGCCGCAGAGCTGACGGCCAGGGCCTTGTTGACCCGACTGGTGGTTTTCAGTGCACCCAGCACCTGCTCGAAGCTGCGGGTCTGCATTGCGTCAAACACGCTCAACTCGGAGGCGCCCAGGGGCTTTTCTTCCACGGTGCGAGCGTTTTCGAACAGCGAGTCGTAGGCAAAATCTTCCCACACTGCGCGACTGGCGCCGTTACCGATCAGGATTGCGGCGAAGGCGGTGGTGCTGCGCAGCGCGTTCCAGTCTTCAAGGGAGGCGTCGATATCCTGGAAATCCTTCATTACGGCGGGTCTACTCAAAAACGGCGGGACGCTGACTTTATCACGGGCCGACGTTGATCCTGATCAAGATCCCACAGGCGGGTGGGGTCGATGCTGTAGGCATCAACGTATTCCGAGGAAATCACCATGAGCAGCACCTTCTTCATTCCCGCCGTCAACATCATGGGCATCGACTGCCTCGACGAAGCCATGATCGCCATCCGCAACTACGGTTTTCGCAAGGCGCTGATCGTGACTGACGCCGGACTGGCCAAGGCGGGCGTGGCTGCCATGCTCGCCGACAAACTGGCCATGCAAGGCATTGATACGGTGCTCTATGACGGCGCCAAGCCCAACCCCAACGTCGAGAATGTCGAGAAAGGCCTGGCGTTGCTCCAGCACAGTGGCTGCGATTTCGTGGTGTCCCTGGGCGGTGGTTCGCCCCATGACTGCGCCAAGGGCATCGCCCTGTGCGCCACCAACGGCGGGCACATCGGCGACTATGAAGGTGTCGACCAATCGACCCAGCCGCAACTGCCGCTGGTGGCGATCAATACCACCGCCGGTACCGCCAGCGAGATGACACGTTTTTGCATCATTACCGACGAAACCCGTCACGTGAAAATGGCGATTGTCGACCGTAACGTAACGCCATTGTTGTCAGTCAACGATCCTGCGCTGATGGTCGCCATGCCCAAGGGGCTCACGGCGGCTACCGGCATGGATGCGTTGACCCATGCCATCGAAGCGTATGTCTCCACCGCCGCCAACCCGATTACCGATGCTTGTGCAATCAAGGCCATCGAACTGATCAGCGCTAACCTGCGCCTGGCCGTGCGTGACGGCAGCGACATGGCCGCCCGGGAAAACATGGCCTACGCTCAATTCCTCGCCGGCATGGCCTTCAACAACGCTTCCCTGGGCTTCGTCCACGCCATGGCCCACCAGTTGGGCGGTCTGTATGACCTGCCTCACGGCGTCTGCAATGCGGTGCTGTTGCCGCATGTTCAGCGCTTCAACGCGAGCGTCAGCGCCGCGCGCCTGAGCGACGTGGGCCGAGCCATGGGTGTCGAGACCCAGCCCTTGACCCCGGAAGAAGGTGCCCAAGCCGCGATCGCCGCGATTCGCTGCCTGTCCCAGGACGTCGACATCCCGGCCGGTCTGCACGAACTCGGCGCCAAGGTGCAAGACGTCCCGTTGCTGGCGACCAACGCCCTCAAGGACGCCTGTGGCCTGACCAATCCCCGGCCCGCCGATCAGCGGCAGATTGAGGAGATTTTCCGCAGCGCGTTCTGAGGGGAGCAGCGGCAAGTTATAAGCCTCGGGCAACAAGCTGTTAATCTGCACACTGCTCTTAACTTGAAACTTGCAGCTTGATGCTTGCCGCTGAGGTTTACCCTTATGAGAGTTTTACTGTTCGGTGCCACCGGCATGATCGGCCAAGGCGTGTTACGCGAGTGTCTGCTGGCCGCTGATGTGCAGGAAGTGGTGGCGGTGGGGCGTACCGCCTTGACTCAGGAACACGGCAAGCTGCACCAGGTGCTGCATGCCGATATGTTTGACTTCCAGCCCCTGGAACACTTGCTCCAGGGATTTGATGCCTGTTTGTTTTGCCTGGGGGTGTCCTCGGTCGGGATGGATGAAGACACCTATACCCGCCAGACCTATGACCTGACGCTGGTAGCCGCCAGCACCCTGGCGCGACTCAATCCGCAGATGACCTTTGTCTACGTCTCCGGCGCCGGCGCCGGCACCGACAGTGCCGGGCAGGGCAAGGTGATGTGGGCGCGGATCAAGGGCAAGACCGAAAACGCGTTGCTGCGCCTGCCGTTCAAGGCGGTCTATCTGTTCCGTCCGGGTGTGATTCAGCCACTGTACGGCGTGCGTTCGAAAACCGCGTTTTACCAATCGGTCTACACCCTCATCAACCCGTTGCTGTCAGTGATTCGTCGTGTGCGGCCGGCCTGGGTGGTGAGTACCGAGAGCATGGGCCGGGCAATGCTGACGGTGGTCCGACACGGTGCCGCGCAGCCGATTATCGAGCCCGCGCAGATCAACCAACTGGCTGCCGAGCGTAGCTGATCGAGCGTCAAGCAGCGGCCAAGGCCTTGGCGGGCGCCGCACTGAACTGAATCAACAGCACGCCACCCAGTAACATCAGTGCTCCGAGCATTCGGGGTGCCGTCAGTTGCCGCTCTGCCAGGCCAAACAGGCCAAAGTGATCCAGTAGCAACGAGGCGAGGATTTGTCCGGCCAGGGCCAGGGCGATAAAACCCGAGGCGCCCAGCTTGGGCATCAACACCAGCGCCAGGGAAATAAAGCACACGCCGAATGCGCCGCCTGTCCACATCCACAACGGTGCCTTGGTGATAAAGCCCAGGTCGGGCAGCGGCAGGCGCAGGGCCAGCAACACTGGCAACAACACCAGAATGCTCACCATCAACGAAGCCAGGGTTGCCCATAAAGGATGACCCAGGCCGCGTCCGAGGTTGGCGTTGATTGCACTTTGAAACGGCACCACGGCCCCGGCGATGACCGCCAGCAGCAGTAAGCCCAGCCAATGCAATGTGCTCATGAGAATGCTCCAGAAGGTTTTGCTGGACTCTAAGCTATTCGTCGCGCAGATTTAAATTCCAAGTTCTTATGCAGACCATGCATGCCATGAATGATCTTCGTCGCATTGACCTTAACTTGCTGGTGATCCTGGACGCCTTGCTCAGCGAGCAACACGTGACTCGTGCCGCCGAGCGCCTGCACCTGAGCCAGCCCGCGGTCAGCCATGCGCTGGCGCGCTTGCGGGATTTGCTGGGGGATCCGCTGCTGGTGCGCCAGGGCGGCGGCCTGGTGCCAACCGCGCGTGCGCAGGAGCTGGCCACGCCACTGGCCGACGCCTTGGCTCAGGTGCAATCGTTGCTGGCGCCGAACCGATTCGATCCAACGTCGGCCAAGCGCACGTTTCGTCTGGCCATGTCGGATTATGGCGCTGCGCTGCTGTTGCCCGGACTGGTGCGCAGGTTGCGCGAATTCGCACCGGGTATCGACCTGCAGATCATCCATGCCAGTCGCGAAGGCATGGTGGATGGCGTGCTCAGTGGAGAACTCGACCTGGCGGCCGGGGTTTTTCCCGACCTGCCAGGCGAACTGCGCAGTACGCCGCTGTTCGAGGAGCACTATGCCTGTCTGGTGGATCGTGCCAGTCTGCCTGAGGGCGGCGTACTGGACTTGCCGACCTACCTGGCGCGCCCGCATGTGTTGCTGGAAATGCGTGGCAGCGGTACCCCGGAAATCGAACGGGCGCTGACCGCCATCCGCGAACGGCGGCATGTTGCAATCAGCTTGCCGCATTGGGGCATTGCGCCACAGTTGATCGAGGGCACCGACCTGATCCTGACCGTCTCGTCACAGGGATTGCTTAACATCGACACGCAACGTCTTCTGGTGGTGCCGCCGCCGTTCCACATTGCGTCGTTCGGGTTCGTGCTGGCGTGGCATAAACGGCGTGGCGGCGATGGTGCCTTGCAGTGGCTGATCGAACAAGTCGAAGGTGTGCTGGCCAAACGAGTCGGCTAAGATTGCTGCGTTGCACAATCGATGCGCCCCCCTTATTCGTTTTTCAGAGCGTGTTCACCATGACTCCATCGTTGCTGTTTGCCGTGCTCGCCTCGGGTTTTATCTATGGCATCACCCCAGGGCCTGGTGTGCTGGCGGTGTTCGGCATCGGTGCGGCCCGTGGTCGTCGGGCGGGCGCCGGTTTTTTGTGCGGGCACTTGCTGGGCGATGTGGTGTGGTGCAGCACCGCGTTGATCGCAATCGTCGGGGCGCGGGAAATCGGCAGCGGTGCTTTTGACGTACTCGGTGTGCTCAGCGGTGTGTATCTGTTCTGGCTCGGCATGCGCGCCATTCGCACTCGCAGCCGTAGCGAGGACGCGCCTCAGGGGGCGGCGCGACGGCCCTTCTGGCATGGCGTGGTGTTTGGCCTGACCAACCCCAAGGCTTATCCGGTGGCCGTGGCGACGTTTACTGCGTTGCTGGCGAGCCGTGCCGAATTACTCACCTGGGACATGTTGCCGTGGCTGATTTTCCTGAGTTTTGTCGGTGGACTGCTGGCGTACGCGATCCTGATTGGCATTGTCGGCGCGCGGTACGTGCGCACTGCGTATCAGCGCCATGAAGTACTGATCACCAGGCTCTGCGGCGTGATGTTTATTGGTTTTGCGATCAACGCCTTGGTGCATGCGTTGCCGGGATTGCTCGGGAGTAAAACCACCTGAATCGCGACGACCGTTCGTCGCGCCAGGAAGTTTTTTTTAAACCTTTGCCGCTCGGAAAATTCAGATTCAGGGCGGGGCTCGTTTCCCGGCATGTTTTTCATCTGGAGGAATTCATCATGAGCCGTATGGCTATCCGGTTACGCACCGCCAGTCTTGCGATGCTGCTGGGCCTCGGCGCCAGTAATGTCATGGCCCAGGGGCCTGCCGAGTTTATCGAACAGGCGTCAGCCAAAGGCATGGCCGATATCGAAACCAGTCGCATGGCCCACGCCAAGACTTCATCACAGGAAATCAAGGATTACACCATCGAGGTGATCAACGAGCGCACCTTGGCCAATCAGCATCTGGCAGCCATCGCCAAGAAACTTGACCTGCCCGTTGCGCCTCGCGACCAGATCGTCGACAAGGCACAAAACCTGATGCCTGAACTCACGGACGGTGATTCTTTCGATGCTGCTTACACCGCCCAGCAGGTCAAAGCCAATGAAGAGGCCATCGCGCTGTTCAAGCAGGAAGGCGCCGCTTCTGATATCCCGGAAATAAAGGCGCTGGTGGACGAGACGTTGCCGAAGCTGGAGACCCGCCTGGAAAAAGCCCGGGCATTGGCTTCCGCCTATGGCAAGAACCGTCGCGACGAAAGCTGATCGTTGGTGTCGCATTCAATAACGGCGGCTGGAATCAATCCAGCCGCCGTTTTTTCAGGCCTGGTTCAAATCGGACTTTAGCGGCTTGGTGTCCGTTGTCACCGCGTCGTTGCTGTTGAGGTCGACGGTTTTTCGCTCACCGATGGTCTCGTATTCGCGACGCATTTTTTCCAGTGCTTTCAAATCCAGGCCATCTAGGCTCAGGACGGCGCTCCGCGCATCTTTAGTCACCCTCAACAGTTCATCGATCTTGATGTGCAGCATGTCGCTGTCGCGGTTTTGCGTGTTCTGGATAAGGAACACCATCAGGAAAGTGATGATGGTGGTGGAGGTATTGACGATCAGTTGCCAGGTATCGTTGTAGTGGAACCAGGGTCCGCTCAAGGCCCACAGGAAGATTAATACCAGCGCTGCGTAAAAGGTCCGGGCGCTGCCCGCCCACTGGGACAGGTGCTGTGAAAGTCTCGAGAACTTCATGGTCGTGCTCCGTTGATAGTGCTCATGTAAGTACTGACCATGACCTAGCTCTGAAATTTCTTTTTACATTTGTCCGTGGGTAAACCGATTGAAGGTGTTGCTCCGGTAACGGCCCGGTGGGTCTTTCGGAAAGTGCTGACAGTGTCCCTGCAAGGTCTTCGCAAGACTGGGCTTTTGTGAGCGGATCTGCCAATGCCTAACATCGTCGAGGCGCGCTACCACTGCGCCGAAGAGTACTTTTTCGCCGCGATCAGCCCATCGCACCGGCGTTTCAACGCCTGTGTAAATGTCTATCGGGATGATGAATACCGCAGTGTGTGGAATCTGCTGTTGGTGCGCGTGGGGAGCGCGCCGTTGGGTAACGCAATGCTCGAATGCGAGGCATTGATGCGTCGTACCAAGTTGCCGATCCGGCTGGTTGCTCGGCAGGAGCACGTCGAGGCACTGGGCGAAACCCTCGAGATGCTGGGTTTCATCGAGATAGAAACGAGTACCGCGATGGTTCTCGATCTGGCAGGGATTGCCGCTTCACCTCATGTGGCGGGCGACGCTGAAATCAGTTGGACGCATAACCTCAACGATTGGGCCGGCCCGATGGCCAACGCGTTCGGCATGCCTGCCGAGGGCGCTGCGCACTATCAGGCGCGACACCAGATGGCGCTCGACCGCGGCGCACGGTTCTACCACTTCACCCTGGCGGAAAAAGGCCAGCCGGTCAGCTCATTGACCCTGACCCTGTGCGATGACCTGGCTCGCCTGAATGACATAGGGACCGACGCTGCATATCGCGCGAAAGGCTATTCGACGCGCTTGATACACACCGCGTTGGCCCATGCCACGAGCCTTGGGGCGCGCTGGTGTTTTCTCGAGGCTTCCACGCAAGGCCTCTCGCTGTATCACGCGCTTGGCTTTCGAGCGTTGTTTCAGTACCGGTCCTTTGTACGCGGACCCTTGCTGTGACGTATTAGATTGCGAGCTTTGTCTGCTCGTCATCTTCCAGGGACAGCAGGTACTGCTTGGCTTCAAGCCCGCCGGCAAAACCGGTCAGCCCGCCTGATGCCCCGATCACGCGGTGGCAGGGCGCAACAATTGAAATCGGATTGCGCCCATTGGCCGCACCCACCGCCCGGACGGCTTTCGGGTGGCCGATCTGAGAGGCAATCTGGCTGTAGCTGCGGGTTTCACCGAATGGAATAGTCAACAATGCGGCCCAGACCTTGCGCTGGAATTCGGTCCCGTCAAAGTCCAGTTCGAGTTCGAAACGGTGGCGGGTACCCGCGAAATACTCCTTCAGTTGGCGCTCGGTTTCCTGCAGCACCGGGCTGTCGTCGGCTTCCTGCAAGGCGCCCAGGCGTACGCGATTGGCACGTTCGGTAGGCCACAGAATAGCGGCCAGCTTACCGTCCCGAGCCACAAGTGTGAGTTGGCCGACGGGGGAGGGCATGAGTTTATATTCACAGTGCATGAGCGAACTCCTTGGTGGGCAGGTGACTTGCCACGAACGATCGCACTTTAAAACGGCCAACTCTACGCAGAACTACGTTTCTTGCGCTTCAATTCGATACAAATTCCAGGCACAAAAAACCGGCCACCAGGGTTAATGCCGATCAGTTAAGCCTTGTAGGAGCGAGCTTGCTCGCGAAGAACTCAAAGACACCGCGTTTATCCAGAATGCACGCGTTATCGTTGACGTTTTTCGCGAGCAAGCTCACTCCTACAAAAAGGCTTAACTCGCCAGTATTAGCCACCAGGGCCGGTTTTTGCAGGTTCGCGTCGCCAGTCTTCTGGCGCGAGAGCAACATCTGAGTGGAGCGGGTAGAGGGAATCGAACCCTCAACTAAAGCTTGGGAAGCTTTCGTTTTGCCACTAAACTATACCCGCTCAGAACGGCTGACTTTGTACCAGATGCACGCGCCGATTTGAAGTTTTTCTTTGAAAAATGTGCGGCTTACGTTGAATTAACCAAGCCCTCTGCGGCAGAGGGCGTGGGTTTCACATCGACGATGCATGCTGTGTCTGGCCCTGTTGATAATGCAGCCGAGGGGCGGATTGCCCTGGTTTCAGAAAGCTCATCAGCGCCCGCCGGCTGTCATTGCACGCCGCCTTGTGTTCCATGTCCAGAAAATGCCCGGTCGCCTGGATCGTCCCGAAGCTGCTCTTTGCCACGTGCTGTTCAAACAGCCTGGCGTCCTGGGCGCTGGTGTATTCATCCCACTCACCATTGAGAAACAGTACCGGAATGTCGATCTGGCGCGCGGCCTTGAGATAGCACTGGCGGTCGCTGTTGAGTACCTGGTTGATATGAAAGTGCATTTGCCCGTACTCGTGCGCGGCCAGGTTGCTGACATGCCGGTAGTTGAAGCGTTTGAACAGCGGCGGCAGGTATTTGCCGAGGGTGCTGTTGACCAGGTGGCCGACGTTGGGGCGGTCAAGGTTGCCGAGGAAGTCGACGCCGCGCTCCAGGTAGTCGCGCATGGGGGCATTGATCACCGGCGAGAATGAACTGATCACGGCCTTTTCCACGCGACGAGGGCGGTGGGAGAGCGCGACGAGGGTGGCGACACCGCCCCACGAGAAGGACAGTACATGTTCGGCGGCGAAGTGGTCGATCAGCTCCAGAAGGATCTGGCCTTCAACCTCTTTCGTCAGCATGTGTTCATGGCGGTTATGGGTTTTGGAACGGCCAGCGTAGGGCTGATCGTACAAAACCACATTGAACTGCGGATGAAGGCTTTTCACGGTCTGGGCGAAAGACGCAGTGGTGGCCATGGAGCCATTGACCAGGATGATGGTCTTTTCTGCAGCGTCCGCGCGATAGAACTCCGTGTAAACCCGATACTGACCCTGTATATCCAGCACAGCGATTTCTGGCCTCATGTCGTAAGACTCCTGGCAAGCGGGTAGTGCGCGCAGATCAGTCTGCACGAGCTTTGTGACAGGTAGGCATACGCCTGAAAGGAGGGCCCATGTCGGTCCGGATGGCTGGCCGACGGGTATTGTTATGGTGGGCAATTTGCCTGGGAGGCCCACAGATCAAGTGGCGTGGGCAGGCAACGGGTTTCTTGGAGGTTGGGCTCGCCGGTCAAACCGGCTGGCGTCTTGATTCAAGCAGGAGGCGGGCCAGATCGCCAGTTGGGCGCAGGGGTTTCTGGCCTCATCGGCCGAACGGTCATATTTGCCGGATTTCTTCATCCGTCAGCGGCCGATAATGGCCAGGCGCAAGGCTTTCATCCAACACCAGCGGGCCCATGCGTTCGCGATGCAGGCGCGTCACTTTGTTGTCGAAATGCCCGAACATGCGCTTTACCTGGTGATAACGCCCCTCAATGATGCTCAGCCGCGCACTGTTGGGGCTGAGCACTTGCAGGTCGGCCGGCTGGGTGGTGAGAGCCTCGAAAGCAAAGTACAGGCCGGCGGCGAATGTGGCCGCGTATGCCGGGCCGATGGCTTGTTCAGTCTCGACGTAGTAGACCTTGGGCAGTTTCGTGCGTGGCTGGGTCAGGCGCCGGGACCATTGGCCATCGTTTGTGATCAGCAGCAGGCCAGTGGTGTTGAAGTCCAGGCGACCAGCGATATGCAACTCGCTTTTGTCCGGCTCATCCAGCAGGTCGAGGACGGTGCGGTGTTGCGGGTCAAGGGTGGCGCTGACGCAGCCTTGAGGTTTGTGCAGCATGAAATAACGTGCGGGCTTGCCAGCCTGGAGGACTTCGTCGTCGCATTCCACGCGGCTGAATGTCCGCACGTCGTGGCGCGGGTCACTGATCACCTGGCCATCGACCTTGATCCGCCGTTCGATCAGCAACAGGCGTACTTGTTGGCGATTGAAGCGGGGCAGGTTACTGAGGAAACGGTCGACGCGCATTACGAGGGCTCGGTCCCGCGCAACTGCGCGTCGACCTGCGCGCAGCGCGGGCACAGGCACGCTTTATCGCGCAACGCCTCGGGTAGTGCCTCAAGCACCTTAGGGTCGATGCTTACGCTGTAGCACCAGCAGGCTTGGTCGGCGGTACGCGGGTCGGCCAGGCTGCAGTCGTTGCGGGCGCCGCAGGCCGGGCAAAGGCTTGGAGTGGTCATCGGTCGATTCAGGCTGAGCAGTCAAGGTTCCGGTAAAGCCCGGTGTGGCGGGCACGATACCGCGGTGTGGCTTTGTCGCGCCACAGATGTATCAAACTATGTACAAATCGCACCAGATTCTGTTTTTGATGTCAGATATTTCGTCATCCAGTGAAAGCTGTTTGTCGCCACCCAGCGTCGCTGGTGTGTGCTCGCCCGCGGTCCAGGAGGCCGCCATGTATCGTCGACTATTACTTATCGCTGTGCTCGGTTTGACCCTTGGCGCTTGCGTGCCCTATTCCGGTGGCGGCCGCAGTTATTATCGATCCGAGGTGTATACCTCGCCCGCGCCGGTCTATTACTACGGCAACGGCCCGTCCTATCAGTATCGGCGCGGGCACTACGCGCCGCCCGTGCGCTATTACCCAGCGCCGCGCTACTACCAGCCGGCGCCTCGGTACTACCCTTCAGGACCACGGGCGGGCTATAGGCTCTACCCCAACCAACGCCGCGGTGATCATTGGGGCAACGGTGGCCGAGGTCGTGGCGGTGATCATTGGGGCAACGGTGGCCGAGGTCGTGGCGACGGTCGAGGCGGCGACCATGGACGAGGTCGGGGCGGACATCGTTAATCGGCTTTTCTTGAAACGGCGCGAAATGCGCCGTTTTTTTTGAGTGACGGTCTAGCGTACTGTCATATTTGACAGCTAGTTTATATGCCGCAGTTGTATTTCACTGAACGACAGGCGCTGTATTCAAGCCTGTTGGCGGTGAACTGACGGAACGGTATATGACAGCTCGATTACTCCTTTTGATCTTGCTTGGAATTTCCTGTTTCGCTCATGGGGATGACTGGCAGGGTTGCCCGTACCCGTCATCCATCAAATATGCCGACGGGTATTTTTACCAAGAAAGCGCCGGGCATCGATGGACAAGTCCGAAAGTGCGACTTGTAGACTTTATCGATAAATTTGTAGGCGCGGTATTCATGCCCGGTGAGGGTCAAGAGCGCAGATGGGGTTATCTGGAGAAGTGCATCTACCGCTCCGGGCGCGAACAACGTCTGGTGGTCTTGAGGTATTCCCGGGCGACTGAAGGCTTGAGCATGTCATTGTTCGATACCACGCATTGGCGGCTGGCCAAAGATTCATTTGGCCATGAAATCTATCTCTGTGATGACCGCCAGCCGGATAACTGTTCCTTCACACTCGATGAGCTTCGCTACTGAAAAGCCTGTCAGACGTCAGATATATCCGCCAACGGGTGTCGGCCTTCCCACACTTTATGAAAATGCGCCTCCACCACTGCCTCGGGAATACTGTTGATATCCGGCCAATGCCAATGAGGCTGCTGATCCTTGTCGATCAACCGTGCCCGTACCCCTTCACTGAACTCCGGATGCCGACAGCAATTGAGGCTCAAGGTGTATTCCATCTGGAAGACCTGCGCCAGGGACAAGTGTCGCGCGCGTCGGATCTGTTCCCACACCAGGCACGCGGTCAGTGGGCAACCCTCGCTCAACGTCTTGCCGGCGCGGCTGAGTAATGGGTCGGCGTGCTCGCGCAACAGACTCAATGCGCGCCACGCGCTGCGTACGTCCCCCACATCCAGCCATGCGTCGATCTGTGCCCGCCGAGGCAGCCATTGCGCGTCGGGTTGCTGGCTGGCTGCTTCCTGGGCAAGGGCCTTGAACAGGCTGTTGAGCTGCATGGCGGTCTGTTCCTGCCAGTTCAACTGCAACAGGCCTTCGAGCATTTCGTCTTGTTGCTCATCCAGCAGGAAGCGATCGGCCAAGCCCAGGTCCAGCGCGTCTCGGCCATTCATATGGGCCCCCGTCAGGCCGAGAAACAGCCCGAGTTTGCCGGGCAGGCGCGAGAGGAACCAACTGGCCCCGACGTCCGGGTATAAACCGATACTGATTTCCGGCATGGCCAGGCGGCTGCTGGGAGTGACGATGCGTATCGAGGCACTTTGCAGCAGTCCCATGCCGCCGCCCAGCACATAACCATGACCCCAGCAGATCAGCGGCTTTGGGTAAGTATGCAGGCGGTAATCAAGACGGTATTCGGCAGTAAAGAACGCTGCCGCCAACGAGGGCACTTCGCCGGGTAGTGCACGGCAAGCTTCAACCAGGCTGCGCACTTCGCCGCCAGCGCAAAAGGCTTTGGCGCCGTTGCCCCGCAGCAGCACGCAGACGATTTGCGGATCCTTGGCCCAGGCGTCCAGGCGTTCACCCAAGGCCAGGAGCATTGGCAGGGAGAGCGCATTCAGGGACTTTTCAGCATTCAGGCTGGCGATGCCGATGCGGGTGCCGTGGCTGCCGGTGAGCTCTTCGAAGTGCAGGTTCATCATGACCTCAATCGGTAAATTGAACGTTCAGTATGATCCCTTCGTGGGAAACTGCCGGTTATGCGTCAGATCAATTGACAAGCCGGGTAGGCTTTCCTAGGGTTCGCCTCATTCTCTTGACTAGATGATGTAACCATGACCGAAAGCGACCGTATCAAACTCGAACCCAGCTGGAAACAGGCCTTGCGGGATGAGTTCGAGCAGCCGTATATGGCGCAGTTGCGTGAGTTCCTGCGCCAGGAGCACGCGGCAGGCAAAGAGATCTATCCGCCAGGCCCGATGATTTTCAACGCACTCAATTCAACCCCCTTGGACAAGGTCAAGGTAGTGATCCTCGGCCAGGACCCGTACCACGGTCCGGGCCAGGCCCATGGCTTGTGCTTCTCGGTGCAACCGGGCGTGCCGGCACCGCCGTCGCTGGTCAATATCTATAAAGAGCTCAAGCGCGACCTGAACATCGACATCCCCAACCACGGCTACCTGCAAAGCTGGGCCGATCAGGGTGTGTTGATGCTCAACACCACCATGACGGTGGAGCGCGCCAACGCCAATGCTCACGCAGGCAAGGGTTGGCAGTTCTTTACCGATCGCATCATCGAGGTGGTCAGCGCGCACCAACCGCACCTGGTGTTCCTGCTGTGGGGTGCTCACGCCCAGGGTAAACAGAAATTGGTGGATGCGACCAAGCACCTGGTACTGACGTCGGTGCATCCGTCCCCGTTGTCGGCTTATCGCGGTTTCATTGGTTGCGGTCACTTCAGCCGGGCCAACAAGTTTCTCGAGCAGAATGGCGAGACGCCGATTGAGTGGCGGTTACCGCCAGTGTGAGGGGGATGATCGTTCCCAAGGCCGGGAACGATCAAGCTCCTAGGCTTGGCCGGACTGTCTGTTCCAATGCCTGAATAGCGGCTCGGCCAGGAACAATACAAACAACAGTCGCATCACCTGCATTGCCGTTACCAGCGGCACTGACAGTTGCAGGGTTTCAGCCGTCAGGCTCATCTCGGCAATGCCGCCGGGCATCATGCCCAAGGTCAGTGAGCGCACATCCAGTTGCGTCAGCGCACTCAGACCCAGCGCCGCCAGCGTGGCGATGATCATGGTCAAGAGCGTACCGACCAGGGTTCGCCCCATGAACGATGGCGCCCGGCGAAAGAACTGTCGATTGAAGTGACAACCCAGGCCACTGCCGATCAACCATTGGCCGATCTGGCTGCCGCCATCGGGCAGGCCGATGTGCAAGTCCCAGGTGACGCTGGCGATGGCACTGACCAGCAGCGGTCCGAACAACCAAGGGTTGGGTTGGCGCAAACGTTGCCAGCCCCAGGCGACCAGCGCCCCGGCCGGGAACAACAGCGCCAGCCAGGCCCAATTGACCGGAGCCGGGTGAAACTGCGGCGCACCCTCGCCGAGCAAGTACTTGAAGATCGCCGGCACGCACAGCACCACCACCAGCACCCGCAAGCTCTGGCCCGCGGCGACGCGACTGAGCACCGCGCCATTGCGCGCGCCCAGGTTGACCATTTCGCCGGAACCGCCCGGCATGCTCGAGAAAAATGCGGTGGCGCGGTCTTCGCCGCTGCGGCGCATCAGCCATACGCCGACAATGCTCGACAAGCTGGTAATCAATGCGCCAAAGAAAATCAGCCCGAAGTGGGCCATCACCTGATCAATCACCACGGGAGTGAAATGCAGACCGATGCCGATGCCGACCACCCATTGGCCGCATTTGCGACCGCCGGGTATTTCGGCCAGTTGCCACGGCGTCAGGCAACGTACCAGGATGATCGCCAGCAACGAACCGACCATGTACGGCAAAGGCCAGCCGATCAGGCTGGCCAGGTAACCGCCGGCCAGGCCGACCAGCGGTGTTGCCCACCAACGCTTGAGATTGAACTCAGGCATCGGCCACGGCACGACGCTGCAGGGAGCGCTTGCGCCAGATACGCAGCAGCGGTATCAGCAACATGATGGCCGTCAGCACCCAGCAACCGAAGGTGATCGGGCTCGACCAGAGGATTTCCAGCGCACCGTCGGAAATCGACAGCGCACGGCGCAGGTTCTGTTCCATCAGGCCGCCGAGGATAAAGCCCAGCAGCACCGGCGACAGTGGGAAGTCCAGCTTGCGCAGGATGTAGCCGAAGATACCAATACCGATCATCAGGAACAGGTCGAAGGTGGTGGCGTGAACGGCGTAGACGCCAATCGCGGTGATGATCGCGATGACCGGGACCAGCGCCCAGTTCGGCACGGCGAGGATACGGGTGAAGATGCGGATCATCGGGATATTGAGGATCACCAGCATGATGTTGGCGATAAACAACGAAGCGATCAGGCCCCAGACAATGTCCGGTTGTTGTTGAAACAGCAGCGGTCCCGGGGTGATGTTGTACAGCGACAGCGCGCCAATCATCACCGCCGTGGTGCCCGAACCCGGTACGCCGAGGGTCAGCATTGGCACCAGGGCGCCACAGGCTGCCGCGCCGATCGCGGTTTCGGGAGCGGCCAGGCCACGTTTGTCGCCCTGGCCGAACTCGCCACTGCTGCCGGCGATGCGTTTCTCGGTCATGTAGGCCACGGCGCTCGCGAGGGTGGCGCCGGCGCCCGGCAATACCCCCATGATGAAGCCCAGCACGCCACACCGGATGTTCACCAGAAACACCGCCGAGGCTTCCTTGACGTTGAACATCATGCGCCCGGTGGCTTTCACCGCTTCCTGGCCGCGGTGGGTTTTTTCCAGCAGCAACAGAATTTCGCTGATCGAGAACAGACCCAGTACCAACACCACAAATTGAATGCCGTCGGTCAGGTGGATGTTGTCACCGGTAAAGCGGTAGACGCCACTGTTGGCGTCGATGCCCACCGCCGACAGGAACAGGCCGATCAATGCCGCGATAAAGGTTTTCAACGGCTTGTCACCGGCCATGCCGCCCAGACAGACAATCGCGAACACCATCAGTACGAAATATTCGGCGGGTCCGAAGGCAATCGCCCATCTGGCCAGCAACGGGGCAAACAGCACCATGCCGCAGGTGGCGATGAACGCACCGATGAACGAACTCCAGGCCGACAGCGACAACGCCACGCCAGCCAGGCCTTTGCGGGCCATCGGGTAGCCGTCGAGGGTGGTCATGACGGTGGACGCTTCGCCGGGGATGTTCAACAGGATCGAGCTGATGCGACCCCCGTACTCGCAACCCAGGTACACCGCGGCCAACAGAATCAAGGCTGATTCCGGCGGCAGGCCCAGGGCAAAGGCGATGGGGATCAGCAACGCCACGCCGTTGATCGGACCCAGGCCCGGCAACAGGCCGACGACGGTCCCGATCAGGGTGCCGCACAGGGCGGTCACCAGGTTGTAGGGGCTCAGCGCGACACCGAAACCCTGGCCCAAATAGCTGAAAGTATCCATATCAGTTCTCCAGAACGTCGAGCAGACCGAGGGGTAGCGGCACGTCCATGACTTTATCGAACAGCACATAAAGGCCGACGCTCATCAAGGTGATGATCACTGCACCGGGCAACCAGCGGCCGCCGTACAGCCGTGCCATCGGAATACCGATCAACATGCTGCTGAGAATGAAACCCAGGGGTTCGAAGGTGCCGGCAAATACCAGCAGCAGCACCACGCAGATCCCGATCTTGTTCAGGGTCGCGCGGTCCAGCGGCGGCTCCTCTTCACTGTGTCGGATGGGCTGTGGGCGAAACAGCATGTAGATCAGGCCCAGGCTCATCAGCCCGAGTATCAGCAGCGGGTAGGCGCGTGGCCCTACAGGTTCGTAGGAAAAAGCTGCCTGATAGGGCCAGGCCATCAGCGCCAGGCCGGCACAGACCAGCAACAGCGCAGCAGCGAAAATGCGTTGTAAGAGCATGGGAAACTCCTGGGCCACGTCTTTGATAAGCAAAGACGTGGCCGCGCGAACGAGGGGCGATTACTGAATCAGGCCGAACTCTTTGGCCAGTACTTTGTAGTCAGCCACCTGTTTCTTCACGTAGGTGTCCAGTTCCGGACCGGTCATGGCGAACGGGAAGAGTTCGCGCTGATCACGCAACTTGGCGAACTCCTTGGAAGCCAGCAGCTTGTCGAACGCGTCTTTCCAAAAGGCGTAATCTTCGTCGCTGACTTTTGGCCCCAGGTAGAAACCGCGCACCACTGGCCAGACGATGTCGTAGCCTTGTTCCTTGGCGGTCGGGATGTCTTTCATTTCCGGCTCGTCCAGGCGGTTTTCGGAGAACACCGCCAGCAGGCGCATGTCACCACTCTGGATGTGCGGCATGGAGTCGGAAATGTCCGTGCTGCCTACCTGAATATGCCCGCCGAGCAAGGCCGTGGCGATTTCCCCGCCGCCTTCGAGAGCCACGTAGCGCAGCTCGCGCGGGTTGATCCCGGCGGCCTTGGCGATGAGTGCGGTTTGCATCCAGTCCTGGCTGCCGACGGTGCCGCCGGAACCGATCACCACGCTGCCTGGATCTTTTTTCAGTGCCTTGACCAGGTCGTCGAGGGTTTTGTAAGGCGAATCGGCTTTGACCGCGATGGCGCCATAGCTGGTACCCACCGCTGCCAGCCATTTCACTGCACCCTCATCGAAACGCCCGAATTTGCCTTGCGCCAGGTTCAACAGCGAACCGCTGGACCAGGCCACGAGGGTGCCGCCATCGGCTGGACGCTGGGCCACGACCGCGTTGTAAGCCACCGCGCCGACGCCGCCTGGCATGTAGGTCACGCGCATCGGTTTGCTCAGCAATTTTTCGTTGACCAGCGCGCTTTGCGCCAGTTTGCAGGTCAGGTCGAAACCGCCGCCGGGGGAGGCCGGGGCGATACATTCCGGACGTCTCGGTTCGTCGGCGGCCAGCAGTTGGCCGGCGAACAGCATGCAGCCGGCGGCCAGGGCGAACTTACGCAGTGATGAGGTCATGGGGTACTCCGTCATTGTTGTTATTGGGAATGTGGATGTCAGGGTTACCAAAGCGCGACGCTGTAGCTGACCAGCACGCGCATTTCGTCTGCGTCCCGGGCCGAGTAGTTGGAGCGAAAACTGGCGTTGCGCAGGCGCACGGCCACGTCCTTGAACGTACCGCTTTGCACCACGTACTTGATTTCGGTGTTGCGTTCCCACTCTTTGCCGGTGTCGCCGGTTTTCAGCTTGATGTTGTCACCGGACAGGTAACGCGTCATGAAGCTCAGGCCGGGAACCCCCAGTTTGCTGAAGTCATAGTCGTAGCGGGCCTGCCAGGAGCGTTCTTCGGCGCCGGCAAAGTCGTTGATCTGCACGAAGTTGACCAGGTACGGGTTGCTGCCATCCACATACGGAAACGCGTTGTCGCCGGACATGTGCTGGTAGCCGGCGCTCAGCTTATGGCCGTTGAGCGCATAGCTGAAAATACCGTTGAGGGACTTGTTATCAATGCTGCCGCCGCGCGCGCTGCCGGTGTCATCACTGATGGCCAGGCGCAGGTCGGTGGCGAAAGTGCCCGGGCCCATCGGGCGGGCGGCGACGAGGCCGAGAAAGTGCTGGCGATAGACATCGTCGAGTTGCGCGAAGTGATAGCTGCCGGTGATCTTGTCGGCAAACTTATAGTCCACGCCACCGAAGTTGAAGTGCTTGCCGGTGGCGCCGCTCAGGAAACGGCCGTTCTTGTTGTTGAGGGTGATGTCCTCATAGTTGCTGTCATTACGATCCTTGACCTGGTCCAGGCGGCCGCCGGTGAACACCAGGTTCTTGAACTCGTTGGAGGTCAGCAGGCCGCCGTTGAACGTCTGCGGCAGGATGCGCCCGTCGTTGGGCTGGAGGATCGGCAGGTCAGGAATCAACGAGCCGATTTTCAGTTCGGTGGCGGAGATCTTGACCTTGCCGGTCAGGCCCAACTTGGAGTATTCGTCGGCGGCGCGACCATCATCGTGGGTCGGCAGCAGGCCGCTGCCGGTACGGTCTGGGCTGGAGTCGAGCTTGAGCCCGAGCATGCCGAGTGCATCGACACCAAAACCCACGGTGCCGTCGGTGTAGCCAGATTGCAGGTTGAGCATAAAGCCCTGGGCCCATTCGTCGCGCTTGGACTGCTGGGCGCTGGTGCCGTCGCGAAAATCGCGGTTGAAGTACATATTGCGCGTTTCCAGGGTCGCGCTACTGTCTTCGAAGAAGGCAGCCTGGCTAAGCGGCGAAAAACCGGCAAGGGCGGCGGCAGTGGCGAGGGTGGTCTGGGTCAGGCGGGTAAAACGAACAGGCGGGAAAGCCTGGGGCTGTGTTGACAGCATCGTGGGTGCACTCCGTTATTGTTCTTATTGGCGAAAACGCTTCAAGGCGTTTTTCGGGCGCTATCGGTGAAATAGCGCGGGAGGAATTACCTTCCGTTTCGCGATGCTAATGGGCGAAGCTTTCGCTAACCTTTCAACGACCTTTCAATGTTTTCGGGCTTCACAGCGCAGGTGGCGTCTGTAAACTGCCTCGCACAGCGTGGCGTCGGCCACCCCTGAATGAGGTACAGATCCATGCGTGTCCTTTTGGTCGAAGACCATTTGCAACTAGCTGAAAGTGTCGCCCAGGCGCTCAAGGGCACGGGTTTGACAGTTGACGTGTTGCACGATGGGGTGGCGGCGGACCTGGCCTTGAGCAGCGAGGAATACGCGGTGGCGATCCTTGATGTGGGCTTGCCGCGCATGGATGGTTTCGAGGTGTTGGCACGATTGCGGGGGCGTGGAAAAAATCTTCCGGTGTTGATGCTGACGGCGCGCAGTGATGTAAAGGACCGTGTCCACGGCCTCAATCTGGGGGCTGATGACTACCTGGCCAAGCCGTTTGAATTGACTGAGTTGGAGGCCAGGGTCAAGGCGTTGTTACGCCGCAGCGTGCTGGGAGGTGAACGGCAGCAGACCTGCGGTGTGCTGGTGTATGACGTGGAAACCCGGCGGTTCACCCTGGGCGACGAGTTGCTGACGCTTACCTCCCGCGAACAGGCGGTGCTGGAAGCGCTGATTGCCCGTCCTGGCCGGGTCATGAGCAAGGAACAGCTGGCGTCCCAGGTGTTTGGACTGGATGAAGAGGCCAGTCCCGACGCGATCGAAATCTATGTCCACCGTTTGCGCAAAAAACTCGACGGCCATCCGGTGGCGATCGTCACCTTCCGTGGCTTGGGGTATTTGCTGGAAGCGCGCGATGCGTAAGCACAACAGCCTGCGCTGGCGCCTGCTGTGGAATCTGGCGGTGTTGCTGGTGGTGTTGATGCTGGCCAGTGGTTTGAGTGCCTACTGGAATGGTCGTGAGGCAGCGGATACGGCCTATGACCGGACCTTGCTTGCTTCGGCGCGGACCATCGCTGCCGGGCTGTCCCAGCGCGACGGTACCCTCAGCGCCGATGTGCCTTACGTGGCGCTGGACACGTTCGCCTATGACAGTGCCGGGCGTATTTACTATCAGGTCAATGACATTCACCAGAAGCTGATTTCCGGTTACGAAGAGTTGCCGGGCCCGCCGCCGGGAACGCCGCGCACCGATGATTATCCGGCCCTGGCGCGCTTCTACAACGCCAAGTATCAGGGGCAGAATGTACGGGTGGTGAGCCTGCTCAAGGCAGTATCGGAACCGAACATGAATGGCATGGCGGAAATCCGCGTGGCGGAAACCGATGAGGCCCGCGTCAGCATGGCCCGTAGCTTGATGGCCGACACCTTGTTGCGCCTGGGGATGCTGGCGGTCGGTGCATTGCTGCTGGTGTGGTTCGCGGTGAGTGCGGCGTTGCGTCCGTTGGAGCGTTTGCGCACGGCAGTGGAGGAACGCCAGCCGGATGATTTACGGCCCTTGCCGCTGGTAGAGGTGCAGCACGAACTGGGTCCGCTGGTGCGGGCGCTGAACCATTTTACCGAACGTCTGCGTGGGCAGTTCGAGCGTCAGGCGCAGTTCATTGCCGATGCCGCCCATGAGTTGCGCACCCCGTTGGCAGCGCTCAAGGCGCGGCTTGAGTTGGGGCTGCGTGCCGAGGATCCGGCAATCTGGCGCACGACCCTGGAAACGACGGCCCAGGGCACGGATCGCCTGACTCACTTGGCCAATCAATTGTTGTCCCTGGCGCGCATCGAAAACGGTGCTCGGGCCATTGCCGAAGGCGGTGCGCAATTATTGGATTTGAGCCAGTTGGCCCGCGAACTGGGCATGGCCATGGCACCGCTGGCTCACGCCCGTGGCGTGGCGCTGGCACTGGAGGCGGATGAGCCGGTTTGGCTGCGGGGCGAGCCGACGCTGCTGAATGAACTGCTGAGCAATCTGGTGGACAACGCTTTGGCTCACACGCCGTCGGGCGGCAATGTGATCTTGCGGGTCACGGCGCCAGCGGTGCTGGAGGTGGAAGACGATGGGCCGGGCATCCCGTTGGATGAGCGGGACCGGGTGTTCGAGCGCTTCTATCGACGCAATCAGCAGGGCGCGGGCTCAGGCCTCGGGTTGGCGATTGTCGGTGAGATTTGCCGGGCGCATCTGGCGCAGATCAGTCTGCATGACGGTGAGTCGGCAGGGCTGAAGGTGCGTGTGAGCTTTGTCGCCGGCGATCAATAAAACATCGATCGCGCTTCATCCACCTCCGCGCGCAAGGTTTCACTGTAGGGATCAATCCGCAGCTTATAAATCGACGGCAAGGTCGATACCGCCATGTCCGCCAACGGATGATCCGTGCCTTTATGGCAATACAGTACCGCTACTTGCACCAGATCGACGTAGTCCAGCTTTTGCGAGTCGCGTTCCAGATTCAGGTATTGTCCCGGTACGCACAACAACCGATCCGGAAAGTCCCAGACCCGCAGCAATTTGTCACCCAGCAACGGGTGGATGCTGTCGATCACATGGTTGAGGCTGACCGGGTCCGATAGCAGTTCGTAGTGATCTTCGGCGTAGGTCAGGATCGGTAGCACACCGATCTGGTGGACCAGCCCGCCGAGCGCTGCCTGATCGGGCTTGAGCTGGCTGTGGTTGCGACACAGCGCATAACTGACCCCCGCGACTTCCAGGCTGCGCCGCCAGACATCGCGCATTTTCTGCTCGACGACTTCGGAGCGGGCGTGAAAGATTTGCTCCATCACCAGACCGATCGCAAGATTGCTGCTGTAGTTGGTGCCCAGGCGCGTGATCGCGGTGTGCAGATCGGTCACTTCCTGGGACGCTCGCAATAACGGGCTGTTGACCACTTTGATCAGTCGTGCCGACAGGGCGGTGTCGCGGCCGATGACTTTGCTCAGGTGACTGATGCTAATGTCCGGGTCTTCGGCGGCCTGACGAATTTGCAGGGCCACCTCCGGTAATGTGGGCAGAACCAGGTCATCGTTATCGATGGCCTTAACCAACACCTGTTGGATTTTTTCCGCCAGCTTGTTCATGCATGATCTCTAGGGTATTGCAAAAGGTGCAGCGCTTAGCGCTGGATCTCGCGATCACGGTCCAGTGAGTAAGGCAGGTCGAGCAAACGCAGCCCGGGACCCTCCAGCGTACCTAAATGCACAGCGCCGCTATCGGCAGCTTCGGCTTGCAGCACTGCGAGAAGTTCGATCACTTCGTCGGCCTGCGCGGCGATGACGACTTCGCCGATAGCGCTGTTATGGCTGGGCGAAAACAGCTGGGCCCCCGGCTCGGGCGGCACAGTGCTATCGAGGCTCAGGCGATAGAGACGACGCTTGAGCTTGCCCAGGTATTGCATGCGCGCAACGATTTCCTGTCCGGTATAGCAGCCTTTCTTGAAGCTGACGCCGCCGACGGCTTGCAAGTTGAGCATCTGCGGGATGAACAGCTCGCGGGTCTGTGCCATGACCTGGCCGATGCCGGCCCGGATCTGTCCCAGTAACCAGCTGTTCAGATCGCCTTCGCGCAGTTGCGCGGCCAGTTGCTCATGCAGCGCCTGGGCGTGCGCGGCTGGCACCCACAGTTCGGCGCGGCCGGGGGAGACACGAATGGCAATCAGCTCATTGGCGCGCGCGACGCTGTCGGTCTCGGCCGGCAGTTCAAGGCCCAGGCTGGCCATTGTCTGATCGGCGTCTGTCAGGCCAAAACGTACCCAGGCCGCGCTTTCATCGGTCAGTTTGGATTTGGAAAAGACCGCGTATTTTTTCAGGTCCGCCAGTTGTGGTTCGAGCAGTTCGCTGGCCATCGCCAACAGCACGCCATCACCTTGCAATACGATCCTGAAACTCGATTGCATGCGGCCTTTTTGGGTGCAGCGGGCGCCGAGGCTGGCGTGGGTGTCACTGAGGTAATTGAGGTTGCAGGTCAATTGTCCCTGGAGGAACTTGGCCGCGTCGGCGCCGCGAACAGCCAGGACGCCTTCGTGGGACAGCGGGCAGAAAAAAGCAGAGTCAGCCATGGGTCATCGCAGTTGGAAAGTCATGGGTGCATCATAGAGAGGTGTCCGGCAAATGGGTAGTTTCATGCGCCCGACCAAAGCCGACTGTTGCGCGGGGCCGGGGCCTGTATACTTGCGCTCTATTTGAGGAGCGCTCCATGGTCGAAGATGTAGAACTCAATCGCCTCTACTGGCACAGCCGTCGTGGCATGCTTGAGCTGGATGTGTTGCTGGTGCCGTTCGTCAGGGAGGTCTATGCGACGCTCAATGACGTGGACCGCGAATGTTACCGCAAGCTGCTGGAATGCGAAGATCAGGACATGTTTGGCTGGTTCATGGAACGCTCCGAATCGGAAGATCCAGAATTGCAACGGATGGTCCGGATGATTCTGGATCGTGTCCAGCCCAAGTAATGCCTTCGAATGCCGCTGGCACGCTTCCGGGCGATTGCTGGCGGCGTATCTCCTCGCCCAGTTGCTCGCGCTGGGCGCGCTTTGCTTCCTTGCTGTTCCCCCCGGGTTGGCCCTGTCGGCGGCGGCGTTGTGCCTGGCCCATGCTGGCTGGGTCTTGCCGCGTCAAATCCTGCTGACTCACCGTTCATCGATCCGCGGCTTGCGTCGGGACGCCGATGGCTGGCAGTTATGGAGCGCGGCGCGGGGCTGGCACAGTGTGCAATTGCGTCCTGACAGCCTGGCTCTGCCGTTGATTGTGGTGCTGCGCTATCGGTTGCAGGGCGAATGGTGGGTGCGATCGATCTGCGTGCCGGCGGATTCACAGACCGCCGATGTGCATCGGCGCCTGCGCGTGCGCTTGAAGTTCAGTCGCCGTAGGTGGCTGGCACCAGAATAGTGTCGAGGGCCACCGGCAACATTTGGGGGTAGTCGAGGGTGTAATGCAGGCCTCGGCTTTCCTTGCGTTCCATGGCCGAGCGAATCATCAGTTCGGCGACTTGTGCCAGGTTGCGCAGTTCGATCAGGTCGCGGCTGACTTTATAGTTGCTGTAGAACTCGTCGATCTCGTCCAGCAACAGTCGGACCCGATGTTGCGCTCGCTGAAGACGCTTGTTGGTGCGAACGATCCCCACGTAGTCCCACATGAAGCGCCGCAGTTCGTCCCAGTTGTGGGCGATGATGACGTCTTCGTCGGAGTCGGTAACCTGGCTGGCATCCCAGCGGGGCAGGGCGGCTGGCACCGGTGTGCGCGGCAGTTGCTCGAGGATGTCGGCGGCGGCGGAGCGGGCGTAGACGAAACATTCCAGCAGTGAGTTGCTGGCCATGCGGTTGGCGCCGTGCAGGCCGGTGAAGCTGGTTTCGCCAATGGCGTACAAGCCCGGCACGTCGGTGCGACCCCGTTGGTCGACCATCACGCCGCCGCAGGTGTAATGCGCGGCCGGGACCACCGGAATCGGGCCTTTGGTGATATCGATATTAAACGCCAGGCAGCGCTCATAGACCGTCGGAAAATGGCTCTTGATGAAGTCTTCGGGTTTGTGGCTGATGTCCAGGTAGACGCAGTCGATGCCCAAGCGCTTCATTTCGTGGTCGATGGCGCGGGCTACGATGTCGCGCGGTGCAAGTTCGGCCCGTGGGTCGAAACGCTGCATGAACCGCTCGCCATTCGGCAGTTTGAGGTGTGCACCTTCTCCCCTCAGGGCTTCGGTGATCAGGAAACTCTTGGCTTGAGGGTGATACAGGCAGGTGGGGTGGAATTGGTTGAACTCCAGGTTCGCCACTCGGCAGCCTGAACGCCAGGCCATGGCGATGCCATCTCCGCAGGCTCCGTCGGGGTTGCTGGTGTACAGATAAACTTTTGCGGCGCCGCCCGAGGCCAGGAGGGTGAAACGGGCACCATAGGTGTCGACTTCACCGCTGGCCCGGTTGAGTACGTAGGCGCCCAGGCAGCGTTCACCCGGCAGACCGAGGCGCTTTTCGGTGATCAGGTCGACGGCGACCCGTTGCTCCAGCAGTTCAATATTCGGTCGTTGTCGGGCCTGGGTGAGCAGGGTCGTGAAAATCGCTGCGCCGGTGGCGTCGGCGGCATGGATGATCCGTCGATGGCTGTGACCGCCTTCGCGGGTCAGGTGGAACTCAAAGCCGCCATCGTCACTGCCGGAATGCTCGTCACGCGTAAAAGGCACGCCTTGATCGATCAGCCACTGAATGGCCTCCCTACTGTGCTCGACGGTGAAGCGCACCGCTTCTTCATTGCACAGGCCGCCCCCGGCGTTCAGCGTGTCTTCGACGTGGGATTGCACGGTGTCGGTGTCGTCCAGCACCGCGGCAACGCCGCCCTGGGCCCAGAAAGTCGAGCCATTGGCCAGGTCGCCCTTGCTCAGGACGGCTATGCGCAAATGGCTCGGCAAGGTCAGTGCAAGACTCAAGCCTGCGGCACCGCTACCAATCACTAGGACATCATGTTGAAACTGTTGGCTCATTTAAAGGATTCCGCAAAAAGCGATCCGAAGGGGAGGGCGCAAACAGGACGCCTGGATCGGCGAATCAAAGGGTCACACGGCCCACTAGTATATAGAGAGGGGGATCGGCACAATAGCGGGGTTCGTGGCGTTGTGAGACTACAGGTAACGAACGGCACGGCTTTCATCCGGCGGTCCGACGTGGGGGGAACTTTTTGCTTGAGTTTCAACTCCATAGCAGGATGCCCGAAAGCTGGGAAAGCGTTGGTTTGACTGATCGACCTGGAGCAAAAGGCGTGTCAGAAATCCGGCGACAAGATTATTCGCGCAGCCGGCGTTGCCCGCGCTGCGTTTTTCGTGTGTGCCAAAACAGTGCGCGCCGGAAACTTGCTTGAAGGGGGGAGAACTTTTGCGAAAAGACCGAGTCTATGTTTGCAAGCCTGATCGTTTAGTTATGCAAGCCTCCTTCAAGTACAACGAGGAGTGTTCATGCTAACCCAGGAAGAGGATCAGCAGCTTGTCGAGCGCGTACAGCGCGGCGATAAGCGCGCTTTTGATCTGCTAGTGCTGAAATATCAGCACAAAATTCTCGGGTTGATCGTGCGGTTTGTGCACGACACCCATGAAGCGCAGGACGTTGCACAGGAAGCCTTTATCAAGGCCTACCGTGCACTCGGTAATTTTCGCGGTGACAGTGCGTTTTACACGTGGCTGTATCGCATCGCCATTAACACGGCGAAGAACTATCTGGTTTCTCGCGGTCGCCGTCCACCCGACAGCGATGTGAGTTCGGAAGATGCTGAATTTTACGATGGTGATCACGGCCTCAAGGATCTCGAGTCGCCGGAGCGTGCTTTGTTGCGCGACGAGATTGAGGGCACCGTCCATCGCACTATCCAGCAATTGCCAGAAGATTTACGTACGGCGTTAACTTTACGTGAATTCGATGGTCTGAGTTACGAGGACATTGCGAGCGTCATGCAATGTCCGGTGGGGACCGTACGCTCCCGGATTTTCCGGGCTCGGGAAGCCATCGATAAAGCCTTGCAACCGTTGTTGCAGGAAAACTAAAGACAGCGGCGACAGCCAAGAGAGGAACCGCCATGAGTCGTGATGCCCTGCAGGAATCGCTGTCCGCAGTGATGGATAACGAAGCGGATGAACTGGAACTTCGTCGAGTGCTTAACGCATTTGATGACGCTGAAACCCGTGATACCTGGTCTCGTTACCAAGTCGCTCGGGCAGTGATGCACAAGGACCTGTTAGTCCCTCGTCTGGATATTGCTGCGGCCGTTTCTGCTGCACTGGCTGATGAAGTCACTCCGGCCAAAGCCACTCGCGGTCCTTGGCGTAGCCTGGGTCGCCTGGCGGTTGCTGCCTCTGTGACTGTTGCCGTATTGGCAGGTGTGCGCCTGTACAACCAGGACGAAATCGCCGGCGTCGAGTTGGCCCAGCAACCTCAGCAACCGGTTATGGCCGGTCCGCAGGTCAAGGGTCCAGCAGTGTTGGCCGGCTACAAGGAAAGCTCCGAAGCTGCCGGTCCAGTGACCAATGGTGTGCTTCAGGGGCAATCCGGCTGGCAAGATCAGCGTCTTCCGGGTTACCTGCGTCAACACGCTCAGGAATCAGCCCTGAAAGGCACTGAAAGCGCACTGCCATATGCCCGCGCTGCAAGTCTGGAAAACCGCTGAACCGCTAAGGAGCCTTATGCGTGCCATACCGCTCCTTGCGCTTCTGCTTAGTGGTTGGTCCACCGTACCTGCCCATGCCGACGAAGCTCAAGACTGGCTGAAACGTCTTGGGCGCGCCGAGCAGCACAGTTATCAAGGCACCTTCATCTACGAACGTAACGGTAGTTTTTCGACCCATGATATCTGGCATCGCGTCCAGGATGGCCAGGTCTGTGAACGGCTTTTGCAGTTGGACGGTTCTGCCCAGGAAATTGTCCGGGTCAACGGGCGTACCCAGTGCGTCAGCGGGACCTTGGTGGCCGGTTTGGAAAGTTCTCCGGGGGCTTCCTCCGGAGCGCTGGATCCACAAAAACTCTCTTCTGTTTACGAGCTTGCCGTCCTTGGCAAATCGCGTGTGGCTGCTCGTCAGGCAGTGATTCTTTCGGTGAAGCCCCGCGACCAGTATCGCTACGGATTCGAGCTGCACCTGGATCAGGAGACCGGCCTGCCGTTGAAGTCGTTGTTGCTCAACGACAAGGGGCAACTGCTGGAGCGTTTCCAGTTCACCCGGTTGAACACTGCCAAGACACCTGACGAGCATGATCTGCAGCCCAGTAGCGACTGCAAGCCGTTGCAACCCGCGAGTCCTGATCCATCAGGTGTGGCAGACATCCAGGCCTGGCATCTGGAGTGGCTACCCCCCGGTTTTCAACTGACCCGCAGCAGTGCCCGCAAGGATTCCCAGACCAAGGCCGTGGTCAACAGCCTGATGTATGAAGACGGCTTGGCGCGCTTCTCGGTGTTTCTGGAACCGGTCAATGATCCCAGTGTGGCCGAAACCCGCGTCCAGATAGGGCCAACCGTGGCCGTATCCCGACGCTTGACGACGCCGCAAGGCGAGATCATGGCGACGGTTGTCGGAGAAATTCCGCTTGGCACCGCTGAAAGGATTGCGCTGTCGGTTCGCAACGGTCCGGCACCTGCCAAACCATGATTCGTTAATCCTGTGCTCATCCCGATCGTTCTCAGCACACAAGCAGGTGTCATCGATACCTGCTTGTGTGCTGAGAACATGAAATGTTCGGAGAGTATTTTCACTTGCAAAATCTCCATATGTTTTTTATAGGTCAGAACCTCTCGGCTCTGGCCTTGTTTTGTTCACGGAAAATTAACGTCGGTAGTAGTAGCCTTCGGCGTTTCTTGAACCCTGTCGCCCAACCTTGTTCGTCGTAACGGGAGCTGTATGTCGATACCACGTTTGAAATCTTACCTATCCATAGTCGCCGCGGTATTGGTGCTGGGTCAGGCCGTTACCGCGCAAGCGGTCGAGCTGCCTGACTTCACCGAGCTGGTGGAGCAGGCATCGCCTGCTGTCGTCAACATCAGTACCACCCAGAAACTGCCGGATCGCAAAGTCTCGAATCAGCAGATGCCGGACCTTGAAGGCCTGCCGCCGATGCTTCGGGAGTTTTTCGAACGTGGCATGCCCCAGCCGCGCTCACCCCGTGGTGGTGGCCAGCGCGAGGCTCAATCCCTGGGTTCGGGTTTCATCATTTCGCCTGATGGCTACATCCTCACCAACAATCATGTGATCGCGGATGCCGACGAGATTCTCGTCCGCCTGGCTGATCGCAGTGAGCTCAAGGCCAAGCTGGTCGGTACTGATCCGCGTTCCGACGTCGCGCTGTTGAAAATCGAGGGCAAGAACCTGCCTGTGCTGAAGCTGGGCAAGTCCCAGGATTTGAAGGCCGGGCAATGGGTCGTGGCAATCGGTTCGCCGTTTGGCTTTGACCACACTGTGACTCAAGGGATCGTCAGCGCCATCGGTCGCAGCCTGCCGAACGAAAACTACGTACCGTTCATCCAGACCGACGTGCCGATCAACCCGGGTAACTCCGGCGGTCCACTGTTCAACCTGGCAGGCGAAGTGGTCGGGATCAACTCGCAGATTTACACCCGCTCCGGTGGTTTCATGGGGGTGTCTTTCGCGATCCCGATTGATGTGGCCATGGACGTTTCCAACCAGCTCAAGGCGGGTGGCAAGGTCAGTCGTGGCTGGTTGGGTGTAGTGATTCAGGAAGTGAACAAGGACCTGGCTGAATCCTTTGGCCTGGAGAAGCCGGCGGGCGCCCTGGTCGCGCAGATTCAGGACGGCGGTCCGGCTGCCAAAGGCGGTTTGCAGGTGGGTGATGTGATCCTGAGCATGAATGGCCAACCAATCGTCATGTCAGCTGACTTGCCGCATCTGGTCGGTGCGCTCAAGGCCGGCGGCAAGGCCAACCTTGAGGTGATTCGTGACGGCAAGCGCCGCAACGTCGAGCTGACCGTCGGTGCTATCCCCGACGAAGGTCAGGAGCTGGATGCCTTGGGCAACAAGGCCGGCACCGAGCGCAGCAGCAATCGCCTGGGCATTGCCGTGGTCGAACTGACCGATGAGCAGAAGAAGAGCTTCGACCTTCAGAGCGGCGTTGTGATCAAGGAGGTCCAGGACGGTCCTGCAGCCTTGATCGGTTTGCAGCCGGGTGATGTGATCACTCACTTGAACAACCAGGCGATCAATTCCACCAAGGAGTTCACCAGCATCGCCAAGGCGCTGCCGAAGAACCGTTCGGTGTCGATGCGAGTCCTGCGCCAGGGCCGTGCAAGCTTCATCACCTTCAAGTTGGCAGAGTAATCCGCTAACCGCAGGTCGATAAAAAGCCCCGTTCTCGGTACACGAGAGCGGGGCTTTTTTGTGCGTCTCGGGTCAGCTCATCATGTCTTTGACCAGGCGCTCCTGTTCGATTAGCTCGCGCTGGCGCGCGTCAATCCGCGACGACAAGGGAAAGTTGTTGCCGGCACGACGCTTGGCGAAGTCCAGCTGCTGAATAGCCTGTTGGTAATCACCGACAAGGGCGAAATATTCGGCGCGGGCCTGATGCAAGCCTATGATGTTGCCCGACAAACCACGGGTCTCGGCCACTTGATACCAGACGTCCGGATCGTCCGGACGCGACTTGAGCAAGCTTTCAAGGGCTTTCTCCGCCTCTGCCGTACGGTTCTGCTTGAGTAGCAGGCCTACGCGTACCTGATTCAGCGGATAATTGCCGGGGTATTGCGCGAGCATCCGGTCCACTCGCTGTTGAGCATCCGGCATACGATTGTTGATGATGTCCAGCTCGATCTGCGCCAGATTGTAGATGACGTCGTTGGGAGCCTTGGCCAGCAACGGCTTGAGGTTTTCCCGTGCTTCATTTAGCTGCGTGCCTTTGATTTGGGCGATGGCCAGGCCATACCGCGCAACGTCGCTTTTCGGGTTTTCGTCCAGTTGCGCGCGGAAACGCTTGGCAGCCAGTCCCGGTGTATCTTCGTAGTACAGCTGAACCCGGGCGCGAATCAGTTGATAGCGCAAGCTGTCTTCCTTGCCACCGGTACTTGCCTGTTCGGCGCGGTTGCGGGTGTCGGCAATACGCGACTCGGTTACCGGGTGAGTCAGCAGGAATTCCGGTGGCTTGGCGTCGAAGCGGTACTGACGCATCAAGCGCTCGAACATGGTTGGCATGGAGCGCGGATCGTAGCCGGCCTTTTCCAGGTTGAGGATGCCGATACGGTCCGCTTCCTGTTCATTCTGCCGGGAGAAGCGTCGCTGTTCCTGGATCGCTGCCGCCTGGCTGCCGGCAATCGCCGCAATGCCGGCATCACCGGCGCCGGCCGCTGCAGCGATGATCCCGCCGAGCAGGACGGCCATCATCGGCAATTGCATCCGTTGCTGAGCTTCCACGCCTCGGGCGAAGTGACGTTGGGACAAGTGCGCCAGTTCGTGGGCCATGACCGAGGCATATTCACCTTCGGTCTGGGCGTTGAGGAACAGGCCGCCGTTGACCCCGACAATCCCGCCCGGTGCGGCAAAGGCGTTCAATTGCGGACTGTCGATCAGGATGAACTCCAGGCGCCGGTCATTGACCTGGCTGGTCTCCACCAGTTTATAAACGCTGGTTTCGACATAATCCTTGAGCTGCGGGTCATTGAGTGCTGACACCTGGCCACGCAGGTACGCCAGCCACGCCCGACCCAGTTGGTGTTCCTGTTGAGGCGAGACAATGGCAGAACTGGCGTCGCCAAGTGACGGCAGGTCGTCAGCGAAGCCTGGAGAGGCAAGCAGGCAAGCCAGCGTCAGCAGGGTAGGGCGCAAAAAAGTCATGCACAAAGCCTTTCGACAAAGATCTTACTGTAGCCGGACACTGAGCTTGGGACCAGATATTCTAAGGGGCCCTTGATGCGCTCCCGGAGTAAGACCATGACTGACGCTGTAGCCCATGATGCCGAGCTGGATGCCAGCGGTCTCAACTGCCCGTTGCCACTGCTCAAGGCCAAGATGGAGCTCAATCGGCTGGGCAGTGGCGCGGTGCTCAAGGTGATTGCCACGGATGCGGGCTCCCAACGGGATTTCCGCACGTTTGCCAAATTGGCGGGGCATGCGCTGTTGCGTGAGGAGGTCGAAAGCGGCGTCTTCTATTACTGGTTGCGTAAAGCCTGAGCCGCCTGAAAGTACCTGTGCCTGTTGTCGGATCGCGGTAATGCTCAGGCCTTGTTCAAGGCCTGGGCAGCTGCCAGTACGGCATCCACATGGCCCGGGACTTTCACCCCGCGCCACGCCTGGCGCAGGACGCCATCCTTGTCGATCAGAAAGGTACTGCGATCAACGCCGAGGTATTCCTTGCCGTACAGTTTCTTCAGCTTGATCACCTCGAACAGCTGGCAAACCGCTTCATCCTTGTCGCTGATCAGCTCGAAGGGAAACGCCTGCTTGGCCTTGAAGTTCTCATGGGACTTCACACCGTCCCGGGATACTCCGAATATTTCGGTGTTGGCGTCCTGAAAGGCTGCGTACTGGTCACGAAAACCCTGGCCTTCGGTGGTGCAACCCGGTGTGCTGTCTTTTGGGTAGAAGTAGAGCACCACTTGCTTGCCCTTGAGCGCGCCGAGGCTGACGGTTTGCCCGCTGGTCGCCTGGGCTTCGAAATCGGCTACCGGTTGGTCGATGACTACAGCCATGAGAATTTCCTTACATCGGGTTCTGTGGGCGCCATGGTTCGATCAGCGCATCGAGGTTCAAGGCATCGGCAAAGTCCAGGAACTGGTCACGCAGCCAACTGATTTGTACGCCGGCCGGCAAGGTCACGGTAAAGGTCGCGTTGAGCATGGTGCCGCCGGTCTGGGGAGCCTGGTAGGTGTCGCAGGTCAGGTTTTCCAGTTCGACGTTGTGGTCGATAAAGAACTGGCACAGTTCGTTGACGATGTCCGAACGGTAGGCCGAGCTGACATAGGCCACATACGGCAGGGCCTGGGGACGATTCTCCAGGGCCGCGCTGCGCACTACATTGACGGTGAAGTCGTGTTTCTTGGCCAAGGTGGGCAAGCCCGCCTCCAGGCGCGCCAAGGCGTCCCAGGACCCGGAAATCTGCAGGACCAGCGCGCTGCATTCGCCATGGCGGGTCAGACGAGAGGTCACGACGGCGCAGCGATTTTCATGGCTGGCGCGGCACAGGACGTTAGTCAGCTCCATGGGGTTGGCGCCAAGGGCACTGATGACAAGGAATTGTTCGCGGACTGTGGGGGTGGACATGCAGCATTCCTAAAGCGATGAGCGGTCGATACGTAAGTACTGATATCGATCAAAGGATCAAGGGTAGCGAAAAGCGCCGCCAAGGGATAGGAGGTGGCGTTTTCATTGCGTGATCGCCCGCCTCAAACCCAGCCGTGCAGCCCGCGTTGGCCCAATGATGGCGTTGCCGGCAACTAAGTTGAGCCAGAACGCGTCCTTGGAGGGTACTTCGCTTGTGCAAGCATCTTGGCGCCAGTACCATTACGGCTCTCTTTTTCCGGCAGGAGCGGTTGCATGATTGCGGGCAGTATGGTGGCACTGGTCACACCCATGGATGCACAAGGTAATCTCGACTGGGATAGCCTTGGCAAACTGGTGGACTTCCACCTGCAAGAAGGCACCAACGCCATTGTAGCGGTTGGCACCACCGGTGAGTCGGCGACGCTTGATGTGGAAGAACACATCGAGGTGATCGAGTTCGTGGTCAAGCGTGTGGCAGGGCGTATCGCCGTGATCGCCGGCACGGGCGCCAACTCGACGCGTGAAGCGATCGAATTGACCAAAAATGCCAAGAAGGCCGGCGCCGACGCCTGCTTGCTGGTGACCCCGTACTACAACAAGCCGACCCAGGAAGGCCTGTACCAGCACTTCAAGACCATCGCCGAAGCCGTCGACATCCCGCAGATCCTCTACAACGTGCCTGGCCGCACCGCTTGCGACATGCAGGCCGCGACCGTGATTCGGCTGTCCACCGTACCGAACATCATCGGTATCAAGGAAGCCACCGGTGACCTGCAACGCGCCAAGGACATCCTGGCCGGTGTGAACAGTGATTTCCTGGTGTACTCCGGCGACGATGCCACCGCTGTCGAGCTGATGCTGTTGGGTGGCAAGGGCAACATTTCGGTGACCGCCAACGTGGCGCCACGCGCCATGAGCGAGTTGTGTGCCGCGGCGATTGCCGGTGATGCGGTTACCGCACGGGCGATCCATGAGAAATTGATGCCGCTCAACAAAACACTGTTTATCGAATCCAACCCTATCCCCGTGAAATGGGCGTTGTTTGAAATGGGCATGATGCCGGACGGTATCCGTCTGCCGCTCACCCAGCTCAGCGAAGCCTGTCACGAACCGCTGCGACAGGCCCTGCGCCAGTCCGGCGTCCTGGTTTAATTGAGGAAGCACTACGCATGAAGCGATTGGCCGGACTTTCCGCACTTGCCTTGATTATCTCCAGCACCAGTGGTTGCGGTTGGGTCTGGGGCCCGGAAGGCTACTTCCGTGACCGCGGCAGCGATTACCTGGAAGCACAACAAACCGCTCCGATGCAATTACCGGCGGACGTCAACGTTGCCAAACGTCTTGATCCGTTGCTGCCGATCCCGCGCAACGTGGCCGACGACACGATCAAGGGCGAGTACGAAGTACCGCGCCCGCAGCCGATTGCCGCAGCCGCGGCGGATGCCAGCGATTACAGCCTGCAGAAGAGTGGCGACTCCCGCTGGATCGTGGCCCAGCGCCCGCCTGCCGAAGTCTGGCCAGTGGCCTTGCAGTTCTTCCAGGACAATGGCTTCCGTATCGACGAGCAGCGTCCACAGACCGGTGAATTCACCACCGCGTGGCAGCCGCCGAGCGAACTCTCGGCCAACCTGGCCAAGCGCTTGCAGTCCGGTGGCATTGCAGCTGACAGCGAAGCGCGGGTCCGCGTGCGTATCGAGCCAGGTGTGCAGCGCAATACCAGTGAAGTCTATGTAGTCAGCGCCGAGCGTCCTGCCGGTAGCACTGCCGCTGTTGAATTCAGCAATCGCTCGGTCAACACCGGTGTCGATTCCGCGCTGGTCGACGAGATGCTCGCGAGCATGAGCCGCATCTCCGAACAGGGTGGCTCCGTGTCCCTGCTCGCGGCCCGCGATTACGACACACCTAGCCGCGTCAGCCTCACCGAAGATGGCAGCGGTAACGTCGTGCTCAACCTGGGTGAAGACCTGGATCGCGCCTGGTCGAGTGTTGGCCGTGCGCTGGAGCAAGGGCCGTGGCGTGTCGAAGACATCAACCGCAGCCTGGGCCTGTACTACATCAACGTCGCGGAAAAAGCCGAGAAGAAAGATCAAGAGCGTGGCTTCTTCAGCAAACTGTTCGGCAGTGAACCGACCAAGGAAGAGGTCGAGACCCGCGCCGAGCGTTATCAAGTGCGCCTGAGCAAGGTCGGCGAGACCGTGCAAGTCACCGTCGAGAAAAATATCAACACCGTTGCGCCAGCTGAAACAGCGCGCAAAGTGTTGGGCGTGATTCAGGACAACCTGGGCTGATTCGATGCGTTTTGCTGTTCTCGGCAGCGGTAGCCAAGGGAACGGCACGCTTGTAGCCCACGACGACACGTACGTCCTGGTGGATTGTGGTTTCTCCCTGCGGGAAACCGAGCGGCGCCTGCTGCGACTGGGGGTTCACCCCACGCAACTGAGCGCGATCCTGGTGACCCACGAACATGCCGATCACGTGCATGGCGTGGGTTTGCTGTCTCGGCGCTACAATCTTCCGGTGTACCTGAGTCGCGGTACCTTGCGCGGGATGCGCAAACCGATTGATCCCGCAGGTTTCCTGGCCGGTGGCGAGCACCTGCAAATCGGCGCTTTGGGTATCGATGTGATTGCCGTTGCGCACGACGCTCAGGAGCCGACGCAATACGTGTTCAGTGACGGCGAGCGGCGTTTCGGCGTGCTCACCGACCTGGGTTCCTACTGCGCCAAGGTGCTGGAAGGTTATCGGGATCTCGATGCGCTGATGATCGAGTCCAACCACTGTCGCGACATGCTGGCCCGTGGTCACTACCCGTACTTTCTCAAGCAGCGGGTCGGCGGCGAGCTGGGACATTTGAACAACCACCAGGCGGCGTACCTGGTGTATGAGTTGGGCTGGCAAGACTTGCAACACCTGGTCCTGGCCCACCTGAGCAGCAAGAACAACCTGCCGCAGCTGGCCCGGCAATGTTTTGTCGACACCCTCGGGTGCGACCCGGACTGGCTGCAACTGGCCGATCAAGATTCAGGGCTCGACTGGCGACACATCGCCTAGCCCACCTACTTAGCAAGCGGAGCCCATCATGGAAAAACGTGAAGAACTCTACCGCGGCAAAGCCAAATCGGTTTACAAGACCGACGACGCCAACCGCTTGATCCTGCTGTTTCGCAACGACACCTCGGCGTTCGACGGCAAGCGCATCGAACAGCTCGATCGCAAAGGCATGGTGAACAACAAGTTCAACGCCTTCATCATGCAGAAGCTCGAAGCGGCCGGTGTCCCGACCCAATTCGACAAGCTGTTGGGCGACAACGAATGCCTGGTGAAGAAGCTCGACATGATTCCGGTCGAGTGCGTCGTGCGCAACTACGCCGCCGGCAGCCTGGTCAAGCGTCTGGGCGTGGAAGAGGGCCTCAAGCTCAACCCTTACACCTTTGAATTGTTCCTGAAAGACGATGCCAAAGGCGACCCGTTCATCAACGAATCCCACGTCGTGGCATTCGGTTGGGGCACCGCTGAGCAACTGGCGCGCATGAAAGAGCTGTCCCTCAAGGTCAACGACGTCCTGAGCAAACTGTTCGACGACGCCGGCCTACTGCTGGTGGACTTCAAGCTGGAATTCGGGGTGTTCCACGACGGCTCCATCGTCCTGGGTGACGAGTTCAGCCCGGACGGCTGCCGCCTGTGGGACAAAGACACGCGCAAGAAGATGGACAAGGACCGCTTCCGCCAGGGCCTCGGTGATGTTATCGAAGCCTACGAAGAAGTCGCCAACCGTCTCGGCGTACCGCTGTAATCGACGCAAGCATCTGATAGCACGGAAAAAAATCGCCTTGGCGCTTTGCTTCCCGGTAACAGGCTGTTATGATGCGCGCCGTTGGAGAGATGCCAGAGTGGCCGAATGGGACGGATTCGAAATCCGTTGTACCTTCACCGGTACCTAGGGTTCGAATCCCTATCTCTCCGCCACATTCTACTGAAAAGCCCCGTTTTTACGGGGCTTTTTTGTGTCTGGCCTTTTTGTTCCCCCATTTGTCCCCCCACGAGGATTTTTGAAAGTTATCTTAGCTGCTACATGGCTGGTAGGGGGGCTAGGGGTCGAGTGTCCGAATCATTCCGTCCCGACCATATTTTTCAATGATTTAGCCCAGTCTGGAAAGATTGGGCTTTTTCATGTCTGCGATTTAGGCTTTCTGGTAGTTAAATGGTAGTGAATTGAGACTTGCTGACGTCTTACGTCGCCCTGTCGGGTTGGCGGTTGCCGGACAGTTGTCAGCGCCAATGCAAGCTGCCCCTCTATCTCCAGGCTATTCAGTTGCAGGATGATTAGGTGATGGGTTGGTGATCGTGGCTGCTGAGCTAGACGTTGCCTCGGAGGGCTGTTCACTCTGGGGTTTTGTAAGTGACTGGTTGCAGGTCGGTGAGTCTTACCTGCGCTGTCATGCTGGTATTTTCTACGAGGCGGCTGACGCGCTTTTCTTTTCGCATGGCGTTACAGAGGCGTCCTGAGGTGCGGAGCCTAAGCCCTGAAGTTTGAATCGCCCCGGATTCTCTAGACACCTTGCAAGCTCATTGCGTAACGCTTTTCAAACTCTACCGGTGACAGCTGATTGTTGAAACCATGGCGGCGTTTTACGTTGTAGAACATCTCGATGTAATCGAACACATCACTCCGAGCATCTTCCCGAGTGGTGTAGATTTTTCGCTTGATCCGTTCCCGTTTCAGAAGCTGGAAAAAGCTCTCGGCCACGGCGTTGTCATGACAGTTGCCTCGGCGACTCATGCTGGCAACCAAATTGTTTGCCTTCAAAAAGCTGCGCCAATCGGAGCTGCTGTACTGGCTGCCTTGGTCGGAATGAACCATCACCTCTTGCTTCGGTTTACGCCTCCAAACCGCCATCAATAACGCATCAATGGCCAAATCACTGGTCATTTGCGACTTCATTGACCAGCCAACGACCTGACGAGAAAACAGATCAAGCACCACCGCCAAATACAACCAGCCTTCATACGTACGAATGTAGGTGATGTCGGTGACCCAAACCTTGTTGGGTTCCACGACATCGAACTGACGCTTCAGCAAATTGGGTGAGGCGACAGCTGGCTTACCGCCATACTTTCCAGGGCGGCGTCTATAACCTGTCTGAGAACGCAGACCTTCAAGACGCATCAGCCTCGCAACACGATGACGACCACAATCCTCACCGACCTCGCGCAGATCGTCATGAATTTTGCGGTAGCCATAAACGCCGCCGCTCTCCAGCCACGAATGCTTGATCAAGCCCAGCAATCGCTGGTCGTCTTTAGCGCGTGCAGATTGCGGTTCAGACAGCCAGGCGTAATAACCGCTGGGATGGACTTTAAGCGTCAGGCAAAGCCGTCGAATCGAATAGTCGCCCGCGCGCTGCTTGATAAAGGCGTACTTCAGCCGCACTCCTTGGCAAAGTACGCGGCGGCCGTTTTTAATATGTCTCGCTCTTCAGTGACGCGCTTGAGTTCCGCTCGCAGACGACGCAGTTCAGCGTGCTGATCTTCATCCTGCTGCCGTTCTTCTTGAGGTTTGCTGTAGCGCTTTATCCAGGCATAGAGGCTATGCGTCGACACGCCAAGACGGGCCGCTACCTCAGCGACAGGCCGCTTCTTTTCGGTCACTTGATTGACTGCTTGAATTTTAAATTCTTCGGGGTAACGCGGGTTGCTCATGGCACCTCCTAATTGGCTTCAGTTTAAGGCAAAGAGGTGTCTACGAAACCCGGGGCGATTCAGCACTTTGCAGTACTCGATTTTGCGCTTGGCCTTGTAGAGCAGGCTGCGTTTATTCAACCTGGAATAGGTGCTGCGCCGCGCTGCGATCTGCCAGATCACTTCACGCGTTTCGTGCTCATCACGCTTCTCTACACCGGTGTACCCGGCGTCTGCGTACACCGCGTTTTCTTCGCCATGTAACAGTTCGGCGACCTGCGTGACGTCGGTCGCGTTCGCCGCCGTGCCATGAACGTGATGAACCGGCCCCGACTCCACATCGGCCCCGATATGTGCCTTCATTCCGAAGAAATACTGGTTACCTTTCTTGGTCTGATGCATCTCGGGATCGCGCTTGCCGTCTTCGTTCTTGGTCGAGCTGGGAGCATGAATAATGGTGGCATCGACGATGGTGCTTTGGCGGAGTGAGAGGCCTTTTTCCTGTAAATAACCATTGATGACCGCAAGGATCGCAGGCGCCAGTTGGTGCTTTTCCAGCAAGTGCCGGAAGTTCATGATTGTGGTGTCTTCGGGGATCGGCGCACTCAGAGTCAAACCCGCGAACTGGCGTATGGGCGTGATTTCATACAGTGCCTCTTCCATCGCTGGGTCGCTCAGGGAGAACCAGTTTTGTAGCAGATGAATCCGCAGCATGGTTTCCAGCGGATAGGGTTTTCGACCACCGCCAGCCTTCGGGTAATACGGTTCGATCAGCTTTAGCAAAGCGCTCCAGGGCACGACCTGATCCATCTCGGTGAGGAAGCGTTCACGACGTGTCTGCTTGCGCTTGCCTGCGTATTCAAAGTCGGAAAAGCTCATCTGGCTCATGGGTAGCTCGGATCAGGGGACGGGCATATTTCAGCACATCTACGGACTTGTTCGGAGAATCCCTAGCTAAATTGAATTTTTAGGAGCGTTCCTATTGCGGGTTTGCTCGGCCAGTTGTTAGTTAATAAAGTAATAAAGAGAAATAGTAGATTTGTGAGTTGTTCAGCTCTGGTTGATTGTATTTTTTTGCGATTAATTGGGATTTAGGAGTACTCCTATATCGCGCGTGTTGCGAGCCCTTTAAGCTTCGGTTCGCAAGTGCAAGTGCAAGTGCAAGTGCAAGTGCAAGTGCAAGTGCAAGTGCAAGTGCAAGTGCAAGTGCAAGTGCAAGTGCAAGTGCAAATTAATTTTGTTTTTCAGTGTTTAAGCACTAATACCTATTCAGGAGCATAAAAATGCGTATTAACTCTTCTGTACAGATTTTTGTGGCGACGTCTTTGCTGATGTCCAGCATTGGTGTTATGGCTGCCCCGGTTCTGTCGAACGGTGGGACCGTGCATTTTAAAGGTGAAATTGTTAATGCTGCCTGCTCGGTCAGTGCCGACTCAGCGGACCAGACAGTAACGTTGGGGCAGTACCGATCTGCGAAGTTCAAAGCGGTAGGCGATAAAACTGGATTGGTTCCTTTCACTATCAAGTTGCAGGATTGTGACAGTACAGTTTCTTCCAAGGCTTCTGTGGCCTTCACTGGTGCCGCTGATGCTGCTGACCCTACCGTGCTTGCTGTCAGCAATATCGGTGGCGGTTCGTCCGGTGCAGCTAGCGGTGTGGGTATTGAAATATCCGATAGTCAGGGGGCAGTGTTAGTGCCCAATAGCGGGAAATTCTCTGCGGCTCACCAGCTGAAAGATGGCGACAACGTGTTGGCTCTCACTGCGCGTTATAAGTCAACGCTTGCGGCTGTGACGCCGGGTGCGGCAGACGCAGACGCAACCTTTACCATGCAATACGAGTAACGCTTCTGTAGCACACGGATACTAAGGACGACAGTGCTGCCAGGGAAGGTGGCAGGGCTAATCGCATCTGGGGGTTGTTTTTGAGTGCTAAACACCGCTATGCGCGACTCTGTTCTGTCGTTCTTTGACTGCTGTTGCTAGCAACAAATACAACGTACTGATCAACGGTGGGGTTGTTCATATCTGTGGTGCAATTACGGCACAAGCCTGCGGTGTTTCGGCCGAGAGCATCGTGCAAATTTCAGCATAGAGAGTGGTGAAAACTCTGCTGCCAGCGTCGAGCTGGCTAATTTTTGTAATGCCGGAAACGGCGTTGTGCCTAACGCTGCATCCGAGTCACTGGTTCTTCTGCGTGAGGGTGCGATGTTGTTTCGTTTTACCGCTCGTGAGAGGAACGATGGTAACGAGAATACCTGTACCTGGTTTGCTGTTTCGTACCAATGATCGATAACGGGCAGGCGGTGTACTTGTTAATTTAAAGGGGTTTTTGTGTTGATAAAGTACGCTTTACGCTTTCGCAATGTAACAGCTGGCTTAATTGTTGTATTCGGCTCCTTTTACACCTTAACGGCACAGGCTGGTGGTGTTGCACTGGGCGCAACGCGAGTTGTTTATCCGGCCGGCGCCAAACAAGTATCGATGGCGGTGAGCAACAGCGACAAAAAAAATCGTTTCCTGATTCAATCGTGGGTTGATGACGTTGCTGAGAAGAAGTCGTCAGACTTTGTGGTGACGCCACCATTGTTTGTCAGTAAACCCAAAAGTGAGAATACCTTACGCATCATGTATGTCGGCGCTGATTTGCCGAAAGATCGCGAAAGTGTATTTTGGCTAAACAGCAAGGCCATTCCTGCTGTTGAACGTGACGATGTACAGGATAAGAACGTACTGCAGATTGCTATCTTGTCGCGGGTCAAGTTGTTTGTGCGACCTGCCAATTTGCCTTCAACTGCTGCTGACGCACCTGGGCAATTGAAGTTCTCGCGTCAGGGCGAAGTGCTGAAGATTGAGAATCCATCGCCTTATTATGTTTCGCTCGTCAGTCTGGCGATCGGTACACGTAACTTGCCAAATACTATGGTTTCGCCGATGAGTAACAGTAGTGTGTCGATTCCAGACAGTGCCTCAGGAGCTGTCAGTTACCAAACAGTAAATGATTACGGCGCCATCACTCCTGTCACAACGGTGCCATTGAAGTAATAAGTTTGAATTACATTACCGCTTAATATTCTCACATGCTCAAGTAAATGATTTTCCATCGCTGCATGGAAACGTTTGAGAAGCGTCATGTTGCGCCGTGCTTTCAGGTGCTGGTAGGGGCTTATGCTAACGATTAACCTTAATAAATCTAAGTCTGTTGGCAGTGTTTTTTTTACGGTCAGCTTTTGCATGGCTTGCGTTGTCAGTACCGCCACGAAGGCAGAGGAGTTCTTTAACCCGGCCTTTCTGTCTGGTGACCCAACTGCGGTCGCCGACCTTTCGCGTTTTGAAAAAGGTGAAGGGGAGGCCCCGGGCAGTTACCGCGTTGAAATCTATTTGAATGATGAATATATGTCCACCCAGAACCTGTCGTTTGGAGCTCGCCAGCCTGCATCACAGGGCGAAGTGCAGTTGGATGACTCCGGGTTGAGTGCCTGCATTACCCGTGAGCATTTGGAGCGTGTGGGTGTGAAAGTTGAATCATTGACCTTGCTGCAAGGCGCTCTGCCGGATAAATGCATCGATCTGGCGGCAGCCATACCCCAGGCTGGGGCGCGGTTCGACTTTGAAGGTCAGCGTCTGTACATCAGCATCCCACAGGCTGCTCTAAAAAGTAATGCACGGGGCTACGTTTCTCCCGATGAGTGGGATGATGGCATTAACGCATTGTTGCTGAACTACAATTTTACCGGCAGCAACACCCGTAACAGTATGAGGGGGGGCAGCGCCAACTACGGTTTTCTGGGGTTGGACAGCGGTGTTAACTCGGGTGCCTGGCGTTTCCGTAACACGTCCAGCTTGATCTACAGCAACGGCCATGGACGCAGCACTAACGAATGGCAGAACATCAGTACCTATGCGCAACGCACGATTGCACCCTTGAAGTCAGAACTGACGTTAGGTGATAGCTCTACCCCGAGTGATGTTTTCAACAGTTTGGGATTTCGCGGCGCGCAATTGGCTTCAGATGACAACATGCTGGCGGACAGTTTGCGCGGGTTTGCACCTACCGTGAGAGGGATTGCCAACAGTAATGCCAAAATCACCATCAAACAAAATGGCTATGTCATTTATCAAACCTACGTCGCGCCAGGACCTTTTGAAATTAGTGATCTTTACCCTACCTCCAGCAGCGGGGACTTGAAAGTTACGGTGACCGAAGCTGATAGCTCGGAAAATACTTTCACTGTGGCCTACTCGGGAGTGCCGGTGCTGCAACGTGAAGGGCGGGTAAAGTATGCGCTGACGGTGGGGCAGTATCGCAGTAACACGATGGAACAGGGTAAACCAGGTTTTGGCCAAGGTACAGTTATCTGGGGCGGCCCGCATGGCATCACGCTTTATGGTGGCTCGCAACTCGCCAACAATTACACTGCCTTCGCCGTTGGGTCGGGGGTTAACCTGGGGACATGGGGCGCAGTGTCGGCAGATTTGACCCAGGCGAATAGCGTGCTCGCCGATGACAGCCGGCATCAGGGGCAATCATTGCGCTTCTTGTATGCCAAGTCGCTAAACCAGTTGGGCACTAACTTTCAATTGTTGGGCCATCGCTTTTCAACCCAAGGTTTTTATACGCTGGATGATACCAGTTACCGCCAAATGAGCGGGTACAAGGTGGATGCTCAAGATGGGCCGGTGGAGGTAAAACCGACCTACCAGGATTACTTCAACCTCAATTACACTCGCAAAGGCTATACGCAAGTGAGCGTCACCCAGCAATTGGGGAATAAAGGCTCGGTATTCCTGAGCGGCAGCCGTCAGTCCTACTGGAACAGCGACAAAACCGATGATCTATGGCAGTTGGGATATAGCGGCTTTTGGCGCGACATCAATTACAACGTGACGTATAGCTACAATAAAAGCGCGAACATGGGCGGTGCGGATAACCAGTTATCGTTGAACTTGTCTTTTCCGTTGGGTGACTGGCTGTTCAAGGGCGGCAAGAGCACCGACATTACCAGCTCCCGAAACACGATGTACGGCACTTATTCGGCTAATACCGATACGCACGGTCAGATGACCCAGCGTGCAGGTGTAAGTGGTACCGCAACGGCGGATAACAACCTGAATTACAGCGTACAACAAGGTTACGGTGACCAGGGGGGCGCAAGCGGAAGTGCGAATCTGCGCTATCAGGGCGGCTATGGCAACGGCTCTGCCGGTTACAGTTACAACCGAAACTACCAGCAAGTCACCGTTGGGCTGAGCGGCGGTTTAGTGGGCCACGCCGACGGCGTGACCTTCAGCCAGCCATTGGGGGATACCAACGTGTTGATCAAGGCGCCAGGCGCCACTGGAGTCAAGATTGAAAACGCGACCGGCGTCAGGACCGACTGGCGCGGCTACGCGGTGATGCCTTATGCAACCACCTATCACACCAATCGAATCGCACTGGACACCACCTCGCTCAAAGACAATGCCGATCTGGACGAACCCGTCATGAACGTAGTGCCTACCCGCGGTGCACTGGTAAGGGCCGAGTTCATCACGCGCGTCGGTGTAAGAGCACTGGTGACTCTGTTGCAAACCAACGGCCAACCTGTGCCGTTCGGTTCTACCGTTGAACGGCAGGACGGCAAAGGCGGCAGCATCGTCGGTGAAAACGGTCAGGTTTATCTGGCGGGCTTGCCGCTCACGGGAGACTTGTCTGTGAGCTGGGGACCGGGCACACGTCAGGCGTGTCACGCCCGCTATCAGTTACCCAAAAGCAGCGAAGGCAACGTCGTCAGTTACGCCAAAGTAGAGTGCCAGTGATGGTGGGGAGTAGGGTGGTAATCATGTTAAGCAGAGCGATTGGACTGTTGCTAATACTCAGTAGCGTCCCGGCAATGGCCGATTGTACTGGCTGCAATCAAGCAATCAATTTGACGCTGACTGAAACATTGGACAGCCATGCCAATGAGCCAGGGCAAACGAAGATTTCGTCAAACTTTGCCGTGAATCAATTTGATACTGGCTTCGGGATCGGGGAAAAGAGCAGCTCATTCACAAGTTTGAACGGTTCTATGCCGCGTTACGGCAGCCGACCTGATGGCTGGGTTTATCAGTCCGTGGATGATTATCTCGCGGTTGCTGTTCGAGCTCGCGGGATTTGCGGATATTCTTATGCTCCCTACAATCGGCCAGCTAATAACACGAGGACCTGTAAGCCTGGCCGAACAAGCGGACAAATGGTGGCTACGACTTGGGAGAGCTCAATTAAAATTACGAAAAAGATGGTAGGAGGCGTTTACCGGAAGAACCTATTACTAGGTACTTGGGGAGGATGTAAGGGGGTGGGGTGCAATACTCAAGAAGCTGTTTATGCAAAGGTATATTTGAACTATAGTATTACCGTCCCTGAAAATTGCGTGCTCAATGCGGGTGACATAGTAACAGTGGATTTTGGCAGCATCTCCACAGGCGCTTTCAAAACGGCCGGTGCCCAGGCAGAGGGGGTTAACCCCATAGCGCGATCCATCGCCCTGCAGTGCAGTAATATCCAACAGCAGGCCAGCCTGACGATGCGTGTTCAAGCCGATAATGTCAGGGGCAATGCCATTGTCTCGAATAATCCGGACGTCGGCTTCGTGGTCACCGACAAGAACGATAATCGCCTGACACCGAACGATATGAGAAGCCTTATTCCATTTAAGCTGGACAACAACGGTAGCGCGAACGTCACAATCAAAACCTTTCCGATCAGTGTTACCGGGCAAACGCCTACGGAGGGGCCTATTACCTCGCGGGCGTATCTTCGGGTGGACTTTGAATAACAGGAGGCTGCTATGCGAACATTAAATCGGCAGCTCGGGTTGTTGCTTCTATTGTTGTCCGGCTTTTCAAGCGTGACACAGGCAGAGTTGGCCAGGATTAACTTACACATGACCGCAACGTTAGTAGCCGCCAGCTGTGAGGTGAGTGTCGGTTCAGACGAGCATTATGTGTATATGGGCAAATGGTCGGTGCGGCAATCCACCAGTGCATTGTCAACAATGCCTGCGGCACGGTTTGTTATTAACCTGGAAAATTGCAGCGGTCTGAAAAAAGGCATTTCGGTCACCTTTAACGGCACTGCAAACCCGACTGACCCGACGCTGTTGGCTCTCACCGGGAACGGGTCCGCGAAAAATGTCGCGATTGCCCTTTTGGATCAGAACCGCTCATTCCTGCCACTCGGGCGAACCCTCTTAGTGCCTGCGCCTGGCAACGAGAGCCGAACTGCCGCGCTGGTGTTCTATAGTCAGTATCGTGCTACCGGTCCAGTGACGCCGGGGAAGGGAGATGCCGACGCAACCTTTAAGTTGAGTTATGAGTAGTCGCGACCGCGTACAGGAGCATCATGACCCTTTCACCTACCGAACAAGAGCTACCGCAAGGTCTGCGCAATGGTCGGTTCAAATCGTACTTCCAGCCGCAACTCGAATTGGGCAGCGGAGCGGTGATTGGGTTTGAAGTGCTCGCACGCTGGCAGCATCCCGTACTGGGAGTGCTGCCTCCGTCGCACTTCTTTTCACGCCTTACGGCGTATGGAGTGCTGGATGAGCTGCTGTTTCAGCCGTTTCATGATGGTGCGATCTTGCTGCGGCTCCGGCACGTCCAGGAGGATCGATTCAATTTTTCACTCAACATTTTTCCCGAGCAACTAAGCCATCCACAGTTGCTTTCACGACTTCATTCGATGTTCAAGTGCTACGGCTTGAGTGGTGAGAGCCTGACGTTCGAGGTGCTCGAAATCGAACTTGTCCGTAAGCTCGACGGTTGCCTGGACAGCTGCGAGCAGCTGCGCAGGTTGGGCTGCGGCCTGTCCATGGACGACTTCGACAATGGTCTTTCTTCGTTACATCGCCTGTGCCAACTGCCGTTTACGGAGGTCAAGCTGGATTGCGAGTTTACTCGTTCAATTGAGGGCGAGCTGCGTAGTTGGGTCTTTATTGTCAAAACCGTGGTGCTGGGTGTCGCGTTGAATGTCTCGGTGGTGATCGAGGGCGTTGAAACCCGGGCTCAACGTGATGACTTGCTCGCGTTGGGAGGCAAATTGGCTCAAGGTTACCTTTGCAATCAACCCATGAGCCGCCAGACGCTATTGTCCTGGCTGTCTCGCAGAACGCCGTGGCCATTTGAAGTGTACGCTGGATTGGCTGACACGGTCGTTGCGCATCCTGATCGTCGACAACCGTTATCCGCACGGTCTGGACGTAGAGCAAAACTGAACTTGCTGGGCCACTGGTGGATTTTTCGTTGTCAATACGGGCATTTTTTTATGCGCTATATCCAAGGTGAAGATCGTACTCAAGGCACTCTATTTCCAGTTTCGCTGGATGAACTCATTCCGGAGACCATCTGGTTCGGGTGATCGAGGCCTATATTTCCCTGCTGGACCTGCAGCATCTGGGGTTCGACAAAGCCGTCCCGAAAGCAACCGGACGCCCCTCTTACCACCCCAGCGACTTGCTCAAACTCTACCTCTACGGCTATTTCCAACAGGTTCGTTCCTCCAGGCGGCTGGAGGCTGAGTGCCAGTGCGACGTCGAAGTCATGTGGCTGTTGGGGCGATTGGCTCCGGACTTTAAAACCATCGCTGATTTTCGCCGAGACAACAGCACAGCTTTTGTCGCAATGTGCCGTGCCTTTGTTCGCTTTTGTCGGGGCGCCGGCCTGATTGCTGGCGACTTGGTGGCTATCGATAGCAGCAAGGTCCAGGCTGTGGCTTCGAAAGGATCGTCCGGTGGACGGGAGGCTATCGCGCTACCCATATCTGATTTGTAACCAGCAGCGATTGTAGTGGTCTAATGATTCCGGACACTCATTTAGGCGAGAATGCTCGCCAGATCGAGGTGTCAGATGACCAAACAACGCCGCTCCTTTACTCCTGAATTCAAGCGCGAGGCCGCCGACCTCGTGCTCAAACAAAACTACAGCTACATCGAAGCCAGCCGTTCACTCGGCATTGGTGAGTCGGCATTGCGCCGCTGGGTTGACCAGATTCAGAAAGAACATAAAGGCATCACCCCGCAGAGCAAGGCGCTGATGCCGGAACAGCAAAAAATTCAGGAGCTGGAGGCCCGGATCGCTCGGCTTGAGCGAGAGAAATCCATATTAAAAAAGGCTACCGCGCTCTTGATGTCGGAAGATCACGAGCGTTCGCGCTGATTGACCAGTTGAGCGCCCATGAGCCGGTTGATTGGCTGTGCAAGGTGTTTGACGTCACTCGCTCGTGTTACTACGCCCAGCGCCTGCGGCGCCGCACGCCCGATGTTGAACGGCTTCGATTACGTAGTCGCGTCAGTGAGCTGTTCTCGCAAAGTCGCAGCTCTGCGGGCAGTCGTAGCATTCTGTCTCTGATGCGTGAAGACGGTGAGCAACTCGGTCGATTCAAAGTGCGTAGCTTGATGCGCGAGCTTGATTTAGTCAGCAAACAACCCGGCTCCCATGCCTACAAACGAGCAGCAGTAGAAAGACTGGATATCCCGAACACATTGAACCGCGAGTTCGACGTGCCAGAGCCCAATCAAGTCTGGTGCGGCGATATCACCTACATTTGGGCGCAAGGAAAGTGGCATGGCTGCCTTGGTCGGAATGAACCATCACCTCTTGCTTCGGTTTACGCCTCCAAACCGCCATCAATAACGCATCAATGGCCAAATCACTGGTCATTTGCGACTTCATTGAGCAACCAACGACCTGACGAGAAAACAGATCCAGCGCTACCGCCAAATACAACCAGCCTTCATATGTACGAATGTAGGTGATATCGGTGACCCAAACCTTGTTGGCTTCGACGACATCGAACTGGCGCTTTAGCAAATTGGGTGGGGCGACCGATGGCTTACCACCGTACTTTCCAGGGCGACGTCGATACCCTATCTGAGAACGCAGCCCTTCAAGACGCATCAGTCTCGCCACACGATGGCGACCACAGTCTTCACCGACCTCGCGCAGATCGTCATGGATTTTGCGATAGCCATAAACGCCGCCACTTTCCAGCTATGAATGCTTGATCAAACCCAGCAGTCGCTGGTCGTCTTTGGCGCGTGCAGATTGCGGCTCAGGCAACCAAGCGTAATAACCGCTGGGATGGACTTTAAGCGTCAGGCAAAGCCGTCGAATCGAATACTCGCCCGCGCGCTGCTTGATAAAGGCGTACTTCAGCCGCACTCCTTGGCAAAGTACGCGGCGGCCTTTTTTAATATGCCTCTCTCTTCAGTCACCCGCTTGAGTTCCGCTCGCAGACGACGCAGCTCAGCGTGCTGATCATCATCCTGCTGCCGTTCTTCTTGAGGTTTGCTGTAGCGCTTTATCCAAGCATAGAGGCTATGCGTCGACACGCTGAGACAAGCAGCTACATCAGCGACAGGCAGCTTCTTCTCGGTCACTTGATTGACCGCTTGGATTTTGAATTCTTCGGGGTAACACGGGTTGCTCATGGCACCTCCTAATTGGCCTCAGTTTAAGGCAAAGAGGTGTCTACGAAACCCGGGGCGATTCAACTTGCTTTTAGTCCCATTCCTATTTTTTTATTTTTTGATGCTGATAAGATTTTTTCTGAAATAGTATTGGGAAATTTCTATCATGATTTTAAATGTCGCTGTGCCTCACGAGTTTGATGCGCTACGCGTTATCACGTTGGCAACTGACACTATGTGTGCACATCGACTCGCCGGCGCGCTGAGTTGCTTGGGTATTACACCACTGACCAATGTCAAATCCTTGAGTGCAGTGACGGCCTGGCTATGTGAAAATCCGGTCGATGTGATTGTCTGCGAAATCAGGCCCAAATGCAGCGACGGACTGATGTTGCCAAGCCTGCTCAAGGAGCTGCGCGAGGTCGGCACCCTGACGCAGCTTCCCAGCATTTTTTGGACGGGGGAAACGACCTTGAATGCCCAGGTTTGCGTCGTTGATGAGACGCGATCACTCCTCAACGAGCGGCTAACCAATCAACTCTGGATCAAGCACGTAGGCGGGGTGGCCGTCAGTGCGCTGGAGTCTCACGCACGGTTGGCTCGGGCGGCAGGGGTTCAGGTGGCGATTCTGCGTGAGGGCGGCGGTTTGGAGCTGGACGATGCCTTGCGAGCTGTGATGTTGACTCGTGCTCAACCGGGGCCCAAGTTGCAAATGGCTACGTTCGACTCTCTGGCTGAGGATGAAGTGATCAACGCGCTGACCACGGGGGAAGGGCTGCGTTTTGTGTTCCAGCCGCAATTCGAATTGTTGACTCGGCGCGTCGTGGGGGCTGAGGCATTGGTGCGCTGGAAGCATCCACGCTTTGGCGAAATCCCTCCTTCAGTGCTGGTACCTCTGGTTAACCGGTTGGGCCTTGATCTGTTGTTGTTCAGCCTAGTGAAAATGTGGAGCATGAGGGCTATGACGGCGCTGAAACGTGAAAACATCCAGATTCCCATAGCGGTGAATGCGTCGGCAAAGACTATTTGCACGCCGCACTTCGCCGATCGGCTAGCGGCAGGCATGCATGAGGCCGGCTTGCCGACCCGGTTGCTGAAAATCGAACTTACTGAAGATGTGCCTGAGCCGGACGAGCTCTACCTTTCCGCTTCGTTGACGGCCATTCGTGCCAAGGGTTTTCAGGTGTCCTTGGATGATTTCGGTACCGGGGCGGCCACTATGAATCTGCTGGCGAACCTATCGTTCGATGAGATGAAAATCGACGGTTCGTTCGTCCGTGATGTTGAGCGGTATTCGTCGTCACGCAAGGTCATTACCGGCATCGTCAACTGGGCTGAATTGCTCAATCTAAGTCTGGTGGCCGAGGGAATTGAGGACGAATCTACGATCCCGTTGCTGCACCGTCTAGGGTGCCGTGTAGGGCAGGGCTATGCCTTGGCGCGCCCGATGGAAATTGATGCGTTCTTAAGTTTTTTGATCTCGCGGGAAAAGAGTTTATAAGGCGACCCCTCTCTTGGTTCGCTCGCTCCTATTTTTGTGTGGCCTATCCGCGCGTTTGCTCGGTTTTTCACAGTGTAGTGGCTAAACTTTTAGGAGTTTTCCGATGTTCATCAGCACGCTATTAAATTAAATTCCTAGTCGTGGGTTTTATTGGTTTATTTGCCGTTGATTCAATTCTCCTGTCCGTCCGTTATAGCGCGCCGGATGCCATTAGAGTCTATAAGTCTCATGGTCTGAGCATTTGCGTGGTTGGCTGAAAAGTTACTTTGTGTGCTTGGTAGTTGTTATGCTTACTCTTTGTAATGCGCGATTTTTCAGCTGCACGGATGTAATTGATATTGTTGTTTTGTCTTAAGTGACGACAACTTGCTAATGATGAAATGACTGTATTGTTCATCTATTGCTCGTTATGCAGAGTGCCTTGTGATTTATGAAACGTTTACAAATTGCTTTGTTGGATGATCATGCAATCGTGCGACATGGTTTGGTTAGTCGATTGGTACTGGAGCCTGATTTTGAAGTGGTCGGCGTCTACGCCAGCAGTCGAGAGCTGATGGCAGGGCTTGCGACTAATCCCGCGGAGGTGTTGCTACTGGATTTTGCTCTTGGGCCATACGAGTTGGACGGTGTGTCACTGATTCGGGCCTTGCGGGTAAAGTTTCCTAAATGCCGCATCCTAGTGTTTTCCACTCACCATGACGCAGCGACAGTGATATTGGCACTGCGTATCGGTGCCAGGGGGTTTCTCGGCAAGGGTGAAGGCATGTGCCAGTTGATCGACGCTGTTCGATTGGTTGCCTCGGGGGCGGTGTACCTGAGTCCAGACATGGCTTACAGGGTGGCGGAGGCTACTGCAGTGAATGATGGCGGTGAAGAAAAGAGTCGAGATCATGCGTTGCGCTTTGTCAGCCTGTCTGCCCGGGAGCAGGAGGTGATTCGATGTTTTCTGGCAGGTATGACCATCACCGACATTGCTGAGAAATTCAGTCGAAGCATCAAGACGATCAGTACCCAGAAGTCCTCGGCTTTTCGCAAGTTAGGGGTGATATCGAACAATGAGTTATTTCGGCTTAAACACATTATTGAAGGCGTTTGAGTCTGGGTGCCCTAATCTGTCGAGGGTCGTAAAAATAGTGAGAGTACGGCGTGTAACTCATCAGTTCTTGCATATACTCATCTGCATGCCGGGATTGATGGCTGATCCCTTTAGTTAGGCAGCGTCGTGTTCGCTGGGCAGAGTGGGTTAAATCACTGTGAAACCTATACGCATTGCTTTATTGGATGACCATGCTGTTGTTCGGCACGGACTTGCCAACACCCTGGCAGCCGAGGCGGGCTTTGAAGTGGTTGGCATTTATGAGCGAAGCCGCGACCTTATCAGCGGGTTACCCTCGGCCCCGGCGGATTTGCTGCTTCTGGATTTCTCCCTGAGTCCAGATGAGTTGGACGGTGTATCACTGATCCGTGCCTTGCGGGTCAAGTTTCCCAACTGCCATATCCTCGTATTGTCTGCGCACCATGATCCCGCGACGGTCGGGCTGGCTATGCGTGTCGGTGCGCGGGGGTTTGTCGGCAAGGGTGAGGACATGAGCCACTTGGTCCAGGCGATACGTAAAGTGGCATCGGGCGCGGTGTACCTGAGTACCTCTATGACCTATCGCCTGGCAGAAACGGTCACCAGTGATACTCGTAAGGACTCTGGCGAGACTCCGGACGCGTTGCTCCAGGCGGAGTTGACCAGTCGTGAACAGGAAGTCATTCGCTGTTATCTGGCGGGCATGACCGTGAGTGAAATTGCAGATAAATTCAATCGCAGCATCAAGACCATCAGCACTCAGAAAACCTCGGCGTTCCGTAAGCTTGGGGTCACGTCGAACAATGAGCTGTTCAAGCTCAATAAGATCATTAGCCCACCATGAAGCAATGCCTGCACTGGATCCTGTTGCTGTTGTCGCTGGTGGGTGGTGCTCCCCTCGTCCAGGCCACCTCGGTTGAACTGAGCCCTGAAGAGCGACAGTGGATTGCGTTGCATCCGGTGTTACGGGTAGGGGTGGTTGAAGACCTGATTCCCTTCGAGTATATGAAAGGCGGAATGTTGCATGGGCGGTCAATGCACTATCTGCAATTTTTGACGGCTGCCACGGGACTTCAGTTCATGTACGTGGTGGGAAAAAGGATTGATGTGCGCGAGCAAATGCTGCTGGACGGTCAGGTAGACATGCTGTCCTCCCACATGCGTTTGAGGTCTGAGCCCGTTAATCCCGACATTAAAAAGCTGATCTACCATACAACTTCGCCCATTATCGTGACTAGGATCGACAATCCCGACATTTTCGACCTCGAACAGCTGCAGGGTAAAACCGTAGTGATCCCTGATGTAGAGCGCTACGCGAAGATGTTCAGTACGCGTGAAATCCAAGCCAATCTCCTCAGAAATACTTCGGCCGTGGACATGCTCACCATGGTCCAGGATGGCAGGGCTGACGCGGTGGTGGCCACGGAAACCTTCCTGATGCCGTATCTGTACCGACGGTTTCAGGGGGTTCTGGAAGCCTCGGGTGTGGTCGGGAGTCAGATGCTGGATGTAGGTATAGCGGTCCGTGCAGACCAGACAATACTGATATCCATTCTTGAGAAAGTTCTGAAGTCGATTACTGCCGAAGAGCGCAAGGTCATCTATGAGCAGTGGTATCACGATCTGGATGTGGATGCTCCATCCCTGTCCAGCATCTCCGGCCATTACTTACATGCCCTGATCCTTTCAGCCCTGGCCTTGGCCGGGTTGTGTGCACTCGCCTATCTCGGTCATCGCCAGCGACATCGCGCGGTGCGTAGTGAACAAGAAAAAACCATGTTCCTGGCGGTCATGAGCCATGAAATACGCTCGCCGATGAATGCCGTGCTCGCGGCGATGGAGTTGCTGTGGCACACCCGACTCAATGAGCAGCAACGCCACTTTGCTCATTTGGCCAACAGCGGTGTCAATGCGTTGGTGCGCTTGCTTGATGATGGGCTGCACCTGTCCGATCCGGACGCTCGGCCGTTACGACTCACCATCGAGCCGACTGACGTTACCGCGCTGGTGGAAGGAGTGGTAGGTTTGCACCGTTTGCGTGCACGGGAAAAGCGCCTGAGCTTGACCCCGAATATCCAAGCGCAGTTGCCCCTGTTATTACTCGATAGTTCACGGTTGACGCAGATTTTTCACAACCTGCTTTCCAACGCCATCAAGTTCACCGATACCGGCGGTGTGGACATCAACGTACGCCTGTCTGCTTCGCAGGTTGACGTCCAGCAGTTGCAGATTGAGGTCCGGGATACCGGGATCGGTGTTGCCGAAGCCGTAAGCGCGACTTTATTTCGGCCCTATGCCCAGGCCAGCTACACCAATAATCAAGCGGGGGGGACCGGCCTCGGTCTGGTGATCTGCCAGCAACTGGTCAGTTTGATGGATGGCGTGTTGATGTTCAGTAGTGAGCAGGGAGTAGGCACTACAGTGACTATCAGTTTGCCTGCGACCACGGCACCTGAGCCTCTGGCACTACCTGAGACAGAGGCTGCACCAGCACAGATGGCCGACAGCAGCCTGCAGATTCTGATCGTGGAAGATACCTTGGCCAACCAAGAGGTATTGCGGGCGCAGATCAGCGGCTTCGGCTGTCGGCCTGCGGTGGCTGGCGATGCCGCCCAAGCCAGTGCTTTGTTTGGGGAGAGTGCTTACGATCTAATTCTCATGGACTGTGATCTGCCGGATCAAGATGGCTACAGCCTGGTCCGCGAGCTACGGGTATTTGAATTGCAGTTGGGGCGCACGCGCTGCCCGATCATTGCTATCTCCGCCTTAACCGGCGATCAGCACCTTCAGCGCTGCCTCGACGCCGGGATGGATGCAGTATTGAGCAAGCCCATACGCCTTGGGCAGTTGGGTGAGGTCATTGAGCGCTGGTGCGGCGTCAAACTGGCAGCTCCCAGTGCGAGTTTGATGGCCCCAACCCTGGATCAAGCTGCGATTAACCGGGAAATGGCCAGTGATCTTGGGAGCCTGATCAAGGCTTTGGCGCTGTGTGATCGTCCTTCTGCGCTGCACGTTGCCCACCGGTTGCACGGCGCGGCATTGATCATGGAATGGTCGGCTTTGGGCCTGGCGGCAGAGCATATGGAGCGACTGCTGCGCGGGGGGGAGGGTTGGGACGATCCCGTCTACGGGCAATCCCTGCAAGTACTGGTTCAGCACTGGCAAGCCTTAAGCGGTGATACGCTGCTTTATGTGCTGCCGGTAGTACGGGCACATCGGATGGAGCCGCTGTGAGCGGCAAATTGCAGCGTTTGCTGCTGGCATTGGTCCTGCTGGGCCAGCTGGGTGGGGCTGGAGCAGAAGACAGCCCACCGCTGATGGAGTTGACACAAGAGGAGTTGGATTGGATCAGAACCAATCCGGTGCTGCATGTCGGGGTGTTTGACGACTTGTTGCCTTTCGAATACATCGGCGGTGATCAATTGCGGGGGTTGTCGGCCAAGTACTTGCAACTGATAACGCGGCGCACAGGCCTGCACTTCAAGCCTGTGATTACCACCACCCGTAGCGACCGCAAAGACATGCTGATTAACGGTGAAGTCGATATATTGTCCACTCGACGAAAGTCTGACGACCCAGTTCAGGACCGTGGAATGCTCTACACTCTGCCTTACAGCAGCAGTTCGACCATTCTCGTCAGCCGCTTTGACGGTCTACCTTTCGCAGACTTGGAACATCTCGCCGGGAAGCGCCTGGTGATGCTGGGGCGTGAAGGTTACTCCTCGTTCCTGAGCAAGACCGTTCCGGGTATCACGATCATCGCAGCCCAGAACGCGGTCGACATGATGGCGATGGTCAAGGACGGCCGTGTCGACGCGGCCATTGCTTCCGAATGGTTACTCATTCCGTACTTGTCTCGCCAGTATCAGGGGGTATTGCAGATTTCCGGCGTAGTGCCCCAGTTGCATACCGGTGTAAGCATGGCGGTACGTGAGGAGGATGTAATCCTGTTCTCCATTCTGCAGAAAATATTGGCTTCCATCACCGGAGAAGAGCGCAAGGCGATCTATGACGCATGGCTTGCCGACATGAACGTGGATATCCCGACCATCAAGGCCATTGCCAAACATTACGATGGCGAGTTGTGGCTGTTGCTGGCCGTTGTGCTGTTGCTAGTCATGCTGGTTTGGCAAAGTTGGGTTCAGCGTCGCCGTGCTGTGCATCGCGAGAGGGAGAAGGCGATGTTCCTTGCGGTCATGAGCCACGAAATTCGCTCGCCTATGAATGCGGTGCTGGCTGCTGTCGAGTTGTTGGAGCACACACCTCTCGACGAACAACAACGACACTTTACTGATCTCGCCAATAATGGCGCCAATACGTTGTTGCGTTTGGTGGATGATGTGCTGGACATCTCCAAGATGGAGGCTGGGCAGTTCAAGCTCAATCCAGGGGCGGTGGATCTCTGGGCGTTGGCTCAACAAGTGGTGGATGATCACCAGCCGAATGCCGAGGAAAAAGGTCTAGAGCTGACGTTGACCGGTGAGAGATTCACCACTCCCATGATGCTGGACGAGCTGCGTTTGGCTCAGGTTTTGCGCAACCTGATTTCCAATGCTATCAAGTTCACCGAAAACGGTCAGGTAGAAGTGCAGTTGCAGATGCTTGAGGGGCATTCGGGTGGCGTCAGGTATGTGCTGATTCGGGTTATTGACAGCGGTATTGGTTTGTCCGAACAGGCGCGGCTCTCGCTGTTCCGGCCTTATGCCCGAGCCCAGCACTCTTACAAACGCACTGGCGGTACGGGTCTGGGCCTGGTGATCTGCCGGCGGTTGGTGAGGTTGATGCATGGAGAGCTGGCGCTCACGAGCACGTTGGGAGTCGGCACCCGGGTAGACGTGACGATACCCATCAAGTGGGCCTCGGTCCCAGACTCGCCTTCACAGGTTGGGGCAGCGGTAGCCGCACCAGCGGATATTGAAGTGGCGGGAAAAGGTTTACAGGTGCTGGTGGTGGAAGGCTCGCCGGCTAATCAGCACGTGTTGCTGGACCAACTGCGTAGTCTTGGCTGCGTGGCCCTGCTGGCGGTTGATGCTAATCAGGGGTTAGCGATCTTCGATGAGCACAGGGTTGATATGGTGCTGATGAGCTGTGACTTGCCAGATGACGATGGCTACAGTCTGGCCGGCGCCCTTCGTGAACTGGAGTACGAGCAGCAACGGCGGTACTGTCCGATTGTTGCTATGTCACAAGTCGCCAGCAACGAACAGCTCGAGCGTTGTTTTGATGCAGGAATAGATGGCTTGCTGAACCGACCCGTCAGTCAGGTCAAACTGCAGCAGATGATTGAACTTTGGTGTGACGTATCCCAGGTACCCGAGCTGCAACCGCAGGCTGAGCAGAAGCCGGAAGGGGAGGGGGAATATGCTGGGCTTCGCAAAAACCTCAGTAGCCTGATTGAAGCAATCGCCTTGCGTGATCGCAGCCAGGCATTGCATGCACTGCATCGATTGCACTGCGCGGCGTTGGCTGTCGGTTGGGCGGATATCACGATCCCGGTTGAAGTGATCGAGCAGTTGTTGAGCGATGATGTGAATTGGCCCGCTGAGGCTATCGCAGATCGCCTTAACATTCTGCTCAAGCAGTGGGCTGACTTTCTCTGTGGTGCTCAGGCGAGCTGATTTACTTGCACGTCCAGCAACTATGCTGTCGGCAATTTAAAAACCTTTCTTTTGGCTAAATTGAGTTTTTAGGAGCGCTCCTATTGCAGGTTTGCTCGAGGAGTTGTTAGTTAATAGAATAATAAATTGAAATGGTAGATTCATGAGTTGCTCAGCTTTGGTTGGTTGTGGTTTTTTGGTTTTTAGGAGCACTCCTATATTACATATGTTGTAGGCCTCTTAAACTTCACCCCGCAACAAAGCAGGAGCGCTCCGCATAAGGAAGCTCCACAATTTAATGTAAAACATTGCTTTCTTGGAGTTACTCATGAATTACAAAGCCCGCGTCCTTGCTCTACTGGTCGCTGCTACCGCCACCTCTGCCGCGATGGCTTCGGACGGCACAATCAACTTTAACGGCGAATTGAAAGCCGAAACCTGTAAGGTTGCTGTGAACGGTGCTGGCGCAAGTGGTACGGTCGTTACGTTGCCAACGTTGTCTACCTCGGTGCTGGCTACAGCTGGCCAGGTTGCGGGCCAGACCGGTTTCAATATCCAGTTGAGCGATTGCTCCGCTGCGCTCAAAACAGCATCCGCGTTCTTTGAGGCCGGTGGTACTGTTGATCCGAAAAACGGCAATCTGAGGAGCTCGGGTAGCGCTACCAACGTTCAATTGCAATTGGTCGATGCTACTAACGGCGAAGCTATCAAAGCCGGTGACACTGGGCAGGTTGCTTCCACTAGCCGCATTGATATTGACGAAGCATCTTTGACTGCAGACCTGCCATACGCTGTTCAGTACTTCGCTGAAGCCGCTACTGGCCCAGGTACCGTTATTAGCAACGTGACTTACTCCATTAATTATCAGTAAGTCGCAACTAATGGATACACGCTCTGCTCCATTTGGGACAGGGCGTGCTTTCAGGCGGCGATGGGATGACGTAATGCTTCGCACACTTCCATTCAAGCAACTGCTTCTGGCAGGTTTTACAGCGCTGGTATGTTTTCAGGCGTCTGCTGGTGTGGTGATTACGGGGACCCGGTTGATCTACCCAGCGGATCAGAAGGAAATCACCGTAAAGCTCAACAATAACGGTACACAACCTGCGTTGACGCAGTCGTGGATCGATACCGGTAGCGTGGAGTCCACACCTACCAGTTCCAAGGCTCCATTCTTGCTCTCGCCACCCGTGGCACGGATTGATCCCGCCAAAGGGCAAACCCTTCGGGTGCTGTTCACTGGCGCCCCATTAGCCCAAGACAAGGAGTCGGTGTTCTGGCTCAACGTGCTGGAAATTCCGCCCAAGCCTCAAGTGGCTGGAGACCTCAACATCCTGCAGATGGCTTTTCGGTCGCGAATCAAGTTGTTCTATCGCCCAGTAGGGTTGCCGGGCACTGCCACCGAAGCAATTGAGCAGATGCAGTGGCAGTTGGTTCCTTCCCGTAATGGGCAAGGCTTGGCTTTGCAGGCGTTCAACCCGTCGGCGTTCCACGTCTCGCTGATTGAGCTGGATCTGGTGGTGGGTGCCCAGCGTACCCGTAGCGAGGATGGCATGGTCGCTCCGGGTGAAACCCGGCAGTTTTTGCTACCAGCGCTCAAAGCCCGGCCTGTCGGCGCTGCCCAGGTTGAGTTCAACGCCATCAATGATTACGGCGCTCTGGTCCCAGCCCGCAAAACACTCAAGCCCTGATTAATCACTGACGATTTACGCGCGAGTTAATTATGCAGACCTCTTCCCGCTCCAGATTGTTTCTGGGGGCGCAGCCTCGCTTCGCCTTGAATCCGCTGACGACCTTGATTCTCAAGGTGCTGGCTATTGCTCCAGGTGTGTGGAGTGTGCAGAGCGCGCTGGCGCAAGAGGTGCAGTTCAACGATGCGTTTCTGCCTGAAGATTCACGTAATCTTGACCTCGGTGCGTATCAGAGCGGCAACCCGGTGATGCCTGGGCAGTATCGCGCGGACGTGATACTCAACGGTCAACTGAACAGTCGCCAGGACATTCGCATCGAGGCTCAACCCGATGGTAGCAACCCCGTGGTCTGCATGAGCCGTGGGCTGCTGGAGCGTCAGGGCGTGAAAATGTCCAGCTTGTCACCCGAGGCTGGTCTGGCCCTAGACAGCCAGGATTGCGCGGCATTGGGAAGTTTGATCCCGGGCGCCACTGTGAGTTTTTCACCCGAGAACCAGGCCCTCGACCTCAGTATTCCCCAAGCGGCGCTCAAGCGTAATGCGCGGGGCTATGTCAGTCCGGAGTTGTGGGATCGCGGTGTGACCGCTGGAATGCTCAGCTACAACTTCAGCGGCAACCGCAACCGTACCCGCGCCGGCAACTATGACTCGGCCTACCTGGGGCTCAATGCAGGCCTCAACCTGGGCGATTGGCGCCTTCGCCACAACGCCTCGATGAGTTGGCAGTCACGCCAGGGCAATAAGTACCAGGCCCTGGACAGTTACGCACAACGCGATATCACCTCGCTGAAAAGCCAGTTGACAGTGGGTGAGTCCAACACTACGGGCGAGATCTTTGACACCTTGTCTTATCGCGGAGTGCAATTGGCCAGCGACGACCGCATGCTGCCCGATTCGATGCGCGGTTACGCCCCGGTGATTCGCGGCATTGCCCGTACCAACGCGCGGGTGACCATTCGCCAGGCTGGCAACGTGCTGTTGGAAACCACCGTGGCCCCTGGCGCTTTTGTAATCGACGACTTGTATTCCACCGGCTATGGCGGCGACTTAAACGTGACCGTTGCCGAAGCGGACGGCACCGAACAGAGCTTCATCGTGCCGTACGCTTCGGTCAGCCAACTGCTGCGTCCCGGCACCTCACGTTTCAGCCTGACCGCAGGTGAAACCCGCAACAACTTTATCGACGATCAGACTCGCCTGCTGCAAGGTACGCTGCAATATGGCCTGAACAACACCTTCACCGGCTTTGGTGGTGTGCAATCGAGTGACGATTACATGTCGGTACTCGCCGGCGTGGCTTTTGGCACACCCATTGGCGCCATGGCTGTGGACGTGACCCACGCCCAGACCGATCTGGCGAGTGGTTCTGCCAAAGGGCAGAGCATGCGCCTGTCCTACAACAAAAATGTACTCAGCACCGGCAGTAACTTTTCAGTAGCGGCCTACCGGTTTTCAACCCCTGATTACCTGGACTTCAGTAACGCAGTGCAACTGCTGAGTGCCGAGAAAAATGGCTGGGACTCCAGCGTGTTTGGGCGCCCTCGCAGTCGTTTGTCGGTCACGGCAGACCAGAGCCTGGGGCCGTGGGGCCAGGTAGCGATCAGCGGTTATGCACAGAACTACTGGAACCTGCCAGGCAGCGATGTGCAGTACCAATTCAGTTACAGCAAGCAGTTCAACCGTGTGAGTTTCAGCTTGAATGCCAACCGCAGCCGCATCGGCCTGGGCGACATGGAAAATAGTTTTTTGCTGACCATGAGCATGCCCCTGGAGTTCGGCGCTTCAGGCTTTGGCCCACAAGTAACGGCTCAAGTTGGCCGAGATACTCAAGGCAACTTCAATGAGCAGGCAGGTATCAGCGGTACCGCTGGTGAAGACCGTCAATATGGCTACGGCGCCACCTTCGCTCATGACGGTGCCAGCAACAGCAAAAGTGCCTCGCTGAACGGCCAATACACTGGTGCCCGCGCCATGCTCAGTGCTGCGTTGGGGCGTGGCGATGGCTATACCAGCACGTCACTGGGGGCCAGCGGCACGGTGGTTGCGCATGCCGATGGCGTGACAATGACACCTTATCGTGGTGAGACCATGGCAATCGTCAGCGCACTCGGTGCCGAGGGGGCCAAAGTGGCCGGCTATCCGGGGCTCAAGCTCGATGGCAGTGGCAATGCCGTAGTGCCGTACCTGCGCCCTTATGAACTGAACGAAGTGGCGATCGACCCGATTGGCAGCTCGCTGGACGTCGAACTCAACGAAACCAGCCAACAGGTGGCGCCGCGTGCTGGTGCCGTCGTACACCTCAAATACACTACCAACCAGGGCCGTGCCGTACTGCTCAATGTACGCCTGGACGATGGCAGCAGTCTGCCTTTTGGTGCAGGCGTGACGGATGGCGACGGGGCCTCGGTGGGCATGGTCGGGCAGGGTGGCCTGCTCTATGCGCGGATCAAGCCCGAAACCCGCCAGTTGCTGATCAACTGGGGTAGCAAGACCCATCAACAGTGCGCACTGATGATTCCTCCTGGCCCTGGCGAGGGACAGCAATTGCAGCAAGTGGACGCCGTTTGCGCGGCCGGTAAACAGGTCGCAGACAACGCGCGGTCCAACAACATGCAAAAGGTACCGTTATGAAACTTGGCTCTTTGATCAGCTCAGTGTTGCTATCTGCTGCACTGTGGGCTTCGGCCGACAGTGCCATGGCGCTCACCTGTACCTACTTGGATGGCATTCATCCGCCAAATGGTTCTATGCCGCTGCAGATATCAGCGATCAACGTCGGGCGCGATGTGCCAGTCGGCACTGAGGTTTATCGCCAGACATTCAAAATCGCTTCGGGCCAGGCACCGACGGCAGAGTGCCTATACGCGCCGCTTCAGATGTGGACCGAGATGAGTGTAGATTCCTCTTATAGCTTGACCAATTGGTCCAGTGGGAAGTATGCCAACAAAGTTTACAGAACCAGTATTCAGGGGCTAGGGGTCGCCTTCGACAGTTCGGGCGGCCCGTTGCCAAGGAAGACCACTGCGCGGCCGGCTACATTATGTACCACGGGCTACAGATGTCTTGTACCCATGAATGGTCCTTCCAACTTTGAGTTGGTCTTGATCAAAATTGGCGATGTGACTCCGGGCGTGCTCAGGGGTGGTGATTTGCCGTCGACGAGCCTGCATGCCAACTTCAGGGGGGGCAATACGGTCAGGCTGCTGGGGTTCAAAATGGGAATCTCGGGAAGCCTCCAAATTGTCTCGCGCACTTGCAGTACGCCGGATGTGTCTGTGCCCATGGGAACGCACCAAACCAAGACATTTACCGGGCGCAACAGCGCCACTGGCTGGAAGGATTTTTCCATTGCCTTGAACAACTGCCCGGCGTTTCACGGTACATACAGCACGAACGCTCCAGGCTGGACTTCGCAGAGCGGCAATAATCCTAGCGGCATCGGTACCAGTGGATCCCGAAACAACAACAGCTTGCAATTTCGTATTGACCCGGCCAGGACAGCGATTACTCCTGGTACTGGAGTGATGACCCTCGACCCGAGCGCTGCGGGTAGTGCACCTGCCGCCACCGGCGTCGGTTTACAGATTGCCACGCCTAATGGAGTCGGTTTGCCCCTGGCAACGAACCGAAGTAGTGGGCTCAACCTGTTAACCACCGAGGGTAGTTATACCATTCCACTGAAGGCCCGCTACCTGCAGACCGGGAGCAGCGTGACACCCGGACCGGCCAATGCCTCGGCGACGTTCACGATTATTTACCAGTGATTGTTTAAGACAACGGGGAAGCGCAGCCTGATATCCACTTGGTACGTTGAGGATTTCAGTACTGCAAGTTCAGAATGATCTGATTGGATTTTTCATCTTTTCAGATAAAAATCGGCTCTGTCAGCTTGCCACCCACTCAAATGCAGCCTAGGTGTGATGATGGATACTTTACGCGAGATTCAAACGTTACAACTTCGATTGATCGAGTCAGCTTCGGTGAGCGAAAACTGCGCATCTGACTTATTGAGTCTGATACGTAAGCTAACGGCCGCGGAGGCTAGCAGTGTAATTAACATGATCACCTTGCTACAAAACGAGGCAAATTTTTTACGCAAATTTTCGCAAGAAATGACCTCTTTACGCATGACTAAATAACATCCTCACGAGAAAAATTTACAAACCTTTGGGGGGGGCGTGGTCCAGTTGTCATAAACTGGAGAAAAGTCTGAGATCGTCAACCGCCGTGATGTAGTGGCCGAGCGAATATCTAATCCCCTAAATGTATCTGGCGGTTGAAGCACAGCGAAGAGATCGTCGAAAAATCAGATTCGATTTATTTTATTTCGAAAGACTTTTTTTCTGCGATTATTGGGGGAATGTCCACGTTAGAGATTTCGCTGGCTGAATAAACACTAATGTCCATGTTTTTTTCATTTGATAGTGATGCTCGCAAGGTTTAAAATAGAGTTTTTTGAGACCCGAGAGCATCATGTTGTTATCGTAGTAAAGTAGTGCTGAGTCGTAGTTGCCAGATTTTTCTTTATATACTTTTTATCCATCGCTGGAAGATATTTAGGTGGATATTGGTCTTCGATGTTTTGCCTATTGATTGAATAGTTAAAAACCGCTGTTGCCATGCACACAACTTCAAGTTTGCTTACGTCTACCAGGCTTGATGATGGATTTTTCCTTGCCTGTGGTTCGTAACGCTTTCCTCTGTAGCCTGGACCGGTGCCCTCAACGGCTCCCGCCGTATCTGTGCCCAGGTACCATCCAGTTGTGGTCCCTTAGATACCTTCAGGAGCATTGCCCATGAATTCACCACGGTGTGCACAGGTCCCTGCGCTGTCGCAGTTGACGTTCCTTCTTCCATTTACACGCTGCAAAGTTTTGTTGCCGTTCTGATCTACATAGACGCGATTTATTGAAGAGGGCGAGTAGGGGATGGAGCAATCAATATGCTTGATTGCGAGGATAGGCATTTCATGGCTTGGCTGCTCTGAGTAGCGCCTCTAACTGCCCTGCTTCGCGGGCAATAGCCGGGCTCGGAAAACGGCTGTCTTGCTCAGTTGCAGCCGGCTAGGGAAGTGAAAGGCTAGGTAGATGTTATGCCCGAACACAAAGTTTCTGACCGTCTCCGGCTCGCTTCCCTGCGAGACCGCCTCAATAGCTATGTCGAGCGTCTGCATTGCCCGCACCGCAATGGCTACACCCGCCGCAGTCGCCGCAGTCGCCTCAACCCCCAGCTATGCAGCACCCGAAATCCTCGAAGGTAAACCGTTGACCCGCACGGCAGACGTGTACGCGCTCCGCTGTCTGCTCTATGAACTGGCGAGCGGTAATCCCCCTACAATCGAATGCTTGCGACCGAAGCCCACGAACGCCTACTGTCGAGAAAGCAACTCGCCCTCGGCCATTCTGGATATGGCTGTATGCAGACGTTCTAACAACATGCTTATCCTGCGAATGGAGACTGTATTCAAGGGGGCATGCAGCAAGGCTATTTCGCACTCATTACACGCCGCCGCCAGATTGACTGCACACACTGTGGCCAGTGAACCATTCATGCGGTGCAAGTGGCTGACCAGTGTCGATGTGTTGGAGGCCTTTAAAGCCTGTTCGGCCCGAGTCAGGTCCTCTTGCATGGTCGTGATGAACAGGCGATGCATGGCAGGCGAAAGCGTGATCCATCCCTCAAGATCGTCAGTTTTCAACGCCGAAGTTTCAGTCTTGAATGTCGACGAGTCGACCTGCTGTGATTGCGGGCAGTAGTCTGACAAGGTCTGGTGCAGTGTTTTCAGGCTTAAGGGTTTGACCAGCCATGCGGTCATTCCTGCCTCGAGACACTGTTCGCCCTCTTCACGCATGGCATTGGCGGTCACGCCTATAATAGGTACATCTGGATCAACTTCACGTAAGCGGCGGGTTAGTTGATAACCGTCAAGCTTAGGCATATTGACGTCGGTAATAACCAGGTCGAACGAACCGTCACCCCAGCGCAACAGTGCTTGTTCACCATCTTCTGCCAGCGTAACCCGAACGCCTAAAGTGCAGAGTTGCTCCTTGAGGATCTCTCGGTTGATGGGATTGTCTTCTGCCACCAAGGCGCTCAATGCCATTCCTGCAACGGGCCCTGGTGCACCGTCGGTCACCTCTGGCGCAGTTCCTCGAGCCACTTGCATCAAGGCCCTGGCAATGGCTCGAATGTCATAGGCGTTGACCTCCCAACCGCGTACCGTTTTTAGAGGATGACTGCTACCCGATTCAGTCGCGATCACATGCTTGCCCTGCCATTCTCGGGCCTGGACTGGAACAGGATCGATATCCAGAAGTATTGCATTGCTGTTTTCAATGTCTGAAACCGGCAATGTCTGGGCCCGTGCGCCCCAACGTGCCAACCATTCAATCAGGCTCTGTTCGACATCTTTCAGTGGGGCGCGAACAAAGATGTTCATGCCTTCAAGGTCAATATCGGTACTGTTTGCCAGCGAGCCGGCAATGGTGGGTAGGCGTATATGCAATGAGAAACTGCTGCCCAACCCGGGTTCGCTGACCACTCGCAAGTTCGCGCCCATCATTTCACTCAGTCGAGAGCAAATAGATAAGCCGAGCCCGGCACCACCTGTACGCTCGCTGTTTCCTACCTGGGAAAAAGGTTTGAACAGGTGCGAGAGTTGCTGTTCGCTGATCCCGATACCGGTATCTGAAACCTGCCACTGCAATGACACATGGTCGTGTTCGATGTCTGTCACTCTAAGCCTGAAGGTGATATGGCCTGAGTCGGTGAATTTAATTGCGTTACTCAGCAGATTATTAATGACTTGCCGTATCCGAACGGCGTCTCCGTACAAGAGCGGCGGTAAGGTCGCATCCGCACAGGCAAATATCTTTAAACCCTTATTGTTTGCGGCGGCCGAATAACTGCGGACGGTGTCTTCAAATACATCCAGAGGAGAGAACGTTTTGGCTTCTACCGCCATTTGTCCAGACTCTATCTTGGACACATCCAGTACATCGCTGATCAGCTGAAACAGGACCGCTGACGAACGCTGAATGGTTTGTAGGTACTCGTGCTGGCGTCCGTCAAGAGAGGTGAGCTCCAATAATTCAAGATTGCCAAGGACACCATATAAAGGCGTACGAATTTCATGGCTCATGGTGGCCAGAAACATGGTTTTGGCTTTGTTGGCTTCATCTGCCGAGCGCCGCGCCTGCTCCAACATGTTGGAGTCATCCACTCGGCGAGTGATGTCGTTGAAACCACAGAGCACCACATCTTCCCCCTGGTAGCGGGTGAATGCGAAACAGGCCTGAAGATGACGACCTGCCACCTCAAGCTGCACTTCACCCGGTACGAGCTCGGGGTAGTCACGCTTCAGTAATGCAATCAGCTCAGGCGTGCCCTGCCATTGTTGTGCTCGCTGGTTCTCCAGCAATATCGTTTCGGTACTGCGTTGAACCACACATAAACCAACGGGCGCGCTATCCAGCATGACTCGATTGAATTCTTCGCTTTCAGCTAAGGACTGGCTGGACCGCTGGGCGGGCTCGATAATGTGCACCCGATACCAACGGTTGAGGCGCCAGCCGATAAGCATAAATAGCAGGAGCAGGCCGGTAGCAGCCATTAATGGTCGTTTGGCATAACCTAAGAATTGCTGATAACTGATTGCGTATAGACCGATCCATGGATCCGTTCCTCCGGAGCTCAACTTAAAGCGCAAGCCATCGCGGGTAAAACTCAACCCTAGCGGCAGTACTTCCACATCCCGATTCTCCCCGAACAGGACGTCACCGGTCGGTGAGATCAACGTCAGGCGACTATTGGTGGGGCGCATCAACAAGCGTTCAAGGTCATTGATATCACTGACATCCACCAATGCTGTGAGGATCACCGAACCGCCGTCATCAGGCGCAGGTACAAAGCCAGAGGAAAGATCGACGCCAATGGCGCCCACAATGTATCTACGTTTTTGGATAAGCCCAAGCGGGCCTCTCATCCAGAACAGTTGACTGTTTTTTAGCCTATGACGCTGGGCTAGAAGCTCATCGTACAAACGCTTGGTGACATCAAAAAAATTGTTTTTGAGCAACACCGGGTACTGCCGGTTGCCATCAATTCCAGGCACGGCAATGGTGAACTGGTCGGTGGGAGAGAAGACAAACACTTGCGGTGCCGAGTAATAGGCGTCGGACCAGTAAGCGGTGAAAAGGTCAGTTAACTGGGCTCCAAACGAGTAGGTCCCCTGCATTTCGTTGAGGTTGAATTTATCTCGCTGGCTCACAGTAAATGGCAGTGATTTGGCTCTATTACGGCTCTGAAACAAGCGCTCATCACCTTGGCGCATGAGCTCGACATGTGAGTACGGCTTGCTGTCCAGCGACAAAATTTCGTTGGGCTTGCCAAAGCTCTCGGCGGCACTTCGTAAAAAAACGGCATGCTCATGAATACTTTCCATCAAGCGTGCGAAGTGGAAGTTCGTCTTTTCGCTTTCTTCCTGCAACACCCGGTTAACAGCCCAATAGCTCATGCTCACCAGCAACAGGGCAAGGCCGGTTAGCAGGAGCAACAGCTTGTTGAGTCTGAGTGAGCTCAGTGCCAATACACCGAGACGTACCTTTGCTTGCTTCATGGTTGGGTACCGTCCCAGGGAGGGTCTGAAATAAACAGCTACTTTAACAGGCAGGCTGTTTGAGGTTTAAAAAAGCCGATTTAACCAAGCAGTCAGATATTTCCTGCTCAGCATTAACTGTTTTTGCGAAATAGCCTAAAGAAGTCGGTTGATATGAGCCCGGTTCTGCTTGGTATCGCTGACGTTGCCAGCACCGTAGGTGCTGTCGCCGGTTCCACGCCGTTCTCGATTTCTCTGGAGAACTGCAGCGATTTGCCCCTGAAAAATGCTCCCATCAATTCAACGGCCAACAAGCTGACACTGATGCAAGCATCTTGGGCATGACCGGTGACAACCAGGTGTCCGGCATCGGCATTCAAACCCATGACGCGCGTATGCCGAAGACACTACTCAGTTAGAGATCATTGGAGCTCAGATTACACCACCGTGCACGGCCAGTTTTCCAGCCTCACAGAGTATCGATATCTCCAAAGTGAACCTGAATTCGCTGAGGTCAGGATATTTCTGAGCAGACTGATGTTGTCCTGACCTTTCAGTGCATCAAAGGTCATCAGCTCAATGTGCGCTTTAGTGCTAACAATGGTTCTTTTGACAGCAGTACCTTGCGTCCAACGCTGGACAAGTCGCGCTTGAAAACCCATCTGAGCGACACGAGCAGTACCCTCAAAGTGGGGGGCTGAGCTTTCCTCTCGAGGACACGTCGCTAAAGCTCGCGTTATCCGTCAGACCGGTCAAGACTGGGGATGAGCTGCCCGCTATCGGCAGTTACAGTTCAACGCTGCTGATGGAGATTACGTATATGTTACTCAGTAGGCGAACCTGTCAGGCGAACAGATTGGCCTTGATACACAGAATCAGCAGCGCCTGATCACTGTCGACATCGAGTTTGCGCATCCCCGAGATCTTTAGTGTGCTAATGGTTTTAACGCTGCGATTCAGATTTTGCGCAATATCACTCACGCTCATACCTGAGGCGAACAGACGCAAGACTTCAAACTCCTTGACCGTTAACTGGCTGAGTTTTTGCGAAAAGCCATGATCGTCTTCAGCTGGTATTCCGTCCAGTGAGTCGTACTGGTAGTGACCTTCACGGTAGAACGCATCCAATGCCTCCAGAATTTTTTCCAAGCCGGCGTTCTTGGAAATTACCCCGCTGATACCTAGTTCATACAACCAGGTCAAAATCTGCGGGTTTGAAATTGCCGTAAGAATTAGCACCCGAGGCCTTGGGAAGCGCCGTCGCAGGTACTCCACCAGGCGAGATCCATCGCCGTATTGTTCGTCTCCCGGCATGTTGTAGTCGGTGATGATCACGTCAGGACTAAGCTGCGACACTTTGCTGATCAATTCAGACGAATTCATTGCCGTGCCTACGACCTTGAAGCGTGGGTCGCGTTCAATGATTTCATGTACGCCCATCAGCACAATCGGGTGATCGTCAGCCAGTAACACTTTCATTTGCGGCATGAGGAGGCTCCGGACCTGAAAAACAGCTTGAAGGAAATACACCTACTCAAAGGGGGTGGCCTTGATGCAATAGGTGAGTAAAGCATGGTCATTAAGCACTTCCAGCTTGCGCATCGCGGATATTTTTTGGGCGCTCACGGTTTTAACGCTGCGATTCAACTGACGGGCAATATCACTCACGCTGCTCCCCGCCACAAACAGTCGTAAGACCTCGATTTCGCGTGGGGAAAGATTGAAGAAACGTTCGTCGATGACCATCGGATTTGTGATCACCGAGGTGGCTTTAACAGACGGTGCTGTATACGTCCGATTATTGGCCAGTGCGTTCAGCGCCTTGCCGATTTCTTGATGGATATGGTTTTTTGTGATAACGCCCACGACGCCCATTTCCAATAAACGCGAAATGATCAGGTGATTACTTTCCACCGTGAGCACGAGGATTTTCACCGCGGGGAAATGTACGGTGATGTGTTCGATCAATTGCAGCCCGTCTCCATACATCTCATCCCCCCGGCATATTGAAATCGGTAATCACCAAGTCAGGTTGATGCAACGCTAACAGCTCAACCAACGGCGACGACCCTATCGCTTCACCGACCAGGTTGAAGCACTCATCGCGTTGAATCACTTCCCGAAGGCCCAGCAAAACCACCGGATGATCGTCAGCAATCACTACCTTTAATTCGCGCATTATCAGACTCCAGATTGATGACGACTGATGAGCGATGACGTTTTTTCTCTATCAGCGTGCCGAGAAACGAACTCAATACTAATGGGTACACTCTGCGCCTCCGCCCAGTCAACCGTACGAACAGGGAACAGCACTTGAACACAAGGAAAATACACAGGGCAGGGAGGAGGAAACCCTCGCATACGCGGGAAGAAGCGCCCCTTGGACCCGATATTTAAGAGTCGATGGGGTTGCAGCCCTAGGGACGTTCCGATCAACTTGCTGCAACTGCGCGGCAAGTTGAAAATCCCGTGCCGTTCGGAGCTATTACTCGCGAAACGTCCCCGTGGGTTAGCCCATTTCTCCGTGTTACACGCGTAGATCGCCCATCCCCATCAGCTGTTTTCGAGCCATCCACAGGTTTGATAGAGCGAACAGCGTGGTCAACCGTGACCCGTGTCTGGGCTTTGAAGTACTCAATTTTGCGCTTGCCTTTATAAAGCACTCTGCGCTTACTCAGCCTGGAGTAGGTGCTGCCTCGAGCTGCGATCTACCCAACCACCTCCCGACTCTCATGATCTTCGAGCTTTTCGACACCGGTGTAGCCCGAATCGGCATAGGCCGCGCTTTCTTCGTTTGGTACATCACGCGGATCGCGTTTGCCCTCTTCGTTTTTGGTCGTACTGAACGCGTGAATAGTCGTCGCATCAACGATGGTGCCCTGGCGCAGGCTAAGACCTTTTTCCTGCAAATAACCGTTGATGACGGCAAGGATCGCAGGGGCCAACTTATGCTTCTCCAGTAGGTGCCGCAAGTTCAAGATCGTGGTGTCTTCCGGGATCGGCGCGCTCAGCGTCAGCTGTGCGAACTGGTGCATGGGTGTGATTTCATACAGCGCTTCTTCCATAGCTGGATCGCTCAGGGAGAACCAGTTCTGTGACAGGTGAATGCGCAGCATAGTTTCCAACGGATAGGGTACCACCGCGGGCCCTCGGGTAATACGCTTCCATCAGCTTCAGCAAACCGCTCCAGGGCACGACATGATCCATCTCGGCGAGAAACCGTTCGCGGCGAGTTTGCTTACGTTTGCCGGCGTATTCGAAGTCGGAAAAGCTCATCTGGCTCATGAAGGGCTCGGGTCGGGTGATGAGGCTGTATTTCAGCACGATTGAGGGCTTGTTCGGAGCTTCCCTAGAACACATTGTGTGCTTTGAACTATCCTCGTGATGGCTTAGAGCTATCCTCGAGCAAAAGAGTTTCAAAATCAGTGGAAGACACGGCGCCACAAATAAGAAAACCTTGTGCCTGATCACACTCAATGCGCCGCAGAAGTTCGAGTTCTGCCTGTGTTTCTACGCCTTCTGCGACGATAGTCAATCCCAGCTTTCGCCCCAGTTCTACCAAGCTGCGCAACGCAGATGCCAGGTGGTCATTTTCAACACAGCCGTGTACCAGAGAACGGTCGATCTTCAGCTCACTGAAGGGGGTGGATACCAGATTGAAGTAGGAGCTAAATCCCTTACCGAAGTCGTCCTGAGCCAGGCCAAACCCCATCATTCGTAAACGACAAGCGCCTGCATAGTAATTACTGAGTTTTTTTGTGGTTGAACTCTCCATCAGCTCAAAGACAATACTGCGTGGTTCTCCGCCATTGATTACCACGTAGTCACGCAAACGGTCAGGCAGATCGGAGCCGTCCAGAAAGTGTGTCGGCAAGTTGATTGACACGGGGATATCCCAGCCTTTCTGGCGCCATTGTTTTTGGGCTTGCAGGCTTTGCTCGAGCATTAACCACAGCAGACGCTCTTCCAGCCCCTGGTTTATCAACAACGGTAGGAAGTCTTTGGGTAATAACAGTCCGACCTCTGGAGACACCCAGCGAGCCAAGGCCTCAGCGCTGAGAATAGTGCCGTTAAAAAGGGACTTTTTGGGCTGAAACCACGCTTGGATCTGACCATTTTCCATGGCCTGTGCAATGCATTGCGGATCGACTTCTATCGCCAGCCCCGGATCGATGTCACCAGCGCCCAGACGAAAAATCACCATTCGCTCTTTCAAACGTTTGATGTCATTGGACTCGACTGGCTTGGAAATCAAATCGACTACTGAAATACCCAGGTTTTTCGCTGCGAGCCCTGCGCTGACCAACATTCTGCGTGAAGATGAACTCATCAGGGCCAGCGCCGGCGGTTTTTTCAAGGTTGCCATTTTCTGGATTAACTGCACTCCGTCCATGACGGGCATCTTTAAGTCGCTGAATAACAGGTCATAGTTATTACGCACCAGGCACTTCAGGGCCTCATCGCCATCCCATACGGTGTCAACTTCGAAGCCGCCCACCTCACTAAAGATATTCAACAAATATTCATGTTGAAAAGGATGATCTTCAACGACTAATACACGATAGGGTTTCACTGGACCGTCCTTTCGAAGTGTCGAAGGCAGTTGTATAGAGTGTGCAGCGTAAAAGGTTTGATCAAACAGTTGTTCATTCCGGCGTTCAGGCAGCGCTCACTTTCATCGCGCATGGCATTGGCCGTTGCGCCAATAATGGGCGTTGTCACCTTCATGCCCCGCAACTGAGTCGCCAGTTCATATCCATTCATGTTGGGCATGTTGACGTCGGTCAGTACCAAGTCGAACTTGGCCGCTTGCCAAAGCCCCAAGGCTTCCAGCCCATCGCTGGCCAATGTGACTGAGCAGCCCAGTTCTATAAGCTGGTCCCGCAAAATCAGCTGATTTATTACGTTATCTTCTGCCACCAGAATACGTAGATTGAGTTTGAACTCTGACGTGTCTGCTACGGCCGCAAACTGAGAGTCTGTCCTCGTTCCCTGGGCCATGTGCAAGCTCCGATGCACATCTTGCAAACTGTTGAGGTCAGCCTGCCAGAAAGCATTTTCAGTGCTGAGCGGTACGGTCATGTCGCCGGTTGCTACCACCCGCGCTCCTGTCCACCCCGGTGCCAGTAAATGCTGGGCGCTGCCGGGGTGCAGCTCAAGTAACACTGCGTCATCGTGAGCATCGCCCGGCCTGGGAACTCCCATGTAAGCGCGTGCGCCCCAGCGGCGTAACCAGGCGCAATAGCATTCAGCGAGTTCTCGTAGTTGAGACACCACATAAACAACATTGGGAGACAGTTCACCAAAGGTCCCAAGCCGCTCTGGCTCGGTGACCTGTACCAATGGCAAATGCAGCGTAAAACTGCTCCCCAGACCTGGCTCGCTAACCAGTCGCATAGTTCCATTCATCAAGTGCATGAGTCGCTTGCAAATGGATAGGCCCAAGCCTGTTCCCGCGACGACATTTGTTGTTGATTCGACCTGATAAAAAGGTTCGAACAGGTGAGCCTGGGCTTCGCGCGGGATGCCTTTACCGGTGTCTGAAACCTGCCAGTGCAACATGACGCGCTCATCATCACGGCTGTCCATTTTCAGACGCAGCACAATCTTTCCGTTGTCGGTGAATTTCAGTGCGTTATTGAGCAGGTTGTTCAGTATTTGACGAATGCGGGTGACATCACCGCTGAGCCACTCGGGCACCGTTGAATCAATTAATGAAAATAACTGCAGGCCCTTGGCATGCGCTGCACCGCAATACCCTTGAACGACCTCTTCAATCAGCTCTAAAGGGCTGAATGTATTGAGTTCCAGTTGCAGTTGACCGGCCTCGATACGTGACACATCCAAGACGTCGCAAATCAGCTGCAATAAGTTGCCGGAAGAGCGCTCAATCGCTTTCAAGTAATTGCTTTGTTGATCGTTGAGGCTGGTACGCGCCAGTAATTCAAGCGTGCCTAGCACGCCATATAAAGGTGTTCTGATTTCATGGCTCATGGTCGCGAGGAAGAGTGTTTTGGCTTCATTGGCCCGATCAGCCAACTGGCGAGCCTGTTCCAGGGTCACCTCAATGTGTTTGCGGGCGCTGATGTCGCTGAAGGCGCAAATCAGTACATCCTCACTTTTGTAGCGCGTGGGAGCGAAAGTGAGGTGCAGAAGCCGCCCATCTTCCATTTCTATTTCATCGTTGTTGCATAGGTCTCGTTCATCGAACGCACGATAAATCCAGTCATGACATAACTTGTCGCGCTCGCTATTGTTCCCTAGCCATTGTTTCGATAGTGGGTTCTCCAGCACCACGACGCCGTCTGTGCGGCGTATTACACACAAGGCGACGGGTGCAATTTGCAGCGTGGCACGACTGAATGCTTCACTTTCCACTAGGGCTTGAATGCGGTTTTCGCCTGGCGTGATCAGGCGTCGGTCAATGCGCACTATCAGAAAATGCAGGCCGATACTGACCGCGATGCACAGCAGTGCACAGCCCAGTAATGGCCAGCCCAATACGGGAAGCAGGGAGCGAATGTCCACGACATAGACAATTTGCCAGCCTGAATACCCCAATTGTTTTCTGATCGCCAATCGATCGGGAAACCAGCCTGATCCGATAAAGCCGAATGAACTTTGTGTGTTGAAAGCGTGCAGTGAATCGAGCACGGGAGAGTGTGCCGCATTCGTGAAAATGATCTGTCCTTGACCGTCAAGCAAGATAAAGTCGCCAGCGCTATCACTGCGCAGTGCCTCGACCAGATCCGGCACTTCGACTTCAATTCCCAACCAGCCAGAAGACGCCTGGCGATTATCCAGACGCTCGAACAAGTAGAACGGTGAATCGATAACACGGTTATCGGTCAGCCACACTTCATCGACCGAACTCTGTACCGGACTGCCCATTTCAGTCAACCGTTGCAACACCACTTTGGGCACGGGCTGCGAAGGGGGTGAAACATCAAACAAACGTGTTACTTCGGGGGCTGCCGCGTGAGGGACATACAGCAAGTTGACTTTGTTTTCACGCAGATAGCCCATTATTCGTCGGGTCAGCCACAGGCTCCAATGAGCCTCTTTATTACCCAAGTTGATATTCATCTCTTCGTCTGGATTCACGCTGGCTAAGGGCTCAGCCCCATGTTTGTCCGGCACCGTCGCCAGCACTAGACTTTTGAGCAGGGTCTGGCGACTGACGAAAAAATCCTGAGCATTGAACACGGCTTCGTTCATATGGCTGCGGCGAAGAGAAACCTCTTCGTTAAATACCGAGCGCAAATAAATATACGAGCCTGAGACGACCGCGATAATCAAGCCAATGGCAAATAAGTGGAGAAGTTTTCGTGCGGCTAGAGGCGTCGATTTCATGCGACAAGCCTGAGGCTTGGGCATGCAAAAAATAATAAGACAATTCCTGAAGCGCTAGCGCTGCGGGTACAGGCTGGAGCGGAGCGGGATTCTGTACCCGGGTTCTTCAGTGTGAACTGCATCGATCAGGTGGGCGCATACATAGGCATAGATGGGTCATTCAAAACAGGAATCTTCTTATTCAAAGAGGTAAATGAAGCACCTAAGATTCGTCACCTCAGAGGCCTTAGTACTGGTATTACGCTTGCAATCGGTCGTTCTGATAATTAAATCATGGGAAATAATTAATGAAAAAAGTTCTGATCGCACTCGCCGCCAGCGCAGCTGTTGCTACTTCCTTCAATGCTTCAGCAGCAGACGGCACCATAAACTTCACAGGTGAAGTGAGCAGCCAGACCTGTGCCATCGAAGGTAATACAACCGATGCTACTACCAAAACCGTGACGCTGCCGCGAGTTGCTGCTTCGTCGCTGGCTACTGTAGGTCAGACTGCTGGCCGAACAGGGTTCACGTTGGCACTTACGGGATGCACCGGCTCTAGTGCATTGGTTCGCTTTGAACAAGGCCCTACGGTCGATGCGGCCACTGGCAATCTGATCAACCAGACCACGAGTGGTTCCAATGCTCAGATCCAGTTGCTCAACGCGAGTTTTGCTCCGATCAACTTGCAGACCAACGACGGATCTTTGTCGAGCGCCATTACCACTAAAGCGGCAACCCTTCAGTTCTACGCTCAGTACATCGCTGCGAACGCCGCGGCTACAGCAGGGCAAGTGACGTCCAACGTACAGTTCTCGATGGACTACAACTGATCTTCAACGTTCGCAGCTCGGCTGCGAGCGTTTTTTCGGGACAATATTATGAAAACCTCCCTTCTTTGTCGCGCGGTATGGGCGCTTGGTGGTGTGCTGCTGCTCGCGTATGTGACCCCGGTCGCGGCTAATGTGGTGATTTCAGGCACTCGAGTGGTCTATCCCGCCAATGAGCGCGAGGTCACCATCAAGCTGGACAACGTCGGCAATGAGCCCGCCCTGATACAGGCGTGGGTAGATAGTGGCGATCCTGATTCGCGAGCAGATCAGGCAGATGCTCCTTTTCTGCTGATGCCTCCGGTGGTGCGCATTTCGCCTCAGCGTTCGCAAACCCTGCGCATGACCTACACCCATGACCCTCTGCCGCAGGACGTCGAATCAGTGTTCTGGTTAAACGTACTGGACGTTCCGCCGCTGCCGAAAAGTACCGATAGCAACTTCATGCAGGTGGCCTATCGATCACGTGTCAAAGTGTTTTACCGACCTGAAGGCTTGAAGGGTTATGCCGAAGATACCCCTGCAGCAGTTATCTGGACGCTGGTTGCGAACGGAAAAGGCTTTGCATTACGTGGCACTAACCCAACGGAGTTCAGCGCCTCGTACAACAAAACCGAGCTTGTGGTAGAGGGCAAAACCTACAGCAGCAAAGGCGGAATGATTCCAGCGCGAGGCGTTTCCGAATTCCCGCTGGAAAACCTGCAAAGTCGCCCGCAGGGCAGCACCAGCGTTCGTTACGAATGGCTCAACGATTATGGTGCGGCCAAGTTGGCTGAGACCAAGCTGGCCAATTAATGCTGCGCAGTTGTCCCCTTCATTCCCGTCGCACTTGCCCATAGAAAAGCCAACCTATCTGGCAGGACTTTGATTGCTTGCTGTCATGTAGCAGGCCTACTCAGGACGCCTACTGATGTTTGAATTCGACCGTCTGCGTGTCCGGACCAAGGCACGGCATCTTCGTGTCTGTGCTTTGCTTCTGACTGTGTTCACTCCCTGTGCGGTATTGGCAGATGACGCCGAACAAGTCGACTTCAACCCCGGCTTCATGACCGATAGCCAAGGGCGCTTGATGGACGTTTCGGCCTTCAAAAACGGCAACCCGTTGACTCCGGGCACCTACCGTACTGACATTTACCTCAACGGTGACTGGCAAGGCCGTGGACCGTTGATCATCACCAAAGAGCGAGTTGGCGCGCCTGCGTATTTCTGTTTCAAGCTCGATGATCTCAAGCGCTGGGGCCTAAACCTCGAATCGTTGCCCAATCAGGACAAGCTGGCTTCACTGCTGAGCGATACCGATTGCGTCGAACTCTCACGCCTGGCCCCGGATATCGATGTAGACGTGGATATGAGCGAGTTGCGCGCGGATTTAACTATCTCCCAGGCCTACTTGAAGCGGGTTTCACGTGGCTATGTTGACCCTAAAAACTGGGACAGCGGTGTGACCGCAGGCTTTGTGAATTACAACTCGAATTTATATCAGAGTGAGGCTCAGGGTGTCGCCAGCACTCAGTCCTACCTGGGACTGAACACGGGCATCAACCTGGGCGATTGGCGCTTGCGTCATAACGGTTCCTACAGCTACAACCGCTCGGCTCACGCCACTTCGCAAAGTGGCTACCAGTCGACCAGCAGCTATGTACAGCGTGATCTCACCGGGTTGAAATCGCAGTTGACCCTGGGTCAGTACTACACCCCTGGAGAAGTGTTCGACAGCGTGCCGTTCAAGGGTGTACAGGTCAGCAGCGATGACCGCATGCTGCCTGACTCCATGCGCGGTTTTGCCCCACCTGTTCGTGGCGTGGCGGACACTAATGCCAAGGTTACCATTCGCCAGGGCGACAACATTCTTTACGAAACCACAGTCGCGCCCGGCCCCTTCGTCATTGATGACCTGTACAGCACTGGTTACTCGGGCGACTTGTCGGTGACCATCACTGAGGCTGACGGGCGTACTCGCTCATTCGTAGTGCCGTTCTCCTCTGTGGCGCAATTATTGCGTCCAGGCACTTCGCGTTTCAGCGTGACCGCCGGCAAGTACCGTGACGAGTACCTGAGCCAAACACCCAGTTTCATTCAGGGTACCTACCAACGCGGGATCTCAGACAAATGGAGCGCCTACACCGGCAGCATCATCGCCGAACGTTACCTGGCGGTGCAGGCAGGTGTGGCCTGGAGTACACCGTGGGGCGCGATGGCTTTGGACGTGACGGAGTCCAAAGCCAATGACCTGGCGCATACCCACGAAGACATCGACAGCACCATGCGTGGTCGCAGCTATCGGTTGACCTATAGCAAGCTGCTGGACGCTACCCAGACAAACTTCACCGTGGCCGCCTATCGCTTTTCCAGTGAGGGTTATCTGAATTTCAGCGATTACGCCCAACTGCAAAGTCGCGACAGCACCCCACTGTATCGTCAGCGCAGCCGGGTTCAGTTCAACGTCAATCAACCTCTGGGTGACAGCCGCGGCAGCGTCTACTTCACTGGCTCTGCCCAGAACTACTGGAATACCGAGCAGCGCAGCAACGTGACCTATCAGGCTGGCTACAGTAATGGCTACAGTTGGGGCTCATTCAATCTCAGTGCCAGCCGCACTCGTGACTACCAAGGCGCATTTGAGACCCAATACATGGTCGGCCTCAATATTCCCTTCGGTCGTACCCGCTCCAACTACGTCAGCACCAATGTGCGTTACACCGACAACGGCAACAGTAATACCCAGGTCAACCTGGGCGGTAGTGCAGGCAAGTACAACGAGTTGAACTACAACCTGTACGGTTCAGCCGACAAGAACTCGGCCACCTCCACCACCAGTGCAGGTTCTTCAGTGCAGTACCGCACGCAAGCAGCCTTGCTCAGTGCTGGCGCCAATACTGGCAAAGACTACAAGCAGGCCAACGCCGGTATCAGCGGCAGCCTGGTGGCCCATGCTGGTGGCGTTACGTTTAGTTCGGAACAGGGCGAAACCATGGCGCTGGTTGAAGCCAAGGGAGCTAACGGCGCGCGCGTAGGCAATACCTCAAGTGCCGTGGTCGACAATAACGGCTATGCACTTGTCCCAGGATTGATGCCTTATCGCCAGAACGACATTTCCATCGACCCAAAGAACACGCCTGACTCGGTTGAGCTTGAAACAACCTCACAATTGATTGCGCCTCGGTACGGAGCAATTGCCCTGGTTCAATACCCGACGATTTCCGGTACGCCAGTCTTGCTGCACGTCACCCGTGACGATGGTAAAAGCCTGCCCATGGGCGCACAGGTCGAAGACACTGAAGGCAACTACCTGACCATGGTCGGTCAGGGTGGACGGTTGTTTATGCGAACTAATCAGAATCGGGGCGAACTGGTGATTCGCTGGGGCAGCAAAAAGCGTCAGAGCTGCCGTGCGCAGTACACCCTACCGGTAACGGCCGACTCTCTGCAAAGCGGATACACCCTAATGGACAGCACCTGTGCAGTGCGCTGACCCCACAGTTATCAACCGCTAGAGTTCTGTCCGAATTAAGAGAGATTATCTATGAAACCTTTCACACTAAAACCTGCCTTGTGGAACTCTGCCATCGCAGGTGTATTGCTGGCCTTGTGTTCCACCTCGTCATGGGCCATATGCACGGTCAAAGGGCCGGTTTTTTTAAATGTCGCAGTGCCGACCTCTCTGCACGTCCCCAAAAACACACCCAACGGTACAGAACTTTACCGATCAACACCGGCTGCCGTTATCTCAAGCACAAACTCATTTACATGCCAGGCTGGGGATCATTGGGGTTATCTGAACAGCCGAGGTGAGACGATGCTCAATGACCCCAGCCCAATCGGCAGCACCGGCTTGGGCTGGCGCTGGGTGTACAACGGGAGATTTCTGGGGGCTTACCCTAGTAGCGACACGCTAGCGCCGAACTATGCTTACACACTCATAAACACCACCTACGCGATTGCTCTTTACAAGATCGGTGAAATTACACCTGGCTCAATCCCAGCGGGGGAGGTGGGGACCCACGCGGTAACCGGCGGGACGATTGCCACCATGACCCTGTCCAACGCCATTGCGCTTACCGAAGTCAGTTGCCAGACACCTTCGGTCAACGTCGATTTAGGCAAACAACGCAGCAGTCAATTTGGAGGCGTCGGCACAACCATCGGTAAAAAAGCCTTCAATATAAATCTCACTAATTGCCCGCTTGGTCTGGGTGGTATCAGCTATCGGTTAGATCCAGTCAACACTGCTTTTGACGCCCAAACCGGGGTTCTTGCATTGGACGAAGGAGGGGCTACAGGCGTCGGCATTCAGATCACCGACGACAGCGATAAAGCCGTAAGCCTGGGTGAGACTCATCAGTTTCGCCGCGGCACATCTTTAAACCACGTCATTCCTCTGAAGGCCGCCTATTACAAGACTGCCAACACGGTGACGGGCGGCAAAGCCAATGCGTCGATGCAATTCACCATTACTTATCAATGAATTGAAAGTCTAGTCACGTTTTGAAGTGCCTCCTGATGTCTATGATTGGTGGCGAGGCTACCGATGACAGGGCGGCATAAGTAGCCAGTGTGTTCGTCCACTGTTGAGCATGTCTGACGTTTTCCAGCCGGCACGATGAGCCTCAATGTAATCGACTGACTCGTCCGGGAACGTGATGGATTTATTTTTGCGTTGGTGCTCAGCTACCACCTGCGCCGCGCGTTCTTCGTCCCGAGCCTGTAAGGTGTCAATACCATCGCGCAGTAAGCGGTGTTTATCGCTGCTGTTTTGTCGAGGGGTGTAGGGCTTTTTGTTGTGCGCGCGTTCAATATCAGCAATGCTGCCAACAGCACCCGTCACTCGTGCAGTCGATAGGGTTTGAGAAAACGATCGAACAGAAAGAACGGCACCCATGCTATGACCCGTTGGGTGATTTCGGGCATGCGCGTCTCCGGTCAGTTCTTGATGATCCGGGCCCGCGGCGATAGACCGTGTGCGGGGCTGAGGGTCAAACCGCCGTACACAGCTCCACCAGTGTCCCATCCGGGCAGCGCACATACGACACCCTCTGGCCCCAGGGTTTTGAAAGCGGTGCTGACAGTTCGGTCGCACCAGCGGCCAGCGCTTTGGCGTGGGCGGCCGACACATCTTCAGTGACAAACCCCAGCTCCATGCCCAGCGGCTGTGTTGAGGTGTGGGCTTCTACATGGCCGCCCCTGAAGTTCATTTCGCCTAATTCGTGAGCTGCGAAAGAGAGGGTGGTGTCCCCGGTATCCAGTTCGCCGTACGTCCCTGATTCATGCAGGAAGCGACGAGTGAAACCAAAGGCCTTTTCGAAGAATTCCAGGGAAGCGGCGACGTTTGGCACGTAGACGATGGTGTAGGCGAATTTCATGGCGCAGCGATCCTTGCTTGATGTGGACCTCCATTAGAGTGAAGCGCACCACGCTCGTCAACCGATCACAAGAGGCTCGAACGCGCTGCGCATAGACGCCGCCCCCCGGGGTTTCTAAACTGCCGTCTGTCCTGGGCAGTAAGGCGCTCGCCATGAATCGCAATGAACTACGCAAGACCGATATCAACCTGATGGTCGTCTTTGAAACGCTGATGCTTGAGCGCAATGTGACACGCGTGGCGGAGAAGTTGTTCCTCGGCCAACCGACCATCAGTTCTGCCCTCAATCGACTGCGCACGCTGTTCAATGGCCCGCTGTTTATCCGTGTCGGCCACCGTATGGAGCCCACGGCACGGGCCGAAGAGATTATCCGCCACCTGTCGCCGGCGCTGGACTCACTGTCGGTGGCCTTGAGCATGACTCATGACTTCGACCCTTCCGTCAGCACCATGACCTTTCGCATCGGCCTGTCCGATGACGTCGAATTCGGCCTGCTACCGCCGCTGTTGCGTGCCGTGCGCATCGAAGCACCGCAAGTGGTGTTTGTGGTGCAGCATGTCAATTATTGGCGCATTCCCGACTTGCTGGCGTCCGGTGATATCACCGTCGGTATCACCCAGACGCGCGGCCTGCCGGCCAATGCCAAGCGCAAGTTGCTGCGTCATATCCGCCCCAGCGTGTTGCGCGCCGATGCCTCGGACACGCCGCTGACCCTCGATGAATACTGCGCGCGTCCCCATGTGCTGGTGTCCCACACGGCGAACGTCGCAGGCTTCGCCGATGAGTGGCTGGCCGAGATCGGACGCAAGCGGCATGTGGTGTTGTCGGTACCGCAATACAGTTCTTTACCGGCCTTGCTGGCGGGCACGGATATGATTGCCAGTTTGCCGGACTACACCGCTGAAGCCATGGCCGCGGCGGGCAGTGTGTTTTGTGAACCTTTCCCGTTCGAAACGCCCAGCCTGGATTTATCCATGGTCTGGCTCAGTCACGTGGACAGCGATCCCGCGGAGCGCTGGATGCGCTCGCGACTGGAAGCGTTTATGGGGAGGTGAGAGCGGCAAGTTGGTTCTGCGCCTTTCTCGCAGCGTTTAGCTGGAAGCTTGAAGCTCGCGGCTTGCCGCTTGCAGCACCCCCCCACAGACCTTCGTCACCTGTTCGCGGAACCAGGCATTGGCGCTGTCCTGTTCGTTGGTTTCATTCCATTGCATATCCAGGGTGAACCCCGGCAGGCCATTGGGCGCTTCGCAGTGGCCGAACACCGGCTCCAGCGCCAGCAGCGCCTGCACCCGGCGGGGCAGGGTGACGATGAAGTCGGTGCCGGTGATCATTTTCAGTGCGGCGCTGTAGCTGTTGGCTCGGGCAATCACCTGGCGCTTCTGGGATTGGCGAGCCAGCCAACCGTCGATCATGTTGGTGCTGGAGGTCCAGGGCGTAGGGAACACATGGCGCCGGGCGACAAAGGATTTCAGACTGAACGCGGGCTCCCGTGGCGCGGCGCGCTTGTCGAAGACGCAGACCAGGTCGTCCTCCAGTAGCATCTGGGTCTTGAAGTCTTTATGTGCGCGATGAAAGTTCGGGCCGAAGCAAATCACCAGGTCCAGACGTCCTTCGCGCAGCGCTTCGGCGGGGATGTCGCTTTCCAGTTTTTGCACATTGACGATCACCGGCAGGTTGGCGTGATCGAAATTCCTCAACAGCCTGGGCAGGATCAGTTGCTCGAAATACTCGGGGGCGCAGATGTTGAACGTCACCGCTTTCTGGGTGGGGTCGAACGCGGCGGCGCCAGAGTGGCAGAGATTGATGCTTTCGAGGATTTTCTGCACGTGACCATACATGGCACTGGCCTTGTAGGTCGGGCGCATGCCGGCACGCGTGTTGATAAACAGCTCATCCTCGAAGCTGGTACGCAGTTTCTTCAGGCTGTAACTGACAGTGGACTGGCTGACGAACAGGGTTTCAGACACATCGGTGACGCTGCTTTGCTCATACACAGCGATAAACACCATCAGGTCCTGCATATCGAGCTTTCTAAGCAAGTTGCTGTTTAACATCTGCGTCGTCCGTGAGCCTTTTGCGCAACCGCAGCGCAAACAGGACAAAATGGTACCGGAACGCTCGTGCCAATAGAAAGATCTGTAGGCTGTTTCTATGTCTGTTGTGGGACAAATACTGTTTGGAGCACGACGCGCTAGCGGATATGCCGCGCATAGTGCTGTGGATCGAAGCGCAAGACGATCACCAGCATCACCCCCATGACCGCGGTGAGTGACCACCAGGCCCATTCAAAGCTGCCCAGTTGATCGCGGATCATCCCGGCAATCAGTGGTGATACGCCAGCGATCAGGTAGCCGATGCCCTGCACGAACGCGGTCAGGCCGCCCGCGCGACGCGGGTTGTGCAAATGGTCCAGCGACAGGATCAAGCTCATGGGAAACAGCCCACCAATGCCCAGGCCCAACAGGCACGGCCACAACAGGCTGAGGTGTTGCGGAGACACAATCAGGCCACAGAAGCCGGCGATGATCAGTACCAGCAAGACTGCGACCACGCCCCGCTTGTCTTGCCGTCGGTTGGCAATGGCCGGAGTGATCAGCCCCGACACCACTTCCATGGCGGTCAGAAAGCCCAGCAACAGCCCGGCATTCTGTTCGCTCCAGCCTTGCTCCACGTAGTACGGCGCCAGCCAGGCCAGTACGCAGGTGTAGGACGCGGTGCCAAGGCCGAAGAAAATCGCCAGCAACCATGCCCGGCGATTGCCGAAAAACGATTCTTGCGCAGCGTCGCGGGCTTGCGGCAGGGGCGGCAACACCGAGCGTTGCGCGTACCAGAACACCAGCGCCAGGACCGCGAGCACGGCCCAGATCGCCAGACCGATGCGCCAACTGCCGGTCTGCATTTGGACGAAGGGGGAGAACGATGCCGCCAGGGCCGCACCGCCCATGATGGCGGTGACGTACAGCCCCATGAACAGTGAAACGTTGTCACTGAAACGCGATTTGATCAGCGCCGGCATCAACGCCTGGATCAATGCAATCCCGACTCCCGCCACGATGGCACTGAGGATCAGTTCGGCGGCGGAATCGAGAAACAGCCGCGACACGGTGGCTAGGCCGATGACCAGCAATGACACGACAATGCTGCGGTGTTCGCCAAACCGCTTGGCCACGCCCATGCCGAAGAACATCGCCAAGCCCATGGCCATCACGGGTAGCATGGTCAGTAACGCGGCACCGCTGAAGCTCAGTGGCACCTCGCCGCGAATCGACGACAACAACGGACCGACCGCGGCCATGGAAGGGCGCAGGTTGAGGGCCACCAACACCACGCTGAGCATCAGCCAAAGGGCGGTGGCGGGTTTTGCGTGAACGTTTTCCATGGGCGGGCCTTGAGCGGACAAGGGCATTATTAGGCCGGGCTGCAAGGGATGGAGGCAAATCAGAAAGTCGCAGGCACTATTGAAAAAATGCGTCCTTGGGCGCTGTTTCGCCCGCCATCAACATCGCCTTTTGTGACAACCACTTCTTCTGTGGCGAGGGGGCTTGTCCCAATGCCGTTCAGTTAAGCCAGTAGCGATCACTGTAGGAGCGAGCTTGCTCGCGAAAAACCTCAACGATAACGTGTGTTTTTTGGATAAACGCGGCACCTATGAGTGGTTCGCGAGCAAGCTCGCTCCTACAAAAAGCCTTAACTGAGCGGTATTGGGGCTAGCTCCATTGCCAAAGAGAGGGGGTGCAAGCCTCAACATCGCTCTGTCTGCGTTCCCGCTTAGTAACCGACGGTGAAGCGCTGGCGTGAGTGTTTCGGGGTTTCCACTTCATCGATCAGGGCGATGGCAAAGTCGGCAAAGCTGATCCAGCTCCGGCCTTCGTTGCTGACCAGCAGATCATCCTGACCCAAACGGAATGTGCCGGTGCGCTCGGTCTCGACAAACTCGGCCGAAGGCGACAGGAAGCTCCAGTCCAGGGCTTTCTCCTGACGCAGAGTGTCGAGGAACACCGCGCCAGCGCTAGCCTCAGCCTTGTATTCGGCAGGGAAGCCGGGGCTGTCGATGACCCGGCTGCCATCGGGCAGCAGCAACGAGCCTGCACCGCCCACCACCAGCAGACGTTGCACGCCGGCCTGTTTTACCGGGCCGATAACGGCGTCGGCCGGTAGCGTGGCGAAATGCGCGGCGCTGATCACCACGTCGTTGCCGCTGATGGCTGCTCGTAACGCCTGCGCGTCCAGGGCATCCGCTTGCTGGACGGTCAGGCCGGGACGCGGGGCGATGGCGCCAGTGTTGCGGGCAATGGCCGTTACGCTGTGGCCGCGACGCAAGGCTTCTTCCAGCAGTTGGCTACCGGCGCGGCCGGTGGCGCCAATGATTGCAATCTTGCTCATGACGTTCTCCAGTGCGGTAAGGGTTGGTTCAATTCACCACTTCATTTCGCCCTTGGCGACTTTGGCGCTCAGTTCCAGCGAACTTTCATCGGCCAGGGTCGGGTAGCGGTTTTTCATGGCGGCGATCAGCGCCGCGGAGTCCTTGGCCTTGGCGGTTTCTTCATCGAAGGCCTTGATGTAATCGCTGGTGAACTTCACCGATTCAGCTGTCGGCGTGCCGAGGTAATGGCCAGGGATCACGGTCTGCGGTTGCAACTGCTCGATCTGCTGCAGAGTGGCCAGCCAGTCGGCATGGGATTGCGCGCCCTGGGTGTCGGCCATCCACAGGTGAATGTTCTGCGAAACCACCACTCCGCCGACAACCGCCTTGAGCGAAGGGATCCATACCACGCTGCGGTCGGGCTGCGGGCCGTCCAGGCCGATGATCTGCAACTGCTTGCCTTCCAGCGTCAGGCTCTGGCTTTCCAGAACCTGCGGGATGATGGTCTTGGCTGGCTTGTCGGTGCCCATTTTCGGCCCCCAGTACGCCAACTTTCCGTCAACCGTGGCCTTGATATGGTCCACCACCGGTTGGCTGGCCAGGACCTTGGCCTTGGGGAACGCCTGGGTCAGTGTGTCGAGACCGAAGTAGTAGTCCGGGTCGCCATGGCTGATGTAGATGGCGGTCAGCTGTTTGCCGCTGGCGCGAATCTTTTGCACCAGTTGCTCGGCCTGGCCTTTGCCGAACTGTGCGTCGACCAGGATCGCGTTTTTCTCGCCGCTGACCAGCACCGAACTGACCGGGAAAATCGCCGTTTCACCGGGGTTGTAGACATCGAGGGTCAAGTCCGCCGCGGCGGCATGGACGGCGAAGCCCAACACGGCGGTTGCCAGTACAAAACGCTTGAAAGTGGTGAACATGTGCAGCTCCAGTTATTGAGGGGGCTTGGCGGGCCATGGAGAGAGCTTAATTGCACGGTTCACAGCAAAAAATGCCATGCTTGAACATAGTTTGTTTCTAAAATCGGGCAAATCATGGATCGTCTTCAAGCAATGCGAGTGTTCGTCAGCGTAGTCGACCTCGGCAGCCAATCGGCCGCGGCCGATCATCTGGACCTGTCGCGCCCGGTGGTTTCGCGCTACCTGGCGGAGCTGGAGAACTGGGTCGGGGCGCGTCTGATGCATCGCACCACCCGTAAGCTCAGCCTGACTGCCGCTGGCAGTGAGATCTTGCCGCGATGCCGACAGATGCTCGAGCTGTGCAGCGACATGCAGGCCGCCGTCAGCGAGCCGAACGATGCGCCGCGTGGTCTGGTGCGCCTGAGTGTCAGTACGTCCTTCGGCCAGGCGCAACTGGCGGCGGCGATGGCGGAATACGTCAAGCGCTACCCGCTCGTCAGCATTGATCTGCAAATGCTCGATCGCACGGTAAATCTGGTGGATGAACGCATCGACCTGGCGATCCGCATGAGCAACGATCTGGACCCCAACCTCATCGCGCGCAAGTTGACGGTGTGCCGCTCGGTCATCTGCGCGTCGCCGGCGTATCTGCTGGAGCATCCGCGACCCCAGCGGGTGGAAGACCTGGTCCGACATAATTGCCTGACGCATGCCTACTTTGGCAAAAGCCTATGGCATTTCGAAGAGGACGGTGAGCCGGTATCGGTACCGGTGCAAGGCAATATCAGCGCCAATGAAGCCAGCACCCTGTTACGGCTGACATTGGCCGGGGCGGGCGTCTCCATGTTGCCCACCTACCAGGCCGGCGACTACATCCGCCGTGGCGAGCTGATTCGCTTGCTACCCCACGCCGAGCCCCGGCAGATGAACATATATGCGGTGTACACCTCGCGCAAACACATGCCCCAGACGCTGCGCAGCCTGCTGGATTTCCTGGTGCTGAAGTTTCCGGCGCAGCCGCCATGGGACGAAGGATTGCAGGCTCGATAAGGCAACTGAATACCCCTCGATACTGGCATCTCGCCCTGGCTGACCTATGCTGAAGACAGCACCTTGCTGTTGTGTTCGGAGGTCAATGCTATGACGATCAAGACAAGAAAGTACCTGATGATTTTCGTCCTCTGCGCCGTTGCCACGGCCCTTTATGGCACGGCTGCCTACCGGGCGGAGCAGGCTCGCCTGCAACCGGGCATGGCCGCCACCTGTAACCACGGACATTGCAGCTATTCGGCGACCCTGAGCGCGTTGCGCTAACCTTTCAGGCCGGCGATCGAGTCGGCCTTCAACTGCTCCCGAAACGCTTTGGGCGAAAATCCGACGCGTCGGCGAAACAGCCGGGAGAAGTTGGTGGGATCGGAAAAGCCCAATACCTCGGACATTTCATTGATGGTCATGCTGGTGTACGTCAGCAAACGCTTGGCTTCGAGCAATTGGCGGTCGTGCATGATCTGCAACGCGGGCTGGCCCCCCAGCTCGCGGCAGGTGCCGTTAAGGTGGGAGACCGAAATGCCCAGCGTATGGGCCAAATCCTCGATCTTCGGGTGCTCGCGGTAATGCTGTTCCACCAACTGGGTGAAACGCCGGAAATACTCACGGCCGCGTGGCATCCGTGAATGACGGCGCTGGATGGCCTGTCGACTGATCCACACCAGCAGCACACTGACCACGGCGTGCATCATCATGTCCCGCGCCGGGAAATCTTCGCTGTATTCGTCCTGCAACCGCGCGAACAGGCTGTTGAGGTGATCACTGTCCTGGCCCGCTGGGTAACTGCCCACGGCACTCAAACCGTCCATCGCCGCGCCCAGTTGGCCTTGCAAATGGGCGATCAGCGGCGCGGCCAGCGTCACTACGTAGCCTTCGATATCCTCGGAAAAACGAAACCCATGCACGCACAAGGGGGGCAGCACCTGCAAGGTGGATTCGCTCAGCGTGCTGCGCTGGCCTTCGATCTCCAGTTGCGCCTGGCCTTTGTGGACATACAGCAACTGGCACAGGTCTGCATGTCGGTGGGGCTGGATTTCCCACTGATACTCACGGCTGCGCCGAGAGATGGTTTCGCAATGCAACAAATCCGGTGTCGGCCACTGTTGGTTTTCACCGTAGAGTTTGAATACTGGAATCGCGGAACTGGCAGCTCTGGTCATGGTTTCAATCCGATACTCAGGATAGTTGTGCGGTAATCGCCCTGATTGGCAAAAAGTGCAGGCTTTGGCTCAGTTTTCACCTTCTGATGCTGGCCACTCAAGTCAAAAATGCCAGCAGCACAAGCAATGACAACACTTTCACTCAATACGTTCGTGCAAAGCCACAGGCCATAAAAATAATGAAAGCGCTGAAAACCCAAGTCGCCATTATCGGTGCTGGTCCTTCGGGACTGCTGCTTGGTCAACTGCTGCACAATGCCGGGATTGAAACCCTGATTCTAGAGCGCCAGGCCCCGGATTACGTGCTCGGGCGCATCCGTGCCGGCGTATTGGAGCAGGGCATGGCCGACCTGTTGCGCCAGGCCCGCGTCGGTCAGCGCATGGATGCCGAGGGGCTTATTCATGACGGCTTCGAGCTGGCGCTGAACGGACACCGGCAACCCATCGACCTGAAATCCCTGACCGGCGGCAAAACCGTGATGATCTACGGCCAGACCGAAGTCACCCGGGATTTGATGGCGGCGCGTCAGCAATCCGGCGCGATCACCTTGTACGAAGCGCGCAATGTCCAGCCCCACGACCTCAAGAGTGAACGGCCTTGGCTGACCTTCGAGTACGCCGGCGAGCAAGTCCGCCTGGAGTGTGACTACATCGCCGGTTGCGACGGCTTCCACGGGGTGGCGCGCCAATCGATCCCGGCCGAGTCCCTGGAGATTTTCGAGCGGGTCTACCCGTTTGGCTGGCTGGGCATTCTCGCCGAGACCCCGCCGGTCCACGATGAACTGGTGTACGCCAAACACCCGCGCGGCTTTGCGTTGTGCAGCATGCGTTCGCCCACGCGCAGTCGCTATTACCTGCAAGTGCCGGCCGATGAGCCGATTGAAGAGTGGTCCGATGAGCGCTTCTGGGAGGAACTCAAGGCCCGCTTGCCAGCGGATCTGGCCGAACGACTGGTGACCGGTCCGTCCATCGAAAAAAGCATCGCGCCGTTGCGCAGTTTCGTCGTGGAACCGATGCAATATGGGCGCCTGTTCCTGCTCGGAGACGCCGCCCATATTGTGCCGCCCACCGGCGCCAAGGGTTTGAATCTGGCCGCCAGCGATGTCAGCACCTTGTTTAATATTTTGCTCAAGGTTTACCGCGAGGGACGTGTGGATTTGTTGGAACGCTACTCCTCGATCTGCTTGCGGCGGGTCTGGAAAGCCGAACGATTTTCCTGGTGGATGACCTCGATGCTGCATCAGTTTCCGCAGGCCGACGGTTTCAGCCAGCGGATTGCCGAGAGCGAACTGGCGTATTTCCTCGACTCCGAGGCCGGGCGCAAAACCATCGCGGAAAACTACGTCGGACTTCCTTACGAGGCTATCGAGTAGTTGGCTATCGAGTAAGATGACGGGCATTCCCACGGGCTTTTTTCCGTGGGCCTTGCCTGCAGGTTCAGTCGTGACTTACCTAAACTCGCCCGTCCACGTCAATCCTTCCGTGCACAGTGTCCTCGTGGCCCTGATGCTGGCGATCTTTCTCGGGGCCCTGGACCAAACCATCGTTGCTGTATCGATGCCGGCCATTTCCGCTCGATTCAACGACGTCAACCTGCTGGCGTGGGTGATTTCGGGCTACATGGTGGCAATGACGGTGGCGGTGCCGATCTACGGCAAGCTGGGTGACCTGTATGGGCGCCGGCCGATGATGCTGATCGGCATGGGGCTGTTCACCCTGGCCTCGCTGTTTTGCGCCATGGCACAAAGCATGGAGCAATTGGTGCTGGCGCGCATCCTTCAGGGCGTCGGCGCAGGCGGGATGATTTCGGTGAGCCAGGCGATCATCGGCGACATTATTCCGCCCCGCGAGCGCGGGCGTTACCAAGGCTATTTCAGCAGCATGTACGCGGTGGCCAGCGTCGCCGGACCGGTGTTGGGCGGCTACATGACGGAGTATTTGTCCTGGCGCTGGGTCTTTCTGATCAACCTGCCATTGGGCGCGGGCGCCTGGTGGGTAGCCCATCGCACGCTGGTGGGGCTGCCGGTGCCGCAACGCAAGCCGGTCATTGATTACCTTGGCACACTGTTGCTGATCATCGGCCTGACCACGCTGCTATTGGGCATCACCGAAATCGGCCAAGGCCACTCCTGGCGCGACGATCACGTGCTGGGCCGGCTGGCGTGTGCGCTGCTGGCGTTGACGCTGTTCGTCTGGCATGAACGTCGTGCGCGGGAACCCTTGCTGCCGATGCACCTGTTCGTCAACCGCAGTGCGGTGTTGTGCTGGTGCACGATTTTCGTCACCAGCTTCCAGGCCATCTCGCTGACCGTATTGATACCGCTGCGTTATCAGACAGTGACCGGCGCGGGTGCCGACAGCGCCGCGTTGCACCTGCTGCCGCTGGCCATGGGTTTGCCGATGGGCGCTTACTTTGCCGGGCGCATGACTTCGGTGACCGGTCGCTATAAACCGATGATCCTCGCCGGTGCATTGCTGAGCCCGATGGCAATCCTGGGCATGGCCTTCAGTGCTCCCCAGGCCTTGGTCTGGAGCAGTGTGTTCATGTTGCTCAGCGGGGTTGCCGCTGGCATGCAGTTCCCGACGTCCCTGGTGGGCACGCAGAATTCGGTGGCGCAGCACGACATTGGGGTTGCCACCAGCACCACCAACCTGTTCCGCTCACTCGGCGGTGCGGTGGGGGTCGCCTGCATGTCGGCCTTGCTGCTGGCGTTGTTGCAGGATTCCAGTTTCGCCAACCTTGCCCGCGGCGCGCTGGCGGCCGAGGGCAGTTCGGGGAATGTCTTGCTGGACGGTCTCAACGCTGCACCTGGCCCCGCGCAAGATGCCTTGCGCGAGGAGTTGCTGGTTACGTTTCGTCAGTTGCTGACGGTCAGCGCGGCCGTTTCACTGCTGGGGCTGGCGGCCGCGATTGCGATGCCCAACCGACTGTTGCGAGGGCGAGAGGACAAAGCTCAATAAGCAGAGGTCTCTACACAAAACTGACGAATTTCCCTGTGGCGAGCGGGCTTGTCCCGCGCGGGGCTGCTTCGCAGCCCAACGCGGGCGATGCGGCGTTCCGACAAGCCCGCTCGCCACGACAGCCCTATCTGCTTGGATTTAAGCATTGAGGCAAAGTTGTGTAGATATCTATGCTCAATAAGCCTTGGACATGCCACCGAAACCTGTCCAAACCCATGCCGTCATGGGCTGTAGTAACCCACCGCGACCAGGAAATGTCCGGTCTTACGCAGGTAGGCGTGCTTGTTTTCCACCCTGCCAGTCACCGGGTTTTTCCAGCGGTATTCATATTCGCCCTGGTCCTGTTTCTTCATCAGATCGAGGATCGGTTCACCCACCGGCTTGCCGTCCGGGTCCTTGATTCTCGCGAAGTCAGTGTTGATCAGGCGCAGGTTGGTCCCGTGGGCCACGTAGCGCCGGGTATCGAGATCGACCACGAACACGTACAGATCATCCTGTAGAAAGCCGCCCTGCAACGCGTTGATTGCCTTGAGGGTACCGGCCTGGTCTTTTTCCAGGTCCTGGACCGCCTTGTCCCGCAGCGCCTTGGCCTGTTCCGGCGAGGCCCGTGGCAGGTAATGACCCACGGCCAGAATGCGCTGGCCGATGCGTTGATAGAACACACGCTTGCGCTCGACCTTGCCGTCGTTCCAGTTCCGCCAGCGATACTCGGCTTGCTGGATGCCATCGCCTTCCGGCACCTTCAGCGCGTCCTCGAAGGATTTTTGCAGGTCCGGCCCGAGCACTTCGGAAACATCACGGCCGATCAGCGCCGATGACGGGCCGCCGCTGGCCAGCAGGATGCCTTGGGTGTCGACCACGAACACGTAGCGGTCCTTGTCGACAAATTCACCCTGGCGGCTGAAGGCGGCAAACGCCTTGTCGCCCTTGTCGTGGTAATACGCCAGGGCTTTTTCCAGCAGTGCCCTGGTTGCCTGGGCGTCCTGTTCCTGGGACAGAGTGGCCTGGCTGAAACACAGCATCAGCAGCAACCCGCTGGCTCGGAGCATTCCCGTCATTGCGCGTCCCTCGTTCTTGTTCAGTGTTTCAAGAGCGTAGACGCTTGTCGGGCGATTGGAACGGCTGGACCGAAGTGATCAAGGCGCCGCCAGCCATTGCTTGACAATAGCGTCGTACACCCCGGTGGCGGTACTCAAATGCAGCCATTGGTCGACGTAGCTTTTCCAGGCGACATCATCACGGGGCAGCATGAAGGCCTTTTCGCTGTACTGCATATAGCGCTCGGGGTTCACTGCACATAGTCCCGGCTTGAGCTTCTGTTGATAACGCGCCTCGCTGGCATCGGTGATCATCACGTCGGCCTTGCCCGCCAGCAGCTCTTCGAAAATCGTCACGTTGTCCGGGAACAGCCGCAACTGCGCCTGGCCCAGATGCGCCCTGGCGAAGATTTCATTGGTGCCGCCCGCGGGTTCGATCACCCGGACCTGAGGCTGGTTGATCTGTTCGACCGTTTGATAGCGCTGTACATCGGCGCAGCGCACCAAGGGGATTTTGCCGTCGACGTTCAGCGCCTGGCTGAAGAAGGCTTTTTTCTGCCGCTCAAGGGACACGGAGATGCCGCCGACGGCAATGTCACAGCGCTGGGCGAGGAAATCCGGCATCAGGGTTTTCCAGGTGGTGGGCACCCACTTCACCTGCACGCCCAGGCTTTTGGCCAGGGCTTCGGCCATCGCGGTATCGATGCCTTCGTAACGGCCGTCCGCCCGCAAATAGGTATAGGGCTTGTAGTCGCCGGTGGTGCAGACCGTCATTTCACCGCGCTGGAGCACCTCGTCGAGGCGCGAAGCGGAAGTCTCTGCCAGGGCAGGCAATGCCAGGCCGGTCAGCAGGCACAGGGTCAAGGGAGCTTTCATCCAGGCGGTTCCTTGGGGCATGAGCGAAGCGCCCATAGTTCCAAATGTTTAGTCCGGGTACAACCAAACTCCGTCAAGACTGAATTGAACGCCTGCATCCGGCATGTGAGGCTGGCCAGTATCTTTTCATTGTGATCCCTGCATGGACGGTTGCCCCGACATTCACCTCGAGCCATCGCCTGGCGCCGTTGCGTCAAGCCGTTTGGTCTGTCGACGGATCCGTGCGGGGGCTTTGCCCTCGGAGTTGACCTTCTGGGCGCTGTGGCATTGCCGCCATGCGCGTCCCCCGGATAACGCTTCCCTACGTTGATTGCCCCGTGGATGCCCTGTGCATCTGACCGGCAGCGCTTGTGTGCCTGCCTGACGCGAACGTATGAGAGTTTTCCATGAGCACCGCCTTTGCCTCCCTGCACGAAGCCCAGACTTTTCTTGAACAGCATCCTGATATCGAGATGTTCGAGTTGTTCATCCTCGACGGCAACGGTGTCCCGCGTGGCAAGTTGCTGCACCGTGATGAATTGCTCGCGGTGTATGAGACGGGTCGACCGCTGCCCAGTACCATCCTCGGCTTGACCATTAATGGTGACGACGTGGAAAACACCGGGCTGGTCTGGGAGGTGGGCGATATCGATTGTCGAGCCTACCCGGTCAGCGGCAGTTTGCAGCGCATGCCGTGGCGGCTGATCCCAACCGCAGCGGTGCAGGTCAGCATGCATCCCGAAGAAGGCATGCCGGCCACCGTGGCCGATCCCCGGCACTTGCTGGCCAACGTCATTGAAGGGCTCAAGGCCGACGGTTACTACCCGGTCATGGCGGCCGAGCTGGAGTTCTATCTGCTCGACCAGAAGCCCGACAGCCATGGCCGACCACAACCGGCGCGGGATGTGGATGGCGGTCGCCCGCGCTCGACCCAGGTCTACGGCCTGCGGGAACTGGAGCAGATCGAACCGTTTCTCGCCGACCTGTACAACGCCTGCAAACTGCAGGGCATTCCCGCGCGCACGGCGATTTCCGAATACGCCCCGGGGCAGGTGGAAATCACCCTGGAACACCGCCACGATGCCTTGCAAGCCATGGACGAAGCCGTGCGTTACAAGCGCCTGGTCAAGGGTGTGGCGCATAAACACGGGATGACCGCGTGCTTCATGGCCAAGCCGTTCGACGATCTCGCAGGCACCGGCATGCACATGCACGTCAGTCTGGCAGATGCCGAGGGCAACAATCTGTTTGCCAGCGAAGCGCCAGACGGTACGCCGCTGCTGCGCCAGGCGGTTGGCGGCATGCTCAGTACGTTACTCGACTCACTGCTGATGTTTTGCCCCAACGCCAACTCTTACCGGCGCTTCCAGAGCAACAGCTACGCGCCGCTGGCAGCGACCTGGGGCGTCGACAATCGCACCGTCAGCCTGCGGGTGCCCGGTGGCCCGGCGCTTTCCCGACATATCGAACACCGGATCTGTGGGGCCGATGCCAACCCTTATCTGGCGGCGGCAGCGATTCTGGCGGGCATCCATCGTGGCATTCGCGAACGCCGCGATCCTGGGGCCCCGGTGGAGGGCAACGGGTATGCGCAGGCCACGGAGTTGCTGCCCTGCGACTGGTTGACCACTTTGCGTGCCCTCGAAGGTTCGGACTGGGCCCGCGAAGCCTTTGGGCCAGAATTTCTGAGGGTGTACCTGGCGGTCAAGCGTGCCGAATACCGCCAGTTCATGGGCGAGGTGAGTGAGCAGGACTGGCGCTGGTACCTGCATCAGGCTTGATCTGGTAGGGACGGACGGTGAGTGTTTCGACCTTTTTTTCACGCGGCGATGGGTAAGCTGGGTCTTCCTGGTCCGTTTACACCGATTCATACACAAGAGTCTTGTGATGCCGTCACCCTCCCTAACATCCATCGAGGCTGAATTCGCCGAGCGCTGTGACCGTGAGCACGCTCGGACTTGTACTGACACACGTCCACAGGGGTGGCTGCGGCGTCTGTGGTTGTGGCGTGATGAGCGCCTGGTGCGCCAGGCGTTGAAAGTGGCAGGCGAGCCGGGGCTGGTATTGGACCTGGCGTGTGGGCCAGGGCGTTTCTGGCCAGTGTTGGCTGAACACGGTAATCGGGTGATCCTGGCCTCGGACCTGTCCCAGGAGAGGCTGGACCACGCCCGGGTTCACCATGCTCCAGTGCTGCTGCGGCGGGTCAAGACCTTCAAGGGCTCGGCGTTTTCCGTGGACCTGTCGGCGAATGCGGTGGACTGCATTTTTTGCCTGGAGTTGTTTCGGCATGTGCCCGTTGCCGAGGCTCGGCGGGTGCTTCTGCAGGAGTTTCATCGGGTCAGCCGCGACACGGTGATTGTCTCGGTCAACAGTGATTCCTTTCAGCGCGCCGCCCGACAGCACAGCGCCTCCCGCGAGCCAGCCACTGCGCTGGCAGAGCCCCCGGTGAGTTTCCGGGCGCAGGTGGAGGCCGAATTCAGGCAAGCCGGTTTCAATATTCTCAACCAGCAAGAGTTCCTGCCCGGTTCAACCTTGTGGCGGGTTTATGTGCTGCGTAAGAGAAGGTAAGTCGAATTCGTAGGTAAATTCCTGGTCTTATGTCGGAGTTTTCATGATTGCTGGCGTACTGCGGGTGCTCGAATGTCCCTCCGGCGATATATACTGCGCGCCATTCTTCAAGGGAGAGCCGTGTGGCCATCGATATTCACTGGATCTGCGACAACGATAGCCTCGGCCAACATTGCGCCGAATGGCAGCAGTTGCCATTCGTCGCCCTCGACACCGAATTCATGCGGGTCGATACCTTCTATCCCATCGCCGGGCTGATCCAGATCGGGGACGGTGTACGCGCTTATCTGATCGATCCCCTGACCATCGATAACTGGCAGCCCCTGGCCGCCTTGCTGGAAAACCCGGCGGTGATCAAGGTGGTCCATGCGTGCAGCGAAGACCTGGAAGTGCTGTTGCGCCTCACGGGTAGCCTGCCGGTGCCGTTGTTCGACACGCAACTGGCGGCGGCTTACCTGAACCTGGGTTTCTCCATGGGCTACTCACGCCTGGTGCAAGCGGTACTCGCTATCGAGTTGCCCAAGGGCGAGACCCGTTCGGACTGGCTGCAGCGGCCATTGTCCGAGACCCAAATCAGCTATGCCGCCGAAGACGCCGTGCACCTGGCCGAAGTCTATATCCGCCTGCGCCCGCAACTGTCCGAGGATAAATACGCCTGGGTCCTGGAAGATGGCGCCGAACTGGTCGCCAATCTGCGCCGGGATGTCGACCCCTACGAGGTGTATCGCGACGCCAAGCTGGCCTGGAAACTGTCACGCGCGCAACTCGCTGTATTGCGCGAGCTGTGCGCCTGGCGCGAGCAGCAGGCCCGTGCCCGCGACCTGCCGCGCAACCGTATTGTGCGCGAACACGCGTTATGGCCCCTGGCCAAATCCCAGCCGGATAATCTTGCCGCGCTGGGCAAAATCGAAGACATGCACCCGCGTACCGTGCGCCAGGACGGCGAGTTTCTGCTGGACCTGATCAAGCGTGCCGCCAGTGTGCCCATGGATCAGTGGCCACCGGCCGTGCCTGAGCCGCTGCCGGTTGACGCTGCTGCGTTGATCAAGCAACTGCGCGCCCTTGGCCAGGCGTTCGCCGAGCGCCTGGACATGGCCCCGGAGCTGATGCTGCGCAAGAAAACCCTCGAAGCACTGGTCAAGAGTGGCTATCCCGAGGGGCCTTACCAATTGCCTGACTCGCTGCGTGGCTGGCGCCGCGAGCTCATGGGCCAGGCGCTGCTGGACAGCCTGGCCACTGCCGGAGAACAGCCTTGAAACGTATTTGCTCCATTTATCGCAGCCTGAAAAAAAACGAGATGTACCTCTACGTGCTGAAAAGCGATGCCCTGGAGCGAGTCCCGGAAACCCTGCTGGCCGCGTTCGGCAAGCCTCACCACGCGTTTGACCTGGTCCTGAGCCCCGAACGCAAGCTGTCGCGCGAAGACATCGACGTGGTCCTGGAAAACCTCGAAAAGCAGGGCTACCACCTGCAAATGCCGCCGGCCGAGGACGAGTACATCGAACACTTGCCCGAAGAGCTGCTGCGCCGTAATGACCCGATGTGATCGGTAAGTACACCGGCCGGTGTACGCTCATCAATGGAATCGAATGACCCGGCGGCCCCGAGACGTGCAGTGAATCTGTCGCCGGCGGCCGCTCGTACTGTTTTTGAAAGGTTTGAACCATGCGCGTTCTGATTGCAGAACAGGACCACCCGCTGTATGCCCGACTGCTGCGCGAAGCAGCGCCGGATCTCGAAGTCTTGACCAGCGGCGACTCGGCCCAACTGTCGCGTCTGGCCGCTGATTGCCCGGTGTGGCTGGGCCAACCGGATCTGTTGGCGACCCTGCTGCGCCAGGGGCATCACCCCAAATGGCTGCAATCGACCTGGGCGGGCATTACGCCGCTGCTGGCTGACGGCTTGCCACGGGATTATCGATTGACGCGTGCCGTGGGCATTTATGGCCAGGTGATGGCCGAGTACGTGCTTACCTACATGCTCGGCCACGAGCGAGAGGTGCTTGCACGGCTGGTCAGCCAGGTCGAGCGCAAGTGGGACAACCGCTTGGGCCAGAGCCTGGCGGGACGCAAGGTGCTGATCGTCGGTACCGGCGATATCGGCCGCAGCGTGGCGCAGTTTCTGCTGCCGTTTGGCGTCGAGCTGTACGGTATCGCCAGTGAAGCTCGGGAACAGTCGCCCTTTGTCGAAGTGGCGGGGCTGGATCAACTGGGACGGTTGGTCGCGGAGGTGGACTATGTGATCAACCTGCTGCCCAACACGCCGGACACCCATGACTTGTACGATGCGGCACTGTTCAAGCAGTTCAAGCCGACCGGCCTGTTCATCAACGTCGGGCGCGGCGTGGCGGTGGTGGATGCTGATCTGGTGGAGGCCCTTAAAGAAGGACATCTGGCCGGTGCGGTGATCGACGTATGCCGGCAGGAGCCGTTGCCGCAGCGCCATCCGTTCTGGACTGCCTGGGGCTTGCTGCTGACCGGACACAGCTCGGCGCCGACCTGCCCACGCATGATGGTGGCGTTGTTTGTCGACAACGTGCGGGCGTATCAGGCCAAGGCGCCGTTGCGTGGCGAAGTGAGTTTCGAGCGCGGTTACTGACCGCCGCGCCAGAGGGTTCCGGCCGAGTCGGTGCCAACGCATGTCATACCGGCAGTCGCAAGCGCTTGGCCCCACGTGGCTTGGGCACTAGACTGACGGCTTTCTCACCGTCCGATATTGATGTAGAACCATGGCCGCCAAAGTCGAACCTTTCTGGATACGTAAAACCCTTGAGCACCTCGACCAGGAGGAATGGGAGTCGCTGTGTGACGGCTGCGGCCTGTGCTGTTTGCAAAAGCTTGAAGACGAAGATGACAACGCGGTCTATTACACGCGTATCGCCTGCAAACTGCTGGACCTGAAGACCTGTCAGTGCACCGACTATCCTAATCGTCGAGACTCGGTGCCTGATTGCATCCAGCTCACACCGGGCCAGGCCGATCAGTTCAAGTGGCTGCCGCCCACGTGCGGTTATCGATTGGTCAGCGAGCGCAAGGACTTGCCGCTCTGGCATCACCTGGTCTGCGGGGATCGCGACGCCGTTCACCACGAACGTATTTCCCAATCCGGGCGCATGCTCAGCGAAGGCAGTGTGGCCGAGGACGATTGGGAGGATTACCTGATTTTCCGCGCGGGCTGAGAAGGAGAGCGCATGACGATTGCACTCAAGCTGGTGGCGAGCCTGCTGTTGCTGGGGTTGAGCGCCTCGGCGTGGTCAGCGAAGAAAGTCGACCTCGATTATCACGTCAAACTGTTGCCCCAGAGTGACCAGGCCGAAGTGCGCTTGAGCCTGTCCCAGGGTTCGGCCGTGCGCAGCCTGGACTTCGCGTTGGGCCGCGATGGCGACTACAGCGATTTCAAGGCCGATGGCCTGTGGCAAATCTTGCCGGGAGCGGCTGACGGTGAACGTCGAGGCCTGTGGCAACCGAGCGCCGACAAGGCCAGCCTGACCTACCGCGTACGTTTGACTCAGGCGCGCAAAGCCGGCACCTACGAAACGCGCATCACCCCCGCTTGGGCGCTGTTTCGCGGTGACGACCTGGTGCCGTCGGCTCGCCTGGATCAGCAGGACGGTATCGAGCTGGTGTCGCGACTGACTTTCGAGCTTCCCGCAGGCTGGAAAAGCGTCGAGACCTCCTGGCCGCGGATCGGCAAGAACAAATTTCGTATCGACAATGTGTCGCGGCTGTTCGACAGGCCTACTGGCTGGATGCTCGCCGGTAACCTGGGCAGCCGCCGAGCGCGCCTGGGGGCCACCGACCTCACTGTCGCCTCGCCCAAGGGCCAGGCCATGCGCCGCATGGACGTATTGACGCTCCTGACGTTCGTCTGGCCCCAAGTGCAGGCAGCGTTCCCCCGGCACCCGGCGAAGTTGCTGGTGGTGGGGGCCAGCGACCCGATGCGCCGGGGGGCGTTCTCCGGATGGGACTCGATCTACCTCAACAGCCGCACGCCGCTGGTCAGCGAAAACGGCAGCAGTCCGTTGCTTCGTGAAGTGGTGCAAGCCATCGGCCGCTTCAATGACCATCAAGGCAGCGACTGGATCAGCGAAGGGCTGGCGCAGTATTACGCCATCGAACTGTTGCGCCGTGCCGGGGGTATCAGCGACGAGCGTTATGCAGCGATTCAGGCCTGGCTGACCAGGGAAGGCAAGGGCGTCAAGACGTTACGCGGCGAGCAGATTGATGCCGCTGGCGTGGCGCGGGCGGTGATATTGCTGCAGGAGCTGGACCGGGAAACCCGTATTAAAACCCACAACAAACGTTCACTCGACGACTTGACCCAGGCAGTGATGCGTCTGGAACGTATCAGCACCGAGGAGTTCTTGCAGATCGCCGAGAGCGTCATTGGCGAAGCGTCAGACGTACTCGACAGCAAACTCCTGCGCTAAGCCCCAACCCATTGATTAATTAACGAACTGTAGGAGCGAGCTGGCTCGCGAAAAACCTCAACGATACCGCGTGCATTCTGGATAAACGCGGCGCCTTTGAGTTTTTCGCGAGCCAGCTCGCTCCTACCGTAATTGTCAGTTGTCGGGGCGGAGCTTCAGCCTACGGTCTTGGTGGCTTTTTCGGCGGCTACTTCGGCCTGGGTCTTGAGGTTTTTCAGCTCTTCCCCGGCGCGTTCGATCTTGGTCCGCACGGTATTCATTTCTTGACGGCTTTTGTCCAGCAGCGACTTGGCCGAGCAGTGGCCGCTGATGCCGCGAGCCAATGCTGCGCCGCCGATCGCCACCTGAATCAACCCGAAAAAGCCGCCCCGGCGAATGCCTTTACCCATCATCACCACGCCGCCGGCCAGCGAGCCGATGCGCTCCCAGCCTTGGACATTTTGCGTCGGTTGGGTCTGGAAGGGCGTGGATTGAATAACAGGCTTCAGGGTTTTGCTGTCGCTCATGATCTATCTCCAACGAAGGGCCATTGATATGCAGCTGACTGCAGGCGAGCCCTGGATGTTCCCGGAAAATCAGTACTTGGGACCCGAACGGGTATTGTTGCCCTTGGCCAGGCGGTCATAGAGCACCACGTTGACGGTTGCCGCGAGGTTCATGCAGCCGGTGGTCGGGATGTACACGACGTCTTCACACCAGTCACGAATTTCCTTGTCCAGCGAGCCGTCTTCCGGACCGAAGATATACAGTGCACGGTCGGGGTGCGTGTATTCCGGGAGCGGGCGGGCACCGTCGACGAGTTCGACCGCGACCGGAATACAGCCAAGCGGCAGGATCTTTTTCAAGTCATCGATGCCGATCAGCGGAATGTCGTGGTGGACCTTCTTGGTGTCGGTAATAAAGTCCCGGGCCCGCTCATACCGTTTACCGGTGTAAAATACCGAAGCCACGCCATAGCAGCCGGCGGCGCGCATGACCGAGCCGACGTTTTCGGGGGATTTGGGGTTGTACAGGCCGATACAGCTGTAGCGTTTATTGCCCACGGGGAAGCCTTAAAAAGGCAGCATTATAGCGGCAAGCTTCAAGCTGCAAGTGAAAAGCAGAGCGGCTTTTTTCGTGCCGCTTCTCACTTCCACGTTCAGTCCTCCTTCTTCATCAACCCGGCCAACGCCGCAAAGGGGTTGTGCGTGGCCTTGGCAATCGTCGGGCTGCTGGTTGAGCCATCGCCGAAATATTGCTGGTCGGTGTAGCGCGAGTGTTCGTTGTCGTGGCAGTACAGGCACAGCAATTCCCAATTCGAGCCGTCCTGGGGATTGTCGTCATGGTTGTGATTGCGGTGATGCACCGTCAGTTCGCTCAAGCGCTTGCCGGCAAACTCGCGAGCGCAACGACCACACACGTGGGGGTACATTTTCAAGGCTTTGTCGCGGTAGCCCATTTCCCGGTCGCGCTGGGCATCGGCGAGGATGCGGTCCAGCTTGGCGGTGTGGGAGGGCGGGTTGGTCGAACTCATCATGGCGCCTGTTGTAGGGGATAGATCACGGGTTGCATTGATTCTAGCTGCTCACCGGCTAATTGGGCAGTGGTTGCCGGTCACTTCAGCCCTTGAGCTTCTCGGCGATCCAGATGGTGTGCCGGGTGCCTTTGTTGCCATGGGCGAACACCTGCACTTCTTCGGCCTTGAAACCGGCCTTGCGCAGTTTGTCGCTGAACAGTCGGTCTGCGCTGGCCGACCAGACCGCCAGTACGCCCTTGGGCCGTAGGGCCTTGGCGCAGGCGCTCAGGCCTGCCGCCGAATACAACCAGCTGTTGGCTTTTTGCGTGAGGCCTTCGGGGCCATTGTCGACGTCCAGCATGATTGCATCAAAGCCTTGTGGCTCGGCTTGCAGCACCTTGGCCACGTCTTCCATGCGGATCACGGTGCGTGGGTCGAGCAAGGGACGCCCGGATTTTTCGCCCAAGGGACCGCGATTCCACTCCACCACGCCAGGCACCAGTTCAGCGACCACCACTTCGGCGCCCTTGCCCAGATGCTTGAGCGCCGAGGCCAGGGTAAAGCCCATGCCCAGGCCGCCAATCAACACCCGTGAACCCGGCCGCCCCGCCACTTTGCGACAGGGAATCTGCGCCAGCGCGTCTTCGGAACCGTGCATGCGGGTGTTCATCAACTGTCCACCGTCACCGCCCTGGATCTTGATGACAAAATCCTCGCCGTATTCGAACAGGCACAAGGCACCGCCGTTGCCAGGAATCGGGGTGGTGTCCAGCAGAACAAAACGTTTCATTGAAATCTCATTGGGAAGGGCATTCTTGTGCAGTTGGGAGTAGCCTGACGACTGGTTTACAGTCAGGCCATGGAGCCATCGATGAAGTGCAGCATTCTAGCGGTCATTGCGTGCGGCGTGCTCACCCTGAGTGTCGCGCATGCTCAAGTGTTGCAACCGGTGCCGAATACGCCTGCGTCCACCACCGGGGCGCCGGGGACCGCAACCCCGACACCATATCCGCAAGTCACGCCGCCCACTGTGCCCAAGGCGCAAGGTGGCGGAGTGCCGTTGCTGCCGCCGATTGAAATGCCCAGGCCGCCCAAGGACCAGCCGCTGCCTGGCCTGCACCAAAGCGACAGCAAGCCGAAGACATCCGGTGCAGGGGTTTAAGCCAGACCCAGCGCCTTGAATACAAATCCATATTCGAGCGCTACATCGCGTAATCCCTGGTAACGACCGCTCATGCCGCCGTGGCCAGCACCCAATTCGGTCTTGAGCAGCAGCAGGTTGTTATCGGTTTTGCTGGCGCGCAACTTGGCCACCCATTTGGCGGCTTCCCAGTACTGCACGCGACTGTCGTTGTACCTGGCGATCACCAGTGTCGCCGGGTAGGCCTGGGCGCTGACGTTTTCGTAGGGCGCGTAGGCCTTGATCCGTGCATACACCTCGGGCTCCTGTGGATTGCCCCACTCGTCGTACTCGGTGACGGTCAGTGGCAGGTCCGGGTCGAGCATGGTGTTGAGCACATCGACGAACGGTACTTCGGCAATCGCCGCTTGAAACAGCTCCGGGCGCTGGTTGAGTACCGCACCGATCAACAATCCGCCGGCGCTGCCGCCGCTGATGACCAGTTGCCTGGCGGTGGTCAGGCCTTCGCCGATCAGGTGCTCGGCGCAGGCGATGAAGTCGCTGAAGGTGTTTTGCTTGTGTTCCTGTTTGCCGGCGCGATACCAGGCTTCGCCTAATTCGCCGCCACCGCGCACGTGCGCAATCGCGAACGCCACGCCGCGCCCCAGCAGGCTCAGGCGCGCATGGGAAAACCACGGGTCGAGGCTTGTGCCGTAGGCGCCGTAGCCGTACAGGTAAAGCGGCGTTGCCTGACCCAGTTGGTCGCGTTTGACCACCAGGCTGATCGGCACCTGGGTGCCGTCGGCGGAGGTTGCCCACAGCCGCTGGCTGACATAGTCATCGGCATTGAAGACACCCAGTACCGGGGTTTCCTTGAGCACCTGTTGCGCGCCACTGGCCAGTTCCAACTGGCGTATCTGAGCGGGGCGGTTCAAGGCTTCATAGCGCAGGCGGATCTTGTCGCTCGCAAACTCTAGGCTGTTCTGTACGTAGAGACTGTAGGCAGCGTCAGGCAATTCCACACGGTAAGCCGGGAGGCCCTGCGGATGTACCTCGATTACCGGTAGCCCGCCGATGCGCAGGCTCAAGGTCATGGCGCTGGCGTTCAGGCTGACGCCGTCGAGCATCACTTTATCGCTGTGGGAGATCAGGTTCTGCCAGTCGTCCTGTGTCGGTACGCAGCCTGTGTCGGTGGTCACGTACAGCGCGTAGTTGATGCCGTCGCGGTTGCTGCGGATAAACCAGGTCCACGCGCCGTCGAGCTTACCGTGGTCGACATCATATTCATGGTCTTCCACCCGTGGCGCGAGGCAGGTGAAAGCCTGCTCCGGCTGGTCGGCGTCCAGGGCCCATATTTCGCTGGTGGTCTTGCTGCCCAGGGACAGCAGCAATTGGCGCTCGGAACTTGAACGGTAGCAATGCATGAAGAAACGTCCGTCGGGCTCATGGAACACTTCCTCGGACGCCGTACCGTTCAGGCGATAGCGATACAGTTTGTGCGGGCGATGGGTGTCGTCCAACTCACCGAAAAACAGCGTCAGGCTGTCGTTGGCCCAGGTCATGCTGCCGTCGCAGTTTTCAAACGCCAGTTCGCTGACCTTGCCGCTGGCCAACTCCTTCACGTACAGGGTGTAAATCTCTTCGCCGCTGGTGTCCAGGCTGTAGGCCAGGCGCCGATGGTCCGGGCTGATGCTGAAGGCGCCAAGCGAGAAAAAGCCGCCGTTGGCCAGTACGTTGGGATCCAGCAGCAATTCCTCTGCGCCTTCATCGATCTGTTGGCTGTCATCGACCGGACGCGGGCAACGGTAATGACGGGCGTACTCGTCACCGGCGGTGGTGCGGGTGTAATACAGGTAAGGCCCCCAAGGGGAAGGCAAGGACAGATCGGTTTCCAGGATACGGCCCTTGATCTCTTGAAACAGCTTTTCGCGCAGGCCTTGCTGGTCCTCAAGCTGTGTCTCTTGCCAGGCATTTTCAGCCTTGAGGTAATCCAGCACTTCAACGCTGTCGCGCTCCTGCAGCCAGGCATACGGGTCTGGCCCCGTAGCCTGGCGGGCAATCGGGGCGGCATTGACGTGGGTCGATGGAGGCATGGATTACTCTCTGTGTGGCGGATGGCCGACGGCGTTGCAGCCGTGACACTGAAAAGCCGTTATCATAGCCGTCTGTTTGCCTACCTTGCCATGGACACCATGACCGAGAACGATTATCTGACCGCTTGGGGCCTGTATGCCTTTGCCGCTTTGGGCTGCCTGTTGGTGTGGTTTCGCCTGACCCGCTGGATGTGGCGTTGGTTGCGCGAACCGCTGCGGTTGCTGATGGCGGTGTTGTTGTTGAGCCCGACCATCGTCGACCCGGTAAAGGAGCAATTTGCCCCCGCCGTCGCCATCACCGCCATGGACATGCTGCTCAAGGTCGGGAATAACGCCTGGCGTGCCGTTTCCGATTTGTTCATGTACGCGATGATCGTCTTCGGCCTGTACCTGGTGTTTGTGCTGATCCGCTGGCCGATCGAGCGCGCCGCCAAGGCGCGCCGTGAGCAAAAAGCCGCCGCCGCCGCCCAGATGGCGGCCGAGCCGGCCGATGACGAGCCCTTCGCAGACGAGCGTTATGGCCGTCCGGCAGCTTCTGTCAGCAGTATGCGGGTCGAACCGCGTCTATAACCTCGTCCGCCCTGCATCGAGAGTTTTGGCATGTGTGAATTATTGGGCATGAGTGCCAACGTACCGACCGATATCGTCTTCAGCTTTACCGGCCTGATGCAGCGTGGCGGACGTACCGGCCCGCACCGCGACGGCTGGGGTATCGCTTTCTATGAGGGGCGCGGCCTGCGCCTGTTTCAGGACCCGGCCGCGAGCAGCGAATCGGAAGTCGCGCTGCTGGTGCAGCGTTATCCCATCAAAAGTGAAGTGGTGATTGGCCATATCCGCCAGGCCAACGTCGGCAAGGTGTGCCTGTCCAACACCCACCCGTTCGTTCGCGAGCTGTGGGGGCGTAACTGGTGTTTTGCGCACAACGGTCAATTGGCCGACTTCAACCCCCAGGCGACTTTTTACCGGCCGGTGGGCGATACCGATAGCGAAGCAGCCTTCTGTGACCTGCTTAACCGCGTCCGCGAGGCGTTCCCGGAACCGGTGGAGATTGAGCAGGTGCTCCCGGAGTTGATCGCGGCCTGCAGTGAGTTTCGCAGCAAAGGCGTGTTCAACTGCCTGCTCAGCGACGGCGATTGGCTGTTTTGCTATTGCTCGACCAAACTTGCACAGATCACCCGTCGTGCGCCGTTTGGTCCGGCGCGCTTGAAAGATGTCGACGTGATCGTCGACTTTCAGGCGGAAACCACCCCCAATGACGTGGTGACGGTGATTGCCACCGAACCCTTGACCGAAAACGAAACCTGGACCCGCTACGTACCGGGTCAGTGGAGCCTGTGGCGACGCGGTGAATGCGTCAGCCAGGGCACGACCGAGTAAGGACGTCGATTATGTTGCTCAGCTATCTGCGCCTGGTGCTGTTTGCCATGGGTTTGTTGGTCGGTGTGCAAGTGCCGGGGTTTGTCAGCGATTACGCCAAGCGTGTCGAAGCGCATCTGATTGAAGCGCAGACCGGCCTGCGTGGCTTTGAAAGCACCGCGCAACAGTTCTTCAAGGGCGACTTGCAGGCCTTGGTGGCCCATTACCGCGCCAGCGATGACCCGGTATTTCGCAGCGATGCCAACAGTCTCGGTACGTTGCTTGATCGCCAGGTGGCATTGGACAAGCAGTACCAGGCCATGCAAGGGCCGTGGTACATCCGCGCCCTGCAGGTCGCCGTGGCGGCCGACCCGGATATTCGCCGGGAAACCTGGGAAGGCTACAGCTATCAGATTCTCCTGACGCCCGAAGCCATGGGCTGGGGGTTGGGCGGGGCGATGCTGCTGTCGTTCGGCCTGGAATGCCTGTTCCGTCTGATCGATTGGGTGGTGCTGGGCGGCAAGCGCCTGCGCCAGAGCCGACCGATCGAAGAGCGTGACCTCAAGGGCTTGTAAGGCCTAGGTAGGGCTTGTGTGGGAGCGGGCTCGCTCGCGATAGCATCAGCTCGGGGAATCTGATCGATCGCGGCGCCTGCATCGCGAGCAAGCCCGTTGCCACAGGTTTAATCGGGCCTTTTCAGCAGGTTTGATTGGCTGAGTACCATGCGCTCTTCACCCACTTCCTCGGCATAGCGCGCCACTACGCGCTGGCACAACGCAACAATCTCCTCCACCAACTCCACCCCAACCCGCCACGACACCACCACCTGCAGGTTCGGCAAGCGCTGTGCCATGGGCAGAATTACTAACTCGCCCCGTGCCAATTCCTCGCTGACCAATACCGGCGGCAGTGCGCCGATGCCAAACCCGTCGCGCAGCAAACGAGTAATCGCCGAGACCGAGTTCACGCAGTTCATGCGTGGGGCCGGCACGCCGTGGGCCTGCATCAGGCTCAGCACGTCCTGATGCGGATGGGAGTTCTTCGAGTAGGTGATGATGCGCTCCTGAGCCAGGTCGGCGAGGGACGCGTAGTCACGGTTGTAGATCGAATGGCTGGCGACAATCCAGCCCATGGGGTGGCTGCCCAGTTCCAGGCTGCGCACGGTTTCCTGGCGCATCAGGTCGGTTTGCAGGATCAGATCGAGGAAGCCTTTTTGCAACTGGTCGCAGAGGTTCAGCGCGGTATCGGCGACCAGCTCGATTTCCACCAAAGGGAAATGATCCATCAGTTCGGTCACCAGCGGACTGAGCCACGTGTGGATCACGGTATCCATCGCGCCGATACGGATCCGTCCGACCTTGCTGCTGGTGGTTTCCAATGATTGCTTGAGCCCCTGCAGCGTGTTCATCATCTGCTCGGCATACTCGAGCACCTTCACGCCGTCCGGGGTCAGGCTCACGCCTCGGGAATCACGCAGGAACAGCTTCACTCCCAACTCGCCTTCCAGTACTGCGATGCGGCTGGAAATCGAGGCCTGGGTGGTGAACAGCTTCTCCGCGGTGAGGCGAAAACTCTTGAGGCGAGCTACCCAGACGAAGGTTTCGAGGAACTTCAAATTCATGGAATCAACTTTTTCTTATGCATGGATCGGTTTTTATTAGTTGGACGCAACGACGACTGCGCGCCAAAAATCGAGCTGTCCCACGATAAGCGTCGGCGGGGCCGGCGACAACAGCGTTGCGAGATCTTGGCAAAAGATCCCACACTACAAAAAAATAAAGCCTACAGGAGTCTTCACCGTGAGCCGCCTGCTTCTGAATTGCGACATCGGCGAGAGTTTTGGCAACTGGACCTTGGGTCTGGATGCCGAAGTCATGCCCTTCATTGACTGCGCCAATATCGCCTGCGGCTTCCATGCCGGCGACCCGAGCATCATGCGCAAAACCGTCAGCCTGGCTTTGCAACATGGCGTGCAAGTCGGCGCGCACCCGGCGTATCAAGACCTGGCGGGGTTCGGTCGGCGTTCCATGGCGTATGCGCCCCAGGAACTGCAGGACCTGTTGCACTACCAGATCGGCGCCCTCGACGGTATTTGCCGGGCCCAGGGGACACGGGTCAGCTACGTTAAACCCCATGGTGCGATGTACAACGACATGATGGCCAATCCTGCACAGCTGCGTGCGGTGATCCAGGCGGTGGCCGCCTACGACAAAAGCTTGCCGTTGATGCTGATGGCGACCCGTGACAACCGTGCGGCGCAAGCGCTGGGCGAGGAGTTTGGCGTGACGCTGTGGTTCGAAGCGTTTGCCGATCGCGCTTATGACAGCGCCGGGCATCTGCTGTCGCGACAACTGCCGGGCGCGGTGCATCACGATCCGGACAGCATCCTCCAGCAAGCCCTGACCATCGCCCGTGGTGAACCGCTCATCGCCAGTGATGGCAGCGCGTTGCGGCTACAGGCAGACACTCTGTGTGTACATGGTGATAACGCCAGTTCGGTGGCGGCCGTGCGACGTATCCGCGAGGCGTTGAAGGCCCAATGAAACCGCGGATTGAAGTGGTGGCCATCGACAGCCTGATGGTGCGTCTGTTTGAGGTGATCGCTGAAGACAACATGCCTTGGATGCTCGCCGCGACGCGTCGCTTGCGTGACGGTTTCGGCGCGGCGCTGGTGGATCTTGTGCCGTCCTACACGACCTTGATGGTGCATTACGACCTGACGGTACTAGGCCCAGGCGAGGCTCGGCAACTGATCGCCGAGGCGCTCGACGGGCTGCAGCCTGAAGCCCAGGGCAGTGGGCAATGCCATGTGCTGCCGGTGTGGTATGACCTGAGCGTCGGCCCCGAGTTGGCGTTGCTGGCTCGGCGCAGCGGCCTTGCTGTGAGCGAGGTGATTCGTCGTCACAGCCAGCATCAATATCAGGTGTTCGCCCTTGGTTTTGCTCCCGGGTTTGCTTTTATGGGGTTGGTGGAATCAACCCTGGCCACGCCGCGTCTCAATACCCCGCGTAAACGCGTGGCTGCCGGCAGCGTCGGGATTGCCGAGCGACAAACGGCTGCTTATCCACTGGAGTCCCCAGGTGGCTGGAACCTGATTGGCCGCACCCCGGCCAAGTTGTTCGACCGTGAACGTGACGGCTACAGCCTGATGCAGCCAGGCGACAGCGTGCGTTTCGAAGCCATCGACCACGCCGAGTTCATCCACCTGGGCGGCGATGATTCGCCGCTGGAGGCCCAGGTATGAGCCGCTTGCTGATCGAGGCCAGTACACCGCTGTGCCTGTTGCAGGATGCCGGACGTTTTGGTGTCAGGCATTTGGGCGTAACCCAGGGCGGCGCCCTGGATTGGGTCTCGATGTCCTGGGCCAATCGGTTGCTGGGTAATCCACTGGATGCGCCGGTGGTGGAAATCACCTTGGGCGGTTTCACTGTCCAAGCCGAAGACTATTGCATATTGGCTTTGGCCGGTGCCGATCTGGGTGCCTATATCGACGAACGCGCCATCAGCCCCGGGCGTAGTTTCATTCTGCAAACGGGCCAGCGCTTGCGTTTCACCCGGCCGTTCAGTGGCGCGCGGGCTTATCTGGCAGCCCCGGGCGGTTTTGATGCGCCCAAGGTGCTGGGCAGTTGCGCCAGCGTCGGACGCGAAGCGTTGGGCGGGCTGGACGGTTGGGGGCGGGCATTGGCCGAGGGGGCGAGTCTGGCGTATTCAGGTTCGGCCAACGGCTTGTGCGAATTACCCGTCGAGCGCTTGTTGAATCTACGGTCCGGGGCATCACTGGAGGTGATTCTCGGGGCGCAGATCGGCCAATTCAGCGGGCAGAGCGTGTTTGATGCGTTCAATACCGAGTGGACGCTGGACAGCCGCGCCGACCGCATGGGCATGCGCTTGCTGGGGACGCCGTTGCAGTACCAAGGGCCGTCGTTGATTTCTGAAGGTATCCCGCTGGGGGCGATCCAGGTCCCGCCGGATGGGCAGCCGATTGTGTTGCTCAACGATCGGCAGACCATTGGCGGTTACCCGCGGTTGGGGGCGGTGACGCCGTTGTCGCTGGCGCGCTTGGCGCAGTGCTTGCCGGGAGAGAAGATCAGGCTGGTGCCGGTGCTGCAGGAAACGGCGCATCGTCAGCACCTTGAGTATATGCAGCGATTTTCCAATCGCTGACAGCCCTGTAGGAGCGAGCTTGCTCGCGAAAAACCTGAGAGCGCCTCGGGGAGCCAGGTTTCCCGCGTCATGGTTAACGACCTTCGCGAGCAAGCTCGCTCCTACAGGCGCAAGCGGAAAACAGCTCGTCTACTTGGACAAAAAGCGCATGCCTTCTTCCAACCCGCGCAAGGTCAGCGGATACATCTGGTCCTCGATCAGGTCCCGTACGATATTGGTTGACGAGGTGTAATCCCACGTATCTTTTGGATACGGATTAATCCAGATCAACTTCTTGTACTTCTCCATGAAGCGCTGCATCCACACATACCCGGGCTCCTCGTTCCAGTGCTCGACACTGCCACCCGCCTGGGTGATTTCATACGGTGCCATCGCCGCGTCGCCGATGAAGATCACTTTGTAGTCGGCGCCGTACTTGTGCAGCAAGTCCTGGGTCGAGGTGCGTTCGGAGGTGCGGCGCAGGTTGTTCTTCCACACCGACTCATAAACGAAGTTGTGAAAGTAAAAGTACTCCAAGTGTTTGAATTCGGTCTTGCAGGCCGAAAACAGTTCCTCGCAGATCTTCACATGGGCATCCATCGAGCCACCGATATCGAACAGCAACAGCAGCTTGACTGTGTTGCGCCGTTCCGGGCGCATCTGGATATTCAGCAGGCCGGCGTCGCGGGCGGTGTGGTCGATGGTGCCATCAATGTCCAGCTCTTCCGCCGCGCCCTGGCGCGCAAACTTGCGCAGGCGGCGCAGGGCCACTTTGATATTGCGCGTGCCGAGTTCGACCGAATCGTCGAGGTTCTTGTACTCGCGCTGGTCCCAGACTTTGACCGCCTTGCCCTGGCGCTTGCCGGCATCCCCCACGCGAATGCCTTCGGGGTTGAAACCGCCGGAGCCGAACGGGCTGGTGCCCCCGGTGCCGATCCACTTGTTGCCGCCGGCGTGGCGCTCCTTCTGTTCTTCCAGACGTTTCTTGAATGCTTCGATCAGTTCGTCCAGGCCGCCGAGGGACTGGATCTGCGCTCGCTCTTCATCACTCAACGAGCGCTCGAACTCCTTGCGCAGCCAGTCTTCGGGAATCAGCGCCTGCAAATGATCGTCGAGTTTTTCCAAACCCTTGAAATACGCACCGAATGCCCGGTCGAACTTGTCGAAATGGCGCTCGTCCTTCACCAGAATCGCCCGGGACAAGTAGTAGAATTCATCCATGTCGGCGAAGGTCACCCGTTGTTTCAGGGCGTTGATCAAGTCCAGCAGTTCGCGCACCGAGACCGGCACTTTGGCTGCGCGCATTTCGTTGAACAGGTTGAGCAGCATGGCAAGGTCCTTATCGAGTGCCGCGACGGCTCATGAACGCCAGGCGTTCAAGCAGTTGCACATCCTGTTCGTTCTTCACCAGGGCGCCGGCCAGCGGTGGGATGGCCTTGGTCGGATCACGTTCGCGCAACACTGCTTCGCCGATGTTGTCGGCCATTAGCAGCTTGAGCCAATCGACCAGTTCGGAGGTGGAGGGTTTTTTCTTCAGGCCCGGTACCTTGCGCACGTCGAAAAACACGTCGAGTGCTTCGCTGACCAGGTCTTTCTTGATGTCGGGGTAATGCACATCGACGATTTTCTGCAGGGTAGTGCGATCGGGGAAGGCGATGTAATGGAAGAAGCAGCGGCGCAGGAACGCATCCGGCAGTTCTTTCTCGTTGTTGGAGGTAATGATGATGATCGGGCGTTTCTTGGCCTTGATGGTCTCGTCGATTTCGTAGACGTAGAACTCCATCTTGTCGAGTTCTTGCAGCAGGTCGTTGGGGAACTCGATATCGGCCTTGTCGATCTCATCAATCAACAGGATCACCCGCTCCTCGGACTCGAACGCCTCCCAGAGCTTGCCTTTCTTCAGGTAATTGCGCACATCGTGAACCTTGTCCACGCCCAGTTGCGAATCCCGCAGGCGGCTGACCGCATCGTACTCGTACAAACCCTGGTGAGCTTTGGTGGTGGACTTGATATGCCAGGTGATCAATCTGGCACCGAAGGATTCGGCCAGTTGCTCGGCGAGCATGGTCTTGCCCGTGCCCGGTTCGCCCTTGACCAGCAACGGGCGCTCCAGGGTGATGGCGGCGTTGACGGCCAGTTTCAGGTCATCAGTGGCAACGTAGGCCTGGGTGCCTTCGAACTTCATCGGTTATTCCTCGAAATCAGCAATGTCCGACTATACCGCGTGGCCTCGGCGACTGTGAACGCAGACGGGTTATTCAGTCTCTGAATGGCCGGTCACGCTCAACTGTGCTTGCAACGCTGTTCATTTAAGAAAGTCGCGTGCCAAACACTATCCAGTGGAGAGGAGGCTTGTCTGTGGCGAGGGGGCTTGTCCCCCGTTGGGCTGCGCAGCGGCCCCAATTAAAGAAGGATGCGGTGTATCAGGCAGTCCTCAGCGGCTGGTTTTTGGGGCTGCTGCGCAGCCCAACGGGGGACAAGCCCCCTCGCCACAGGACAAGCCCCTAGCCACAGACTTACTCCATCAAGCCCTATCGCAGACAAGCCTCGCCACAGTGGTTCAGCCTTGCTTGACCAGGATTGCCTTTTCACTCCGCGCTGGGCTTGGGCTGTTCATAACGGGCGTTGAACGCCTGAATGAAACCATTACGTAAAATCTGCAAAAACGCCTGGAACGCGCTGATATCTTGCTGATGCACGCTGCCACTCAATTCCACGCGGGTGGCAAACTGGTTTTTGCTCTGGTTTTTCAGCAGCGTTTCGCCGGCGCCCACCACCGCCTCCCAGATCGAGCGGAAAATCCCCTTGTCCTTGTCTTCCACGTCCTGCTGCCAGTCGAATACCTCGACGTCGCGCAGCAACGGCTTGATGTAGCCAGTGAGCTGCGCATTCTCGGCCTGGGCTTCGATCACTACGTCGCCGGTACCCGCTTTGAAGTCGAATTTGCCATAGGCCGCGGCGAAGTCATTCATGCGCTTGAGTTGGATGTCACGGGCGCGCAAGCGGAAGTCGAAGTCTTCGAAATCGCTCAGCGGGTCGAAGGTGGCGCTGGCTTCGAGAGGTGCATGTCCGAGCAGCAGGGCTTTACCCTCGAAACGTGCATCACGCTTGCCCTCGACATCCACCACGTTTGTCAGGTTGTAGAGGCTGGCGTTGACGTCGGTGGCGCCGATATTGACCGGGGGTTTTGAGCTGAAGTTACGGAAGGTGATTTTTCCGTCATTGATGCGTACTTCGTTGAGGGTGATGGGGAGGAGCTTGGCCAACTGTTCGCGCCAATCGGTGCCGCGACCTGTCTGGGAGGCCTGCTTATTGGCGCCGCCGTCGACGAAATTCACTTCAGGCTTGATGAATTGCACCTCGGCCACGACCGCCTGGTCGTACCACAACGAATGCCAGCTCACGGCCAGGTCGATCTGCGGCGCATCGACGAACGGCACTGGGACCTTGCCGTCGACCTTGACGATCTGCAGGCCGTTTATCCGATAGGCTCCGCGCCACAGGGCCAGATCTACATCGGTGATCTGGCCCCGGTAGTCGCCCATGTCGGCGAGTTTTTCATTCAAGTAGTCGCGCACCAGATACGGTAGGGCGATGTTCAGTATGACAAGCAAGACCACTAGCCCGGCGACGGTCACTAACGGCCAACTGTAGCGACGTTTCATAAGAGTCTCCTCCCAACGTGTAGGCGATTGACTCTCCAAGTCGCCTCAACGTTCCAGTGACTAGACGCCTTGAAGTCCGAGGCATACCCTTGTTGCCTTCTTGAACGCCGCCTTAAGGATCCCGCCATGAGCCGCATTTTTGCAGACAACGCGCACTCCATCGGTAACACGCCCCTGGTTCAGATCAACCGTATTGCCCCGCGTGGCGTGACCATTCTGGCCAAGATCGAGGGACGTAATCCGGGCTATTCGGTGAAGTGCCGGATTGGCGCGAACATGATCTGGGACGCTGAAAGCAGTGGCAAACTCAAGTCCGGCATGACCATTGTCGAACCCACTTCGGGCAACACCGGCATCGGCCTGGCGTTTGTCGCCGCGGCCCGTGGCTACAAGTTGATGCTGACCATGCCGGCGTCCATGAGCCTGGAGCGGCGCAAGGTCCTCAAGGCCCTGGGAGCGGAGCTGGTGCTGACCGAACCCGCCAAGGGGATGAAGGGGGCGATCGAAAAGGCCACTGAAATCCTCGCCAGCGATCCGGCCAAGTACTTCATGCCGGCGCAGTTCGATAACCCGGCCAACCCGGCGATTCATGAAAAAACCACCGGCCCGGAAATCTGGAACGACACCGATGGCGCGGTGGATGTGCTGGTGGCGGGGGTCGGCACCGGTGGCACGCTTACGGGCGTGTCGCGCTATATCAAGCATACTCAGGGCAAGCCGATTCTCTCAGTGGCCGTGGAGCCCATCAGTTCACCGGTGATTACCCAGGCGTTGGCCGGTGAGGAAATCAAGCCCAGCCCGCACAAGATCCAGGGAATCGGCGCCGGTTTTGTGCCGAAAAACCTCGACCTGTCGATGGTGGACCGGGTGGAGTTGGTCAGCGATGAGGAATCCAAGGCGATGGCCCTGCGTCTGATGCAGGAAGAGGGAATTCTTAGTGGTATCTCCTGCGGCGCGGCGATGGCCGTGGCGGTGCGCCTGGCACAGAAGCCGGAAATGCAGGGCAAGACCATTGTCGTGGTGCTGCCGGATTCCGGTGAGCGCTATTTGTCGAGCATGCTGTTCAGTGATTTGTTTACCGACCAGGAAAACCAGGTTTGACGCAAATCAGCGCGATGGCGCGTGGCCTATGCATAATTGGCCCGCCCTCGCGCTGGATTTAAACTGATTGTTGGAGGGGCGCGGGTTTTTCCCAAGGCTATGAGTGTTTATGATGGCCGGCTGCTACGTCTGGTTTCCCGTTGATGGGAAGTGACTGTCCAGGCACCCATTTTCAGGAGTTGTTGCATGAGCTTTTCTTTGGCCGCCAAGCTGTCGGTGTTGTTGCTGTTTATCGGCAGCACGCTTTACGTGCATTTGCGCGGCAAGGCGCGTTTGCCGGTGTTGCGTCAGTTCGTCAATCATTCGGCGCTGTTCGCCCCGTATAACGCGCTGATGTATCTGTTTTCCGGCGTGCCGTCCAAACCCTACCTGGACCGCAGCAAGTTTCCCGAGCTGGATGTTCTCAAGGACAACTGGGAGGTGATTCGCGACGAGGCCATGCACTTGTTCGACGAAGGTTATATCCGCGCCGCCGAGAACAACAATGATGCCGGTTTCGGCTCATTCTTCAAAAAAGGCTGGAAGCGTTTTTACCTGAAGTGGTACGACAAACCGTTGCCTTCGGCCGAACAGCTGTGCCCGAAAACCGTGGCGCTGGTCAGCAGTATCCCTAACGTCAAGGGCGCGATGTTTGCGCTGTTGCCCGGTGGCAGTCACCTCAACCCGCACCGCGATCCCTTTGCCGGCTCCCTGCGCTATCACTTGGGTTTGTCGACGCCTAACTCTGACGATTGCCGGATCTTCGTCGATGGTCAGATCTATGCCTGGCGCGATGGCGAAGACGTGATGTTCGATGAAACCTACGTGCACTGGGTGAAAAACGAGACCGAGAAAACCCGGGTGATTCTGTTCTGCGATATTGAGCGGCCGCTGAGCAACTCCTTGATGACCCGTATCAACCGGTGGATCAGTGCCCAATTGGGGCGTGCAACCGCTCCGCAAAACCTGGATGACGAGCGCGTTGGCGGAATCAATCAGATCTATGCCTCGAGCAAGCGTTTCAGCGACAGCGTCAGCGGCGTGGTCAAACAGTGGAAGCGCAAGCACCCGAAAGCCTATCGCGTTATGCGGCCGGTGCTGGCGGTGCTGGTGTTGGTGCTGTTGTGGAAATGGTTGTTTGGCTGAGGTGCTTGCCCGGCCCGGAAAACCGCTCGCTGAGCGGTTTTTTTTATGTCACCGATGACTTTTTCTCTTGAGCTCAAGTGGCGAGTGTTTCGAAGTCCAGGTACTTAGCCGATAGCTGTCCCTACTGGCCTTCTGGCAAAACCATTGCAAACCGTGTCACCTGCTGGTTATAGTCCGCGACAGGTGTTTCACGACACTTTTCTTCTCCCTTCAAAAAGATCAGCCCATGCCAGCTTCCCAGCGCATAGCGGTAGTCGATTCAGCGGTCAACGCTGGCGTCGTGCCGTGTGCGGCTCAGCAGCCTGTGCAGATCAGTCATTACCCCCCACCTGTCAGTAGCACGCCGGTGTACGCAGTCGTATCACCGCCGGGTGTCGGCATTTCGGGCTGATCAGCTATCGCTGGTCCGCAGTGCCCGCCTGAACACAATTTACTGAATTTCAGCTTCGACTGAGTTGGCTTTTGCCTGATTACAGGTGGTAATCATGTCTGTTATTTCAAAACAATCCGTGACCGCGGCGGCCTCGACGAGCCTGTTTGTCTTGCTGTGGAGCAGCGGGGCGATTTTCTCCAAGTTGGGCCTGGCCCACGCTTCACCCTTTGCTTTTCTGCTGATCCGTTTTGCCATTGCCCTGGCCGGCCTGGTGATTCTGGTGCCCGTCCTCAAGCTCAAATTGCCGCGTCCGGGCCAACCGATGCGCTATGCCATCGCTACGGGTCTGGTGCTGTTGGGGGCGTATCAGATTTTCTATCTGTTGGCGCTCGACCTGAAGGTGACTCCCGGTGTCATGGCGACCATCATGGGCGTACAACCGATCCTCACGGTGGTGCTGGTGGAGCGCCAGCGTTCCTGGCGCCGAATGTCTGGCCTGGTGCTTGGGTTGGTGGGTTTAATCATGGTGGTCTATCAGGGCATCGGCGTGTCGGGCATGTCGCTGGCCGGGGTGCTCTTCGGCTTGCTGGCGCTGGCGAGTATGACCTTGGGCTCGATCATGCAGAAACGCATTAGCGAAAACCCGTTGGGCACACTGCCCGTGCAATACCTGGCGGGCTTGTTGCTGTGTTCGGTGTTCGTGCCGTTTCAGCCCTTTCATATCGAGCACAGTGCGGGTTTTTACCTGCCGGTTTTGTGGATGGGGCTGGTGGTGTCGCTGCTGGCTACGCTGCTGCTGTATCGCCTGATCGCCCGCGGCAATCTGGTGAACGTCACCAGTCTGTTTTATCTGGTGCCGGCGGTGACGGCGGTGATGGACTACCTGATCTTTGGCAATCGCCTGGCGATGCTGAGCATGGCGGGGATGGGTTTGATCATCGTCGGTTTGATGTTCGTATTCCGTAAAAACTGATGGGGCATGCCCTGTGGGAAACCTCTCCTACAGGGCATAAGTGCCTACGCAGAAACTGACGAATTTCCTTGTGGCGAGCGGGCTTGCCCCGCGTTGGGTTGCGGAGCAGCCCCAAAACCAGCCACTACGGAATATCTGAGGCAGTGCATTCGGCTTACTGGGGCTGCTTCGCAACCCAACGCGGGGCAAGCCCGCTCGCCACAACAGCCCATCTATGCCTACAGGGCTTTTGCCAGTTTCCCCGGCCGCAATACCAACCACAAAGCCCCCGCGATCAACATCCCGCCATACAGGTGCGCCATGGACAGTGGCTCATCCAGCAGCAGCGCGCCCCACAACACGCCGAACGGCGGAATCAGGAAGGTGACTGCCATCGACTTCACCGGTCCGATCGACGTCAGCAAACGGAAGTACAAGATGTAGGCCAGCGCCGTACACAGCAGCCCCAGGCCCAGCAGCGATAACCATACGTTCCAGCCGCCCCAACTGGCGGGTGGCTGGCTGATCGCGCTCCAGCCGAACCACGGCAACAGAAACAAGGTGGCGCCCAGCATGCTGCCCAACGCTGACAAGCGGCTGTCGAGTCCGCCTTGTTGGTCGAGCCAACGCCTGGCGAGGAATCCGGCAAAGCCGTAGCAAGTGGTGGCCAGCAGGCAGGCGAGGGCGCCCATCAGCAGTTCCAGGTCGAATGCCACCGGTCCGGCGCGGGTCAGGATGCCGACACCGAACAATCCCAGGCAGACGCCGGCAACCTTTGACGGAGTCAGCCGCTCATGGAAAAACAGCCCGCCGATCAACACTCCCATCAAGGGAGTGGTTGCATTGAAGATCGCCGAGTAACCCGCCGGCAACACTTGGGCCGCGACCGAATACATGGTGGCGGGAATCCCCGAGTTGATGACTCCCAGTAGCAAAACGGTTTTGAACTTGCCCTGAAAGTCCCAGCGCACGCGCAGCATGGCCAGGATCGCCAATAGCCCAGCGGCGGCAATCGATACCCGGAAAAACGCGGTAGGAAGCGTGCCGATTTCCGGCGCGATAATTCGCATGAACAAAAAGCTCGCGCCCCAGATGGCGGCCAGTGCCACCAGATACAGCGTGTCGACAGGTCTCACGGACAACTCCTTTTTTCAAGGCAAGAGTGTTGCTTAGCGACCCAGCCCGACACAATCCTTAATGCATCATTGAGCGGATAAAACCAGTCACCCGCGCACTGAAGCCCACTGCCAGACGAGGCGCAGCAAATTGCACTTCTCCTGCTTCCAGACACTGGCTAAGCTCAGGTCTTCCGAATGCCCGCAGAGGTCTCCGCCATGCCGCAGCAAACGCCTGCCATCGACGCCGCGCAGTCCATTGCCACGATGATCCTCGGTGGCTTTGACGATTACCGCGAGCATTTTCGCCAGATCACCGATGGCGCCCGCGAGCGTTTCGAAAAGGCTCAATGGCAAGAGGCACAGGCTGCGTCGGCAGCGCGCATCAACCTGTACGAAGACAAGGTCGGTGAGGTCAGCGCACGTCTACGTGGCTCCTTCGCCGATGACACATTGCTCGAGATCCAATCCTGGCCGTTGGTCAAAAGCGCCTATATCAGCCTGATCGACCTGCGTTTCGACGATGAGCTGTCAGAGACCTGGTACAACTCGATCTTTTGCGGGCTGTTCAGCCATGACTTGATCAGCGACGGCTGCATGTTCATCCACACCACTCGCCCAAGCCTGCGTCGTGCCCGTGCCGCGCAAACCCGCAGCTACAAACCCCAGGGCAAACTGGCGGAGATGTTGGAGCAGGTATTCAGCGACTACCGTTTCAGTGAGCCCTACGCCGACCTGGCCGCTGATCTGCGCCGTTTGGAGGCGCAGTTGCGCGAAAACCTGCCGGATTGGGTGTGCAAGGACCCGCAACTGAATGTCGAGCTGTTTTCCTCGGTGCTCTATCGCAACAAGGGTGCCTATCTGGTGGGGCGTCTTTACACCCGGGATGAGCAATGGCCGCTGGTGATTCCATTGCTGCACCGCGAAGGGCGAGGCATCCAGATCGATGCGCTGATCACCGACGAAGCCGAGGTCTCGATCATCTTTTCCTTCACCCGTTCCTATTTCATGGTGGATGTACCGGTGCCGGCGGAATTCATCGGCTTTCTCAAGCGCATCCTGCCGGGCAAGCATATCGCCGAGCTGTACACCTCGATCGGTTTCTACAAGCACGGCAAGTCTGAATTCTATCGTTCCTTGATCAATCATCTGGCGACCACCGACGACCAGTTCATCATGGCCCCCGGTGTGCGCGGCATGGTCATGAGCGTGTTTACGCTGCCGGGTTTCAATACGGTATTCAAGATCATCAAGGACCGTTTTTCACCCTCGAAAAACGTCAACCGCGCCACGGTGATCGAGAAGTACCGGCTGGTGAAAAGTGTTGACCGCGTCGGGCGCATGGCCGATACCCAGGAGTTCGCGGACTTCCGCTTTCCCCTGAGCAAGTTCGAGCCCGCATGCCTGGCGGAATTGCTCGAAGTAGCGGCCGGGACGGTCGAAGTGGAGGGCGATAGCGTGCTGATCCGCCACTGCTGGACCGAGCGTCGCATGACTCCGCTCAACCTGTATCTGGAAAACGCCAGCGAGGCCCAGGTGCGCGAAGCGCTGGAAGATTATGGCCTGGCGATCAAGCAACTGGCGGCGGCGAATATTTTCCCCGGCGACATGCTGCTGAAGAACTTTGGTGTGACCCGGCATGGGCGCGTGGTGTTCTATGACTATGATGAAATCTGTTTCCTGACCGAAGCCAACTTCCGGCACATCCCGACGCCGCGCACACCGGAAGATGAAATGGCCTCGGAGCCGTGGTATTCGATTGGGCCGCTGGATGTGTTTCCCGAAGAATTCCCGCCGTTCCTGTTTGCCGATGCCGGTCAAAGACGCTTGTTCAATGAGTTGCATGGCGAGTTGTACAACGCCGATTACTGGAAGGGTCTGCAGGACGCTATCCGGGCGGGGAAAGTGATCGATGTGTTTCCGTACCGGCGCAAGGGCCTGGAAAACGAATGAGGGACGCGCTTGCCGATGGTTTTCTGCGACAATCCGCCCCCGCTTTTAATTAGACGATCGTTCTGTACCTGATGACTGACCAAGCACCCGCTATCGACCAACTGCTGAAGAATCTCGACCACGCCATGCTCGCTGACCGCCATCGCCTGCGTCGGCAGTTGCTCGAACTGCGCAAGAAGCCTGATGAGGACAAGCTTGCTCAGTGGGTGGCGCGCATGCAGGCGTCTTGCGCCCAGGTCACTGCGCGACGCGCCAGCGTTCCGTCGATTCGCTACGATGACAGCTTGCCCATCGCCGCCAAGCGCGATGAAATCAAAGCCGCGCTGCTCAAACATCAGGTGCTGATCATTGCCGGCGAGACCGGTTCGGGTAAAACCACGCAGTTGCCGAAGATCTGCCTGGAGATCGGTCGCGGCCAATATGGGCTGATCGGTCATACCCAACCCCGGCGGATTGCCGCGCGCAGTGTGGCGAGCCGGGTCGCTGAAGAGTTGGCCACGCCGCTGGGCGCGCTGGTCGGTTATCAGGTGCGTTTCGAGGACCAGAGTGACGGCAACACCCTGATCAAGCTGATGACCGATGGCATCCTGCTCGCGGAAACCCAGAACGATCGCTACCTCGAGCGCTACGACACGATCATCGTCGACGAGGCCCACGAGCGCAGCCTCAACATCGACTTCCTGTTGGGTTACCTGAAAACCCTGCTGCCACGGCGCCCCGACCTGAAGGTCATCATCACCTCGGCCACCATCGATCTGGAACGCTTTTCCAAGCACTTCGACGATGCGCCGATTGTCGAAGTCTCGGGTCGTACCTTCCCCGTGGAAACCTGGTATCGGCCGCTGACGCTGGAGCAGGACGAGGAGGGCAACCGCGTCGAGGACGACTTGACGGTGGATCAGGCGATTCTCGCGACCCTGGATGAAATCGCGGCCTTCGAACGCAGCGAGCGCAAGAGCCCCGGCGATGTGCTGGTGTTCCTGCCCGGTGAGCGCGAGATTCGCGACGCCGCGGACATGTTGCGCAAGGCCCAGCTCAAGCACACCGAGATTTTGCCGCTGTACGCGCGCTTGTCGCCGGCCGAACAGCAGCGCATTTTCCAGTCGCATCCGGGACGCCGCGTGGTGCTGGCCACCAACGTCGCGGAAACCTCGCTGACGGTGCCGGGCATTCGCTATGTGATCGACAGCGGAACCGCGCGCATCAGCCGTTACAGCTACCGTGCCAAGGTCCAGCGCCTGCCCATCGAAGCGGTCTCCCAGGCCAGCGCGAATCAGCGTAAAGGCCGCTGTGGCCGGGTCGAGCCGGGTATCTGCGTGCGCTTGTACAGCGAAGAGGATTTCATCGGGCGTCCGGAATTTACCGACCCGGAAATCCTGCGCACCAACCTCGCGGCGGTGATCCTGCAAATGTTGCACCTGCGCCTGGGCGAGATCACTGATTTCCCGTTTATCGAACCGCCGGATGGCAAGGCCATCAGCGACGGTTTTAATCTGCTGCAAGAGCTGTCCGCGGTGGATCGCAATAGCCAGTTGACCCCGCTGGGCCGCCAGTTGGCACGCCTGCCGGTGGATCCGCGCATGGGCCGCATGTTGCTGGAGGCGGCAAAACTCGGCAGTTTGCAGGAGGTGTTGATCGTCGCCAGCGCGATGTCGATCCAGGATCCCCGCGAGCGTCCTCCGGAGCGCCAACAAGCGGCCGACCAGGCTCACGCACAATGGAAGGACCCGGATTCGGACTTCGCCGGCCTGGTCAATCTGTGGCGTGGCTTTGAAGAGCAGCGTCAGGAATTGACCGCCAGCCCGCTGCGTAACTGGTGTCGCAAGAACTTCCTGAACTACCTGCGCTTGCGCGAGTGGCGCGATTCTCATCGGCAGTTGAGCTTGATCTGTCGCGACATGCAGTTGAGCGTCAACAAAGAGCCCGCGGATTTTCCGAAACTGCACAAGGCGGTGCTTTCCGGCCTGCTGAGTCAGATTGGCCAGAAGACCGAGGACGGCGATTACCTCGGCGCGCGTCAACGGCGCTTCTGGATTCATCCGTCGTCGGGGATTGGCAAGAAGCGCCCGCAATGGTTGATGACCGCCGAACTGGTGGAAACCACCAAGCTGTATGCGCGCATGGTGGCGAAGATCGATGCCGACTGGATCGAACCGCTGGCGGGTCACCTGATTAAGAAAAACCACTTCGAACCCCATTGGGAGAAGAAGCGCGGCCAGGTGGTGGCGTTTGAGCAGATCACTCTGTTTGGGCTGATTGTGGTCGGTCGCCGGCCGGTGCATTACGGGCCGGTGGATCCGCTGGTCTCGCGTGAGCTGTTTATCCGCGAAGGGCTGGTACGTGGTGAGATTCAATCGCGCGCCAAGTGCCTCGCGGCGAATAAACAGCTGTTGGAGCAGCTCGACGAACTGGAAGCCAAGGCCCGCCGTCGCGACATCCTGGCTGATGAAGAAACCCTGTATGCGTTCTACGACGCACGTCTGCCGGCGGAGATTCACCAGACGGCGACTTTCGACAGTTGGTACAAGGTCAACAGCCAGAAGAACCCGCAACTGCTGATCATGCGCGAGGAAGACGTGCTGGCCCGGGAAGCCAGCGAGGTCACCGCCGCGCATTATCCGGACACCTTGCACCTGGGTGACCTGGCCCTGTCCTTGAGTTACCACTTCGAACCCAACCATCCCCGCGACGGCGTGACCGTGCGCGTGCCGGCGCCGCTGTTGCCGGCGCTGCCCGCCGAGCGTCTGGAGTGGCTGGTGCCGGGGCTGATCGAAGCCAAGTGCATCGCCCTGGTGCGTAACCTGCCCAAGGCGTTGCGCAAGAACTTCGTGCCGGTGCCGGACTTCGTCAAGGCCGCGCTGCAACGCATCGAATTCGCCCAGGGCTCGCTGCCCCAGGCGCTGGGGCGCGAGCTGTTGCGCATGACCGGCGCGCGGGTCAGTGACGAGGCCTGGGCCGAGGCTGCACAGCAGGTGGAAAGTCACCTGAAGATGAATCTGGAAGTGGTTGACGCCCAGGGCAAGTTCCTCGGTGAGGGCCGTGACCTGGCGCAATTGACCGCGCGTTTCGTTGAAGCCAGCCAGGCCGCGCTGGCCGTGCCACAAACCGCGAAAAGCCAGCAGCCGGTGGAAGCCAAGGTGTTCGCGGCGGTGGCCGAGAAGACTCAACAAAATATTGCCGGGCTGTCGATGACAGTCTACCCGGCGCTGATCGAAGAAAACGGCACGGTCAAGGAAGGGCGGTTCTCTACGGCCGCCGAAGCCGAATTCCAGCATCGTCGGGCCTTGCAGCGCCTGTTGATGCAGCAATTGGCCGAGCCGGCAAAGTTCCTGCGCGGCAAGTTGCCTGGCTTGACCGAGCTTGGGCTGATGTACCGTGAACTGGGACGCATCGATGCGCTGGTGGAAGACATTCTGCTGGCCAGTCTCGACAATTGCATACTGGAAGGCGAGGCCAGCCTGCCGCGTGATGGCTCGGGCCTGGCCGCGTTGGCCGAGCGCAAGCGCGGCGGTTGGACCGAACATGCCGAGCGCCTGGCGCGGTTGACCCTGGAGGTGCTGAAGCTGTGGCACGGCTTGCAAAAACGCTTCAAAGGCAAGATCGACCTGGCCCAGGCCGTGGCGTTGAACGATATCAAGCAGCAGTTGAGCAATCTGGTCTACCCAGGTTTCGTACGCGAAACGCCCGCGCAGTGGTTCAAGGAATTGCCGCGTTACCTCAAGGCCATTGAGCTGCGTCTAGAGAAACTGCCGGGACAGGTGCAGAAAGACCGGGTCTGGAGCACCGAGTTGAGCGGCCTGTGGAGCCAGTACCAGACGCGCCTGAACAAGCATGCGCAGGAAGGCAAGCGCGATCCGCAACTGGAGCTGTACCGCTGGTGGCTGGAGGAGTATCGGGTGTCGTTGTTTGCCCAGCAGTTGGGTACCAAGGTGCCGATCTCCGATAAGCGTTTGAGCAAGCAGTGGAGCCAAGTGGAAGCCTGAGCCGGCTCAGCGGGTGAAGTGCATGGGTAAAAGGCGCCAAAATCCGCGGTTTATGGCAAACTTCGCGGCTATAAATGCGTGGAACGTCTAGATTGGCTGTATCAGCCTCGACGCAACGCAATACAGCGTTTCCCGCTTGATGCCCGCGATGCGCGCTCGAGCATTTACGGTTTGGTACGGCAGTGCCAATACTTTCTGCCTGAACAGATTTAGAGGAACGACCGTGCATAACGTCGTCATCAGCGGCACTGGCCTGTACACCCCGGCCAACAGCATTTCCAACGAAGAGCTGGTGCAGTCTTTCAATGCTTACGTCCAACAGTTCAATGCCGACCATGCGGTGGCCATCGAGCAGGGCGACGTTCAGGCGTTGACCGAATCCAGCGCAGCCTTTATCGAAAAGGCATCGGGCATCAAGAGCCGCTTTGTCATGGACAAGGAGGGCATTCTCGACCCGCAGCGCATGACTCCGCGCCTTCCCGAGCGCTCCAATGACGAGTGGTCGATCCTTTGCCAGATGGCGGTGGGCGCAGCCGAGCAAGCCTTGCAGCGCGCCGGCAAGACCGCCGCCGATATCGACGGCGTGATTGTCGCCTGTTCCAACCTGCAGCGGGCCTATCCGGCCATTGCCATCGAAGTCCAGGAAGCCCTCGGGATTCAGGGTTTCGGCTTCGACATGAACGTCGCGTGCTCCTCGGCCACGTTCGGTATCCAGAACGCCTGCAACAGCATTCAACTGGGCCAGGCCCGGGCGATCCTGATGGTCAACCCGGAGATTTGCACCGGTCACTTGAACTTCCGTGATCGTGACAGCCACTTCATCTTCGGCGATGCGGCGACGGCGGTGATTCTCGAGCGGGCTGACCTGGCCACCTCCGAGTATCAGTTCGATATCGTCAGCACCAAGCTGTTGACCAAGTTCTCCAATAACATCCGCAACAATTTTGGTTTCCTCAATCGCGCGGCGGAAGAGGGCATTGGTGCGTCGGACAAGCTTTTCGTGCAAGAAGGCCGCAAGGTTTTCCGCGATGTCTGTCCGATGGTTGCCGAGTTGATCGGCCAGCATCTGCTTGAAAACCAGTTGAGTGTCACCGACGTGAAGCGCTTCTGGCTGCACCAGGCCAACTTGAGCATGAACCACCTGATCGTCAAGAAACTGCTGGGTCGTGAAGCCGAGGTGGAAGAGGCTCCGGTGATTCTCGATACGTACGCCAACACCAGCTCGGCAGGTTCGGTGATTGCTTTCCATACCTATCAGGACGACTTGCCCAAAGGGGCGGTCGCGGTACTCAGCTCGTTTGGTGCCGGGTATTCGATTGGCAGTGTGATTCTGCGCAAACGCTAAACACACCGCCCCTGAAAAATCGAGGTTTGAATGGCCGCAGCGGACGACACGCAGTTGCTTGAACGCCTGCTCAAGGGTGAGCAGCAGGCCTACAAAGAGTTGCTCACCACTTACCAGAGCGCCATGCGTGCCGTGGCTTACGCCATCGTGGGCCAGCGTCATGCCGACGAAGTGGTACAAGACGCCTGGCTCTCGGTGGTGCGCAACCTGGCAGCGTTCGAAGGCCGCTCCAGCCTCAAGACCTGGCTGCTGACCATCACTGCCAATTCGGCCAAGGGCCGCTACAAGCAAAACCGCCGCGAAGTGTTGCTGGATGACTTGCCGGCGCCCCATGGGAGCGTCGGCGATGAACGGTTTTCGGCGAGTGACGGCCACTGGCTGGTCGCCCCGTTCGCCTGGCACGAGGACACCCCGGAGGCGCTGCTGACCGCAGGTGAGTTGCGTGAATGCCTGGAGCACACGCTGTTGAGCTTGTCCGAACTGCAAAGCAGCGTGCTGTTGTTGCGAGAACGCCAGGGGTTGGAGCTGGAAGAAATTTGTAATCTTCTGCAGATATCGCTCTCCAATGTTCGGGTGCTCTTGCATCGGGCACGGCTTAAAGTCTTCGCCACGGTGGAGCATTTTGAGGAAACCGGCGAATGTTGACGTGTAGAGAACAAGTGGCGCTTTCCAGCGACTACCTCGACGGGCAGTTGTCCTTTGGTGACCGTCTGTTGATGCGCCATCACTTGATGTTCTGCCCTAATTGCCGACGCTTTATCCGCCAGATGCGCCTGGTGCAGGCTACGCTGCGCGTCATGCCCGAGCCCCCGATGGCCGAGATCGACGAACTCGTCGAGCGGTTGGCTGCCGAGCACGCCCGCAAGCCCTAACGCCGTTCAGTTAAGCCGGTTGCGGGGCAAACACCATCCCCTGGCGAGGCGGCTTATCCTGTGGCTAGGGGACTTGTTCTGTGGCGAGGGGGCTTGTCCCCCGCTGGGCTGCGCAGCAGCCCCAAAAAGGCCGCCCCCGTTCGTCCGGTAAAACCGGGTGCAGGTTTAGGGGCTGCTGCGCAGCCCAGCGGGGGACAAGCCCCCTCGCCACAGAGGTAACTGAACGGCATTACCGTCAGCCCTGAAACTCCGACGACTATTCCAAGCCTGCGCCGCTGCCGGACGCGGGCTTTTTGCGTCCTTCAAAACCTTCAGGTGGATAAATAGTTATTTTTTTTCAGGTTTTTTTCACATTCTATGACCTGCCATTTTCAGCACTTTTTATGCTGAAACCCAGACTGGCCGTGGTCTGTGGCTTATTCCTGTTGGTTGTAAGAAAGTTCCCCTGTAATAAAATATTTATGTTTCGGCAACTTGCCTGAAATATTCGCTCGCCAAGATCCCCTCCCAACACCAGCGGGCCTGAACCCGTGTGTTTTCCAAAGTAAAAGACCACCAATTAGGGGAATTCTTCGATGATCCGTAAGCACTTCGCCGGTTTCGCGGCCAGCGCCCTGGCCCTGGCCGTTACCGCCCAGGCTTTCGCTGGTACTGTCACTACTGATGGCGCCGATATCGTAGTCAAAACCAAGGGCGGCCTTGAGGTTGCTACTACCGACCAGAACTTCAGCTTCAAGCTGGGTGGTCGCTTGCAGGCCGATTACGGCTCATTTGACGGTTTCTACACCAAGAACGGTGACTCCGCCGACGCCGCCTACATGCGTCGCGCTTTCCTGGAACTGGGCGGCACCGTCTACAAGGACTTCAAATACCAGATCAGCTACGATTTCTCCCACAACGCCGGCAACTCTGACGACGGTTACTTCGGCGAAGCTTCCATGTCCTACGTGGGCTTCAAGCCTGTGACCATCCGTGTCGGTCGTTTCGACCCGGATTTCGGCCTGGAAAAAGCCACCAGTTCCAAGTGGGTAACCGGCATCGAGCGTAACTCGGCTTATGAACTCGCCGATTGGGTAAACGGCCACGAAAACGGCCTGGGCATCCAGGTCAGCTCGACAATTGCCGACATGGCCTATCTGTCCGCCAGCGTCGCCTCCAAAGACATCAACGACGAAGACGGCAAAAGCGTGAAGCAATTCAACGGCCGTGCGGTGTTCGCTCCGATGCATGAAGCCGGCAACGTCCTGCACTTCGGTCTGGATGTGGCGGTGCGTGATTTGAGCGATGCGGCATTCGACTCGCGGATCCGTCCTCGTCTCGGCGTGCGTGGTGTGTCGACCAGCGGCGGCAACGATGCCGGCTCCAACGGCAACCGCGCCACTTTTGGCGGCGGCACTGGCCTGACCTCCAACCTGACAGCAGTCGGCGCGTATGACACTGACACCGTGTTTGGCGGTGAATTCGCTTTCGCCACTGGCCCATTGTCGCTGCAGGCTGAATACCTGACTCGCAAAATGAAGGCTGACAGCGACGCTTACCAGGACGTCAAGGCCCGTGGTTTCTACGGCCAGGTGGCGTACACCCTGACTGGCGAAGCGCGCACCTACAAACTCGAAGGCGGCAAGTTCGACACCATCAAGCCCGAAAACAAGCAGTTCGGCGCCTGGGAAGTGTTCTACCGCTACGACAACCTGCGTGTTGACGACAAAAACATCGTGACCAACAGCGCTACCCGCGAAGTCGGTGATGCCAAGGCCAGCCTGAACACCGTCGGTGTGAACTGGTACGCGAATGAGGCGGTCAAGGTATCCCTGAACTACGTCAAGGCCAGCACCGACAAAATCACCAATGCCAACGGTGATGACAGCGGTGATGCGGTTGTAGGTCGTGTGCAGTACGTGTTCTAAGAACGTCGTAATAGCGTGACGCCGCGCTCTTTCTTCATCCGTTAAAGCGCTCCTCGTTTGCTTGCCCCGCCATTTGGCGGGGTTTTTTTTATCTGCAGTCGTGCGGCTCGCGGGAAACCGCTGTACCTCGGGTTCTGTCAGAATGGCCCGATGAACGACCATCGCAAACACGCGTTTACTGTCGAGGATTGGGATGCGGTTACAACGCTTGAATACGCTCTCCGAGATTGCGCCGGATGAATGGAACGCATTGGTTCCCGAGGAGCAGCCGTTTCTACGCCATGGTTTCCTCAGCGCCCTTGAAGACAGTGCCAGTCTCGGTGCGCAATCGGGCTGGCAGCCGGAACATTTGCTGCATTACGAAGGCGGACGGCTGCTTGCCGCATTGCCCAGTTATCGTAAATGGCACTCCTACGGCGAATACGTCTTCGACCATGGCTGGGCCGATGCGTGCGCGCGTGCGGGCATCGACTACTACCCAAAATTGTTGACGGCGGTTCCTTTCAGCCCGGTCAGCGGACCACGGCTGTTGGCAGCGAGTGCGGCGGACGGTTTCGAGTTGCTCAAGAGCCTGCCCGGCTACCTGGAAATCGAAGGGCTTTCCAGCGCCCATATCAATTTCACGGACGCCCTGACCGACGACGCCCTGGCTCAACAGGCGGATTGGCTACAGCGCCTGGGTTGCCAGTTTCATTGGCAAAACCGTGGGTATCGGGACTTCCAGGATTTTCTCGATGCGTTGAGTTCACGCAAGCGCAAACAGCTGCGCAAGGAGCGCGAGCAGGTGGCGGGGCAAGGGATCGAGTTCGAATGGTTGCAAGGTCACGAGCTGAGCGAGGCCCAGTGGGATTTTGTCTACGCCTGTTACGCCAACACCTACGCGGTGCGTCGGCAGGCGCCTTACCTGACCCGAGCGTTCTTCAGTCTGTTGGCTGAGCGCATGCCGCACGCCATCCGCGTAGTGCTGGCCAAACAAGGGACGCGGCCCGTGGCGATGGCGTTCAGCCTGGTGGGTGGTAAGAGCTTTTATGGACGTTACTGGGGCTGTCTTGCCGAGTTCGACCGGCTGCATTTCGAAACGTGTTTCTATCAAGGCATGGACTATGCCATCGAGCATGGCTTGCAACGTTTCGATGCGGGCGCCCAGGGGGAGCACAAGCTGATTCGCGGGTTTGAACCGGTGATTACCCGTTCCTGGCATTACTTGCGCCATCCGGGACTGAAAACGGCGGTGGCGGATTTCCTCGAGCGCGAGCGAATGGGCGTTCTGGCGTATGCCGAAGAAGCGCGCTCAGCCCTGCCGTATCGCCAGGGCTGAACGCGCTTGACTCAGGCTGCTTGTTCTTTGCCCAGCCAACGATAGGTGATACCGCCGATCACCGCGCCAAGGATCGGTGCGAGCCAGAACAGCCACAGTTGTTGGATCGCCCAGCCGCCGACAATCAGCGCAGGCCCCGTGCTGCGAGCCGGGTTGACCGAGGTGTTGGTGACGGGGATGGAAACCAGGTGGATCAGGGTCAGCCCCAGGCCAATGGCAATCGGTGCCAGGCCGGCAGGTGCACGACGGTCAGTTGCACCGAGAATGATCAGCACGAACATCGCGGTCATTACCAACTCGGTGACAAACCCTGCCGCCATGGAGTATCCGCCGGGCGAGTGCTCGCCATAACCATTGGAGGCGAGCCCCGAGGCCAGTTCGAAGCCCGGTTTGCCGCTGGCAATGAAGTAAAGCAATGCCGCGGCCACCACGCCGCCGATCACTTGCGCCACGATGTACGCTGGCAACTCCCTGGCCGGAAACCTCCCGCCCACCACCAACCCCACGGAGACTGCCGGGTTGAGATGACAGCCGCTGATATGGCCGATGGCGAACGCCATGGTCAGTACCGTCAGTCCAAATGCCAGGGAAACCCCCAGTAGACCAATTCCGACACCCGGGAACGCTGCGGCTAATACCGCACTCCCGCAACCCCCCAGCACCAGCCAAAACGTACCTAGACCTTCCGTGACGGAACGTTTGAACAAAGACATGAATACGTCCTTAATAGATTGCTCTATCTAATTTACCGGTCGGTGATGCTTCCCTGCAGTCTGATGTCAGGGCCCTCCTGGACCCCGATTGCAGTACAGCAGAATTTTGATGCAAGACCAGTGAGATAGAGAAAACTGTCAGAATTGTTCGGAATTGGCGGTATTTCGAGGCGCAAGGATCAGTCGATCCCGACAAAACCTCCGGTCTGGTGCTGCCACAAACGCGCGTACAACCCTCGGTGGGCGAGCAGTTCGGCATGGTTGCCACTTTCGGCTATCTGGCCTTTTTCCAGCACCACCAACCTGTCCATTCGAGCAATCGTGGACAGCCGGTGCGCGATGGCAATCACGGTCTTGCCCTGCATCAGGGTTTCCAGGCTTTCCTGGATCGCCGCTTCGACTTCAGAGTCCAGCGCCGAGGTGGCCTCGTCCATGATCAGGATCGGTGCGTCCTTGAGTAACACACGGGCGATTGCGATGCGCTGGCGTTGTCCACCGGAAAGTTTCACCCCGTGTTCACCTACGTGGGCCTCCAGGCCGGTACGGCCCTCGGCGTCGCAAAGCAGTGGGATGAACTCGTCGGCGCGGGCCTTGTGTATGGCTTCCCAGAGTTCTTCATCGCTGGCGTCCGGTTTGCCATACAGCAGATTTTCACGGATTGAGCGGTGCAGCAGCGAGGTGTCCTGGGTGATCATGCCAATGCGTTCGCGCAGGCTTTCCTGCGCCACCTCGGCGATGTTCTGGCCGTCGATCAGAATCCGCCCGCCTTGCAGGTCATAGAGGCGCAGCAGCAGATTGACCAACGTCGACTTGCCGGCGCCGGACGGACCGATCAGGCCGATTTTCTGCCCTGGCTTGATCACCAGGTCCAGGCCGCCGATGATCCCGCTGCTTTTGCCATAGTGGAAATCCACCTGCTCGAAACGCACCTCGCCACGGGGTACCGTCAGGCGTGGGGCGTTTTCGCGGTCGATAACCGCCAAAGGCTGGGCGATGGTTTTCAGGCCATCCTGGACGATGCCGATATTCTCGAAAATACCGTTGACCACCCACATGATCCAGCCCGACATGTTGACGATCCGGATCACCAGCCCGGTGGCCAGGGCGATGGCGCCGACCGAGATCAGTGAATGGGTCCACAACCATAGGGCGAGTCCGGTCGTGGTGACGATCAGCAGGCCGTTCAGGGTGGTGATCACTACGTCCATGCTGGTGACCATACGGCTGGCCAACTGGGTTTTCTCGGTCTGTTCGACGATGGCTTCACGGGCGTAAATCTGTTCGGACTGGGTATGCGCGAACAGCTTCAAGGTGGTGATGTTGGTGTAGCCATCGACAATCCGGCCCATCAGCTTGGAGCGGGCTTCAGAGGACGTCACCGAGCGCGCCTTGACTCGTGGCACGAAGTAGCGCAGGGCCAGGCTGTAGCAGATGATCCACGAAACCAGCGGAATCATCAGGCGCCAGTCGGCTTCGGCGAACAGCACCAGGGAGCTGATGGCGTAGATCGCCACATGCCAGATGGCATCCACCGCCGCCACCGCCGAATCGCGCAGCGAGTTACCGGTTTGCATGATGCGCTGGGCAATGCGTCCGGCAAAATCGTTCTGGAAAAAATTCAGGCTTTGCTTGAGCACATAGCTGTGATTCTGCCAGCGGATCAAGCTGGTCATGCTGGGGCTGATGGTCTGGTGCACCAGCAAGTCATGCAAGGCGCCGAAAATGGGCCGCAACAGCAAGGCGACGACGGCCATCCAGATCAGCTCGCTGGCATGCAGTTCGAAGAAATTGGCGGGTGGCGTGCCCTGTGCCAGGTCGATGATGCGGCTCAGGTAACTGAACAGAGCGACTTCGATCAGCGCGCCGATCAAGCCCACCACCAGCAACGCAGCGAAGCTCGGCCACACCTGGCGCAGGTAATAGAGGTAGAAGGGCAGGACTTTTTCGGGAGGGGCCGCGCTGGGAGCGTCGCGGAAGATATCGATCAGTTGTTCAAAACGACGATAGAGCATTGAGTCTGACGCCCGCGGCGCGGGCTCTCCTGTTCAAATACGCGCGGTACCTTGTGAGCGCCGCGCGGGACATCCGGTGGACCTCAGTCGATGCGCTTGGCCGACTTGATCAGGACCGGATCGATCGGCACGTTTTGCATGCCTTGTTTGGTGGTGGTTTGCGAGTTGACGATGATGTCGACCACGTCCATGCCTTTGACGACTTTTGCGAACACGGCGTAACCGGCATCGCGACCCGGATCAAGAAAGGCGTTGTCGGCCACGTTGATGAAAAACTGGCTGGTGGCCGAGTCCGGATTCGAGGTGCGCGCCATCGACAGCGTCCCGCGCACGTTATGCAAGCCGTTGCTGGCTTCGTTCTTGATCGCCTTATCGGTGGTTTTTTGCGACATCTGCTGGGTAAAACCACCGCCCTGCACCATGAAACCAGGGATCACCCGGTGGAAAATGGTGTTGGTGTAGAAACCTTTGTCGACATAGGCGAGAAAGTTCTTGGTACTGATCGGCGCCTTGACCGGATCCAGTTCAATTTCGATGTCACCGTTGGTGGTGGAGATCAATACATGGGGCGCCTTGGCAGGCTCGGCCGCCATCAGGTTGGCAGCAAACAGAACGGAACCGGCAAAAAACGCGATTTTTTTCAGCATGGGTCAATGATCCTGGGTAGTGGTTTCGACGTTCTTCAGAAAGTCGAGCAGGGTGGTGTTAAAGACTTCGGGTTGATCCAGGGGCGTTGCGTGGCGGGAGTTCTCGATCACCACCAGTTGCGCATCGGGCAGCAGTTTTACATAGATTTCTTTCTGTGCCACCGGGGTGTAGTCATGGTCGGCGCTGATGACCAGGGTTGGACAGGTGATCCTCGAAAGTCGTTCCTGCACGCCCCAGCCCACGATCGCATCGAAGCTGGCGAGGTAAGCATGTTTGTCATTTTTTGCCCAGCGCGCGGTCATCTTGCGCCGCAGATCCGCCTGTTCGGGCGCGGGAAACAGCCTGTTGCTCAACGCCTTGCCGATGGTGTCCAGGCTGAGTATCCGTGCCAGGCTCCAGCGTTTGGCCCATTGCCAATAATCGCTGGCGGTGCGGACCTTGACCTGCGGTGCGCTGTTGACGATGCACAGGCTTCTGAGCAAGTGCGGCTGATCCACCGCCAGTTGAAAGGCAATCATGCCGCCCAGGGACAAACCCACCACGTGGGCTGGCTCCAGGCGCAGGTGCTCGATCAGCGCCAGCAAATCGGCGCTGAATCCTTCGATACTGTAGCGCTCACGGGGCTTGTCGGAGCGACCGTGGCCGCGTATGTCCACCACGACCAGATGATAGTGCTTCGCCAGCACCGGCACCTGCAGCTCCCAATCCTGGCAACTCGAGCCCAGGCCGTGGATCAGGATAAGCGGCACGCCGTGGCCATATTCCTCGTAATGCAGGGTGCAACCTTCATGTTCGAAATAGGCCATCGGTGACCTCCGTGTCAGGCTTGCTGCGGTGCGGCAAAGGGTGCGTCCAGCGGGGCGGTGTCAAAGGTACGCAGCAGTTCCACGAGAATCTGCGTGGCCGGACCCAGGGGTTTGTCCTTGTTTGAGAACAGGTAGAAGGTCGGATGGCGGCTGCCACCTTGCTCCAAGGGCAATTGCTTGAGCACGCCCTCCTTGAGTTCACGCTCGACCATGTGCCGGGGCAGCCACGCAAACCCCAGGCCGCTGCCGACGAAGGCCGCGGCGGTGGCCAGGCTGCCGACGGTCCAGCGTTGTTCCGCCCCCAGCCAGCCGACGTCTCGTGGTTGTTGTCGGCCGGAGTCACGGATCACGACTTGCATCTGGCTTTCCAGGTCCTGGAAGCTCAATTCACGGTTGAGCCGGTGCAGCGTATGTTCGGGATGGGCCACGGCGATAAACTCCACGTCGCTCAGCTCCGTGCCCAGGTAACCGGGAATGCTGAAGCTACTGATTGCAAGGTCAGCCACGCCCTCGATCAGCAGTTCCTCGACGCCGGAGAGTACTTCTTCACGCAGGCGTACGCGGCAGCCGCGGCTTTGCGGCATGAAAGCGCTCAAGGCACGCACCAGTCGGGCGTTGGGATAGGCAGCATCGACCACCAGCCGTACTTCGGCTTCCCAACCCTGTTCCATATGGTGCGCCAGGTCTTCCAGCTGGCTGGCATTTTTAACCAGCTGGCGCGAGCGCCGCAGCAGGACTTCGCCGGCCTCGGTGAGCACGGCCTTGCGTCCGTCGATACGCAACAACGGCACGCCGAGCTGGTCTTGCATGCGAGCCACGGTGTAGCTCACGGAGGACTGCGAGCGGTGCAACACTTCAGCCGCCTGGGCGAAGCCACCGTGGTCGACCACGGCTTGCAGTGTGCGCCATTGATCAAGGGTTACGCGGGGCGCTTTCAAGATGAGCTCCTCTTGTCCTAAGCTGGCAGTCCTTACTGGAGACTGCCGAATGAAGAAATTCTGTTGCGTATTGCTGGCGCTGCTGCCGTTGAGCGCGTTTGCCTATCCCATCGATGTGTCCAAATCGATCAAAGGTGTCAGCATTGATTACATCGCCTCTGACGTTGATGCCGATATCAGCTCCATTCAACTCAGCAACTACGGCGCGAATGACGCTACGTGTAAGGTCGCGTTTACCAACGGTCCGGAGCCGGCTCGTGTGCGCAAGGTGCTGGTTCCAGCGGGTAAAAGTACCAACACCACGGTCAAGTTCAGTCGCTCCATTATCAAGATGCGCATCAAGCTGACCTGCGAACCCAAATAAGCCGGAGCGGAGAAGGCCGCGTGCCGTGCTCCGCTTATAAACAAATTTATAGATGGGTTACAGCAGTTTTTTACGCTTTTTTATCGAAAGGGCTCTGTTTAACCTTCACTCCATCGACTTACAGCAATCTCCGATGGAGCCTACGTAACCATGTCCAATGTTCTGATCATCGAAAGCAGTGCCCGTCAGCAGGATTCGATTTCCCGCCAACTGACCGAGCAGTTCATCAGCCAATGGCGAGCGGCTCATCCTACCGACCAGATCACCTTGCGTGATGTGGCCGTCAACCCGGTTCCACATTTGGACGCCGACCTGCTGGGCGGCTGGATGAGGCCGGCGGAACAGCGCAATGCGCGTGAACAGGCCTCCCTGGAGCGCTCCAACGAATTGACCGCTGAGCTGTTGGCCGCCGATGTACTGGTGATGGCGGCACCGATGTACAACTTCGCGATTCCCAGCACGCTCAAGGCCTGGCTCGATCATGTGTTGCGTGCCGGCGTGACCTTCAAATACACCGCCACCGGTCCTCAGGGGCTGCTCACCGGCAAGCGCGCTTTCGTGTTGACCGCCCGTGGTGGCCTTCATGCCGGAGCCAGCAGCGATCACCAGGAACCGTACTTGCGTCAGGTCATGGGGTTTATCGGTATCCATGACGTCGCGTTCATTCACGCCGAAGGGGTGAATCTGGGTGGCGACTTCCAGGAAAAAGGCTTGAACCATGCCAAGGCGCTGTTGGCACAGGTCGCTTGAGGTGTTAATCGCCAGATAATCACCCGGTGTTTTCATAGCGTCACGCAACCCTTCAAGTGCGTGTACCGAACCTCCCTTTGCACTTGTTGCTCCTGAGTGCTCCGCCCGACTGACGCTTTAGCGAGGTCGGGCTTTTTTTTGCCTTGAGTTTCGTCGTGGATCAAAAAACGCTAAGGTCGCGCCCATTCACGATGAGGCGAGCATGGGCTATTTACTGGTTGTTACCCTGATTCAGGCGTTTTCCTTCAGCTTGATCGGCGAATACCTCGCCGGTCACGTCGACAGTTATTTTGCCGTGCTGGTGCGGGTGTTATTGGCTGGGCTGGTATTTATCCCGTTGACGCGCTGGCGTTCGGTCGAGCCTGCGTTCATGCGCGGGATGTTGCTGATTGGCGCGTTGCAGTTTGGTGTGACTTACGTCTGCTTGTATTTGAGTTTCCGGGTGTTGACGGTGCCGGAAGTGTTGCTGTTCACCATCCTTACGCCGTTGCATGTGACGCTGATCGAGGACGCGTTGAACCGGCGTTTCAATCCTTGGGCGCTGGTGGCCGCGCTGGTAGCGGTGGCAGGCGCGGCGGTGATCCGACTGGATCAGGTCAATCCGGATTTCTTCATGGGCTTTTTGCTGCTGCAATTGGCCAACTTCACCTACGCCGCCGGACAGGTGCTGTACCGGCGCCTGGTGGCGCGTCATCCCAGCGATCTGCCGCACTATCGACGGTTTGGTTACTTTTACCTGGGGGCGTTGGCGGTGGTGTTGCCGGCGTTCCTGGTGTTCGGCAAGGCCGACTTCCTGCCCGAAGCACCGTTGCAGTGGGGCGTGCTGGTGTTCCTGGGGTTGGTCAGTACCGCGTTAGGGCTGTATTGGTGGAACAAGGGCGCATGCTTGGTCAGCGGGGGCACGCTGGCGGTGATGAACAATCTGCATGTGCCGGTGGGCTTGTTGCTGAATTTGTTGATCTGGAATCAGCATGAGCCGTTGGGGCGATTGTTTCTGGGCGGGGCGGTGATTGTGGCGGCGGTGTGGATCAGTCGGTTGGGCGCGCGTTCTTCTGTGCCCGCTGAGTTACGGCAGGTCTGATAGAGGCTTCGGTGGGACGGGCGGAACTCTCAGTAGTCGCGAGTAGTCGCCGCCCGTGACCACGAGAGTCAGATCAACCTTCTTCCAACCACAACCGCAACGGTTTCCCCTCGGCTGGCCAGAAACGCGTCTGCTGAATCGGTGAAATATCCCAACGCTGTACACGCTCAAGTGCCTTGAAAAAGCGCTGTTCCTGCTCCATCAACGCCTCTGGGCAGAGTTTGCGAGTGCTGCCAATCTTGCCAAAGCTGAGCGTGTCACCCTCCAGGGTGTACGGTGCGAACCAATGGTTGCAGCCACCATTGCCATACGCCCGGCCATCGGCGCCGAGGGTGACGGTCAGGTGGGCGTAATCCATCAGTGGTCGTTCACCAATCCACTCCACCACGTAGCTGTGGTCCTGTGTGAGCTTGACCTCGTCGCTGGCGCAGCCGGCAAGGCCGCCTGCCAGTGCTGCGAGCACACCTAGGCGCTTCATTGAGCGGCCTTGCGGCATTTCGGGCAGCGGTGCTTGTCGCCGTCGGTGCTCCAGCCCAACTCGGCGATTCGCGCGTTGGCGGCCGGTTGCAGTGGCTCCTTGGTCAGCTTGGTCTCGACCGAGAACTCAAACTCCAGCACCGCGTCGCAGCTGTCGCAGTTGACGTTCCAGGTGTGAATTTCCAGCTCGCCGAATTTCGGCCCTTGCGCCATGGCAACCCATTGCCCGGCTGGGCGGATGGAGTAACGTGCATCGCCCTCGACAGTCAGTCGCATCGACAGGGTTTTGCTGCCGCGCAGGGTGACGATCAGCACGTCGCCGTGCTTGATCGAGCCACCGTTGCCAGTGACTTGATAACGGCCCGGCACCAGGGCACGGCATTCGATCAGGGTGTGTTGTGGGCTCAGCAAGCTGAAGCGGAAATCGTGTTCGGCCATGGATCCTCCAAATAGGCGCGGCATGCTATCACGGGCGCCTGCTCATCATGCGCGCGGCATGTTACCGCTGATCATCCGTGCACCAGGTTTTGTGGCTGATCGGTTGCCCACGCCGCGATGTTTGCCAGCGTGGTCGCGGCAATCGCCGCCAACGCCTCGCGGGTCAGGAATGCCTGGTGGGCGGTGATGATCACGTTGGGAAACGTCAATAGGCGTGCCAGTACGTCGTCCTGTAGTGGCAGATCCGAGCGATCCTCGAAAAACAACTGAGCCTCTTCTTCATAGACATCCAGCCCCAGATAACCCAACTGGCCGTTCTTCAACGCGTCGATCAGCGCCGGCGTGTCCACCAGGCCGCCACGCCCGGTGTTGATCAGCATGGCGCCGGGCTGCATGTGGGCCAGGGATTGCGCATTGATCAGGTGTCTACTGTCGGTGGTCAGCGGGCAATGCAGGCTGATGATCTGCGCCTCGCCCAGCAACGTCTCCAGGCTTACGTAGCGAGTGCCCAAGGCTTCGACCTGTGGGTTGGGATAGGGATCGTAAGCCAGCAGTGTGCAACCGAAGCCGGCCATGATCTTGGCGAAGGTCGCGCCGATCTGTCCGGTCCCGACCACGCCGACCGTTTTGCCCACCAGATCGAAACCGGTCAGTCCATGCAGACTGAAATCGCCGTCGCGGGTGCGGTTATAGGCGCGGTGCAAGCGGCGGTTCAAGGCCAGGATCAGCGCAACGGCGTGCTCCGCCACCGCGTGAGGCGAGTAGGCCGGCACCCTGGCGATTGTCAGCCCCAGGCGTTTGGCGGCGGCCAGATCGACATGGTTGTAGCCCGCGGAGCGCAGGGCGATCAAACGTGTGCCGCCGGCGGCCAGCTGTTCCAGCACCGGGGCGCTGAGGTCGTCGTTGATAAAGGCACAGACGACCTCGTGCCTGTCTGCCAGGGCTACGGTGTCGAGGTTCAGGCGTGCGGGTTGAAATTGCAGTTGCATGCCGGCTGGCAAAGGTTCAGCCAGAAAACTGTCGCGGTCATAGGTCTGGCTGCTGAAGAGGATGATGCGCATCAAATGTTCCTTTCTTGGCAGGCTCAAGCGTTGACCCGCGCCTCGCTGGCGAGACGGGCAATCGCCATGTCCAGGGCGTCGAGAGCGGCCATGGCCTTGGCGTCGTCCTGCTTGAGCAAGGTTTCGGCGCGCTGGCAGGCCGCGCGCAACTGCGGTACGCCACAGTAGCGGGTCGCACCGTGGAGGCGGTGGACCCGTTCGATCAAGGCATGGTTGTCGTTGTCCGCACGGGCGACGCTGATTGCTTCGCGGTCGGCTTGCAGGGAGGCGAGCAGCATCGCCAGCATGTCCGCCGCCAGGTCAGCCTTGCTGGCGGCCAGGCGCAAGCCTTCCTCCTGGTCCAGCACCGGCAGTTGTACCGTGGGGCCGGTACCTTCGGCACTACGCTCAAGGTTTTGATTGCGCAAGGCCAGGCCCGTCCATTTCAGTACCACCTGGGCCAGTTGCCGTTCGCTGATGGGCTTGGTCAGGTAATCATCCATGCCGCTTTGCAGCAACGCGCGCTTTTCGTTGGCCATGGCGTGGGCGGTCAGGGCGACAATGGGCAACGCTGTACCGTGGCCGGGGCGCTCGCTTTCCCATTGGCGAATCACCTCGGCACTTTGACGCCCGTCCATGCCTGGCATCTGCACGTCCATCAGCACCAGGTCAAAGGTTTCATCTTTCACCGCTTCGATGGCCGCGTAGCCACTTTCCACCGCCTGGACCTTGGCGCCCATGTCTTCCAGCAGGGTCTGCACCAGTAACAGGTTGGCCGGGTTGTCATCGACGCAGAGCACCCGTGGCGCGCGGCTGGACAACGGTTCCCCGGGGTCGCTGCGCAAGGGCCGTGGGCTGATCAGGTCGGACAGGACGCGCTTGAGTTTGCGCGTGCAGGCCGGTTTGGCCTGCAACTGGCTGTTGGGGTTGGGCACGGACAGGCTGAACAGCATCTGCTCGGTGGTCGGGCACAGCACCAACACTTTGCAGCCCAAATGCTCGAGATCCCAAAGGTGCTGGTTGAGGCGCTCTGGCGGAATGTCATTAGCGGTTATGCCGAGCACCGCGAGGTTGATTGCCTGTTCGGTCTGGTGGGCGCTGGTGATCCCGTTGGTGAGGTTTTCCAGGCTGTTGAACGGGGGGACTTCCAGGCCGCAGTCTTCCAATTGATGTTGCAGGGCTTGGCGCGCCAGATCGTGGTTTTCCAGCAAGGCGACGCGTTGACCCAGCAGCGGCGCGCAAGGTAGGTCTTCGATATCGTCGCGGGTTTTCGGCAGGCTCAGGCTGACCCAGAACTCCGAACCTTGCCCTGGTGTGCTTTCGACACCGATTTCGCCGCCCATTTGCTCGATCAGGCGCTTGGAAATCACCAGCCCGAGCCCGGTGCCACCGGGTTGCCGGGACAGTGAGTTGTCTGCCTGGCTAAACGCCTGGAACAGCGCTCGCACGTCTTGGTTGGACAGACCGATGCCGGTGTCCTGGACGCTGATGCGCAGTTGCACGCTGTCTTGTTGCTCATCTTCGAGCATCGCCCGGACGACGATGGTGCCCTCGCGGGTGAACTTGATGGCATTGCTGACCAGGTTGGTAAGGATTTGCTTGAGGCGCAGCGGGTCGCCGACCAGGGACAGCGGCGTATCACGATAAACCAGGCTCACCAACTCCAGTTGCTTGGCGTGGGCGGCGGGCGCGAGGATGGTCAGGGTGTCTTGCAGCAGGTCGCGCAAATTGAACGGAATGCTGTCGAGGACCAGCTTGCCGGCTTCGATTTTCGAGAAATCGAGAATTTCGTTGATGATACCCAGAAGGCTATCGGCGGACTTTTCGATGGCGCCCAGGTAATCCAGCTGACGGGGCGACAGCTCGCTTTTCTGCAAAAGGTGTGTGAAGCCGAGGATACCGTTGAGCGGCGTGCGAATTTCATGGCTCATATTGGCCAGGAACTCGGACTTGATACGACTGGCTTCCAGCGCCTCCTTGCGGGCCAGGTCCAGTTCGATGTTCTGGATTTCGATGGTTTCCAGGTTCTGGCGTACGTCTTCGGTGGCCTGATCGATACTGTGCTGCAATTCTTCTTGGGCATTTTGCAGGGTTTCGGCCATCCGGTTGATGCCCGACGCCAGTTGATCCAGCTCCTGGCTGCCCAGTGGTGACAGGCGGGTCTCCAGGTTGCCGTCCTTGAGTTGCGCCACTGCTTGTTTGATCTGGCCGATGGGGGCGTTGATCGTGCGGCTCATGCGCACCGCCAGGGCGGCGGTACACATCAGGCCAATGGCGATCAGCAACAAGCTGGCGAACAGGCTGCGGTAGCCGCGTAGCAGCATGCCGTTGTGGGACAACTCCAGCTCGACCCAGCCAAGCAGGCGGTCGGACTCATCGGGGATCAACTCGCCGGCGAGATTGCGATGGCGGCCGAACACGGGCAGTAAATAGCGGGTGGCATCATTGCTGGTACGTTGCAGCAGGTGGGAACTGTTGCCGATAGGCGGCTCATTGAGCATGGTCGGGCCGGCGTGGGCCAGCGACGAACGGTCCGGGGCCAGGAAAGACACGGCGCGTACATCGGTTTGCTCCAGGGACTGGGTGGCAATTCGTTCCAGCAGCTTGGTGTTCTTGCTGCCCAGCGCGGGAGCCACCAGCGGCGCCAACTGCTCGGCGATCATCTCGCCACGATTGAGCAGTTGGGTCTGCAGGTCCGCTAACTGCATCCAGGTAAAATAGCCCCCTAGAAGCAACGCCATCAAGCTGGTAGGCAACAAGGTCAGCAACAGTACGCGGCCTTTTATCCCCATTCTTCTAAGCACGCTACTCTCCCGCACCACACCGTTTTCGACATTCTACGCAGGCATCCGGCCCGCACCACCTGCGCAGTGTAGCCATATGCGGAGCATGGAATCTCGCAAAATAATCAGATGAGGTGAAGAGCGTGCCTCGACGACCGCGGGTATCGGGCAATGGCGATTAAGGAAGGCGCCGGGCAGGTGGCTAGCGGTTGCGCAGTTTGCGTTTTTTCCACTGAAGACCCACCCACCAGCGCCAATAGGTCATGGTCAGGCAGTACGCCAGTGCCGCCAGCACCAGGCCCATCACAATCGAGCCCAGTAGAAACGGCTGCCACATCGTTGATAGCTGACCGCTGATCCATTCCCAGGTCAGTTCGTCGGGAAGGCTGCGTGGCGGTATGTTCATCAGCCACGTACCGGTCATATAGGTGCAGAAGAATACGACGGGCATGGTGATGGGGTTGGTCAGCCAGACCAGGCTTACGGCGATGGGCATGTTGCCGCGCACGGAAATGGCGAGGAAGGCCGCCAGCAACATTTGCAAGGGAATAGGGATGAACGCGGCAAACAAGCCTACAGCCATGGCCCGCGCTACCGAGTGTCGGTTGAGGTGCCAGAGGTTGGGGTCATGGAGCAGCTTGCCGAAAAAGCGTAAGGATTTGTGTTCCCTGATGCTGGTCGGATCGGGCATGTACCGTTTGAATAAGCGCCGTGGCATAAGGGGTCCAGGTCAGTTCGAGGGACAAGTATGCCCGGATTCCGTGAACGTGAAATTCAGACTTTGTGACAAAAAATCATAATCCAGGTGCGCGGCCGGGCTGACACTCGACTGTTCACTTTCAAGGAATGACCCATGCGCACAGGGATGTTCGCGCTCGCACTGGGATTGCTTGCCTTGCGTTTCCTGCCGGCGTTGCCGTCGGTCGGTTGGCTGCTGGTCCTACCGGTCGTCGCGTTGATGATGCTACCGTTTCGTACGTATCCGTTGGCTTTTTTCTTACTCGGCTTGGGTTGGGCCTGCCTCAGCGCCCAGTGGGCACTGGATGATCGGCTCGCGTCGGAGCTGGATGGTCAGACACGGTGGGTGGAAGGGCGGGTCACGGGGCTGACCCAGCACACAGAGGGCGTGGTGCGTTTCGAGCTGAGCGACGGCCGCTCGCGCAAAGCCAAACTGCCCAAGCGCATTCGTCTGACCTGGCATGGCGGGCCGCCGGTGCAGGGTGGCGAGCGCTGGCGCTTGGCCGTCACCCTCAAGCGGCCGTCCGGGTTGCTCAATTTTCACGGATTTGACCAGCAGGCCTGGTTATTGACCCGGCGTGTGGGGGCGACCGGATCGGTCAAGGACGGCCAGCGTCTGGCGCCTGCCCGGCACGCCTGGCGAGATTCGATCCGCCAGCAGCTATTAGCGGTGGACGCTCAAGGCCGGGAAGCCGGGCTGGCGGCGCTGGTGCTGGGCGATGGTTCCGGTTTGCTGCGCGAGGACTGGCGTATTTTGCAGGACACCGGCACTGTGCATTTATTGGTGATTTCGGGTCAGCACATCGGCCTGTTGTCCGGGTTGATCTATGCCCTGGTCGCTGGTTTGGCCCGCTACGGGGCGTGGCCCAGGCGCATCCCCTGGCTGCCTTGGGCCTGTGGGCTGGCCTTTGCCGCCGCGCTGGCTTATGGCCTGTTGGCGGGTTTTGAAGTGCCGGTGCAGCGGGCTTGCGTGATGGTCGGGCTGGTGTTGCTGTGGCGCCTGCGATTTCGGCACCTGGGCATCTGGTGGCCACTGTTGCTGGCGCTGAATGCCGTGTTGGTCATGGAGCCATTGGCCAGTCTGCAGCCGGGGTTCTGGCTGTCATTCGCCGCGGTGGCCGTGTTGGTGCTGGCGTTCAGCGGGCGTCTGGGGCCCTGGCGTGTATGGCACGCCTGGACCCGCGCCCAGTGGCTGATCGCGATTGGTTTGTTTCCACTGATCCTGGTGCTCGGCCTGCCGGTCAGCCTGAGCGCCCCTTTGGCTAACCTGTTTGCCGTACCCTGGATCAGCGTGGTGGTGTTGCCGCTGGCAGTGCTCGGAACACTGTTGTTGGCGGTCCCGGTGCTGGGAAGTGGTTTGCTGTGGTTGGCGGGCGGCGCGCTGAACGGGTTGTTCACGGCATTGGGCGTGCTTGCGGGGCAACTACCCGCCTGGATCCCGGCCGAGATGCCCTTCGGATTCTGGTTGTTGAGCTTGATCGGAGCCCTGCTGTTATTGATGCCCACCGGCATTCCTTTTCGTCTGTTGGGATGGCCCTTGCTGCTGTTGGCGGTGTTTGTGCCCGGTGAAGACATTCCCCGTGGACAGGTCGAGGTGGTGCAACTGGATGTTGGCCAGGGGCTGGCAATCGTGCTGCGTACCCGCCACCACACCTTGCTGTATGACGCCGGGCCGCGCCTTGGCGATTTCGATCTCGGCGCGCGGGTGGTGCTGCCGTCGTTGCGCAAATGGGGCGTTACACAGTTGGATTTGATGGTGCTCAGTCATGCCGACGCCGATCACGCGGGCGGCGCAGCGGCCGTCGCCCGCGGGCTGCCGGTCAAGCGGGTGGTGGGCGGGGAGACCGTGGGGCTTGCGCTGTTTTTGCAGGCACAACCGTGTGCCAGCGGTGAGCAATGGGAATGGGACGGCGTGACGTTTCAGCTGTGGCAATGGTCGGATGCCGTTAGCGGTAACCAGAAGTCCTGTGTCTTGCAGGTACAAGCCAGTGGCAAGCGGTTGCTGCTGACTGGCGATATCGATCACCAGGCCGAGCGGGCATTGCTGTCCACGCCCCTGGCCGTCGGCACCGATTGGTTACAAGCGCCTCATCATGGCAGCCGCAGCTCCTCCTCGTGGCCGTTTCTGCAACGGCTGGCCCCCGCGGCGGTGCTGATTTCCCGTGGGCATGGCAACGGTTTCGGTCATCCCCACCCGCGAGTGCTGGAACGTTATCATCAGGTGGGCAGCGCCATTTATGACAGCGCCGAGCAGGGCGCCGTGCGCTTTCGCCTGGGCACCGACGATCCGCCGGTCACGGCGCGTAGCCAGCGTCGTTTCTGGCGTCCACCGGTCATTGGGCGTTACCAAAAACAGCAGCCTGCAACATGATGCTCTTGGGTGGGCGGGTCCTTCCTGGCCCGCCTGTATGCTAAAGTGGCGCACTTTTTCGAAGGGGCATTCACTGTGTGGGAATTGGTCAAATCCGGTGGCTGGATGATGTTGCCGATCATTTTGAGTTCCATCGCCGCACTCGGCATCGTCGCCGAACGCCTGTGGACCCTGCGCGCCAGCCGCGTGACGCCGGACCACCTGCTGGGACAGGTCTGGCGCTGGATCAAGGACAAACAGCTGGACAAGGAAAAACTCAAGGAACTACGGGCCAATTCCCCCCTGGGCGAAATCCTGGCCGCCGGGCTTGCCAATTCCAAGCACGGTCGCGAGATCATGAAAGAATGCATCGAGGAAGCGGCCGCCCGAGTCATTCATGAGCTGGAACGCTATATCAATGCCTTGGGCACCATCGCCGCGATGGCACCGTTGCTCGGCTTGCTTGGCACCGTGCTGGGCATGATCGATATTTTCAGTTCGTTCACGGGCTCAGGCATGACCACCAACGCCGCGGTGTTGGCCGGTGGTATTTCCAAAGCCTTGGTCACCACGGCGGCAGGCCTGATGGTGGGTATCCCGGCAGTGTTTTTCCACCGTTTCCTGCAACGCCGCATCGATGAGCTGGTGGTGGGCATGGAGCAGGAAGCCATCAAGTTGGTAGAGGTGGTGCAAGGCGACCGCGATGTCGATCTGGTTGAGGGCAAAGCGTGAAATTTCGCCGCAAGCCACGGGAAAATGTCGATATCAACCTGGCGTCGTTGATCGACGTGGTGTTCATCCTGTTGCTGTTTTTTGTCGTCACGACCACCTTCACCCGGGAAACCCAGTTGCGCGTCGAGTTGCCCGAGGCCGTCAGCGGCTCGCCGGCCGAAGACCAGCAGATCAAGCAACTTGAGGTGGTTATCAGCGCCGAAGGCGTGTACTCGGTCAATAACCAGTTGCTGGAGAAAAACGATCTGGCCAGCCTGATGGAAGCACTGCAGAAAGAGTCCGACGGTGACACGCAAGTCCCACTGTCGATCAGTGCTGACGGCAAGACCCCGCACCAGGCAGTGGTCACTGCCATGGATGCTGCCGGCAAGCTGGGTTTCAGCCATTTGCGCATGACCACGGTCGAGGCGGCGGATCAACCCTGATGGCTCTCTCCGATCGTCTGCTCAAGGCCTGGTACGACGGCCATCCGGCGCTCGCGTTGCTGCAGCCGCTGGAATCGCTTTATCGCCGGGTGGTGAGGCGTAAGCGCGAACGTTTTCTGGCTGGCGAAGGGACGATCTATCAATCGCCGGTGCCGTTGGTGGTGGTGGGCAACATCACCGTCGGCGGGACCGGCAAGACGCCCTTGATCCTCTGGTTGATCGAGCATTGCCAGCGCAGCGGTTTGCGGGTCGGCGTGGTCAGTCGCGGCTATGGCGCCAAGCCACCGCACTTACCTTGGCGGGTTGAAGCCAGCCACAGCGCCGAGGTGGCGGGTGACGAGCCGCTGTTGATCGTGCAGCGCAGCGGCGTAGCGCTGATGATCGATCCCGACCGCGGTCGCGCAGTGCAAGCCTTATTGGCCAGCGAGCCCCTGGACCTGATCCTGTCCGATGACGGCCTACAACACTACCGCCTGGCCCGTGACCTTGAACTGGTGCTGATCGATGCCGCCCGCGGCCTGGGCAATCGCCGCTGCCTTCCGGCCGGGCCTTTGCGCGAGCCGGTCGAGCGATTGCAAAGCGTCGATGCGCTGCTTTATAACGGCGCCGGCGCGGATCGCGAAGACGGCTTCGGTTTTCGTCTGGTGCCCAGCGCGCTGGTCAATCTGCAAACCGGCGAGCGCCAGCCGCTGGACCATTTTGCCCAGGGCCAGCAGATCCATGCGGTCGCCGGTATCGGTAACCCGCAACGTTTCTTCACGACGCTTGAAACGCTACACTGGCGACCGATACCGCACGCGTTTGCCGACCATGCGCCTTACAGCGCGCAGGTCCTGAATTTCACGCCGTCACTGCCGCTGGTCATGACCGAAAAAGACGCGGTGAAGTGCCGCGCCTTTGCCCAGGCGCACTGGTGGTATCTTGCAGTCGATGCGGCACCGTCACCGGCGTTTATCGCCTGGTTCGACACGCAACTGATGCGTCTGTTGCCCGCTCGTCTTTTGCCTTAAAACGCTTCTTTCCAGGAAATCCCCATGGACACCAAACTGCTTGATATCCTCGCTTGCCCGATTTGCAAAGGCCCGCTCAAGCTCAGTGCCGACAAGACCGAGCTGATCAGCAAAGGTGCCGGCCTGGCTTACCCGATCCGCGATGGCATTCCGGTGATGCTGGAAAGCGAAGCCCGCACCCTGACCACCGACGAGCGCCTGGATAAATGACCACTGCCTTCACCGTTGTCATCCCGTCCCGTTTCGCTTCGACGCGTCTGCCCGGCAAGCCGCTGCAGATGATCGGTGACAAGCCGATGATTCAACGGGTCTGGGAGCAGGCTTGTAAAAGCAGCGCCCAGCGCGTGGTGGTAGCCACCGATGATGTGCGGATTATCCAGGCCTGCCAGGGCTTTGGTGCCGAAGCGGTGCTGACCCGTGAAGACCACAATTCCGGCACCGATCGCCTGGCCGAAGTCGCCACGCACCTGGGGCTGGCAGAGGACGCTATTGTGGTCAACGTACAAGGCGATGAACCGCTGATTCCTCCCAGCGTCATCGATCAGGTGGCGGCGAACCTGGCGGCTCACGCCGAAGCGCGCATGGCGACCCTGGCCGAACCGATCGAAGACATTGAAACCCTGTTCAACCCGAGCGTGGTGAAAGTGGTCAGCGATATCAACGGACTGGCCTTGACGTTCAGTCGCTCGACGCTGCCTTGGGCGCGGGACGACTTTGCGAAAAACCCTGATGTGTTGCCGGTGGGCGTACCCTATCGTCGTCACATCGGCATCTACGCTTACCGCGCCGGCTTCCTCCAGGACTTCGTCAATTGGGGGCCTTGCTGGCTGGAAAACACCGAATCCCTGGAGCAACTGCGCGCCCTTTGGCACGGTGTGCGAATTCACGTGGGCGATGCCCTGGAAGCGCCGCCCGCGGGAGTCGATACGCTGGAAGACCTGGAGCGCGTCCGCCGCCTGCTGGGGGCTTGATGGAAGTTCTGTTTGTCTGCCTGGGCAATATCTGCCGCTCGCCTACCGCCGAAGGCGTGCTGCGGCACAAACTGCGTGAAGCCGGGCTGCAGGGCCGGGTTGAAGTGGCGTCCGCCGGCACCGGTGAATGGCACGTCGGCAAACCACCCGACACGCGTAGCCAACAGGCAGCGTCACGGCGCGGCTATGACTTGTCGGCCCAGCGTGCCCAGCAAGTCTCGCGTGCTGATTTTGCCCGTTATGACCTGATTCTCGCCATGGACCAGAGCAACTTGCGCAACCTCAAGGCGATGCAACCCGCCCAGGGCAAGGCCGAGCTGGATTTGTTGCTGCGCCGCTACGACTCGTCGGTGGACGAAGTACCGGACCCGTATTACGACGGTGAGCAAGGTTTCGAGCGGGTCCTGGACCTGATCGAGGCGGCATGTGATGAGTTGGTGATCGAATTGAAGGGACGCCTATGACCTTGGACATGCGGGCGCAGGTGTCCCTGAAAGCCTTCAACAGTTTTGGCATCGATGTGCGTGCCCAGCTGTTCGCGCAGGCGCGCAACGATGCGGATGTGCGCGAAGCCCTGGCGTATGCGGCCGTGCAGCAACTGCCGTTGCTGGTGATTGGCGGCGGCAGCAACCTGCTGCTGACCCGGGACATTGCGGCGTTGGTGTTGCGCATGGCAACCCGGGGCATTCGGGTGCTGCAGGACGACGGCAGCCAGGTGGTCGTGGAAGCCGAGGCTGGCGAGGCGTGGCACCCGTTCGTGCTGTGGACCCTGGAACAGGGCTTTTCCGGCCTGGAAAACCTCAGCCTGATTCCCGGCACTGTCGGCGCGGCACCGATGCAGAACATTGGTGCCTACGGTGTCGAGATCAAGGATGTATTTGTCGGGTTGACCGCCCTGGATCGCCAGACCGGCGAGTTGCGGGATTTCAACCTGGCTGAATGCAATTTTGGTTACCGCGACAGTCTGTTCAAGCATGAAGTCGGACGCTGGCTGATCCTGCGGGTGCGTTTTGCCTTGAGTCGCGTCGCCCACCTCAAGCTCGATTATGGCCCGGTGCAACAACGCCTGGCCGAACAAGGGATCACCCAGGCCACCCCGAGCGATGTCAGCCGGGCCATTTGCAGTATTCGCCGTGAAAAACTACCGGACCCCGCGCAGTTGGGCAACGCCGGCAGTTTCTTCAAGAATCCGTTGGTTTCCCCGGCGCTGGCCGCAGAGTTGAAGGGCCTGTATCCGGATCTGGTGGCCTACCCTCAGGCCGATGGACAGATGAAACTGGCCGCTGGTTGGCTGATCGACAAGGCTGGCTGGAAGGGCTTTCGCGACGGTGACGCTGGCGTGCATAGCCTGCAGGCGCTCGTGCTGGTCAATTATGGCGCGGCCACCGGCGAGGAAATTGCCGACCTGGCGCAGCGCATCCAGCAGGACATTGCCCAACGATTCAAGGTGGAATTGGAAATGGAGCCCAATCGTTATTGAACTACGCTTGCTGATTGCTGAACCAAGCCCTGTATTGCAGGGCTTTTTTGTTAATGTCGGGTTAACTTGGCCGACTAACGATGTCTGTTTATTGTGTTATAGATCCTGTTTATCAAAGGCCCGGTGAAGACCTGTCTTCACAAGAGAGCCCGATTAGCCTGAGCCATCTGCGTGAACCGACCAGATAGCTCGACCCCATAACCTATTTACTATGCGGGCGTGCCCATGATTACCCTCAAGCTCAACGGTCAAGATCATCAACTGGATGTCACCGAGGACATGCCTCTGCTGTGGGCGATCCGCGATGTCGCGGGTTATAACGGCACCAAATTCGGTTGCGGCATGGGCCTGTGCGGTGCGTGCACCATCCATATCGACGGCGCGCCGGCTCGCAGTTGCATCACGCCGATCGGATCAGTCATCGGCCAGAACGTCAGCACCATCGACAACCTGCACAGCGACCCGGTGGGCCAGGTAGTCCAGCAAGCCTGGTTGGATACGGCCGTCGCCCAATGCGGATACTGCCAGGGTGGGCAGATCATGTCGGCCACCGCATTGTTGAAGACCAACCCCAACCCCAGCGATGCGCAAATCGAGGAAGCCATGGTCGGAAATATCTGTCGTTGTGGCACGTATAACCGGATCAAGACCGCCATCCGTCAGGCCGCAACTCATCTGCAGGGGACCAAGGCATGAGCCAGTTACCGGAAAATTTTGCCCTGAATAACCTCAGCCGCCGTGGGTTCCTCAAGGGTGCCGGCGCCACTGGCGTCTTGATAGTCGCCGCCAGTTGGGGCGTGCCGGATGCGTTTGCCGAAGAGGTAAAAAAATACGGCGCGGATGCAATGCCCAACGGCGTGATCGATGACCCCAAGGTCTACGTCAGCATCGCGACGGATGGCACTGTCACCGTGATCTGCAACCGCTCGGAAATGGGCCAAGGGGTGCGTACCAGCCTGACGATGGTGGTGGCTGACGAACTGGAGGCCGATTGGGCCTGGGTGAAAGTCCAGCAGGCACCCGCTGATGAGGTGCGCTTTGGTAACCAGGACACTGATGGCTCGCGCAGCATGCGGCATTGGTACGAGCCGATGCGGCGTTGCGGCGCTGCCGTGCGGACTATGCTGGAGCAGGCTGCCGCCGAGCAATGGAACGTCCCGGTGGGTGAGTGCCGGGCGCAGTTGCACAAAGTGGTTCACTCAAAGAGTGGCCGCGAACTGGGTTATGGCGCCCTTGCCACCGCCGCCGCAGCGCTGGCGGTGCCGGCGCGCGACAGCCTGCGACTCAAGCAGCCTTCGCAGTTCCGGTATATCGGCAAGGAGGCGACCAAGGCCATCGACGGTGCGGATATTGTCAACGGCCGGGCGGTGTATGGCGCCGATGTGCATTTCGACGGCATGCTGTACGCCACTATTGCGCGGCCGGCAGTGTATGGCGGCAAGGTCAAATCCTTCGATGCCAGCGCAGCGCTGAAAGTCCCTGGGGTGCTCAAGGTCCTGGAAATCGAAAGCCGGCCGCTGCCGTCGGAGTTCCAGCCGCTGGGTGGCGTGGCGGTGGTTGCCAGCAATACCTGGGCGGCGATCAAGGGCCGCGAAGCCTTGCAGATTGTCTGGGACGACGGCGCCAACGCCAGTTACAACTCCGTCGAATACCGCAAGACGCTGGAAACCGCGGCCCGGAACCCCGGCAAAGCCGTGCGCAATACCGGGAACATCGATCAGGCTTTGAGCGATGCCGATAGCACCCTCGACGCCATGTATTACCTGCCGCACCTGGCCCAGTCACCGATGGAACCCATGGTCGCCGTTGCGCGTTTTCAAGACGGTCGCTGCGAAGCCTGGGCACCGAGCCAGGCACCGCAAGTGACCCGCGAGCGGGTTGCCGAGCGCCTGGGCGTGCCGTTCGATAACGTCACGATCCACGTCACTCTGTTGGGCGGCGGTTTTGGTCGCAAGTCGAAACCGGACTTTATCGTCGAAGCCGCGATATTGGCCAAGGAGTTTCCTGGCAAGGCAGTGCGGGTGCAATGGACCCGGGAGGACGATATTCACAACTCGTACTTCCACACGGTTTCCGCTGAATACCTCAAGGCCGGCCTGAACAAGGACGGCATGCCCGCTGCCTGGCTGCATCGCACCGTGGCGCCGAGCATCACCGCGCTGTTTGCGCCGGGCATGAATCACGAAGCGGCGTTTGAGTTGGGCATGGGGTTCACCAACATGGCCTACGCGATTCCCAACGTGCGCCTGGAAAACCCGGAAGCCACCGCATTCACGCGGGTGGGTTGGTACCGCTCGGTATCGAACATCCCCCACGGTTTTGCGATTCAGAGCTTTGTCGATGAATTGGCCCACAAGGCCGGCCAGGATCCGTTGAAGTATCAGCTCAAGTTGTTAGGACCGGATCGTCAGATCGATCCGCGAACCTTGAGTGAAGAGTGGAACTACGGTGAGTCGCCCGAGCGTTATCCCATCGACACCGCGCGCCTGCGTGGTGTGCTGGAAACGGCCGCCAAGGGCGCCGGATGGGGTCGTACGTTGCCCAAGGGGCGTGGCCTGGGGCTGGCGGTGCATTACAGCTTCGTCACGTATGTGGCGGCGGTGATCGAGGTGGAAGTCAAGGACGATGGCACCCTGATCGTCCACAAGGCCGACATCGCCGTGGATTGCGGCCCGCAGATCAACCCGGAACGCATCCGCTCGCAGTTCGAAGGGGCCTGCGTCATGGGCCTGGGTAACGCGGTACTCGGCGAAATCAGCTTCAAGGATGGCAAGGTCCAGCAGGATAACTTCCACATGTACGAAATCGCGCGCATGTCGCTGGCGCCCAAGGAAATCGCGGTGCATCTGGTTACGCCAAAAGGTGACGTGCCGTTGGGTGGCGTGGGGGAGCCGGGTGTGCCGCCGATTGCGCCGGCGCTGTGCAATGCGATCTTTGCCGCCACCGGCAAGCGGGTCCGTAACTTGCCAGTCCGTTATCAATTACAAGGTTGGCAGCAAGAGACTAAGGCCTGATGGACAGTGTCGACCTGAATGTCTTGCGCAGCGTGCTGGAATGGCGCCGCGCCGGGCATCGTGTGATGTTGTACAGCGTGGTTCAGACCTGGGGCAGCGCGCCGCGTCCGCCGGGAGCCATGCTGGCCCTGCGCGGCGATGGCGTGGTGATCGGTTCGGTGTCCGGTGGCTGCATCGAGGATGATCTGATTGCCCGTTTGCAGGATGGCCGTTTGCCGGAAGAGGGGCCGCCGGTGCAGTTGGTGACCTACGGCGTCACTCGCGACGAGGCGGCCCGTTTTGGTCTGCCATGTGGCGGGACCTTGCGTCTGACCGAGGAGCGGGTGAGCGATCCGGCCTGGGTGGCCGAGTTGTTGACGCGTTGTGAAGCGCACGAGATTGTGGCCCGCGAGCTGGTCCTGGCGACCGGTGAAGTGACCTTGAGTAGCGCAGGCAAAACCGACACCTTGAGTTTTGACGGTAAGTGCTTGCGCGCTATTTACGGTCCGCGCTGGCGTCTGCTGCTGATCGGGGCCGGCCAACTGTCGCGTTATGTGGCAGAAATGGCGCGGTTGTTGGATTTTGAAGTGCTGATCTGCGATCCACGCAAGGAATTCGTCTACGGCTGGGAGGAGCAGCACGGTCGTTTCGTGCCCGGTATGCCCGATGAGGCGGTGCTCGCTATCCAGACCGACGAGCGCACCGCGGTTGTTGCCCTGACCCATGATCCGCGACTGGATGATATGGCGCTGTTGACCGCATTGAATTCCAGCGCCTTCTACATTGGCGCCCTGGGTTCGCAGGTCAACAGCCAGAAACGGCGGGAAAACCTGGCGGCGCTCGGTATGGCCGCGCAGGCTATTGCGCGGTTACACGGCCCGATTGGTTTATATATTGGCAGTCATACGCCGGCAGAGATCGCGTTGTCGCTGATGGCGGAGATCGTTGCGATCAAGAACGGGATCGTCGCGGTGCAGAAAAAACCGTTGTCGGTGGCAGTCAGTTGACCGACTCAATCGCCGTGATCGTACTGGCGGCGGGGCAGGGCAGCCGTTTTCGGGCGGTGGCGGGTCAGGACAAGTTGCTGGCGTCCTGCGTAGGTCTCGATGGCGTTACGCGACCGGTGATTGAGCAGGTGTTGGTGAACCTGCCGTGCAGCGTGAAAAAACGCTGCCTGGTGACCCGCCCGGAGCGCACCGAAGTCATACGCCTGGCGCAGCACTACGGATGCGAGGTCGTGCTGCTGGACTCGTCCGGCATGGGCGATAGCCTCGCGGCAGCCGTGACAGCCAGCGGCTCATCGGACGGTTGGCTGGTGCTGCTGGGGGATATGCCGTTTGTGCTGCCATCGAGTGTTGAACGCGTGATCGAAGGACTGCAGGCGCATGGCATCTGCGTTCCGGTTCAGGGCGGCAGCCATGGGCACCCGGTGGGGTTTGGTCGCGCGTTCGGGCCGGGCTTGATGGCACTTTCCGGAGACCGTGGAGCGAAAGCCTTGTTCGCCGGAGCCACGGTGCGGGAAGTGCAGGTGGGTGATCCGGGCGTGCTGTGGGATGTGGATGTGCCACAGCGGCTGGACTTCAAACCCATCGGGCCTGCGTGATGGGTTGAGTCGCGGGAGTCATTTCAAGGTAAGCAATGCGGCATAAAAAAGCCCCGCCTGATCACTCAGACGGGGCTTTTCAGTGGCCGATGGAATCAGGCGAGGGGTTTAGGCTCGTGCTCTTCTTCCAGGGCTTTAGGGTTGTGCTCGATCACTTCCTCGACGGAATGCAGATTCTCGTCGATGGAAGGAGCGGTAGGCTCAACCGCGGCTTCGGTGGACGGGGCTTGCGCCTCGACAACTTCAGCCACAACCGGTGCGGCTTCGACGATGGCCGGAGCCGCAGCGGCGGCCTGTTCGGCTTCCTTCTGCAGACGCTCGGCTTCACGCTTGCGGCGACGCACTTCACGTGGATCGTTCGGCGCTCGACCATTTTCGGTCAGGGCGCTGACTGGCGCTGCAACCACTGGAGCGGCAGCTTCAGCAACCACTGGGGTTTCTTCAGCGACCGGAGCAGGTTCTGCAACCACAACCGGCTCAGCAACCACTACAGGTTCAACCACAACCACCTCGGCAGTTGGAGTCGGAGCTTCTTCCACTGGCGTCGGCGCTGGTGCTTCGACAGCCACGGCTGGCTCGGCAACCCACTGGAAGGCGGTCTGTTCTTCGCGAACTTCACGCACTGGTGGGGTTGGCTCGGCAGCAGGTGTTTCGACAACAGCTTCAGCTACAACCTGTGGCTCGGCCTCGACCACCGGTTCGGCGGCTGCTTTGACTTCAGGCTCGGCTTCAGGAGCCGGAGCAACTTCGACTTCTGGAGCGGCTGGTGCTTCGACCACGGTCGTGGCTTCGACGGCCGGCGCTTCAGGCGTCACGGTTTCCTGCACGGCAGCGGTGGCGCGTTCAGCCTGCTGGTTGGCCTCGACTTCAGCTGGAGCGCTGATGACCGAGCTGGCAACCGCAGCGGTAACGGCCAGGCCGGCAGCCAGATCGGCAGCGGTCGGCTCGCTTGTCGCGGAGGCCTCGGTGGTTTCGGCGTTTTCTTCCGAACCTTCGATCACATTGCCGTTCGCATCGCGTTGACGCTCACGACGGTTGCTGCGACGACGCTGGCCACGGGAGCGGCGGCGTGGACGATCGCTTTCGGCGTTGTCCTGACCGTCTTCCTGCAGTTGCTCTTCGTTGGACAGCAGTTCTTCTTCGCTGGCCGCAGCAGCCTGTTCGGCACGCGGTTGACGCTCTTCACGCGGTGGGCGTGGTGCGCGCTCTTCACGTGGCTGGCGGGCCGGACGTTCTTCGGTGCTGGCGGCAGCGGCGACTGCCGGGGCAGCATCCAGCGGCTCGCGCAGTTCACGTACACGTTCTTCACGCTCGCCACGTGGCTTGCGGTCTTCACGCGGTGCACGCGGAGCACGTTCTTCGCGAGGGGCGCGTGGTGCGCGTTCTTCGCGGGCTACGGCTGGGGTCTCTTCACGGGCTTCGCGAGGCTGACGCTCTTCGCGTGGCGCGCGTTCTTCACGCGGAGCACGTTCTTCGCGCGGTTTGCGCTCTTCGTCGCGGCGACCGTTACGGTTACGGCTTTGCTGGCGACCGTTGCGACGCTCTTCGTTGCGGGCAGGGCGTTCAGTGGCCGGTTTCTCGACGACAACTGGTGCCGCAGGCTCTTCCTTGGTCGCGAACAGGCTGACCAGGGACTTCACCAGGCCCTTGAACAGGCTAGGCTCTGGCATGGCGGCCGGGGCAGCAGCCGGTGCAGCGGCTTCGGTTGGGACCGGCGCGTTGGCACGCGCGGGTGCGGTCTTGACGGCCGCTTCCTGGCGAACCAGGGTGCGGGTTGCGGCGGCCGGCTGGACTTCTTCGACTTCGGCGGCGGCAGCGGCGATTTCGTAGCTGGACTGGTTGGTGTGAGCTTCCGGGCTGTCATCACGCAGGCGCTGCACTTCGAAGTGCGGCGTTTCGAGGTGGTCGTTCGGCAGGATGACGATACGGGCGCGGGTGCGCAGTTCGATCTTGGTGATCGAGTTGCGCTTCTCGTTGAGCAGGAAGGCTGCAACCGGGATCGGCACTTGCGCGCGGACTTCGGCGGTGCGGTCTTTCAGGGCTTCTTCTTCGATCAGGCGCAGGATCGCCAGGGACAGCGATTCAACGTCACGGATGATGCCGGTGCCGTTGCAACGCGGGCAGACGATGCCGCTGCTTTCGCCCAGGGATGGACGCAGGCGCTGACGGGACATTTCCAGCAGGCCGAAGCGCGAGATACGGCCGACCTGTACGCGGGCACGGTCAGCTTCCAGGCATTCGCGGACTTTTTCTTCCACGGCGCGCTGGTTCTTGGCCGGAGTCATGTCAATGAAGTCGATGACGATCAGGCCGCCGATATCACGCAGGCGCAATTGGCGGGCGATCTCTTCAGCCGCTTCCAGGTTGGTCTGCAAGGCGGTTTCTTCGATGTCGCTGCCTTTGGTGGCGCGTGCCGAGTTGATGTCGATGGACACCAGGGCTTCGGTCGGATCGATCACGATGGAGCCGCCGGAAGGCAGTTCGACGACGCGCTGGAAGGCGGTTTCGATCTGGCTTTCGATCTGGAAACGGTTGAACAGCGGAACGCTGTCTTCGTACAGCTTGATCTTGCTGGCGTACTGCGGCATCACCTGGCGGATGAAGGCCAGGGCTTCGTCCTGGGCTTCAACGCTGTCGATCAGCACTTCGCCGATGTCCTGGCGCAGGTAATCGCGGATGGCGCGGATGATCACGTTGCTTTCCTGGTAGATCAGGAATGGCGCGGAACGATCCAGGGACGCTTCTTTGATAGCGGTCCACAGTTGCAGCAGGTAATCGAGGTCCCACTGCATTTCTTCGCTGCTGCGGCCCAGGCCGGCAGTGCGCACGATCAGGCCCATGTCGGCCGGAGCGATCAAGCCGTTCAGCGCTTCACGCAATTCGTTGCGTTCTTCGCCTTCGATGCGACGGGAAATGCCGCCGGCACGTGGGTTGTTCGGCATCAGGACCAGATAACGGCCAGCCAGGCTGATGAAGGTGGTCAGGGCTGCGCCCTTGTTGCCACGTTCTTCTTTTTCGACCTGGACGATGACTTCCTGGCCTTCGCTCAGGACGTCCTTGATGTTCACACGGCCTTCAGGGGCTTTCTTGAAGTACTCGCGGGAGATTTCTTTGAGGGGCAGGAAGCCGTGGCGCTCGGAGCCGAAATCGACAAAGGCAGCCTCAAGGCTTGGTTCGATGCGAGTAATCCGGCCTTTATAGATGTTGGCCTTCTTTTGCTCGCGTGCACCGGATTCAATGTCCAGGTCGTAGAGGCGTTGGCCATCTACCAGTGCAACACGCAACTCTTCGGGTTGGGTTGCGTTAATCAGCATTCTTTTCATGTTGTACCGTCGGTTTCCGGGCTGCCGGAAACGGCGTTCGGCACACACGACTTCTCACGGTCGGTGTCAGGTGCGTCAAGAGTGGTTGGCCACTCCAGTGTCCAGCAATATCGAGCCAATTGGGCCGGTATCGCGACGGACGCGTCCTGCATTGTTAGCTGTGGTGACAAGACACCACTTCAACAAAAGCTAAGGTCAGGAGGAGGAATCAACCGACGACTGTGGACGAGATGAAGCGTCTAAAATAAGCCTAGTGCTACACGGTCCGACGGTTGTGCATCTCCACCCTACACGTATCCCTGATAATTCGGGTGCTGCCGCGCGCAGAATCCGCAGCGGGTTGGCATTTACCGTGTTCTCCAATGGGGAGTTCACGCTCATGGCTAATAACAGGCGTTGTTTCCGAAACATTCGCCGTGGTCTGGTCCAGGACTGACTGCACTTTGTGAACTGGCCGTGAATATCGGCATGAAAGGCGGGTAATGACCCTGCTTTTCAAGCTCGCTTCAGGCCTCATGTCACCTGCGCTTGTTACAATCCTGAGCCTTCCAGGGTGGCGAAAGCCCCGTAGGACGGCCTTGCGTCCTGATGAATTGCGATGGTCAGGGCTGGCAGTCTGTCGCCAGTCCTCTGTCCGGGCCACTTTTGGCGGCGTTCGCGACTATATCAGCAATGATTAAGTGCTTCAATTCCATAAAAAATTGTTATCATTCCCGGCATGACGACTACCGCCCCCCCGACCCCCAGCGTCCAGCTGCTTGAGGTCTCGCCGGAATATGCCGGCCAACGCATCGACAACTTTCTTCTTGCCAGGCTCAAAGGCGTGCCCAAGACCTTGATTTATCGCATTTTGCGTAAAGGCGAAGTGCGCGTGAACAAGGGGCGGATCAAGCCCGAGTACAAGCTGCAGGCGGGCGATATCGTCCGCGTGCCGCCGGTGCGCGTGCCGGAGCGCGACGAGCCGGTCCCGCTGGCCCAGGGTCTGTTGCAGCGCCTGGAAGCTTCGATTGTGTTCGAAGATAACAAGCTGATCGTGATCAACAAGCCCTGCGGGATTGCGGTCCACGGTGGCAGCGGCCTGAGTTTCGGGGTTATCGAAGCCTTTCGTCAGTTACGCCCGGATGCCAAGGAGCTGGAACTGGTCCATCGCCTGGACCGCGACACCTCCGGCCTGCTGATGATTGCCAAGAAGCGCAGCATGCTGCGCCATTTGCATACCGCCTTGCGCGGCGACGGCGTGGATAAGCGCTACATGGCGCTGGTGCGTGGCAATTGGGCCTCTTCGATCAAGAGTGTTCGCGCGCCGTTGCAGAAGAGCAATCTGCGCTCGGGCGAACGGATGGTCGAGGTGGACGAGGAGGGCAAGGAGGCGCTGACGCTATTTAAGGTGCTGCGCCGCTTCGGTGATTTCGCCACCCTGGTCGAGGCCAAGCCGGTGACCGGTCGAACCCACCAGATTCGTGTTCACACCCTGCACGCGGGCCATTCGATCGCCGGCGACAGCAAATACGGCGATGAGGATTTCTCCAGGGAGATTCGTGACCTGGGCGGCAAGCGACTGTTCCTGCACGCCTACATGCTCACGGTACCGTTGCCCGATGGTGGCGAGTTGAAGTTGCAGGCGCCCGTCGATGAGATGTGGGCCAAGACCGTGGAGCGCCTGAGTGTCGCGCCTTGACTACAAGCTACTGATCTTTGATTGGGATGGCACGTTGTGCGACTCCATTGGTCGGATTGTCGAGTCGATGCATATGGCCTCGACGCGTTCGGGGTTTGAGTTGTGTGACGACCTGGCGGTCAAGGGCATCATCGGCCTGGGTTTGCCGGAGGCGATTCGTACCTTGTACCCGCAGATTGCTGACGAGGAGTTAAGAGTCTTTCGTCAGCACTACGCCGATCACTACATTGCCCTGGAGGCTGAACCGTCACCCTTGTTTGAGGGCGTGGTGCAGTCTCTGGAGGCATTGCGCGCCGAGGGTTATCAGTTGGCGGTTGCCACGGGCAAGGCGCGACGCGGCCTGGATCGGGTGCTGAAGGCCAATGGCTGGGAAGATTATTTCGATATCACCCGCGCGGCGGATGAAACTGCCAGCAAACCGCATCCGCTGATGCTCGAGCAGATCATGGCGCACTGCGGGGTGTCGCCGCGCCAGGCATTGATGGTAGGGGATGCGTCGTTCGACCTGATGATGGCGCGCAATGCCGGGATGGACAGTGTCGCCGTCAGCTATGGCGCCCAGTCGGCCGAGGGCCTGCAGGCTTATGAGCCGCGGCTGACGATTGATCGTTTTCCTGAACTGCACGCCTGGCTGGGCCAGGCCAATTAAGTTTTTGCTGGGGTAGATGGCATGACCGATGAGTGGAAAGCGCCGAGTAAGGCCGGTGCGGATGACGGCGATGGAAAAAGCTGGAAGTTGCTGGAAAAGACGCTGCTGGCGGGTGTTCAGGAGCAGCGCCGCGCGCGGCGTTGGGGGATCTTTTTCAAGCTGCTGACGTTTACTTATCTGCTGGGCATGCTGGCGCTCTTCAGTCCTCTGATGGACGTGGAGAAAGGCGCCGGGCTGGGCAGCCATTACACCGCGTTGATCGAAGTGCGCGGAGTGATCGCCGACAAGGAGTCCGCCAGTGCCGACAATATCGTCAGCAGTCTGCGGGCGGCTTTCAAGGATCCGAAAGTCAAAGGCGTGGTGCTGCGCATTAACAGCCCGGGCGGCAGTCCTGTGCAGTCGGGTTATGTGTATGACGAGATTCGTCGTCTGCGCGCCCTGCATCCGGACACCAAGCTATATGCGGTGATTTCAGATCTGGGGGCTTCTGGTGCCTATTATATCGCCAGCGCCGCGGATCAGATTTACGCCGACAAGGCCAGCCTGGTCGGTTCCATTGGTGTGACGGCGGCCGGTTATGGTTTTGTCGGCGCCATGCAAAAGCTGGGTGTGGAGCGCCGGACCTACACCTCGGGCGAGCACAAGGCGTTCCTGGATCCGTTCCAGCCGCAGAAGGCTGACGAAACCGCGTTCTGGCAAGGCGTGCTGGATACCACTCATCGGCAGTTCATTGCCAGTGTGAAGCAGGGGCGCGGTGACCGGCTCAAGGATAAAGAACATCCGGAACTGTTTTCCGGTTTGGTCTGGTCCGGTGAACAGGCGTTGCCCCTCGGCTTGATCGATGGTCTGGGCAGCGCCAGTTCAGTGGCGCGGGATGTGATTGGCGAAAAAGAACTGGTGGACTTCACTGTCGAGGAGTCGCCGTTTGACCGCTTCTCCAAGAAGCTCGGTGCCAGCATCGCGGAAAAGCTTGCGATGTACATGGGCTTCCAGGGCCCAACCCTGCGCTGAAATCCTGTGCTGACATGGCTCAAAATGTGGGAGCGGTGTTCTTAGGGGATCTGTACGCCTTCGGCAAGCAGCATGTCCACCAGGCGAATCAGTGGCAAACCCACAAGGCTGGTGGCATCCGGCCCTTCGGTACCCTGGAACAGACTCACACCCAATCCTTCAGCCTTGAAACTGCCGGCGCAGTCATACGGTTGCTCAATCCGCAGGTAGCGTTCGATGCGTTCGGCACCCAGTTCGCGCATGTGTACGGTAAAGGGAACGCAGTCGACCTGGCACTGGCCTGTTTCGCTATTAAGTAGCGCCAGGCCTGTCAGAAAGCTGACTTGCTTGCCGCTCGCCGCCAGCAGTTGCTCGCGGGCGTTCTCGAACGTGTGGGGCTTGCCGATGATCCGGCCGTCCAGCGCTGCCACCTGATCGGAACCGATGATCAAATGTCCTGGATGGCTGGCGGCGAGGGCGCGAGCCTTTTGTTCGGCCAGGCGCTTGACCAGCTCGATAGCGGACTCATCCGAGTAGGGGCTTTCGTCGATATCCGGTGAGCTGCAGATGAACGGCAGGTGCAGGCGGCTCAGCAACTCCCGGCGATAAATGGAGCTGGAAGCGAGTAATAAAGGTAGCATCGACGTCTCCTCAAGGCAGTCGGGAATTCTAGCGGCGTGACCGGCTGACGCACAGGGCTGAATTTCCTTTGACATGGCCGGGTGCATCCCTATAATGCTGCGCCTATGTTGAATGACCCGATTCCACCTCACGTTGACCCGCGCAAATTGGCTGATCGTGGCACCACCCTTCAAGGTGAGCTGCTGCTAGCCGATTTGGAGAGACTCTGCGACCCGCTTTCCGACACTGTCGGTACGGTGCAGGCTAAATTCGTTTTTGAACGAGATGAACGTAAATCTGTGGTCATTCACAGCTTTATCGACACCGAAGTCAAAATGGTTTGCCAGCGTTGTCTTGAGCTGGTCACCCTGCCGATCCACAGCGAATGCAGTTATGCTGTGGTGAAAGAGGGTGCGAATACCCAGTCGTTGCCGAAAGGTTATGACGTGCTGGAACTGGGCGAAGATCCTTTGGATCTGCATGCACTGATCGAGGAGGAGCTTTTGCTCGCCTTGCCCATTGTGCCTGCTCATCATCCGGAAGAATGCCAGCAGCCGGCGGGCCTCGATGACGAGCCCGAACCGAGCGAGGACGAGGTAACGCGGTCCAACCCGTTCAGTGTATTGGCGCAGTTAAAGCGTGACCCAAACGTTTAGGAGTTAATCAATTATGGCTGTTCAGCAGAACAAAAAATCCCGCTCTGCCCGTGACATGCGTCGTTCCCACGATGCTCTCGAGGCTAGCACTCTGTCCGTAGAAAAGACCACTGGTGAAGTTCACCTGCGTCACCACGTATCGCCAGAAGGCGTATACCGTGGTCGTAAAGTGATCGACAAGGGCGCTGACGAGTAATCACTTGTCTGCTCAAGTCATCGCGATTGACGCAATGGGCGGGGACTTCGGTCCCCGCAGCATTGTTCAGGCCTGTATCGCCAGTCTGTCCGCTACGCCCTCGCTGCACCTGACCCTCGTCGGCCAACCCTCCTTACTTGAAGAATTAATTGCCAGCCATCCGGCGGTGGATCGCGCGCGCCTGACGATTACGCCGGCCAGCGAAACCATTGGCATGGATGAAAAGCCTGCTCAAGCGCTGCGTAGCAAGCCGGATTCGTCGATGCGCGTGGCCCTCGAGCTTGTGCGCGATGGCAAGGCCCAGGCGTGTGTCAGTGCCGGCAACACAGGCGCCTTGATGGCGTTGTCGCGCTTTGTATTAAAAACCTTGCCGGGCATCGATCGGCCAGCGATGGTCGCGGCCATTCCGACCCAGCGCGGTTACTGTCAGTTGCTGGATTTGGGGGCGAATGTCGATTGCAGCGCCGAGCATCTGCTGCATTTTGCCCTGATGGGCTCGGTGGCGGCGCAAGCGCTGGGTGTGGTGCGGCCTCGGGTGGCCTTGCTCAATATCGGTACCGAGGACATCAAGGGGAATCAGCAGGTCAAGTTGGCGGCAAGCCTGTTGCAGCAAGCGCGTGGCTTGAACTACATCGGGTTCGTCGAGGGTGACGGGTTATATCGTGGCGAGGCCGATGTGGTGGTGTGCGACGGCTTTGTCGGCAATATTCTGCTCAAGTCCAGCGAAGGCCTTGCGACAATGATTGCGGCGCGCATCGAGGCGCTGTTCAAGCGCAACCTTGCTTCACGACTGGTTGGCGCGTTGGCGTTGCCGTTGATGCGACGTTTGCAGGCGGACTTGGCACCCGCGCGGCATAATGGCGCAAGTTTTCTCGGGTTACAGGGAATCGTGGTGAAAAGCCACGGTTCTGCCGGGGTCCAGGGTTTTCAGAGTGCCATTGCACGAGCGTTGATCGAGATCCAGGAAAACCTGCCGCAACGCTTGCATGGTCGTCTTGAGGATCTGTTGCCTTAGGCGAATTCGTCCGGGAATGCTTAAATGTGACCGGCCAGTTCAATTGACCATCCAATCTGTCAGTTTCTTGCGCTCCCAGCTGTGGGGCGTCAATTCTCCGACGACCAGATCATTAGGGGCTTGTTACATGTCTACATCCCTCGCATTCGTCTTTCCAGGGCAGGGTTCGCAGTCTCTCGGCATGTTGGCCGAGCTGGGCGCGCAATACCCGCTGATCCTGGAGACTTTCAAGGAAGCTTCCGAAGCGCTCGGTTACGACCTCTGGGCACTGACCCAGCAAGGGCCGGAAGAACTGCTCAATCAAACCGACAAAACCCAGCCGGCCATTCTGACTGCTTCCATCGCGCTGTGGCGTGTATGGCTGGCTGAAGGTGGTGCGCGCCCGGCATTCGTTGCCGGTCACAGCCTGGGCGAATACAGCGCCCTGGTGGCCGCAGGCAGCTTGACCCTAGGTGAAGCGGTCAAACTGGTGGAGCGGCGTGGTCAGCTGATGCAGGAAGCCGTTCCGGCCGGGCAGGGCGGTATGGCCGCCATTCTCGGCCTGGAAGATGCGGATGTGATCGCCGCCTGCGCTGAAGCGGCTCAAGGCGAAGTGGTCAGTGCCGTCAACTTCAACTCCCCGGGCCAGGTGGTGATCGCCGGAGCCAAGGCGGCTGTCGAGCGTGCCATCGAAGGCTGCAAGGCGCGTGGTGCCAAGCGTGCCCTGCCGTTGCCGGTCAGCGTACCGTCGCATTGCGAACTGATGCGTCCGGCGGCCGAGCGGTTTGCCGAGTCGATTGCAGCGATCAACTGGCAGGCCCCGCAGATCCCATTGGTACAGAACGTCAGCGCTGCTGTCGCCCTGGACCTGGAAACCCTCAAGCGAGACCTGTTGGAGCAGCTGTACAAGCCGGTTCGCTGGGTTGAATCGGTCCAGACCCTGGCGGCCAACGGTGCTACCCAATTGGTCGAATGCGGTCCGGGCAAAGTCCTGGCCGGCCTGAACAAGCGCTGCGCCGACGGCGTGTCGACTTCCAATCTCAATACCCCGGATGGCTTCGCGGCCGCCCGCGCCGCACTGGCCTGAACTAAGGAGAAGCCTGCATGAGTCTGCAAGGTAAAGTTGCACTGGTTACCGGCGCGAGCCGTGGCATCGGCCAGGCGATCGCCCTGGAACTGGGTCGTCAAGGCGCTGTTGTGATCGGCACCGCCACCTCCGCTTCGGGCGCTGAGCGTATCGCAGCGACCCTGAAGGAAAACGGTGTGCAGGGCGCCGGTCTTGAACTCAACGTGACCAGCGATGAGTCCGTGGCAGCGGTATTGGCTGAAATTACCGCGCAATTCGGTGCGCCGGCTATTCTGGTGAACAACGCCGGCATTACCCGCGATAACCTGATGATGCGCATGAAAGACGACGAATGGTACGACGTGGTCGATACCAACCTGAACAGTCTGTTTCGCCTGTCCAAAGGCGTTTTGCGTGGCATGACCAAGGCGCGTTGGGGCCGAATTATCAATATTGGCTCCGTAGTGGGTGCCATGGGCAACGCAGGCCAAGTAAACTACGCATCCGCCAAGGCCGGTCTGGAAGGTTTCAGCCGTGCATTGGCACGTGAAGTTGGTTCGCGGTCGATTACGGTCAACTCGGTGGCCCCAGGGTTCATCGACACCGATATGACCCGCGAACTGCCGGAAGCACAGCGTGAAGCCTTGCTGACGCAGATTCCGCTGGGCCGTCTGGGCCAGGCTCAAGAGATCGCGAATGTGGTCACTTTCCTGGCATCCGACGGTGCGGCATACGTGACTGGGGCTACAATCCCGGTGAACGGCGGGATGTACATGAGTTAAATTGTGACGGATCGCTTCAAAAAAATGTCATACGAGCTGTCTAAAATCCGTTATAAAGCTGCAACTTAATTTATAGGCAGGTGGCCGACCGGGTACTGGGTGAAGCTTTCAGTTGAAAAGCTGAAATGGCTTTCTATACACTTACCCACTGGCCAGCTGCCTGAATTTGTCCATTAGGAGTTAAACAAGGTATGAGCACCATCGAAGAGCGCGTCAAGAAAATCGTCGCCGAGCAACTGGGCGTTAAGGAAGAAGAAGTGGTCAACACTGCTTCCTTCGTAGAAGACCTGGGTGCCGATTCCCTTGACACCGTTGAGCTGGTGATGGCTCTGGAAGAGGAATTCGAGACCGAAATCCCGGACGAAGAAGCTGAAAAAATCACTACTGTTCAAGCTGCTATCGACTACGTTACTAGCCACCAGGCGTAATAGTTTGTAGTCGTCGCTTGCTGTCAGGGAAAAACCGCACTGCTGTAACGGCGTGCGGTTTTTTCTTTAGTCCTGACGAAAAGTGAGCGTTGAAACAAAAGCGTCGTCATTAGAAAAAGGAGAGTGCTGTGTCGCGTAGACGCGTCGTAGTCACCGGTATGGGTATGTTGTCGCCACTGGGTACGGATGTGCCGAGCAGTTGGCAGGGCATTTTGGCTGGCCACAGTGGTATTGGTCTGATCGAGCATACGGACCTTTCTGCCTATTCCACCCGTTTTGGCGGCTCGGTAAAGGGCTTCAATGTCGAGGAATATCTCTCGATCAAGGAATCCCGCAAGCTCGACCTGTTCATTCAATACGGCCTGGCAGCCGGTTTTCAGGCGGTGCGTAATGCTGGCCTGGAAGTCACCGATGCCAACCGTGACCGCGTCGGCGTGGCCATGGGTTCGGGTATTGGCGGTCTGACCAATATCGAAGAAACCAGCCGCACGCTGCATGATTCCGGTCCCCGTCGAATTTCACCGTTCTTCGTACCCGGTTCGATCATCAATATGATTTCCGGCTTCCTGTCGATCCACCTGGGTGCACAGGGACCCAACTACGCCATTTCCACTGCCTGTACCACGGGCACTCACTGCATCGGCATGGCAGCGCGCAATATCGCTTACGACGAAGCCGACGTGATGATTGCCGGTGGCGCGGAAATGGCCGCGTGTGGCCTGGGTATGGGGGGCTTTGGTGCGTCCCGTGCGCTGTCGACCCGCAATGACGAGCCGACCCGCGCCAGTCGTCCCTGGGACAAAGGGCGTGATGGCTTCGTGCTCTCCGATGGCGCGGGTGCGCTGGTGCTGGAAGAGTTGGAACACGCCAAGGCCCGTGGCGCGACCATTTATGCCGAACTGATCGGCTTCGGCATGAGCGGCGATGCGTTCCACATGACCTCGCCGCCGGCCGACGGCGCGGGTGCTGCCCGTTGCATCAGCAATGCCTTGCGCGATGCGAAGATCAACGCCGAGCAGGTGCAGTACATCAACGCCCACGGCACCTCGACTCCGACCGGCGACCTGGCGGAAGCCGAGGCCATCAAGTCGGTGTTTGGCGAGTACGCGTATAAGCTGGCGGTCAGCTCGACCAAATCCATGACGGGTCACCTGTTGGGTGCGGCGGGCGCGGTGGAAGCGATCTTCAGTGTGTTGGCAATCAAGGATCAAGTGGCGCCGCCGACGATCAACCTGGATGAGCCGGACGAAGGTTGCGACCTGAACTTCGTCCCCCACGAACCGCAGAAAATGCCAATCGACGTGGTGTTGTCCAACTCCTTCGGTTTTGGCGGGACCAACGGTTCCCTGGTGTTCCGCCGGTTCGCCGAGTGATGTTCAACTGGGTCGACGGTCAGCCAGCGGACGCAGTGTCCCTGAAAGATCGCGGCCTGGCCTACGGCGATGGCTTGTTTGAAACCATTGCCGTAAAAGCCGGGCAGCCGTTGTTGCTCGAGCGGCACCTGCAGCGCCTTGAAGCAGGGTGCGGGCGGTTGGCGATTGTTGCGGATCACGCGCTGATCCGCAGCGAATTGCTGGTCTTTGCCGCGACCCTCGGCGACGGCATACTCAAGTTGATCCTCACCCGTGGCGACGGCCTGCGGGGCTATGGTATCAACGCTGGCGCGCCGGCGCGCCGCATTCTGCAAGGCAGCCCGCCTGCCACCTATCCCGAAGCGCATGGATCATCCGGCATACGTCTTTTTCCATGTGCCACTCGTTTGTCCGAACAACCCTTGCTCGCAGGCCTCAAGCACCTCAACCGGCTTGAACAGGTCATCGCGCGTGCCGAATGGCACGATGCCGATCACGCCGAAGGATTGATGCTGGATATGTCCGGGCGAGTCATTGAAGGCGTGTTCAGCAACCTGTTTTTAGTCGATGACGGCCACTTGCTGACTGCCGACTTGAGTCGCTGTGGAGTTGCCGGCGTCATGCGGGCCGAGCTGTTGGCCCGGGCCGAGGCGTCGGGCATCACGACGCGTGTGGTCGATATCAGCCTTGAGCAGCTGCAACAGGCCGACGAAGTCTTCGTCTGCAACAGCGTTTATGGCATCTGGCCGGTACTTGGGTGTGGGCCAATGAGCTGGTCGGCTGGACCACTCACCCGTAAACTGCAGGGCATTGTTCGCACGCTATTGGGTGTTTGATTTGAGACGTAAATTTATTCTGTTGCTGGAAGTCGGTCTGGTTCTGGCGGGCTTGCTGCTGGGCTTTTCGGCCTGGAAGTTGGACTCGGCCTTGAAGCAGCCGCTGAATCTGTCCCAGGAACAATTACTCGATGTACCGGCCGGCTCGACCCCCACGGGAACCTTCAACCGCCTGGAACAGGACGGTGTGCTCAAGGACGCCTTCTGGTTACGTGTCTACTGGCGCTTCAACCTCGAAGGCCAGCCGCTGCACAGCGGTGAGTACCGCATGCAACCCGGTTTGACCGCCCGGGGCCTGATCGATCTGTGGCAGCGCGCCGAAGTGGTGCAGTACAGCCTGACGCTGGTGGAGGGGTGGAATTTCCGCCAGGTACGCGCCGCGTTGGCCAAGCACGAAAAGATCGAGCAGACCCTGTCTGGCTTGAGTGACCCTGAAGTGATGGAAAAACTCGGTCATCCCGACGAATTCCCTGAAGGGCGGTTCTTCCCGGATACCTACCGTTTTGTGCGGGGCATGACTGACGTCGAGTTCCTGAAAAAAGCCTATGACCGCCTGGATGCCGTGCTCGCCGAGGAGTGGAGCAAGCGCGCGCCAGACCTGCCGTATAAAGAGCCTTACCAGGCGTTGATCATGGCCTCGCTGGTTGAGAAGGAAACCGGTGTGCCGCGAGAACGTGGGCAGATCGCCGGAGTCTTTGTGCGACGCCTGAAAATCGGCATGTTGTTGCAGACAGACCCGACCGTCATCTACGGCATGGGCGAACACTACAATGGCAAGTTGACCCGCGCTCACCTCAGGCAGGCAACGCCCTATAACACTTATGTGAATGCCGGTCTGCCGCCGACGCCGATTGCGATGGTCGGTCGCGAGGCGATTCATGCCGCCTTGAACCCGGTGCCCGGCAGCAGCCTGTATTTTGTGGCACGTGGCGACGGCAGCCATGTGTTCTCGGATAACCTGGGGGCGCATAATGCTGCCGTGCGCGAATTTCAACTCAAGCGCCGCGCCGACTATCGCTCAAGCCCGGGCCCTTCGACGCAGCCTGTGGATGAAGTGCCTGCGTCCCCGGTTGATTCTGTCGATACACCTCAAGATCCGATGCCGCAAAGCCCGCAATGACTCTGATTAAGGACTGCCTGTGACTGGCTTGTTTATTACCCTGGAAGGCCCGGAAGGCGCCGGCAAAAGCACCAACCGCGAATACCTTGCCGAGCGCTTGCGTGCCTCGGGTATCGAAGTGTTGTTGACCCGTGAGCCCGGTGGCACGCCCTTGGCCGAGCGGATTCGCGAGGTGCTGCTGACTCCCGGTGACGAAGTCATGAGTCCGGACGCAGAGCTATTGCTGGTGTTTGCCGCACGTGCCCAACATTTGGCAGAAGTGATTCGTCCGGCCCTGGCCCGTGGCGCGGTGGTGATTTGCGATCGATTCACCGATTCCACCTACGCCTATCAGGGCGCAGGCCGGGGTTTGTCATTAGAACGCATTGCCACGTTGGAGAACTTTGTCCAAGGCCAATTGCGCCCTCATTTGACACTGGTGTTCGACCTGCCGGTAGAGGTCGGATTGGCCCGGGCCAGTGCGCGAGGCCGCCTGGACCGATTCGAGCAGGAAGGCCGGGTATTTTTTGACGCCGTGCGCGGTGCCTATCTCAAGCGTGCCGAAGCCGATCCATCGCGCTATTTCCTGGTGGATGCCGCGCAACCGTTGAGCCAGGTTCAGCAGGCGCTGGATGCCTTGTTGCCGAAACTGTTGGAGCTTTACCGTGGCTGAAGCCTATCCCTGGCAGGACAGCCTGTGGCAGCAACTGGCTGGTCGTACCCAGCATGCCCACGCCTACCTGCTTCACGGGCCGGTGGGCATCGGCAAGCGTGCGTTGGCCGAGCGGCTGATGGCCAGTTTGCTGTGCCAGCAACCGCAAGGTCTGGAGGCATGCGGACAGTGTAAGTCCTGCCTGCTGCTCAAGGCGGGCAGTCACCCGGACAACTACCTGCTGGAACCGGAAGAAGCCGACAAGGCGATCAAGGTCGATCAGGTTCGTGACCTGGTGAGCTTTGTGGTGCAGACCGCGCAGATGGGCGGGCGCAAGGTGGTGCTGATCGAGCCGGTGGAGTCGATGAACATCAACGCGGCCAACGCCTTGCTCAAGAGCTTGGAGGAGCCTTCCGGCGACACCGTGCTGTTGCTGGTCAGTCATCAGTCCAGTCGCTTGCTGCCGACCATTCGCAGCCGTTGCGTGCAGCAGGCCTGTCCGTTGCCGAGCGAGGCCATGAGTCTGCAGTGGCTGGGACAGGCCTTGCCGGAGTGCAGCGAGCAGGAGCGGGTGGAGTTATTGACGCTGGCCGCCGGCTCGCCCCTGGCGGCCGTCAAGTTGCAGGCTCAAGGTGTGCGCGAGCAGCGGGCGCTGGTGGTGGATGGGGTGAAGAAGTTGCTCAAGCAAGAGCAGTCGGCCACGCAATTGGCTGAGGGCTGGAAAGACATTCCGTTGCTGCTGCTGTTCGATTGGTTTTGTGACTGGTCCAGCTTGATCCTGCGTTACCAGTTGACCCAGGACGAAAGCGGCCTGGGCTTGATGGACATGCGCAAAGTCGTGCAATACCTGGCGCAGAAGAGCGCCCAGGACAAGGTCTTGAACATCCAGGACTGGATCCTCGGCCAGCGGCAGAAGGTGCTGAGCAAGGCCAACCTGAATCGGGTGCTGTTGCTTGAGGCATTGCTGGTGCAATGGGTCGGGTTGCTCGGCCGCCGTTAAGATTCTCGGGGCCGACGGCTGTAGCGTTGGCCAGACACTTTCCGTAACGCAAGTTGTAAATTCTTATGCTCGTAGACTCACATTGCCACCTTGATCGCCTTGACCTGAGCCAGCACGGTGGCTCCCTGGATGCCGCCCTCGAGGCTGCCCGTCAGCGCGGCGTGGGACACTTTCTGTGCATCGGTGTCAGTGCCGAAAATGCCGCCGACGTCAAAGCCCTGGCCGAGCGTTACGCTGATGTTGATTGTTCGGTGGGTATCCATCCTCTGGACCTCAAGCCCGGCGAAGCCCCGGCGCTCGATTGGTTGCTGGGCGAGCTCAATCACCCGCGGGTCGTGGCCATCGGCGAAACCGGCCTGGACTACCATTACGAACCGGAGGCTGCCGAGCTGCAGCAGGCCTCGTTCCGCCTGCATCTGCAAGCGGCCCGGCAGACCGGCAAACCAGTGATCGTGCATACCCGCGGGGCGCGTGCCGATACCTTGAGCTTGTTGCGTGAAGCGGCGCTGCCCCAGGCCGGCGTACTGCATTGCTTCACCGAGGATTGGGACATGGCCAAGGCGGCCCTCGACCTGGGGTTCTACATTTCTCTTTCGGGGATCGTCACCTTCCGCAACGCCGATGCCTTGCGTGACGTCGCTCGCCAAGTGCCGGCGGATCGCTTGCTGGTGGAAACGGACTCGCCTTACCTGGCGCCGATCCCTCATCGCGGCAAGCCCAACTTGCCGGAATATGTACGGGATGTGGCGGACTACCTGGCGATGCTGCGGGGTGAGTCGGTCGAGCGTTTTGCCGAGCAGACGACGGCTAACTTCAAGCGTCTGTTCCCGCTGGCTCACGTTTCCTGAGAAACCCACGGCAAAAAAAACCCGGGTTCTGGGGGGGGAATCCGGGCTAAGACCATTAGGAGTAAACAAAGGTACGCAGTCCGTCGGTACCCCTATTGGCGCTTCACTTGGGGGAGATGTCACGCCAACAGTTGAAGTATTGATCAGTATTGCGTTCAGTCCAGCGGCTTTTGCTGGTTTTTTAAACAGATTTGGAATACGCCCGCTTCGCTTGGGTTCTCATGGAATGGTGTACGTCACGAAAGTGAATGTCTTGTTTCTGACCGTTTTCCTTCAAATCGTTGGCGTACTGCAAGTTTAGTGCATGGGTTGTTCATATAGACGTTGCCCAACGACCGTCCAGTCGGGATAATCCCTCGCACCGGGCAAAACGTTCCGCGAGGCATTCTCCAAACGAAGCCGGCGGCGTGCACCCCTTCCCATACTGACCTTTGCAGACCTTTTCTATGCACAAAGAACCCCGTAAGGTCCGTGAGTTTCGCCGCCGTGAGCAGGAAATTCTCGACATCGCACTCAAGTTGTTCCTCGAACAAGGTGAAGACAGCGTTACCGTCGAGATGATTGCGGATGCCGTGGGTATCGGCAAAGGCACCATCTACAAACACTTCAAGTCCAAAGCCGAAATCTATTTGCGCCTGATGCTCGACTACGAGCGGGATTTGAACGAGCTGCTGCACTCGGCCGATGTCGACAAGGACAAGGAAGCCTTGTCCCGGGCTTATTTCGAGTTCCGCATGCGTGATCCGCAGCGCTACCGCTTGTTCGACCGGCTGGAAGAAAAAGTGGTCAAGGGCAATCAGGTCCCGGAAATGGTCGAGGAGTTGCACAAGATCCGTGCCTCGAACTTTGAACGCCTGACCCTGCTGATCAAGGGCCGCATCAGCGAGGGTAAGCTCGAAGACGTGCCACCTTACTTCCACTACTGTGCTGCCTGGGCATTGGTGCATGGCGCCGTTGCGCTGTATCACTCGCCGTTCTGGAGCAACGTGCTGGAAGATCAGGAAGGTTTCTTCCAGTTCCTGATGGATATTGGCGTGCGCATGGGTAATAAGCGCAAGCACAGCAGCGATCAACCGAGCACAGAGACACCCGTCACCTAAGTCATTCGCCAGTCTGATGGCCTGATGATTTAGTGCCGGACGCAGTATCTCAGGAATATACTCAGGCAAGGACCTTGCTAAAATCTGATTTATGAGTCAGGTTTTAGCGCGCCCCCATTTTCCTCTGCCGGAGTGATCCATGATCGTTGATCGTCAAGGCAGGCGTTTTCGCAATTTGCGAATCAGCCTGACTTCAGCCTGCAATTACGCCTGTACTTACTGCGTGCCCAATGGCAAGCGGCTGGTGGCTGCGCAGGACGAACTCTCGGCAGAGGCCATGGCTCGTGGCGTGGCGTACCTGATCGAGGCGGCCGGTATTGATCGCCTGCGGATTACCGGGGGCGAACCGCTGGTCAGCCCCAAGCTTGAAGCCTTCATGGGCGCGGTGGGGCACATGGGCTTGAGTGATATCAGCTTGACCACCAATGGCCAACTGCTGGCGCGTAAACTGCCGTTGTTGGTGGAAGCCGGCATTCGACGGATCAATGTTTCCCTCGACACCCTCGACGCGGACGCCTTTCGCGCCATTGCCCGTGGCGGCGACCTGGCCACGGTCCTTGACGGCATGGACCAGGCGCGGGCAGCCGGGATCAAAATCAAGGTCAACATGGTGCCGTTGCGGGGGCAGAACCTTGATCAAGTGATGCCGCTCCTGGATTATTGCCTGGAACGCGGCTACGAGTTGCGTTTTATCGAGTTGATGCGCATGGGGCATCTGGCCAAGGATTCCAATGCGTTTCTCCAGCAGTTCGTCAGCCTCCAGCAATTGTTGAGCCTGATTGGCGAGCATCACGAATACCTGCAAGCCAACGCGCCGGTGGATGCCACGGCAGTGCGCTACGAAGTGCCAGGCAAAGGCTTCTTTGGCGTGATCGCCAACGAGAGCGTGCCGTTCTGCCGCACCTGCTCGCGACTGCGGCTGTCCTCCACCGGCTGGCTGCATGGCTGCCTGTCGTCGAGCAACCGCCACTACGTCGGCGACCTGCTGGACAAACCCCGCCACCAGGCGCTGCCGGCCTTGCAGGGCCTGCTGATGAAAGCCTTGGGCGACAAGCAGGAAGTCGCCTTCTCCGGCGGTGCAACCGTCATGAAAATCATCGGCGGCTGACTTCTTACTTGCAGCTAGAAACTTGAAGCTTGCAGCTGCTTCTATGGCCCAGAACCTGCATCTCGTACACATTCGCCGGTTTTCCGTCACCGGCTTCTGGAGGATAGGATGCGTAGTCTGGTGTTGTTGCTGGCGTCGTTAGCGCTGGGTGGCTGCATGACCGTCAGTGATATGGCCGAAGGCACTCGCTATCACATGAGTGATGCAGGTTTGTTGGATCACAGCGATACCCGTCGTTCCAACTCGGTCCGCATACAGCCGGACTCGTTTATCTTTATCGCCCAAGGCGCCTTCACGCCACCGGGCAGCGCCTACCCGCGACCTAACGTGGTCGCCGAAGAAGCCTTCAATGGTTTTATCGAATATTTCCCGATGATCCGTCGTGCGCGCGCGCCGCAAGGCCTGGAGCAAGCCATGGCCGAAGCGCGCAGTGTCGGCGCGCATTATTTGTTGTACACCCGCTTTGCCCAAGCCGACGACCGCATCGGGAATGCCGATGAGTGGGCGGATCAGCAGGCCGTGGACCGCCTGGGCATCGACACCGGGGTTATCCAGATCATGCTGATCGAGACCAGCACCCAGTATCTGATTGATACTGCGCGCATTCGCAGTCGTGGTGGTTTACTGACATTCCACGATAATAAACCCGAAGATTTGCTTGGACCGCCACTGCAGCAGTACGCTCGCAGTCTGCTGGGCATGAGCAACCAGTAAATCCAAGGAGCGACGCATGACGGGTTCGATCAAGGCCAATGAGTTGTTGGCGCAGTTGCCCAAGGGCAAGGGACCGGCACCGGTCCATCTGTGGAACCCGGATTTCTGCGGCGATATCGACATGCGCATCGCGCGCGACGGCACTTGGTATTACCTGGGAACGCCTATCGGGCGCAAACCCATGGTCAAGTTGTTCTCCAACATCATTCGCCGCGATGGCGATGATTATTTCCTGATCACGCCGGTGGAGAAGGTTGGGATCAAGGTCGACGATGCGCCCTTTGTCGCGGTGACCCTGGATGTCGAAGGGCAGGGTGAGGCCCAGGTCCTGCGGTTTACCACCAATGTGGACGATCAGGTCGAAGCCGGCCCGGACCATCCGCTGCGAGTCATGATCGACGCGCAAACCCAGGAGCCCGCGCCTTACCTGTTGGTACGTTCTAACCTCGAAGCCTTGGTGCACCGCAACGCTTTCTATCAATTGGTGGAGTTGGCGGTCAGCCGTCAGATCCAGGCGCAGAACTGGCTGGGTGTCTGGAGTAATGGGGTGTTTTTCCCCATCGTCCTGGAACCATGAGATCAGATGTTGTATTTCTCCTGAGATAATTTCCTTGCGGCGGGCCCGGGCTTTCGGTTTCAATTTGTACATGATTAGACATGTCCGATTTGATAAGAAAAAACGCGTCGTCGATGAGCTGATTCGCCGTATCGAAGACGGTGTCATGGCCGACGGTTGCCTGTTGCCGGGTGAGCATCAATTGGCTGAAGAGTTCGGCGTCAGCCGAGGCACCCTCCGTGAAGCCCTGGCCGAACTCAAGCGCCGCCACTACATCGCCACTCAGAGCGGTGTCGGCTCCATCGTGACGTTCGATGGCATGGTGCTCGATCAGCGTAACGGCTGGGCTCAAGCCCTGGCCGACACCGGAGCGCTGGTGATCACTGACATCCTGCGCCTGGAGGCTGTGACCCGTCCGGACCTGCGCAGCCGCTTTGGCAGTGATCAGTTCATCACCCTTGATCGCCGCCGGCGCACCACCGACGGTACTGCCGTGTCCCTGGAGCGCTCGTTGATGCCGGCTGGCGGAGGGCTGGAAAGCTTGCCGCGGGTGGGCCTGATCGATGATTCCCTGACGATTACCCTGGCGGCCTACGGCTACATCGGCGCTGGCGGCGACCAGTGGATCGGGGCCGAACCTTTGAACGAACTCGACGCCGAGCTGCTGGGTCGCCCGGTCGGCACGGTTTTTCTCAAGGCGCTGCGCACCACTTACGATCGTCGCGAGCGCTTCATGGAATACGTCGAAAGTTTGCTCGACCCAGTGCATTTTCGCCTGCACCTGCAATTTGGAGCCTCGAAATGACCCCGCACACTCGCGCCCTTGGTGCGTTCTACGGGTTGGCCTTGGGCGATGCCCTGGGCATGCCCACTCAATCCTTGAGCCGCGAGCAGGTCAAGGCACGCTTTGGCGAAATCACCGCGCTGCAAGATGCGGCCGCCGATCAGCCGATTGCCCCGAATATGCCGGCAGGCTCCATCACCGATGACACCGAGCAGGCGATTCTGGTGGGCCAACTGCTGGTGGATGGCCGGGGCGGGATCGAGCCGACGGTGCTCGCGCAACGGCTGATTGAGTGGGAGGCGATGATGCGCGCCAAAGGCTCCCAGGATCTGTTGGGGCCTTCGACCAAGCGTGCGATCGACATGATCCTCGCGGGCCATACGCCCGAAGAATCCGGGCGGTATGGCACCACCAACGGCGCGGCGATGCGCATCACGCCAGTGGGCATCGCCACGGACGTCAATCACTCCGAGCGCTTTATTCAATCGGTGATCCAGGCCTGTCAGGTGACCCACAACACCACGCTTGGCATTGCCAGCGCCGCGGCGGTTGCCGCAGTGGTTTCGGCCGGGATCAATGGCGAGGACCTGGGACAGGCGCTGAACATCGGCACTCAGGTATCACAACAGGCTGAACAGCATGGGCATTGGGTCGCCGGTGGGCGTATCGCCACCCGCATCAGTTGGGCGCGGACCCTGAGTGTCGGCAGCAGCGACAAAGCGTTGTTTACCGATCTGCTCTACGAACTGATCGGCACGTCCGTCGCCTCCCAGGAGTCGGTGGTGGTGGCCTTCGCGCTCGCACAGCAAGTAGCGGTTGGCGAGATGGACGCGTTCGAAGCCCTGTGCATGGCCGCCAGCCTCGGTGGCGACACCGATACTATTGCAGCGATGCTCGGTGCCATGCTCGGCGCGTGCCTGGGTATGGCGTGCTGGCCAGCGGCGATGATCGAGCAGGTCAAGCAGGTCAATGGCCTGGATTTGCAGCCGCTGGTGGAGGCGTTGTTGGCGTTGCGCTGAGCATCGCCGATGAACTGTGTGAGCGATCAAGCCCACATAGCGGTCGTGTCAGGAAGACCGACCATGGATTCAAACTGCCACAACCAAAAAAACAGGCATCAGGAGCAGCCCATCATGAGTTCGACCACTTCCGGCCAAAGCGCCGGACAACTGGAAACCCGCGGCATCGAGCCGGTCCCGGAAAGTGAGTGCAACGGTCATCCGCTGCAATTGTTCTGGGTTTGGTTCGCCGCCAACATCAGCATCCTCGGCCTGCCTTTGGGGGCAACTCTGGTGGCTTTTCGCGGGTTGGCCATCTGGCAGGCAATTATTGTCGCAATCCTTGGCGCCGCCGGTTCGTTCGCGGTGGTGGGCATCATCTCCATCGCCGGCCGCCGTGGCCGCGCGCCGAGCCTGACGCTGTCCCGGGCGATCTTCGGTGTACGTGGCAATATCGGCCCGACCCTGGTTTCGCTGATGTCGCGCCTGGGCTGGGAAACCGTCAACACCACCACGGCCGCCTTTGTATTGCTGTCGTTGTGCTCGATTCTGTTCAACTCGCCAGTGGCCGCTAAAAGTGCACCGTTGCTGACGTTGCTGTTCATCGGCATCTTTGTGCTGCTGACCCTGGCCGTGTCGGGCCTGGGCCATGCGACGTTGCTGGTGATCCAGAAGTGGGCGACCTATGTGTTTGGCGCGCTGAACATCCTGGTCGGCGGCTTTCTCTGCGCAACCATCGACTGGAGCGCGGTATTCAACGCCACGCCGGCACCGCTCAGTGCCATGATTATCGGCGTCGGCACCATGGCCGCCGGGACCGGTATCGGTTGGGCCAACGCCGGTGCCGACATGTCTCGTTATCAGCATCGCAGCGTCAAGGCCGTGCGGCTGGTGGCATCTGCCGCCTTCGGTGCGGGGATTCCGCTGGTGTTACTGATCACGTTGGGCGGCTTGTTGTCGGTGGGCAATAACGACCTGGCCTCAGCGACTGACCCGATCATTGCGATCCGCGACATGTTGCCGACGTGGATGGCCGTACCGTACCTGATCACTGCGTTTGGCGGACTGCTGCTTTCCAACAACCTGTCGGTGTATTCGGCAGGCCTGACCACCTTGACCCTGGGTTTGAAGGTCAAGCGTGTTCACGCGGTGATTGTCGACATCGTCGCGATCTTCGCCGGCTCGATCTATTTCATGCTGATCGCCGACAGCTTCTACGGCCCGTTTATCACCTTCATTTCCCTGCTGGCCGTGCCGATCACGGCTTGGGTCGGGATCTTCGTGGTCGACCTGATTCATCGTCATTACTACAGCGCCAAGGACCTGCTGGATGTCACACCGAGCAGCGCCTATTGGTATCACGGCGGCATTGAATGGCGCGCCTTTGGCGCCTGGATGCTCGCCATCGTCTTGGGCTTCAGCTTCACCACCATTGGCACCACCGCCGAGAACATTTGGTTCGCCGGGCCCTTGTCCGATTCCTGGCTGGGACATAACGGCCTGGGCTGGATTGTGACCTTCCTGGTCGCCGGTGGGATTTATGCGGTATTGGGTGGCGCGACCGACCGTCGTCCGGCTGTCGTAGAGGGCCACAATGTCTAGACTGATTCACTCAGGCCAGGTGATTGTCGACTTGGTCATGTCCCTCGATACCTTGCCCGCCAGCGGTGGTGACGTCTTGGCCAAATCCGCCAGTTTCGAGGTCGGCGGTGGGTTCAATGTCATGGCCGCCGCTCGGCGTAACGGCTTGCCGGTAGTCTATCTGGGACGCCACGGTAAAGGGCGTTTCGGTGACTTGGCGCGCACGGCGATGCAGGCTGAGGGGATCGAAATGGCGCTGGCTGCCAGTGAGGACAAGGACACCGGTCTGTGTGTGTCCCTGACCGAGGCCACCACCGAACGCACCTTTATTTCCCACCTCGGCGCTGAAGGCGAACTGAGCGCGGAGGACTTGGCCAACGCTGTGCCTCACGCTGACGATTATGTCTACGTCAGTGGTTACAGCTTGTTGCTAGAGGGAAAAGCCCAAGCCTTGCTTGATTGGCTGTTGGCCTTGCCTCGTGAAATACCGGTGGTCTTCGATCCGGGGCCGCTGGTCAAGGCGCCCGACTCATCCGTGATGGCCGCGCTGTTGCCGCGCATTGATATCTGGACCAGCAACGGTCCGGAAGCGCTTGCGTTTACCCAAGCCAAGGACATCGCTGCGGCGCTGATCAGGCTCGACGAACACCTGCCCGCCGAGGTGTTGTTGGTGGTGCGGGACGGGCCGAACGGTTGTTGGGTCAGCCATCACGGCCAGGTAGAGCATGTGCCGGGGTTTAAGGTGCTGGCGGTGGACAGCAACGGTGCCGGTGATGCCCATGCTGGTGTATTTATCGCTGGCCTGGCCAACGGCTTGACCCCGGCTGTCGCTGCACGACGGGCAAATGCCGCCGCTGCTGTGGCAGTCACCCGCTGGGGCCCCGCGACGTCGCCTGGCGCGGCGCAAGTGGATGCGTTGCTGGCAGCGTCTTGAGGCGACAGAACAGGGCTACTCAGAACAGCTGACACGCCTGACTTTCTCGACGGCTACGGCAAAAGGGGGGGCTCGGACGAAGATCTCGCAGGCCCCCCTCGTTCCTACAGTGGCCGCTATTTGCTTTACAGGCCATTTTGCTTCCATGCGGCCTGGTGAAATTCCTCCTGGCCCTTTGCAGCAGGGCCAGGAAGGAAAAAGGTATTACTCGCTTGGCTCGCTTTCCAGCTTGCGGGCTGTCTCGACGCCAGACGCTGTCAGCTTGATCGGCAGATTCAGCGCGTGCTCGCCGGCTTCATTGCAGGTGACGTGACCGTCCTTGATCAACCCGCGTTCCTGAAGCGTGGCCAAGGTGCCGGCCACCACTTTTTCGCCCCGGTAATTATCCAGCACCTCCTTGCCCAAGCCGTTGGGATGAGCGTGCAGCAGGCGGGTGAGCACTTCTTTCTCAAGGTTTTTATCCACGTTCATGCATACCTCTTCAATGGGAGTGGTCGGGTAGCGTTCGCTGGCTAAAAGATCAAGGTTGTTTCGCAGCGCCCGGGAGGTCCTGGTCGTCAGCGTTCGGCATGGCATTTTTGCCCGGACCTATTTTGCCGTTCTCCACGTCCGTATCGAGGCCTTGGCGATTACTGTCGTTGCCTTGGGTCCGTGGGTCGGTGCCATCCTGAATGATGGCGCCACCATTGGTGTCGAGGCCGGTGCCCATGGACTCTTTGGTTTCTTCGGTCGCGGCATTGGGCGGGCTGCCAATCGGGTCGGTCTTGCCGGTGGAATGATCCGAGGCGGCAAAGCTGCTCAGCGAAACGGCAGACAACAGGCCGGTGAGGGCGAGGGCGGTCAATTTGGAACTGATCATGGTGGAGCCTCCATATGATTAAGGTCCTTACCTCATATTGGTCAGCTCACGTTTGCGGTTTGTGCCTAGGTGGCGACGAACGGTTCTAGCTCACCTGTAAGATTTTGTGTGCCGAGACGGGGCACCGGCCCCGGATTTTTCAGGGCGCGCAGACGTAACGGTGCATATAAATCACTGCAGGTGGTCATGAAACAGCCTTAATATGTGTCCTTTCCTTTTGTCCCAAGGCCTGTCCATGACTATCGAGATACGCCCCGCTGTGCCCAGCGATGCTGCGCAGATCCTGACCTTCATTACGGAACTCGCCGACTACGAGAAAGCCCGGCATGAAGTGATTGCCAGCGTGGTGGATATCGAGCGCAGCTTGTTCAGTGAGGGCGCCACTGCCCATGGTTTGATCTGTTTGCGTGAGGGTGTACCGATCGGGTTTGCAGTGTTCTTTTTCAGTTATTCGACGTGGCTGGGCAGCAACTGTCTGTACCTTGAGGACCTGTACATCAACCCCGAGCAACGCGGCGGTGGCGCGGGTAAAAAATTGCTGCGGCATCTGGCGAAAATTGCTTTCGACAACGACTGTGGCCGCTTTGAGTGGAGCGTGCTGGATTGGAACGAGCCGGCCATTGCGTTCTATAAAACCATCGGTGCGCAGCCTCAGGAAGAATGGGTTCGCTACCGGATGGAGGGTGATGCCCTGCGGGAGTTTGCCCAGGGTTGAGTTAGGTAAATGCTTGACGCTTTGGGATGCCAGATTTCCCGTGTCATCGTTAACGACCTTCGCGAGCAAGCTCGCTCCTACAGGGATTGAATGTTTGTTCTCAATATGTGGGATGAATAATTATATATTGAGATGTTTTGCGCTCTAGGTTTATAGTCGTCCGCATCAGCACTCACTACCAAAAAATAAAACAGGTGAAGCGATGCAGGCACAACCGCTGTCATTACCCGCGGTGCCCGAGCCTACCTACGGCGAGCGGCTCAAAGATAAAGTGGTGATCATCACTGGCGCCGCCCAAGGCATTGGCGAGGCTATCGTCGCCTGCTTCCAGGCTCAGCAAGCTTGCCTGGTGATCGCGGATATCCAGGCCGAAAAGCTCGAAAAACTCGCCACACACTGGCGCGAACACGGCGCCCGAATCTACGCGCAGCCAATCGACATTACCTCCAATGACCAGTGGCGCGCCTTGGTCGATGTTGCCCTCGAGCGTTTCGGACGGGTCGATGTGCTGGTCAATTGTGCGGGCGTCAACGTGTTCCGCGACCCGCTGCAAATGAGCGACGAAGACTGGCGCCGATGCTTCGCCGTCGACCTGGACGGCGCCTGGTTCGGCTGCCGTACAGTGTTGCCGCACATGATCGAGCAAGGCATCGGCAACATCATCAATATCGCCTCCACCCACTCCAGCCACATCATCCCCGGCTGCTTCCCCTATCCGGTGGCCAAGCACGGCCTGCTCGGCCTGACACGCGCGCTTGGCATCGAATACGCGCCTAAAGGCATCCGCGTGAATGCCATTGCACCGGGCTATATCGAAACCCAGCTCAACGTTGACTACTGGAACGGTTTCCCCGACCCCCATGCCGAACGCCAGCGCGCGTTTGACCTGCATCCGCCCAAACGCATCGGCCAACCGGTCGAGGTGGCGATGACCGCATTGTTTCTGGCCAGCGATGAAGCGCCGTTTATCAATGCGACCTGCCTGATGATCGATGGCGGGCGCTCGGTGATGTACCACGATTAGAACTTGTCGCTCACGCATAACAACAAGAGGTGCCGTTCATGAAAAAAGGACTCCGCGTTCTCGCTGCCGCCGTCGCGCTAAGCGGCTTAAGCACACTCGCATTCGCCGAAGAAGTGAAGATCGGCTTCCTGGTCAAGCAGGCTGAAGAGCCCTGGTTCCAGACCGAATGGGCGTTCGCCGAAAAAGCCGGCAAGGACCATGGTTTCACCGTGATCAAGATCGCCGTGCCGGATGGCGAGAAAACCCTGTCGGCCATCGACAGCCTGGCCGCCAACGGCGCCAAGGGCTTTGTGATCTGCCCACCGGACGTCGCCCTCGGCCCGGCCATCGTCGCCAAGGCCAAGCGCAATGGCTTGAAAGTCATGGCGGTGGATGACCGTTTCGTCGATGCCAAGGGCAACTTCATGGAAGACGTGCCGTACCTGGGCATGGCCGCCTTCGAAGTCGGCCAGAAGCAGGGCGCCGCGATGGCCGCTGAAGCGAAAAAACGTGGCTGGGACTGGAAAGACACCTACGCGGTGATCAATACCTACAACGAACTCGACACCGGTAAAAAGCGCACCGACGGCTCGATCCAATCCCTGAAAGAAGCGGGCATTCCCGAAGACCATATCCTCACCACGGCCCTCAAAACCCTGGACGTCCCCGGCAGCATGGACGCCACTAACTCGGCCCTGGTCAAGCTGCCCAGCGGCGTGAAGAACCTGATTATTGGCGGGATGAACGACAACACGGTGCTGGGCGGTGTGCGCGCCACCGAAAGTGCCGGGTTTGCCGCCGCCAACGTGATCGGTATCGGCATCAACGGCACCGATGCCATCGGTGAACTGAAGAAGGCCAACAGCGGCTTCTTCGGCTCGATGCTGCCCAGCCCGCACATCGAGGGCTACAACACCGCGAAGATGATGTTCGACTGGGTAACCAAAGGCACCGAGCCGCCGAAGTACACGGCGATGGACGAAGTGACGCTGATCACCCGCGACAATTTCAAGCAGGAACTGGAAAAGATCGGCCTGTGGAAATAAGGCCGTTCGCTTTCCTCGGCGGCCCTGGCCACAGGGCTGCCTGATCGGTGTGATGAGGTGGTTATGCACGTGCAACTGAATGAACAACAACCCATTGCCGGAGCCAGTCTGCGTTTTGACGGCATCGGCAAAACCTTCCCTGGCGTCAAGGCACTGGATGGCATCAGCTTCAGCGCACAGCCAGGCCAGGTGCATGCCTTGATGGGCGAGAACGGCGCGGGCAAGTCGACGCTGCTGAAAATCCTCGGCGGTGCCTATATTCCGAGCAGCGGCACTGTGCAGATCGGTGCGCAGGTCATGGCCTTCAAATGCGCCGCCGACAGCATCGCCTGCGGCGTGGCGGTGATCCACCAGGAACTGCACCTGGTGCCGGAAATGAGCGTCGCCGAAAACCTCTTCCTCGGGCATTTGCCGTCGCGCTTTGGCGTGGTCAATCGTGGGCTGCTGCGTCAGCAGGCGCTGGCGTGCCTGAAGGGCCTGGCCGACGAAATCGACCCACAGGAGAAACTCGGTCGCTTGTCCCTGGGCCAGCGGCAACTGGTGGAAATCGCCAAGGCGCTGTCCCGCGGCGCCCATGTGATTGCCTTCGACGAGCCCACCAGCAGCCTCTCGGCGCGCGAGATTGACCGCTTGATGGCGATCATCGCGCGCTTGCGCGATGAGGGCAAAGTGGTGCTGTACGTTTCCCATCGCATGGAAGAAGTCTTTCGTATCTGCAACGCGGTGACCGTGTTCAAGGACGGTCGCTACGTGCGCACCTTCGACGACATGCAGGCGCTGACCCACGACCAACTGGTCACCTGCATGGTCGGGCGTGACATCCAGGACATCTACGATTACCGCCCGCGTGAACGGGGCGAGGTGGCGCTCAAGGTCGACGGTATAACCGGGCCGGGTCTGCGTGAGCCGGTCAGTTTCGAGGTGCACAAAGGCGAGATCCTCGGGCTGTTCGGGCTGGTGGGCGCGGGGCGTACCGAACTGTTTCGTCTGTTAAGCGGGTTGGAGCGTGCCACGGCCGGCCAGTTGCAACTCTGCGGTGAAAAACTGCAGCTGCGCTCACCGCGCGATGCCATCGCCGCCGGCGTGCTGCTGTGCCCGGAAGATCGCAAGAAGGAAGGCATCATCCCGCTGTCCAGCGTCGCTGAGAACATCAATATCAGTGCCCGTGGCAGCCATTCGGCCTTTGGTTGGCTGTTGCGCGAGGGGTGGGAAAAGACCAACGCCGACCAGCAAATCCAGGCCATGAAAGTCAAGACTCCGAGCGCGGCGCAGAAAATCATGTACCTCTCCGGCGGCAATCAGCAGAAGGCGATTCTGGGTCGCTGGCTGTCGATGCCGATGAAGGTGCTGCTGCTCGACGAGCCGACGCGAGGTATCGATATCGGTGCGAAGGCGGAGATTTACCAGATCATCCATAACCTGGCGGCCAGCGGCATTGCGGTGATCGTGGTGTCCAGCGACTTGATGGAAGTGATGGGTATCTCCGATCGTATCCTGGTGCTGTGTGAAGGCGCGTTGCGCGGCGAAAAAAGCCGCGAACACGCCACTGAATCCAATCTGCTGCAATTGGCTCTGCCGAGCCAACGTGCCGACGGCCTGGCGAACTGAAGAGGTGAATATGACAAGCCAAAACAACGCGTTGCCGACGGCGCGCAAACCCCTGGACCTGCGTAGCCTGCTCGACAACTGGGCAATGCTGATGGCGGCGGCGGGGATCTTTCTGCTCTGCGCCTTGCTCATTGACAACTTCCTGTCTCCGCTGAACATGCGCGGACTGGGCCTGGCGATCTCCACCGTGGGCATCGCGGCCTGCACCATGCTGTATTGCCTGGCTTCGGGGCACTTCGACTTGTCGGTGGGCTCGGTGATCGCCTGTGCCGGGGTGGTGGCGGCGATCGTGATGCGCGATACCGAGAGCGTCATGCTGGGCATCGGCGCAGCATTATTGATGGGACTTGTCGTCGGGCTGATCAACGGCATCGTGATTGCCAAGCTGCGAGTCAACGCCTTGATCACCACCTTGGCGACCATGCAGATCGTGCGCGGCCTGGCTTATATCTTTGCCGACGGCAAAGCGGTCGGGGTATCGCAGGAGCAGTTCTTCGTATTTGGCAACGGCCAGTTGTTCGGCGTGCCGGTGCCCATCCTGATCACCATCGCCTGCTTCGTGTTTTTTGGCTGGTTGCTCAACTACACCACTTACGGTCGCAACACCATGGCCATCGGTGGCAACGCGGAAGCGGCATTGCTGGCTGGGGTCAACGTTGATCGAACCAAGATCATCATCTTCGCCGTACACGGCTTGATCGGCGCGCTGGCCGGGGTGATCCTCGCTTCGCGCATGACCTCCGGCCAACCCATGATCGGCCAGGGCTTCGAACTGACAGTGATATCCGCTTGCGTGCTGGGCGGGGTGTCGCTGAGCGGCGGCATCGGCATGATCCGTCATGTGATTGCCGGGGTATTGATCCTGGCAATCATCGAGAACGCGATGAACCTGAAGAACATCGACACGTTCTACCAGTACGTGATTCGCGGTTCGATCCTGTTGCTGGCGGTGGTGATCGATCGGATGAAACAGCGCTGATTCAGTCATAATGCCGCTGGTTTTCGTCACTCCCTATAGGCCCGATATGCAGGAAAACGCCCACCCTCCCGTCAAAGATGCTGCCCCTACCGGCACGCAGACCTTGCTTCGTGGTCTCGGCGTGGTGCAGGCCGTGGCGGCCGGCGCGCGGGATCTCAAGGAAATTGCCCGGCGCATCGGTACCACCCGCAGCACTACCCACCGCCTGGTCAGTTGCCTGGTGGACGAGCGCTACCTGCGTGTGGTGCCGCAGGTCGGCTACCTGTTGGGGCCGAAGCTGATCGAGCTGGGCTTCCAGGCACGCGAAGAGCTGCCGCTGGTGACGCTGGCGATACCGTATCTGGACGAGCTGTCCGCGCTGACCGGTGACACCATCCACCTGGCGGTCCGCGAATGCGACGACGTGCTGTATCTGCACAAGAACCCCGGCCGCAATGGCCCGGAAATGCGTTCGCGGGTCGGCCATCGCATGCCGCTGGCGCGTACCGGTATCGGCAAGGCCTTGCTGCTGGATGACGCGCAAGAGGAATGGCAGCGCTTGTATCAAGTGAGCCTGCCGGAGGGCGGGAAAAACCTGCAATGGCCGCAGCACCCGGAACAATCCTGGGCGCAATTCGAGCAGCGCATGCGCGACTACGTGACGGGCGGTTATGCATTCGACCTGGAAGACAACGAACCGTCGATCCGCTGTGTCGCGGCCCCGGTGCGCGATGCCAGCCGGCGCATTGTCGCCGGCATCAGCATCGCCAGTACCGTGCCCTATATGCCGCTGGAAAAAATGGCCGAGCTGATACCTGTGATCAAACAGGTCGCGGCAAGGCTGTCAGCGGAACTGGGCGCGAAGGCCTGATCAGGCCTTCAAGGTCGCCATGTCGATCACGAAGCGGTACTTCACATCGCCGGCGATCATGCGGGCGTAGGCTTCGTTGATCTGACGGATGTCGAGCATTTCGATGTCGCAGGTAATCCCGTGCTCGGCGCAGAAATCCAGGACTTCCTGGGTTTCGGCAATGCCGCCGATCAGCGAGCCGGCCAGCACCTTGCGGCCCAGTACCAGCTTGGCCGCATGGACGGGTGGGTCCACTGGTTCAATCAAGCCCACCAGAATATGCACGCCGTCAAAGCGCAGAGTATCGAGGTAGGGGTTGAGGTCGTGTTGTACCGGAATGGTATCCAGCAGGAAGTCGAAATGTCCGGCGGCGGCCTGCATTTGTTCGGCATCGGTGGATACGATCACGTGATCGGCGCCCTGGCGACGACCTTCTTCAGCCTTGCTGGCGGAGCGGGTGAACAGCGTCACTTGTGCACCCATGGCCTTGGCGAACTTGATGCCCATATGACCCAGGCCGCCCATACCGAGAATCCCGACCTTGTCGCCGGCCTTGACGCCGTAGTGCTTGAGCGGCGAGTAGGTGGTGATACCGGCACAGAGAATCGGCGCCGCGCTGGCCGGGTCGAGCTTGGCCGGGATCTTTACCACAAAGTGCTCGCTGACCACGATGCTGTCGGAGTAACCGCCCATGGTGTTGCTACCGTCGACCCGGTCCGGGGTGGCGTAGGTCATGGTCGGGCCTTCGAGGCAATATTGCTCAAGGTCGGATTTGCAGGCTTCACAGTGACGGCATGAGTCAACCATGCAACCGACACCTACCAGATCGCCGACTTTGTGCTCACTGACGCTGGCACCGACTGCAGTCACCTTGCCGACAATCTCGTGACCCGGCATCAGCGGGTACACCGCGATGCCCCATTCGTTACGGGCCTGATGGATATCAGAGTGACAGACGCCGCAGTATAGAATCTCAATCGCCACATCATCGGCACGCGGACTGCGGCGCTCGAAGGACATGGGGGCGAGGGGAGTGGTGGCCGACTGGGCGGCATAACCGATGGCGGTGTACATGCAGAAACCTCGCAAAAGGAATGACTAGGGAGGCGGTGAATTCTCCGCTTCAGGCCAGGCCACGGCCATGGCGATTGCTCCGAGTCTTATGCCTATTCATCCGGGACTGCCCTTAGTTCAGCGTCATCGGGGCCCAGACCTGCGATGATGCTCTCATCCCTTTTTTACGAAGTTTTTGCCATGTTGTTGACCCGTCATCTCGACGCTAACGCCGCGCTGGTTGCGCTGATCGAACCGCTGACACCCTGCGATGGTTTCTCCCCCACGAACCTGCCTGGCGTGCAGGTGTTGCGTGCCAGCTGCGATGTGGCGCGCGGACCGCAGATCTACGAGCCGAGCCTGATGATTGTCGCCCAAGGCAGCAAAGTCGCGTACTTGGGCCCGCGGACCCTGGAATATGGCGCCGGGCACTACCTGATCCAGGCGATGCCCGTGCCCTTTGAGTGCGAGACTTTTGCCTTGCCCAACGCGCCGTTGTTGGGGGTGACGGTGGGGATTGATCGAGTGATGCTGGGGGAGTTGGTAATGGCCATGGGCATCAGGCCGGGTCCTGCGCCGGCCGCGCAGACGTTGGAGTCGATGAGCTCGGTGGTACTGGATGATGCGATGCGCGGCTGTGTCGAGCGATTGTTGCAGTGCCTGCACGATCCGCTGGAGAGCCGGATATTGGGCCCGGCCCGGGTGCGCGAGTTGCTGTTCACCGCTTTGCGCGGGCCCCAGGCGGATGTGTTGCGGGCGCTGGTCGAGCAGCAGGGGCAATTCTCGCGGATCGCCACGTCCTTGAATCACCTGCATGACCATTACGCCGAGCCACTCAATATCGGGACCCTGGCGGGGTACGCCAACATGAGCGCGTCCACCTTTCACGAGCATTTCAAGCGTTGCACGCTGTTGTCGCCGGTGCAGTACCTCAAGCGTCTGCGGCTGCTCAAGGCCCAGCAGTTGCTGCTGGTGGACGGCATGGGCGTGGCACAGGCGGCGCACAACGTGGGCTACCAGAGTACCTCGCAGTTCAGTCGCGAATACAAACGCTACTTTCTGCGTAACCCGGGAGAGGAGCGAGCGGCCTAGTTATCCCAGGCAAATACTCATCCAGATGTGGGAGCGGGCTTGCTCCCACATTTGATCTATGTCGACCAAAAAAAAGGCCCTGATTCGGGCCTTTTTAAGCAGATTTACATATTCGGGTAAGTCGGCCCGCCCGCGCCCTCAGGTGTGACCCAGGTGATGTTCTGCGCAGGGTCCTTGATGTCACAGGTCTTGCAGTGCACGCAGTTCTGGGCGTTGATCTGGAAGCGTTTCTCGCCGTCTTCCTTGGTGATCACTTCATACACGCCAGCCGGGCAGTAGCGTTGTGCCGGTTCATCGTAGAGCGGCAGGTTGGTGCCGATCGGAATGCTTGGGTCCTTGAGCTTCAAGTGGCACGGTTGTTCTTCTTCATGGTTGGTGCCGGAGATGAACACCGAGCTCAGCTTGTCGAAGCTCAGCTTGCCGTCGGGTTTCGGGTAGTCGATTTTCTCGCTGTCCTTGGCCAGCTTGAGGCAGGCGTAGTCCGGCTTGGTGTCGTGCAGGGTAAACGGCATTTTGCCGCCGAGAATGTTCTGGTCGAACCAATTGAAACCAGCACCGACGATCGGACCGAACTTGTGCATCGCCGGGCCGAAGTTACGGGTGGCGAACAGTTCTTCGTAGAGCCAGCTGGCTTTGAAACTGTCGACGTAGGCGGTCAGTTCATCACCCCCTTCAGACTCGGCGAACAGACGATCAGCCACGGCCTCGGCGGCGAGCATGCCGGACTTCATCGCAGTGTGGCTGCCTTTGATCTTGGCGAAGTTCAGGGTGCCGAGGTCGCAACCGATCAGCGCGCCGCCCTTGAAGACCATCTTCGGCAGCGAGTTCAGGCCGCCTTTGCAAATGGCGCGCGCGCCGTAGCTGATGCGCTTGCCACCTTCCAGGTATTGCTTGAGCACCGGGTGATGCTTGAGGCGCTGGAACTCATCGAACGGTGACAGGAAGGTATTGCTGTAGGACAGATCGACGATCAGGCCGACGACCACTTGATTGTTTTCCAGGTGATAAAGGAACGAGCCCCCGGTGTTCTCGCTGCGCATGATGTCCAGCGGCCAGCCGGCGGTGTGCACCACCAGGCCTGGCTGATGTTTGGCCGGATCGATTTCCCAGATTTCCTTGAGGCCGATGCCGTAGTGCTGGGCATCAGCGTCGCTGTCCAGGTTGAAACGCTGGATCAGTTGCTTGCCGATGTGGCCACGGCATCCTTCGGCGAACAACGTGTACTTGCCACGCAGTTCCATGCCTGGGGTGTAGAGGCCTTCTTTAGGCTGGCCTTCACGGTCGACGCCGAGATCGCCGGTGATGATCCCGCGGACCACGCCATTTTCGTCAAACAAGGCTTCCTGGGCAGCGAAGCCCGGGTAGATCTCCACGCCCAGGTTCTCGGCCTGCTGGGCCAGCCAGCGGCACAGGTTGCCCAGGGAAATGATGTAGTTGCCTTCGTTGTGCATGGTCTTGGGCACAAAGAAGTCCGGGACCTTGGTGGAGGCTTCTGCACTGCGCAGCACATAAATGTCATCGCGCACCACCGGGGTGTTGAGCGGAGCGCTGAGCGCTTTCCAGTCCGGGAACAACTCGTTCAGGGCCCGTGGTTCAAACACGGCGCCAGAGAGGATGTGAGCACCGACTTCGGAGCCTTTTTCGACCACGCAGACGCTGATTTCCTTACCGGCTTCGGCGGCCTTCTGCTTCAGGCGGCAGGCGGCAGACAGGCCCGCCGGGCCAGCGCCGACGATGACCACGTCGAATTCCATGTATTCGCGTTCCACAGGCTATCTCCTACTCAAGGCTCTACAGTTTTTTTTCTAATGGGTGGAGGTTCGGTGTTTCATCCATCATTGCCCGCATGAATTTCGTGCAATAGCGCAGGATGGGTCACCTTTCTCTCTAGGTGGCGCATTATATCTACACCACTCTCAGCGTCCAATACAAACGTTTGTTTGAATTGCCTGCAAGCTAGGTAAATCAAAGCAGCGCGGCTTATAACTGACCATTTTGGCGTATTGACCGGAATAGGTGTTCCGGTCAATATACGGTCGGTTTTGCGCTTCCCGTAGGCGGACAGCCGGTTTCAAGGCCACCTCCAAAGGCAAGGCAACGGCCATGCAGAGTGATGCGTACGTCATTGGCGGCACGCAGTTTACACGCAACGAGAATGAATGACTTGTCGGTCACCCCTGACGAACGGTCTTTATTATTGAGTACGTGCAACGTTAGCTGTCATGACTGCCTGCGTTTTTAGAGGTGCCCTTGTGCGCCGTTGAGCATCTACCGCCAGGTTTATCCAGGCGGCTTCCTTTTCACCGGAGAGTAACGAGGAATCCATGAAGGTTCTTGTAGCTGTCAAACGCGTTGTCGATTACAACGTGAAAGTTCGCGTCAAGGCGGACAATTCCGGCGTCGACCTTGCTAACGTCAAGATGTCGATGAACCCGTTCTGCGAAATCGCCGTGGAAGAAGCCGTACGCCTGAAAGAGAAAGGTGTTGCGACTGAAATCGTCGTCGTTTCCATCGGTCCGACCACTGCCCAGGAGCAGTTGCGTACCGCCCTGGCGTTGGGTGCCGATCGCGCCGTTCTGGTCGAATCCGCTGAAGAGCTGACCTCGCTGGCCGTTGCCAAGCTGTTGAAAGCCGTTGTCGACAAGGAACAGCCTCAGTTGGTGATCCTCGGCAAGCAGGCCATCGATAGCGACAACAACCAGACGGGCCAGATGTTGGCCGCACTGACCGGTTACGGTCAGGGCACCTTCGCTTCCAAAGTGGAAGTCAGCGGCGACAGTGTTGCCGTGACCCGCGAAATCGACGGCGGTGCGCAGACGGTTTCCTTGAAGCTGCCGGCCATCGTCACCACCGACCTGCGTTTGAACGAGCCGCGCTACGCGTCCCTGCCAAACATCATGAAAGCCAAGAAGAAGCCTCTCGAAGTGCTGACTCCGGATGCTTTGGGCGTTTCCACCGCCTCCACCAACAAGACCGTCAAAGTCGAAGCGCCGGCAGCACGCAGCGCCGGTATCAAGGTCAAGTCGGTGGCTGAACTGGTCGAGAAACTGAAAAACGAAGCGAAGGTGATCTGATCATGACTATCCTCGTAATCGCCGAACACGATAACAAAGTGCTGGCCCCGGCCACCCTGAATACCGTGGCCGCTGCCGCCAAAATCGGTGGCGACATCCACGTGCTGGTTGCAGGCCAGGGCGCTGGCGCCGTGGCTGAAGCCGCTGCAAAAGTCGCTGGCGTGAGCAAAGTACTGCTGGCCGACAACGCCGCTTACGCTCACCAGTTGCCGGAAAATGTCGCGCCACTGGTTGCAGAACTTGGCGCCGGCTACAGCCACATCCTGGCTGCCGCGACCTCCAACGGCAAAAATATCCTGCCGCGCGTCGCTGCGCAGTTGGACGTTGATCAGATCTCCGAGATCGTTTCGGTCGAAAGCGCCGACACCTTCAAGCGTCCGATCTATGCCGGTAACGCTATCGCTACCGTCCAGTCCAACGCCTCGGTCAAGGTCATCACCGTGCGTGCCACCGGTTTCGACCCGGTTGCAGCTGAAGGTGGTTCGGCCGTCGTTGAAGCGGTCGCTGCTGCCCACGACGCGGGTACTTCCAGCTTCGTTGGCGAAGAGCTGGCCAAGTCCGATCGCCCTGAGCTGACTGCGGCGAAGATCGTCGTTTCCGGTGGCCGTGGCATGCAGAACGGTGACAACTTCAAACACCTGTACGCCCTGGCCGACAAGCTGGGCGCCGCGGTCGGTGCTTCCCGCGCTGCCGTCGACGCAGGGTTCGTACCCAACGACATGCAGGTCGGCCAGACCGGCAAGATCGTTGCCCCACAGCTGTACATCGCCGTCGGTATCTCCGGTGCGATCCAGCACTTGGCCGGTATGAAAGACTCCAAAGTGATCGTTGCGATCAACAAGGACGAAGAAGCGCCGATCTTCCAGGTCGCCGATTACGGTCTGGTGGCGGATTTGTTCGAAGCCGTACCTGAGCTGGAGAAGCTGGTCTAATCCAGCCGCTTCACTTATAAAGAGCCCGGTCCTTGACCGGGCTTTTTTTATGCTGCCATTTTTTGATCGGAGAACCCTGCCATGGACCTGCGTTTCTGGACTGTACTGTTTGGCCTGACGCTGCTACCGACCTTGTCCGTGGCCGCCGGCAAATGTGAGCGTCTGATCGTGACCGGCAGCCCGGACGCGCCACCCTACTTGTGGCGCGATCCCCAGGATCCTACCCATTTGATTGGCGCCAATGCCGATGTGCTGCAGCAAGTGGCCAAGGAACTGGGGCTGAAAATCGATCTGCTGTACGGTGGTAAACGCTCACTGGCCCTGGACGAAGTGCGCAGCGGGCGCATGGACCTGCTGGCGGATGCACCGCTGAGTCTCAACGAGCTGGAAACCCTGGACTATGTCTATCCGGCGCTGATGCACGCAGATTATCGAGTGTGGACCCGCATGGATTCGCCGCTGGTCTACAACGGGGCCGCTGACTTGCATGGCTACAAGGGCGCTGTATCGGAAAAGGCGCGCCTGGGTCGGGCTTTTGAAGCGTTCGCCGGGGAGCATTTGACCCTGCAGCGCATGCCCACCCTGACCCCGGCCTTTCAAAAGTTATTGTTGGGTGAAGTGGACTACGTACTTGCCGAGCATTATTCCGGCATCGCCCTGGCCCAGACTCTGGGCATGAGCAACGATCTGATGGCGCGTGAACTGCCTATCACCCAGCCGGGCCTGCACCTCGCCATTTCCCATGACTCTGCCTGCAATGATCCGTGGTTGCGCGGACAGCTCGCAAAAAAGATGACAGAATTGTCCGCGTCCGGCCTGACGGAAACTGCGTTGCAACGCAACCTGGAGCGCTGGAAACTGCAATTGCAGCAACCCGTCAGTGCCCCAACAAAGTAGGGATTTTTAGTGATTATTCGACCTCTTTTCGCCGCCCTCGCCGTTGTAACGCTGGCGGGCTGTGCCGCAGATCCTGCGCCGAATGAACAAATGCGCCTGACCCGACAGGCGCTGGAGCAAGCCGCGGCGGTCGGTGCCGTCGTTGATGACATACCGGAGTTGAAACTGGCCGAGGGCAAATTCGCCCAGGCCAACGCCGATATGGCTGATGAGTCTTACAAGGAAGCCCGCATGCAGGCTGAACAAGCCGAGTTGGATGCCCGTCTGGCCGAGGCCCGGGTACTGACGCAGAAGAGCCAGGAACAGTTGAACGTACTCGACACCCGTATCACCCGCTTGCGCAAACAGTTGGGAGACGCCCAATGAGTCCGCTGATTCGAGGGTTGAGCGCTGGGGTATTGCTGGCCAGCGCGGTGCTGGGCGGTTGCGCCAGCCACTCCGACAGCGCTACTGCGCTGCAGCAGGCGGGCAATGACTTCCAGAAGGTCAAGGAAGACTCCAATGTGTTGCGTATCGCGCCCAAGGATGTCATTCGGGCCGGTGAATCCCTGGCCCGCGCCGATCGCCTTTCCAGCTACTGGGGCAGCGGTGCGGACGTGGTGCACTACGCCTACCTGAGCCAGCGCTACAGCGCGATCGCCCGGGAACATACCAATCTGGCACTCAACGAGGAGCGCGGCGCCAAGCTCGAATTGGAGCGCCAGCGCCTGCAATTGGCCTTGCGTGAAACCAAGCTGCTGAGCGTGCAGAAACAGGGCAAGTGGCTTGAAGAACAGATTGCCAGTCTGACCACCCAGACGGATCGTGGCTTGGTGATGACCTTGGGTGACGTGTTGTTCGATACTGGCGAAGCGGAATTGAAAAACTCCGCCAACCGCACGGTCTTGAAGATCGTCCAGTTTCTGCAACTGAACCCCAAGCGCGTGGTGCGCATCGAGGGTTACACCGACAGTACCGGCGGCGAGCAGGAAAACCTCAAACTGTCCCGGAACCGTGCCCAGGCGGTAGCGGATATGCTGGTGGACCTGGGGATTAATGAAAAACGCATCCAGGTGGAAGGCTACGGCGATCAATATCCGGTAGAAGTGAACGCCTCGGAACGAGGGCGCGCGCAGAATCGCCGGGTCGAAATCGTGTTTTCCGACGAGAAAGGCCGACTGGGCGCTACCCGTGGATAAAAGCTGATTGCCCGTGCAGGCGTGCGCTCGCTCGCGGCTACAGGACACCGTGTAGCCTATAACCCGATCACTGATCGGGTTTTTACTGCCTGCAATTCAGTGCTCAACCCCCACAGTTTTTTCTATCACTGTCGCTCATCCTCGACTATTGTGACGACTGTCCCCGTACACTTCTTAACTGTGCCGGTATGTTTCACACAAAAATAAAATACCCGTGAAATCGAGTGCTGCGTCATGACCAATCTTTTGCTGTACCAACGGATCGCCCAGCAACTGGCTGAGGATATCCGACGTGGTGTCTACCAACCCGGTGAGCGTGTGCCGTCGGTGCGTAAGATGAGCTCCCAGCTTAACGTCAGCCACGCCACGGTATTGCAGGCCTACGCCAACCTTGAGGACCAAGGCTTGATTCGCGCACGGCCACAGTCTGGGTACTACGTCCACCAGACCCCGGCCCTGACCGCACCGACGCCGGATATCGCGCGGGTCGAACGTCCTGGCCTGGTAACCCGCAGCAGTATTATCCAACAGGTATTGGTGGAATCTCGCCGCGAAGGTGTGTTCCCGTTGGGCGCTGCCGTGCCGAGTGTCGACTACCTGCCCGTCAGGGCGCTGCACCAGCAACTGGCCAAGGTCACGCGCTTCCAGAGCCCTCGGGCTTTCAGCTATATGTTCAGCCCCGGTTTTGAGCCGTTGCGTCGCCAAGTGGCGATCCGCATGCGGGATGCCGGCGTGGTGGTCGACCCTTCCGAGGTGGTCATCACCCACGGTTGTGTCGATGCATTGCAGATGTCGCTGCGGGTGCTGACCCGCCCGGGTGACCTGATCGCGGCCGAGTCACCGACCTATTATGGTTTGTTGCAACTGGCCGATTTATTGGGGCTCAAGGTCATCGAGATTCCCAGCGACCCGGTCACGGGCATGAGCCTGGAGGCGCTGCAACTGGCGGCCAACCAATGGTCGATCAAGGCGTTGGTACTGACCACGCGCCTGAGCAATCCCCTGGGTGGCACCATGCCCGAAGAACGGCAGAAACAGTTACTGCGCCTGGCTTCGGATTTCGATATCCAGATTGTTGAAGACGATATCTACGGCGAACTGATGTTTGAGCTGGGCCGGACCAAGGCGCTGAAAGCCTATGACCGGCTGGACCGCGTGATTTATTGCTCGAGCTTTTCCAAAACCCTGTCACCGGGCGTTCGTATCGGCTGGATGATTGCCGGCAAGTACCAGCAGGAAATCCAGCGACTGCAAATGTTCAGTACGCATTCGGCGTGCAGCGTCACCCAGATGGGGGTGGCGGCGTATCTGGAGAACGGCGGTTACGACCGGCACCTGCGTTACATCCGGCAAGAATACCGCAAGAACCTCAGCGCCTTTCAACTGGCCGTGCAGCAGTATTTTCCTGAAGGTACCCAGATGAGCCGTCCGACCGGCGGTTTTATCCTGTGGGTCAGTCTGCCGGGGCGGGTCAATGCCCAGGAACTGCATGTGCGTGCTTTGCAGCAAGGTATCAGCATCGCACCGGGACTAATTTTCAGTAATACGGAACAGTTCAACCACTGTATTCGCCTCAATTGCGGTACACCGTGGAATCGCGAGGCCGAGCGGGCATTGATGACCCTGGGAATGCTGGCGAGCCAGCTATGTCAGGAGGCAGCGGGCGGTTTTTGAGCCTTCAAGAAGGGGCGAAAGCGATAGCAAGGCACTCACCGCGCTTGTCATGCAGGGCTCAACAAGCGAGCATATGGCCTTCTGCCGTTAATGCCGTTGGCGATATGACCTCTACTCTTTCTGCCGCGCTGTTGATCTGTCTGGTTAGCCTGTGCAATGTCGCCCCTGCGGCGCAGCTGTTGCTGGCGGCGAATGCCGAGCAACAGTCGGCACCCGCGAAAAAAACGGTTCAGGCAAAAAAGAAAACGCCGGTAAGAAAGAAAGCAGCAGTGAAAAAGCGAGCACCCATCGCCAGCAAATCCAAGTCTGCCCGTGAAGTGGCCCGGACCAAGCTTGCACCCGTACAGTTGGACCTCCGCCTGCCTCAGGAAATGGTCAGGCATTTGCAGCCCCTCGGCACGCTGCCGCAACCTAAGAACACGCCGTTGTTGCCGCCGATGTTCAGTGAGAAACCGCTGGATAACAGCGCCTTCGAGATCAATGGGCGTCTGCTCAGCAACGAAATGCAGTTGCAAATGCGCAACGACGAGCGCCGGGACGTCGAGGGCGCGGCGCTGGATTTTCAGTTCAGGAACTAATTTTCACTGCTCAAGTGACGCGAGCCGTCGACCATCTGTCGCAGACTGGTCGGTCACTTTTGTTTTATGCGAAAAACCCCTGTTAGGCCAATTTTAAACAGATGTTTAAGGGCGTACTCTAGCCTGGCCATCAATACTTTGTCGTCGAGGACCTGCCGGTCATGAAATGCCGTGAAGGCTGTGGCGCATGCTGCATTGCCCCCTCCATCAGCTCGCCGTTGCCTGGTATGCCCAATGGCAAACCGGCGGGCGAACGCTGCCTGCATCTGTCTGTCGAACAGCTGTGCCAATTGTTTGGCCGGCCGGAGCGGCCTGCGGTGTGCGGGGCTTTCGCGGCGGATCTCGAGGTCTGTGGCACCAGCCAGGAAGAAGCGATCAAATTGATCGGCTGGTGGGAGCAGATGACGGCGGCTTAGAGGGCTTTAAGGTCAGAACTTCAACAATAAAGGAAGACAACAATGGGTTCGCTGAAACGAATGGCTGTGTTGTGCGGTTTGACTGTTTTGTTTACGGCCGCGGCGCAGGCTGAAGATTGGCAAGTTGCCAAGGATGAAGAGGGTATCAAGGTTTCGTTGAGTGAAGTGGCGGGTTCCAAATACAAGGCTTATCGCGGCGTGACGCTGATCAAGGCGCCATTGGCCAAGATCCAGGCCTTGCAGGAAGACGTCTCCGGTGCTTGCGCCTGGATCCATGAATGCAAAGCCCAGACACTGGTCGATCATAAGGGCGGCGAGAGTTGGACCTACACCCAATTCAATGCACCGTTCCCGGTAACCGATCGTGACTCCTACATACATGTCACGACCACCCAGGGCGCCGATGGCAGCCTGACCCGTCAGTTGAAAGGGGTGCCCAGCTATAAGCCGCCAGCAAAAGGTTATGTACGTGTGTCCCAGGTCGAAGGCTTCTGGAAACTGCTGCCTAAAGGCGCCGACCAGACCGAAGTGATCTATCAGGTTCACACCGAGCCAGGCGGCAGCGTGCCATCCTGGTTGGCCAACAAGTTCGTGGTCGAGGCGCCTTTCAATACGTTGAAAGCCCTTAAGGAACGCGCCGAAAAGTAAGCCCGGCCGATGCGGTGCCTCCAGCCCTGAGTGGAACGATTTCCCACCCCTCGGGGTCAAGATATCGGTAGGCCCATCCATGGGTTTTATCGAGGAGGCACTGATGCAAAAGTGGCAAGTCACCTTCGTTGATGATCATGGCGATCAGTCCGTGGAGCAGTTCACCTGCAAACAACAGCCCAGCCTCGAAGAAGCTGCGCAGATGATTCGCGCCAAGTTGCTGCCGATAGCCGCCAAATTGGACCTCAATGACCTTGAAGGCCGTACCGACGAGCCCACGGTCAAGAACCTGAAAAACCAAAACAGCATTCAAATTCTCGACATCACGCCTGTCTCCTGAACATTCCCTGTACGTCGTTAGTGCGCCTCTGGTGGAGGTGATAGCTTCGCGCTACTCTGCAGGAGAGATCAGCGAATGAATCGCTAAGGTCTGGTCTTGTCAGCTACATGCTTGTTTTCCTGCGGCGATCTCATTGCCGTTATTCCGCGCCGTTCACGTGCGGGTACTGGGAAGCACGGAAAGTCTATCCATCGGTTTTAGGAGGACGTTTCATGAGCACAGCCTATCAAGAAGACATCAGCACCAACGTGTTGCGCCGCATGAAAGAGGGCGGCTTTGATTTCTCACGTTTCCACCCTATCGAGTTCTACGCCATTTTTCCGGATGAGGAACGGGCGCGCAGGGCAGCGGGTCGATTTCGTGGGGAATCACTCAATGCCCAGGTCAGCGCGCGGGATGACGGCGCCTGGTTTCTGGAGTTGAGCAAAGTGATGTTCGCGACCTACGACGGCATAGGAGACTTTGAGCAAGACTTTGAGGCGGTGGTCGAGCCTTTGGGTGGGATCATTGAGGGATGGGGCGTGAAGCAGGAGGTGCGTGGCTTGCCCATGTAATCGTGCAGTGAAAAACACAGCGTATCGGCTGACCTTCGGGTTGGCCGTTTTTGTTTCTGGCCTGGGGAGACGCGCGATACCGATAATTCCAGGTGAAAAATCCCGCATAAAAAAAGGCCACCCGAACAGGGTGGCCCAAAGGGAAGAATGGAGGTAATCAGTACAACGCAACCAAGCTACCGACAGATCAATCAGTTTGGCTGTAGAACGAATTCGATTCAGCGTATGGGGATAATTATCCGCGGTTGCTGGCGCGCAGTAAAATCAACTCTGGCTATACCGGTGATAGACAAAGCCTGCGTCTGTTTGAAGCTTGGAGGACGGCGCTGAAGCGTTTGCTGCACCAGGCGGTGCAACAGTATTGCTGGTTAACGCTAACTGATTGATATCTGGTCATATCCCGCTGGAACGGGCCTTGCTATGGAAGTCAGGGACAGGCCCTTGTGACAAGAAGTACCGTATGACCCGCGCTTATTACGATGAAATGTACGATGAGGCCGGTCAGGTTCGCCCCCATTATCGCGAGTTTGCCCGTTGGTTGGCCCAAACCCCTGCCGAGCTGCTGGCTCAGCGCCGGCGCAAAGCCGATTTGCTGTTTCTCCGCGCCGGTATCACCTTCACCCTGTACGGTGACGAGCAGGACACGGAGCCGGTGATTTTGGTGCAGCAGCAATAGTGAGAAGCACCTCGCAAGCGCAAGGTGAGCCTCTACGTAATACTCGACCGCGGAATCTACGCGCGCACGCTTTCAGGGTTGTTTGCGGCCGGCCATATGCTTCAAGTATCCCAGCAGCCGCTCCAGATCGGCATCTGGCAACACACTGGTCGTGAAGGCTGGCATCTTGGCCTGCGGCCAATGCCTCAGGCTTTGCGGATCGCGAATATACCGCTTGAGGAAATCGCCGCCGAAATATTCGGTCGGACTGTAGGGAATGTTCAGGTCCGGCCCCATCTGAGCATCACCCGCGCCGTTCAGCCGATGGCATGCCAGGCAGTTCTTCTGAAACAGCGCAAACCCCAGGTTGACAGGGTCATCGGCTGCGAGCGTCGGGTCCGGCAATAACGCTGGGAACCGCTCGGCAACGGTCTTCAACTGTTTGATTGTCGATAGCTGGAACGGCCATTGCTCGGGGCTGATATGACCCGCTTGCGGATCGGTCCAGACCAGGTAGAAGGGGCCCGCGCTGTGCTGACCGTTCCCCAGCAGCGGCCACGGGTGGGCCGGATCTTCTACCGCCAGCCAGGCACGGGCGCCGTTTTTCTGCAGCAGCGGCGCGGCCGCCAGCTCGGCGGCAAAGCCATCGAGAGCGACCGCCTGCAGGTGATTTTGCGCCGTGATGCCCGGCAATAATTCCGCCAGAGGAACCGCGCGATACCTCATCTCACGTTTGTAGGAAACATCTTTAGCGATGTGCACGGTTTGCGCGCTCGAGTGTTTCAGCAGCTCGGCTGTTTGCCAGGTTTTCTGGGTGTGGTCCAGCTCGATGGTCAACTGCGCGGCACCGGCCGGCAAGGCCAGAATCAACGCCACGAGCACAATGATCGGTTTCAAGGGGAAGCCCATGTCAAGGGGGGAGGCGGCTTAACCATACCGCAAAGCCACGCAAAAACGGCACGCAAAAAGACAGCGCCTGCGACGGGAGTGCTCTAAGCATATCCCGGCAGGTGCTGCCAAAGGTTGCAAGGCTGATGCGGCATGCGCACCGGCACAGAATGGATGAGTTACCCGATGATCTTGGTCAGATTGGGCAAAATCAGAATCAGGGTGGTGGCGAAGAGAATGAGCCCCGCCTGGCGTACTTTCGATTGTTTGAACATGGCTGACTGCCTTTTGTTGTTATTCCTGAGCGTCAAATGCGCCGGTGCGTCTCCATCAAGTAGCCACGTTAGAGAGAATACATGGCACTTTTCTTACAGCTGCTCCAGCAAGAACCGGCACCAGCCTCTTACGGCTCTTACAAACTCAACCTTAGAGTCCTTGTGCTTCGTGGCTTAGATCCCTTTCATATCAACCAAGATTGAAATCCTCTTAAAACGGAATGAGGCACATAGCCATCCATGCGGCAGCCCCTTCGCTAGACAGCTAAAACGTTTAATCAGCGGTTTACGATAGGACCCTACCGTTCGTCTGAGCGTGGTCGTCAAGGGCAATGAGCGCTTCGGTCATTGAATCTGGCTTTCGGGCGCTTAAGGTAAGAGCACGGTCGGCTCTCCTCTTGAGGGCTCCATTGCACAGTGGTTCGAGGACGTCATGACTCAAGCTTTGATCTTTGATGCGATACGCACGCCCAGGGGCAAAGGCAAGGCCGATGGTGCCTTGCATAGCGTCAAACCGGTGAATCTGGTGGCTGGCTTGCTGAACGCGCTGCAACAGCGCAGTGGCCTGGACACCCGGCAGGTGGATGACATTGTGCTTGGCTGCGTCACGCCAGTCGGGGACCAGGGCGCCGATATCGCCAAGACAGCTGCGTTGGTGGCCAATTGGGACGTCAGCGTCGCCGGTGTGCAAATCAACCGCTTCTGCGCCTCGGGCCTGGAGGCGGTCAATCTCGGGGCAATGAAAGTACGCTCCGGTTTTGAAGAGCTGGTGGTGGTCGGTGGCGTCGAGTCCATGTCTCGTGTTCCCATGGGCAGCGACGGCGGCGCCTGGGTGCTGGACCCGCAAACCAATATGCATAGTCACTTCACGCCCCAAGGCATAGGCGCCGACCTGATCGCCACCCTCGAAGGTTTCACTCGTGAGGATGTTGACGCCTTTGCCCTGCACTCACAGCAGAAAGCGGCGAGGGCAAGATCGGACGGTTCCTTCAATAAATCGCTGATCCCGGTGCAGGATCAGAACGCTATCGTGTTGCTGGCTCAAGACGAGTTCATTCGTGGCGATTCCACCCTCGAAGGCCTGGGCAAGCTCAAGCCCAGCTTCGAAATGATCGGCCAGATGGGCTTTGATGCGACGGCGTTACGGGTCTACAGCCATGTCGAGCGCATCCACCATGTCCATACACCGGGCAACAGTTCCGGGATTGTCGATGGTGCGGCACTCATGTTGATTGGCTCCGAGGCCAAGGGCCGAGAGCTGGGCCTGCAGCCACGGGCGCGGATCGTCGCCACGGCGGTGACCAGCACCGATCCGACCATCATGCTCACCGGTCCGGCACCCGCCACCCGCAAAGCCCTGGCGAAGGCCGGTTTGCGGGTCGAGGACATCGATTTGTTCGAAGTCAACGAAGCCTTTGCCTCGGTGGTGCTCAAGTTCATCAAGGACATGGGCATCGACGCTGCCAGGGTCAACGTCAACGGTGGCTCGATAGCGCTTGGCCATCCCCTGGGGGCAACGGGTTGCGCGATCCTTGGCACACTGCTCGACGAGCTGGAGGCCCGCCGCCAGCGTTACGGCCTGGCCACCTTGTGCGTGGGCGGTGGCATGGGCATCGCTACGATTATCGAACGCCTCTGAGCCTAAGGAATTTGTCATGAACGACGCCATTCGTTACGAAAAAGACCAGGACCAGATTGTGGTGCTGACCCTCGACATGCCCGGCCAGAGCGCCAACACCATGAACGCGGTGTACCGCGACGCGATGGCGGCCACCATCGCCCGCCTGGAGGCGGAAAACGACTCGATTGCCGGGGTTATCATCACGTCGGCGAAAAAGACCTTCTTCGCCGGTGGCGACCTGAATGAACTGATCAGCGTCGACAAACCTCACGCCAAGGCCTTCTACGACATGGTTCTGGGTCTGAAGGCGCAGTTGCGCAGCCTGGAAACTCTCGGCAAACCGGTGGTGGCGGCGATCAATGGCGCGGCCCTGGGCGGAGGTTGGGAAATATGCCTGGCGTGTCAGCACCGGGTGGCACTGGACCATGCATCCGTCCAGATCGGCTTGCCGGAAGTCACTCTTGGCCTGTTGCCGGGCGGCGGCGGAGTGGTGCGGATGGTGCGTCTGCTGGGCCTGGAGAAGGCCTTGCCCTACTTGCTCGAAGGTAAGAAAGTCTCGGCGCAGAAGGCCTTGCAAGCGGGCTTGGTCGACGAATTGGCGGGGGATCGCGATGAGCTGCTGGCCAAGTCCCGGGCCTGGATCCTGGCCAATCCAGCGGCCCAGCAACCCTGGGATGTCAAAGGCTATCAGATCCCTGGCGGCACGCCGTCGAACCCTAAAGTGGCACAGATGCTCGCCATCGCACCGTCAATCCTGCGAGCGAAAACCCACGGCTGTTTTCCGGCCCCGGAGAAAATCCTGTGTGCCGCGGTGGAAGGCGCACAGGTGGGTTTCGACACCGCGCAGCTGATCGAAACCCGCTACTTCACCGAACTGACCACCGGCCAGGTCGCGAAGAACATGATCGGCACCTTCTGGTTCCAGCTCAATGAAATCAATGTGGGGGGGTCACGTCCCCAAGGTGTTGCGCCGTATGTGACCCGCAAGGTGGGCATCCTCGGTGCCGGGATGATGGGCGCGGGGATTGCCTACGCCAGTGCGTCGGCGGGCATCGATGTGGTGCTCAAGGACATCACGTTGGCGGCGGCGGAGAAGGGCAAGGTGCATTCGGCGATGTTACTGGAGAAGAAGGTCGGTCGTGGGCAATTGACTGCCGAACAGCGGGACAACATCCTGGCGCGGATTCATCCGACAGACGCCGACGCTGAGCTGGCCGGTTGCGATTTGATTATCGAGGCGGTGTTTGAAGACCGTGAACTCAAGGCCCGGGTCTCGGCGGCCGCGCAACGCGCAGTGGGCGTTGATGCGGTGATCGCCTCCAATACCTCGACCTTGCCCATCAGCGGCCTGGCCACGGCTGTGCCTGACCCGGGCAAATTCATCGGCCTGCATTTCTTCAGTCCGGTGGACAAAATGCCGCTGGTGGAAATCATCAAGGGCGCCCGCACCAGTGACGAAACCCTAGCTCGAGGTTTCGATTTCGTACTGCAAATCAAGAAAACCCCGATTGTGGTGAATGACAGTCGAGGTTTCTTCACCTCACGGGTGTTTGGCACGTTCACCCATGAAGGCATCGCGATGCTGGGCGAAGGCGTGGCCGCACCTTTGATCGAGACCGAGGCGCGCAAGGCGGGTATGCCTGTCGGTCCGCTGGCGGTGTCCGACGAAGTGTCGCTCAGCTTGATGAGTCATATCCGTCAACAGACGGCCAAGGATCTGCAGGCGGAGGGTAAGCCATCGCCCGAGCATCCGGCATTTGCGGTGATCGAGCTGTTGCTCAATGAATACAAGCGCCCGGGCAAGGCCGCAGGTGGCGGTTTCTACGAGTACCCAGTCGGTGCGCAGAAACATTTGTGGCCGCAGCTCAAAAGTCGATTTGAAAAACCCGATCAACGCATTTCGCCGCAGGATGTACGCGACCGTTTGTTGTTTATTCAGGCCATTGAGACAGTGCGCTGCGTGGAGGAGGGAGTATTGATGTCCACCGCCGATGCCAATGTCGGGTCGATTTTCGGTATCGGTTTCGCGGCGTGGAGCGGCGGGGCGCTACAATTTATCAATCAATACGGCCTGAACGACTTTGTTGCCCGGGCGCGCTATCTGGCCGAGCAGTACGGTGCGCGATTCACCCCACCGGCCTTGTTGTTGGAGAAAGCTGCGCAGAACACGACCTTCTGACGTTTTTGGACATGTGCGGGGCTTGCCTTGTAGGGGTATTTCAAGGCAGGCTCTGGGGTGTTCATTATTCCCATCGCCGTGTCAGGTATTTTTTATGTCGCTACGCGTCTGCATTCTGGAAACCGATATCCTGCGTCCCGGACTGATCGATCAGTACCAGGGTTACGGGCAGATGTTCAAGCAGCTGTTCTCCAAGCAGCCGATTGCAGCCGAGTTCGTCGTCTACAACGTGGTGCAGGGCGAATATCCGTCAGACGACGAAGTGTTCGACGCGTATCTGGTGACGGGCAGCAAGGCCGATTCCTTCGGCACCGATCCGTGGATCCAGACCCTCAAGACCTTTCTGCTGCAGCGCTACGAGCGCGGCGATAAATTGCTTGGCATCTGCTTCGGTCACCAGTTGTTGGCACTGCTGCTGGGCGGCAAGGCCGAGCGCGCAAGCAAGGGCTGGGGCATCGGCACCCATGACTACAAGCTCAATGCCAAAGCGCCTTGGATGAGTCCGGTGGTGGAAGAGCTGACGCTGTTGATCAGCCACCAGGACCAGGTCACCCGTTTGCCGGTAAATGCCACGGTGATTGCTTCCAGTGATTTTTGTCCGTTTGCTGCGTACCACATCGAAGACCAGGTGCTGTGCTTCCAGGGCCATCCGGAATTTATCCACGATTATTCCCGTGAGCTGCTGGAGATTCTTCAGACAAACCTGGGCGAAAAGGTTTACACCAACGGTGTCGCCAGCCTGGAGCGTGAACACCACGGCGCCACCGTGGCGGAGTGGATGATGCGTTTTGTGGCGAATAAGCCTGAGCAGGCCTGATCCGCCCCGACGGGGGTCGACTTATAGCCACCCCGAACGCTTGAAGCTGACCCACAGTCCCGTACATCCCACGGCAATGAACCCCAGCACCGCAAAATAACCGTAATGCCATTGCAGCTCAGGCATGTTCTGGAAGTTCATCCCGTAGATCCCGGCCACCGCCGTGGGAAACGCCAGGATTGCTGCCCAGGCCGCAAACTTGCGCTGCACCACGCTCTGGCGTGAGGCTTCCAGCAGTACGCCAATCTCGATGGTCTGGCTGGCGATGTCGCGCAGGGTGGAGAGGTCTTCCATCTGACGCGTGACATGGATCTCCACATCGCGAAAGTACGGGCGCATCTTTTTATCGATAAACGGAAACTTCAGTTTCTGCAACTCTTCGCTGATCTCTACCATCGGTGCCACATGACGCCGCAACCGCAGCACGTCGCGTCGCAGGCTGTGAAGGTGGTGGACGTCCCGTTCATTAAGGGAATTGCACAGCACATTGCGCTCCAGTGCGTCGATCTCGGCATGAATCGCCTCGCTCACCGGCTGGTAGTTCTCGGTGACGAAATCCAGCAGTGCATAGAGCACGAAGTCTTCGCCGTGCTCCAGCAACAGTGGCCGCGCCTCACAACGCTGGCGGACATAGCCGTAGGAAGCCGAGTGACCGTTGCGCGCCGTGATGACGTAGCCATTGCCGGCGAAGATATGGGTCTCGATAAACTCCAGCTTGCCTTCCTCTCGAACCGGTGAATAGGTCACGATAAATAACGCGTCACCAAACGTTTCGAGCTTCGGTCTGCTGTGTTTTTCCAGAGCATCTTCGATGGCCAGTTCATGCAGGTTGAACTGGCGTTGGAGGTCGGACAGTTCCTCGGCATCCGGTTCTTCAAGGCCGATCCACACAAAATGGCCAGGTTTGGCCGCCCAGGCGGCGCCTTCCTCGAGGGTGATATCAGTGATTTTTTTCCCGGCGCTGTAAACGGCTGCGGCAACAACTCTACCCATAATGCTGATCGCTTCTTTTTTGAATGACGGATAAACCTGGCAGGTTGCTTAGCTTGCTCTGGATTATCAGAGTCAGCAATGTCCACGAGGGTTCACCGACAATAAAAAGCCCGCGCTGTGCGCGGGTTTCGATCAAAGGGTTTGCAGTTGCCGATCCATATCCTCAATGCACACGACCATCTGCTCGCGGCAGGTTTCCATCAACCGAGGCATGTCATCCAGCGTCAATCCGGCCGTAGGAATCGCCGGCAGTGAACGAATCAGAATGTCGCCGCTGTTCCAGCGATTGAGCTTCATTTGCTTCACATAAGTGCTGACGCAGACCGGCACAATCGGTACCCCGGCGGCGATCGCCATCTGGAACGCGCCTTTCTTGAAGGGCAGCAAGGTATCACCCAAATTGCGCGTACCTTCCGGGAACACCCAGATCGACGTGTCTTCGTGCTGCAACGTGTGAGTGGTGGTCAACATCGAACGCCGGGCTTTCTGCGCATTGCCGCGATCGATCAGTACATTACCCGCCAACCAGAACAACTGCCCGAACAGCGGCACCCATCTCAGACTCTTCTTGCCGATACAGACCGTGCGGTAAGGCACCACGGTGCCAAACACGAACAAATCATAATTGGACTGATGATTGGCAATGATCACGCAGCTGTTGGGTTTGTCCCGCAACGAGTCCACGTGTGGCTTCACCCGCAAGCGCAGTATCCACATGGCGGGCAGGGCGTAGAGCCGTGCGCAGAGACGGCTATTGTCCGGGTTGAACGGTCGGCAGATTCCAAGCAGCACGCCGAGTCCGCCCGCCACTAGAAAATGCAGACTCATCAATAACATGCGTAAACAGTAGAGCATCGACACAGACCATCGGGACAAAAGGTGGCGCAGTGTACGGATGTGCACTGTTTTCGGCAATTACCCCGGTAGAGGTAGGAGATGGCCGATGTTTAAGCGCATGTTTCAACATATACCGATAAATGCGATCTAGCGGGGATGTAAGAGGTTCGGGCGGGAGGGTAGGAAAAAGCTCGACATCAGCGTCTAGAGTGGCCGATTGCTCGTTTGGCGAAGCGACAAGCCCTAATGCCGTTCAGTTAAGCCAATATCGATCATTGTAGGAGCGAGCTTGCTCGCGAAAAACCTCAACGATAACGCGTTTTTCCTGGATAAACGCGGCGCCTATGAGTTCTTCGCGAGCAAGGGCTAGGCGCCCCCCTCGCTCCTGCAAAAGCCTTAACGGAACGGCATTAGGACAAGCCCGCTCGCCACAGGAGGCGTGCAGCTACTCACGGTGAGGCTACATCAGCCCAAGTGTTCCTGGTCCTGGATGATCGCGTTATCCAACAGCTCCAACAGTGCTTTACGCACCTTCAATTTAGTGTGCTTGTGGGCGCTCATATTGATCTTCTTCAACTGTCGCGCCGCTTCCAAAGCAGCTGCCTGCAGTTCCTCCGGCGCCACCAGCTTGTCGAGGAAGCCCGCGTTCACCGCGTCTTGCGGGTTAAACATCTCGGCATTGATCACTGAACGATGAAACGCCGACTTACGCAGGCGATCCCGCGCCAGTTCGATCCCTGCGTGGTGCATGGTCATGCCAATCATCACTTCATTCAGGCCAATGCTGAACGGCCCGTCGACGCCGATTCGGTAATCCCCCGACAACAACAGGAAAGCGCCCTTGGCCACTGCGTGGCCAGGGCACGCAACGATCACTGGGAACGGGTGCGATAATAAGCGCCGCGCCAGCGTGGAGCCGGAAGTCACCAGGCTGACAGCTTCTTTCGGGCCCGCCGTCATCACCTTCAAATCATAACCGCCCGACAAAATCCCCGGCTGACCGGTAATGATCACCACCGCGCGATCTTTCTCGGCCTGATCCAGCGCTTCATTAAACGCACTGACCACCGCAGGGGAAATGGCATTGACCTTGCCGTTGTTCAAGGTCAGGGTCGCGATACCGTCTTCGAGGTGGTAGGCAATCAACTCACTCATGACGCGATTCCTTGTAATCCGTGTAATAGAAGTGCAGGCAACAGACGTTACCCAGCATGCCCGTCCTGGTAAAGCGCCATGACTGACTGCTCAGTCAGGCTTTTGCCCTTGCATCCTGCTCGGAACAGGCCATGGCGGGGCAAAGCAGCCGCAATAGACGCGTAGCACCGGGCCTTGAGAATGGCAGAATCGCCGTACTTCCTGGCGCGCCAGAAGCGCTGCGTCCGTGATAGCGGTCTAAGCGCATGAAAATTCTGAAAAAAACCTTTGCCATCAGAAAAGCTTTCGACTACATTAGCGCGCCTCGACAGACTGAATCAGTTTGACGAGATACGGTGAAGTGTCCGAGTGGCTTAAGGAGCACGCCTGGAAAGTGTGTATACAAGAAATTGTATCGAGAGTTCGAATCTCTCCTTCACCGCCATATTCTACTGAAAAGCCCCGTTTTTACGGGGCTTTTTTGTGTTTGGTTGTTTTGTTCCCCCATTTGTTCCCCCATGTGGATTTTCCAGTAATGTCCGGGTCTTGGGGGCTCACAGCTAGCCCTTCTTTCTACTCTCCAGCTTAACCATATTCGTCTGCCAACCTCTGCAAGTCGAAGGGAGGCATCGGCATGCCGATCCTTCGATGTGAGAATAAGCCCGGTGCATGCGCTCACCGGCTCCGATGCTGGTGATGGCTGCTTAATTTTCGTTGGGCAACGCATAGCTCAAGGCAATGATGGCGTTCATCGTCTTCACTTTCTTTAGGCGCTTTTCCACCTCTTGCCTGATCTTTTCCTGGTCGCCATTAAACGGTGGGTGTTCGCTCTCCATGGCTAGCTCCCACATGACGAGCTGCTCTGTGGCGCGCTCCAGGTGCTTCATCGTTTGTTCTAGCTGAGCGTTGGCTGCTTCCAAAGCGAGTTCTGAGCGTTTGCGTTCCAGCGTCAGACTGGTCTTGAAGCTCTTCTCGCGCTCGGTGTGTTTTCTGGCGGCCCACTCAGCGTCGTCAATGAGCGTGGTGATGACTGCTGTCTCCGTGACCCAATTGGCCTTGGACAGGCGAGAGAGATTCGCTCTAGTCGAGTTTGGGAGCGAAAAGGTGCACGGCTTTCTGCTGTTGCTGGCTGAGCGATATCGGTGTTGTCTCAGCGCATTTTTCAAGCGTGTTACAAACTTTAAACCCTCGGTTGTCTGCTCAAAGTCGGCGATATCCACTACTACTTGGTCGTAACCCTCCACCTTTCGGCGAGCAAAACGCTCTGTGTTGCCGCGCATTCTCGCGTCGGCATGCCTGCTGATGTACTGCTGCACCCATCGCCATTCGTCACCACTTCTGCGTAACCATTTCAGTTCATTCCTATCTTTGATCATTGCTTCAGTCCACCAGCGTTGTGCGGTTTTTGCGGGTGCGCGTTTTTCGAGTGTATCAGTTATGGTAATGTTACTGTCGCGTTATGAGTAACGTTATTGTACAAATACAATATTTTATATAGGGTATAAAAACTGTTAATTAATGATGTGTGTTCCAGCCTATGAAGCTTCTTTCTCAGCTATTTACTGCGTCGCTCGAAGGTGCGGGTCCAGAAATTCGGTTTGTTTTTGAGCTGCTCGCGGCTGACGCTGCACGCACGGCGGGCGATGCTGAGGGCTACAGAGCTGAGGCGCTTGCTAAGCAGTTTCGGTTGTCTCAAAAGCTGGTAAGCGACGCCTTGGGGGATTTAGTGCGTTTAGGTCTGGTAGTGCGAGAGCGCTCACTGTCGGAGGGTAAAGGTCGACCTGCGATCACCTACGCGCTCTCTCCGATGGTGGTGCAGACGCTGAAGGCCAGCGGACCGGTGTATGGGATCCACACCGAATTGCTCGAATGCCTATTGTCTGGCGCACCCATCGAGACGGAAGTGCCCGGCCTTCAGTCGCGCCCTGCAAAACAGCGGATAACTGTGACCAAGGCGGGGAGGCCGGCCCCACCGGGGGCGAGCAAACAGCTGAGTGTGTGCAATCGGTTGTTGTTCGCCACATTGCTGGCGCGTGCGGATCACTGTGGTGTGGTCAGCGGGGCCGGAGGGCCGGAGTTGCGGAAATTGACGGGCTTCGACGAGGCCAGTTTGAAGCACCGCCTGCGGCGCTTGATGGACCTGGGGTTGATCCGTCGTTGTGTGCCAGGGGTCTCAAGCTCGATTTTCGCCAGGGCTAGAGTCAGCAGTACCTATTTTTTGAATCTGAACCCCGGCTTCGGGTGCCCTAGTCACTGCACGGTCATGGTGCATCTGGCGTGGGACGGGGAGGCCAAGCGATTTTCCCACACCGATAATCTGCGGGATGACGTCGTCGCGTATTCAAGTGGTAGGAGCGATTGGGAGTTATCGACGCCGCTGTGCGTTATTCGCTTTCTGGTGGGGCAGCGATCACGTGTTTACCCCGTCCTCCAGAGCATGCTGTATCGATATGCCTCCTTTTTACTGTCCCGACACTGGTCTGCTCTTTTTCCGGGTGCTTACCTATGGGACGACGAGCTCTACGCAATGATCAGATCTGATTTTCGCCAGCCTGTCATGAAAGTGGCCGGTCAAGACACTACAACTGATCCAGATGGTCGGGAGGCCGAATGGGTGGAGATCATCGAGCATTTCTACAGGCTGACCCATGAGATCGCCCATGAGTTTCGCAGTCGCTTCGGTCAGGCCGGTTCTCTGCCGCTGGATGGGGTTCAGATGAGCGTACTCCCCGTAGCCGACGACCTTGGCTATAAGGCCATCACTCTGGTGGTCAATTCGCCCCCGGCTAGCGCAAAGACGTTTGTCTGGCTAGAGGAGGAGCTGCGTGGCGTGGTCAAGCTTCGAACTCCGACCACGGAGTCTGAAGTTTACTTACAAAATCGCTATGACTTTGGGTTGCTCATGCCGCCCAAGTGCAGGGCTGGGAAGCCATAAGTCATTTTTTACCGAACCTCCCCATCCTCTGAACGAACAGAGGAGCCCCGTTCATGAGGATCATCCGCCTGAAAGACGTCATCGATTCGACCGGCCTGGGTCGGTCAACCATCTATAAGTACATCGCCGAAGGTGCCTTCCCGAAGCCAGTCTCTCTGGGAGAACGCAGCGTTGGCTGGGTTGAGGGAGAGGTGCACGACTGGATTCTGGCCAGGATCGAGGAGCGCGATCTGGCTGAATGAGTTGTGGCACGGAGGGGCAGGCCACCCAGTATAAACGCCATGATCGGATCAGCTCCGATCATGGCGTTTATGCTGGGTGGCAGTTGGAAGTTCCCCTGTGGGGCTGGTAACGATCCCTGTTCAATTCGTCGTGCTGCGTGAGCCGAGGTCCTGTGCTGATCTGATTGGCAACCGGGATGATGATATTTTCCCAGAGTAGACCGTCCCTTGAAAGCATCTGAAAACGCTTGTGCGTGTGGGCGATTCTATTCCGTCAGCCCTGTGAGTGCCGGATGGATGGTCCTCGGGAAACAGTACTACGCTTATAGCCTCTATAACCATTACGCCTATAGTGTCTATATCTCTACTGCCACAGGTTCTTGTAACTCGATCATCCAAACGATCTGCATCCATCAATCTACAGGTACTAGCCTACTGAGAACGGGCGGCCTGGTATCTCCCCAGTTAAAAACAACACAACCGGCTTCAGGTATGACCTAACAATCAGGACATACCGCAATGACCCATTCATTCAAACCCAAACGCATCCCTGGTAACACGAACCTGCGCTATTGGCACGAAGATACCTACGATGGCTACCCGCTCATGATTGAAAAAGGACCCTTCGTTGAGCAGTACTTGGAAAAGCTGTACCAGACTCTGCAATACGCCCTGTCTGATTACGCTCGTGTATTTGCTTTCAGATTTGACTTGAGACTGCCCTGTGGGAAGCCGCTGCCTGATGACGCGATGACCAATCAGGTAATACAGCGCTTTAAGGCGTCACTGGAAGCGCAGATCAGTCATGATCGTGAGCGGGCACGGATGCGCAATGGATCATCACATGACACGTGCGTGAGGCTCTTCTGGGTGAGAGAGGTGGGTCAGGCTGGAAGGCCCCATTACCACTGCATAGTGTTTATCAACCGTGATGCTTACCGCTCGCTGGGCCATATCAAGTCTGAGGGAGTGAATATGTACAAACGGCTCGAGTTGGCCTGGGCAAGCGCGCTTCGTCTACCGATGTCCGGCGTGCAAGGGACAGTGCATATCCCCAAGGAGTCCACATTTCACTTAACTCGGCATGGATATCTTGAGCTCGATGAGTTCTTTCGCCGGTCGAGCTACCTGTGTAAGTCCGCCACGAAGGTCTTTGGTGATGGTCAGCATGGATGTGGAGGGAGTCGGTGCTAAGGGGCGTTGATATGTAAGCGGCTGGCTTGGGTTCAATTGCAGCCGCTGGTCGATGCGTTGCGCGAAGTGGTACTCGGGCAGCAGGTTAAGGGCTAGAAGGTAAGCTGGATGTTGGGTGCGGATTTACCGCCGCCGACTTGTACAGAGAAATTCACTCCTGTGCGTTCACGAGCCTCATGGACAGTGCGTTGTTCGACGCGCATCTGGATTTCTGCGTCAGTAATGACATCCCACTCGGGGCGATTCAATTTGATTGACGGCATGTGCAGTATTTTTTACAAACCATCTGTGGTTTTTCAAACAGTCCATGTTTGCCACGTACTGCATGGTTTAACTGCGCGATTAATACGGCACTGATTAAGCATGAAAATTGGTTGATTGAGCGTCGGTGCTGGTTCTTCGTTTGCAAGGGTGGGGGTGGGGTAGATGACCGTGCGATAATGTTGCAAGAATATGTTTTTCTGAGAAGTCATAGCATCAATACTTCGCCTGTCTGAAAATTTCCGTCGTCATCCACCCACATGAACTGCACTTTGTCTCCGACTTCTACCACTCGGCCGGTTTGAATTACCTGTTTTGTGAACGGCGCCAAGAGGTCAACGTTCAGTGGCATAGTGGTACTACCATGATGAACTTCAGCCCCAGCCAACGTTATGAAGTAAGGCGTCGGGTTTTCGATTTCAACTGCTGTACCATCGGCATTAAATTTAAGGCGACGGGGAGCTTCCTCGGCCCCTTCGGCCAGTGCTCGAGGACGATATATCACTTTCATTTGCGTGCGCATCGTGATTGTCAATCGCGTGTTATCCACAGGCACTGGTTCAATGGGCTTTGGTGGGATTTCGTAAAGATTCAACCAATACAGCGACTCCTGCTTACTCGGCAAAACCTCACCCGTGTAGAGTAAACGCAGGCTGCGCTGCTGCCCCGGCTCCAGTCGGAATATGGGGGGTAATGGCATGATCGGAGCTGAGGCATTTTCAGGGGTAGACTCTAGCGCACCATCATCGACCCACGCCTGCAGGATGACCGGGTAATCATTTCGGTTGATCAGCGCAAGGGATGCTTCTCGATGATCTCCCTGGAAGATGACCCGTGTACGCTCCGCGGTTACGCCAGCAACGGCGTGACCACAGGTAACGGCTATTAGCGTCACAAGAATGATGCTTAGTCTGCTACTGGACACGTATCACCACTTGCGCAGTCGCTTCAATTCGTCCCGCAGTTACAGTGGGACGAACGCCTAGAGTCAGTTTTTCCAAACGGGCTTTGAACGTCTCTCTGAACCAACCATTGCCGTTAACTATGGTTAGCAAATTGGTCGCGCTGCCTATCACCGGATACCAACCGTAGACCCCAGGGCTGCTGCCTTGAGCTGAATTCTCATTAACCAGCAGATTGATCGGGGATCCATCACGTAGCAAACGGATACCTACACCACCTGCGATGCCTGGCTGACCGTAATTGTCAGAAACCAGATAGCGTACGCCCCCATTGATCAACCCTAATCTTGCAGCTGCGACGAATGATCCGGATGAGACCTTAAAGCCTAACGCGGTACCATTGACACCGTCGGTAAAATTGGCGTTCATTTGGCACTTGAAATAAACCTCAAAGGGCACTTCCCGGCTGCCACCGGCATTGAGTTCGCTGATGGAAATTGTTGGGAATGTAACATTCGGCGTAGCGGTAATTACGGCGCAAGTAGGGTACCTCTTGAGAGTCACTTTGCCGTAGAGGCCCACGGCGCCTGGCCAGTTTCCTGGCCATCCAGCATAGTTACCATAGTGAGTCTGACCTACAGTGGGATAGGCTAAACCCGGTCCTTTGATTGCAATGTATCCGTTGGGCTGGGAATAGGAATATAGCTGCGAAGCAGTGTTGGTGGAGTAGTAGTTGTAAGTGGGATCCTTCGGTGCACTGAATAACTCAGCGCGCACCGCACTGAGATTCTTCGCCTTGACCAACTGGAACCCTCGCGAATCAACGTCTAGTCCACTTAAAAGACGTTCCTTCCAAACATCGGTGAAATACTGACCTGTCGCCACGTGAGTAAGGCGCAAAAGGACATTTGGCCATGCTGTACGGTACGCAGAATGGAGCCCGATGGAGCTTCCAACGCTGTCCCCCCCTTGGTACCAACCGCTGTAGACATTGTCTGCATTCGTTGAGAACATTTCATAGACAGCATCTTGCTGACTACACCGATAGAACACACGTTCAGGATCGTAACCGGCGTTTGACCCATACTGAGTAAACGGCGCTACCGAGCTCGCAATCAGAGATGGGTAAGGCTCAAACTCCGGATCACTGACGTTGATGACGCTAGGTAGTCCTAGCGAACCGTTTGAGACGTCGCCTGCACCGGCCCAAGCACCCGCGGTGCCTTCTCCCGGACGAATTTGTGCAGTGGCGGAAGTTGTAGTACTGCCGACCGCGGTGACTTTGTAACAGACCGCTCCGGCCAAAGGTGTATTTAAAAGGATTACTAGGGATATCAGTCGCTTTATGAACGTCATTGCCTTTCCTGATTAGTCATGCAAACACCTACCAAGTGAATCAACGCCTGGTTGGCGCCAGCCGGACTTTCACTGAGGTCATACGGTAATTGACAGCTTTCTTCTGGGCGATCGCCCCATTTCACGCGAAGCTGCCCTTTCTCATCACTTGCGCGAGCGTAGACGTTGCCGCCTTGACCCACCATGCCGAGGTTGACCCCATGCTCGTTGACAACGTCGGCGCCTAGAGGTAGTGACGACCCATCAGCTAATTTGGCGCGGATCAATAACGCATGCCCGGTAAGGGTTTTGAAAGTGACGAGGACGGCTGCCCCCGAGTAGGGTGCCACCTTCCGCTCGGTCTCCAACAGCTCTGCATCCTCGCCTATGCCTCTAGGGTCCAGACCTACAGAGTTATAACGATAAGGTGAAAGCGAAGGCATCACTGCGTAGCCGTTTCTGTCTACGCGTGCGCCCTGGCCACCCCGTATTGCTGAACCGCTCGCTCCCTTGGCTTGTACCAATGCAAACGTATCGCCTACATATGGGCCAAGGGTCACGCCACCACCGTGAAGAACCGCCGCCCCCCGCATGCCGCCGTTGAACTGTTGGTAATTTGAACTCTCCGAGTACCCACCGTTGAAGGTGCCTACAGAAGTCTGATTCTGCAGGGTACCGCTCCAATCCATACCTCTGCGGTCGCTATCACGTCCGGCGGCAAGCGCGTAGCTAAGTGTACGGCCTTCACCAAAAGTGCCGCTTAGCCCGGTCTGAAAGCTGCTTCCTTTTGTGTCCCCGGAGCGACGTGCCACCATAGAGCTCAGGCTCGACGAGTTGTTAGAGCCTCCTAACGGCATCGAAATGCTGAAAGTTAGGCTGTTGTTTTGGCTACGACCTTGCTGTAGATAACCGTCCTCCGGCATCCCCAAATCTCGGCTATCAGTGTTGTTACGGTACCAAGTCGTGCGTTGACGTGAGTAAGCCAGGTTGTAGCTAAGTCGCCCCCATGAATTTGAATAACCAAACTGCGCTTGAATATCGCGACTTTTGCCGTCGTAGTAGTCACTTTTTGAACCCGATAGGTAAACGCTACCGTAGCTGCCCAATGCTTGGTTTACCATTAAGGTCAGTTGGTTGCGTTGCTTGAAGCTGCTCGAATCCCAGCTTTCACCTCGCACGTTCGCGTTACGCGTTCCAACGGCATCGCTCAGATCTCGGTATCCCTCAGTGGAGTATCGATAGCCAGCAAGAGTTAACGTTGTATTGGTCGGCTGGAAAGTGCGACTGTAATTCAGCCCCAGACGCCAACCCTTTGTACGCTGGTTATTCTCGATCGTTGCACTTGAAAAGATGCTGTTAACCCCAAAAGCCCCAAAAGGCGTGGCTAGTACACCGCCACCCAGCAATGCAACATAATCCTGAGCCACGCGAGAGCCTAAGTTAGCGGATAAAGCGTTAGTCAATCCGCGCTGATATGTCAGCTCTAAAAACTTCTCCGTCCCACTGCCGTTTAGCATTAATTCGCCGAAGGTGGCACTGTAGCGCGATAGGCCTGGACGGATGGAATCAGGTACAGCTGCATAGGGTACAGTGAAGCGCGATACACTTCCGTCAGCTTCGACAACTTGTACATCGAGGTCACCGTTGTAGGCCGTTCCGTAGAGGTCGTCGATCATGAACGGGCCCGGGGGAACGCTGACTTCATGAATCTTTCGCCCATCCTGACTGATAATGATCCGCGCGTTGCTGTTCGCCGTGCCACGTACCTGGGGCGCATACTGGCGCTGCGAGTCGGGTAACATGCGGTCATCGGTGGCCAGTCGAGCTCCACGGTAGCCTACACTGCCAAATAGATTGCCCTCGGTGTACGTTTCCCCGATGGTCAACTCGCTACCCCACTCAGGCACGGCCCGCTGTACATAAGTTCGGATACTGTTCCATTGGCCTGGACTGCTACCCTTACTAGCCGAATAGCTATAGCTAGACTGATGCCGAAAGCGCCACAGCCCAACGTTGGCGCCACTGTGGAGCCCTAAATAACCGAAGTTTGAATTGCCGCCCCCCGACGCTTGATAGCTGGAGCGATAAACGTTGGCGTCATAATTCAGAAAAGCCATGCTATTGCCCGGATCCCACTCTTGTGGGCTGATGTATCCGCGCGGCTTAATATCAAGCAAAACCTGAGGGGCGGTGAGCTCCAACCGCAAGCGCGCAGTATCCAGCTTGAAGGAAGCGCCAGGTAAACGGTCGCTCAAGCCTATACAGTCGACCGTCGCGGCGGAGCCTTGTTCACGAGTGCCCCGCGCACTCAAACTTTGACGAAAAAAACTCTCGCTGAAACAAGGCTCCACTGAATCCCCACGCGATCGGAACATCACTTGGCTTCGATTCACAAAGTCATTATTCAGGTACAGATCGACCATGTAACTGCCAGGGTCAATTTGATTGACACGATTGAACCGCTCAATTTTGCCTCCCGCCAGACCAGAGCCAAGTAGCAAATTGTCGTCAAAACTGTAGCTGGCTTCACCATGGGCGAGCCTGGCTATGATGAATACGATGTTACCGAGCGTGACAGGGAAGAGACGATAGCTAACGCAACACTTCATGACTGATTTCTATCCGTGCGCCGTAATCGTTAATCAATTGGGCGCGTAACATATGCGCACCGCCTCCAAGCACCACGGCTTTTTCAGGGCGCCATTCAACCTGACTATAGGGAGCCACCATGCCAGCCTGGAGACGCAGTTCGCGAGCACCAGCGCTGATCGTCGCAGCGCTAAAGGACGCGTAGAAACCGGTGGGGTTATCCACCCGGACACGCCAATCACCATCTGCACTGACAAGACTGAAGCGCAGCTTTTCGGATAACTGATCTGAACTTCCTGGGATATCGGCCGGGCGATAGAACAACTTCAAGCGATTGCGCAACATCAGTAACATCTGATTGCTGTTTGAGTTAGTCAAATTGCGCGGAGGTATTTGAAGTATGTTGAGATGAAATAGCGATTCGCGATCCTTTGGCAGACCCGTGCCTGTGTAGATTATCCGCAGCGTCTGGCCGCTACCGGGAGCTAAGCGTGAGACAGTCGGGTTTATTACGAAAGGCCCTTTCGCCGTGTCGGGCGTAGATGCGGGTTCATCAACATCAACCCAAGCCTGAACGACATTCGGAAAAGTATCTTGGTTGGTCAACTGCACCGTTTTATCCCTATCCTGCCCGCCATATATAACCCGGGTGCCGGTAATTACGACACTCGCCTGTACGAAGGCCGAGAAAACAAATCCTAAAAACATGGAAAGTATTAGTGCTATCACCGAAAGCGAGCACACTGGGTGCGTTTTCATAATTGCCGCTCCTTTAGTGTGCCCGCGCGGCGCGAGCAAGTTCAGCAAGGCTCGATAGATGGGTCAATATGCTAGAGGGTTATTCGTAGCGCACGGTGTACATCAAGGAGCCAAGAACCGGCCCTGGCGTGACGCTGGCAGCCTCAGAAACATATTGCACGGCGTAATCATAGGTGGCCGAGGTCTGACCACTAGCCAGGACGATATCGCCCGCTTTTACCGTAGAGTTGCCGGTTAATTGGACCGGCGTACCGCCCGGGGCATCAAGCAACTGCAAGGCAACACCGCCAGCTCCACCGCTAGCCGTATTCGTTAAGTTGCCAGCGGCCGTGGGATTGGTAGCCTGAAACTCCGCAGTGAATTTATCCTGGCCCGTACTCGGCGCCGCACATCCGGTCAGACGCAGCGTGAAACTTGTCTCTCCAGTGGCTTTACCCACCCCCCCATTTAGCTCACTGACCGGGACGCTCTTGAGGATTACTGTCGGATCGGTGCTTCCGTCCACTACTGCTGAACAGGTCTGGTCGGTAACCTCGCCACTAAAGTTGATGGTGTTGGCGGCATAGGCAAAACCTGGCGCAATAGTAACTAGAGCTGAAGCAATAAAAAACTTACGCAGGAACATAGGTGTTCTTCCCGTTTGACATGAATAGTAGACGTCAAATCTACGTTATGTCACAGCATTCGTTAATAAGACGACTCTTAAAAGTATCTGAGCGCACGTAGCATTCGGCCGGCCTTCAGGTCGGTAATGCTCAACTATTTTGACTGTAAGCGGTCCATAACTCCGGCCATCCGGAGCCGAGTATGAGCCGCCGAGGAAATTGTTGGGACAATGCCGTGGCGAGACTTTTTCAGTAGCCTGAAAAAAGAACATATCCGCAATAGGATCTATAAAGCATGGATCATGATCCATGCCGACTTGTTCGATTATATTGAAGCGTTTTACAGCCGAACGCGTCGTCATAGTCTCCTTCGCGGCGTCAGCCCAGAGCAGTAGGAAAGCGCTTTTCTAAACGTGTTAACTGGCTAGTAACTTTTAAGATCCGTCTTATTCAACCAATGTCTTGCGTTCTTTACTCTTGCAGTGATGAAACTCAAACATTTCCTGCAACCCCTCGATTCGTCCTTTTCGACGCCCAAGGCTGCCCGCAAGCTGCTGCACCTGTTCGCGCTGGCGCTGGTGCTGGGCGTGTATGCCGGTGCCTACAGTTACCTGCGCGCGGCGTTTAGCGAGGAGATCTCGTTGCGACGCAGTTATATGAATGAGGCGATTTCCGATGCGCAGTGTTTTTTTGTCAGCCGCCAGACGCTGCTTAAAACCCTTGGCCTGTCGACGGTGCGCCACACCTCGCCACCGGTCGGCAACCTCAATCAGGTGCCTAACGAAGAAGTGCATATCACCCTCGGCGAGGTGGGCAATATCTGGAGCCTGTGGCTGACCAAGCGCACGCTCGACTACCTGGAGGCCAACCAGGTCAACCTGATCTACGTAGCCCAGAGCGCCCAGCCGGCGGTGGAGCGCTTGTACACCGTGAGGACTGCGCCGGCGGCCGTGCCGACGTCGGTATTGCACCGGCTGATGGCGGTGGACACGGGCAATGTCTCGGTCAGCGATGAACTGTGGCTGACCGAACAGAACCGCCTGGATTCGCCGCTGTATATTTTCACCCTGCTCGATGAGCGTAGTCCTACGTCGGGTTGGCTTGGCCTGGAAGTGGACGGGCCGGACCTGATCGATGCCTTGCAGCACGAAAAAGCTGGCGACTTCATGCTGCTCGACAGCGCCGGTCAGTTGATTTTCAGCAGCGCGCCGCATCAGCCGGCCGCCGCGCAGGCGCTGCGCCAGTATCACTCCACGGCCAGTTTCGGCTGGGAGGGCAGCCGCTGGTTGCCTGACCGCCTGGCCATCCGCAAGCACCTGGGGTATTCCCAGTGGCAGATCGTCTACAGCCTGGAGCTGCGCTCGCTGTTGCCCAGCCTGGCGCTGCCGTTGCTGGTGTGCCTGCTGTTGTGTGCGCTGGCCAGCGTGTTGATGCTGCGGTTGGTGCGGCGCATCGATCAGCGCCTGATTATTCCGGCCGCGCTGCGTATCGAAGCGCTGGTGGAAAGCGAGGCGTTCAGCAGCGCGGTCATCCGTATCGCGCCGGTCGCCCTGTGCGTGTTGCGCCGCAGTGACGGCGCGGTGGTGCTGGAAAACCCCTTGTCGCGCCAGTGGCTGGGCAACGGGCGTGAGCGCGAGCAGCTCTGCCACGACTGGATTCGCCGGGCGTTTGATGACGCCGAACAAAGCAGCACCGACGAGCTGCAAACGGCCGACGGTCGCCACCTGTTCCTGAGTTTCGCGCCCACCCGTTATCAGCGTGAGGAGGTGCTGATCTGCGCGTTCAGCGACATCAGCGAGCGCAAGCAGGTGGAGCTGGCGCTGCAGCAGGCGCGCACCTTGGCGGACGCAGCCAATGAGGCCAAGACGCTGTTTCTGGCGACCATGAGCCATGAAATCCGCACCCCACTGTATGGCGTGCTCGGCACCCTGGAATTGCTGACCCGCACCGACCTCAGCAGTCAGCAGCGCGGCTACCTGAAAGCCATCGAGGGCTCGTCGGCCAACCTGCTGCAGCTGATCTGCGATGTGCTGGATGTGTCAAAGATCGAGGCGGGGCAGCTTTCCCTGGAGCTCACTGTGTTTTCGCCGCTGGACCTGGTGCAGGAGGTGGTTCAAGGCTACGCCGGCGCTGCGCAGAGCAAGGGCCTACAGCTGTTCGCGTGCCTCGACCCGCAATTGCCCGACCGTGTGCGCGGCGATGTCACGCGTATCCGCCAGATCCTCAATAACCTGCTCAACAATGCGCTGAAGTTCACCGAGAGCGGGCGGATCGTATTGCGCTTGCGCCTGGAGAGCCGCGAAGGCGAGCGCGCGATGTTGCAGTGGCAAGTGGTCGACACCGGCAAGGGCATTGCGGCGCAAGACCAGCAGTACTTGTTTGAACCGTTTTTCCAGGCCAGCGGCAATGCCAATGTGGTAGCGGGCACCGGGCTCGGGCTGTCGATCTGCAAGCGCCTGGTGCATTTGATGAACGGCACGCTGCGCGTTGTCAGCGAGCCGGGCCTGGGCAGCAGTTTTACCTTCACCTTGCCGTTGGAGCAGGTGACGGCCTACGAGGATGAGCATGAGCCATGGGCGCTGCCGCTGCTGGGCGAGCGCGTCTACGTGGTGTCGCCGGTGCGTGAGCTGGCCGAAAGCATTGGCGGTTGGCTGCGGCGTTGGGGTGCGCGGGCGCAATTGGGCCTGCCCGAATCGGTCGAGGCCGACCCTGGCGCGGTGCTGGTGGAGCTTTACCCCGGCCCCATAGAGACCGGCCAACGGCTGCGCTGGTGCGGGCCACGGGTGACGGCGGCCGCCGATGAGCATGGTGTTTACCAGGGCCCTGGCGCGTGCTGGCAGATCGGCCTGAACAACCTGCATGCGCTTAACCGCGCGGTCAGCCGCGCCCAGGGCGTCGAGGAACAGCTATTGCAGGTCCCCAGCGAAGCACCGGCCAAGCTCAACCTGAACCTGCGCCTGCTGGTGGCTGAAGACAACCTGATCAACCAGCTGATCCTGCGCGATCAACTCGAAGAACTCGGCTGCAGTGTGGTGCTGGCGGGCGATGGCATCGAAGCGTTGTCGCTGTGGGGCGAAACCGCGTTCGACATGATCCTCACCGACGTCAACATGCCACGCATGAACGGTTACGAGCTCACCGAGCAACTGCGTCGCCTCGGGTGCGCGCTGCCGATCATCGGCGCCACCGCCAACGCGATGCTCGACGAAGCCGAGCGCTGCCTCAACGCGGGCATGGACCATTGCCTGGTCAAGCCTTTCACCCTGCGTGCCCTGTATCAATGCCTACAGGGCTACCAAAGGAGCGTGCTGTGAGTGCCTACCGCGTGCTCATCGTGGAGGACCATCCCTTTCAGCATGAGTACTTGATCAACGTGTTCCAGGCCGCCGGCGGCTTTGACGTCGACGTGGTCTGGGATGGCGCCAGCGCCTTGCAGCGCCTGGCTCGCCAGCGCTATGACCTGTTGCTCAGCGACCTGATGATGCCGGGGATGGACGGCGTGCAGTTGATCCAGCAACTGGCGCGCCTCCAGGCCCCGCCGGCCCTGGCGCTGATGAGCGTGGCGTCACGGCGCATGCTGGTCGGCGCGGGGCAGGTGGCGGGCAACCTGGGCCTGACCGTGGCCGGTTTGATCTCCAAGCCAGTGCGTGAGCCGCAAGTGCGCACCCTGCGCGATTGCCTCGACAAACTCGCCGAACAGGTCCGCGCGCCGTGCTGCCATCGCGGTCTCAGCCTGGCGCGGGAGAACCTAGTGCGGGCCTTGGGCAACGGCGAAATCCAGGCCTGGTTCCAACCAAAAAAATCCCTGCATGACGGGCGCATCGTCGGCGCCGAAGCCCTGGCGCGCTGGGTGCACCCGGTTGAAGGGCTGTTGCTGCCGAGAGAGTTCCTCGGCGAAATCGAGCGCCTCGGCCTGGAAACCCGGCTGCTGACCTGCATCCTCGCCCAGACCCTGACCGCCCAGGCCCAGTGGGCGCAGCTCGGTTATCGGCTGCCGGTGTCGATCAATCTGCCCACCCACTTGCTCGACGAATGCGACCTGGTCGACCGCCTGCTGGCCCAGGTGCAGCAGGGCGATGCCGAGCCGCGACAAATTACCTTCGAGCTGATGGAAAGCTCCACCACACAGTTGCCCAGCAACTACTACGCTGGAGCATGCCGCCTGCGCATGATGGGCTTTGGCCTGGCACAGGACGATTTCGGCAAGGGTTTCAGCTCCTATTTCAATCTGGTCTCCACGCCGTTCAACGAAGTGAAGATCGACCGTTCGCTGGTGCATGGCTGCGCCGAGAACGAGAGCCTGGCCTCGGCGTTGCAGAGCATCGTCGAGCTGGGCCGAAAGCTGGGGCTGACCACCATTGCCGAGGGCGCCGAGACCCAGGCGGATTTGGCGGTGTTGCGGCGTATACGCTGCGACCAGGTGCAAGGCTTCCTGATCTCTCAGGGCGTGACGGCAGATAAATTCAGTGCGTTGCTGATCGAAGATGGCCCTGCGCCAGCACTTATCTGAGTCGCCGGGGTCACACAGTCAAGAAGCCCGAAGGAAGGGTCGCCCGGTGCGCCGGGCGTTATTGGCCAATGCCGGGAGCGTTGCATAGGCCCCACATCCTGATTCAGGCTTTTTTGGTACTGACGATGAAACATGCAAGTCTGCGTCTGGACAAACTGGCGCAAAGCTCTCAACGCTTGAACAAAGCCCTGTTGCTGCTCACCGGGCTGGCCCTGTTGCTGTCCAGTAGTTGCTATTGGGTGGTGTCGCGGTTGCTGGATGCGGAGCAGGAAAAGGTCGCGTTCCACTTCGCCCGCGTGGTGGAAATCATCCATGAGCACGAGGCGTTCCTGCGCAATGTGGCCACCGGCTACAGCCGCAGCCATGCGCCCCCGCTGCCTTCCGTGCAATCCACCGAAGTGGTGGAGTTGCAGCGTGACGCCGGGCAAGTGGTGTTGCAGGCCAAGGGTTTTGCCTTGTCGTTGCCGTTCACCTTGTCCCACGCGGCCGGGTTTACGGCGGATGACACGCGCCGGGCGCTGGCGTTTGGCGTGCAGTTGAGCGACTACTACGGCAGTTATTGGGCCAGCTCGTTTTATGCTTCGCCGCAGCTGTTCGTGTTTACCCCCAACGACGAGGCCAGCCTGGCCGTGCCCGGTATCGGCGGCCTGCGCCAGCACCAGCCATTGTTGCGTGAGCAGTACCGTGGGGTGGTGAGCCGCTTGCACCAGTTGCAGCAGAGCCAAAGCCTGCTGCTTACCGACAGCCGTGTGCGCTGGATGCGTGCGCCGTTGCAGTTGTATAAGAACAGCCGCAGCGTGGTGGCGATGATCGGCCTCGATGCGCCCGCCGCCCTCCTGCCTGCCAATCAACCGCAGGGAATGCTCAGCTTGGCGGCGGTGGTGGATACCTCGCAGGTCGATGAGTTCGAGCGGGTGCTGCAATTGTCGGTGTACAACCAGTTCACCCTGATTTCGCCGCAGGGCGATGTGCTGCTCGGCAGCCTGGGCGATGAACAGATGGCGCCGCTGGGCCTGAGCTTCAACAGCCAGGGCTTGCGCTTCAAGATGCTCAGCGAAGGCGGCGAACATTGGACCGGCTTGTACGCGATCAGCTATCAGGATTTCCTGCGCTACGCCAAGTGGCCGCTGCTGGGCCTGGGCCTGACGTTCCTCGCCGCGGTATTGCTAGGCTGGTGGATCAACCATTGGTACAAGACCCGTATCGTTAGCCCGGCCCAGCGCGCACAGGAGCGTTTGTTCGAGAGTGAAGCCTTCAACCGCATCATGCTGCACAACGCCCCGGCGGGCCTGTGCGTGGTGCGGCGTAGCGACTGCCAGTTGCTGCTGGAAAACCAGCGTGCCCTGCAATTGGGTGGCACCGCGCAACTGGTCGAGGTACTCAGGACCAACGACGGCCCGGACACACCCGGCGAGATGTGCCTGGCGGTGCAGGGGCGTTACCTGCAGGTCGTGGTGGTCGCCGCGCGCTACGAGGGCGAGGACGTATTCCTCTGCGGCTGCAACGACATCACCCTGCACGTGGATGAAACTCTGCAGCTGGACCTGGCCCGCCAGCAAGCCACTGCGGCCAACGAGGCCAAGACCGTGTTCCTGGCGACCATGAGCCACGAGATCCGCACGCCCTTGTATGGTGTGCTGGGCAATCTGGAGTTGATGGCCTTGACCGACATGAGCGAGCGCCAGCGCCAGTACCTGGAAATTATCCAGGGCTCCTCCACTGTGCTGTTCCAACTGATCAGCAACGTACTGGACGTGTCGAAGATCGAGTCCGGGCAAATGGCCGTGGAAGCTGCGCCGTTCGGTCCGCACCAATTGGTCGAAGAATCGGTGCTGGGCTTCACCGCCACGGCGCGCAACAAAGGCCTGCAGATCGATGCAGAAATCGATCCGCAAGCGCCGCTGCAACTGCTCGGCGATGCAGGGCGCATCCGCCAGATCCTGCATAACCTGTTGGGCAATGCGATCAAGTTCACCGAGTCCGGGCGCGTGCGTCTGCGCCTGACCGTGCAAGAGCTGCTCGAGGACCAGGTGGCGCTGCAATGGCAGGTCACCGACACCGGCGTGGGCATTCCGGAGAAGGCCCTGGACCAATTGTTCAAACCCTTCTATCAAGTGGCGGGCGGCCAGGACGGTAACGGCGCGGGCCTGGGCTTGTCGATCTGTTCGCGCCTGAGCGAATTGATGGGCGGCACCATGCGTGTGGTCAGTGAGCCGGGCCTGGGCAGCAGTTTCTCGTTGTTTATCACCTTGCCGATCGTCAGCAGCAGCGAGTCGGTGGCCAGCTCGGTACTCGCGGAACCATGCCTGGATGCGCCATGCCTGAACGTGCGCGTGCTGGTGGCCGAAGACAACCCGGTCAGCCAGGCGGTCCTGCAGGAGCAACTTGAAGCCCTGGGCGCCAAGGCCACGGTGGCGCGAGATGGCAAGCATGCGTTGCAGATCTGGGGTTCGCAGCCGTTCGACCTGGTTATCACCGACATCAACATGCCGCGCCTCAACGGCTACGACCTGGCCCGCGCCCTGCGCGAGCAAGGCGTGCAGGTGCCGATCATCGGCGTCACCGCCAACGCCCTGCGTGAAGAGGGCGAGCGCTGCCTGGCGGTGGGTATGAATGCCTGGGTGGTCAAGCCGCTTAGCATGAACATGCTGCGCCAGGCCTTGATGTCGCACTGTCGCCGCGCGACGGCCCTGGCCGTGCCGACGCCAGACCACGATCACGACCGCGAAGGCTGGATCGAGCTGTCCCCGGCCATGCGTCAGCTGATGGGCGACACCTTGCTGGTCGATGTGCAACAGATCGAGCAGGGCCTGGTCGCCGGCGATTCCACCCTCGTTTGCCAGCGCCTGCACAGCCTCAACGGAGCGTTGGCCAGTGTGCACGCGCTAGCTCTATCCAGTGCGTGTCAGACATGGGAAAACTCGTTGTACAACCGGTTGCTTGACCGTAATACCACCAGCGAGATCCGGGTTTTGTGCGCACGGCTTTCTAAGGTGGCTCAATGTTTGTTGGCCGAGTCGAGAAATCATTATAAAGAGGATGAGTGATGCGGAAAATAAGCGTTGTGATTGCTGATGATCACGCAATTGTAGTTTTCGGGGTGCGAGAGATTGTACGGCGTGATTCTCGCTATCAACTGGTTGGCGAGGCTGTCAATTCCAGTGAACTGGTCGCGCAACTGAGCATTCATCGGCCACAAGTGTTGATCACCGATTTCAATATGCCTGGCGACGACAACTATGGCGACGGCTTCAAGCTTGTTGAGTACATCCTGCGCCACTTTCCCGAAACAAAGGTGCTTGTGCTAACCATGGTGTCCAACAACCTTATTCTCACTCGCTTGCAAGAACTGGGCGTGGCGGGGGTAATACAGAAGAGCCACCTGCATGGAGAGGTTGAAAGAGCATTGAGTGCATTTATTTCCGATGGCACCTTTCATGCTGACGCGGCCAAACCGTTGCTATACAACGCATCCAGTGTGCAAGAGCGCTTTCAAAATCTTTCGCCGCGTGAGATGGAAGTGCTTCGTTTATTCGTGACAGGCATGACTGTCAGCGACATTGCGCGGCAGGTGAGCCGCAGCAACAAGACCGTGAGCGCGCAGAAAGTCGCCGCCATGCGCAAGCTGGGCGTGGACAGTGACCAAGCGCTGCTGACCTATTGCATCGAGGCCCGGCAGTTTCAGTAATCAGCTGTACGTCACCTGCTTCAACAGAGTGGCGCTCAGCGTGCCGAGTTCGACCATTTGCGCCTCGATGTTGATATCTAGCGCTTTGCCAGAACGGGAGCAGGGCGAGCACGAAATACGCGTTCAAACGCATGATAGGGGACCTCTGGAAGCCCGTAGTCGATGTGTTCAGTGGCAGCTTTTTGCCGATACGCGCGTCGGCGATCTGGATCGCGAAGCTGCAGTTGCCCAGGCTGATGGTGACGTTTTTCTCTTTGGCGGTGGAGCCGACGGTTGGTGCGAAGTCAGCGATGCGTACCGCTTCCAGGGTAATGGACTTGTATACGTCTCCGACGGTGGTGGCGCGAACTGACGGAACCGGCGAATTTGATCTGCACGTCCGCTGCCTGTCAGCACGCGAGGATGAGCTGGCTCCGTTTGTAAAACACTATAGTGCATCTGTGAGAGATGAATGATTGGGTGCCACGCTCATTAGGCAAGCCAGCGCACTTTGTATTCCACTTTTTGAAAATACCTATAAGACGAATCTTAAAAAAAAGATATTTAGTGCAAAAATTAATACCTTGACGATAGAGCGTCGCTCAGTAACCGACCGCACCATAACAAAATGGCTAAGCCGGGAAGAAGCGATATACGTAGTGCTTCGAGTAGGGCCTCGATCTCGAAAGGGGGTAGGTGAAGAGAGGTGGCCTCATCTACCACCTGACGCCGAACATCCAGTGTTTATTTAGCTTAAGATCTGCCTTGTTCCACTCTGATCAGTTGGCGTTTAAACTAGATTAATAAAATTTCTTGAGGGTAGAGAGTCAGCCGAAATGCCTAATAGTAACGGAAAAATTATAGTTTTGTGTTGTCATTCGGGCGTGCTATTAAATTACAGTGTGCTACTCGGCAGGTTGCAGCGCTATAACGTAAGTTTATGCTCGAGTGTTGATGAGGTCATGTGCTCGCTCAAAAAAGTAGGCGGGGCTGATTTTTTGATTTTTGATGAATTTAAGTTTAGTAAGGATAATAGGATGGATGTGTTTAGAATGAATGCCGAAGGCAAAATAAAAAGATTCCTATTTATAGAGAGTCTTTTTCCTGGCGCACGCGCCTCAGTGAATGGTTGGGCGAAATCTAATAATATTCCACTGCAACACATCATAAAAAATCCCATATCAATGCCTGAGTTGAAGGCCTGCCTGGATCTAATCAGTCATAAGGAATAGGTCTGAATTAGTCTCCCTCCGGCTAAGAATTAACTCCAGAATTTTTTTGTTGGTGAAGATTCTTCACTCTGAGCGTTTCGCCAAGGAAGTCAATCTCTGCTGGCGGACCATTACCACTTTAAGCGGCGGTCGAGCTCCGTCTGAGCCGTTCGGTTGATGTTGCTGTCTACAGCCTTGTTGCTCGAAAACTGTGTGTCGTGGGGCTCTCTAGTTTTCATAACCCATTAGAAGGGCCAGGTTGCGGATGTTGGCGGAAAACGTTGGAGTGTTTTCATAAGGGCTCCACTGTCTATAAGGATAAGGCCTCCGTGAAACCCTGTGCGGTTCACCGGCTCTCCGTTTTGAGCATTGCCATCGCTAGTGCCCGCGCCGCCGGGAGCAAGTGCTCGATACTCGATGCGTTATGAGTGTGTACAACTTCTGCGACCCGCTGAAACTCAATGACATCTAAAGATGCGCAACACGGTTTACGTTAAGAATTGTCTTGTCCCGCCGAATGGGTTGAGTTGCTAGGATTGAAATGTGCGCGGAGCAAGTTTTGGTTGTGTGCTTATGTTATTAAATGTCGCACATGGCGAGAAGGCTTTGTGTTAGCCCTCTTTCTTTAGGTTTAAAAATTTCGTCAATTGAAAAAGGAAGTCAACTGAGAATTTTAACTCTAAAAAAGTACGTTGTTCTCAGTTCGCTGGTATTGTCCAAGGCGCCTGCTATGTCTCATGCTGTCGATGGTGTCGTCAATTTCTCGGGGAGTATTACCGACGTTATCTGAGATATCAACGACAAGGGGCCGGGTGAAGATAACGTGACGAATGTATACCTGGGGAAGGTGGCGCCCAGTGAGTTTAAGAGCATAGGTACACCTTCTAATTTTGTCCCCTTCAAGCTACAGCTCTCCGGTGTTTCATGTAAAAACGATAGCAAGGTGTCCATCGCTTTTGATCAGGTGAGTAACGTTGATCCGGTAACCTTAAACTAATTGGAACTTTAGCGGCCTCCGGTGTGCAGATCCAGATATTCAACGATGTATCGGGAGTACAAAGATTTCATTGGCTCAAGCTGAGATTGCACCTCAAGTTGCCACTATTGAAAATAATAAAGCGACCTTGGCTTACAAGGCGTCTTATGTGTCCACGGCTGATGATGTGACCCGGGCTCCGGTATTTCCTTTGTTCGTTACACTCTTTCCTACCAATAGAAAATTGAATAAGGGGTAGGTGATGACGCCGATAACGCGTTATTTCGCTCTCGTCATCGGCGTTATACTCATGGGTATTCTGCCCGGTATTGCCCAAGCTGCAATCGTGGTGCAGGGTGCTCGGGTAGTTTTTTCGGAAAAAAGCCATGAGGTCGCCGTCAGAATCAATAATACTAGTGCTGCCCCGGTGTTGCTTCAAAGTTGGGTGGATGATGGGCAGGCGACGGTTTCGCCAGAAGATCTACACGTGCCATTTATCGTTGCGCCAGCGGTCAGTCGTGTCGATCCATCTAGTGCAGCAGTTCTTCGCATCAGTGTAATGCAGCCTCAACTACCGAACGATCGCGAGTCGTTGTTCTGGCTTAATGTACTGGAGACACCTCCTCGCAGTCCCGGTGATGAAACGGTGCTGCAGTTTTTTTCCGCACGCGTATCACGCTGTTTTATCGACCCCTGTCACTGCATGCAAATGCAGCCGATCCCGGTGAAAGGCTCACCTGGAAGCTAATTCGTAAAGGTGGGATAAGGATCCTGGGTATTCGGTGATGGAGGTGACTAATCCATCGCCTTATTACGTGTCCTTTGGGGAAGTCGGTGTGCGTACCTTGGGTCCAAAGACGCCCATCGCGGTTCACTTTAAGAATCGTCTTATTCAGCTAAATGGATTGAGTTGCTAGGATTGATATCACAAAGGAGTAGGCAACAGCAGGAAGCGAGCCTTTTAATAATCGAGTTAAGAGAAATTGTTAATGAAAAAAATTCTTGTCGCCCTCGCTGCCAGTGCAGCCGTAGTAAGCACTTTCAGTGTCTCTGCTGCTGACGGCACCATCAATTTCACTGGTTCGATCAGCAACCAGACCTGTACCATTGAAGGCAGCACTGGCACCACCGCCAAAACCGTGGCCATGGAGCGTGTAGCTGCTTCGTCTATGGCTGCCGTAGGCCAGGCTGCCGGCCGCAAAGATTTCACCCTGGCGCTCACTGGGTGTACAGGCTCCAGCGCACTGGTGCGTTTTGAACAAGGCGCCACGGTTGACGCGGCCACCGGTAACTTGATCAACCAGACTGCTGATGGTTCTAACGTTCAGATCCAAATCCTGAATGAAAACTTGGTTCCGATCAACTTGCAGACCAACGCAAACTCTCTGTCGACTGCTATCACTGATGAAGCGGCCAGCATGAAATTCTACGCTCAGTACATTGCTGCGACGGCCGCTGCTACAGCCGGTCAGGTAACTTCGAGCGTGCAGTTCTCGATGGACTACAACTGATCGTTAACGCTCGCAGCCTGGCTGCGAGCGCTTTCAGGGCCAATATTATGAAAACCTGTCTTGTTTGTCGTGCCGCAATGGTGCTTGGCGGTTTGCTTCTGCTCAGTGCGATAAACACTGCTTCGGCCAATGTGGTAATTGCCGGTACTCGCGTGGTGTATCCCGCCAATGAGCGCGAAATCACCATCAAGTTGGATAACGCTGGCAATGAACCCGCGCTGGTACAGGCGTGGGTCGACAGTGGTAATGCGGACTCACGAGCCGATCAGGCCAATGCCCCTTTTCTGTTGATGCCGCCTGTGGCGCGCATTTCTCCTCAACGTTCGCAAACACTGCGGATGACCTACACCCGTGATCCGTTGCCGCAGGATGTGGAGTCTGTGTTCTGGCTAAACGTATTGGACGTCCCACCGCTGCCCAAAAGTGCCGATAACAACTTTATGCAGGTGGCGTTCCGATCGCGCATCAAGGTGTTCTTCCGGCCGGAAGGCTTGAAGGGTTATGCCGAGGACACCCCTGAGGCAGTGATCTGGAAGCTGGTCCCGAATGGCGAAGGTTTTGCTTTGCGTGGCACTAACCCGACGGTATTCAGCGCTTCGTACAACAAAACCGAACTATTGATTGGCGGCAAAACCTACAGCAGCAAAGGTGGAATGATTCCGGCCAGAGGCGTCTTCGAATTCCCGTTGGAAGGTCTGCAAGCTCGCCCGCAGGGCAGCGCCACTGTTCGTTACGAATGGGTCAACGACTACGGCTCGGCCAAGTCGGTTGAGACCAAGCTGGGCAATTAACACTCGCCGCAGTACCCCGCGCATTCCCTCACGCACTTAACCCAATTAAGAGCCAGCCTCTGCGGCTGCGCTGTGATTGCTTGCTGTCATGTAGCAGGCCAGCTCAGGACGCTTACTGATGTTTGAACTCAGCCTTCTGCGTACGTGGATCAAGGCGCAGCGCCCCCGTTCCTGCATGTTGCTTATGGCCACGCTAACCCCCTGCGTGGTGCTGGCAGATGACGACGAACAAGTCGACTTCAACCCTAGCTTCATGACTGATAGCCAGGGCCGGTTGATGGACGTTTCTGCTTTCAAAAACGGCAACCCGCTTACCCCCGGGACCTACCGCACCGACATTTACCTCAACGGTAAATGGCAGGGGCGTGAGCCATTGATCATCACCAAGGAGCGTGCTGGCGCTGCGGCGCATTTTTGCTTCAAGCTCGACGACCTCAAGCGGTGGGGCTTGAACCTCGACTCGCTGCCCAACCAAGAGATGTTGGCTTCGCTGCTGAACGATATCGGTTGCGTCGAGCTGTCACGCCTGGCGCCAGATATCCACGTCGATGTGGACATGAGTGAATTGCGCGCAGATTTGACCATCTCCCAGGCTTACCTTAAGCGGATTTCACGCGGTTACGTGGACCCCCAGAACTGGGACAGCGGCGTGAACGCAGCCTTTGTGAACTACAACTCCAACCTGTACCAGAGCGAGGCCCAGGGTGTAGCCAGTACTCAGTCTTATGTGGGATTGAACACAGGCATCAACGTGGACGAGTGGCGCTTGCGTCATAACGGTTCCTACAGTTACAACCGTTCCGCCCGCAGCGCTTCGCAGAGTGGCTACACGTCCAACAGCAGCTACGTGCAACGTGACCTCACCGGGTTGAAGTCACAGATGACCCTTGGCCAGTACTACACCCCCGGCGAGCTGTTCGACAGCGTGCCGTTCAGTGGGGTGCAGGTCAGCAGCGATGATCGCATGCTGCCCGACTCCATGCGCGGTTTTGCTCCGCCTGTGCGTGGTGTGGCCGACACCAACGCCAAGGTCACCATCCGCCAGGGCGAGAGTATTCTCTACGAAACCACCGTGGCGCCGGGCCCTTTCGTGATTGATGACCTGTACAGCACCGGCTACTCGGGCGATCTGTCGGTGACCGTCACTGAGGCCGATGGGCGTGTTCGCTCATTCGTGGTGCCTTTCGCCTCCGTGGCGCAATTACTGCGCCCAGGCACGTCGCGCTTCAGCCTGACCGCCGGTAAGTACCGCGATGAGTTTTTGAGTAAAACGCCGGACTTCATTCAGGGCACGTATCAGCTCGGTGTGTCAGATAAGTGGAGCGCCTACACCGGCAGCATCATCGCCGAACGCTACATGGCTGTGCAGGGCGGTGCAGCCTGGAGTACGCCGTGGGGGGCAATGGCACTGGACGTGACGGAGTCCCAAGCCAGCGATTTGGCGAAGACCCAAGCAAACACCAATACAACCATGCGCGGTCGCAGCTATCGGCTGACCTACAGCAAACTGCTGGACGCGACCCAGACCAACTTCACTGTGGCCGCCTACCGCTTTTCCAGCGAGGGCTACCTGAATTTCAGCGACTACGCCCAACTGCAAAGCGGCGATAGCGCTTCAGGGTACCGTCAGCGCAGTCGTTTTCAGATCAACGTCAATCAGCCCTTGGGCAGCGGTCGCGGCAGTGTTTACTTCACCGGCTCGGCACAGAACTATTGGAACACCGAACAGCGTAGCAACGTGACATATCAGGCGGGGTACAACAATGGTTATAACTGGGGCTCATTCAACCTCAGTGCCAGCCGTACCCGCGACTATCAAGGCGCGTTTGACACTCAATATCTGGTCGGTTTCAACATTCCGTTCGGCCGCACCCGCTCCAATTACGTCAGCACCACTATGCGCTATGCCGACAATGGCAACAGCAATACCCAAGTCAACCTGGGCGGCAGCGCGGGCGATGACAACCGGTTGAACTACAACGTTTACGGCTCGGCAGACAAAAACGCGGGAGCCTCTACCACGAGTGCAGGCTCTACCGTGCAGTACCGTACGAATAAAGCCCAACTCAGTGCTGGCGTTGACACAGGCAAAAACTACAAACAGGCCAACGTGGGTGTCAGCGGCAGCCTGGTGGCCCATGGGGGCGGGGTGACGTTCGGTTCAGAGCAAGGTGAAACCATGGCACTGATCGAAGCCAAAGGCGCCGCCGGGGCACGGGTCAATAACAGCTCGACTGCCGTGATCGACAGCAGTGGTTATGCATTGGTACCGGGATTGGTGCCTTATCACCAGAACGACATGTCTATCGATCCCAAAAACATCGATGACTCGGTTGAGCTCGAAAGCACCTCGCAAATGATCGCACCGCGTTACGGGGCCATTGCGCGGGTGCAATACGCGACTGTCTCCGGCACGCCAGTGCTGCTGCACGTCACCCGTGACGACGGCAAAAGCCTGCCGATGGGGGCCCAGGTTGAAGACGGTCAGGGCAACTACCTGACCATGGTGGGCCAGGGTGGACGGCTGTTCATTCGTACTGATAAGAACCAGGGTGAGTTAGTGATCCGTTGGGGTAACAAGAAGCTTGAGAGCTGTCGTGTCGATTATGTTCTGCCCGCCGTGAATCCTAAACAGCCAGGCTACATGCAGATGGACAGCTCATGTACAGTGCAATGAAAGCTGTAGTGATCGGCATTCCAACATTAGCGTGCTATAGCGTTAAAAAGAGAGGGGTCATGAAAGTATTGATGTCTAAATCGAAGTTGTGGTTCTATGCTACAGTATTTGGAGTTTTTGCCTTAAGCTCAAGTGCTTTGAAGGCTGAATGCACAATCTCCAAAGAGCCTGTTACATTCATTGTCAATGTACCATCCACCCTGAATATCCCTAGAGATACACCGATCGGAACCGAGGTATATCGCTCGCCCCTTATAGCCCTGCCTGGCTCGCCATCATTTACATGTGGTAATTATGATTACAGTTTTAGTGGTTATAACAGTGTCGGTGGGACGCCCGCTAGCGGCCCATCGCCTTTAGGTACATCAGGGCTGGCTTGGCAGATGGTAGCTAACGGTTTTCTTCAATCGCCATATCCCAAGAGTACTGCATATACCGGAACTTTTAATATTAAAAATGCGGGTATTAGAATATACAAGATTGGAGAAGTTGACTTTACTGCTTTGGATTCGGGAACTTTGGGGGCCTTTTTGATTGGTGGGAAGCCATTGTTTTATCTTGCAACGTCCAATGCTATTACTCCTGCTGTATCTAGCTGCACAACCCCCTCAATAAATGTTCCTCTTGGAAAGCAATATAGCAGTAAATTCAAAGGTGTTGGTTCCACCATCGGTGAAAAAACTTTTAGTATTCAGCTCAATAATTGCCCTGCAGGTATTAATAGCATCAGTTATCGACTTGATCCGGTCAATACCGCGTTAGACGCCCGAAACGGAATCCTTGCACTTGATCCCGGTGGCGCTACAGGCGTAGGTATCAAAGTTACGGATAGTAACGGCGCGCCCGTAGGCCTAGGGCAGACCTTTAATTTTCTAAAAAATGTAAGTGCTGGTAACTATAACATTCCTCTGAAAGCGGCCTACTATAAAACCTCCGACACGGTGGTGGGTGGTGCTGCCAATGCGTCTATGCAATTTACCATTACATATCAATGAAGTAAGATTAAAGGGCTCAATGTTTTCGTATAAATATTTAGATGACCTACTATAGTCGGTTACGGGGTCGCACAATTAGGTTTTTCAACAGAGCGCAGTTATTAATTTCTTGATTTTTAGCGTATAGCATCCGGTTGTTGACGTAAAAGTCTTCTCGAGCGCTGTCCTGACTACAAGTAAGTCGCTGATGAATCCGGTTCGCAGAAGAGTATATGGGCATGTGTTAAGCTCTGCTAGACTAAAGAATGTACCCCCCAAGGGAAACCCGAAACACGATTTATGAACAGTAAAACGAGAGGCGAAATATGCAGTTTAGAAAACACCATCAAATACTGATCGCTTTTAGCGTTCTTCTCTTAACAGCATGTGACACGAAGAAGGACCAGATTTATCAGTTCGCCCGTTGCGTTATGGCAACAGAGACCGTGGCCGGCGGCTCCCCTGGTGAAGTGGGGATCAAAACCGGGCAGGCGGTCGCTCAATATCAGAAGGACCATGGCCTAGATATGAACTACGAAGAAATTAAGGGTCTCGCAGAAAAAGCACGATTAGAAATAACAGGTAGCCCGGAGTTGCCAGCGCCTGCTCAGGTTGATCGAGCAAAGAAAATCATGATCTCGGATCAGTGCAAAAATGCTAGCTCCTGATTGGAGTAATGCCTGTTGAGAGTCACGTTTGGAAAATATAAAAGCGCCGGCGCATATTTCTGGGTTTTTCCTATCGCTTCCAGGCGTATTCACCAAGGAATCAGGCCAATGCTCACGTTGAAACTCCACATGGAAGATTTGGAATGACTCGAATTATTGAAATCCTGATGTACACTCTAAAGCCAGGATCGGGATAGGACTTTCATCAAATAGTGCAGAATGTAAGTGTTTCGCTTCACCTGGAAGCTGGCATAGATGTCGTTTCTTATGGCAGCTCATCACATGATTGTGACAGATATCACCTGATTCGCTCCTATGAAAGCGAGAGCCATCGCCAAGTATCTCAAGATGCTTTTTACGCAAGCGCTGCTTGGAAACACGGCCCGAGAAAAGACATTTTCAGTCGGATTGAAATCAGTACAACGACAGTTATGGCGCTCGCTCAAGACGTAATTGATGCTATCAGAGCTTCCGTTGATCTATCAAAAGCCGAGCTCGATCCGCATAGCTGACATCGACAAAGGCAAACCGCGTAGCCTTAACGCGGGAATCAGGAAGATTTGTTGGCCGTTCGGTTACATACGGTCGAGGGGGGGGGCGCCTAGATCGCAGGCCTACATCACGGCTTCGCCCGGGCTGACCACAGAGAAGCTGCTGTTTTGATACGGCTGCGCAACAGCAATAACTGGTTGGCATAGATGTCGTGGCACCGAGCAACGATAGAAACACTTTGCCCTGGCACAAGACTCTCGCGAATCATGGCTAGCTTTTTCTTCTGGCTCCAGTGGCGCGGTAGCTCGTAGCCCAAAAGCTCTCCAAGGGGGGCTCTTGGATCACCTGAAAATTTGCAAACTTAGTGAAAAAGGAATCTTGCAAGAGAATCCCAAGGAGAAGTGATTACTGATGCTGGTACGATCAGTTAAGTAAGATTTAAGGGCGCTTGATTTCTAATTCTACTCTACCAGCAATAGCCCATAAATCACCAATTGCCCTATCGGTTTCAGTATTATTAACCATAATCACGTTGCTGGTTAATTCGGATGGCTTTCGTATGGGAAGGCAGTGGGTGTTGATGACGTTGATTCTTCTTGTGTTCTGGTTTCTATTTTTCGGTTTTTTACTAAAAAAATGATTTGCTGAAGGTTGGGAGGCAGTGTTTTAACCAAAATGCGCTAGCATTCGTTTAGATGTGTATTTGCTTTTTGTTTAGTTGGTGTGCTGTCGCCAGTGTGGTGCATTTTTCTTAGTGTGTGTCCGCGTGTTTATAATGTAATCGCTAGTGAGTTTTTGAGTTTGATGCGTCCGATTTTGCCATCTTGTGTTTCACGCTTCAGCAGACTTATCAATAATATTGGAGTTGACGTGTGAAAAGAACATCAGAACTTATTATTATCTGCACAAGGCAGTAGCCACGGTTTCTTACAGAGCGAAATAAATGTTCCTCTGTGTTGAATTTTCTGAATTTTTTTGTAGGCGGCTGAGGAACATCTCAATGCCAGTATAAGTCTCAGGGTTTCTGTCGATAGATTTTATTAAATCCTCTTTGCTTGTAACGCGCTCTTGGTTTTGGTGTATTTTAGTTATTAGGATTAACTCGGTTCGAGTTAAATTGATCTTGTGGTGGTTTGTTTTTAAGCTTGGGTCTTTTGGCGATAGTATCCATATTTCTTTTTTGGCGATGTGATGCTTTTCTTTCATTAGAAACTTTGCACTTGTAAAGATGAAGTGGTTTTTTTGAAGTATTTAATTTCGTAGAGCATTCATAAGTGCCCATCCGAAACTAGAGGATGATAGTAGTGCCCTAATAGCGCTTCTAAGTTCATATTCATTTTTGCAAGGATAATCCTTCTCTGCAAAGTTTAGTATGCAGGGGAAACCCTCAATGCTTTTTTTTTAGAGATGCTAGTTGTGCGTATGTTTCAATCCCAAACTTATGGCATAGTTGCAGGGAGCAGCTCGTGTATGTATGGTGTTTTAAATGTTTAGGGCTATCTTTATCTTTACCTTGCTGATGTGTTTCTCTAATTAATATTTTGATGTTTTTCGAGATTTTTTGAAGATCTACGTTTAATTCATCGAAAAGCTTACTGATGATTTCGATGTCTTTGCTTTCATTTTTTGCTTTACTGATTCCGATATTGATTGATTCTAGGAAAGTCATAGATGGTTTCACTTCGTGGGAGCCATTGATTTGGTTTGCTGGTAGAGAGAGAGGTTCTATGTCAGCTGTTCATTGTTGAGTGAATATTTTCTTCGCTACGCCTTTTTTGTTTTATGCCGACTGTAGTCTTTTTTTGTTATGTATGTAAATAAGACAAATCTTAAATTTCAGACTGGTGCTTGTTTGATGTCTCTTCTCTTGTGTTTCGATTTCACAATCGAGTGTCTTTAATGTAAAGTTTCAACTGAGCTTGATCCCGGCACACGGTCCTACTCCGTAACGATGTATGGACTGCTAAAAGTCAGATTTGTAGGGAGTATGAAATTTCTCAATAAAAAAGTCTTTTTATCTTGATCCAGTTGTCATGGTGAATGCTCCGCTAATTGGGCGTGTCTTGCGACTGTCTGGAATGAATCGAGGGACTTCCGAATTTGTTCTAATCGGGCCGCGTATATCATCGTGACAGATGGGTAATTATAACGGCCGTAACCATATTCGGATGCAAGAGATTTGATGATGAACCCAAGGCTGTCACAGCTGCAGCCCGTAAGATTCTGCCGCTGTTCTAAAGTCCCATGCGCTTTTCTGGGATGACTATCAAGATTCGGGAGCCGATTACTACGAGGAAACAATATCGGAAGCGAGTGGTGAAAGAGGGGCGCCCGCGGCTAAAGTCGGCTTCAAGCTGCATGGTGTGATTATTAACTATGAAGTTCTGCCAGCAATCGCATCCCCACGTAGCTTTATTAGCCCGTCACCCACCGTGTGCGCATTTGGTTAATATACTGTCAATGCACCTGAATACTTGGAGATCTATCAAATGTTTCTCATAAATAAAAATCTAACCTTTGCAGCTTTATTCCCAGTTCTGATGGTACCAGCCCTCTGTTGCTTTGGTGCGATGGCATGTGCTGAGAATGGATACACAGTTCGGCAACCACAGGGTAAGCCTTCTGTACTGGAAATGACTTACGTGCTCCCGCCTAGCGATGGGGCTTCATTTCGAAAGCTCAGCGCCCGTGGTGTATCTTGGGGCCTTAAAGAACAGGTTGAATTACCGCATTGCGACAGCGGTGAAGAACCGCTCGCGAAAGATGAAGATGGTAATTGGATCGTACCGCCGGCGTGCCAGCGTGTGATATGGACGATCAGCCCGCCTATGATGCCGGATGGTACATACGAGGTCTCCGCTCAGACAAGTACGTCAATGAATCAAGGAAAATGGATTTTGCTGTCCGAACCGACTTCATTACTGCGCATTATCGAACCTAATTCTCAAAGTAACATTCTGCGGCCGGCCAGTGCCAGCACGAAATTGCTCGGTGCTACGCCCATGAAAACCGGAGGGTGGCGAATCCCGGGCGGAAACAACGCTCCAGAGTTTTTCGTTGTGGGCGCACCTGAAGTCGAGCATCAGCGTATTGGCGACTTTACTGTTCACTACGTGGCTGACAACTGGCAGCGCGTGCACGGATTGGGACTGCTATCTTTGCATTCGCAAGTTTTGCATTACCTCACTAGCGTTATATTCGCCGATAAATTGGTACCGGAAAAAGATCGATCGTTATTAGTTGTGTGGATCGGTGTAGACGCGTACAAGGGGGGCGCAGGTGGTGCCGCAGGGAGTAGGAGCTTTCTGGCAAATTACCTCATGAACGATGAAGAGAATGCGTCTGAGCATTTAGCCACTACCCTCATGATTCTCGCGCACGAACAATTTCATCAACTGGCGGATGCCCTGCGAGGAAATAGGCCCAGTATGCCCACTTGGATAAATGAGAGCATCGCCCATTACTACGGGTTACGGGCGATGCAACATGCCATTCCCAACGATATAGCGGGTGAAAAGCTGGCCCGGTACTTTATTGACCCAAGCAGGCCAGTTAAGTACAGGTTTATCGGGGATAAGGTTGATGAGCATCAGTTGACGGCGCTTGCTTATCGTCAGGGAGCTACGTTCTGGGCTGAGTTAGACCGTGCATTGAATGCCGCCTCGGGTGGAACCACGTCTCTGCAAAAATACCTACCTGACTTGTTGCAAATGGACTTTCCCGAGGAAGGCTCGCTCCCGCCAGAATTTCTCGCTAAATTAAACCAATGGGAAGACGACCGCATCGAACAGCTAATTGAAAAGTATGTGAGTGTCGCCGACAATAAAAATACAAACTTAATTTCCCGGCGATCAGGGCGTGGGCATTTGCTAATGGATGGAGGCCTTACGAAGCCGACGAGCTTTGCATGGTGGGGATCAAAACCTACAATTGAAAACCACTCCGAAGGTAGAACGGCTTGGGGGGGCTGACCACACTTACGGTTACGAGGGGAGGAGGTTAAGAGGCGATGATGGCGAAGGCCTAGCTAGAAAGGTACGCTCTAAGGTCATATTCTAGAGCCGACCAAAAACTGCTGATCACCCCCGTGTTCTCCTGTTTGTAAATCGCCTGGCCGTGCCAATAGGCGCGGCCACGTGGTAGTTGGTCGAGCACTCCCGACAACATCGTCAGGTAGACCTCATTGAGGAAGTATTTGCCAACCAGATAGTGAGTATCTGACGGCATCTCCCAGATAAGCATCCGCCTGATTGAACGCCACCGCGCCAATATCGCTTTGCGCCGATGTGTGAAGCCGTAGCGCAATCTGGGGTAGTTCGCTATGATCGCATATCTCGGCAGAAAGTGACCAACGATGGCAAGGCGGTTCCCAGTCAGGTCAGGCGCCAACACCTTGCTGGTGCCACTGCGCGTCACCAGCATCGACTGGGCGTATACATAGGCGTCAGTATTGACAGTTCCTGCTGGGTCCGATCGAAGCTGTTAACCTCGACCCGCAATTCCAGCTCTCCGTCCCTGAGCGGATGCATCGCCTCGGCTCGGGATTCATAACGGCTAGATTCGATTTTTTCTTTCAGATGTAATCGTATTTCCTGAGTTTCAGGGCAATGGCGTGGGCAAGAGCTTTATGCGTGTGTTCATCGACGAACTTATCACTTAGGGGGGGGGGCGGAGATCGAGCTGAGAGTTTCGCCGGGTAATCGGTAGCGTATATATTATTGCGCTGAAAATTGGTTTGGAAAGATCCGTCAGGGATCCACAACCCGCTTTTGAAAGTGCTTGCCTAATCACTACGGTGCGCTCCCAATTTCTTTCAAACTTTCGCCCCTTATTATGTATCCCGGAGCCAAAGCCGAAAGAGCCTGCCGTTACCCTATACCTTTAAGCTTGTGGACTATAAGGCGCCACAGCCGGTGTTAAAATATACAGCTTAGTCGGCACCGTCAAGGTCAACGGTCAAGAGCCCTATGCGCGGCGGCACCATGCATTAGGACTGCTACCATTGGCGCGACGTAAGTTGAAGATTACGAAGCGTTGCTGCCGTGGAACTGCACGCGTCAGCCGCATCCCTAAACTCGCCGCTCACCTTTGGCTAGATAGCGCTTGTGGAGCGCTTACAATCGATCTTGGGTCGGGAAGAAGTTGCCTGCGAGCCGCTGATCACCGCCATGGTGGTTCTCCCGCGCGGCTCGGTTAATGAATTGCTGTCACCGCCGGCAGGAGGGAGACCTGAGAGTGGGTACTTACGTTAATTCTATACTGGGGCGATTTAGCTCGGATACAAAACTCTCTTCGCCTCAAGCATTATAGACTTTGCTGAGTTAATAGAGGGTCTGCTTTAATTCTCTAATCGAGGTTTAGGTGGTGGTATTGCTATTAAGTAAGAAGTCTGTAATGGTTTTAATGGTGGTTATGTTGAAGCTTTAAGTTAAAATAAATTTAAGCCCTTCTGCAGTTAAGGGTGATCATTGTTTTTTGATCTGAAAATTTATCTGCTGTAACTTTGGTAGGTTGGTGGGCTCTTATTAATCCTATATGTAATGCAGTCACTTACGGTTAGAGTGCGTCATGTTGGTTTGACTGCATGCATGCGGGACAGTGAGGGTATTGAATCAATGTCTAAAAATGCCAACACCATTGGAATCAGACTTTTCAGCCTCTACGCGTTTCGCTGAGTTTGGCAGTGACGAAGATTTAGGGCTGGGCTTGCGTATAGCGTCTGAGGAAGCGATCGGATGCAGAGGCAGACGTTTGGTCACATCTAGATGTGAAGCGGGCACTCCGTTTATTCCTTTTTTAAACGTTTTGGTCGGTGCAGAATCATTCAGATAGAAAAAATCACAAATATCCATCAGTAATGGATAAGTGTTGGTTTTTGTTTTTAATTGGATATGAAAAGGAATTTCTAAAAAAAGATGCATTGAAAACGTGTATCTAATAGGCTACGCGATCTCCATGGCTAATCCAATGGTGCCTTCTGAGCAATCAAGCGTGTTTGGCTCTCGCTCAATTGCTTTTAGTGCGAGCGTCTATAGTTTGTTGCTGCCACTGTGCTTGGATGTTGATGATTTTAGAGTATTGCCAATACTTATCTGCCAGAAGGCTATTTTGGATTAGTGCTCTGTGACTCTATTGTCCGACTGTGGGATTGCAATAAAGTTAAGATTGGATTATATGATGCTCAAATTCTTAGTGGCTTCGGTTTCTATAGTTATAAATGACGCAGTATAAATTTCTTCATTTTTCGAAATGAAAAATACCTCACCTGTAGATTCCATGTAGGGATCTATAGTGGAGAAAAGCTTCGCGCTAAACTCATACATTTCATAACGATCTAGGTTTTTTCCTAAAAGAACGAATTGAGTATCTCCTTCAAAAGAAACAGAAAGATCGCCTTTGTTTAATATGGAAACATTGAATTTCCGTGCATTATAGAACTCACCTCTGATTGTAAAGGTTGAATTTTCTTGAGCAGTAGCCATTAATACTAAATTGGCATATGATTTTTTCATTTTCTCGGCGCCTTTTTGTTTGCTATACACGTATTATATCATTCTGTCAGGAAAAATAAAAGTATCAATAAAGTAGATGCTTATTGATTTTCCTAGTATGAATTCTGTTTTTTCTTTCTTTGTTTATCTATCTTTTATAGTGAAACAATCAATTGGTGTGATGTGAGTGATGGGTGTGATAGCTTTTCTGGTTGGATCAATCGTTGATTATAATATTTATGCGGCGACTTAAGGCGTTCGAAAGACCATGCGTACTTCCGCCTAGTAATCGATTTGTTAGATGCGCTTTATGTTGAATAGGAGGTTGAAGATTGGTTGAGTGTGATTTTATACTTAATTAAGTTCTAGATCTAGACTGGCATCCCTGTGCAGATGTAGGCATTGTATGTGGTAGGGGAGGGTTGCCATCTGACCTAAACTGACCCAAGTGTTCAACTGCATCTGCTCACTTTTTGGATAGCTGAACAAAGGTAGATTGGGATGGAAATCTTTGGTAAAGTCCGGCGGATGTACTTCCGCGACGGGCTTTGCTGTATCAGATAGCTGAGCGTACCGGGCTTTCGATAAGCACCACCCGATATTGGGCCAGAACTTCGGAAACCATTCAGCAGCGTACCAACTTTTTTGCGCAACTTTCAACTAGCTTACCCCTTCTATAAAGACGACAGAGCGGGCGCTCAAGTCCGATTACTCCGGCCAAATCATAACCGCAGGAGCGGCAAAGTATTTTTTTGAGAAGATCAAGGCCAGGAGTTATGACGGCGATTACAGGCAGCTCACGGCGTCCGTCCACACTGGGCTGGACCACTTGGGGAAAAGGGCTGACCAGCACGAAACCAATGATTACGACCACGTCTTACCAAAGCCTCAATGGCCTCATTTCGCAATTTATCCTTCTAATCTTTTCTCTGCTTGCAAAGATGTAGCGCAACTTGAAAGCTTGCCAGGGTGGCTAGGGGGAGGCAGGTGCTGAGGTTTGAATGGCGCTTATCACCCGATGCTGAGGCCCGACGCACTATAGCGTTGTGATAACTGCAGTTATATGTCAAAACAATTAAACAATCTGCGCCAGGTAAAGATAAATATTACAGATTCGACAATCTCTCGCAGATCCGGAAAAATTATCGCGATACTGAATTTGGACTGTAGATGGACCAACTCAACTAACGGCATTTTAGACACGGCATTTCGATGCTTGTTGCAAGGTCAGCGCAACATAAAGCTGTGGTGGCAGCTGGACGCTGAGGCGATTCGATTACTAATTGAGCGATGATATCGCTTTGAAGCGAGGACAACTGGGCAAACAAGTGCGCTGCATGCCTCTTTTTGCCGTATTGGCGTGCATGCGTAGCGATCTTCTCGTGATGGCATAATGAACTTTAAGGCCGAGCAGGGATCATTCTCGAGATGAGATATCTTTCGTTGGGCTCTCTTGATCAGATATTTCGTGTTGCAGTTTTAGCAAAGAGTTGCAAACGTGCGTATGAACTACAACTGCTCCAGTCTCTAATATTTACCAGTGGAAAATAGCCATGGATTGAAATTTGCCTTAATGTTAGTTGATTCCAATCGGTTTATCATTTTTATCATAGCAAATTGGATACTCGCAGTGTCCTCCTGCATTGAGCACTTCTAGTTCGTAGGCAGCTGGCAGGTATTGCTTAAGCTCCGCCCTGGGCACTTTTTTGCCATTGATGGTGCATTCATCGTCTGCGCGCGGGTTGCACCAGGCTTCCTTTACGTCGATGTTTTTTGTTGGTTTTGTCATGGGTGTCTTTTCGGTCTGTGGTTCGTCATCCACTGATGAATCATTCATTGCATGCGCATCCAATGAGTAGGCGGCAATAGCGTCTTTTGCACTCGTTTTGCTGATGCCGTGATCGAGCAAGAAGTCCTGAAGCGTCGTACGGGCTTGAGAGTAAGTAACCTCTTTCCCCTTCTTGTTTGGCCCACCATCCATGCGATAGGCAATCGGATAACCATCCTCGCTTTCATAGATGTAGTAGTAAATGGACAGAATAAAGCTGAGGTCTTGACCGTACATGCCATAGATACCTGACCCATTGGACGCACGACAGGTGCCGCGCACGCATCTACCGCTGATGTGATTGCTGAAGGTAACGTTGCGCTGCTGTTGTGTATTCCACTGAGTAATATTTCTCGGACGGGTATACCAAGTGCAGCGGTAAAATTTCGGCCCATACTGATTTTTGGCCTCCGCACAGGGGATTGCATAAGGTAAATCGTTCATCGTTTGTTCATTGGGTAGCATCGGTGAGTACATGTGGCCGTAGTCGACTTCTGCTTGGGCGTTCAATGAAAATGCAAGCGCCAGACAGCCTGCCGCTTTGAGTGCAAATGATTTTATGTTCAATGTATTAAGCTCGGTGGTGTTCGGGATGATAACACTGGACTCAGTTGTAGGTTTTTTTGTAACAGGATTTGAGGTTTAAATCTGCGGTGGGTGTTTAGGGAAATCGTCAGGATTTAATTTGCCGACAATCTGTATTTCATTTTTGCTTGTTGTTTTTGCAAATAGTAGGCTCCCATATTCAGGGCTCCATGAATGCTTGTGTCCGCTGGTTCTTATTAAATCCTTCATGCAGGTGTTGTGGGTCACTACTATTAGGTTTCTGTTGGCGGTCTTGTGTTTGAGCAGTTTGTCAATGATGTCACTTCCACAAATAGCCTCTCTGTCGGATAGCAGGCTTGCTTTGCCTAGCATAACGTCGGATGTTTGAACTGTTCTAGTCATTGGGCTGGTGAAAATGTCAGTGTTGTCTAATTTGAAATATGTTTTTAAACGAATGCCTGCTTCTTTTGCCCTCTCGCTTCCGGATACTGTGATTCCATTATCTGGGCCTAAACACGGGTTGCTTGATCGATCACAGCGCTCTTCGTGCCGGATCAACAAAATAATATTTCCACTTTTCCAGTCTTCAGAAAGTCCTGAGTCGGTTAGTTTTTTATTTGAGTCTAGGTTTTCTACGGCGTTTCTCGTAAAGGCCTCGTAAACAAAGAGTATCGCTCCTATAAAGCCAACGATTAGTATTGCTTTTGATAGGCTGGTATTTATCATTTGCAGCGTCCATTGCGTGTGGTTTTATTAAGCGTTTAGGATGTGCGCAAGAGTGCAGAGTGATGGCGTGCTATTTTTTGTATATGACTTTCAGTTTTTTATTGACGTAGTCTTTTATGATTTCGTAGTCGGGGTTGTAGGTCGCTAGAGTGTGGCCAGCGCTAGCGACAGTAGCCGCAGCGGCTAAGGCAACCCCAACAGGCAGAGAAGCAACTCCAATGACAGTGCCCAATATACCGCCTTGAGCGATAGCACCTTTCATATCGACTTTTACTCGGCACTTTAAATCTAGGCTCTCTATCTGTCTTTCGATAATGGCTACGCTTTTAGTGAATTGGCCGCGTAATCCTATAACTTCAAAGGATTTTTTGGCCTTTAAAAAAGTTTCAATTTGAGATTCGTTTAACCCATTTACTGTTGATATAGACATATTTTCAGATTCTCTGTTTCAGGAGTAGGAATACCTTTTGCTAGCCCTGCCAAATGGCGTAGAAATGCTAGAAAAGGGTCGTAAATGCCGTGGTCGTGAAGGCATCATAGCGCGACGATTTTCGTCATGGCAAGAATCTCTGCAAACCACGATAAAGACGGTGACCTGGTAGCGCTTGGTGCGGTAGTACGTGCGCGGCGACTAGGACATATGCTGTCGCAAGAAGCCTTGGCAGATGCTGCTGGGATTGATCGTTCCCACATGGGGAAAATTGAGCGGGGGGAGAGAAATGTTACTTTTTTGAACATTCTTCGAATTGCGACTGCGCTGCGATGCAAGCCGTCAGATTTGCTTTTCGAGGCAGGCTTGTGATTTTGTCCATAGGTTTGCGGACATAAAAACGCCTGTTGAGCCGGGGGCTGCTCAGGTTTCCGGTGTGACTAATGGCAGGCCTTCTAAAGGTGCAGCATCAGGATCGAAGATCAAGAAGCGGATATCGGCCTGGGCGGCCAGATGCAGGAGCTCGATCACTTCGACTGGCAGCCCTCCCTTGATCTGTTCTTGGCGTAGCTGAGTGGGCGTCGTGCTGTGGCTCTGCAAGTTCTGGTCCGTCCAGGGCGTGCTGATCAGCTTGCAGCAAACGCCCTGATAGCGTGGTAGATGAAAGAACTCCACCAGCAGCCCCGACAGCCTGTGGGAGTTGTCCAGGCTGACCATCCAATGGATCTCGTCCAGTGCTTTCTCAGAGAGGTGAGCACTGCTGATCTCCCAGCAGCGGCTGTAATGCCCTGTCAGAAAGGACAGGCGCCGTACGATGTGCTGTGCGGATTTAAGTGAGTACTGGTCGCCGATGAGGTGGGATTGTCCGTGTTCATCCGAGTAGATCGTGTAGAGGACGTTATGCACCAGGGCGGCATTGGGATGCTGATTTAGCAGCGTGTCATCGACGGGCTGACTGTGTGTGATGAGGGCGAACTCGTCATTAAACGCGCAGGGAAAGCAGCGTAGGGCCTCGTCAGGTAGATGAGCCTGGGAGGGATGCAGCCGGCGATGATAGGGTTGGCAATCACCCTCGTAGGTGATCTGTAGCACCCGCTCGATCGATAGCGCGCTGTACCCACGAAAAAAGGGGTTGGTTTGTGACAAGGCATTCTCCTATGGCAGGTTCTTCAGCGATTTAGAAACGTATGCGAGGAGCGTCAGGCGTTCCTTGCGCAATGAGTGATGAGTAGTAGGGAACAGACGTGAACGGGAGCCCAGGTGAGCTCCCGTTTATGCCCGCTCAGGTACGGGCAGTGATCCGGATACCGACTTGCTTAAGGAGGGCGCCGAACAGAGTGATCGCCAGGATTACGATCAATAGCGCTGGCCAGAAACGCAGCATGAGTACCAGTAGCGCTACCGTGAACGCGCAACTGGCCAGCACACCAACAAACACGAAAAATAAGCCAATGAAACGCAACAGGGTCATGGATGTTTTCCTCAGAAAAGAGAAATGCCTGATCACCAACGATGCTGATCAGGCGCGACGGGTTGAAAGTTGTCAGCAGTCAGGCGACCAGTTTTAGGGCTGTGCTCAGGGCGCGTTGTTTTATCTGCGCCCCTTGCCCGAACCAGGCTGAGTCCATGCGGTACTCACTGCTGCGCGCTCGCCGTTCGTGGTCGACATACTCGGTCACGGCGTTTAAAAGGCCCCACGCGGTGCCGCGCGCGGACTCCAGGTCAGATCCGCGGCCTTTACCTTCATACAGGCTTTGTACCTTCTCCATTGCTCGCTTGTTGGGTAGTACAGCGGGGATCGGGTCATGGGCGTGGGTGTCGCACAACACGTCCATAAAGAAGCTCATGGCCTCAGGCCACTGGATCTTACGTTCGCTGAGCGTGCGCATCCGGTACATAAATTCGTCCCATTGCGAGACGGCGATGCCCAACTGCTTCTTGACGGTCTGTGGATTAAACCGCGTGCTGTGTGGAACCTTGATGGCGTGGGCGGCACCGTTCAGGGAGATGGTCAGTGTGTTATTGCAGACCACGCGAACGGTAGTGGGTGTCGCGGTCGTTGCTAACGTGCCGTCGCAGGAAGTGGCCAGTAGCAGATAGCCGTTTACTTGATCATTGCCTTTCAGCTCAGCCGATTGTCCGGTACGCGCCAGTGCCCAGAACTTCTTACCACCCTTCAATACGCCAGCGGTTTCCAGCTCGTAGCCAGACACCTCCGTCAGATCTCGGTAAAACTCCAAGACTTCGCGAGGCTGGACCACCTGATAGCGGTTAGAGACCACTGACAGAGGTGCTTTGGTGTCGGAGCGGTACAACACCTTCTGTTCGGGGAACGAGTGAATGCTGCCTAGATGGCCGATAGCGTCGGCTTTGAAATTCACGGGGCTTTCTTGAATCTGCCAATCCATCCCAGCTTCGCGCTGCCATATTTCAAGAGGTTGTTTTGGTGAAAGGGCGGAGCCGAGGCCATGCCATGGTGTTTGCCCGACGTAGGCCATTTGATCGATGTGATGAGCCATGATTACGATTCCTTAGGGTGCAAGCCGGCATAAGGCTGCGCACCGCGCAACACTGTCCGGACGGAGATGAAAAGAGGGGGAGGAGTAGGAGGGTTAAACCGGTAGATTGAAGCGATGCCCACAGATCAGGCAGAGGTTGTGGGCGAGTACATGGCGATCTAGCGATTCACCCAATTGGGCGCCGAGCGCACAGCCGCCGACAGCGCCGGCCAGGCCTCCGAGGATTGCGCCTGATACCGAACCGAAGGTTATGCCGACAGGTCCGGCGATAGCGCCGATGAGCGCACCCGCCTGACTGCCAGCAAGTGCGGCGCTGGCGCCACGAGCAGCGCCGCCTATGGTGCCAATGGCCGCGCCAATTTTCATAGCCCGATGGAGCGAGGCGATTTTGGGAGAGTTACAGCGAGGACACTGCAATGACATGGTTTGAAACTCTATGGTAGGGATGTCATTACGGTGATGTAGGACTGAATTATTTTTCAATTGAATCGAACGGCCTTGCGCCGCCTATCTCCTCCTATGAGGGGTCAGAAATTACTCCGCAGTGGCTGATCAATTCACCTTGAGGGTTATATAGTCGGCCCAATCAGCCATCAGTACACGGCGCTTTTCCAGCAAATCGCTGCGCCAGTAGGCTGCCTCGGCACCGTTTGCGACAACGTGAGCCAAAGCCATCTCGCAAACTTCGCGTGCATGGGGTGTACATTCAGCAGCCCAATCCCTGAATGTGCTGCGAAACCCGTGAGCAGTAATGACTTTGTCATTGCTATCGCGCCAACCCTTGCCTCCATTCTCCAGGTCCCTTTGATCCATGCGACGTAACGTCATTAACATGGCCATATTGCTAATGGGGCGCCCTTTACGAGCCCCTGGAAACAGCAACGAGCTACCTTTGATTCGGGGGAGAGCTTCGAGCAGTGCGATTAGCGCATCCGATAGTGGAACGGTATGAATTTTTCCCGCTTTCATTCGTACCGCTGGAATCGTCCATAGTTTGGTTTTCAAATCAACCTCACTCCAGTCGGCTTCAAGAACCTCGCTGGTTCGGCACGCAGTGAGGATCGTCATTTTGAGTGCGCAGGCGGATTGTCCTTCGACACTATCTAGTGCCGGTATGAAACGAGCCAACTCCGAGTAAGGCAATGCCGGGTGGTTTTGGGTACGTTTAGCCTTGGAACTCGGTGGTAACAGCTTGTCTAGGTGTCCACGCCAGCGTGCTGGGTTTTCACCGTCTCGCAGACCACGCGCTTTGGCGGCATCGAGCACTAGTTCGATTCTGTTGCGAACCCGGCTAGCTGTTTCGGCTTTGCTGCCCCAGATGGGTTTTAGAATTTCGAGGATGTGCTCGGTGGTGATCTGGTTGGTGGCGATGTCACCGATGACGGGAGCGGCGTAAGTAGCCAGTGTGTTCGTCCATTGCTGGGCGTGTTTGACGTTTTTCCAGCCAGCACGATGAGCCTCTATGTAATCGGCTGACACGTCCCGGAACGTGATGGCTTTGTTTTTACGTTGCAGCTCAGCGGTCACCTGTGCCGCTCGTTCATCGTCACGAGCCTGTAAGGGGTCAATACCATCGCGCAGTAAGCGGCGCTTATCACTACTGTTTTGCCGAGCTTCCTTAAGACCGATTGCGGGATAGGTGCCTAGCCCCATCTCCCTCCGCTTTCCGGAGAGCTGAAAGCGCAGTACCCAATACTTCTTCCCGTTGGGCTTGATCAGGAGGCGTAGGCCATCCCCGTCTTCGTAGGTGCCTGGGGTCGTCAGATTTTCAATTTGCTTAGCGGTTAGCTTTCCCATGGGAATATCCTTTATTTGTTCTGTCCCCCCATTTGTTCCCCCACAAAGGCTAGGAAGGTGACGAATGTTGGTGGGTGTCTTGAGACGATGGTAGGCTTAAAAGTACCGGGATATAAAGGGCTGTAGGGTTTGTTGAGTCTCTGGTGGATTTTAATTGGGCGGACTCCTTCACCGCCACATTTATACGTTAGAGCCCTGATTATTCAGGGCTTTTTCGTATCTGCGTTTCTTAAAAAAATCCCAGCCCATACTTTGGCCCCGACCCTGGATGGCTCAGTGCTTTGCGACCAATTGCTGATTTTTTCGACCGTTTCTAAGCGGTGTAGTCCAGCAGCGCCCATCGATCTGGCGCGCATCGTTGTAACCGGGTCGCTTGATGGGGTTGCTCGCCGGCCACAATGGCACGGATTATTCGCATTCCGGTCACTCCGGTGACATCCGCCACGACCTAGTGCAGTTGCAGGCTCATATGTGTAAGGGCTTTTTTGCATGTGCTGAATATGCGCGACCGCATAGTCAAGATGACGCTCTCGCAGCCTTAAATAGCGTCGTAAGGCCGAGATCTCCCGGTCTGGTCGAAAGCTAGCTCGAAGCTAACCGCAAGAATGAAGCCGTTGTATCCACTGTGCATCATTCACATCGGTTTTGCGTCCCGGCACCGCGCCGGCATCTCGGGCATTGGCCAGTACGACCATGAAGACCATGGGCTTCCAATATTTCATAAACCGAGATCCAGTAAACGCCTGTCGATTCCATCGCGACCGTCGTTATTCCGAGGGTTGTCAGCCAGGTTGCCATGCGCTCAAGGTCGGCGGTGAAAGCTTTGAAGGTTTGAACGGCCTCTTTGGCGAGGTCTGCGGGAACGGCAACAACATGAAAGCGCGAGCCAAGATTTATCAGGGGGGGCGGCGCTCACCAATTTGTAAAGGCTGTGAGTAGAGACGCCGAGGCGTGCGGCAATTTCCGCGACGAGAATAGCCTCGTTCAATAACCTGTCTGACGGCTTCCGCCTTGACTTGCGGGGGTAAATCGCTGAGTGCTCATAGACTTCCTCCTATACATAAAGCATAGGCCGGGAATATCTACCTTTCCGGGGGCGGCCGGTTCCGTTGTCAGGTTGATGCACGGGGCGGATTGCCCGCCCGTGCCTCCTGCTTCACTGATTACGCGTTACCCGCCACACCGTGTTTGCGAGGTCGTCCGCGATGAGAAGCGCACCGCGTGGGTCGACGGTTACACCGACCGGCCGCCCGCGAGTTTTGCCGTCTTCGCCACGGAAGCCGGTCGCGAAGTCGACCGCCTCACCGGCCGGACGCCCGTTGCTGAACGGCACGAAGATCACCTTGTAGCCAACCGGATCAGGGCGGTTCCAGCTACCGTGCTCACCAACGAAGACACCCTCGGCAAACTTCGCACCCATGGCCGGGACGGAGAAGTCGACGCCAAGCGCCGCCACGTGCGCGCCCAGACTGTAATCCGGCTTGATTGCAGCGGCCACCTTCTCTGGTTTCTGCGGCTGCGCGCGCGAATCGACGTTTTGCCCCCAATAGCTATAGGGCCAGCCGTAGAACCCACCTTCGCGAACCGAGGTCAGGTAGTCTGGCACTAGGTCTGGCCCCAGCTCGTCGCGCTCGTTGACCACCGCCCACAACTGCCCGGAATCAGGCTGAATCGCCAACGCTGTCGGATTACGCAGACCGGTTGCGTACGGCTTGTAGGCGCCTGTCTGGACGTCGACCTGCCAGACCTGAGCCCGATCAACCTCAGCGTCCATGCCGCGCTCGGTGATGTTGCTGTTGGAACCGATGGCAACATATAGCTGACGGCCATCGGGGCTGATGGCCAGCGCCTTGGTCCAGTGGTGGTTTATCTGCGAAGGCAAGTCGAGGATTTTGGTTGGTGCGGCGCTGGCCTGGGTTTGGCCGTCTTCATACGCGAAGCGCACCAGCGCATCCTGGTTGGCCACGTACAGATTGCCATCCGCGTAGGCCAGGCCGTAAGGCGCGTTGAGGTTTTCGGCAAACACCGTCTGCAGCTCGTAGCTGCCGTCACCGTCGGCATCGCGCAGCAAGGTCAGGCGGTTGCCACCTTTGACCTTGGTGTTGCCCTGCGCCTTGATGTAACCGGCGATCACATCTTTGGGTTTGAGCTTGGCGGCGCTGCCACCACGGCCTTCCGCCACGAGAATGTCGCCATTGGGTAGCACTAGGATCTGACGCGGAATCCCCAGATCGGTGGCAATCGCCGTGATGCTGAAGCCCTGCGGCACAGTTGGCTTCCGGTCACCCCACTCTGCCGGCTCGGCAATCTTCATAGTGGGCACGAGACCGCGATGCTGTTCCGGCAGTTTAGGATCCGGGCCGAGAGATAGATCGCCGTTTCTTTCGCTGTCGCAGGCACTCAACAGCAATGCCAGGCTAATGGTCGTCAATGCGCTGGAATACTTCACTTCACATCTCCCGAACGCAGATTGGTAAGGCCTACCCACGCTGCAACGATAGCCAGCAAGGTGACGATGACTGACAGAACCAAGCCTGTGGGCATGATTGCAAAGGCATCTTTGGCATGCTCAAAGGCATTGATTAGGCCTAGCACCCAGCTCACTAACAACAGCAGCAAATACACCAGAGGCCGGCCACCCTTGTGCTTAGCCTGGAACAGATTGGCCAGTGCGAACAGTAGAGCAACCCCGAAGAACACCAAGCCGCCGGCGATCAGCCAGGAGGCGAAATTGCTCCACTGAATCTGAAAGGTCCTGAAATAGGCGATGTCACTCAGCAAGGCGCCGAGGAATAGAGGAATAGCTCCAGCAAGAAAAATCGCGTGGAGGGGACTTGGCGTACATCGGTAGGTGGAGGGAGTGGTAACGGTCACGGCAGGTTCCTCATGGCTCAGTGACCCTACACTGTAGCATCAGTGCTGATGCAAAGAGCCATCAGACTCGCGCGGACTGTGCATATCTGTGGGCGCCGATGCTGAATTGACCCAGTTACCGAGATGCCACTGATTCAGTCTGATTCCTCGTGAACCATTTCCTGTGCCGTACTCCAAGCGCCTGGAGGTAGTGCCCTTCGATCCAGAACTTTACCCGGAAGTTAATAGCCCAAGCCTGGGTGAAAAGCAGGAAAGCCCAGCGCGCATTCACGCTTTTGACGACAGCGCATCTGGCGAGGGTACTGATACACAAGCCTTCATCACTCACCACGATGCGCAGATACTAATCTCCATACGGGGCACCGCGGGTAAGGCAGATGCATTGCGTGACGCGGACGCGACTCAAGTCTCCTTTAATGAAGGGCCGGGCAAGGTGCACAGCGGATTTTATGACGCGGCAAAGGCGGCCTACCTTTTTGTTACGCGTTATCTAGATAAATTTTACGGCGGGCAAAAACTGGTCGTCACCGGGCACAGCCTGGGCGGGGCGATTGCCTTGATAGTGTCTGAAATGCTCTGGCTGCGTCCTGAGCGGTATGACATTGTGCTTTACACCTACGGGCCGGAGACAAAGTGTTCGTTGAGGGGGCTGAGCCCCTGATTCACCACCGCATAGTCAATCACAACGACCCGGTACCAAGTGTTCCGTCGACGTGGATGAATACGTCCACCAAGCGGGAGTACATCGCACAGGGTGTCGTTACGGTGCTGAGCCCGGCTGTCGGGGTGTCATGGTTTGTGTTGGGCATGATAAACATCTTCGGCGAGCCCTACGCTCACCACGGCAAACTGCGACAGTTTATGCCGACCCAATGACCCGCCAGCAGCCGACGATGATGAGCGGGCGATAGCAGCCATTACGGGAGGGCACACTGTCGGAGCGCCCTACCTTTTGGATATTGATTCGATGGCCTAGCTTTATGCCCACAAACAGAGTGTCCCTCAAATTGCTAGGGGCTGGAAAGCACCCAGTCCTCCGCGCAATCGGGTGGAGAATCCGATCACGATGAGCGAAATACGCCCACACAGCTCTCAGCAACACGCTGAGAGGCTTATTCGCGCCCAAAACACCTCGCGTTCATCTCAAATTGCTCAGCATCCAACTCTTGTCGAGCGATGAGCTCTGACAACGGGCCGGAAGTCGCGATTTGGGCGCTCTATCCATCGAGGCGCCTGTTGAGCGTCCGTGTGTCTGTATTTCTCGATTACTTGAAAGAAGCGTCACAGGTACGCCCGAGGAACTGACAGCCTTTCTCTCACCCTAGAAGCTCACTCGCCAAAAGCCCTCAAGTGACACGCTCGAAGCACAGCGTGTCAGGGTTATCGAAAATTGGACGGTGTCAGCGCTTCTCTCCAGAATTACTGGTGAAACCTCTTGCCCAAGGCATCCAGGCGCACTGCTATCGGCGGCAACCGCTCGCTGCTGCGCGCGAGCGTCTCCACATCCTGCGCCGTGCTCTGCGCAATGCTCTGCACCGATTGCAACCTCCCGACAATCTCCAGGTTCGCCGCGCTCTGCTCCCGGGTCGTCGTCACAATCCGCCCATTTAACTGGTCGATCTGCGAGATGTCGTTGCCCACGGCCTTGAGCATTTCGACTGCCAGTTGACTGTCTTCCACACAGCGCTCCACACCCTGGCGGCTGTCGTGCATGGCTTCGACGGCTTCGCGGCTGCCTTGTTGCAGGCCTTCGATGATGGTTTTGATTTCCTGGGTGGAGGCAGCGGTGCGTTGGGCCAGGCTGCGCACTTCGTCGGCGACCACCGCGAAGCCGCGGCCTTGTTCGCCGGCGCGGGCGGCTTCGATGGCGGCGTTGAGGGCCAGCAGGTTGGTCTGGTTGGCGATGCTGCTGATCACTTCCAGCACCGAGCCGATCTGTTCGGCTTGTACTGCCAGGCCTTGGACGGTCTGGTTGGTGCCTTTGAGCCGTGAGGCCAACTGGGTGATTTCGTGTTGGGCGCGGCCGACGCTTTCCTGGCCGCGCAGGATTTGCTGGGTAGCTTGGCCGGCATGTTCGACGGCGTGCTCGACGTGCACGGTGATATGGCCCATGGCATCTTCCATGCGCTGCATGGAACCGGTCATCTGGGTAATTTCGGCCAGTTGGTGACGAGCGCCTTTTTCCAGGGTGCCGCTGGCGCTGGCCAGTTCCTGGCCCAGTTGTCCGAGGCCGTGAGAGTCGCGCGCGACGCCGTCAATCAGGCCGGTGATCTGTTGCAGGAAATGATCGAAACGCTGCGCAAGGGACACATGCAACTGGCTCTGATCACCCTTGGCGGTCTCGACCGTGAGTTGCGTGGTAACGGCGAGCATTTTCTCGAGCATTTCCTGGCTTTCAACCGCCTCGCTCTGGGCATGTACTGCGAGGTAGAGCAGGGCGATGGTCTCCATCACCACATATAAAGCATGCACGAATATCATGGCCCAACCGCCGTGATGCTGCATCACGAATACCGGAAAACCTTGGTGTTGCAGTGCATGAAATACCACGTGGTGCACCGCGATCGTCAGCGCCGCCACCAGGATCGGCAGCCAGTCCCGATAAAACGTCAGCACCGCCAGCAGCGCAAAAATGCCGAAGTGCGCTTCGATCACGCCCTGCGCCTGGTTGATATGCAAGGCCGCCATGATCATCAGGCCAACGCCCAGGACGCAGCGCATCGGACGGGTGCCGCCGATGGCGCGGTACAACAGAGTCAGGACCACGCAGGTGCCGCCGCCGACGAGCGCGGACTGAATCAAGGTGTCGTGCCAGAACGCCAGGCCGAGGGAGAAGAGGAACATCAGCCAGACCAGCGCCAGCATGATGCGGTCGGCCTTGCGGTAGTGCTCGAAAAAACGCGTACGAGTGGGCATTCACACTTACTCCATGTGGTCGAACTGGACTCAAGCGAAGGGGGCAGGCTGGAGCGAATCGGTTGTCCTTGGTTTTTATTGGATTCAGGGACGCAAAGCGGTTATCGGCATCACCGGAAGAGACTTTAGAGACCGCTATTGGAGTGCTGCGCGCCCTGCTCTTGATCTGCCTGAGTGCGAACACGCTCGCAGGCGCTGATCGAAGACAGCTCGCCGGGCGAGGGCAGCATTTGTCGGGATGGCGACGCCGCTCGTCCACGTGAGTTGATCCAGCAGCAGGTCGTGTCGTTGATTGATGAGTTTCTGCGCGCTCAGGAGATATCGATCTGATACCGAAACCCCTCACCTGCGGCACGGGAGATTCGGTATTCCAGCGGGCTTCGGTCATACCCGGACGCGGTGCGTTCAATGGTGACGACCGGGGAACCTTCGGCAATCGACAGCATGTGCGCGATGACGGGGTCGGCTTCGCCAACCGTGAGGGTCTCGCTCGCCGAGGCGATGCATTGGCCGCACTGCGTTTCATATAAGGGGTAGAGCAGGGCGCCGAAATGCTCGGAGTCGAGGTCCAGCAGTGCGCTGAAGCGTGTGGCCGAAAGCCAGATTTCTTCATAAAACAGCGTGCGTCCCTCGACCATCCGCAGGCGCTCCATGCGCAGCACTTGCTCACCGTCCTCCAGCCTTAATGCGCCAGCCACCGTTGGCGACGGGGTGTGCAGCGTCTTGCTGAGGATGCGGCTGGTGGGTATTTCACGCCCGCCGCTGGTAGTGACCTGCCGAAAAAAGCGCGCCAACGAGGCATCGAAGTTGGGCCGGCGGACAAACGTGCCGCGGCCCTGGCTGCGCAACAACAAGCCTTCATTCACCAGGGTATCCACCGCCTTGCGCACGGTGCCGATCGCCACGCCGTATAACTTGGTCAACTCGGCCTCCGTGGGAATGGGCGCGCCGGGGGACCATTCGCCGGCGGCAATCTTGGCAAGCATTTCTTCCCGTAGGCGCTGATAAAGCGGCAGTCGCTCGTCGTATCCAAGTGTCGTTGTAGTCATTACAGAGGCAGTCCGTTCAGGCAGGCGGGATCACTTTATCACCAACAACGTGTTTGACAGATATCCATCGCTGGTTATATGGTCATACATTCATATATATGACTAAATGTATTTACAAAAAGTGGCCGCACGTCATGGCAACGTCTTTCGGGACTGGCCGCGAATGCAGCACGTGGTCAGCCACCACAACAATCGACCCAGGTTATCTGTTCATGTCCAGTCTTGACCCGCTCAGCCCCCGCGGCGCGGATACGCACGCGCACATCTTCCGCCAGGATCTGCCGATGGTTGCCAGCCGTCGCTACAGCCCGCATTACGATGCCTTGGTGGAGCAATACCTGGATCATCTTGATCGCAACGGCCTGTCGCACGGCGTGCTGATCCAGCCGAGTTTTCTCGGGACCGACAATCATTTCATGCTGGATGCGTTACGCCGTTATCCCCAGCGCCTGCGTGCCGTGGCAGTTGTCGATGTCGATGTCAGCGAAGCGCAGTTGGACGAATTGGCCGAGGCCGGTGTGGTGGGGATCCGCCTGAACCTTATCGGTAAGACGCTGATGGACTACAACAGTCCGGCCTGGCTCGCGTTGTTCAAGCGCCTGGCGGTGCGAGTCTGGCAGGTCGAGATTCAGCGCGGTATCGATGACGTAGCGCTGATTGTGCCTGCCATCACGGCGTGTGGCGTCACCGTGGTGATCGATCACTTCGGCCTGCCGAGTGGCGGTATTGATATCGAGAAACCCAACCATAAGGCCTTTCTGCAATTGCTCGCAGACGAGCGCGTCTGGCTCAAACTGTCCGCGGCCTACCGTAGCCAGTGCGATCTTGCCCAGGCAGCCCAGGTGCTGGCACAGATCCGTGAAGCGAGCGGTAGCATCCAGCGGCTGCTTTGGGGCAGCGATTGGCCTAACACCCAATTTGAACAGCAGACGGACTATGTCCGGCAAGTCGCTTTCATCAAGGAACTGCTGCCGGATGCGGCTGAGCGCGACCAAGTGCTGATGGATAACCCGGCGAAGCTGTTCGGCTTCGATGTTTCCCGCTAAACAATCAATAACAATAGGACTTCCATCATGATGAGCCTGCTCGTCGTCGCGGCAATCGTTGTCGCCGTCGCCCTGGGTTACAAGACCAAAATCAACATTGGTCTGTTCGCCATTGCCTTTTCCTACCTGATCGGCTGTTTCGGCATGGGCCTCAGCCCCTCCGAGGTCATTGGCATGTGGCCGCTGAAGATCTTTTTTATCATCTTCTCGGTCTGCCTGTTTTACAGCTTCGCCACGGTCAACGGCACGCTCGAGAAACTGGCCGAGCATTTGATCTATCGCTGCCGTTCCATGCCCCAGTTGTTGCCATTCGCCGTGTTTTTCACCGCGACAGCCATTTCGGCGATGGGGGCGGGTTACTACACGGTGCTGGCCTTTATGGCGCCTATCACGCTGCTCCTCTGTGAGCGCACCGGCATGAGCTTGATCGTGGGTGGGATGGCGGCAAACTATGGCGCGTTGAGCGGGGCCAACTTTGTTTCCAGCCAGAGCGGCATTATTTTCCGTGGATTAATGGTCAACGCTGGCGTTAGCGAAAACGACGCCTTTCTCTACGCTGCAGGGATCTTCGTCAGTACGCTGGTGATTCCGTTGCTGGTGATTGGCGCCCTGGTTTTCCTGACCGGGCATGGCAAGGCGATGAAAGCCTCTGTCTATGTGGTGAGCGAACCCGAGCCGCTGAACCGTGAGCAGAGAATGACCCTGTGGCTGACATTGGCGATGATGGTCATCGTACTGGCGGCGCCGGTCACTCAACTTATCTTTCCGGCCAACGCGACGGTGAGTTTCATCAATTCGAAGATGGACATCGGCCTGGTCGCCAGTCTGTTTTCGGTGATCGCGCTGCTGCTTAAACTCGGTGACGAGCGCAAAGCCATAGCGTCGGTGCCGTGGAGCACGCTGATCATGATCTGTGGTGTGGGCATGCTGATTTCGGTGGCGATCAAGGCGGGCACCATTGGCTTGCTGGCGTCGTGGATGGGCAATAGCATCCCGACGATCATGGTGCCAATTGTCTTCGGTGTGGTGGCGGCGTTCATGTCACTGTTCTCCAGCACGCTGGGGGTGGTGACACCGGCGCTGTTCCCGATGGTGCTGCCGATCGCTTCGGCGTTGGGACTTGAACCGATGGTCTTGTTCATCGCCATCGTGGTGGGCGCCCAGGCCACTTCAATCTCGCCGTTCTCCTCAGGTGGCAGCCTGATTCTCGGCTCCTGCTCCACGGAGCAGAGCCGCAGTTCGCTCTTTGCGCAGTTATTGTTTCGTGCCGCACCCGTGGGGTTTGTCGCGGCGCTGATCTTTAACCTGTTCCTGACGTTCGTCTACTGATCGTCTGCAACGGCCTGCTGCGCATTGCAGCGGGCCGTTGCGCGCTAGGTTTTTTTCCACCGCCGGATAATCCACCCGTAAACCGCCAGGTTGATCAGTAATGCCAGCATACCGAGGCCCAGCTGGATGTGCGGCGTCAGCCCGGCAGGGTAAATCAGCGCAAGCACGTAGTGTTCGATAAAACCGCCGCCATAACCCTCCTGCCCGGCGAGGTGGCGCAGCAGGTTTTCCCAGCGCGTCAGTGGGCAAGGCAGATGGAAGAACTCGACTGCGATGCCCCAGGCCGCGGCGGGCAGGTGCAGCCAGACGACTGGCCGCCACCGCAGGGCGAGCAGGCCGCCGAACAGCACGAACAGGATGAAACACAGGTGAAACAGCACCAGGCTGTCGGCAGCAATGCGAAAAAGCATGTCGGGGTCGCATGGGCGGATGGGTAGCCAGTCTAAGGTAGAATGGGTTGCTTGCAGGCAAGCCTGGCCGTTATTGTGCTGAATCCTTTTAGTCCTTCGCCACGGATCTTTTGTGATGAGTGCATCGCGTACTGCTGTCGGCCCGATCAAGGCCGTGATTTTTGATATGGACGGGTTGTTGCTGGACACTGAAGGCATCTACACCGAAGTCACGCAAATCATTGCCGAACGCTACGGTCGTACCTACGACTGGAGCATCAAGCAGCACATCATTGGTCGCGGTGCCCAGGACTTGGCTGACTATGTGGTGAAGGCCCTGGACTTGCCGATCACGCCGGCCGAGTTCCTGGAGATTCGCGAGCCGCTGATGAGCGAGCGCTTTCCCAAGGCCCTTGGCATGCCGGGTGCCGAGGCGTTGGTGCGGCATTTGAAGGCGCACAATATTCCGATTGCGGTAGGCACCAGTTCTTCGCGTAATTCCTTCGCTCACAAAACCACGTTGCACCGCGAATGGTTTGACCTGTTCGGCACCATCGTCACGGCGGATGATCCGGAAGTCGGCGCTGCCAAACCGGCGCCGGACATTTTCCTCACCGCCGCGCGACGCCTGGGTGTAGCGCCAGAGGACTGCCTGGTGTTCGAGGATTCTCCCTTTGGCGTGACTGCCGCCAAAGCAGCGCATATGACCGCTATTGCCGTACCCGATGAAGCCATGGCCGACAGCAAGTATCACCACGCTGACCAGATCATCCGCAAACTCGCGGACGTCGATCTGGCCGCTTATGGCTTGCCGCCCATGCGCTGATCACGGGGTAACTGCAGGTACCGGCAAGCCGTTATCTACTGGGTCGATCAGGCACTGAACCCGCCATCGATGCTCAAGCTCGCCCCGGTGATATATCCGGCTTCCGGACTTGCCAGATAAGCCACGAAACTGGCAACTTCCTCGACCTGGCCATAACGACCGATCGCCATCAGCGCAATCAGGCTCTCGGCAAACTCCCCGTTGGCTGGGTTCATATCGGTGTCCACCGGCCCTGGTTGCACGTTATTGATGGTGATTCCCCGTGGCCCCAGGTCCCGCGCCAGGCCTTTGGTCAGACCCACCAGCGCCGACTTGCTCATGGCATATGGGCCACCCCCGGCAAACGGCATGCGCTCGGCATTGGTGCTGCCGATATTGATGATTCGACCACCTTCGCCCATATGTCTGGCCGCTTCCTGTGTAGCGATAAACACGCTGCGCACGTTGATTGCCAGGGTCTGGTCAAAATCTTCCAGTTTGAAGTCTTCCAGCGGGCCGACTGCCAGTACTCCCGCGTTGTTTACCAGAATATCCAGTCGCCCGAATGCCTTGACAGTCGCGCTGACTGCGTTGCGAATGGCGCTGGCATCGGCACTGTCGGCCTGAATCGCCAGGGCTTGGCCGCCCTCGTTGATGACGCTGTTCTGCAAGGCTTCAGCCTTGGCGGCAGAGCTGACGTAAGTAAATGCAACGGTTGCGCCTTGTGCGGCCAGACGTTTAACGATGGCGGCACCGATGCCACGAGAGCCGCCTTGAATCAAGGCAACTTTACCGCTGAGAGTAGGTGTGGTCATGTCGATCTCCAAGTCGTTCAAGGCAGGGTTGCCTTGGTAGGGGGATCGAGTATCGACCTCGTCGCGACGCCTCGGTAGACCGAGATTGCTATAGTCTATGTAAACCAAAAGTTTAGAGTGGGGCATTATGGAGAGCTTTGGAGGTATCGAATGCTTCGTGCGCAGTGCGGAAGGCGGCAGCTTTGCCGAGGCGGCCCGGCACCTTAGCCTGACGCCAGCAGCGGTCGGCAAAAGTGTTGCCAAGCTCGAATCGCGGCTTGGCGTGCGGTTGTTTCAGCGCAGTACCCGGCGCCTTACATTGACGGAAGCCGGCAAGTTGTTTCTTGAAGAGGTCAGTGCCAGTCTCACCACCATCCAAAATGCCGTGGCTAACCTGGCCAACGCCGAAGGTCGGCCCGTGGGAAAGCTCAAGGTGAGTATGGGCACTGTGTTCGGCAACCGTTATGTGGTGCCGCTGTTGGCTGATTTTTTGAACAGATTTCCCGATATCAGCCCCGATTGGCATTTTGATAACCGCCAGGTAGACCTCATCGGCCAGGGCTTTGACGCTGCCATCGGTGGCGGTTTCGAGCTGCCTCAGGGGGTGGTTGCGCGTAAGTTGGCCCCGGCACACCGGATTCTGGTGGCCTCTGCGGACTACTTGACCAAGCGCCGTCCCGTGCAGGAGCCCGAGGACTTGGCGCTTTGCAACGGTATCTTGATTCGTTCTCCGCAAACCGGACGCGTACGCTCCTGGCAGCTCACCAGCCGGACCCGCGAACAGCGTCCCTTGATGCTCAAGCCGCGCATGACGATGGGGGACTCCGAAGCTGCTTGCTGCGCCTGCACCCAGGGGCTGGGCATTGCTCTGGTAAGTATGCCGATGGCTGTACCGTTTCTTGAGCGCAATCAATTGCAACGGGTGCTGCCTGACTGGTACGTCGACGATGGCAATATTTCGCTGTATTACGCACAGCATAAACTGCTACCCGGAAAGACCCGGGCATTTGTCGATTTTATTATTGAGCAGTTTGCCCGGCAGCAACTGGCGCAGAGGTTCAGCGCAGTTTAAATGCTGTCATTGCCTGAACCTCTCGCTCACTTGCGTTCTAAGCTGATATAGGCCGATGGGGCTTGCGACTTGAGAGACGAATCATGACCCAATCACGTGCATTATTAGTGTTTACCAGTCTGGTGTTGATCGCAGGTTCTCCGGCGCTGTTGGCCGATCCCGGTAACAGCAATGGCAAGGACAAAGGCAGTTTCCACGGCAACAAGGGTGGTCACGGCAATCAGGGCAATCAAGGGCAGGGCGGCGGTAAACAGGGCGGTGAGGCACATTACCGCGGGCCGCAGATTGATGTCGGCGGGATCCGCGTGATTCTCGGTGATAATCGTGACTATTGGCGTGGGGGTTCGTCCCTGCCGCCGGGTATCCAGAAGAACCTGGCCCGTGGCAAACCCCTGCCGCCTGGCATCGCCAAGAAGCTCGATGGGCGCTTGCTCGGGCGCTTGCCTCATTACGACGGTTACGAATGGCAGCAGGCGGGTACCGATCTGATCCTGGTGACTCTTGCCACCGGGATCATTTATGAAGTGCTGAATGATGTTTTGAACTGAGTGTCATCGATGCGACGCGGGAGACTTCCCGTGTCGCTCGTTCAGCGTCCGAACTTGCCCGGCCAGCCGATCACTTTCTTCGGCCGGGGTGTCGCATAGGTTCTCACTTTCGAGGTCGACAGGCCCAGTCGCACCAATGATTCGGCAAGGGTCACGGCCGCCGTCACGCCATCCACCACGGGCACGCCGGTACGTTGGCGAATCTCTTCGTCAAGCCCGGCCATGCCACCACATCCCAGGCAAATCACCTCGGCCTTGTCTTCGCGCACGGCGAGTTCCGCCTGGCGCACGATGGCTTCCACGGCACGCCTGGGATCTTCCTCCAGTTCCAATACCGCCAGGCCGCTGGCCCGCACCGAGGCGCAACGCGCATACAGCCCGGACAGCTTGAGTCGATCCTCGATCAGCGGCACGGTGCGGTCCAGGGTAGTGACCACCGAATAAGCGTGGCCGAGAAACATCGCGGTGCTGGCGGCGGCATCAGTGATGTCCACCACCGGAACGTTCAGCAACTCCTGCAGGCCTTCGCGACCGTGTTCGCCATAACCGGCCTGGATTACCGCATCGAACGGTTGCTCGTAAGCCATGACCCGGTCCATCACCGCAATGGCCGCAAGATAACTTTCGAAATTACCTTCCACCGATTCGGCGCCGAAGAACGGGGTCAGCCCGACGATTTCGGTGCCTGCTGCAGCGACACTGCGGGCCTGCTGGGCAATGGCTTGGGTGATGGATTCAGTGGTATTGACGTTGACGACAAGGATGCGCATGAGGAGTCCTTAATACAGTCGGAATTAATGGCTGACGTTATCAACCGCGATGCTCTCGCCGCTGACGTCGGCGTAGTGCGGCTGGCGCTTGGCGATAATCAGGTACAGCAGCCCCGCGATGCTGGCTCCAAACAGCCAGGAAAACGGTGAGACACTGGAAAACCCAGGGAGCAAAGCCAGGAGAATGGCGATCACCGCTGCAGGCACAAACGCCGCCACTGCCCGCAAATTGACCCCGCGGCTGTAGTAATAAACGCCGTTGGCATCTTCGCTATACAGCTGCGGCACATCCACCTGACTCTTACGGATCAGCCAGTAGTCGACCATGATCACGCCATACAGTGGACCCAGCAGCGCGCCCAGGCCGGAGAGGAAATACACGATCACCAACGGACTGTTGTAGAGGTTCCAAGGCAGGATCAGCACCGCGACAAATGCGCTGATCAACCCTGCGCGGCGGAAGTTCAGGTACTTGGGCGCCAGGTTGCTCAGCACAAAGGCCGGGGCGACGAAATTGGCCATGATGTTCACGGCCACGGTGACGATCAGAAAGGCCAGGCAGCCCAGCACCAGGAAGAACGTATTGGGGATGGCCGCGATGATTTCGGTGGGGCTCTCGATCACCTGGCCATTGAGCTGGAACTGTCCGCCGCACAGCAATACGGTAATGATGGCGAACACCAGGATATTCACCGGCAGGCCCCAGAAGTTACCGACCTTGATGGTTTTGCGGCACGGTGAAGAGCGGGCGAAGTCGCAAAAGTTGAGGATCAGCGTGCCGTAGATGGCCAGCCATAGCGCGCCACCGGCAAAGATATTGCGCCACATCTCGCCACCGCTCAGCGGTTCACGGGTCGACCAGGCGATGTTGCCGCTGGCCTGGAAGTACATCCAGCCGGCCAGTGCCGCGACCGTCAACAGAATTACCGGGCCGGCGAAGCCTTCATAACGCCGCACCATCTCCATGCCGTACGCCAGAATCACCAGTTGCACAAACCAGATCATTACAAAACACGCCCAGCCCAGGGTTGACAGGCCGAGGATCGAGTTGTGGTCATAGTCGGCAAATCCTGGATGAATCGCCGTCAATAAGACGCGGAATACGACCGACGCTAGGTAGGTCTGAATTCCGAACCAGGCAATGGCGATCACTGCCCGAATCAGCGCCGGAATCTGCGCGCCATGAATACCGAAACTTATCCGGCTGATCACCGGAAACGGTACCCCGGTTTTCTGCCCCATATACCCTGACAAGTTCATGAAGAAATAAACCAGCGCCGCGCCGATCCCCAGGGACAGCAGGATTTGCCAGCCGCCCAGTCCCATGGCGTACAACCCGATGGCGAAGGAATAGTTGGCGATGTTGTGTACGTCGTTGGTCCACAAGGCAAAGATGCTGTAACGCCCCCAGCGGCGGCCTTCTACTTTGGTGGGCGCCAGGTCCTTGTTGTGCAGACGTGGACTGAGCACCAACGGACCGGGACTGGCGTCCGCGAACGAGGAGAAGGAGGGCGGATCCAGTGCGATATTGTTCGAGAGGCTTGTACGCATTCCGGCAGGCTCCTGGCATCTGCGGCGAATGCGCGGGTCAGGCGCGGTCAGCGTGCAGATGCAAAGTGTATGTAGGTTGTTTGTAAAATTGTATACAAAGACTTGAACTCCTTAAGCCACATGTGTGCCATGTTTTTGTCTATCAAAAGCACGGCTAATTTCGTTTTTGTAGGTGATGATAATAACTAGCTGAATTTAAATAATTATAAGTTGACCGTTTGAACAGGTATTTATTTTTCTGTAAGAAGTTGGCTGGTGTTGTTGTGGGAAGTTAGGACTGAGAAGGTGTAACTTTTCGGTGCATAATTTTTATAATTGCACACAAAAATGGCACTGTTGGTGACATTTATGTGTACACGTTTTTCACCGAGGCAAAAAAATGGGAGCAATCTGCTCCCACGTTTTATGCCAACTCGAATCTCAAGCTTTGCTGATGATGTTCCCCGCATGCAACCCACACTCTTTCTGGGTTGCCTCTTCCCACCACCAACGACCTTCACGCTCATGCTGGTTGGGCAAGACAGGACGGGTGCACGGTTCGCAGCCGATGCTGATAAATCCACGTTCATGCAGGCTGTTGTACGGCAACTCCAGCATGCGGATGTAGCCCCAGATTTCTTCGCTGGTCATTTGCGACAGCGGGTTGAACTTGTACAAGGTGCGTTCCGGAGTCGAGAATGCCGTATCGATTTCCAGTGCGGCTACCTGGCTGCGGGTACCTGGGCTCTGGTCGCGACGTTGGCCGGTGGCCCAGGCGCTGACGCCTGACAGTTTGCGCCGCAGCGGTTCGATCTTGCGCAGGCCGCAGCATTCGCCGTGGCCGTCCTTGTAGAAACTGAACAGGCCTTTTTCCTTGACGAAGGGTTCCAGTTTGCTCTGGTCCGGCGAGATCAACTCGATATCGATCTTGTAGAAATCGCGCACTTGCTCGATGAACCGGTAGGTTTCCGGGTGCAGGCGGCCGGTGTCGAGGCTGAACACCTTGACGTTTTTGTTCAGCTTCCAGGCCATGTCCACCAACACCACGTCCTCGGCACCGCTGAATGAGATCCATAGATCATCGCCGAACTGGCTGAACGCCAGTTTGAGAATGTCCTGGGCGGACTTGTTGGCATAGCTCGTGGCGAGTTCGACGACGTCAAAGGCTTGGTTCATCAGGACGGTTTCCTACAGGTCAGTGGCGCTGAGCGCTCTATAGGAGAGCGATGGTAACAAAATCCGCTCTGCGTTGCGGCGGGCGGCGTGAATCGCTAGAGTTCGGCAGTCCTTTGGCTCGCTCAACTTGAATAATACGAATAGGAGTGTCTTGTGGAAATTGCCTGTCTCGACCTGGAAGGAGTGCTGGTTCCGGAAATCTGGATCGCCTTTGCCGAAAAAACCGGGATTGAATCCCTGCGGGCCACCACCCGGGACATTCCCGACTACGACGTGCTGATGCAACAACGTCTGCGGATTCTCGACGAGCACGGCCTCAAGCTCGCGGATATCCAGGAAGTGATTTCCACCCTGACGCCGCTGGACGGCGCTGTCGAGTTCGTCAACTGGCTGCGCGAGCGCTTCCAGGTGGTGATTCTGTCGGACACCTTCTATGAGTTCTCCCAGCCATTGATGCGTCAGCTGGGTTTCCCGACCTTGCTGTGCCATCGCTTGATTACCGACGAGAGCGACCGGGTGGTGAGCTATCAGTTGCGCCAGAAAGACCCCAAGCGCCAGTCCGTGTTGGCCTTCAAGAGCCTGTACTACCGCGTGATTGCCGCCGGCGATTCCTACAACGACACCACCATGCTGGGTGAAGCGGACCGAGGGATTTTGTTCCATGCTCCGGAAAACGTGATTCGCGAGTTTCCACAATTCCCGGCGGTGCATACCTTTGAGGCGTTGAAGCAGGAATTCATCAAGGCGTCGAACCGGTCGTTGAGTCTGTAATCACCGGTGTGGTCCAGGACGGCTCCCTTGCGGGCTGGCCGTCACACAGTTGTGTTAAACGTCCGCAAGCAATCGCTCGTAAGGAATGCGTAAACCTTCATGCAACCGCTTGATCATTGGCAGGCTCAGCTTGCGCTTGTGGTTCAGCACCTCTGAAACCCGCCCGCTGGTACCGATAAACGGCTCCAGATCCCGTGCAGTCAAACCCAGCTGTTCCATGCGAAACCTGATTGCCTCAACCGGATCGGAAGGTGGCATCGGGAAGTGCTGTTCTTCGTACTTCTCAATCAAGAGGGCGAGGATTTCCAGCTCATCGCCCTCTATAGAACCAATGGGTGCGCCCCAGAGCTGCTCCACGCGCGCAAGCGTAGCGGCCAGATCCTCAGGGGTACGAATGGGTTTAATGTCCATCACACGGTCTCCGCGTTGATCTGATCGTACTGGGCGTGAGTTCCCACGAATCGAATGAAGCCCAATTGTCTTGGGTAATCGATTGCCATGATCACCCGATATTTATTACCGCCCACGTTGAATACCACTCTCCCGCCTTTAAGGATGCTGGCCGTTCGTAGCTCGGTCTTGAGCTCCTGGGGCGTGAGATAACAAGTTTTCTGCATGTGGCGATACCATTCAATCAACGGTATTTCAGCGTTGGCATAGGCCGGGTGACTTTCCCAGAGCACCCGTAAGGTGGCCCGTGCGATTACGCGCATCGTGACAACCTCCCAATTTGGGAGATGCTAGGCCGGGCCGTCAAAGAATGCAATCTCGGAAACATCATGTAGGCGATTGCTAAAGAACCCGGCGCGCATGACACGGGTGATAAAACGGGCAGAACAGCAAGCGGTCGCTCCATGTGATTCCTCACAAACAGCTGGGCGCAATAGTGGAACTGGACGCTATCCGCCAGCTCGTACAGAGTCCACCCACGTTCTGATTCAGGGCTTTTCAGCGAGGCGAATACGCTGTTGACGCCTGGTCCTACAGGCCTTCTAACGTCTGTAGCAACACCCGCACTTTGGTCAGCGACTCCTGGTACTCCGCGTGCCATTCAGAATCAGCGACGATCCCGCCGCCGCCCCAGCAACTGATCTGCCCGTCCTTGACCAGCAAACTGCGAATGGCGATGGAGCTGTCCATTTCGCCGCGTACGTCGAGGTACAGCAACGAGCCGCAATATAAGCCGCGCCGGGTCGGTTCCAGTTCATCGATGATCTGCATGGCGCGAATTTTCGGGGCGCCGGTGATCGAACCGCCGGGGAAGCTGCCGGCGATCAGGTCGAGCGCGTCTTTGTCGTCCGCCAGTTCACCCGTGACACTACTGACCAAATGGTGCACGTTTGGATAGCTTTCGAGGCTGAACAATTCCGGCACCTTGACCGAGCCGGTGCGGCAAGTGCGGCCGAGATCGTTGCGCAGCAGGTCGACAATCATCAAGTTTTCCGCGCGATCCTTGGGGCTGGCCAGGAGTTCGGCGGCGTTGGCGGCGTCGTCATCGGCGGTCTGTCCGCGGGGGCGGGTGCCTTTGATCGGTCGGGTTTCCACTTGACGCTGGCTGATTTTGACAAAACGTTCTGGCGACAGGCTCAACACCGCGCCATCGTCCGGCAGGCTCTGGAAGCCGGAAAAGGGTGTCGGGCAGGCCGCACGCAGGGCGCAATAAGCCGCCCATGGATCACCACTGCACGCAGCGCGAAAGCGTTGGGCGAAGTTGACTTGATAGCAGTCACCCGCCTGGATGTAGTCCTGAATACGCGCAATGGCCTGCTCATAGGCTTCGACGCTCAGGTCCGGGTGCATACGGCTGTGCAGTGTGAAGTGGGCGGGCAGACTTGGCCTCGGCTGGTTGAACAGCGTCATCAGGCGTTGCCGTTCGCTTTCCGGCAGTTTCGGATGAAACACCAGTTGGCTGGTCCGGGTGTGGTGATCGCTGATCAACGCCCAGGCGTACAGGCCAAAACGCGCGTCGGGCAGACGCAGGTCGTCCACCGCCTGCTGCGGCAGTTGTTCCAGGTGCCGGCCGAAATCGTAGCTCAGGTAACCGATCAGGCCACCGGCAAATGGCAGTTCATAAGGTGCCGGCAGCACGGCTTCACCGAGTCGTGCGAGGTTCTCCCGCAACCGTTGCAGAAAATCGCTGCCGCTTTCACCCGGCCACACTGTCAGCGTTGCCTCCGGCCAGGCGCTGAGCACGTCATAACGGCCACGCTCAGCAGTGGGTCGGCCGCTGTCCAACAGCACCGCGCCGGGCGCATGGCGAATGGCCGTGAAGTATTCGGCCGGGTCTGCCCGGTAGGGCAGCGGGTGAACGGAACAGGTCGACATGCGGGGCGGTTCAGCCATCGAAGAGAGGGATTAGAGCAGATACAAGCTACACGCTACAAGCGTAGGCACGTTGGCCTTGTTTGCCGCTTGTAGCTTGCCGCTTCAACCCTCCACAGGAGGAATATGACCAAACATTTCTTGGGTAAACTTCACGCGCTCGTCTGCCGTTTCGGTCACGCCGGCCGCCTTCAACGCTTCCAGCCGCGCCTCCACCGCGTGGGTACGCAAGGTCAGGCCACAGTCGTTGGCGATCTGGATATTCAGCCCCGGTCGGGCATTCAGTTCCAGGATCAGCGGGCCTTTCTCCTGGTCCAGCACCATGTCCACGCCGATATAACCCAGGCCGCACAGTTCATAGCAACTGGCGGCGAGCTTCATGAAACCGTCCCAGTTGGGCAACTGCACGCCATCGACCGCGTTGGTGGTGTCCGGGTGCTTGGTGATGATGTTGTTCAGCCAGGTGCCCCGCAAGGTCAGGCCGGTGGCCAGGTCCACACCGACGCCGATCGCGCCTTGGTGCAGGTTGGCCTTGCCGCCCGACTGCCGGGTAGGCAGACGCAACATAGCCATCACCGGGTAGCCCATCAGCACGATGATGCGGATGTCCGGCACGCCTTCATAGCTGATGCTTTTGAAGATCTGGTCGGGAACCACGCGGTATTCGATCAGTGCACGGTCACGGTGGCCGCCCAGGGAATACAGGCCGGTGAGGATGCTGGAAATCTGATGTTCGATTTCTTCGTGGCTGATGATCTTGCCGGAGACTGTGCGATAGCGCCCTTCGAAACGGTCGGCAATCACCAGGATGCCGTCACCACCGGCGCCCTGGGCCGGCTTGATCACGAAGTCGCTGCGTCCGCCGATGATCTCGTCGAGCTTGTCGATTTCCTTCTCGGTGGAAATGACTCCGTACATTTCCGGCACATGGATGCCGGCGGCGATGGCCCGTTCCTTGGTGATGATCTTGTCATCGACAATCGGATACAGGCTGCGCTTGTTGTACTTGAGCGCGTAGTCGGCATTACGCCGATTGATGCCCATGATTCCGCGTGCCTGCAGGGCTTTCCAGGTTTTCCAGAACCCGAACATTACGAATCAGCCTTGAGGAAGGCTTTGAAACGTACCAGTTCGGTCAGGCGATAGCCGCGATAGCGACCCATTGCCAGCATGAAACCCACCAGAATCAACAGGATCGCCGGGAAGGTGAACACGAAGTAGATCAGCTCTGGCACGCTCATGATCAGGTGGGCCAGGGTGGCCGCGAACAGCGTACCGATCGCCACTTTCATGGCATGACCGCCGCCACGTTCTTCCCAGGTAATGGACAGGCGTTCGATGGTCATGGTCAGAATCACCATCGGGAACAGCGCCACCGACAAGCCGCGTTCCAACCCCAGTTTATGGCTGAACAGGCTGATGGCCGCGATCAGCACCACGACAAAGGTCAGCACCACCGAAAGTCTTGGCAGCATCTGCAATTTCAAATGCTCAAGGTAGGACCTGAGGGATAAACCGAGCGCGGTAATCACCGTAAACAGCACGATGCCGAAGCCCAACTGCGTTTCGCGGAATGCCAGGGCGATCAATACCGGCGTAAAGGTGCCCAAGGTCTGCAGGCCGATCAGGTTGCGCAGGATCAGGATCACCAGCACGCCGATCGGGATCATCACCATGATCATGAAGGTTTGCTGAGTTTGCAGCGGCAGGCCGTAGAGCGAGTATTCGAGGAAGTTGGCGTCAGTGTTTTCGTCCGTCAGCTTGGCCAGGCGAATGGCGTTCATTTCGCTGTTGTTCAGGCTGAACGTCACCGTGGCCTTTTTGCCGCCGTCGACCGAGATCAGGTTTTCATCGCCAGTCCACCACAGCAGGCGATCGGAAGGCAGGCCCTGTTGGCCGGTCTCCGGGTTGAAGTACAGCCATTCGTTGCCATTAAAACTGCGCAGCCACAGTTCCGGGGTTTGCGGCAAGTCGGCGGCCAAGCGCAGGGTGTGGACCTTTTCCACCGGGACGTGGGCGATAGACAGCAGCAGCTCGATGGTCCTTGCCTTGTTCGGCGTCGATGGGTCACCCGCCAGCAGCAGCTTTACATTGTCGTCATTGAGGTTGTTGGTGCGCTTGATGGCTTCGCTGATAAAGGTTTCGACGTCCGCCGAGTGCTGGCGGATTGGCGCGAGCAAGGCTTCGGCAGCCACTTTTTCCGGGCCTTCCACGGCAATGCTGTCGCGAAAGGTCGGGCCCTTGACCTTGGTTTTATCACCGACATAGCGCTTGGTCAGTACCAGGCGGTAGTAGAGCGTCTGTTTACCCTGGGCGCGCCGGGCGGACCAGGTGACCCTGCGGTTGCCGTCGATACGATTGACGCTCACGCCATAGTTGTTGGAAATGAAACTCTCGTTGAGGCTGACGAAGTCGGTGCTCAAGGGTGGCACGAACATCTGGATTTTCACCGGGTCCTTGGCGTTGGCGACGAATTCGACCTTGGCATCGATGTTCCACAGGTCGTCAGTGGCGTCTTCCGTCACCGGGATCCCCAGGACGAAAATCTGATAGGCCGTGATCGAAATACCCAGTACCACCAGGATGGCGATCAGAATCTTCAGGTGTATCGTAAGAGGGCGCATTGGAATTACTCGGCGGTATGAGCGTCGGTGGCACAGGCAGGTTTGCCCGCTGCGTATTTAAGGCTGGGGTCGACCAGCGCATCAAAGCGTTTCAAGGCTTCGGAGCCGATCAGCAGCGGGTATTGGAAGGCGCTGCGGTCAGTCAGGTTCACTTCGATGCTGCGTAAAGCGGTGCCCATGCAGATGTTCAGGGCGATAACCGGACGGGCGGTGTAGTTTTTGTCCTCATCAGGGTCGTAATCCCCGGCGCGGCGCTTGATCTTGCTGACGCGTGCCAGGGGACGTTCGATGGGGTGTGAGTGAGCGGTGTCGATGGCCAGGTAGAAGCGGACCCAGGATTCACCGTTGCGCTTGAAGCGCTTGATGTCTCGGGCACTCAGGGACGCCGTCTTGGCGCCGGTATCGAGTTTGGCGGCGACTTCCAGGTCAATGCCCGCCAGTTTGGCGTATTCATTGAGGCCATACACGGTCTTCTCGGCGGCGACGCCAAGGCCCGGTACACAGAGTAGGCAAAGCATTAGGGGGAAGGGCTTGAGTCTCATAAATCCTGAGGCGGTGCAGTGCGATGTTTAGGTCAAGGCGACTGGCATTACTGCGCAAGCTCCCTCGTGCGCCTTTTCATCAATGGATGTCAGGCAAATGCGACGGGCATTCTAGCATGAAGGTTTTCTGGCGCCAGCGCTGGCAGCCGGCCATAACGTTTAGGCATATAACAGCCGTTATTAGACGATTGTCGACAATGCGCATTTATTCTTTGACTATTTTGGGCTGATTGGCTAGTTTTTGCGGCATCGCTTTTAAAGGTGTCGACAATATGCTGGGTCAGCTGGAAAATTCGGTGGTGGGGTCGGACGATTCCCAAACCATGTCCGAGAACGTCTTCCGCCGTATCCAGGCCGCCATCGTCAAGGGCGAGATCGCGCCTGGCAGCAAGATCTCCGAGCCGGAACTGGCGCGCACCTACGGTATCAGCCGCGGGCCGCTGCGTGAGGCGATCCACCGCTTGGAAGGCCAGCGCCTGCTGGTGCGCGTGCCCCATGTGGGCGCCCGGGTGGTGTCCCTGAGCGAGGCGGAACTGGTAGAACTCTACGAGATCCGCGAATCCCTCGAAGGCATGGCGTGCCGTCTGGCGGCCGAGCGCATGACTTGCGAAGAAATCGAAGAGTTGCGCCAAGTGCTGCACACCCACGAGCGTGATGCGGCGTTCCAGGCCGGGGTCGGTTACTACCAGCAGGAGGGCGACTTCGATTTCCATTACCGGATCATTCAAGGTGCGCGCAATCGCACCCTGGCTCAAATGTTGTGCGGCGAGCTGTATCAGTTGGTGCGCATGTACCGCATCCAGTTCTCCGCCACCCCCAATCGTCCACGCCAGGCCTTTGCCGAGCATCACCGCATTCTTGACGCGATTGCCGATCGCGACGGTGAACTGGCCGAGTTGTTGATGCGCCGTCATATCGGCGCCTCCAAACGCAATATCGCCCGCCATTTTCAGGACGGCGCCCCCCAGACAGCCACTCCACGAGGTGAGTCATGAGTTCCCATAACAACAGCACACCAGGCCAGCGTTTTCGCGATGCCGTCGCCAGTGAACAGCCTCTGCAAGTGGTTGGCGCAATCAACGCCAATCATGCCTTGCTGGCCAAGCGAGCCGGCTTCAAGGCGATCTATCTGTCCGGTGGCGGCGTGGCTGCCGGCTCCCTCGGCGTACCCGACCTGGGCATCACCGGCCTCGACGATGTACTGACCGACGTGCGCCGTATCACTGACGTGTGCGATTTGCCGCTGTTGGTAGACGTGGACACCGGTTTCGGTTCCTCGGCCTTCAACGTGGCGCGTACGGTCAAATCGATGATCAAATTCGGTGCCGCCGCGCTCCATATCGAGGACCAGGTGGGTGCCAAGCGCTGTGGTCATCGTCCAAATAAAGAGATCGTGTCCCAGCAGGAAATGGTCGACCGCATCAAGGCCGCGGTGGATGCACGCACCGACGACAGTTTTGTGATCATGGCGCGCACCGACGCGCTGGCCGTCGAAGGTCTGGAGTCTGCGCTGGAGCGCGCCGCGGCCTGCATCGAAGCCGGTGCCGACATGGTGTTCCCGGAAGCCATCACCGAATTGGACATGTACAAATTGTTCGCCGCCCGCGTGAAAGCGCCGATCCTTGCCAACATCACTGAATTCGGCGCGACGCCGCTGTACACCGTCGAACAGTTGAAATCTGCCGATGTTTCACTGGTGTTGTACCCGCTGTCGGCTTTTCGCGCGATGAACAAGGCAGCGGAAAACGTCTACACCGCGATCCGTCGCGACGGTACCCAGCAGAACGTGATCGACACCATGCAAACCCGCATGGAGCTTTACGATCGCATCGACTACCACACCTTCGAGCAGAAACTTGACGCGCTGTTTGCCGCCAAGAAGTAAAGGCATTGCGAACACCTTTACCTGTAGGAGCGGGCTTGCCCGCGAAGACCGTCAACGATAACGCGCTCGACCTGAATGCACAGGGCGCCCTGAAGTTTTTCGCGAGCAAGGGCTAGGCACCCCCCTCGCTCCTGCACCCGGTTGTGTGTTGTGAGCACGCCTCCCTGATAAATATAAAATTGGAGAAGAACATGGCTGAAGCAAAAGTACTGAGTGGCGCCGGCCTGCGTGGCCAGGTTGCCGGGCAGACCGCCCTGTCCACCGTGGGCCAGGCGGGCGCCGGGCTGACTTACCGTGGCTACGATGTGCGTGAACTGGCCGCCGATGCGCAGTTTGAAGAGGTCGCCTACCTGCTGTTGTACGGTGAACTGCCGAACAAGGCCGAACTGGCCGCCTACACGGCCAAACTGGCGACGCTGCGGGATTTGCCACACGCCTTGAAAGAGGTGCTTGAGCGCATTCCCGCCGATGCCCATCCGATGGACGTGATGCGTACCGGTTGTTCGTTCCTGGGCAATATCGAGCCGGAGCAAGACTTCAGCGCCCAGCGTGACATCACTGACCGCCTGCTGGCCGCCTTTCCGGCGATCATGTGCTACTGGTATCGCTTCAGCCACGACGGCCAGCGCATCGACTGCGTCACCGACGAGTCGTCCATCGGCGGTCACTTCCTGCACCTGTTGCATGGCAAGAAACCGAGCGAGTTGCACGTCAAGGTGATGAACGTCTCGCTGATCCTCTACGCCGAGCACGAATTCAATGCTTCGACCTTCACGGCGCGTGTCTGTGCCTCGACCCTGTCGGATCTGTACTCCTGCGTCACCGCCGCCATTGGTTCGCTGCGCGGTCCGCTGCACGGCGGGGCCAACGAAGCGGCGATGGAAATGATCGAGCGTTTCTCCTCGGCCGAGGAAGCTGTCGAGGGCACCCTTGGCATGCTGGCGCGCAAGGACAAGATCATGGGCTTCGGCCACGCGATCTATAAGGACAACGATCCGCGCAATGAAGTGATCAAGGGCTGGTCGAAAAAACTTGCGGATGAAGTGGGCGACACTGTGTTGTTCCCGGTTTCCGAAGCCATCGACAAGACCATGTGGGAACAGAAGAAACTCTTCCCCAACGCCGACTTCTACCATGCTTCGGCGTACCACTTCATGGGTATCCCGACCAAGCTGTTCACGCCGATTTTCGTCTGCTCGCGCCTGACGGGCTGGGCGGCCCACGTTTTCGAGCAGCGCGCCAATAACCGCATCATCCGTCCAAGCGCCGAGTACACCGGCGTTGATCAGCGCAAGTTCGTGCCAATCGAGCGACGCTGAATGGGGGGACCGGCGATCCTTTGATTGGAAACCCGAGCAAAAATGTGGGAGCGGGCAAACCCGCTCCCACATTTGGATTGGAAATCCAGCACAGGAGCTGCGTCGGTTCTGCCTTTTGTAACCACCGTGACCGAGTCCAGACGATGAACACTGAATACCGCAAACCGCTACCCGGCAGCCGCCTGGATTACTACGACGCCCGTGAGGCTGTCGATGCAATCACGCCCGGTGCCTACGCTACCTTGCCGTACACCTCTCGCGTATTGGCGGAAAACCTCGTGCGACGCTGCGACCCGGCGACGCTCAAGGCTTCTTTGGGTCAGTTGATCGAGCGTAAGCGTGACCTCGATTTTCCTTGGTTCCCGGCGCGCGTGGTGTGTCATGACATTCTCGGCCAGACCGCGCTGGTGGACCTCGCCGGCCTGCGCGATGCCATCGCCCTGCAGGGCGGCGACCCGGCCCAGGTCAACCCGGTGGTGCCGACGCAACTGATCGTCGACCATTCCCTGGCCGTCGAGGCCGGTGGTGCCGACCCGGACGCCTTCGAGAAAAACCGCGCCATTGAAGACCGCCGCAACGAAGACCGTTTTCACTTTATCGAGTGGACCAAAAAGGCCTTCAAGAACGTTGATGTGATCCCACCGGGCAACGGCATCATGCACCAGATCAACCTGGAGAAAATGTCTCCGGTGATCCAGGTGCGTGACGGCGTAGCCTTCCCCGATACCTGCGTCGGCACCGACAGTCACACCCCGCATGTCGATGCGCTGGGCGTGATCGCCATCGGCGTCGGTGGCCTGGAAGCCGAAAGCGTAATGCTGGGTCGCGCCTCGTGGATGCGCCTGCCGGAGAGCGTCGGTGTCGAGTTGACCGGTAAGTTGCAACCAGGCATCACGGCCACCGACATGGTGCTGGCGCTGACCGAGTTCCTGCGTCAACAGAAAGTCGTCGGCGCCTGGCTGGAGTTCTTTGGGGAAGGTGCCTCGGCATTGACCTTGGGCGACCGAGCGACCATTTCCAACATGGCGCCGGAATATGGCGCCACGGCGGCGATGTTCTACATTGATCCGCAAACCATCGCCTACCTCAAGCTCACCGGGCGTGAAGACGAACAAGTCGCATTGGTCGAGCAGTACGCCCGACAAACCGGCCTGTGGGCCGATGATCTCAAGGGCGCACAATACGAGCGTGGCTTGAGCTTCGATCTGTCGAGCGTGGTGCGCAACATGGCGGGCCCGAGCAACCCGCACGCCCGCGTCGCCACCAGCGACCTGGCGGCCAGAGGCATCTCCGGGCAATGGCACGAAGTGCCGGGGCAAATGCCCGATGGCGCGGTCATCATCGCCGCCATCACCAGTTGCACCAACACCAGCAACCCGCGCAACGTGATCGCCGCTGGCCTGCTGGCGCGCAACGCCAACAAGCTGGGCCTGGTTCGTAAACCATGGGTCAAATCGTCCCTCGCGCCCGGCTCGAAAACCGTGGCGATGTATCTGGAGGAGGCCGGTCTGGACCATGAGTTGGAGAAGCTCGGTTTTGGCGTGGTGGCGTTTGCCTGCACCACCTGCAACGGCATGTCCGGCGCGCTGGATCCGGTGATCCAGCAAGAGATCATCGAGCGTGACTTGTACGCCACCGCCGTACTCTCCGGGAACCGCAATTTCGACGGGCGCATTCACCCGTATGCCAAGCAGGCATTCCTCGCTTCGCCACCGCTGGTGGTGGCTTATGCAATTGCCGGCACTATCCGCTTCGATATCGAGAAGGATGTGCTGGGCCTGGATGCCGACGGCAACGAGATCCGCCTGCAAGACATCTGGCCGGGTGACGAGGAAATCGACGCCGTGGTCAAGGCGGCGGTCAAGCCAGAGCAGTTCCGCCAGGTCTACATCCCGATGTTCGCCATCCATGAAGACACCGGTCCGAAAGTCGCACCGCTGTACGACTGGCGTCCCCAGAGCACCTATATCCGGCGTCCGCCGTACTGGGAAGGCGCCTTGGCCGGCGCGCGTCCGCTCAAGGGCATGCGCCCGCTGGCGGTACTGCCGGACAACATCACCACTGACCACTTGTCGCCGTCCAACGCGATCATGCTCGACAGTGCCGCCGGTGAGTACCTGGCGAAAATGGGCTTGCCGGAAGTTGACTTCAACTCGTATGCGACCCATCGCGGCGACCATTTGACGGCGCAGCGCGCGACCTTTGCCAACCCCAAGCTGTTCAACGAAATGGTGCTCGAGAACGGTAAGGTCAAGCAGGGTTCGCTGGCGCGGATCGAGCCGGAAGGCCAGGTCACGCGGATGTGGGAAGCCATCGAAACCTATATGCAGCGCAAGCAGCCGTTGATCATCATCGCCGGCGCCGATTACGGTCAGGGCTCGTCTCGCGACTGGGCCGCCAAGGGCGTACGCCTGGCCGGTGTGGAAGCGATTGCCGCCGAAGGCTTCGAGCGCATTCACCGCACCAACCTGGTGGGCATGGGCGTGTTGCCCCTGGAGTTCCTGCCGGGTACCGACCGCAAGACGTTGCAGATCGACGGCAGTGAAACCTATGACGTGATCGGCGAGCGGACCCCGCGAGCAACGTTGACGTTGGTGATCCATCGCAAGCACGGCGAACGAGTCGAGGTGCCGGTGACCTGCCGCCTCGACACCGCCGAAGAAGTCTCGATCTATGAGGCGGGCGGCGTGTTGCAGCGTTTTGCCCAGGACTTCCTGGAGTCGACGGCGACTGCCTGACATAACCGGCGCAGGGGATTTCAGTTCCCCTGCGCCTGACGAGGACAACCATGGCACACGTACCGCAAATCAAGATTCCCGCCACTTACATGCGTGGCGGCACCAGCAAAGGGGTGTTTTTCAGCCTCAAGGATCTGCCTGAGTCGGCCCAGGTTCCAGGCGCCGCGCGCGATGCCTTGTTGCTGCGCGTGATTGGCAGCCCGGATCCCTACGATAAACAAATCGATGGCATGGGCGGCGCGACATCGAGCACCAGCAAAACCGTGATCCTGGCCAAAAGCACCCGCGCCGATCACGACGTGGATTACTTGTTCGGCCAGGTCTCCATCGACAAACCCTTTGTCGATTGGAGCGGCAACTGCGGCAACCTGTCGGCGGCAGTCGGCTCCTTTGCCGTCAGCAGCGGCCTGGTGGATACCGCGCGTATTCCCCGCAACGGCGTGGCCGTGGTGCGGGTCTGGCAGGCAAACATCGGCAAGACCATCATTGCTCACGTGCCGATCTCGGACGGCGCGGTTCAGGAAACCGGCGACTTCGAGCTGGACGGTGTGACGTTTCCGGCGGCCGAGGTGCAGCTTGAATTCATGGACCCGGCAGCGGAAGAAGAGGGTGGCGGTGGCTCGATGTTCCCCACCGGCAACCTGATCGACGACCTGGAAGTGCCCGGTGTTGGCACCTTCAAGGCGACGTTGATCAACGCAGGCATTCCGACGATTTTCCTCAACGCTGAAGCGCTCGGCTACACCGGCACCGAGCTGCAAGGCGCGATTAATAGCGATCCGAAAGCCTTGGCGATGTTTGAAACTATCCGCGCCCACGGCGCGCTGCGCATGGGGCTGATCGAGCATCTGGATCAAGCCGCCCAGCGCCAGCACACGCCAAAACTCGCATTTGTGGCGCGGCCTGCGGATTACGTGGCGTCCAGCGGCAAGGCGATCAAGGCTGCAGATATTGACCTGCTGGTGCGGGCACTGTCGATGGGCAAGTTGCACCACGCGATGATGGGAACGGCGGCGGTGGCGATTGGTACCGCGGCGGCGATTTCCGGGACGCTGGTGAATCTGGCTGCGGGCGCTGTGGAGCGCAACGCGGTGCGCTTCGGGCATCCTTCGGGCACCTTGCGCGTGGGGGCAGAAGCGAGCCAGGTCAACGGTGAATGGGTCGTCAAAAAAGCCATTATGAGCCGCAGTGCGCGGGTGCTGATGGAAGGGTTTGTGCGTGTGCCGGGAGATGCTTTTTAACTTGAAGCAGCGATCCAACGACTAAAACATCACCTAGCAGACACCCAAGATCTGCTCTCAAAAATACCGTGACCCCGAGGGAAACCATCCACCCACTCCGGAGTACCGCCATGACCAGCAACGTCGACCAGAATAACCGCCCCGACTATGACCAGGTTCTGCAGGACATCGCCGACTACGTGCTGACGTTCAGTACCGAATCCCGCGATGCCCTCGACACCGCCCGTAACTGTCTGATGGACACGCTCGGCTGTGGCCTGCTGGCATTGCGCTTTCCCGAATGCACCAAGCACCTGGGGCCTATCGTCGAAGGTACGGTGGTGCCATTCGGTGCTCGGGTTCCGGGGACCTCGTTTCGGCTGGACCCGGTCAAGGCCGCGTGGGATATCGGTTGCATCGTGCGCTGGCTCGACTACAACGACACCTGGCTTGCCGCCGAATGGGGACATCCGTCCGATAACCTCGGCGGCATCCTGGCGGTCGCGGATCATCTGTCGCAAAAACGCGTGGCCAATGGTGATGCTCCACTGACCGTACGCGACGTGCTCGACGCAATGATCATGGCCCATGAGATTCAAGGGGTGATCGCCCTGGAAAACGCCTTCAACCGTGTCGGCCTCGACCATGTGTTGCTGGTGAAAGTCGCCAGCACCGCGGTCACTGCGAAGCTGATGGGCGCCAACCGCGAGCAATTGCTGGCGGCCCTGTCCCAGGCATTTGTCGACGGCCAGGCGTTGCGCACTTATCGTCACGCGCCGAACGCCGGGTCGCGCAAGTCTTGGGCCGCGGGAGACGCGTCGAGTCGGGGTGTGCGCCTGGCGGACATTGCCATGCGCGGCGAGATGGGAATTCCCGGTGTGTTGAGCGCAGCGCAGTGGGGCTTCTATGACGTGCTGTTCAGTCATACCAACAAGGATCTGGCCCTCAAACCCGAGGATCAGCGGGTGTTTAGCGTGTCCCAGCCCTACGGCACGTATGTGATGGAAAACGTGCTGTTCAAGATCAGTTTCCCGGCCGAGTTTCATGCACAGACGGCGTGCGAGGCCGCCGTGGCCTTGCATCCGCAGGTTAAAAATCGTCTGCATGAGATTCAACGAATCGTCATCACCACCCACGAATCGGCTATTCGCATCATCTCCAAGGTCGGCCAATTGGCCAACGCCGCCGACCGCGATCACTGCCTGCAGTACATGACCGCCGTGCCCCTGGCGTTTGGAAATCTGGTGGCCGAGCACTACGAGGATGAATTCCACGCCGCTCATCCGATCATCGATGAGTTGCGCGGCAAGATGGAAATCGTCGAAGAACCGCGTTATAGCCGGGAATACCTGGAAGCCGACAAACGCTCGATTGCCAACGCCGTGCAAGTTTTTTTCAAGGATGGCACCTGCACCGAGCACGTGGCGGTGGAGTACCCGATTGGTCATCGTCGGCGTCGGGCAGAAGGCATTCCATTGCTGGAAGACAAATTCAGGGCCAATCTCGCCACCCGCTTCACCGCCCAGCGTAGCGCCGAGATTTTTGCGTTGTGCAAAGATCAGGCACGGTTGGAGGCGACGCCGGTGAACCGCTTTGTCGACCTGTTCGTGATCTGACCCCGCTCGGCATGCCCTAATGTGGTGAGGGGGGAAGCCCTAATACCGTTCAGCTAAGGTATTTGTAGGAGCGAGCTTGCTCGCGAAAAACGTCAACGATAACGCGTGTTTCCTGAATAAACGTGGCGTCTTTGAGTTCTTCGCGAGCAAGCTCGCTCCTACAAAAAACTTAGCAACGGCGTTAGGATAAGCCCCCTCGCCACAGGGGGAAGTTCTGGTCGCGGTATGTGCACTCAACTCGACTCAGGCTGAGCAATCACTCGAACCGCAGGATCACCCTGCGGTTGTGTTTGCTCTTCTTCTCGATCTTCTCGCAGAACACCCGGCCGATTTCCTCGGTGTTGATCACATGGGTGCCGCCACACGGCTGGATGTCGATACCGGCAATTTCAATCACGCGGACCGCGCCTTGGATCACCGGCGGCGCCACCGCCTGGGTGCGGGTGATCTGCAGCAAGGTGGAGTACTCCGACGCTGGCATCGATAAGGACCTGACTTCATGGGCTTGCTCAATCAGTGCATTGAGATCGCGGGTGATGCTGTCCTTGTCGAGGGTCATTTCCGGCAGGTCGAAATCCAGTCGGCCCTTGTCGGCACTGATGCTGCAACCGGTGACGGGAGCGTCGATGATCGAGCACAGCAGGTGCAGGCAGGTGTGCATTTTCATGTGCTGGTAACGCCGTTCCCAGTCCAGGCTGGCGTCCACCTGCACGCCCGCACTCAGTTGCGTGGGGCAGTGTTCCACCTGATGCCAGATGATCGAGCGCAGCACGGGATCGCGAACCGTTCCGGTCACATTGATCCGTGTGTCGTCGGGCAGGGTAAGGTACCCGGTGTCGCCCGGTTGACCGCCGCCGGTGGGGTAGAACAGCGTGTGTTCCAGGGCAATGCCCTGTTCGCTGACGGCAATCACCCGGGCGCTGAAAGCGTTCTGGTAGGGCGCGCTGTCGAACAGCGCCAGGGTTTCCATGGTGTGCACGGACATGTTCAACCTCCGACTATCAATGGGCTGGCTTGCAGCAGATGGCGCACCATTGCACTCAAGCCAGGAGGAGAGAGCAGGGTGATTTCAAACTCGGGGCCGCAGACCTTCAGGTTCAGCGGCAGGCGCGGCAGGTGGTCGCCCGACTCGACGCGGTGCAGGCGAAATTGCAAGTGGTGGCGGTCCTTCACCGTCGGCTCGAGCATCAGCCCCGGCAATGGGTGGAAGTCAGCATCCAGCACCGTGACCCGGTGGCTGGTGTGGATCTCACCGACCACGTGCAGCCGCTCATCCATGGCGAAGGCGCCGAGGTAGTTGCTGTGATCCGATTCATCGTTTTTTTGCAGTTGGATCTGGTTGACCACCTTGACCTTGGTGCCCGCCGGTACGTCCTGGGTGATCACGCAGGATGGACTGATAAACACGTTGTCGCCGATCAGTACATAACCGAGCACTCTGGCGCCGGCGCCGACTTCGACATTGTTGCCCAGGCGTGGATGGCGCTTGCCGTCGGGGTTATTGGCGATCCCCCGGGCGCCCAGGGTTACGCCGCACAGGATGTAGCAGTCATTGCCGATCTCGCAGGTTTCGCCGATCACCGTGCCGTAGCCGTGATCCAGCACAAAACGCCGACCGATTCGCGCCGCGGGGTGAATTTCGGCGCCTGACAGAAGCTTGCCTTGATTGCTCAGTGTCAGTGCGATGCTGGTAAAAATTCCGTTGGACGGGGCGCAGAGGTTCCACACCCGATGTGCCAGTCGGTAGTACAGCACCGCCTTGAACGAGGCGTAGGACTCGAGGATCAGTCCGCCACGTCCACGGGACGCCGGGTCGCGGTAGGCATAGGCGATCAAATCCTCTGCGATATCCTGCGCCGCTTCCTGAATCAGCGGGGCCAGGTGTACCTGCAACGGTTGTATCTGCGCCGGCGTGAGGGTCTTGATGAGGTGCGTCAGCAACTCCTCGTGCAGATGTTGCATGTCGATAAAGCCTCCCATGGAAGGCACTCCCGCAAGTGGCATTATTCGAAACAGGGCAGATAGCTGTCGGCGCTGTCATAAACCATCGTCAGTACCACCGTGTCGGTGGGCAGTTCCGGTGCGAGTCTGGCGATGGCCACCATATTGGCGGCCGACGACAACCCCAGGCTCACGGCATCGGTGCGCATGATGCGTTTCATCATTTCCAGGCACTCCAGCCGGGAAACCTTGAGCATGCCGTCGAGTACCTCAAGGTTGAGAATGCTCGGGATCAGTCCGATGGACAGACCCTGAATGTGATGCGGGGCGTGGCGATCATTCAGCAGGTCGCATTCCTCGGGTTCCACACCCATCACGCGCATCTGCGGCCAGGCTGCCTTGAGGGTTTCACCGATGCCGGTGATATGGCCGCCGGTACCGATGCCGCTGACGAAGTAATCCACCTGTCGCTCGCCAAACGCGCGGATGATTTCCGGGGCGGTGGTATCGCGGTGGGTTTGTGGGTTGGCGGGGTTGCGCTGCTGGTTGAGCATGACGTAGCTGGGGTTTTCCAGTTGCAGTTCCATGCACTTTTCGCCGTGGGAATTGTTCCCCAGGCGACTGTCTGACAGCACCACTTTGGCGCCGTAGAGGCGCAACAGTTTTTGTTTCTCTGGGCTGTAGTTGTCCGGGATCACCAGTACCACCTTGTAGCCCAGCACATTGCCGGCCATCACCAGGCCGATGCCGGTGTTGCCACCGCTGGGCTCGATGATGGTTTGTCCTGAGTCGCGAATCAGGATGCCCCGGCGTTCGGCGTCGAGGATCATCCCCAGGGCGATGCGCGCCTTATGGCTGCCTCCCGGGTTGAGTGATTCAAGCTTGGCGAAGACTTCAATGCCGAGGTCTTCGGAAAACTGTTCCAGGCGCACGATGGGCGTCTGGCCAATAGCGTCGAGTATCGAGTTATGTAACATCAAGCACACCTCTGGCCGGTGATCAGTACAAAGGCATGTCGGGTTCGACGTCGCGAACCCAGTGTTTCATGCCACCTTCCAGGACTTTGGTGTTGGCAAAGCCGGCCGCGAGCATGGTGCTGGCAGCCTGTTCCGCACGGATGCCGGCGTAGCAGATCAGGTAATGGGTGTTGTCGCGGCTGAGGGTGTCGAGCTGTTCGTCGAGTTCGGCCAGGGGAATGTGAACCACGCCTGGCAGCTTGCAAACCTCCAGTTCGCTGGCGTCGCGTACGTCCAGCAGAATGTCGGCGCTGCGTCGTTGCTCCAGTAGCTGCTTGAGCAAGCGGGGTTTGATGTAGCGCTCCTCGGCCAGGGTCGGCACCGCGCGTACGGTATCGGCACACACGGCTGCCACGGGCTGGTGTGCATCACGCAATTCGGAGCAGCACGGACAATCGGCGCGACGCTTGAAGCGGATTTCGCTGAACTTCATGGCCAGCGCGTCAAAGCGCATCAGTCGCCCGGACAACGGCTCACCGAGACCAATCAGGAGTTTGATTGCCTCGGTGGCCTGGATCATTCCGACCACACCCGGCAGTACGCCGATCACCCCGCCCGCGCTGCAATTGGGCGCCAGTTCTGCCGGCGGCGCGTGGGGAAACAGGCAGCGATAGCACGGCCCGCCCTTGTAGTTGAGCACGCTGATCTGGCCGTCGAAGCGGTAGATGGCGCCATACACCAAGGGTTTGCCGAGCTGCACGCAGGTATCGTTGACCAGGTAGCGGGTTTCAAAGTTGTCTGTACCATCGATCACCAGGTCGTAGGCGCCCACCAGATCTAAGGCGTTGTCGACGTTCAGCGCGGTATCGTGCGCATTGATCTGGATATGGCTGTTCAGGTCTTGCAGGCGCTGTTTCGCGGACTCCACCTTGGGCAGGCCCAGCGTGCTGTTACCATGCACAATCTGGCGTTGCAGGTTGCTGCTTTCCACCACATCGAAATCCACCAGCCCCAGGGTGCCGATACCTGCAGCCGCCAGATACAGGCTGATGGGCGACCCCAGCCCGCCAGTGCCGATGATCAGCACCTTGGCTTTTTTCAGATTCAGTTGCCCTGCACGGCCGACGCCGGGCAGGGTGATATGCCGCACATACCGCTGCACCTCTTCATTACTCAGGGTGTCGATATCCATACCGCCGGAAGTGGCGAGCAGTACTTCGATTCTGGCTTTTTCCGGCAGTTGTTCATCGGGGCTGATCAGCTCTTCCCCGGCGGTGAACAGGAAATGCTCCTTGAGCTGGTCGTTCTTCTCGTGGAACAGCTGCGCCCGCAATTGCGGGTGGTGATTGCAGAGGTTTTCAATGACTTCGCGCAATGTCGATCCGGCGCCCTCAAGGGTCGATTCTGGCAACTTGGCCACGCGGACCAGAATGTCGGGGAAAGAGACAGCGTTCATGTACAACTCCGTTTGCAGGTCGTTGAAAGGGGTGAGGGCGAAGTGCTTGCCATCCCAGGCAAACAGTTTTGACCCAAGGGCCTTGCCCTGGCGGACGTCCACCACCAGGTAGCTGACGGGGTAGATCGGTTCACCCATGTACAGGGCCTTGTCCTGATCCTCGTCACTGAAATAGGCACCGACATCCGGGTGCGAGTGGTAGATCACCGTTACCGGGTTATCGCTGCGAAATGCCTTGTTCATCATCAGCGTATCGGCCACCGAAAAGGTGTAGCCATTGGCCGCGCTGCGGGAGTACATCTGCGGGTTTTTGCGGTGCAGCTCATTCTGGATGTTGCTGCCCAGGTACACGCTGCCGTCGGCGAAGACAAAGCCGCAGCATTCTTCGGGATAGCTGCGGCTGGCGTGGGCGTAAATCTGTTCCAGGGCGTTTGGGCGGAGCACGTCCATGTTTCTCTCGCGTCAGTGAATAAAAAGGGTCAATGGTTCTTGGTCAAGAGTTTTTCTATCGGCAATTTGGTAATGGCGAAACCTGCCAGCAGGATCGCCGAGTACAGCATCAGGTCCCTGGACAATTCGAGGCCTTCATACCAGGCGCCGATGATCACGGCGAACACCGGGAAGATGATGAAGACGAAGGACAGGATGATCGGGCTCAAACGCTTGAGCAGCATGAAGTACACGATAAAACCGCCGACCGAGGCCACCAGTCCCAGGTAGAACAGGGCGCTCCAGGAGCGCAGCGTAATGGCCTCGAAGGTCGGGGATTCAAACCACAGGCCGGCCACGAACAACATGAGTCCGGCAATCCCGATGGGCAGGGTGTTGTAGGTGATGACGCTGATGGCGCTGCCTTTTTGCTTGGTGATGACATAGCACAAGGCATGCATGATCGCGGCGGTCAGAATAGCCAGCACGCCGAAGAACTCGGCATGGTCCAGGTGCAGCCCCTGGCTCCTGATGATCATGTACAGGCTGCCGAAGCCGATGCCGATCCCGACCACTTGGGAAAAGTAGATGCGCTCACGCAGCAACAGCGCGGAGAAAATCAGGATGAACACCGGCATGCAACTGAACAGCAAGGCTGTGAGGCCGGAGGAGACGTGCATCTCGCCGTAGTTGAGCAAGTAATAAGGAACGCTGAAGTAGGAAAGCGTCACGAACACAAAAAACCAGCGACTTTCCCGTGGGAACAGGATCGGCTCGCGGCGCAACAGCGCAAAACACAGAAATAACGGAAACGCGATCAGGAAGCGCAAGCCCGCCGAGGTCAGCGGCGGCACGCTTTCCACTGCGATCTTGATCCCCAGCCAGGTGGTGCCCCAGCTCAAGCACACGATGAGGAACATCACGCTGGTAATCAGCCCTGCCAACCACTGCTTACGTGGTTTTGTTTTTTCGGCATTTTGAAGAACGGCGGACATTGGCATCGTTTATTGCTTCCCTGAGCCGGAATTGAACTCTATATTGAACGTGTCATTAGAGGTTTTATCCGGTAATTGAACCCGTTAAAGCACACTATTAGGGCGAATGATGGCTGTCAAAACAAATATTGACATGGTGTCAATTATGCGAGAAGGGCTCTCCAATGGGCAGGGCATGAAGTACAAGCGCCTGTCGGATGTTATGGAACGCGGCATTCTGGAAGGGTTGATCGAACCGGGGCGAAAACTGCCGCCTCATCGCGTGCTTTCCGACAATCTCGGAGTGACCATCGGCACCATCAGTCGGGCCTATGGCGAACTGGAACGCCTTGGTCTGGTCGTGGCGCGGGTCGGTGACGGGACGTTCGTGCGCAAGCGTGGGATGGAACGTCAGCGTGATGAAGGTTTTCGCAACGTCAGCGAAGAGCCGCGCCAGTACTTCGATATGAGCCGCAATATGCATATCCCGGGGCAGGAAACGACGTTCCTGGCCCAGAGTTTTCAGACCCTGGCCAATAACGCCAAATTCCTGCAGGACATCAGCGCCTACACCCCGGACGCCGGATTGCCGCGTTATCGTGAAGCGGGGGCGCAATGGCTGGTGCAGCGCGACTTTCACCCGATTCCCGAACAGGTCATCTGCGTCAATGGCGGCCAGCACGGATTGCTCTGCGCGATGATGGCCTTATTGCGTGCGGGCGATACCGTGGTCACGGAACAACTGACCTACCCCGGATTGATCACCGCCGCACGGATGCTCGGCATACGCTTGATCGGCCTGGAGATGGATGACGAGGGTTTGCTGCCGGGGGCGTTGGAGGAGGTTTGTCGCAATCATCGGGTGTCGGCTCTTTATTGCACGCCGACCATCCAGAATCCGACGACGGCGGTATTGTCCGTTACCCGTCGCGAGGCATTGGTTCGGGTCTGTCGTGAACACAATTTGCTGATCCTCGAAGATGAGGCCCATGGCGTGTTGGTGGAGGATCGCCCGCCACCCCTGAGTCATTTCGCCCCGGAACGCACCATCCTGATCAGCAGCCTGAGCAAGGCGGTGTCGGCGGGATTGCGCGTGGGTTATGTGCACGCGCCTCCGGCGTTGGTCAGCCGGATCTCCGCCGCATTGCGTTCCACCTGTTGGATGGCGACGCCGGTCACGCTGGAATTGGCCACGCAGTGGATTGAAAACGGTACGGCGCAATACCTGTTGCACCAACAGATCAACGAGATCAGCCGCCGCAAAACCCTGGTCGAAGGCCTCTTGAGTGGCCTTGAGTATCGCACGCACCTCAACAGCCCGCATTTCTGGATTGAAGTGCCGGAGCCGTGGCGAGCCTCGGAAATCGAAGCGGAACTCAAGCAGAACAATTACCTGATCGCCACCGCCGAGGCATTTGCCGTGGGGCAAACGGCGGTGCCACAGTTCATTCGGGCAAGTATCTGCAATACCTCGGGGGATGATCAGCTGTTGCGAGAAGGATTTGACGCTTTGGCCACCGCCCTGGGGCAGGGTGGAGGAAGGTTTCATCTATAAGCGTTGAATGTTTGATCTGCGCTTGATAAATGGCCCCTATGACGAGGGGGCTTGCCGGAACGCCGTATCGCTCCCGTTGGGCTGCGCAGCAGCCCTTAAACCGGCCACCTGGTTTGACTGGGCGAACGGGGAAACGTTTTGGGGGTGCTGCGCAGCCCAACGGGGGACCAGCCCCCTCGCCACAAATGGCCTGGAAGCCACAGGAAATCCGCGCTCCAGGTTATTTGAAACGGCGTTCGACGCCTTTTTCCACCAAAATCTTTGCCGAAATTTCTTCCACCGAAAAATGTGTGGAGTTGATGTGTGCAATATTTTCCCGGCGGAACAGATTTTCCACTTCGCGCACTTCGAATTCGCACTGGGCATAGCTCGAATAGCGGCTGTTGGGCTTGCGTTCGTTACGGATGGCGGTGAGACGGTCCGGATCAATGGTCAAGCCGAACAGCTTGTGCTGATGCGAGCGCAGGGCGGCCGGCAGTGTCAGGTGTTCCATATCGTCTTCGGTCAGCGGGTAGTTGGCCGCGCGAATACCGAACTGCATGGCCATATAAAGGCACGTCGGCGTCTTGCCGCAACGGGACACGCCCACCAGGATCAGGTCGGCCTTGTCGTAGTAATGGGTGCGGGCACCATCGTCGTTGTCCAGGGCGAAGTTCACCGCCTCGATCCGCTCCATGTAATTGGAGTTGTGGCCAATGGAATGGGATTTTCCCACAGAATATGAGGAGTGCTCGCTCAACTCCTGCTCCAGTGGGGCGAGGAAGGTCGAGAAGATGTCGATCATGAAACCATTAGAGGTTGCGAGGATCTCACGAATGTCCTGATTGACAATGGTGTCGAAAATGATCGGGCGAAAGCCGTCTTTTTCGGCGGCCAGATTGATTTGTTGTACCATGAGCCGCGCTTTATCCACGCTATCGATATACGGTCGCGTGAATTTGGCGAAGGTAATGTTTTCGAACTGCGCCAACAGGCTTTGACCCAGGGTTTCGGCTGTGATGCCGGTGCCATCGGAGATAAAGAAAGCAGATCGTTTCATTTGAGCCTTGGGCCTTAAGCTGATGACGAATCTTGGATATGATAGGTGCGATTTTGCCGTCCCGCAGTGGGCCGCATTCTCACTTATTTTCCAGGTCCAGGCCACAAACGCCGGTAACTGCTCCTACTGAGCACCCAGCGCCCTGAGCTTTTCCAACACAGTTAGTGGAGAGATCACCTTGGTAGAGTACGTAGTTTCCCTCGATAAGCTCGGCGTCCATGATGTAGAGCATGTGGGGGGCAAGAACGCATCCCTCGGCGAGATGATCAGTAACCTTGCGGGCGCCGGTGTCTCGGTACCCGGTGGCTTCGCCACTACGGCCCAGGCTTACCGTGATTTCCTCGAACTGAGCGGCCTCAACGCTCAAATCCACGCAGCTCTGGACGCCTTGGACGTGGATGATGTCAACGCCCTGGCCAAGACCGGTGCCCAGATTCGTCAATGGATCATGGAGGCCGAGTTCCCCGAGAAGCTCAACGCGGAAATCCGCACGGCCTTCGCCAGCCTTTCGGCGGGTAACCCGGACATGGCTGTCGCGGTTCGTTCCTCGGCCACCGCTGAAGACCTGCCCGATGCCTCCTTCGCCGGCCAGCAAGAAACCTTCCTGAACATTCGCGGCGTGGAAAACGTCATCCGCGCGGCCAAGGAAGTGTTCGCCTCGCTGTTCAACGACCGCGCCATTTCCTACCGCGTGCACCAGGGTTTCGACCACAAGTTGGTGGCCCTGTCTGCCGGCGTGCAGCGCATGGTACGTTCGGAAACCGGTACGGCCGGCGTGATGTTCACCCTGGACACGGAATCTGGCTTTCGCGACGTGGTGTTTATCACCGGCGCTTACGGCCTGGGGGAAACGGTCGTGCAGGGCGCGGTCAACCCGGACGAATTCTATGTTCACAAGGGCACCCTGGAAGCAGGCCGCCCGGCCATCCTGCGCCGCAACCTGGGCAGCAAGGCCATCAAGATGATCTACGGCGATGAGGCCAAGGCCGGTCGCTCGGTGAAAACCGTGGATGTCGACAAGGCCGAGCGCGCGCGTTTCTGCCTGACCGACGCTGAAGTCAGCGAATTGGCCAAGCAAGCGATGATCATCGAGAAGCACTACAAGTGCCCGATGGACATCGAATGGGCAAAGGATGGCGACGACGGCAAGCTGTACATCGTCCAGGCCCGCCCGGAAACCGTGAAGAGCCGTACCTCGGCCAATGTCATGGAACGCTATCTGTTGAAGGAAACCGGCACCGTGCTGGTGGAAGGCCGTGCCATCGGCCAGCGCATCGGCGCCGGCAAGGTGCGGATCATCAAGGATGTCTCCGAGATGGACAAGGTCCAGCCAGGCGACGTATTGGTTTCCGACATGACCGACCCGGACTGGGAACCCGTGATGAAGCGCGCCAGCGCCATCGTCACCAACCGTGGCGGGCGTACCTGTCACGCTGCAATCATCGCGCGTGAACTGGGAATACCGGCTGTGGTGGGCTGCGGTAACGCCACTCAGCTGTTGAAGGACGGTCAGGGTGTGACCGTTTCCTGTGCCGAAGGCGACACCGGTTTCATCTTCGAAGGTGAACTGGGCTTCGACATCAAGCAAAACTCCATCGACGCGATGCCCGATCTGCCGTTCAAGATCATGATGAACGTCGGTAACCCGGACCGTGCCTTCGATTTCGCGCAGTTGCCGAACGCCGGCGTGGGCCTGGCCCGCCTGGAGTTCATCATCAACCGCATGATTGGCGTGCATCCCAAGGCGCTGTTGAACTACGACGGTCTGCCGTTGGAGATCAAGGACAGTGTCGACAAACGTATCGCCGGTTACAACGATCCGGTAGGTTTCTACGTCGAGAAGCTGGTGGAAGGCATCAGCACCCTGGCGGCGGCTTTCTGGCCGAAGAAAGTCATCGTGCGCCTGTCGGACTTCAAGTCCAACGAATACGCAAACCTGATCGGCGGCAAGCTTTACGAGCCGGAAGAAGAAAACCCGATGCTGGGTTTCCGTGGCGCGTCGCGCTACATCAGCGAAGCCTTCCGTGACTGCTTTGAACTCGAATGCCGGGCCCTCAAGCGTGTACGTAACGAAATGGGGCTGACCAACGTCGAGATCATGGTGCCGTTCGTGCGAACCTTGGGCGAAGCAAGCCAGGTCGTCGATTTGCTGGCTGAGAACGGCCTCTCCCGTGGTGAAAACGGTCTTCGCGTGATCATGATGTGCAAACTGCCTTCCAATGCGATTCTGGCCGAAGAGTTCCTGGAATTCTTCGACGGCTTCTCCATTGGCTCCAACGACCTGACTCAGTTGACCCTGGGCCTGGACCGTGACTCGGGGATCATTGCCCATCTGTTCGATGAACGTAATCCGGCGGTCAAAAAGCTGCTAGCCAATGCCATCCAGGCGTGCAACAAGGCCGGTAAGTACATCGGTATCTGTGGCCAAGGCCCTTCCGATCACCCGGACCTGGCCAAATGGCTGATGGAACAGGGCATCGAAAGCGTTTCGCTGAACCCGGATTCGGTGCTGGAAACCTGGTTCTTCCTGGCCGAAGGTCAAGCCTCGGCGTAATCGCCAGCTGCCGGTCAGCTGACATGGCTGACCGGCATTTCTCATTCTGTGTAGGGCGGAACTCCTTCTGGACGCCGCCCTTTTTTGTGCAAGAACTTTATGCAAAGCAGCAGCAGCTTGTTTCCCGTCGCCTTGATCAGCGCTGAGCGTCGTGGCGACCTGAGTGAAGATGTTTATCGCCTCAAACCCGGCAACAGTCCTGATGGCACCGTTGAATTGGCGGTGACGCGCCTGGGCCTGGCCGAGGTCGCGGAAAGTCGAGGCGTGCCAGTGATCCTATTACACGGCAGCTTTTCCAATCGACGCTTCTGGTATTCGCCCAAGGGCCTTGGCCTGGGGGCTTATCTGGCGCGGCAGGGATTTGATGTATGGATCCCGGAAATGCGTGGTCACGGGCTTTCCCGGCGTAACCGGGATTACGCCAAGAACCGTGTCGCCGACTATGCTCGCTACGATTTGCCAGCCATCGCTGCGTTTGTGCGTGAGCAGAGTGGGCAGATTCCGCACTGGATTGGTCATTCCCTGGGCGGTACGACCCTCGCTGCGGCATTGGGCGGGCAGTACCTGGGCGCACCCGCGGTGGCTTCCGTGGCCTTGTTCGGTTGTCAGGTCAGTCGTACCTACTGGCCGTTGAAGATTCCGCCAGTCGAGTGGGGTGGGCGTTTTATTTTGAAGCGCTTTGCTCAACTCTCCGGGGCCCGGCTAAAACGTGGCCCGGAAGACGAACCCATCGGGCTGGCCCTGGAGAGTATGCGCTGGCATGGTTTGTTCGGGCGTTTTGGGGACGGCGAGCGCGATTGGTGGAAAGGATTGGCCGAGGTCGATGTGCCTTTGTTGGCGGTGAGTGCCGCCGGCGATCGTCAGGACCCGGACTGGGCTTGTCGCAAACTGCTTGAACAAGTGGGTTCCGAGCACCGTCAATACCTGTGCCTGGGGCGACGGCAAGGCTTTTCCGGTGATTTCGGACATGTCGAGATGCTGGTCAGCAAGGCCGCCCAGGTCGAAGTATGGCCGTTGGTAGAGCGCTGGCTGAAAGATCCGCTAACACCTGTGACGGGCGCACAACCTGAAGTCCTCGCGGTCGGCTGACAGGCGTCTAACAAGGGCGTTTCGCTTGATGAGGGTTACGGCTAAGATATGACGTATCAGGCTATTCTGGTCATATTCAGTCGCGCAATGGTTATTGCGTTGCTCGGGCGCGGATCTGATCATTACCGGCCGCGATGGCGCATTTTTAAAGAATGCCTATTGTGATGCGTTTCCCTGATGTAGCCGTGGATGTTCGACACCTTCTTTCACTGACAGGAGTTTTCCGATGAACCATTACGTGACCCCCGACCTGTGTGATACCTACCCGGAACTGGTACAGGTGCTCGAGCCCATGTTCAGCAACTTCGGCGGACGAGACTCCTTCGGTGGCGAAATCGTTACCATCAAGTGCTTTGAAGACAACTCCCGGGTCAAGGAACAGGCCGAGCTCGATGGCACCGGCAAAGTGCTGGTGGTTGACGGTGGCGGTTCCCTGCGTCACGCCTTGCTGGGTGACATGATCGCCGAGAAAGCCGCGAAAAACGGCTGGGAAGGGATGGTGATCTACGGTTGCATCCGTGACGTGGACGTCCTCGCCCAGACCGACCTGGGCGTGCAGGCCCTGGCCAGTCATCCATTGAAAAGCGTGCGACGTGGGGTTGGCGATGTGGACGTAGCGGTGACGTTTGCCGGTGTGACGTTCCGTCCGGGTGAGTATGTGTATGCCGACAATAACGGCGTGATCGTCTCGCCCAGTCCTTTGAAAATGCCTGAATAACAGCAGTAGACCGACAGGGGTGAGGATGTTCGAGGAAGAAAACGCGCAATGGGGGCTGGTGCATGCCCTGGTGCTTGACGGAGGCGGTGGTGCGCGTGCGATTGCCCGGACTGAGCTTGACCAGTTGCAATTGCAGCCTCAGGAAAGTCTGTGGCTGCATTGGGACCGTAGTCATCCGCAGACACAAACCTGGCTGCGCAAGTCCAGCGGCTTGAGCGAATTCGCCTGTGACCTGTTGTTGGAAGAGAACACCCGTCCACGACTGTTGCCTTTGCCAGACGCTGAATTGCTGGTGTTTTTGCGTGGGATCAACCTCAACCCTGGCGCAGAGCCGGAAGACATGGTGTCGGTACGCATCTTCGCGGCGGCCTCCCGGGTGATTTCCCTGCGTTTACGGCCGTTGCGTGCCACAGACGAGCTGCTGGCGCAATTGGAGGAGGGTAAAGGGCCGAAAACTGCCTCGGAACTCATCCTTTATATGGCGCAGTACCTGACCAACAAAGTGCAGGATCTGGTCAGTGATCTGTCTGAAAGCGTCGACGCCGAAGAAGAAAAACTGGATGCCGACGAACGGTATACACCGGAGCACGGCAATGTTTTGCAGATCCGTCGGCGAGCCGCTGCGCTCAAGCGTTTCCTGGCGCCGCAGCGGGATATTTTTGCTCAGCTGACCCGTATCAAACTGCCCTGGTTTGTCGATGACGATGCTGACTATTGGAACGAGTTGAACAACAGCCTGACCCGCTACCTGGAGGAGCTTGAATTGACTCGGGAGCGCGTGGGGCTTGTACTTGAGGCTGAAGATCGGCGTTTGAGCGTGCGTATGAATCGCACCATGTACCGCTTCGGAATCATCACCGGGATCTTCTTGCCGATGACTTTTCTGACGGGATTGTTGGGGATCAATGTGGGTGGTATTCCGTTCTCTTCCAGCCCCTACGGTTTTGCAATTGCTTGCTTGTTGGTGGTCCTGATTGCGCTGGGACAGTGGTGGTTGTTCAGGCGCTTACGCTGGCTCTGAGCTGAATGTGACCTGAACGGGTGGAGAGGTCATGTGACCCGGCGAATTTTGCCCTCGTCTTTGAATCACTTGCGAGAGGTCTATATGCACGATCCGTTTGAACAGTCTTTGCGTGACATGCTTAACACTTCGCCGTCCAACCGTGACGACGATGCGTGCCTGGGTCGCGTATTGAAAACCGCCAACCGTCAGGTGGGGGCGGGTGATCTGTTCGGTTTGCTGGGCCGTTGGCTGCCTGCGCTGATGATTGCGGTGAACAATGGCTCTGCCCACGTTTCACCGGTTTCTCGTCGTAAACCTATTGCTCGTACTACTGATAAGGCTGATTGAATATGGAGCTTGATCTCTGGACGCAGAGTCTGGTTACTGCAATGACAGCGCTGTGGACCAAGGTGGCGAATTTCATTCCCAACCTGTTCGGAGCGCTGGTGCTGGTGCTGTTGGGTTTTGTCGTGGCCAAGTTGCTCGACACCTTGCTGTCCAAGCTGCTGGCCAAGCTGGGTCTTGATCGTGTTATGGGGGGGACCGGCCTCACCAAATTACTGGGGCGTGTCGGCCTTAAAGTGCCGATTTCGACACTGATCGGAAAGATCGTTTATTGGTTCGTGCTGCTGATTTTCCTGGTTTCTGCGGCGCAGTCCCTTGGACTTGAAAGAGTTTCAGCTACGCTGGACATGTTGGCGCTGTACTTACCGAAGGTTTTTGGTGGCGCGCTGGTGTTGCTGGTGGGGGTTTTGTTGGCTCAATTGGCCAACGGGCTGGTGCGCGGTGCCGCCGAAGGCGTCGGCCTGGACTACGCCAGTGGCCTGGGACGGATCGCCCAGGGACTGGTGATCATCATCAGTATTTCGGTTGCGATCAGTCAGTTGGAGGTCAAGACTGACCTGCTTAACCATGTGATTGTGATTGTTTTGATTACCGTTGGTCTGGCCGTTGCGCTGGCCATGGGGTTGGGAAGCCGGGAAATCGCTGGTCAGATTCTTGCGGGAATCTATGTGCGTGAGTTGTATCAGGTAGGGCAATACGTGCGTGTAGGTGAGGTCGAAGGGCAGATCGAAGAAATCGGCACAGTAAAAACTACAGTGCTGACCGATGATGGCGATCTAGTGTCGTTGTCTAATCGAATTCTGCTGGAGCAGCAGGTGAGTAGCCGCTAAACCGGTAAACCCTGCTAATGTACGCCGCCGCGATCCTGGGTATCCGGGATGTGGCGGACATTGACCTGACTGTCGGCACGACTTGTTTTGAATAAAGCCCAAACGCTGTCCACGCGCTATGACCCCCGTGAGCTCTCTGATGAGGAGTTGGTCGCGCGCGCGCACACGGAGCTGTTTCACGTAACACGCGCGTACGAAGAATTGATGCGCAGGTATCAATGCACTCTGTTCAACGTTTGTTCAAGGTATTTAGGGAGCGATCGTGATGCGGATGATGTCTGTCAGGAAGTGATGCTCAAGGTGTTGTACGGTTTGAAGAACTTTGAGGGAAAATCGAAGTTCAAGACCTGGCTGTACAGCATCACGTACAACGAGTGCATCACGCAGTATCGGAAGGAACGGCGAAAGCGTCGCTTGATGGACGCTTTGAGTCTCGACCCCCTTGAGGAGGCGTCTGAAGAAAAGGCGCCGGCACCCGAGGAAAAGGGCGGACTTGATCGCTGGCTGGTGCATGTGAATCCGATTGATCGGGAAATTCTGGTGCTACGCTTTGTCGCAGAACTGGAATTTCAGGAAATCGCTGACATTATGCATATGGGTTTGAGTGCGACAAAAATGCGTTACAAACGCGCTCTTGATAAATTACGTGAGAAATTTGCCGGCGATACTGAAACTTAGTGCACTGCAAATATCTCTTACGTGTAGGCAAGTTCTGTTAGACTTGTCGCCGAGTTGTCCCCCGGTATGTGGGACTGCTTTACAATCACCAGATGGGGATTTAACGGATGAAACTGAAAAACACCTTGGGCTTGGCCATTGGTTCTCTTATTGCCGCTACTTCTTTCGGCGTTCTGGCACAAGGCCAAGGCGCAGTTGAAGGCGAGCTGTTCTACAAGAAGCAGTACAACGATAGCGTCAAGCACATCGAAGACGGCTTCAATCCTGGCGCTCGCATCGGTTACTTCCTGACCGACGATCTGTCCTTGAACTTGTCCTACGACAAGACCAACCACACCCGTTCGAACGACGGTACTGGCAACCAGAAGATCAAGGGTGACACTGGCAGCCTGCTGGCTACCTACCACTTCGGTCAGGCTGGTGTTGACTCCCTGCGTCCATACGTAGAAGGTGGTTTCGGTCACCAGAGCCGCACCAACGTAAAAGCTGACGGTCACAGCGGTCGCGATCAGTCGACTCTGGCTATCATCGGTACTGGTGTGAAGTACTACTTCACCAACAACCTGTTCGCTCGTGCAGGCGTTGAAGCTGACCACAACCTGGACAACGGCAAGTGGGATTACTCCGCACTGGTCGGCCTGGGCGTGAACTTCGGCGGTAACGCTGGCGCAGCACCAGCTCCTACCCCAGCACCAGCTCCAGAGCCAGTTCCAGAGCCAGAAGCTCCGGTTGCTCAGGTTGTTCGTGTTGAGCTGGACGTGAAGTTCGACTTCGACAAAGCTGTTGTTAAACAAGACAGCTACGGCGACGTGAAAAACCTGGCTGACTTCATGGCTCAGTACCCAGCTACCAACGTAGAAGTTGCTGGTCACACTGACTCCGTAGGTCCAGACGCCTACAACCAGAAGCTGTCCCAGCGTCGTGCTGACGCTGTTAAGCAAGTTCTGGTTCAAGACGGCGTTGACGCTGGCCGTATCACCTCCGTAGGTTACGGCGAATCCCGCCCAGTTGCTGACAACGCAACTGAAGCTGGTCGTGCTGTTAACCGTCGCGTAGAAGCTGCGGTTGAAGCTACCGCTCAGTAATGACTGAGTTGTAGAAAAAAGCCCGGCTTAGGCCGGGCTTTTTTTCGCCTGGGATTTGCCTCAGGCGCTGGCCTGCAACACCGCTTCAACCGCTGTTGCCGCCACCGCGCCGATCACCAGGATCGCCGGGCTCTTTAAGGCAAACGCCTGGGCATCTGCTTGCATGCGGGCCAGGGAGCTGCGGCATTCACGCTGCAATGGCAGCGAAGCGTTCTCGATCATCGCCACCGGCATATCGGCAGCCATGCCGCCCTCGAGCAATTGCGCGGCAATTTCCTCGAGTTTCGCTACGCCCATATACACCACCAACGTTGTGCCGCCTTCGGCCAATGCCCGCCAATTGAGGCTGCTGTCGTCCTGCGTATGCGCCGTGACCAGCGTCACGCCACGACTGACACCGCGCAATGTCAGGGGGATATCGCACTGCGTAGCGCCTGCCAGGCCGGCGGTGATGCCATTGACCAGTTCCACCGCCACACCGCGTTCCCTGAGCCAGATAGCTTCTTCACCACCCCGCCCGAAAATGCACGGATCACCGCCTTTGAGGCGTACTACGCACTTGCCTTGGCGCGCATATCGCAGCATCAGGCGGTGAATAAACGCTTGTGGCGTGGAGCGGCATCCACCGCGCTTGCCGACAGTGATCACGCGGGTACCTGGACAATGTTCAAGCACCGCCGGGTTGACCAAGTCATCAATCAGCACCACATCAGCCTCATGCAGGGCCCGCACCGCCTTGAGGGTCAGCAACTCCGGATCACCGGGGCCTGCACCTACCAGCCAGACTTTTGCGCTCATGCTTTATCCCCTCATACACTGATTGCGATTGGCTGCGGAGTGCTGGCCAATAAGCGTTTGATTTCCGGAACGCAGGAACCGCATTGCGTGCCGCACCCCAGCTCCTGCTTGAGCCCATTGAGGTCCAGGCCCCGGGAAATCCCGGCGCACACTGCGTTTTCACTGACGTTCTTGCAGTTGCACAACGTTTTGTTGTGAGTCGCACCGCCATCCGGTGGTGCGCTCAAGGGTGCCAACAGCCAGCGACGCAGTTGATCGTCAGCCTTGCCTTCCAGCCAGAGGCTTTGCAGCCAGTGGCGGGCCAGGGTTTCGCCGGCCAGGCGCAGGGCGGTAATCCGGCCTTTTTCGATTTTTACCCGCTTGCCGATGGAGCGGCGTGGGTCGTCATAAGCCATGACCGGACCCTCATTGAGGCCCAACAATTGGTCGATGCTTTTGAGCAGCTGCAGGTCTGGCGCTTCGGTATGCGCCGCGCGCACCACCAGCGCCGGACGCTCGCGCCCGGCCAGGCTCAGGCTGACATAGGCAAAGCCTTCGCACAGTGGACGCAAGGCCTCGAAGTGCTGCTGTACATCGCCTTCGATCAACGCGAACAACTGCCAGGGCAGTTGCACCGCTTCCAGGCGTACACCGCTGTGCTTGAGTTCAGGTTGTTTCGACAAGGGGTCGAACGCTGGCTGGGTGAGGATGTTGACCCCGCCCTTGAGGAAGCGATCGCCCCAGTGCATTGGTAGAAAGGCGTGGCCGGGTCGCACACTGTCGTCGCTGCTGACCGCCACAATCAGGTTGCCGCGACGGCTTTTGAGGTTGACCAGATCACCGTCCTTGAAACGCTGCCGCCGCAGTTCATCGGGGTGCAGGCCGAGCAAAGCCTCGCTGACATGGCCGAACAACTGCGCGGCGGTGCCGGTGCGGCTCATGCCATGCCACTGATCCCGCAGGCGGCCGGTAATCAGGGTCAGTGGAAAACGTGCGTCACGTTGTTCCTTGGCGGGGCGGTATGGATCGGCAATAAAGTGTGCACGACCACTGTCGGTAGGGAAGTGCCGGTCGCTGTACAGCCGCGCCGTGCCGCTTTGCGCATCGACCGGGAATGGCCATTGTTGTGGTCCAATCTGGTCGAGCACGGCGTGGCTGATGCCCGACAAATCCAAGTCGCGACCGCGAGTCAGTTGCTTGAATTCATCGAAAATCTGTGCCGCTTGCTCAAAGGCAAACAGGTTCGGCAGGCCTGGCCGCAAACGCCGCTCCAGGCGCTGGGCGAAGTCCACGGTAATTGCCCAATCCGGTCGCGCCTCACCCGGTGGAGCAATAGCCTGGCGGACGTGGGAAATACGCCGCTCGGAGTTGGTCACCGTGCCGTCTTTCTCACCCCAGCTGGCGGCTGGCAACAACAGGTCGGCAAAGGTCGCGGTTTCCGTGGTGCGAAAGGCTTCCTGCAGGACCACGAACGGGCAGGCTTGCAGGGCTTGGCGCACTGCGTTCTGGTCCGGCAGGGATTGGGCAGGATTGGTGCAGGCGATCCACAGGGCCTTGATCTTGCCCGCCTGCATCTGTTCAAACAGTTCGATGGCGGTCAGCCCGGTACTGGCCGGTAAGTGTTCGACGCCCCAATACGCGGCGACTTCTGAGCGGTGTGCCGGGTTGGCTGCTTCGCGATGGCCTGGCAACAGGTTCGACAGGCTCCCGGTTTCGCGCCCGCCCATGGCATTCGGCTGGCCGGTGAGCGAGAAGGGCCCGCAGCCCGGCCGGCCAATGGTCCCGGTGGCCAAGTGCAAATTGATCAGTGCGCTGTTCTTCGCACTGCCAGCGGTGGATTGATTGAGCCCCATGCACCAAAGAGACAGGAAGCTTGCAGAGGTGCCGACCCATTGGGCGCATTGGCGCAACTGCTCGACGCTGATCCCGCACAACTGTGTGACCATTTGCGGTGTGTAGTCATGGACCAGTCGTTTCAACTCATCCAGACCGTCGGTGTGCGCCTGGATAAAGTCGCGGTCGATCCAGTCTTCCCACAATAACAGGTGCAAAATTCCATGGAACAGCGCGACATCGGTCCCAGGGAGAATCGCCAGGTGCATGTCCGCCAGATCGCAGGTATCGGTGCGACGCGGATCGATCACCACGACTTTCATGTCCGGCCGGCGGACCTTGGCTTCTTCCAGGCGTCGGAACAACACCGGATGCGCATAGGCCATGTTACTGCCGACGATCAGCACACAATCGCTGGACTCCAGGTCCTCGTAGCTGCATGGCGGCGCGTCGGCGCCCAGGCTGCGCTTGTAGCCGACCACCGCCGAAGACATGCACAACCTGGAATTGCTGTCGATATTGTTGGTGCCCACCAGCGCCCTGGCGAGTTTGTTGAAGCTGTAGTAGTCCTCGGTCAGCAGTTGCCCGGAGATGTAGAAGGCCACACTGTCGGGGCCGTGTTCGGCGATGGTCTCGGCGAATACATTCGCGGCGTGCTCCAGGGCGGTGTCCCAATCGGTGCGGCTGCGGGCAAGGGCTTTGCCCAGCCGCAGTTCCGGGTACAACGCGCGTGCGCTAAGGTCGCCGGTCAGGTGCAGGCTGGCGCCCTTGCTGCACAGCTTGCCGAAGTTGGCCGGGTGCGTGGGGTCGCCACTGACGCCGAGGATCTGCGTGTCGTCATGCTCGATCAGCACGCCGCAACCGACCCCGCAGTAGCAGCAGGTCGACGCGGTGGTCTGGCGGTTCATCAACCGGCGTCCTGCAGGGCCAGCATCACCCGGCCGTTTTCGACCCGGGCCGGATGATGGTGGGCGCAGCCGACATCCGGCGCCTGGGCTTCACCAGACGCCAAATCGATCTGCCAGTTATGCAGCGGACACGCCACCCGCTTGCCATAGATCAACCCCTGGGAGAGCGGGCCACCTTTGTGAGGGCAGCGGTCATCAAGGGCGAAGACTTCATCGTCACTGGTGCGAAAAATCGCGATGTCACCCTTTGGTCCACTGACAATTCGCGAACCGAGGCTGTTGATTTCTTCGAGGGCGCAGATATCCAGCCAGTTCATGCCGGCACCTCCAGTTGTTTAACAGGGATGACGTCGAATTCCTTTTTCAGCAGCGGCTGCTCAAGGCGTTCTTTCCACGGATCCTGTTCGAACGACAGGGAAAACTGCAGGCGCTCGTTGAGTGCCTGGCGTCGCGCCGGGTCTTCCAGCACGGCCTTCTTGATGTGGTCCATGCCCACCCGTTGCATGTAGTGCACGGTGCGTTCGAGGTAGAAGGCTTCCTCGCGGTACAACTGCAGGAATGCGCCGTTGTATTCGCGCACTTCCTCGGCGGTCTTGAGCTTGACGAAGAACTCCGCGACTTCGGTCTTGATCCCGCCGTTGCCGCCGATGTACATCTCCCAGCCGGAGTCGACACCGATAATGCCTACGTCCTTGATCCCGGCTTCCGAGCAGTTGCGCGGGCATCCGGACACTGCGAGCTTGACCTTGTGCGGCGACCACATGTTGAACAAGTCATGTTCCAGCTCGATGCCCAATTGTGTCGAGTTCTGCGTGCCGAAGCGGCAGAACTCGCTGCCTACGCAGGTCTTCACAGTACGGATGGATTTGCCATACGCATGACCGGAGGGCATGTCGAGGTCTTTCCAGACACCCGGCAGGTCTTGTTTTTTGATGCCCAGCAAATCGATGCGCTGTCCGCCGGTGACCTTGACCATCGGCACGTTGTACTTGTCTGCCACGTCGGCGATACGGCGCAGTTCCGAAGGATTGGTCACACCGCCCCACATCCGCGGGACGACGGAGTAGGTACCGTCTTTCTGAATGTTGGCGTGGGCCCGCTCGTTGATCAGGCGCGACTGCGGGTCATCCTTGGCTTCGCCCGGCCAGGTGGAAATCAGGTAGTAGTTCAACGCCGGACGGCACGTGGCGCACCCGTTGGGTGTGCGCCAGTTCAGGTAGCTCATGGTGCCGGCGATCGTCAGCAGGTGCTGTTCGCGGATCGCCTGGCGGATTTGTCCGTGGTTGAGATCGCTGCAACCGCAGATGGCTTTTTCGCTCTTTGGCTTGACGTCGGCTGCGCCGCCCACGGTGTTGATCAGGATCTGTTCCACCAGTCCGACACATGAACCGCAGGAACTGGCGGCCTTGGTGTGCTTTTTCACCTCGTCGACGCTGAACAGTCCTTGCTCTTGAATCGCTTTGACGATGGTGCCCTTGCAGACACCGTTGCAACCACAGACTTCCGCGTTGTCGGCCATGCTCATGGCTTTGTCCTGGCCTTGGTGACCGACGTCGCCCAAGGCATTTTCGCCGAACATCAGGTGATCACGAATCTCGCCAATGCCATGGTTCTCACGAATCTGCCGGAAATACCAACCGCCGTCGGCAGTATCACCGTACAGGCAAGCGCCGACCAGGATGTCGTCCTTGATCACCAGCTTCTTGTAGACACCGCCAATCGGGTCGGACAGGGTGATGGTTTCAGTGCCTTCACCGCCCATGAAGTTGCCGGCGGAAAACAGGTCAATACCGGTGACTTTCAGCTTGGTGGAGGTCACCGAGCCTTTGTAGGTGGCGAACCCCAGCTGGGCCAGATGGTTGGCGCAGACCTTGGCTTGTTCGAACAGCGGTGCGACCAAACCGTAAGCGATGCCGCGATGGCTGGCGCATTCGCCAATGGCATAGATACGTGGGTCGTAGGTTTGCAGGGTGTCGTTGACCAGAATCCCACGGTTGCACGGGATGCCGGATTTTTCCGCCAGTTCGGTATTCGGGCGGATCCCGGCGGCCATTACCACCAGGTCCGCAGGGATCACATCGCCGTTCTTGAACTGCACCGACCCGACCCGGCCATTGCCGGCGTCGTGCAACGCCTGGGTCTGTTCGCACATGCGGAACACCAGGCCACGGCTTTCCAGCTCGGTCTGCAACAGTTGGCCGCTGGTCTTGTCCAGCTGCCGCTCCAGCAGCCATTCGCCGAGGTGCACCACGGTCACGTGCATACCGCGCAGCATCAGGCCGTTGGCCGCTTCCAGGCCGAGCAAGCCGCCACCGATGACCACGGCGTGTGTGTGAGTCTTGGCGGTGTCGATCATGGCCTGGGTGTCGGCAATGTCGCGGTAACCGATAACGCCCTCCAGGGTGTGGCCGGGGATCGGTAAAATGAATGGGGTCGAGCCGGTGGCGATCAGCAAGCGATCGTACTCGGCCTCGGTACCGTCCTCGGCAATGACTATGCGTTTGACTCGGTCGATCTGCACCACTTTGCGGTTGAGCAACAACTTGATGTCGTTCTGCAGATACCAGTCCAGATCGTTGAGCACGATCTCTTCGAAGGTCTGTTCACCAGCCAGCACCGGTGACAACAGGATGCGGTTGTAATTGGTGTGAGGTTCGGCGCCGAAGACGGTGATGTCATACAGCTCGTTGCTCAATTTGAGCAGTTCTTCAAGGGTACGGACCCCGGCCATGCCGTTGCCGATCATCACCAGTTTGAGTCTTTTCATGTCGTTCTCCGCAATGGCTCGACAAATCACGCGCAAACAAAAAAGGCATCCCCGCTAGATAGCTAGCGAGGACGCCTTTGTCCTGGTCCCGTTCTCTCGGGAAAGCCCCACCTTCGTCGTTGAAGGGTGGGCTGTATGTGGGTGTTGGAGAAAGCTAATGCAGTGGTTGTGCCAAGTCGCCTGGTGTCCGCTTTTATTGGGTATGCGGCGGATCAGGAGTGCGCTTTTGCTTCTTAGTGGTGCAATAACCCGTACAGCAGCACCAGATTGATCAACAACGACAGCATGGCCAGTGTCTGCCAGACCTTGAGCGGCTCACGCTCCAACAGCGGCCTGGGGCGAATGCTCAGTTCACGGCGATCGGCCTGCTCCAGCACCAGTAGCCATTGCTCGGCAGTTTCATAACGTTGCGCCGGTTGTACTGCGACGGCGTGCTCCAGGCTTTGATGCAGCCAGTCGGGCAGGTCGGGTCGGTAGCGACTGGCACTGACCGGCGTGGTGAACTTGGGTCGTTGAAACGCTTCGACTTCTGCGTAGGGATAATGCCCGGTCAGCAGGTAATACAAGGTCACGCCTGCGCTGTACAAATCCTGCTGCGGGCTCGGACGTTCGCCATTAAAGGCTTCGGGGGCGATGAAACTCGGGGTGCCGGGCAACACGTGGGCACGGTCTTCGGACAGGCCCGGGCAGTAGGCCAGGCCGAAATCCAGTATCCGCAACTCCCCGTCGTCCCCCAGCAGCAGGTTTTCCGGTTTGATGTCGCGATGCAGGATTTGCCGCCGATGCAACTGTCCGATTGCCCGCAACAGGCGTTCTGCGAGGGATTGCCATTGCGCGAGCGGCAAGGGGCCATGGCGCTTGAACAGTTCGGCGAGGGTCAGTCCTGAGTATTCGCGCATCACGTAGTACAAATGCTGACGCCCGTTGGCCGGGTGGACTTCAGGAAACGCACGTCCGGCGACCCGGCGCAAAAACCACTCTTCCGACAGCAAGGCTTGCGCCGCGAACAGGTCATCATCAAGGCTGGTCGGCAGGGTTTTAAGCAGCCACGGCTGGTGCTGGGCATCACGCACCCGGTAGAGCAGGGATTGGCGGCTTTGCCCCAGCGTTGACTCCACCTGCCAGCCCTCGAACTGTTGACCGGCCCTCAGTGTCGGTGGCAATGGCCACTGCTGCAGCTGCACCAGCGCATCGCCAAGGGTCGCGGCGCCGAGTTGGTCAATGCGCACCAGCAGCGCGCTGGCATTGTCCTGGCTGCCCGCCAAATGTGCGGCGCTGATCAGGGTATTCACTGCCAGCTCCAGGTCTGTCTGCTCCCGCAGGATCGCGCTGATACTGTGATCACCCAAGGTGGACCACACGCCGTCGCTGAGCAGCAGGAAGCACTCGCCCTTGCGCAGCTCGCCGTCGAGAAAGTCCACCACCAGATGCTGGTCCAGGCCGAGGGCGCGCTTGAGCACATGCTGCATGCCCGGTTGCTCCCACACATGTTCTTCGCTGATACGCAGCAACTCGTCGTCGAACCAGCGATAGACCCGGCAGTCGCCGACATGCGCAAGAGTAAAGCGCTGCCCGCGAAACACCAGGGCGCTGAGGGTGGTCAACAGCGGCTGGCCACCACCGTTGGCCTGCAGCCAGCGATTTTGTGCCAGCAACAAGCGGTCCAGGGCCTGGGCCACACCCCAGGTTTGCGGCGTGGCGTAATAGTCGAGGGCCAGCGCCTGCAAGGTCGAGCGAGCCGCGAGGCCACCGTCCGCGCACTGGCTGACCCCATCCGCGATGGCACATAGGTAGCCTTTGCTGGCAGCCAGTTCCGGAGCCGGGGTCACCAGGCGCAAGGCATCCTGGTTTTCCTGCCGGGGGCCGATGGCGCTGGCTTGGGCAAAGCTCAGTTGCAGGCTCATCAGACCCGCGCGGCGGTGACTGTCGCCGAACCCCAGGTGGTTCTCCAGCGACGCTTGACGCCATACAAGCCGAACCAGGCCAGTACGCCCAGGCTGGCAAACAGCCAGAGTGCCAGTTGATAGCTGCCGGTGCTTTGCTTGATCGTACCCATGCCTGCCGCGAGGACGAAACCACCGATGCCGCCGGCCATGCCGATCAGGCCGGTCATCACGCCGATCTCGCGTCGAAAACGTTGGGGCACCAACTGGAATACCGCGCCGTTACCTGCACCCAAACCGAGCATGGTGCAGACGAAAAGGGCCAGGGCTGCGTAAGAACTTGGCAAGTTGAACCCCACCGCGGCGATGCAGACCGCTGCCACGGCGTACATGCCCAGCAGGGTGCGAATCCCGCCGAAGCGGTCAGCCAGGGCGCCGCCCAACGGACGCATCAGACTGCCGCCAAATACGCAGGCCGCGGTGTAGTAGCCGGCGGTGATCAGGCTCAAGCCGTACTGATCGTTGAAGTAACCGGGCAGGGCGCTGGCCAGGCCGATAAAACCACCGAAGGTCACGCTGTAGAAGAACATGAACCACCAACTGTCGCGATCTCCCAAGGCCTTGAAGTAGTCGGCCCTGGATTTGGCTTTTGGCCGCTCGGGGGCGTTGCGTGCCAGCCAGGCGAACACGATCAACGTCAGGATCAGCGGAATCAGGGCAAAGCCGAATACGTTGGTCCAGCCAAACGCGGCCGCCAGCACCGGTGCGAGCATGGCGGCGAACACCGTGCCGGAGTTGCCTGCGCCGGCGATGCCCATGGCCTTGCCTTGGTGCTCGGCTGGGTACCATTGCGATGCCAGAGGCAAGGCGACAGCGAAAGACGCGCCGGCCATGCCGAGGAACAGCCCCAGCAACAAGGCTTGTTCATAGGTGTGGATCCCCATTTTCCAGGCTGCGAACAGTGCACCGATGACGATCACCTGACCGATCAGGCCGGCGGTCTTGGGCGACAGCCGGTCTGCCAGCATGCCCATTAGAAACCGCAGGATGGCACCGGCCAGGATTGGTGTTGCCACCATCAGTCCGCGTTGTTGGGTGGTCAGTTGCAAGTCGGTGGCGATCAACACCGCCATGGGACCCAGCAGGTACCAGACCATGAAGCTCAGGTCGAAATACAGGAACGCGGCAAACAAGGTCGGGGTGTGGCCGGATTTCCAGAAGCTTGATTTCATCACGCACCTCAGCGGTAAGGGTCTTGTAAGAAGGCCTTGTGATGGAGTGGCTGCTAAAGGCCACCCCACCGGCCCCGGGCTGTGGGGCCAAAACGAAAAAACGCCGCCACCGGGTTCGCGTTGGCAAACCGGGTGTGCGACGTCTTTGTCGGGGTGGGGCAACCGCCGTTGGCTACCTGTGATGTTTGGTTAGCAAGTCCTGCGCCAAGAATGCCGACGCTGTCGGGGTCAGGTGTTTATTGTTTTTGGGAAGGCATATCCAACTCGACCCTTCCTTGGATCACCCCAACAACTCACTCATCGCAATAATCTGCTCCGCCACCTGGACCAGTTTCTGCTGGCGGCTCATGGCTTGGCGGCGCATCAGGGTGTAAGCCTGTTCCTCATTACAGTCCTTCATTTTCATCAGCAGACCCTTGGCCAGCTCGATGCGCTTGCGCTCCGCCAGTTGCTGATCACGCGCCAGCAGTTGCGCGCGCAGGGCCTGATCGCTTTCAAAGCGGGCCATCGCCACGTCGAGGATCGGTTGCAGGCGCTGGGCCTGGATACCCTCGACGATATAAGCGCTGACCCCGGACTTGATCGCCTGACGCATGACTCCCGGGTCATGCTCGTCGGTAAACATCACAATGGGCCGAGGCTGGTCGCGACTGACCAGCACCACTTGCTCCATCACATCACGGCTCGGTGACTCGGTATCGATCAGAATCACATCCGGACGCACCGTTTCGACTCGCGCGGGCAGGTCGATGGTCAGGCCAGATTCATCGATGACCTCAAAACCGGCTTCGATCAGCGCCGTCTTGAGGCGTCCGACCTTGCGTGGGGTGTCGTTGATCAGCAGGATTCGCAACATAAGTCCTCCTCCGGTCAGCGCAAAGCATGCCGGACGACATCGTCGGCCATGGCGTGCAGGCGGAAGCTGCGGGCATAACCGGCGGGGTCCGAGCCATCCCAGACCTTGCCGTCGATCAACTGATTGCTGCGCATTTCCTGATCATGGGCGGCTATCCCCACTGCGCCAGCTGCTTGGCGATAAATGTCCAGGCGCTGTACCTGGCGCGCGACGGCGAAGTAATCCGGATCCTCACGCAGCAGGCCCCAACGCCGGAACTGGGTCATGAACCACATGCCGTCGGACAGGTAGGGCACGTTGACCTGGCCGTTCCCATGGAAGCGCAAGGCATGGGCGTCTTGCCAGTGGTTACCCAGGCCGTCGTGATAATCCCCCAGCAGGCGCGGCGCTATGCATTCCAGCGGTGCATCCAGGTATTCCCGGGCACTCAGCAGTTGCGCGGTGGAGCGGCGGTTCTCGGTGCTGTCCTCGATAAATCGACTGGCTTGCAGAATGGCCATTACCAGTACGCGCGCGGTGTTGGGGTACTGTTCGACAAATGCCTGGGTACAGCCCAGGACCTTTTCCGGGTGATCCGGCCAGATCGTTTGTGTGGTGGCCAACGTAAACCCCAGGTTTTGCTGAACCGCGCTGGCGGACCAGGGTTCGCCGACGCAAAAACCGTCGATCCGCCCGGCTTGCAGATGCGCGACCATCTGCGATGGAGGTACGACCACGCTGTCGACATCCTGTAATGGATGGATGCCCTGGCTGGCGAGCCAGTAGTACAACCACATGGCGTGGGTACCCGTGGGAAAGGTCTGGGCGAAGGTCAGTTTTGTTCGGCTTTGGTGCACCAGATGTTCCAGTGCTTCAGGACTGGTCACCCCTTGCATTTGCAAGCCGTGAGACAGGTTGATGCTTTGGCCGTTCTGGCTCAGCCCCATCAGGACCGCCATCGCCGTGGGCGGGACACCGCCGATACCCAGGTGTACCGCGTAGCTCAGGCCGTACAGGCTTTGGGCGGCGTCCAGCTCGCCGCTGACCAGTTTATCCCGCAGGCCGGCCCAGGATGACTGGCGTTTGAGGTTCAGTGTGAGCCCGTAAGGCTGGGCAAACCCCTGTGTGGCGGCGACCACCAGCGAAGCGCAATCGCTCAGGGCCATGAAGCCCAGGTCGAGGCTGCTCTTTTCCGGCGCATCGCTGCCGTTGACCCAGGCCAAGGGGTTGTTGGCCTGGCTGCTGCCGACCCGATCATTCATCAACACCTACCTTCTTTCTGAAAAAAACGCCGTTGCACCACGCGGCTTGCAAGCACACGCAGGTGACGACGCCTTTGTCTTTGAGCCCGTTCCGGCGTTGATACGGGCTGCGATAGGCAAGGCAAAGCAAGGCACATGCCACGGTGTGCGGGCAGTGCTACTTCGTCAGCTTTTCATCAAGATTGCACGGCGGCGGCCTTTCACTATGGGCGCATTCTCAACGCCGTGCCGCTCAGGAAGACCAGAGTGCCCCTTGATCAATCTGCCGCGAAACCCTGCGCTACAGGCGTGCCGCGGCTGCCTCGACGTCTCGATCCTCGACGTTGGCTGCTCTGCTGCCTGCTGATGCTGGGGAGCGCGGCTTGTCTGGCCGAGGCTTACCAGGCGCAGGATGAAAACCTGCGGGTATTCTTTACGGCGCTGTCGGCTCCCATGGGGCAGTCCATCGTTGTCAGCCAGAAAGCCGCGCGCAAGCGTATTACCGGACATTTCGATTTCCTGGTGCCCCAGGCTGTGCTTGACACGGTCACCCTGGCGCAACGATTGATTTGGTACAGCGACGGCCAAGCGCTCTATATCTACGACGCCAGTGAGGCGAAAAGCTCGGTGGTCTCACTGCGGCACATTTCGGTCGACAAGTTGCGTGATGCCATGAGGCGCTCCGGGCTCAGCGAAACGCGCCACCCGCTGCGCGAAGGCACGGGGCGGATATTTTATATTTCCGGGCCGCCCAATTACGTCGACCACGTGCTGCGCCTGGCCCAGCTCGTGGACCGCAAGCGTCCCGAGCTGCGCATGGGCCCGCAGGAAATCGGTGTCGTCCAGGTGCTTAACACTCATGTCGCGGATCGCCAGTACGCCATGGCTGGCGAAAAAATTGTCGTGCCAGGCATGGCCACAATGCTTGAAAAGCTCCTCGCCACCGAGCGCAAGAACGTCGCTCCGCTCACTCAGGGGCAGTCGGGGTTGCTGGCAGGCGGGCGTATTTCGGTGATGGCGTACCCGGATACCAACAGCTTGTTGATTAAGGGGAACCCCGCACAAGTGAGCTTTATTGAGCGTCTTGTGGCGGAGTTGGATGTACCCAAACGGTCGGTCGAAATTTCGCTCTGGCGGGTAGACATGGACCGGCACGCGTTCGAGAAAATGGGCGTGGTCCCTGCCGGCAGGCACAAAAAAGGTGGGTCGCAACTGGTGAGTCGTGTGCTGACACCGCTTGAAGACCGTGCCCTGATGACTCGAATCAGGACGTTGGAGCGACGTCGACAAGCCGCTGTGGTGACATTGCCGGTGATTCTGACCCAGGAGAATGTCCCTGCGATGTTTCATGACGAGCAATCCCTTTACCTGGCCTCACACAATCAGGGCGGCCAGGTATGGCTACCGGTTGGCTATGGAACGCAAGTCAGTGTTCTACCGCGTCTTGCCGAGGCGAACGAGATCGAGATGCAGCTCACCATTGAGGACGGTCGTCAAATAAACCCGGTGGGCAATGGTGAACGGTCCTCGGCGGCGGTAGGGCGTGTGGGCATCAATACGGTGGTCCGGGTCGCCCAAGGCAAGCGTTTATTGCTGGGCAGTTTTCGGCGTGATGTCGAAGGGGCCAAACCCGGACCTTCGCGGGAACGCTACGACGCGCCAGGGACCCACGGCGTGCGCCTTTTCATTATTCAGGCCAGGGCTGTGAACGATGACCTGACACCGCGGCACGTCCCTGGTCCGCGTTCAACCATGACGCCTGCTCAACACGCACAAGCCCGACAGGCGTTCATGAACTCCTCAGCGCAATGAAATCAACGGTTTTCCTGCCCAAGGCCCAAGGAGGCTCCACATGCACGCCCGCACTCTTGATGAACTGGTAAAGGCCGCGTTGTTGCATAGCGGCTGTAATGCACAGCAGATCGGCAGCTTTGATAGCCACAGCACCATTGAGATGCAGATGCGTAACTCGCCGAACATCAATATCGGCAAGATTGACGATGATGTATGGGTGTGGAGTTCCGTGGCGGAGACCGGGCCGTCCTTGTATCGGCATTCGTCCTATGTGCTGCTGCAGTTCATCTTCAAGGAGTGTGCGTTTGCCCGTAGCGGCCAAATACAGTTGGCGGATATCGACGGACGCCTTGAGCTTCGTTTGATGGCAGGGCCACAGGCGCTGTCCAGTGCCGAGAACTTTTGCGCTGCCCTGAATGATTTTGTGAGGCGTATCGAGACGTTACGCAACCTCATTCAGCCATGAACCGACGATTTTGAAACTTCCTACGTGGTGTGTCCGAGAAACCATCAATTTTTGGGTTTTTGCCTAACGAGAGATCGACCTCTGGTTTCTATAGTCGCGTCATCTCGGATAGGACGTTTTGGCAATGAGGAACCGTGGATGTCTTTAGGTGAGTGGGTCACCGGAGGAGAAGACTTGAGGTCGGTCTCTTTCATGTTCGATCGCTGGACGTTGCAAGGGGATGGCAGGCTGACCACTGATGGCGTGGATATCCAGCTGCCTCCCAAGGAATGGCATGTGCTGCGTTTGCTGCTTGCCTGCCCAGATTTACTGGTGACCAAGGACCGTTTGTTGGCGTTGGTCTGGCCCAACGGCGAGGTGGCCGAGGAGTCCCTGACCCGTTGTATTTGCTCACTGCGCAAATACCTGAAGGGCGCCAGAAGCATGATTACCACGGTGTATGGTCAAGGTTATCGTTTCAATGGTCCGGTGAGGGTGCTCGACAAGAATGGGCCGCTTGAGGGCGCCGCCAATTGCCCGGGCTGCGGCCTGATTATCCGGGGGGGTGACCAGCAGTGAAGAGGGTTTTTGCGCCGGCATTGTTATTGATTGTGCTGGTCGGATCCAACGAGGCCCGGGGCTTTTGCTGGCTCGAGGCCGCCAACCGGCATGATATTGAACCCGAGCTACTGCAGGCCATCGCTGCGGTAGAGTCTGGTTATCGACCCAAAGCCATGAATTACAGTAACCACAATGGCTCCCGTGACATCGGCCTGATGCAAATCAACAGCATTCATTTGCCGCGCCTGCTTAAGCAGGGGATTACCGAGCAGCGGTTGCTGGCCGAACCCTGTTTGTCGGTGGACGTGGGGGCTTCCATCCTTGCCGGGTTCATCAAGCAATTCGGCTACAACTGGACCGCGGTGGGGGCATACAACGCGGGGCCTGGGGCGGGGGCCCGGCGTGAAGCGCTGCGGCTGCGGTATGCGCAAAGGATCTGGGAGCGCTACGAGGCGTTGATCGCCCAGCGCAAAGGATGATTGCCGACGCTTGCGCCATGCCTCGCACACACCCTTCACCCCGGCTATAATCGGCGCCACCTTTCGCCGCCATCCGAGTCAAGCCCGCCCATGTATACCCTGGCCCGCCAGCTGTTATTCAAACTTTCCCCGGAAACTTCCCACGACCTGTCTCTGGACTTGATCGGCGCGGGTGGCCGCCTGGGGCTCAATGGGCTGGTGTGCAAGGCACCGGCGCGGATGCCGGTGTCGGTCATGGGGCTGGACTTCCCCAATCCGGTCGGCCTGGCGGCTGGCCTGGACAAGAACGGCGCGGCCATCGACGGCTTTGCGCAGTTGGGGTTCGGTTTTGTCGAGATCGGCACGGTGACGCCCCGCCCGCAGCCGGGCAATCCCAAGCCACGCATCTTCCGTTTGCCGGAGGCCGAGGCGATCATCAATCGCATGGGCTTCAATAATCTGGGCGTTGATCACTTGCTATCGCGGGTCCAGGCGGCGAAGTACACAGGTATCCTGGGGATCAATATCGGCAAAAACTTCGATACCCCGGTGGAACGGGCGGTGGACGACTACTTGATCTGTCTGGACAAGGTCTACGCTCACGCCAGTTATGTGACGGTCAACGTCAGTTCGCCGAATACTCCTGGCCTGCGCAGCCTGCAGTTCGGTGATTCGCTCAAGCAGTTGCTCGAAGCCTTGCGCCAACGCCAGGAAGACCTGGCCGTACGGCATGGCAAGCGGGTGCCGCTGGCGATCAAGATTGCACCGGACATGAGCGACGAAGAAACCGTACTGGTGGCCCAGGCGCTGGTGGATTCGGGGATGGACGCGGTGATTGCGACCAACACCACTTTGAGCCGGGTCGGCGTTGAAGGCCTGGCCTACGGTGATGAAGCCGGTGGACTCTCCGGCGCGCCGGTTCGCGATAAAAGTACTCACATCGTCAAGGTGCTGGCGGCAGAGTTGGCTGGGCGCCTGCCGATTATTGCCGTGGGTGGTATTACTGAAGGCAGGCACGCGGCAGAGAAGATCGCCGCCGGGGCCAGTCTGGTGCAGTTGTATTCCGGGTTTATCTACAAGGGGCCGGCGTTGATTCGCCAGTCAGTGGATGCAATCGCGGCGTTGCCGAAAAACTGAAGGCATTAAAAAGGGCTCCTTGAAGGAGCCCCTGGGCCGAAGCCCGCCGCCCGGATGGGGCGTGCGTGGTTAAGTCGTTACATGTTCAAGTTGCTTGTCGGAATTAAGTGCCCTGATTAGCCGACGGCGTGAAGTTCGTTGAGTCTGTGGATCCCCGCAGTGCCGGTCATACCGTCCCAGTTGTCGCCGCGTCCTTCTCGCCAGCCATTAATCCAGGCTTGGCGCACCGACGGTAGAGTAAATGGGCAAAGCTCACGGGATTTGCCATGAACGCCATACTGATATCCGCGTAAAAATGCTCTTTCCAACGGATCACGCTTAAGTCTTCTCATAGGGTGTTTCCCTCACTTGTTGACTGTCTTGATATCCTTCGACCTCATCCGAGGTCAGGCAGAGTTTTTCTGCCGTTGGTGCGGCCCGCTGCCGGCGTGGCAGGCCAATGTGTCAGCGTCGTTGCGGCGCTGACCTGTGTTGAGTTCTAACCAATAGGTCACATGGATTCAATGATCGTTTTGTCATAAGCACGTAACGATAACGATGCTATAGCCATAAGCTGGGATGGTTTTTCGCCCCATTTTTGCGACAAAGCCAGCTATGATGTGCCCTGTAAGAAGATGGGCTTAATTCTTTAGTGAGAATGTCCGCTCGTTGCAGTCGGTTATTATTCGACGAAGGGTCAGAATATTACCTGTTGTTGCTTCCAATTTTTTATCTGCCCCGGAAATCAAGGCTCAAACGCCCGACAGCCGGGGTGGAACGGCACACATTCGTGCCACGCGAGTGCTCTTCAAGAAAAGCGCTTGATTGAAAACCGAACGGGCGATGCGTCGCCCGTTCACTTATTGCTGAAAAGCCTGGAATTCCCATGTCGGACCGTTACGAACTCTTCCTCACTTGCCCTAAAGGCCTCGAAGGCCTGCTGATCGAGGAAGCCGTCGGGCTTGGCCTTGAAGACGCGCGCGAGCACACCTCGGCCGTGCGCGGCATGGCCGACATGGAAACCGCTTACCGGTTGTGCCTCTGGTCGCGCCTGGCCAACCGCGTGCTGCTGGTGCTCAAGCGCTTCCCGATGAAGGACGCCGAAGACCTGTACCACGGCGTACTTGACGTGGAGTGGCCGGACCACATGCTGCCGGACGGAACCCTGGCGGTGGAGTTCAGCGGCCACGGTTCGGGTATCGATAACACCCACTTCGGCGCGCTGAAGGTCAAGGATGCGATTGTCGACAAGCTGCGCACGCCGACCGGCGAACGCCCATCCATTGACAAGATCAACCCTGACCTGCGCATTCACCTGCGTCTGGACCGTGGCGAAGCCATCCTTTCTCTTGATTTGTCCGGGCATAGCTTGCACCAACGCGGTTATCGCCTGCAGCAGGGTGCGGCGCCCTTGAAGGAAAACCTGGCTGCAGCCATTCTGATTCGTGCCGGTTGGCCGCGTATCGCCGCTGAAGGCGGCGCGCTGACCGACCCGATGTGTGGCGTCGGCACCTTCCTGGTAGAGGGCGCAATGATCGCCGCCGACATGGCGCCCAACCTGAACCGTGAGCAGTGGGGTTTTACCGCCTGGCTTGGCCACGTTCCGGCACTGTGGAAAAAACTCCACGCCGAAGCCAGCGAACGCGCGGCCATCGGCATGAACAAGCCACCGTTGTGGATTCGCGGCTACGAAGCCGATCCGCGCCTGATCCAGCCGGGCCGCAACAACATCGAACGCGCCGGCTTGAGTCACTGGATCAAGGTCTATCAGGGTGAAGTCGGTACGTTTGAGCCGCGCCCGGACCAGAACCAGAAAGGCCTGGTGATCTGCAACCCACCTTACGGCGAGCGTCTGGGTGATGAAGCCAGTTTGTTGTACCTCTACCAGAACCTCGGCGAGCGCCTGCGCCAGGCCTGTCTGGGCTGGGAAGCCGCAGTGTTCACCGGTGCGCCGGATCTGGGCAAGCGCATGGGCATCCGCAGTCACAAACAGTATTCGTTCTGGAACGGCGCGTTGCCGTGCAAGTTGCTGCTGATCAAGGTCAACCCGGATCAGTTCGTCACCGGCGAGCGCCGCACCCCCGAGCAACGCCAGGCCGAACGCGAACAGGCGGCCTACGATCAGGCGCCGAGCGAGCCGCAAGAGCGTCAGTACAACAAGAACGGCAATCCGATCAAGCCGGCGCCGGCCCCTGTGGTCGAGCAGGCGCGTTTGAGCGAAGGCGGGCAGATGTTTGCCAACCGTTTGCAGAAGAACCTCAAGCTGCTGGGCAAGTGGGCCAAGCGCGAGGGCGTCGATTGCTACCGTGTGTACGATGCCGATATGCCGGAATACTCCATGGCGATCGATCTGTACCACGATTGGGTTCACGTTCAGGAATACGCTGCACCTAAGTCCATCGACCCGGAAAAAGCCTCGGCGCGCATGTTTGATGCCTTGGCGGCGATTCCCCAGGCGCTGAATGTCGACAAGAACCGCGTGGTGGTCAAGCGTCGCGAGCGTCAGAGCGGCACCAAACAGTACGAGCGCCAGAGCGCCCAGGGCAAGTTCACGGAGGTCAGCGAAGGCGGTGTCAAACTGCTGGTCAATCTGACCGACTACCTGGACACCGGCCTGTTCCTCGACCATCGACCCATTCGCCTGCGTATCCAGAAAGAGGCGGCCGGCAAGCGCTTCCTCAACCTGTTTTGCTACACCGCCACCGCCAGCGTACATGCCGCCAAGGGCGGAGCCCGCAGCACCACCAGTGTCGACCTGTCGAAAACCTACCTGGACTGGGCGCGCCGCAACCTGTCCCTCAATGGTTTTTCCGACAAAAACCGTCTGGAACAAGGTGATGTCATGGCGTGGCTGGAGGCTTGTCGCGATGAGTTCGACCTGATCTTCATCGACCCACCGACATTCTCCAATTCCAAGCGCATGGAAGGTGTCTTTGACGTACAGCGGGACCACGTGCAATTGCTCGACCTGGCCATGGCGCGTCTGGCCCCTGGCGGCGTGCTGTATTTTTCCAACAACTTCCGCAAATTCCAGTTGGAGGACAACCTGGGCGAGCGTTATGTCGTTGAAGATATCAGTGACAAAACCATCGATCCGGACTTTGCGCGTAACGCGAAAATCCACCGCGCCTGGAAAGTCACCGCACGCTGATCGGCCTGAGCCGCGCGCCTGGATTAATCCGGGCGCGTGGCTCTTTTGCGCTGGTCAAAACTGGGCTCTATGGCTATAACTTAATACCTAGCCAAAGTGGCGCCCTGGCACGCTGGCGTTTTGAGTCTTGCCTATGCCGTTGCATGCAGTCCGCCCGAAGATCCTCGGTTTCATCAGCGAGCAAGCGTCGGCCTGGCTGGTTGGGTTGGTGGTTGTCCTGGTCGGCGGGGCGCTGACCCTGGTGGTGGCGTGGGCTGCGGCGGATCTCAATCGGCAGCAAGTGCGCCAGCGCTTCCAGTTGCTGGTCAATGAACGCTACAGCCGTCTTGAAGAACGCTTTGAAGATCAGGAGCAGCGCCTAGGTAGCCTGCGGCGTTTTTTCGTCAATTCCGAGAATGTCTCGCACGCAAATTTCAACGGTTTTGCCCAGCCGTTGCTATTGCGTACGCGCGCCTATTCCTGGGCCCCGCGTGTGCTCCGTGAGCAACGCCTGGGGTTCGAGCAACAGGTGTCACGCGAACTTGGCGAAGCGTTTTCCATTCGTGAATTGAGCGATGATGGCAGCCTGGTTTCAGCGGCCGTGCGCGATGAATATGTACCGGTGTTATACAGCCAGACCCAAAGTGTCCTGGGGTCACCTTTGGGTTTTGATTTGCTGGCTCAGCCTTTACGCCGGTCCACGGTCGAGCGGGCGCGTCGCTCGGGCAAAATCGCGGTATCCCTCCCCATGCAATTGGTTGGTTTGGAACCATCGTATACCCCCGGTGTGCTGCTGGTCGCGGCGGTCAGTCGACCAGCGACCACACACATGCCCGTCAACGAACCCTACGGTTATGTGATGGCCGTGATCAGCATGCGTCAACTGGTAGCGGACGGCCTGCCCAACGCTGCCAGGGACAACCTGGTCATGCAGATCGTCGACACGTCCGACACGCAGCAGCGTGTGCTGTACGAATCGAACAACCCCGTGGCAGACAGTAGTGGGCAGGAGGTGACCCGTCGGTTGACCCTGGGGGATCACGTCTACGCTTTGCGCTTGCGCCCCAGCCAAGTGTTCGAGCAGAGCAATCACTCCTCGGTGACCAGCATCCTGATCATGGGCGGTCTGCTCAGTCTGTTGCTCAGTGCCTTGCTCTACGTGCTGGTCAGCCAGCGTCAGCGGGCGATCAAGCTGGTGCAGCAACGCACCGGCGAATTGCGCGTGCGCGAACACCAGTTACGCACCGCCCATAGCCAGTTGCGCAGTGTGCTCAACGCTGCGACCCAGGTGGCGATCATTGCGACGGACCTGCGCGGCGTGATCAACACGTTCAATGCCGGGGCCGAGCAGATGCTGGGATACGAGGCCGATCAGGTCCTGGGAATAATGACCCTCGAAAATCTGCACCAACCCTCTGAGCTGACGGTTCGTGCGGCGCAGTTGAGTCAGATGCAGGGCAAGCGAATCACACCCGCTCAGGCGATGCTGGTGGAAGGCACTGACAGTTTGCACGAGGCTCGGGAATGGACGCTGGTACGCAAGGACGGCAGCCAATTGATGGTGAACATGCTGGTGACGGCGCTGCTGGATGACCACGGTTTGTGGATCGGACACCTGGCGATTTGCCTGGATGTCACTGAGCAGAAGCGGGTGCATGAAGCCTTGGCGGCACGCGACCGCTTGCTGAGAAAACTCAGCGCCCATGTGCCGGGAGGAATCTTTCAATTCACTCTGGAACCCAATGACAACTGGCGGTTCATCTACGCCAGTGACGGCATTCGCGATATTTACGAAATAGAGCCAGGGCTTTTACAGCAGAATGCCAAGCTGGTCTTTGAGCGTATACATCCCCAGGATGCCGAACGTATTCGCAGCTCCATACGCTTGTCCGCACTGCAGTTGAGTCATTGGCGGGAGGAGTATCGCGTCGAGCTGCCGCGCCAGGGCCTGCGCTGGATCCGTGGCGAGGCCACGCCGGAGGAACTGCCCGGTGGCGGTACGTTGTGGCATGGCTATGTGTCTGATATTTCCGATCTCAAGCGGGTGGAAGAAGAGCTGCGGGCGTTGTCCATCACCGATTCGCTGACAGGGATCCATAATCGACGATATTTCCAGGATCGCCTGAAGGCCGAAATGAGCCGGGTCAGGCGCACCTCGGGGGCGTTGGCGGTCATCATGCTGGATATTGACCACTTCAAGCGCATCAATGACCAGCATGGGCATGCAGTGGGAGACGGAGTGTTGCAGGAGTTATGCCGGCGTATCGGCGTGCGCGTGCGCCGCAGTGACGTGTTCTGCCGCCTGGGCGGTGAGGAGTTCATGGTGCTGTGTCCCAACACCGACGGTGACCAGGCTTATGGCTTGGCCATCGAGTTGTGGCAGTCGCTGCGCAGTTCCCCCATGGTCGGAGTCGGTCTTGTCACGGCCAGCTTCGGCGTGGCCAGTTGGCGGGTCGATGAAGGGGTGGATAGCTTGTTGTTACGCGCGGACTCGGCCGTGTATGCCGCCAAACAGGCGGGTCGAGACCGGGTAGAAGCAGAGCGTTTGCAGGTGTGAGGCCCTGATAGGCTTGCCCCTGGCGTCCGGCCAGGAACCTGCCCGGGCTTGGCGAGGTTCAAGGCCGGTTCCCGCACGATTTACAGAGCGGACGCGGTTGTCACCTTTGGCTGGCGATACAAGTCCAGCAGCACTTGGTCCAGCACCGACGAGGCACCCCAAGGCTTCGGGTCATTGAGGATTGCCACCACCGCCCAGGTATTGCCGTTATTGTCGCGGCTGTAGCCGGCAATTGCCCGCACGGTATTCAAGGTGCCAGTCTTGATGTGTGCTTCACCGCGCAAGGCCGTGGTTTTAAGGCGTCTGCGCATGGTGCCGTCGCTGCCCGCAATCGGCATCGAGCTGACGAACTCTGCCGCATACGGGCTTTTCCACGCAGCCTGCAGCATTCTCGCCAGCTCGCGGGCGCTCACGCGCTCGGCACGGGACAGGCCGGAACCATTCTCCATCACGAGGTGCGGTGCGGTGATGCCTTTTTTTGCCAGCCATTGGCGGATTACCCGCTGGGCCGCCTTGCCATCGTCGCCGTCGGCATCCGTGCGGTATTGCGCGCCAAGGCTCAGGAACAACTGCTGGGCCATGGTGTTGTTACTGTATTTGTTGATATCGCGAATGATTTCTGCCAGATCCGGGGAGAAAGCCCTGGCCAGGAGCTTGGCGCTTTTTGGCACGGGTGCCAGCACGTCACGGCCCTGGATGCTGCCGCCCAGTTCTTTCCAGATCGCCCGGACAGCGCCGGCGGCATAGGTGGCGTGATCCAGCAGCGACAGATAGGTCTGCGAGCTGCAGCCGTCACCCAACTGGCCGCTGACGGTTACGGTCACACTGCCATCGGCGGCGGTGACCGGGTTGTAGCGCACGTCGCCGGTGCATTGTTTAGTGTTGGTCGGTTTGACCTGATTGTCGATATGGATACTGGCAATAGGCGGTTCCACCGAGACCAGTACGCGGCCCGAATCATTGCGGGTCACGAAACGCAAGGCCTTGAGGTTGACCAGCAAGGCATCCGGCTTGACCAGGAATGGCTTGTTGGCGTCATTGCCGTCGTCATTGAATGCCGGCAATTGCGGCTGGATGAAGAAACCGCGATCCAGCACCAGGTCGCCGGTGACTTGCTGCACGCCATTGGCCCGCAGGTCACGCATCAACAACCAGAGTTTTTCCATGTTCAGCTTGGGATCGCCGCCGCCCTTCAGGTACAGGTTACCGCGCAAAATTCCGCCACTGAGGGTGCCATCGGTGTAGAACTCGGTTTTCCACTGGTGGTTGGGGCCGAGCATTTCCAGGGCCGCGTAGGTGGTGACTAGTTTCATGGTGGAGGCCGGGTTCACCGAAACGTCGGCATTGAACACGGTCGGCGTGCCGGGCCCGGTGAGCGGGATCATGACCAGGGACAAGGCATCGTTTTGCAACTTGGCCTTTTTCAGCGACTCCTGCACCTTGGGTGGCAAGCTGGTATTGATGGGGGCGGCGGTGACGGAAAAAGCCAGAGGGAGAAGAAAACTGGCGAGTAACAATGGGCGCAAGGATTTGATCATAAAGAATAAGACCCTACTGCTGAGAAGGGTGAAAAAGGCGAGGGCTATGCAAGAAAATCCCTCATTGGTCATGAAAGTGTCGGCATTATGCCCCAAGGTGCAACCCTTTGTGGTTGAACGATAGCCGCTAATCGCGGTTTTTTTTATTGGCGTTGCGCCGCCCGTCCTACGCAATCGGGCAATCGCCACCTAAAACTGGAAGAGTGCCGGCCGTTATTACTTATGAGGATTGTTCCATGGCGACTAACCGTTCCCAGCGTCTGCGCAAAAAACTGTGCGTTGATGAGTTTCAAGTTTTGCCAATTAGCACAAAATAGTTAGTTGGTTGTCAAAAATCCCCTCTCCCCAACGCCCTCTCGAAGCCTGTTTTCCCCCCCAGCGTCCAAGCGCCTCAGCAATTTCTTCCCTCCGGGCTGTGCTGTTCATGACATCCAGCGCCGACTCTCGTATGCCTAGGGATGTCAGATCAGCCGTCAAGGCCGCTCATCGAACCCTCTTCAGCTCGCTAGTTTGCCCTGGGCCAAAGCACATAATCGCGCCCCTGAATTGCGTGGGCACAGCTCGAATTCATCGATCCCGTTGCACAATGACGGCGCATCGGGTCGGGCCGTGCTTCACCTTTGGCAGTGTCTATTGGAGGTGGGGAGGGCAGGTTCAGAGCTGTCCCTATCCACATCAGAATGCAGTTGGTTTGAGCCCCCCTGGGCTTTCCGCAAAGCAAAAAAAACCACCCTGAAAGGTGGTTTTTTCACAAGCTCGCAGTTAACGACTGCGGCTCAGCGCGATCAATTGGCAGCGTTGACCGGATTCTCTGGGTACCAGGCGTCGAGCAGAGGGCTGACTTCAACCTTGGTGACTTCGCTACGGCTTTTGAGCCATGCTTCAACGGCTGCACGCTGCTCTTCGGTAACAGAGCCGCGTTCTGCCTTGCAGACCAGGCCGTAGTCATCGCCACCGACGTAGTCCAGGCCATTAGCGTCCATAGCTTCAGTCAAGAAGGAATCGAGGAATGCATCAACAGCCTCGTCATCCAGGTCTTCCTTGAAATCCAGGTTCAGCTCAAAGCCCAATTCCTGAAATTCGTCCACACAAAGCTTTTTGCGCAGACGACGGGAGCGGTTAGTGGCCATCAATAAATCCTCAGAGTAATTACGGCGCATAGTCTATCAGCTAACACGCTTAGGTGCCTGTCTTGTCTGATCGATATAAGGCGAAGAGGTGTCTACGAAACCCGGGGCGATTCACCAGATATCGACTGAGCCAACATCCAGTTCTGTACCGTTGTGATTATCGGCGCGTCTTTTTTCTGGAGTATTCGCCAACGATCTTCATCGTCATGTCTCCTGCCTGCCGTCCAACTTCGTACAAGCCCTCAATGACGCATTTCTGCAAACTGTCATTCTCCACAATCAAACCTGGGGGGTGAGTAGTTCGGGTAAGGGTCATCCCCCAATCATTTTCCTAAGCGCGGCTACCACGTCGTTCCTGCATTGATCGGTAACCGAACCAGGGTACTGATCAAACATATGCGGTACTCCCGGATAAACGTGAAGCTCAATTGGCACGCCTGAACGCGAGAGCTTTAACGCGAAGTCCACGTCTTCCACCAAAAACAAATCCAAGGTTCCTACGCAGATAAAGCTTCGTGGCAGCCCCCGTAGATCAGATGCAAGCGCGGCGGAAAACAGAAATGCCTGTTCGTCATCAAACGTGTATGACCCTTGCATGCAGTGCCAGCAGAACTGATTTGCTTCACTTCCCCAATTTAGCGTTCCTGTAGTGGGATTGTCAGTGGGGGCGTTAGCCGAGCCAGTTCGGTGATCGAGCATTGGATAGACCAATACCAATCCCACAACTGAATGCTCAGCCCTCTCTCGAACAAGCAACGCTAGTGCGGCAGCAAGTCCGCCGCCTGCGCTATGACCCATGATGACCACTCTATCTGCATCGACGCCAAGCGAAGGACTTTCACGCAACAGCCAGCTCAGAGCCGTATAGCAGTCTTCAAGTGGAATAGGGAAGGGATGCTCCGGAGCCAATCTGTAATCGACGGCTACGATGACCGCTTTCATCTCGATAGCCAGGTCGGTCAAGTAGTCGTCGGCCATCTCTGGACAGCCCAAAACAAATCCTCCCCCGTGCAAATACAAAATGGCCGGTAGTGCTTGATCTTCATACTTTTGATCGGGCCGGTAAATGCACAAACGAACCCCAGGAGTGTTTGGAGCGTCCGTTGTCCAGCGCTGTTCGCATCGTGCTAGCTGAGGCGGTTTAAAATTGGCACTAGCTCGGGTTCGAATAGCGGGAAGCCCGGCGAGCGTCCATTCACTGGACGTTTTTTCCAGGAAGTGCGCGTAAGCGGGGTCAAGTAACTTGGCTGCGTCCAATGGCATTTCCCCTCCTGACAGGGGGCCGAAATAGCCCCCCGCGGGTTTGGTTTTTTATAACCAACCCTTGATTTGCGCACATACCGCCTGAGTAGAAATGCCGTAACGGTCGTGGAGGGTTGGAAGCGCGCCTGCGTCGAGGAACGCGTCTGGTAGCGCAATTTGTCTGAACGTCGGCGTAACCCCATTGCGCAGTAATACCGTTGCCACTGCTTCTCCCAATCCTCCAATGATCGAGTGGTTTTCAGCGGTGATTACCAACCGTCCTGGCTTCCGGGCCTCAGCGAGAATGGTCTGCTCATCCAAAGGCTTGATAGTGGGTACGTGCAGGACTGCGACATCTACGCCATCTGCCTGAAGTTCTTTAGCGGCTTCTAAAGCGCGCATTGTCATTAGCCCCGTAGAGATGATCAAAATGTCATTACCGGTGCGCAATGTCTTGGCTTTACCAATCTCGAATTTGTACCCGTACTCGTCAAGTACCAACGGTACGTTGCCGCGCAACAAACGCATGTAAACCGGCCCTTGGTGGGCTGCGATAGCAGGTACGGCCTGTTCGATTTCCAGAGCATCGCAAGGATCGATGATCATCAGATTCGGCATCGCTCGGAAGATTGCCAAATCGTCTGTTGCCTGGTGGCTCGGGCCGTAGCCTGTGGTCAGGCCTGGCAGGCCGCAAACGATTTTGACGTTCAGGTTTTCTTCAGCGATTGCCATGCAAATGAAGTCGTAGGCGCGACGCGAGGCAAACACTGCATAGGTCGTGGCAAAGGGTACAAAGCCTTCACGGGCCATCCCGGCGGCTGCGCTCATCAACAGTTGCTCGGCCATTCCCATCTGGTAGAAGCGGTCGGGATGAGCCTTGGCGAAGATGTGCAGATCGGTGTATTTCGACAAGTCGGCGGACAAGCCGACGATGTCTGATCGCTGATCGGCAAGCGTTGCCAGCGCGTGACCAAATGGGGCGGATTTAGTGGCCTGACCTTCAGAAGCAATCGATGCAATCATCGCCGAGGTGGTCAGTTTTTTCTTTACGACCACGGGCGCCTGAGCCGTATTGGTATTCGTAGTGCTCATACAGTTTTCCCCTCGTCGAGGTTGTTCAGGGCGAGATCCCATTCATGCTCATCCACGCGAATGAAATGCGCCTTCTCACGGGTTTCCAGAAACGGCACGCCTTTGCCCATTTTGGTGTCGCAGATAATCACTCTGGGCTGAGCGGCTGGATGGTTGCGGGCAGCATCAAACGCCTTAACCAATGCGTCCAGGTCGTTGCCGTCCACGCGCTGGGTGAACCAGCCGAATGCTTGCCATCGATCAACAATAGGTTCAAACGCCAACACCTCACTGGAGCGTCCATCGGCCTGCTGATTGTTCACGTCGACGATGGCGATGAGGTTGTCGAGTTTCCAGTGGGACGCCGACATTACGGCTTCCCAGGTCGAACCTTCATTCAGCTCGCCGTCCGACAGCAGGTTGTAAACGAATGACGCAGATTTTTTGCGCTTCAAGCCGAGGCAGGCACCCACCGCGATTCCCAGTCCTTGGCCAAGCGATCCACCGGTGATCTCCATGCCAGGTGTGTAGGTGGCCATGCCTGACATCGGCAGACGGCTATCGTCTGAGCCGTATGTTTCGAGTTCGTCCAAGGGGACGATTTCAGCTTCAATCAACGCTGCATAGAGCGCGATCGCGTAGTGGCCGATGGAGAGGTAAAAGCGATCGCGTTCCTCCCACTTCGGGTCTTCAGGTTTGTAGGTCATGGCGTGGAAGTACGACACGGCCAGCAAGTCTGCTGCGCCTAACGCCTGACCGACATAGCCTTGGCCTTGGACTTGGCCCATGCGCAAAGCGTGGCGGCGAATATTGTGAGCGCGCTGCACTAGAGTAGTGGACGACGCACGAGATGGATTGGCAGTCATGGGGAATTCTCCGTTAGCTCAACGATTGACCGAGGCAGCAGGAATGCGTAGTACTAAACAGGCGCCGATACACAGCACACCAGTGATTAGATACATACCAATGGCGCTTGAGCCGGTCGTAGTGGTGATCCATCCAATCAGATAAGGCGAGCAGAACCCTGCGAGATTGGCAAAGCTATTGATACCGGCAATACCCGCAGCTGCGGATACTCCACCGAGCAAAGTGGTAGGCAACATCCAGAATAGTGACGAGGCAGAAAGGACACCTGCTGCCGCTAAGCACAGGCTCAATACCGATAGCACCAGATTGCCTCCGAACATCGCTGCCAGCGTTAGTCCCAGCGCGCCCGCAATCATTGGCCCAACCAGGTGCCAGCGACGCTCTTGGTGCTTGTCCCCACTACGGCCCATAAACACCATTGCCACGATGGCGCACATGTACGGAAGGCTGGTGAGTAAACCGATGTGCATGGTGTCGGAAACACCCGCGTTGCGGATCAGGGTAGGCAACCAGAAAGTGATCGCGTATTGGCCCATGACCACGCAAAAGTAGATGCAGGCAAGAATCCACAGGCGACGATCTCGTAAGAACTCTCCGACCGAAGCGTGAGTGACCTTTTGGCTGTTGTCCTCGGCCAACTCCTGGCTGACGAGTTCCTTTTCTTCATCGGTCAGCCAAGTAGCTTGGTGCACGCCATCCTTTAGATAAGCCAGTACCATTAGCCCGACAATGACAGTCGGAATGGCTTCAATGACGAACATCCACTGCCAACCAGCCCAACCCTGAACGCCTGCGAACTCCGTCATGATCCAGCCTGAAAGAGGCCCGCCAATCATTCCGGAAAGCGGGATGGCGATGAACCACAGCACAGTCATTTTTGCGCGGCGATAGGAAGGAAACCAATAAGTGAGATAGAGCAGTAGGCCGGGCGCGAGACCTGCTTCTGCGACGCCAAGCAAAAAGCGTAGCGCATAGAATTGCCAAGCTGTTTCGACGAAGGCGAAGAGGGCAGAAATAATGCCCCATGAAATCATGATGCGCGCGATCCAGCGCCGAGCGCCAACCTTGTGGAGGATAAGATTACTAGGCACCTCGCACAGGAAATATCCGAGGAAAAATACCCCCGCTCCGAGTCCATATACGGTCTCGCTTAGCGAGAGGTCGCTCATCATTTGGAGCTTGGCAAACCCTACGTTGACCCGGTCGAGGTAAGCGCAGAGGTAGCAAAGCATCAGAAAAGGCATCAAACGCCAGGCAGTTTTACGGTAAGCGCTTGACCGAACCGTGGCAGCAGCGTCGAGCGTCATGGTGGTGGTAATCATGTTTGTCTGATCTCTTGTTGTTATAGAACGCCCGGCACAGGCCCGGCGTACCTTCGATCCAGAACGTCATGGGCCGATGCCGACCCGCCACTGATGTCAGTGGATCAACATACCGCCGTTGACATCCAGCGTGATCCCGGTGAGATAGGAGGACAGGTCGCTGGCGAGGAATAGCGCGGCGTTTGCCACATCCTGAGCGGCTCCCAGGCGGCCGAGCGGGATGCTTTCGATGATCGCGTGGCGACGCTCATCCTGCATCAGACCGCCGGTGATATCGGTGTGAATCAAACCGGGTGTGATGGAGTTCACTCGGATGTTGTCAGAACCAAATTCTCGCGCCATGGCTTTGCCTAGACCAAGGACGCCCGCTTTCGCTGCGCTGTAGTGTGGCCCGCCGAAAATGCCGCCGCCGCGCTGAGCCGAGACAGATGACATACAAACAATGCTGCCTGAAGCCTGGGTACGCATGGTGGGAATGACGGCTTGTGACATCAACAATGTGCCGCGCAGACTGACATCCAGAACTTTGTCGTAATCGGAGGGACGGATGTCTAACGTCTTGATGGGTTGCGTGATGCCGGCATTGTTGACGAGAACGTCGATCCGGCCGAATCGCTCGATGACTTTAGCGACGGCCTCTTTGACCTGGGTTTCGTCTGCAACGTTGGCGGCAAGACCCAGATGCCCCTCGCCGAGGGCGGCAGCTGCGTCTCGTGCGGCGGCCTCGTCGAGATCCAGAATGACTACATGAGCGCCATGTTTGGCGAAGGTGACGGCAGTTGCGCGGCCAATGCCACGTTCCGAAGCTGCGCCAGTGATGATGGCGACTTTACCTTGAAGAAGCATGTGGGTTACCTCTGATTGTTTTTATGGTTCGATTCAGTGATCGATGATTCAGAGTGTCCGTGGAAGGCATGCTGAGCAATAACGCAAACGTCACTGCTAGATGAATAAAATTCACCTCTCGTCATTCTAAATGACTAATGGTTGAATGATTCTGTCCCCCCAGCGACCAAAAAATAATAGGCAGAGCACTGATGCGCCAAGACGAACACACTCCATCTAACCTCCCACCGCTGAGAGCAATTCAAGCCTTCGAGCAAACGGCCCGTTTTGGCAACCTCGCCCGAGCGGCTGAAGTGCTTGATCTCACGCCTTCTGCAATTAGCCACCAGTTAGCTAAATTGGAAGTCATGATCGGTCGACAGTTGTTCGTCAGGGCTGCGCGCGGGGTGACATTAACGCCGGTGGGCGAGCAGTATCTCAAAGACATCTCTGGGCTGTTGCAGAGCTTGGAGGTCGCGACGGAGCGGGCAGCCAGTGACGTCAGTCTCGATTGCCTGAGGCTTCATTCGTCCCCCAGTTTCGGGCTACTTTGGCTCATGCCCAGGCTTGAGGCTTTCCGGATCAGTAATCCGGATATCCAGATAAACCTCTCGTGCTCGTACGAGTCGCTGCATTTCAGCCGAGACAAGATCGACGTCGATATTCGCCACGGACGACCTAACTGGCCCAGCTATGAGGTTCGCACTGTGCGTAACGAAACCTTCGCTGTCCTGGCCTCCCCGAAGCTACTTTCTCGTTGTCCTATTAACAGCGCAGCGGATCTCCTGGCGGAGGATCTGATTCTTTCTGAGGCGACCTTGCTCAGGTGGCCGGAGTGGTTTGCGCAACATGGTTTGGCGCGCCCGGAGAATCCCTACGCTTTGAGCTTCGATCGGTCATATATGACGCTCGAAGCAGCGAGCCACGGCTTGGGATTCGCTCTCGAAAGTACGTTGCTGGCGCAGAAGTATCTCGCCAGCGGTGCGTTGGTTGAGGTCGCGCCGCAAGCACTGAGTTCACCCGTAGCTGCGCATCATCTGGTTTTTCCAAAAGCACACTCCAGCTTTCCTAGGGTCAGGCGATTTCTAGAGTGGATGGAGGGAGAGTTGGGGCATAGCTTTGTATTTTAATTGGTTTAGTTTCGGGGAATGTTGATACACCTACTGGCTGCTTCACAAACGCGTGAACCGGTGCGACGACGAGCTCTCCATACATGCCGTAATCCGCAAAAGAGAACGCTGGTATGACGTTCACCTCGTCACCTACGGCATATTCAGAGACACCTTCTCCAACTGATTCAACGGTAGCTGCATCACACCGCTTGAGCGATTACCAGGGATTCTCTTGAGCAAGTCCTGGTCGCGATACGCTGACGGTGCAGCAGCCGGAGCACATCATCTGGATTCCACATGAGTCACCTGAACCGAACTGCCTAGGTGACTTCGCCGGACGGTTACCTCAAAACGAACCCGCTGAACGTGTTCTAGCTCAAAGGCAAACCGAGCAAAACGAATGTTCCTGGCCACTAGGAGTGTGATGAGTGAATTCACTCAGATTATGGAGCGCTGCGCAGAAGGTTTATTTCTTGTATCAAGTTGTCGACAGCTGTGAGCATGAAGTCGATCGTAGTTTCATCGGCGAATTTACCGTCTTGAATTTTTTCATTGACGCCGGGAATTACGATTTGGGGGCCGCAGATCACCCGGGACAGCGTGGCTGCCAGAGATACCGAGCAAACGATGAACGACCGTGGCCATAAAACTTCCTTACACCAGTGTGGTGAAAACACAGAAACTACAAGGCATGTAGCACTTAACGTGATGAGCCGATCATCACAAACAGTGCTCGGGCAATCCGGTCACTTTTGTTCCGCCACGCGTGTCGTGTGCCTCTTTGAATTACGATCTCGCCGGTCTTCACGAGGCGGCTCTCACCGTTGTCCAGTTCCAGCCACATCTCGCCCTCCAGAATGATTCCGTAATCGATGGTGGGGGGTGGTGTGCATGCCCGGATTTTGCGGTTCAAAGCTTTCGATCAGGCCAGGCAATGCGGCGCCCAGCTCCTCATAGGCCCGGGCACCATCGATGGGATTCTGCATGACCGAGTCAGGTGGAAAATTAAACATGGCGAGGCTGGTGCCTCCCTGGGGAGGAATCAGCGAAGCGTAATCAAGCGTGGGATCGCGTTCTTGTTCGAGGCGTACCGGATTCGCTGGTGTCGTCCATAACTGTGCCATGGCGTGTCCAGGGAATGAGACAAAGGATTGGGCTCTTGGGGCGTAGTCATCTGAAACGAACACGGAGTTCCCTTGTTCGTCGTGACTGGTCACGATTCCTCTTATCTTCATTGTGGATTACTCATAGAGCACAGAGTATTTAACCGCTGTAGGCGGAGAGAGGCAGCGAGTGGCGGCGGGAACCGCTCCACTTGCTGCGTTGCTTCAAGGACAGATAACGTAGTTGCTAAAGCCGCCGTGGCGGTTTTCAGCGAACTTCGCGATCATGACGTGGGCAAGTAACCCAGCAGTCGGGATGCCCTTGTCGATGACCTGCGCCGGTTCGGTCAGCGAAGAACAGCGGGTCGCTGTTTCGTTTCAGGGTAGACACAATCAAGCCTTGCGCACGTTCAGAATCACCAGCGTCACCACCCCCGCGACAATTCCCCAGAACGCCGAGCCGATCGAAAACAGTGTCAGACCCGACGCAGTGACCATAAAGGTGATCAGCGCCGCTTCCCGCTCCTTGGGCTCATTCATGGCAATGCTCAGGCCATTGATGATCGAGCCAAACAACGCCAACGCCGCAATCGACAGCACCAGTTCCTTGGGCAGTGCTGCAAACAGCGCCGCCAATGTCGCACCGAATACGCCGGCAATCCCGTAGAAAACCCCGCACCAGACCGCGGCGGTATAGCGCTTGTTGCGGTCTTCATGGGCGTGGGGCCCGGTGCAGATGGCTGCGCTGATGGCTGCCAGGTTGATACCGTGGGAGCCGAAAGGGGCCAATACCAGCGAGGCCAGGCCGGTGGCGGTGATCAAGGGCGAGGCAGGGACGTTGTAACCGTCGGCCCGCAGTACTGCGACGCCTGGCATGTTCTGCGAGGTCATTGCCACCACGAACAGCGGAATACCGATGCTGATGGTCGCGGCCAGAGAGAAGTGCGGCGTGGTCCAGACGGGTGTCGCGACTTCCAGGTGGAAGCCGCTGAAGTCCAGCAGCCCCATCAGGCCGGACAACGCCGTGCCGACCAGCAGCGCTGCCAATACGGCATAGCGCGGCGACATGCGCTTGACGATCAGGTAGGTGAAAAACATCCCCAGCACCAACGCCGTGCGATGTTGCGCCGCGACGAATATTTCGCTGCCGATCTTGAATAGGATTCCCGCCAGCAAGGCCGCCGCCAGGGACGCGGGGATGCGCCTGACCAGTTTTTCAAAACTGCCGGTCAGCCCACAGATCGTCACCAGCACTGCGCAGGTAATGTAGGCACCGATGGCTTCGCCGTAACTGACGCCGCCCAGGCTGGTGATCAGTAGCGCGGCGCCGGGAGTCGACCAGGCAATCGTGATCGGCGTGCGATAGCGCAACGACAAGCCGATGCTGCAGACCGCCGTGCCGATCGAAAGCGCCCAGATCCACGAGGAAATTTGCCCGCTGGACAGGCCGGCAGCCTGGCCGGCCTGGAACATCAGCACCAGGGAGCTGGTGTAGCCAGTCATCATGGCGATAAATCCGGCGACGATGGCCGCGGGCGAAGTGTCGGCCAATGGGCGCAGCGGCGCTTGGGTCGCGTCGGACATGCGATGGGGTTCCTTTTTTTACCTGGGAAATTACAGATTCAAGCCTAAACTCAAACGTAACTGTTCATTGCAATACAGCCGACCGCGTAAACAGCCGTACAGTGTGTTGGCGCAGCGGGTTGTGTACAATATGCGCTGTTTTTACGCGATACTTGTCAGCGACCTAGCTGTACCGTATTACAGTCCACGTCAATTCGCCGCCGTTCTCCCGATCCGAGTGCCCATGAACGAACAGTTGCAGCCCCTCAAGAAACAGCCGCGAGCCGGTAAGGCCGGCCGCAGTGGAACCCAGGACGATATCGTCTATGCGCATATTTTCGAGGCGATCCTTGAACAACGCCTGGCGCCCGGTACCAAATTGAGTGAAGAAGCACTGGGCGAGATCTTTGGCGTCAGCCGCACCATCATTCGCCGTGCGTTGTCGCGGTTGGCCCATGAAGGCGTGGTATTGCTGCGGCCTAACCGCGGCGCCGTGGTTGCCAGCCCGAGTATCGAAGAGGCTCGCCAGGTATTCATGGCGCGGCGTCTGGTGGAGCGGGCGATTACCGAGTTGGCCGTTCAGCATGCGACGGCCGACGAACTGCTCGAGTTGCGGCAGATGGTCAACGACGAGCGCGACAGCTTCTCGCGCGGTGATCGTGGGGCAGGTATCCGGCTTTCCGGCGAGTTCCACCTGAAGCTGGCCGAGGCGGCGAAGAACGCGCCGCTGATCAGCTTCCAGCGCAGCCTTGTGTCCCAGACCTCGTTGATCATCGCCCAGTATGAAAGTGGCAACCGCTCACATTGCTCCTACGACGAGCACACCCAACTGATCGATGCCATCCAAGCCCGGGATGCAACCCTCGCGGTGAACCTGATGATGCACCACATGGACCACATCGACAGCAAACTCAACCTCGATGAGGAAAGCGCCTCGGACGACCTGCACGCGGTGTTCTCGCATTTGCTGCAGACCAAAAAGCCAGGGCGCTCTCCGATCAAGTTGTAAACCGAGCAAAAAATGTGGGAGCGGGCTTGCTCGCGATGCGGTGTATCAGGCACACATAAAGTGACTGACCCAACGCTATCGCGAGCAAGCCCGCTCCCACATTTGTTTGTGTCGGGTTTAAGATCAGCGTTGATGGACCAGTTGACCCGCCGCATACGTCTGCAGCACCGCCCGATCATCCCCCAACGTCATCAACACAAACAACGTCTCGGCGATGTTGTTCGCCTGCTTCAGGCGATAGCTGAGCAGCGGTGTCGCGTTGTAGTCCAGCACCAGGAAGTCCGCGTCGGTGCCCGGTTGCAGGGTGCCGATCCGGTCTTCCAGGCGCAGTGCCCGCGCGCCGCCGAGGGTGGCCAGGTACAGCGACTTGAACGGGCTCAACCGCGCGCCCTGCAGTTGCATCACTTTGTACGCTTCGTTCAGCGTCTGGAGCAGCGAGAAACTGGTTCCGCCCCCGACGTCGGTGCCGAGGCCGACATTGAGCTTGTGCTTTTCCGCCATCGGCAAGTTGAACAAGCCGCTGCCGAGGAAGAAGTTCGAGGTCGGGCAGAACGCAACCGCCGAGCCGGCTTGCGCCAAGCGTGCACACTCGTCGTCACACAGGTGGACGCCGTGAGCGAATACCGAGCGTTCCCCCAGCAGCTTGTAATGGTCGTACACGTCCAGATAACCGCTGCGTTCCGGGAACAGCTCCTTGACCCAAGCCACTTCCTGCAGGTTTTCACTGATGTGGGTCTGCATGTACAGGTCCGGGTATTCCCCCAGCAGTTGCCCGGCCAGGGTCAATTGTTCAGGGGTGCTGGTAGGCGCGAAACGCGGCGTCACCGCGTAGTGCAAACGGCCCTTGCCGTGCCAGCGCTCGATCAGCATCTTGCTTTCCTGATAGCCGGATTCGGCGGTATCGGTCAGATAGTCCGGCGCGTTGCGGTCCATCATGACCTTGCCGGCGATCATCCGCAGGTCGAGTTTTTCCGCCGCTTCGAAGAATGCATTCACCGATTGCGGATGCACGCTGCCGAACACCAGCGCAGTGGTGGTGCCATTGCGCAGCAATTCCTTGATGAAGATATCCGCGACTTCTTCGGCGTGAGCCTTGTCAGCGAACTGGCTCTCGCAAGGAAAGGTGTAGGTGTTGAGCCAATCCAGCAGCTGTTCACCGTACGCGCCGACCATGCCGGTCTGCGGCAGGTGAATATGGGTGTCGATCAGGCCGGGGGTAATCAGCGCATCCTGGTAGTGGGTGATTTCGATGTCGGCGGCCAGCGTCGGCAGCAACTCGCTGGCATGGCCCAGGGCGCTGATCTGGCCGTTATCGATCACCAGCAGGCCGTCTTCGAAATACTCATAGGAGGCTTCGATGCCCACTTCGGCGGGGTCGGCGATGCTGTGCAAAATGGCGGCACGGTAGGCTTTGCGAGTCAAAGGCATGGTCGTCTCGATTCTTGGCGTCTTAGTGGGCGGCATGGCTGCGGCGCGAGGCTGGCAGCAACTTGGCAATAGGTTCGGCGCTTGCAGTCTGCTGACCGAAATTGGCGTTATAGAGGGCGATGATTTCGCCGGCGATGGAGATGGCAATTTCCACGGGTAATTTGCCTTTGACCTCAGTCAACCCCATCGGGCAACGCATGCGTTGTAACTGCGCGGCCTCAAAGCCACGCTCACGCAGGCGGTGTTCAAACTTGACCCGCTTGGTCTTCGAGCCGATCAGGCCGAAATAGGCAAAGTCGTTGCGCTTGAGCAGGGCGGCGGTCAACTCCAGGTCGAGCTGGTGATTATGGGTCATGACGATGCAGTAACTGCCGGCCGGCAAATCATCGACTTCATCCACGGGCTCTTCGCTGACGATTTTACGCACGCCTCGGGGGATATGCGCCGGAAATTCCTGCTCCCTGGAGTCGATCCAGCGCACACGGCAAGGCAGGCTCGCCAGCAGCGGCACGAGCGCGCGGCCGACGTGGCCTGCGCCAAACACAGCGATCTGCGCCTGGACCTGGCCCATGGGCTCGAACAGCAGCACGGTCACCCCACCGCAGCACTGGCCGAGGCTGGCGCCCAGGCTAAAGCGCTCCAGATGGGTGTTTTGCTGGCCGCGGGCGAGCATGTCGCGTGCGATCTGCATCGCCTTGTATTCCAGATGTCCGCCGCCGATGGTATCGAAGGCATGTTCCGCGCTGATCACCATTTTCGAGCCGGCATTGCGCGGCGTGGAGCCGAGTTCTTCGATGATCGTCACCAACACACAGGGTTCACCCTGGAGTTGCAGGTCGGCGAGGGCGCTGATCCAGTTGTTCATGTTCACCTCAACATTTCTGTTGTCTGCCAGGCCGTCATCGCGGGCAAGCCCACTCCCACATTTTGATCTGTAAACACCGTCAAATGTGGGAACTGGCTTGCCTGCGATGGCAGCACCTCGGTCCTAAAGCGACGCCATCTCGGTTTCAGCCTCAACGGTCTTCGCGGCCTGCAACTGGCGCATCTGCTCACAGCCCCACAACACGCGTTCGGGCGTCGCTGGTGCATCGATCTTCGGCTGGTGGCGATAGTCACCCAGGCTTGCCACGGCATCCTTGATCGCGCACCACGAGGCAATTCCGAGCATGAACGGCGGCTCACCCACGGCCTTGGAATGAAACACCGTGTCTTCCGGGTTCTTGCGGTTCTCTACCAGCTTCACCCGCAGGTCCAGCGGCATATCGGCCACCGCCGGGATCTTGTAGCTGGCCGGACCGCTGGTCATCAATTTGCCTTTGTTGTTCCACACCAGTTCTTCCATGGTCAGCCAACCCATGCCCTGGATAAAGCCGCCCTCGACCTGGCCGATGTCGATGGCCGGGTTCAGCGAAGCGCCCACATCGTGAAGGATATCGGTGCGCAGCATCTTGTATTCGCCGGTCAGCGTATCGACGATCACTTCGCAACAGGCTGCGCCGAAAGCGAAGTAATAGAACGGCCGGCCCCGCGCCTGGCTGCGGTCGTAGAAAATTTTCGGGGTTTTGTAGAAACCGGTGCTGGACAGCGACACCTGGGCAAAATACGCCTGTTGGATCAGCGCTTCGAACGTCAGGATCTGATCGCGTATGCGTACATGGCCGTTGTGGAACTCCACCTCGGCCTCGCTGACCTCGAACTTGCGGGCCGCAAACTCTACCAGGCGTTGCTTGATGGTCTCGGCAGCGTTTTGTGCTGCCTTGCCGTTCAGGTCGGCGCCGCTGGAGGCTGCGGTCGGCGAGGTATTGGGCACCTTGTCGGTATTGGTGGCGGTGATCTGCACCCGGTCGATCTCCACCTGGAACACTTCGGCCACCACTTGCGCGACCTTGGTGTTCAAGCCCTGGCCCATCTCGGTGCCACCGTGGTTCAAGTGGATGCTGCCGTCGGTGTAGATATGGATCAAGGCGCCGGCCTGATTGAGGAAGCTGGCGGTAAAGGAAATGCCGAACTTCACCGGTGTCAGCGCCAGGCCTTTTTTCAGGATCGGGCTGTTGGCGTTATAGCGCCGGATCGCCTCGCGGCGCTCGGCATACTGGCTGCTGGCCTCGAGTTCGGCAGTCATCTCCTCAAGCATGTTGTGCTCGACGGTCTGGTAGTAGTGAGTGACGTTGCGTTCGGTCTTGCCGTAGTAGTTGACCTTGCGCACGGCCAGCGGATCGAGGACGAGGTGACGGGCGATGGCGTCCATCACCTCTTCGATCGCGACCATGCCTTGCGGGCCACCGAAACCGCGATAGGCGGTGTTGGACGCAGTGTTGGTCTTGCAGCGATGGCCGTTCACCGTGGCGTCGCCCAGGTAATACGAGTTGTCGGAGTGGAACATCGCGCGGTCGACAATCGACGCCGAAAGATCCGGCGAGCAGCCGCAGTTGCCGGCCAGTTCCAGTTGAATGCCGTGCAGGCGGCCGCTGTCGTCGAAGCCGACGTCGTATTCGATATAGAACGGGTGACGCTTGCCGGTCATCAGCATGTCTTCGACCCGTGGCAGGCGCATCTTGGTCGGCTGGCCGGTGAGGTGCGCGACTACCGCACACAGGCACGCCGGGCTCGCCGCCTGGGTTTCCTTGCCGCCAAAACCACCGCCCATGCGGCGCATGTCGACCACAATCTTGTTCATCGACACGTCCAGCACTTCGGCCACCAGCTTTTGCACTTCGGTGGGGTTCTGGGTGGAGCAATAAACGATCATGCCGCCGTCTTCGGTGGGCATCACCGAAGAGATCTGGGTTTCCAGATAGAAGTGTTCCTGGCCGCCAATGTGCAGTGAGCCCTGGATACGGTGCTTGGCGGTGGCCAGGGCACCGGCCGAATCGCCGCGCTGATGGGTATGGCTGTCGAGGACGAAATGGCGTTTGCGCAAGGCTTCAACCACGTCCAGCACCGGTTCCAGGTCTTCGTATTCGATCACTGCGGCCATCGCGGCCTTGCGTGCGGTTTCCAGGTCGCGAGCAGCGACGGCCAGCACCGGTTGCCCGACAAATTGCACGTCGTCGATGGCCAGCAGCGGATCACCCGGCAACAGCGGGCCAATGTCTTTCAGGCCTGGCACATCGTGATGAGTGATGACGATACGCACCCCTTCAAAGGCGTAGCAGGGCGCGGTGTCGATGCTGAGGATTTTCGCGTGGGCGCGGTCTGACAGGCGCGCATACAGGTGCAACTGGTTGGGAAACTCCAGGCGGTCGTCGATGTACTGCGCCTCGCCCGACACATGCTTGGCCGCACTGTCATGCTTGACGCTGCGACCGACCCCGGAGGTCAGGTCCTTGGCAAACAGTTCGGCGAGTTCGGCCTGGGATTTTTCCACGGCGTGATGGTTAGACATAAGCGGTCACCCGAGTCTCGATGTGCGGCGTTTGCAGTTCGATGAAGTATTTGCGCAGCAGGTTTTGCGCGCTGAGCAGGCGGTATTCCTTGCTGGCGCGGAAGTCCGACAGTGGGGTGAAATCCTCGGCCAGCGCGACGCAGGCGTTTTCCACGGTGGCGGCGTTCCACACGGCGCCGATCAACGCTGTTTCGCAGTGCTTGGCGCGCTTGGGAATGGCGGCCATGCCACCGAACGCGACACGTGCATCAGCAATCACACCGTTGTCGAGTCGTAGGTTGAAGGCTGCGCAGACTGCGGAAATATCATCGTCCAGGCGCTTGGAAACCTTGTATGCGCGAAACAGCGGCACGCCCTTGGGCACGATGATCTTCTCGATGAATTCGCTGTCCTGACGGGCCGTGACGCGGTAGTCGATGAAGTAGTCTTCCAGCGTCAGGGTGCGGCGGGTGTCGCCCTTGCACAGCACGATCTGTGCCCCCAGCGCGATCAGCAGCGGCGGTGAGTCGCCAATGGGCGAGGCGTTGCCGATGTTGCCGCCGAGGGTGCCTTGGTTGCGGATTTGCAGGGAGGCGAAGCGCTGCAGCAGTTCACCGAAGTCCGGGTATTCATGGTTCAGCGCGGTGTAGCAATCGGACAGCGTGGTGGCGGCGCCGATCTCCAGGCGATCGTCAAAGCTGTCGATGCGCTTCATCTCTTCGATATTGCCGACGTAGATCATCACCGGCAGTACGCGGTGTAATTGCGTGACCTCCAGCGCCAGGTCGGTGCCGCCAGCCAGCAGGCGAGCTTGGGGATAGGCGTCGTAGAGATCGGCCAGGTCGGCGACGGTCAATGGCACCAGGCAGCGCTTGTCGCCACTGTTCAACTCGCCGGTCTGCGTCGGGGCGATGGCTTTGAGGCGGGCGATGGTTTCGGCTTGGCGGCTGTCGAACTGGTCCTGGGGCTTGTTGCAACAGGCCTGTTCGGCGGCGGCAAGGATCGGGCGATACCCGGTGCAACGACACAGATTGCCGGCCAGCGCTTCGTGGGCCTTGGCACTGTCAGGCGCGTCGCTGTTTTTTTGCAGGGCAAACAGCGACATCACAAAGCCAGGGGTGCAGAAGCCGCATTGCGAGCCGTGGCATTCGACCATGGCCTGTTGCACGCTGTGCAGTCGGTCCTGATGCTTGAGGTCTTCAACACTGATCAGTTGTTTGCCGTGCAGGGACGAAACAAAGGTCAGGCATGAGTTGAGACTGCGATAGCGAATCTGCTCTACGCCTTGCTCATCGGTGTGCAGTTCGCCGACCACCACGGTGCAGGCGCCACAGTCACCGCTGGCGCAGCCTTCCTTGGTACCGGATTTTCCCAAGTGCTCACGCAAGTAGTTGAGCACCGTCAGGTTCGGGTCCAGGTCGTGCTCGCTACGGAGCTCCTGGTTGAGTAAAAACTGGATCACGGAAGGCCTCGCAGACTCATTATTGTTGTTAACCGCTTTGCGCCGAATCTAGTCATGTCTGACTTTTCGGTCAATGATTTTCTGACCGAAAGGTCAAGAAATTGCGATTTCAACACCTTTGATTATGGTTCAGATCTTTGAAGACGCCGTTCTTACGGGCTTTTGGCCTTTAATCTCTGCTTGTTGCATGCCAAATTCAGCGGCGTTGGCCGTGCGCCATCAGCAGGCAATTGCGCTACACTGCCGCCCTTGTACCGATCGAAGATTTTGAAGGGAAAACATGACGTTCAAGGCGCCGGATAGTCTTGCCGAGCAAATCGCTCACCACCTCGCCGAACGTATCATTCGTGGCGATCTCAAGCCTGGGGAGCGGATCCAGGAGCAAAAGGTCACGCTGGCGCTGAATGTCAGTCGTGGTTCCGTGCGCGAAGCCTTGCTGATCCTCGAACGCCGGCACTTGATCGCCATCCTGCCGCGCCGTGGCGCGCACGTTACCGAACTCACCGCCCACAAGGTGCAGAGCCTGTGTACGTTGATGAGCGAGCTGTACATCCTGTTGGGCAACGCGGTTGCCGAAGGTTGGCAGACGCAGGTCGACATGGCGCCGTTCGTGCAGATCCAGCAACGCCTGGTGAGCAATTTCGAGCGTCAGGACATCCGCGCTTTCGTTGAAGAGTGCTTCAGCGTAATGCGTGCGGCCTATCCCTTTGCCAATAATCCGTACCTGCAGGAAACCGTCGAAAACCTGCAGCCGGCGATGAACCGTGCCTATTACCTGGCCCTGGATCAGCGCAAAACGTCCATGAGTGAATACCTGGAGCTGTTCGAGCAATTGCTCGCCGCCGTACTTGCGCGTGATTTGCCGCAGATTCGCCTGGTGCTGTCAGCCTATTGCCAGCGCAGCGCTTCGTTGGTTATCGCTGCCTTGGCGGATGCCTAAGCGTGCGGCTCAAGTGCATCAAGCTGGCGGGGTTCAAATCCTTCGTCGACCCGACCACGGTGAACTTCCCCAGTAACATGGCGGCAGTGGTAGGGCCCAATGGCTGTGGCAAGTCGAATATCATCGACGCCGTGCGCTGGGTGATGGGCGAGAGCTCCGCGAAAAACCTGCGTGGCGAGTCGATGACCGACGTCATCTTCAATGGCTCCACCAGCCGCAAGCCGGTGAGCCAGGCCAGCATCGAACTGGTGTTCGACAACTCCGACGGCACCCTGATCGGCGAGTACGCGGCCTATGCGGAAATTTCCATTCGCCGCAAAGTGACCCGCGACAGCCAGAACAGTTACTTCCTCAACGGCACCAAGTGCCGGCGCCGGGACATTACCGATATCTTTCTCGGCACCGGTTTGGGCCCGCGCAGCTACTCGATCATCGAGCAAGGCATGATCTCCAAGCTGATCGAGGCCAAGCCCGAGGACTTGCGCAATTTTATCGAAGAAGCGGCGGGCATCTCCAAATACAAGGAGCGCCGCCGTGAAACCGAGAACCGTATCCGCCGCACCCATGAAAACCTGGCGCGCCTGACCGACCTGCGTGAAGAGCTGGAGCGCCAGTTGGAACGCCTGCACCGCCAGGCCCAGGCGGCCGAGAAGTATCAGGAATATAAAGGCGAGGAGCGCCAGCTCAAGGCGCAACTGTCGGCGTTGCGCTGGCAAGCCTTGAACGATCAGGTGGGTCAGCGCGAAGCGATCATTGGCACCCAGGAAATCAGCTTCGAAGCCTTGGTCGCCGAGCAGCGCAACGCCGACGCCAGCATCGAGCGGCTCCGCGATGGTCATCATGATCTGTCCGAGCGCTTCAACCTGGTACAGGGGCGTTTTTATTCGGTGGGTGGCGATATCGCCCGCGTGGAACAGAGTATCCAGCATGGCCAGCAACGGTTACGGCAGTTGCAGGACGACCTGAAGGAAGCCGAACGCGCGCGGCTGGAAACCGAATCGCATCTGGGGCACGACCGTACGTTGCTGCTGACCCTGGGCGAAGAGCTGGACATGCTCACCCCCGAGCAGGAAATCACCAGTGCCGCTGCCGAAGAAGCCGCCGCAGCGCTCGAAGAAGCAGAAACCACCATGCACGGCTGGCAGGAGCAGTGGGATGCTTTCAACCTGCGTTCCGCCGAGCCCCGTCGCCAGGCCGAGGTGCAGCAGTCGCGCATCCAGCAGCTGGAAACCAGTATGGAGCGCCTGGCTGAGCGTCAGCGGCGGTTGCAGGAAGAACGCGTATTGCTTGCCGCCGACCCGGAAGACGCGGCGATCCTGGAATTGAGCGAGCAACTGGCCGAGAGCGAAATGACCCTCGAAGAGCTGGAAGCCAGCGAAGAACAACAAGTGGAACGCCTGGAGCAATTGCGCCAGGCGCTGCAGCACGCGACTCAGGCCCAGCAGCAGGCGCAAGGTGACTTGCAGCGGCTTAACGGGCGCCTGGCGTCCCTTGAAGCCTTGCAGCAAGCGGCCCTGGATCCGGGCACCGGCACCGCACAATGGCTACGCGATCAGCAGTTGGCCGAACGTCCGCGCCTGGCCGAGGGCTTGAAAGTCGAGGCCGGTTGGGAATTGGCGGTGGAAACCGTGCTGGGCGCCGACCTGCAAGCGGTGCTGGTGGATGATTTTGGCGGTTTCGACCTGGCCGGTTTTGCCCAAGGTGACTTGCGCTTGCTCAGCCCCGCCGCAGAGGGTGCGCGCGTGCCGGGCAGCTTGCTGGACAAGGTCGAGACGGCGATTGATCTGTCACCGTGGCTCGGCCAGGTCAGGCCGGTGGAATCCCTGGAGCAGGCGCTGGCCCTGCGCGGTCAGCTCGGCGCCGGGGAAAGCCTGATCAGCCGTGATGGCTATTGGGTCGGCCGGCACTTCCTGCGGGTGCGCCGGGCCAGCGAGGCCGAGAGCGGCGTGCTGGCCCGGGGTCAGGAAATCGTCAACCTGAGCGCCGAGCGCGAAGAGCGCGAAGCCACGCTTGAGTCCCTCGAAACCCAATTGCAGACCCTGCGTGCTACTCAGCGCCAACAAGAGACCGGTCGTGAACACTTGCGCCGCCTGTTGCAGGATGAAGCCCGTCAGCAAGGCGAATTGAAAGCCCAGCTCTCGGCGAGCAAGGCCAAGGTCGAGCAGTTGACCCTGCGCCGTACCCGTCTCGACGAAGAAGTGGCGGAGATGGGCGAGCAGCGGGCCTTGGAGCATGAGCAAGTCGGTGAAGCACGCCTGCAACTGCAGGATGCCCTCGACAGCATGGCCCTCGACACCGAGCAGCGTGAGCTGTTGCTGGCCCAGCGAGACAGCCAGCGTGAGCGTCTGGATCGCGTGCGCCAGGAAGCCCGTCAGCACAAGGATCATGCTCACCAGTTGGCGGTTCGCCTGGGCTCCCTGCGCGCGCAGCACGACTCCACGCGCCAGGCCCTTGAGCGCCTGGAGATGCAATCCGAGCGCTTGACGGAAAAGCGTGAGCAACTGAGCCTCAATCTGGAGGAGGGCGAAGCCCCGCTGGAAGAGTTGCGGCTCAAGCTTGAAGAGTTGCTCGACAAGCGCATGAGCGTCGACGAGGAACTCAAGACGGCGCAGATCGCCCTGGAAGATGCCGACCGTGAGCTGCGTGACGCGGAAAAGCGTCGGACCCAGGCCGAGCAGCAGTCGCAACTGATCCGCGGCCAGCTCGAACAGCAGCGCATGGAATGGCAAGCGTTGACGGTGCGACGCAAATCCTTGCAGGACCAACTGCTGGAAGACGGCTACGACCTGCACGGCGTGCTCAATACCCTGACTGCCCAGGCCAGCGAGAAAGAGGCCGAAGAAGAGCTTGAGCGGATTGCCGCGCGGATCCAGCGTCTGGGGGCGATCAACCTCGCGGCCATCGATGAATATCAGCAGCAGTCCGAGCGTAAACGTTATCTGGATGCGCAGGACGCCGATCTGGTGGAAGCCCTGGACACCCTGGAAAACGTGATTCGCAAGATCGACAAGGAAACCCGTAATCGTTTCAAAGATACCTTTGATCAGATTAATGGCGGTTTACAGGCGTTATTTCCAAAAGTTTTCGGTGGTGGCAGCGCTTACTTGGAACTGACGGGCGAAGATCTACTCGATACAGGGGTAACGATCATGGCGCGGCCTCCGGGCAAGAAGAACAGCACCATCCATTTGTTGTCCGGTGGCGAAAAGGCACTGACCGCATTGGCCCTGGTATTTGCCATCTTCAAGTTGAACCCGGCGCCGTTCTGCATGCTCGATGAAGTGGATGCGCCACTGGATGACGCTAACGTTGGACGTTATGCCCGACTGGTCAAAGAAATGTCCCAGACGGTGCAGTTCATCTACATCACCCATAACAAGATCGCCATGGAAATGGCTGATCAATTGATGGGGGTGACGATGCACGAGCCCGGGTGTTCGCGACTGGTGGCGGTGGATGTCGAGGAAGCGATGGCGATGGTGGACGCCTAGCGGTGCGTTGCAAACGGGTCGGCGTAAAGCTTTTGGCTTGGGGTGTGTAGCGCACCGTTGGCCGGTACCGTATGAAATTGCCCCGGTTGGCGAAAGCTCGTAAATCGACACATTTCGCGGCAACTGTGTAAAGTTATCTTTGGTCGTGCTAGTTTAATGTCAATTTTTCGTATGCGTGGGCAAAACGCCATTCAGAACATAGAGTTGGCGCCACGTTTTAAAGCGGTTTGCACAGTGCTAAACCCCTTATTTTTCAGCATTTTTTATAGAGGCAAGGGATTACATGGAAATCGGTCTGCGCGAGTGGCTGATCCTCATCGGCATTATTGTGATTGCCGGTATTCTTTTTGATGGCTGGCGCCGTATGCGCGGCGGCAAAGGCAAGCTGAAATTCCGCCTGGATCGAAACTTGTCCAATCTGTCTGACGACGACGGTGCCGAGTTGCTTGGGCCGCCGCGTGTCCTGGATACCCATAAAGAGCCGCAATTGGACGAGCACGATCTGCCGTCGATGAGCGCGCCCTTGCGTGAAGCGCGCGAGCCCTCTTCCAAGCGCGGCAAGCGTAGCGCCAGCGAGCCCTCTCAGGGCGACCTGAATCTGGATCTGGAAGACGGCCCGAGCTTCAGCAGCCGTGACGACGATTTCCCGGACGAGGCGCCGTCCAAGGGTGCTGCACGCGAGACCACCAAGGATCAGCCGGCGGCTGAAGAAGTGCTGGTGATCAGCGTGATCTGCCGCGACGAGAGTGGTTTCAAGGGGCCGGCCTTGCTGCAGAACATTCTGGAAAGCGGCCTGCGTTTTGGTGAGATGGATATTTTTCACCGCCACGAAAGCATGGCTGGCAACGGTGAAGTCCTGTTCTCCATGGCCAATGCGGTGAAGCCGGGGACGTTTGACCTGGACGATATCGACCATTTCAGTACCCGCGCTGTGAGCTTCTTCCTTGGGTTGCCAGGACCGCGTCACCCGAAACAGGCGTTTGACGTGATGGTGGCTGCAGCGCGCAAGCTGTCCCAGGAACTGAACGGCGAGCTCAAGGATGACCAGCGCAGCGTGCTCACCGCCCAGACTATCGAACACTACCGTCAACGGATCGTAGAGTTCGAACGTCGCGCCCTGACACAGAAACGCTGAGGTTCGATCTTAAGCGTTGTCGATAGAATACGTGCACTAACATATTGAGCAGCTTCGGCTGCTCTTTTGCTTTATGAGAGAACACCCATGACCGCCGCCCACACCCGCATTCTTGAATTGCGTGCTGAACTGGATCAACACAACTACCGGTACCATGTCCTGGACGAGCCGAGCATCCCGGACGCCGAATATGACCGGTTGTTTCACGAACTCAAGGCGCTGGAAGCCGAGCACCCGGATCTGGTCACCCGCGACTCACCGACTCAGCGTGTGGGCAGTGTGGCGCTGTCGGCGTTCACTCAGGTACGGCATGAAATCCCGATGCTCAGCCTGGGCAACGCCTTTGATGAAACCACCCTGCTGGAATTCGATCGCCGGGTCACCGAAGGGCTGGATCTGCCGGTGGGTGATCTGTTTGGCGGCGGCGTGGCGGTTGAATACAGCTGCGAGCCCAAGCTCGATGGCCTGGCGGTCAGCCTGTTGTATCAGGACGGGGAGCTCGTACGCGGGGCCACCCGCGGCGACGGCACCACCGGCGAAGACATCAGTGTCAACGTACGCACGGTGCGTAATATCCCGCTCAAACTACACGGCACCGGTTGGCCCGCGACGCTGGAAGTGCGCGGCGAAGTGTTTATGTCCAAGGCCGGTTTCGAGCGGTTGAACGCCACGCAACTGGAAGCCGGCGGCAAGACCTTTGCCAATCCGCGCAATGCCGCCGCCGGCAGCTTGCGCCAGCTCGACTCGAAGATCACCGCCAGCCGCCCACTGGAATTCTGCTGCTATGGCGTGACCACCGATATCAGTGACACCCACATCGGCAACCTGCAGCAGCTCAAGAAATGGGGCCTGCCGATCAGCCGTGAGCTGAAGCTGGCCAAGGGGGTTCAGGATTGCCTGGAATACTACCGGGATATTGGCGAGCGGCGTAACAGCCTGCCGTATGAGATCGACGGTGTTGTATTCAAGGTCAACAGCATCGCTTCCCAGCGTGAACTGGGCTTCCGAGCTCGCGAGCCGCGCTGGGCGATTGCGCATAAATTCCCGGCCATGGAAGAGTTGACCGAGTTGCTGGACGTCGAGTTCCAGGTCGGGCGTACCGGCGCCGTGACGCCAGTGGCGCGCCTGAAACCGGTCAAGGTAGCCGGTGTGATCGTGTCCAACGCGACCTTGCACAACATGGATGAAGTGGCGCGGCTGGGCTTGATGATCGGCGATACGGTGATCATCCGCCGTGCCGGTGACGTGATCCCGCAGGTGGTACAGGTGGTCATCGAGCGTCGCCCGGAAGGTGCCCGGCCTGTGCACATTCCCGAAAGCTGTCCGGTCTGTGGTTCCCGCGTTGAGCGCACGCAACTGGTCAAGCGCAGCAAGGGCAAGGAAACCGTCAGCGAGGGCGCGGTGTACCGGTGTGTCGGGCGACTGGCCTGTGGTGCGCAGCTCAAGCAGGCGATTATCCATTTTGTGTCGCGACGGGCCATGGATATCGAGGGTCTGGGCGACAAGACCATTGAGCAACTGGTGGATGAAAAACTGATCGCCTCGCCGGCGGATCTCTACAAGCTCAAGTATGAGCACATTATCGATCTGGAAGGCTTTGCCGATATTTCCAGCAAGAAGCTGATCGCTGCCATCGAAAGCAGCAAGAAGCCGACCCTGGCGCGCTTTATCTACGCTCTGGGTATTCCCGATGTGGGCGAGGAAACCGCCAAGGTGCTGGCGCGCTCCCTGGCCTCCCTTGAGCGTGTGCAGCGGGCCTTGCCGGAAGTGCTGACGTACTTGCCGGATGTGGGTCTGGAAGTCGCGCACGAGATTCATGGCTTCTTTGAGGACAGCCATAACCAGCAGGTGATTGGCGCGCTGTTGTCCGTCGACGAGTGCGGGTTGGTCCTACAGGAGCAGGGCGACCTGAGTGCCGAGTTCGCCGCCAGTACCACCCTCGGCGGTTTGCTCGACAAGTTGCACGTGCCTTCCGTTGGGCCGGGGGCTGCGCAGAAACTGGCGGACAAATTCGGTTCCCTGGAGGCAGTGATCAACGCCGATTGGCTGGACATGCGCCAAGCCTTGGCAGAAAAGCAGGCCAAGGCCGTGCGTGACTTCTTTGACGTCGAAGACAATGCCCGCCGGGCGCTGGCCATCGAGCAGCAGCTCAAGGACTTTGGCATGCATTGGCAGAGCGAGAAAAAAATCGTGGAGGGCTTGCCCGAGGCGGGTCATACCTGGGTCCTCACCGGTTCCCTGGAATTGATGAGTCGTGACGTAGCCAAGGAAAAGCTCGAAAGCCTCGGTGCCAAGGTGGCGGGCTCGGTGTCTGCGAAAACCCATTGCGTCGTGGCTGGGCCTGGCGCCGGTTCGAAATTGGCGAAGGCCAGTGAGCTGGGCTTGAAGGTATTGGATGAGGCGGCATTTGTGGCTTTCCTGGCCAAACACCACCTCAGCGTCTGAGGTGGATTGAACGATTTCTGCCCGGGCATGTTCAGAGACATGCCCCCGGTTCTCCTGGACAACGGCAACGGGGCATCGTGTATTCATGTCCGGGATCGCCGTGTACCGTTTCTTCGAACAGCTCAGTTCGCGCCTCGGCGCGCCGTCAGGGCCTGCCCGTAACGGCAAGGTCTGGGCGTGCCGCTGCGGCCAGTCGTTATTCTTTCGCAACAGCCAATGCCTGGCCTGCTCGGCATTGCTGGGATCGCCTGAGCGCCAACAGCCACTGGCTGGAGCCTTTCCGTCAAGTGTTCGGTGATGAGCGCGACAGCTACGCTGAAACCCTGGATCGTCATTACCGCAATGGGCCGCGCCCTGACTTGCAACAGACCTGCGTGAGTGCCTACGCGACCATGCATCCCTGGGAAGACTGGGCAGAATCTGGGCCCATTACCTGCATATGATGGACGCGCTCGACACGGCGCTGGGCTTTGGCATGAGCGCTCGTGAGATGGATCTGGACTACCAAGCGTTTCCCCTGGCAGTTATTTATGAGCCTGAGCATCCGGGCGGCGCGGCGTTTCTCGCGTTCGTGAATGCCTGGATCGAATTGGCCGGGATGCTCAACGAACTGTCCCGCAGCATGGGGCAGCCGGATTTCTATCCCTTTGTCCTGCCGCCGGCGGTAATTGCCAAGCTGCACTTTATCCATCTGGTGATTCAGCGCGAGGGCGGAATGGCAGACCGGGTGCTGCAGACAAGTACTTGAACCTCAACATTTTTTAATCCGGAACCAACGGTTGTAACTTCCGAGGAGATCGGTACAATGGCGCGGCTTGCCGAGAGGCGAGTGTCGTTATGGTGACCCCATCGGTCCCCCCGCAACGATTACCCGTGAACCTGGTCAGATCCGGAAGGAAGCAGCCACAGCGGGAACATTGTGTGCCGGGGTGTGGCTGGTGGGGTTGCCTCCATTCTCTAGGTCCTTGATTCTACAAGGATTTTCGCATAAAAAATCTCGAAGTGTGACAGCGTTTAGGTACACCTAAGTGGTGCGCTTTGCTGGCAATCTTACCTTGATCATTTTTCTATCGCCGTCAAAGCCTTTTAGGCTGCATTGTCATCGTAGAATTTTCGGTGGTTGAGCGGCGGATTCAAAACTCCTTTGTGGCTTTGAAGACGTGTAATAGGTAAATCCCTCGCTTTTGGTTCCGTATAACAAATGATAGGTTTCAGGTTCGGTGCTGCAAGCGGTTCGGATTTTCTATCAGCTTTGAAATGGTCATTGATAGCCGCTGTATGGGTAGACTCTTTTGATAGCGCACTTCAGGTACGTTCTAGATTTCTTGACAAGCAGCGAATTGCCATCATTCAACAGCCATCCCCTACCGCGTATCCGTCGCACCCTAGCAAATGACACGGAACATAGGGCGCTTTCATCATGACTTTTAGGACTTTCCCTATAGTCAATGTTTCAGCCATCTGATTAGGCTAGTCATTTTTCGTCATAAGAATGGAAGCTTTAACATGTGTGGCTGTCCAATTTGTAGCCCCCGCAACCCCACCTCGGAGGACATCCGCCGTCAACAAGCAGATACCCTTCGGTATGAAAAAGGATTGGCTCGTGATGAGGCCAGACGGAACGAAGCATCAACAACGCCAGCGGCGAATGCTCCAGCCTTCGGCTGTGTTTTCGCCAAGAGCTGTAACCTTCCTGACGGTGTAATCAATCACAAGAACCCAGCCGGGTTTGTGCCCGTTGAGAAATTGGCCGACTGCGGAATGTGGGCTGTGCTCGGCACCGGAGCAGCGATTACCGCCCAAGGCACTCCGCTGCAATTGGTGGGCGGGTCTGCTACCGGTAGTGCAATTGCTCAACGTCTTGGCGGGTCGCTATCACTGGGTCTGCTGAAAGGATCAGGCGTTGTTGCTGCTGGCGCTGCATTGGGCACTGTTGCATTGCTGATCCCGAACACCAGCATTTCACCTGATAGCGCCTTCTACAAGAATGATCAGTACGCCACCCTTGATGCTGGCCGCACTCGTGTTCGTGTCAACGTGAAGACTTTGCCGGATGGCTCCGTTAACGCTTACAGCTTCTACACTGGTGGCAAAACTGACTGGGAAAACGTTCCGGTCATCAAGGCAGAGAAAGACGGCGAAAACTACGTTGCTGATATTGGCAACGGCATTGGCCTCACTTGGACGCCAGCGGCAAGTCCAGACGGTGCTATGGGTATTCCTGCACTTGAGGGTGTCCCACAGTTGCCACCTATCTGGGTGTATCCGCCAAACGAACAGGCCAATAAGATACTGGTCAATCCGGTTCATCCGCCAGATTACCAAGACGCAATTATCACGTTTCCTAACACCGGCATTCAGCCGATTTACATCTCACTGAGCGTATCAGGTGACCATAGTTATCACCCTGCTCCCACTGACGGGCTGGCAGCATTTCCCGACGCAGTAAGCACGAGAAGCAAAAGCTCTGTTCAAGGTGGTGGTAAAAAACGCGCTCGCTGGAAGGACAGTAAGGGCCGTATTTACGAATGGGACAGCCAGCACGGAGCAGTTGAAATGTACGACAAGCAGGGCAAGCACTTGGGAGAGTTCGACGCGGAAACAGGCGAGCAAACCAAGACAGCAAAACCCGGAAGAACCACCCCTAAATAGAGAGAAAAACCATGCATTTATGGATCAGCGGATTTTTGGACGAAGATAACGAAGACGACTCGTTGAAGTACTCTCTAACCGTTCTGCCTGAGTTTGAACAAGCAGTAATGGATATTCTCGGATGGCAAAGTCTTGCTGCTGAATGTGATGGCGAGCTTCTACTAACGACTGAGCAAATCCGGAAAATTTCAACAGCAATAAATGAGCAATTGCCAACTGAATTAGATCTTTTTATTGGTGTACGAGGCTGAAACTTTTCGATTGCCAGTCCGCTCGTGCGAACGGGCAAAGCACCTTCGGACTGTCATCCTGCATGCGTGAATGCTGTCGGTGTGGGCGAGCTGTGGCGATTGTAGCAGTAGCTACGCGGATATTGATTGCTAATTGCTATATGGGAGAGCAGTGGCCGATTGAGGGTTGCAGTCAAACAAGAAGAAGGTGACTTCAACGGGCGAAAACTTCAAGGGCAGTTTGTTCGAGTGGTCGGTACAGACATTTATGGAACTCCCTTGTGGGCCGCAACGATTACCCGTTAACCTGGTCAGATCCGGAAGGAAGCAGCCACAGCGGGAACATTGTGTGCCGGGGTGTGGCTGGTGGGGTTGCCTCCATAACGTCCGCGCTTTCGTGGATGTCGTTACAAGGCCGCGGTTCTGCGGCAAATCAACAACAGACTCTTGAAAAAAACTCGCTGATAACTCATCTGCGCGGTGCTTTCGTGCGCCTGCCGTTCTCCCGCCGATCCTCTCGGCGGGTGTGTTGGAGTGGGGCGGCATAAGCTGGAGCATCAGACAGGCTCAGCGCGGCAGCCACCATTGATCGGCGGAGTTGTTTCACGGTGGTCCCTTACATTTTGAATTGCATTTTCCCAGAATGACTGAGTCAGTCTTCGCCGGTAATCGCGCGTCTTGCCTAAAGCCTGATAACGGCGCGGCTCAGCGCCTGCAATGGAGAGGGCTGTCCGGTCGTTTCATGTCAGAAATCGATGCGCACAGAACAGCCAGCATCAACTGGCTGCCCTGTTTATTTATTACGAGCTCTAAGGCTTGGACAAGGCCTGGTCTACCGCCGCAATCAGCTTTCCCAGATCCTTCGGGGTTGCTTTGTGAATGACACCGAACAGATAAGCGCGCTGTTCATCCTCATCGCCCAGATCGGCAAAAAAGACTTTCAGCTTCACTCCCAGAGCCTCTGCAAATAAGAACAGAGCGTCAACGCTGGGTGTATAGGTGCCGGTTTCGAAGCGGCTGATGGTTTTAGGGTCAAAACCGGTTTTCTCACCTAGTTCAGCCTGAGTAAGCCCCGCGACCTTGCGGTAGCGTCTGATGGCTGGACCCAAACTTGAAATTCGCATCGCTCAATTCCCATTTAGAATCAAGAACTTAACGATAAATATTGGCATTAGGCAACGGCATGCACCATCACCTTTTCTTGCAAAATGTGATGCAGTTCGTAGAATTGGCATTTAAGACAATTATTTGGTGCTCTCGTTTCAGAGGGTCGGTTTGTGAAACAGGACATCATTGCCTGCTCCCTGTTTTCATAAAGTGGCCCATGAAACGCACGCTTGGCAGTGGCGGGTTCGTCGATTACCGTTGCCATCGTACCGCCCGGACTTTCGCGCCGGCGACTCGTATTAAAGCCTAGTTGATGTTCGTCGAATCGACGGTTAATTGCTGGGCGGATACCGGGTTTCGCCGCCGTTTGTGCTCAGTTCACGGGTTGCCGGTGCCAAGCGTTGGGAAATATGAATCTACCGGGAGCCTGTCAGGCTATCACCAGGTAGGGGGAATGCTGTCCATGGAGCTCTATCGTGCGTCTCAATTTGCCGGTCATCGCTGTTGAACAGGCTTTTGGGGGGCAGCAACGGCTAATTCGCGCAGCTGCCGCCAACCGCCACATCACCCATCGCGACGCCGAGAAAGCCTCGCAACCGAGCCACAACGCCGCCGCCACGGTGCAAAAGACAGCGTGCAATGTCAACGCTGCAGCGATTCGTGGACGGGAACTTGAAAGCATCTCTTCCGGGTTGCGTGCCCTGGTCGAGCGGTTCAACCGCTAGCCACCTAGAGCCTCACTCATGGATGAGAAATACCGCAGAGCCGTGGATGCAGCCGCCATTTTTTCCGAGACCGACCTGGCCGGCCGCATTACCTACGTCAACGATCAGTTCTGTGTCCTGTCCGGTTACGGCCGGGACGAGTTGCTGGGGCAGAACCACCGGCTTCTGGCCTCCGGATTGCATCCTGTCGCGTTTTTCCAAGGTATGTGGCGCACCATTACAGGAGGCGGGGTGTGGCGCGGTGAAATCTGCAACCGCGCCAAAGATGGCACGCTTTATTGGGTCGACAGTACCATGGTGCCGTTGTTGGACGAGCGAACCGGCCTGGTGCAGAAGTACGTGTCGATCCGCTTCGATGTCAGCGAAAAACGCCAGTTGCTGCACACATTGCAATGGCGGGTGGGTCACGATGTACTCACAGGCCTGCCCAATCGCGCCTACCTTTCCGAGTTGCTGGTCCAGTCCCTGGAATTCTCTCGCCGGGAGGATATTCCGCTGGCGGTGTGCATGCTCGATCTGGATGGGTTCAAGGCGGTCAACGACGGCTATGGCCACGCCTGCGGTGACTTGTTGCTGGTGGAGGTCGCCAGTCGGTTGCGTGAGATTATTCGCGGCGAGGATGTGGTCGCGCGGCTCGCCGGGGATGAATTTGTGCTGATCCTGCGGTATGTGCGGGATGCTCAGGAACTCAATGCCGCGTTGCTGCGTATCCTCAAGGCAATCTCCGAGCCCTATTCGATCCAGGGCGCGCAGATCAACTTGTTCGCCAGTATCGGAGTCACCCAGTTTCCGCTGGATGACGAAGACGCCGACACCTTGCTGCGCCATGCCGACCAGGCGATGTACGTGGCCAAGCAGAATGGGCGTAACCGCTTCCAATTGTTTGATGTGTCCCTGGAGCAAGAGGTCAAGGCGACCCAGCAGACGGTGCAGCAATTGCGTCAAGCCCTGGCGGCGGGGGAGCTGTGCCTGCATTACCATCCCAAGATCAATTTGCGTCACGGTCAGGTGGTTGGTTTTGAAGCGCTGTTGCGCTGGCAACACCCGGTACGTGGCCTGGTGCCGCCGAAGGACTTCCTGCCGCTGATCGAGCAAACCGACCTGATCGTCGACGTGGGCGAGTGGGTAATGGATCAAGTGCTGGCGCAGATGCGGCAATGGCAAGGGGCGGGATATTGCTGGCCGGTCAGTGTCAACATCGCGGCGCGACACTTTCAGCGGATGGATTTTGTCGAGCGGTTGCAACAGTTGCTGGCGAAACACCCTGAGGTCGAGCCGCATATGCTGGATCTGGAAATTGCGGAGTCGGTGGCGATCGACCACATCCAGAGAGTCACCGCGCACCTTGAGGCGTGCCAGTCTCTGGGCGTGAGTTTTTCCCTGGATGATTTCGGTACCGGGTATTCGTCCTTGAGTTACCTCAAGCAACTACCGACCCAGACCATCAAGATCGACAAGTCGTTTGTGCGTGACATTCTTCATGACAAGAATGACTTGGCGCTGACTCAGGCAGTGATTGGCCTGGCACGGGCTTTCGGGCGCGAAGTGATCGCCGAAGGCCTGGAAACGCGGGAGCATGGGCAGTTGCTGCTGCGCATGGGGTGTGAGATGGCGCAAGGCTTTTTCTTCGCTCAGCCCATGTCGGCGGCGGCGGTGCCGGCGTGGGTCGCCAACTTCACATGGACGGCCTATGACGACGATATGGCAAGTTGGGGCAGCGCGCCCGACTCGGCATGAGTATGGCCCGTGAAACGCCCGAGGTAATGTGCATGAAATCCTCGGGATTAGCCCTTGAGCAGACGCGCCTGGAGCTGCTTGATCAGATTAGACGAGCGTGCCGGATGCAATTTCCCCCTTGCTCCGCTAGCATTACCGGCTTCCGCTTCCCAGTTGCGACGGTTTTCGATGAGTTATCAGGTTCTTGCACGTAAATGGCGTCCGCGCTCGTTCCGCGAAATGGTCGGCCAGACCCATGTGCTCAAGGCTCTGATCAATGCCTTGGACAGCCAACGGCTGCACCACGCCTACCTGTTCACCGGCACGCGCGGGGTGGGCAAAACCACGATTGCGCGGATTATCGCAAAGTGCCTGAACTGTGAGACCGGCATCACCTCGACGCCGTGCGGCACTTGCTCGGTGTGCCGGGAGATCGACGAAGGGCGCTTTGTCGACCTGATCGAGATCGACGCCGCGAGCCGTACCAAGGTCGAAGACACGCGCGAGTTGCTGGATAACGTGCAGTACGCTCCCAGCCGTGGTCGCTTCAAGGTCTACCTGATCGACGAAGTACACATGCTGTCCAGCCATTCCTTCAACGCCTTGTTGAAAACCCTGGAAGAGCCGCCGCCCTACGTCAAGTTCATCCTGGCTACCACCGATCCGCAGAAACTTCCTGCAACGATTTTGTCGCGGTGCCTGCAGTTCTCTCTGAAAAACATGACCCCGGAGCGGGTGGTCGAGCATCTGACCCACGTTCTGGGCGTCGAAAACGTGCCCTTTGAAGACGATGCACTGTGGTTGCTGGGACGTGCCGCCGATGGTTCGATGCGTGATGCCATGAGTCTCACCGACCAGGCGATTGCCTTCGGCGAAGGCAAGGTCATGGCCGCTGACGTGCGGGCGATGCTCGGTACGCTGGATCACGGGCAGGTTTTTGATGTGCTGCATGCGTTGATCGAAGGGGATGCCAAGGCATTGCTCGAAGCGATCCGTCATCTGTCCGAGCAAGGCCCGGACTGGAACGGCGTGCTGTCGGAAATCCTTAACGTGTTGCACCGTGTCGCTATCGCCCAGGCCTTGCCGGAAGGCGTCGACAACGGCCATGGCGACCGTGACCGCGTGTTGGCCCTGGCCCAGGCGCTGCCGGCCGAAGATGTGCAGTTCTACTACCAGATGGGGCTGATCGGGCGTCGCGACTTGCCGTTGGCGCCAGACCCGCGTGGCGGTTTCGAGATGGTCCTGTTGCGGATGCTGGCGTTCCGGCCCGCCGACACCGACGATGCGCCGAGACAACCGCTAAAGCCAGTGGGGATCAGCCAGGCCACAGTTGATTCCACCCAATCAGTGGCTGGCGCGGCGGCAGTCGTGCCAGTGGTCGCGCCGAGCGTGGCGACACCGGAACCTGCAGCACCAGCACCGATTGTTGCTGAGCCGGAAGCGCCTGTGGTGTTGCCTGGGCCGGTGGTCGAACCCGAAGCGGCCCCGGTGGTCGACTTGCCCTGGAACGACCCGCTAGAAGCGCCAGTCGAGCAGCAACCGGCAGTCGAGCCGGTATTGGAGACGATTGGCGAACAGCCCGATCTCACGCCGATGCCCGCGCCGACCCCGGACAGCGTAGTACCGGATGCCCCGGAGCGGGCCTCGGCTCCGGTGCCTGAGCCGACCATTGCCGAAGTGGATGCCGCAACCCCGGGGATCGATCTCGACGACGAACCGCCGCTGGACGAAGATTACATCGAGCCGGACATGGATTCGGCCTACAGCTATCTGGATGAGTTGGCCAGCGAGCACACCGCCGAACCGGCGCCGGAGCCTGAAGCTGAGCCCGCAGCGATGCCGGCCACCGGCCTGGCGTTGCAATGGCTGGAGCTGTTCCCGAAATTGCCGATCTCCGGCATGACCGGCAGCATCGCCGCCAACTGCACGTTGATTGCCGTCGATGGCGATCACTGGCTGTTGCACCTGGACCCAGCCCACAGCGCGCTGTTCAACGCCACCCAGCAGCGTCGTCTCAATGATGCGCTGAACCAGTACCACGAACGTACGCTGACGGTGACCATCGAGCTGATCAAGCCCGAGCAGGAAACCCCGGCCCAGGCCGCCACTCGCCGTCGTCTCAACCGCCAGCGCGAGGCCGAAGAGTCGATCCAGGGTGATCCGCTCATCCAGCAGATGATGGAACAGTTCGGCGCAGTGGTGCGACACGATACTATTGAACCCGTCGAGGCCCAGGCAGCACAGGGCTGATAATTGAAGGCGTCATGCCCTTGTGCATGATGCTGTCTTGATCCACGTACTTTTGAGGTGATTCCCATGATGAAAGGTGGCATGGCCGGCCTGATGAAGCAGGCGCAGCAGATGCAGGAAAAAATGGCCAAGATGCAGGAAGAACTGGCCAACGCCGAAGTCACCGGTAAAGCCGGTGGCGATATGGTCAGCGTGGTGATGACCGGTCGTCACGACATCAAGCGTGTGAGCATCGATCCAAGCGTGTTGCCAGGTGTGAGCGAAGACGATCTGGAAATGCTCGAGGCGCTGTTTGCCGCGGCCGTCAACGACGCTGTGCGCAAGATCGAAGCCAACAGCCAGGACAAAATGTCCGGGATGACCGCTGGCATGCAACTGCCGCCGGGCATGAAGCTGCCGTTCTGATCACTCGGCACGCGTGAACAAGTGCCAGGCCTTGTGCCTGGCCTTTTTTTGCGTTGAAGAAAGTTGCACCTGCATCCTGTGTCAGGTAATTGGGTCGAACCTCGATGCCCACGGCGATGTCTGCACCCTATACCGTTGAATACTTCTCACCGTTAAAGGAGCCTCGCAGATGACCGAAGCCATGACCCTCAACCAGCGCATTGTTCTGGCCTCCCGTCCACAGGGCGCGCCCGTGCCGGAAAACTTTCGGCTCGAGCGCGTGGCCCTGCCAGACCTGGAAGAGGGCCAGGTCTTGCTCAAGACTTTATTCCTGTCCCTGGATCCCTACATGCGTGGTCGCATGAGCGACGCACCGTCTTACGCGGCACCAGTAGAAATCGATGAGGTGATGACGGGTGGCGCTGTCAGCCGTATTGAGCAGTCACGCAATCCGAAATTCGAAGTAGGCGATCTGGTGGTGGGTTCCACCGGCTGGCAGAGCCACAGCATTTGCGATGGACGCAACCTGATGCCGGTTCCCAAGGGGCTGCCCAGTCCGTCCATGGCCCTCGGTGTGTTGGGTATGCCTGGGATGACCGCGTATATGGGCCTGACGGATATTGGTCAGCCCAAGGCCGGCGAAACCCTGGTCGTGGCGGCGGCGTCTGGCGCTGTGGGGTCCGTGGTGGGGCAAGTGGCCAAACTCAGGGGCCTGCGTGTAGTGGGCGTGGCGGGTGGGGCTGAAAAGTGTCGCTACGTGCTGGATGAGCTGGGTTTTGATGCCTGCATCGATCACAAAACTGAGGATTTTGCCGAAGCCTTGGCCCAGGCGTGCCCCGAGGGCGTCGACATCTATTTCGAGAATGTCGGTGGCAAGGTCTTTGACGCCGTGTTGCCGCTGCTCAACCCCAAGGCGCGGGTTCCCTTGTGTGGCCTGATTGCGGGTTACAACGCCCATGAAGCACCCAGCGGTCCTGACCGGCTGCCGGCGCTGCAGCGCACGTTGCTGACCAAGCGCGCACGAATCCAGGGCTTTATCGTGTTCGATGATTACGGCGATCGTCAGCCAGAATTCCTCAGTGCCATGGCGCCGTGGGTGCGAGACGGCAAGATCAAGTTTCGCGAAGATGTGGTCGACGGCTTGGAGCAAGCCCCTGAAGCCTTTATCGGTTTGCTGGAGGGGCGCAACTTCGGCAAGTTGGTGGTGCGCATTTGACGCTAATCCGGGGCGCGGGTATAAACCGCGTCTCGTTGTTTTGTCGGACCTTGCCCTCATGAGCTTCAGCCCCCTGATTCGCCAACTGATCGATGCCTTGCGCACGTTGCCCGGCGTCGGCCAGAAAACCGCCCAGCGCATGGCGCTGCAACTGCTGGAGCGTGATCGCAGCGGTGGTTCACGCCTGGCCTTGGCCTTGAGTCAGGCCATGGAAGGCGTCGGGCATTGCCGTCAGTGTCGGACTCTCACCGAGGAAGAACTCTGCCCGCAATGCGCCGATCCGCGGCGTGATGACACGCTGCTGTGCGTAGTGGAAGGCCCGATGGATGTGTACGCGGTGGAACAGACCGGTTATCGCGGGCGCTACTTCGTGCTCAAGGGCCATCTGTCGCCGCTGGATGGCCTGGGCCCGGAAGCCATCGGAATTCCGCAACTGCTGACCCGCATTCAGGAACAGGGGACTTTTACCGAAGTCATCCTGGCCACCAACCCGACCGTGGAAGGGGAAGCCACCGCCCATTACATCGCCCAACTGCTGACCAATAAAGGCTTGATCACCTCGCGCATCGCCCACGGCGTGCCGCTGGGAGGAGAGTTGGAACTGGTCGATGGTGGCACCCTGGCGCACTCTTTCGCCGGTCGCAAGCCGATCGCCCTCTGAGCCCCTTCACCCCTGAGATTTGTACATCATTCACAGGTGCATAGACACTCCGTTGGAAGGCTGTCAGAAAAATCGCGCGCTTGAAAACCAAGCAAGCGCTTGGTAAGTTCGCTCCATCTGTGCATGGAGTTTGCCGATGTCAGCCTTCCAGGAATACTTCGATCCCAACCATCAGTTGATCCGCGACAGCGTGCGCCGCTTCGTCGAGCGCGAGATGTTGCCGGACATCGAGCGCTGGGAGGAGGCCGAAAGTTTCCCTCGCGAGTTGTACCTCAAGGCTGGCGCGGCGGGGATTCTCGGTATTGGCTATCCCGAGGCCTTGGGTGGCAGTCATGAAGGTGACCTGTTCGCCAAAGTGGCAGCCAGTGAAGAGCTGATGCGGTGTGGCTCTGGCGGCACAGTCGCCGGTCTGGGTTCGCTGGATATCGGCTTGCCACCTGTCGTCAAATGGGCGCGCCCCGAGGTGCGTGAACGGCTGGTGCCGCAAGTCCTGGCCGGCGAGAAGATCATGGCCCTGGCCGTTACCGAGCCGGGTGGTGGTTCGGATGTGGCCAACCTGCAAACCCGGGCGGTGCGCGACGCCGACTATTACCGGGTCAGTGGTAGCAAAACCTTTATCACCAGCGGTGTGCGTGCGGACTACTACACGGTCGCGGTGCGTACCGGCGGGGCGGGGTTTGCTGGCATCAGCCTGCTGTTGATAGAGAAGGGCACGCCCGGTTTCAGCGTTGGCCAGCCCTTGAAAAAGATGGGTTGGTGGGCCTCGGACACGGCCGAGTTGTTTTTCGACGATTGCCGTGTGCCTGCAGGTAATTTGATCGGTGTCGAGAACATGGGATTTGCCTGCATCATGGGCAACTTCCAGAATGAACGCCTGGCTTTGGCCGTAATGGCCAATATGACCGCGCAATTGGCATTGGAAGAGAGCCTGAAGTGGGCCGCCCAGCGTGAAGCCTTTGGCAAACCCATCGGCAAGTTCCAGGTGCTCAAGCATCGCCTGGCGGAGATGGCCACTGCTGTGGAGGTTTCCCGGGAATTCACCTATCGCCAGGCGGCGAAAATGGCCGCCGGCAAAAGTGTGATCAAGGAAATTTCCATGGCCAAGAACCTCGCCACCGACACCGCTGACCGTGTCACGTACGACGCGGTGCAGATTCTCGGCGGCCTGGGCTACATGCGTGGCGGCTTGGTGGAGCGACTGTACCGCGACAACCGGATTCTTTCGATTGGCGGTGGAACGCGCGAAGTGATGAATGAAATCATCAGCAAGCAGATGGGGCTGTAGCCAACCCGAGCATTGTAGGAGCGAGCTTGCTCGCGAAAAACGTCAACGATAACGCCTGTATTCAGGATAAACACGGCGCCTTCGAGTTCTTCGCGAGCAAGCTCGCTCCTACATCAATCGGCGTTGGCTTGACTGATCAGCAACTGTTTACTTGTCGGTCAGCGCAAATTGAGTCAAGCAGAATGTAGGAATGCCCATGTCTTCCAAGCGCTGTGAGCCGCCCAGCTCCGGCAGGTCGATAATCGCTGCCGCCTCGAAGATCTGTGCTCCCATGCGTCGCGCCAGGTTGGCGGCGGCGATCAGGGTGCCGCCGGTGGCGATCAGGTCATCGAACATCAGCACTGAGTCGCCTTCGCACAGGCTATCGGCGTGTACTTCCAGGAAGGCTTCACCGTATTCGGTCTGGTAGCCCTCGGCCAGCACGTCAGCCGGCAGCTTGCCTTGTTTGCGGAACAGAATCAGCGGCTTGTTCAACTGGTAGGCAATGATCGAACCGATCAAAAAGCCGCGGGCGTCCATCGCGCCGATATGGGTGAACTCGGCTTCAACGTAACGCTGGATAAACGTGTCAGCCACCAGTCGCAGTGCCCTGGGCGATTGAAACAGCGGCGTGATGTCACGGAAGATCACCCCAGGCTTGGGGAAATCGATGACGGGGCGAATCAGGGATTTGATGTCGAACGAATCGAAGATCATCGGCGCAAAGTCCTGGGAGGCAAAGACTTCGCAGTATACCTGCGGTCCGGCCGGTTGGCGCGGACGCAGGTGTCTGAATCAACCGTTGCGGTGTTAACCGTCGATGGAGCCGCCGGCCAATGCACACAGTTGGATCGGATCAAGGATATGCACTTCCTTGCCCTCGGCGGCGATCAGTTGGTTTTGCTGGAACCGCGTGAATACCCGCGACACGGTTTCCACCGCCAGGCCCAAGTAGTTGCCGATTTCGTTACGCGACATGCTCAGGCGGAACTGGTTGGCCGAGAAACCGCGAGCGCGAAAACGCGCCGAGAGGTTGACCAGGAATGTTGCGATCCGTTCGTCGGCGGTTTTTTTCGACAACAACAGCATCATCTGCTGGTCGTCACGGATCTCACGGCTCATGACCCGCATCAACTGCCGGCGCAATTGTGGCAATTGCACGGCCAGTTCATCGAGGCGTTCGAAAGGGATCTCACACACAGACGTGGTTTCCAGCGCCTGGGCCGACACCGGATGAATCTCGTTATCCATGCCAGACAGGCCGACCAGTTCGCTGGGCAGGTGGAAGCCAGTGATCTGTTCTTCACCGCCATCACTCAGGCTGAACGTCTTCAAGGCGCCTGAGCGCACAGCGTAGACGGAGTCGAAGGTGTCGCCCTGACGAAACAGAAACTCACCCTTTTTCAGAGGGCGACCGCGCTTTACGATTTCGTCCAAAGCGTCCATGTCTTCCAAATTCAGCGAAAGTGGTAAACAGAGGGGCGCCAGACTGCAATCCTTGCAGTGAGCCTGATTGTGCACGCGCAGTTTGACTGGCTCGGACATTTTTTAAATCCTTGTGGGAAATCACACATAAGACGTAAGGGTACCGCACTGGGTGACTAACAGGCCAGCTTCTGCAACAAACCGCCAACGGGTATAAAGGTTCGTTGAAGGCGGCCGATGTATTGCTATAGACCTAGAGCCCGGAGCCTCGAAACATGCTTTCCATCGGTACCCATCTCCCGTCTCGCACGACGGTCCCTGCCTTGCTCGAACCGAAAAAAGACACCTCCAGGGACGAACTGGCCGAGACGACCGCGCTCCCCGAAACCAAAGCCGTGGAAGGCGTGACCGTGACCTTTTCCGGCGCCTCGTTGAAGGCGGCAGGTGCCGAGAAAGCGGCCAACAGCGATATTGAAGACAGCGGGCTGTCCGATAATGTGCAGAAACTGTTGAAGATGATTCGTCAGTTGAAGCAACAGATCGCCGAAAAGATGGCTGAGATGGCTGCTGTCATGGCCGACAAGCGTCTGAGCCCGGAACAGGCGCAGGCCAAAGTGGCCAGCCTGCAATCGGCATTGGGCGGGTTGCAGGCGGGTCTGGCGACAGCCTATGCGTCTCTGACCGAGGCGATGAAAAACCTGAGTGCTGAAGACGCGCTCAAGGCGGCCTCGTTGATGGCGAAGTAAGCCGAGTCAAATCACCGGTGAAAGTCGTTGCCTGTCCTGCTGATCCAAATAGGCATTGAACACCCCGCATACCGAGCGCACCAAAAGGCGTCCGGCGGGCAGTACACGCAGCCTTTCAGCATTGAGTTCGATCAGGCCGTCGTCGGCCATCATCTGCAGCCGAGGCCAGACGCTGGCGAAATAGCCACGAAAATCAATATTGAAAGCCTGTTCGATGGTCTTGAATTCCACGCCGAACTGACAGATCAACTGCTGAATCACGGCGCGTCGCAAGCGGTCGTCGGTCGTGCACAGCAGGCCGCGACTGGTCGCCAACTGCGTCCCGGCCAAGGCGCTTTGGTAGTGGTTCAGGTCGCTGCTGTTCTGGCAGTATAAATCGCCAATCTGGCTGATGGCCGATACGCCGAGTCCGATCAGGTCGCAGTGACCGTGGGTGGTGTAGCCCTGGAAGTTGCGCTGTAAAGTGGACTCTTCCTGGGCGATGGCCAACTCGTCGTCAGGCAGGGCGAAATGGTCCAAGCCGATGTAGTTGTAACCGGCAACGGTGAGCTGTTCGAGGGTGTTTTGCAGCATCGACAGTTTATCGGCGGGCGCCGGCAACTCGTCACTGTTGATCCGCCGCTGGGGCATGAAGCGCTCCGGCAGGTGGGCATAATTGAACACCGCCAGGCGATCAGGTTGCAGGCTGATGACCTCGTCCAGGGTTCGGGCGAAGTGTTCCGGCGTCTGTTTGGGCAGGCCATAGATCAGGTCGATGTTGATCGAGCGAAACTGCAGGGTCCGTGCGGCGTCAACCACGGCGCGGGTTTCTTCCAGGCTTTGCAGGCGATTGACCGCCCGCTGCACCTCGGGATTCAGGTCCTGCACGCCGATGCTCACACGATTGAAGCCCAGTTCGCGCAACAGACCCATGGTGGCCCAGTCAGCTTCCCGCGGGTCGATCTCGATGCCATAGTCGCCGGAGTCGTCGTCCAGCAGGGTGAAGTGCTGACGTAACTGGGCCATTAACTGACGCAGTTCGTCGTGACTGAGAAAGGTTGGTGTGCCACCCCCCAAATGCAACTGCTCGACCTGCTGTCCGGGGTCCAGGTGACAGCCCAGCAATTGGATTTCCTGCTCCAGGCGTTGTAGATAAGCCTGGGCGCGGCCCCGGTCCTTGGTGATGACTTTGTTACAGGCGCAGTAGTAGCAAATGTTGGCGCAAAACGGCACATGCACATACAGCGACAACGGACGGACGGCCCTGCGGCTGTCACGCAGGGCGTGGAGCAGGTCGAAGGTGCCGACCTGGCTGGTGAACTGGGCAGCAGTGGGGTACGAGGTATAGCGCGGTCCCGCCAGGTGGTAGCGATGAATCAGATCGGTGTCCCAACGAATGGCGTCGAGCATGCGGGCGTTCCCCGGGTAGGCTAGTGGCCCGAGTCTAGGGGCTTGGTTGCGCAATCATGTTGATTTGCATCAACGAGGGGCGGCGCTATGCCACATGGCCTTTTAATGCCCCATCAGCCAGTGCTGGTGTGGCCCGGGCAGTGTCCAGACGCCGAATAAAATCACCAGCAGGCCGCCGGTCATGCGTACGCTGCGCTTGCGCAGCAGGGCCGTCATGCGCTCGGCGGCCAAGCCGGTGGCCAGCAACACCGGCCAGGTGCCGAAGCCGAAAGCCAGCATCAGCAGCCCACTGTCCAGCGCGTTGCCCTGGCTGGCGGCCCATAACAGCGTGCTGTAGACCAAGCCGCACGGCAGCCAGCCCCAGAGCGCCCCCAGCAGCAAGGCGCGGGGCAGGCTGGAGACTGGCAGCAAACGATTGGCCACGGGTTGGATATGGCGCCACAGGCCGCGACCGAGGCTCTCGATGCGCGTCAGGCCGCTCCACCAACCCGCGAGGTACAAGCCCATGGTGATCAACAGCAGCCCGGCAAGCACGCGCATGAACATCGCCGCCGGGCTGTTGGCGACTGCCCAGCCCGCCAGTCCGAGTAGCACGCCCGCGCTGGCGTAGCTGAGGATGCGTCCCAGGTTGTAGGCCAGCAGCAGGCGAAAGCGCCGGCTGCGCTGCTCCTTGGGAATCGCCAGGGTCAGCGCGCCCATCAAGCCGCCGCACATGCCCAGGCAATGACCACCGCCCAGCAGCCCGAGGATCAGCGCTGAAACCAGCAGCGGCGCCAACTCAAGCATGCGGAGGCGTCGGTTCGTCAGGCTTGGCGGGGGCTTGCGCAGCCTGGCTGGCTTCGTCGACGGCAGCCAGATGCTTGGGGTCCTGGTCGTCGAACAGCACGCTGTGGGCCGGGCCGTCGAGGTCATCGTACTGGCCGCTGTCCACGGCCCAGAAGAAGATGTAGATGGCGATCGCGACAATCAACAGCGCCGCGGGAATCATTACGTAAAGAGCTGGCATCGCTACTCCATGTCCGCCGGATTCAAGCTGGCAGCGGACGGGTGACGGGGGTGGCGCTGGCTGCGGGCGTGCTCGGCAGGCGAGTCAGGCGCAGGGCATTGAGCACCACGGTCAACGAACTGAGTGACATGCCGATCGCCGCCCAGATTGGCGTGATCCAACCCAGGGCGGCAAACGGTAACATAAGGGCATTGTACAGCCCTGCCCACAGCAGGTTTTCAATGATCACGCGACGGGTACGCCGCGCCAGGCTGAAGGCTTGTACCAGCGCATCGAGGCGGTTGGACAGCAACACCGCATCGGCGCTGGTCTTTGCCAGATCGGTGGCCGATCCCATCGCCACGCTGATATCGGCGGCTGCCAGCACTGGCACATCGTTGACGCCGTCGCCGAGCATCAAGACCTTGCGGCCTTCCTTGTGCAGTTGTTGCAGTCTGCGCAGCTTGTCGTCGGGGCGCAGGCCGCCGTGGGCTTCGTCGATGCCCAGTTCGGCCGCCACGCTGGCGACCATCGGTGAACTGTCTCCCGACAGCAGCAGTGTCCGCCAGCCGCGCGCCTTGCAGGCGGCGAGTAGCGCCGGCGCATCACTGCGCAGGCGATCATCGAGGACAAACCAGGCCAGGGCGCCGCGGCTGTCGCCCAGCAGCAGCCATTGGCCGGCTTCCGTCGGTGCGGACGGCATGGTGCAACCGCTCAATTCACAGACAAACCCCGGTTGGCCAATGCGCAAGCGTTGTGCCCCGACCCGGCCTTCAAGCCCCAGGCCCGGCGTGCTGAGCACTTCGTCGGCCGCCAGCGGGGCACGCCCGAAAGCCCGCGCAATCGGATGTTCGGAGCGGTTTTCGAGGGCGGCGGCCAGCGCCAGGCATTGGTCACTGTCCAGCGCTCCCAGCGGCCGGATGGCACGCAAGGCCAGGCGACCTTCGGTGAGGGTGCCGGTCTTGTCGAAAATCACCGTGTCGATCTGGTTCAGGCCTTCCAGCACATGTCCGCGGGTCAACAGCAGGCCGAGTTTGTGCAGGGTGCCGGTGGCGGCGGTCAGTGCGGTCGGGGTGGCCAGGGATAGGGCGCAAGGGCAGGTTGCGACCAGCATAGCCAAGACAATCCAGAAGGCCCGCGACGGGTCCAGCTCCCACCACAGCAGGCCGATCACGGCGGCGGCAATCAGCGAGCACAACAGGAACCATTGAGCCGCACGATCGGCAATCTCGGCCAGACGTGGCTTTTCCGCCTGGGCGCGTTCCAGCAGACGCACGATGGCCGACAGGCGCGTGTCGTGGCCCAGGGCGCGAACCTCCACGGTCAGCGCGCCTTCGACGTTGAGGGTGCCGGCAGTGACCGTGTCGCCCGCTTCTCGCGGTTGCGGCAGGTACTCGCCGGTGAGCAGCGATTCGTCGATGCTCGATTGGCCGTCGAGAATCACTCCGTCGGCGGGCAGGATTGCGCCTGGATGCACCAGTACGCGGTCGCCCAGGGCCAGTTCGCGGAGCAGAATACGCTCGCTCTGGCCGTCGGCATGCAGGCGCAGGCACGAGGCGGGCAGCACGTTGACCAATTGCGCGGTGGCCGCGGCGGTACGTTCCCGCGCCCGACGTTCCAGATAACGTCCGGCCAGCAGGAACAGGGCGAACATGCCGACTGCATCGAAATACAGTTCACCGACGCCGGTGATGGCGGTCCAGATACCGGCCAGATACGCGCCGCCGATGGCCAGGGAGACTGAGACGTCCATGGTCAAGTGACGGGTACGCAGGTCACGCATGGCGCCTTTGAAAAACGGCGCACAGCTGTAGAACACAATCGGCGTGGTGAGAAACAGCGCGACCCAGCGCAGGATCACATGCAGCTCGGGGCTGAGGTCGATATTGAATTGCGGCCAGGTGGCCATGGTCGCCATCATCGCCTGGAACCACAGTAACCCGGCGACGCCCAGTTGGCGCAAGGCCCGGCGGTTTTCCTCGGCCAATTGCTCGGCAGCGCGATCGGCTTGATAGGGATGCGCGGCATAGCCGATATCACGCAGTTCGCCGAGGAGTTGGCTCAAGGGTAGTTGTGTGTCGTTCCAACTGACGTGCAGGCGATGGTTTGATAGGTTCAGGCGTGCCTCGCCCACCGCGGGCAGCCTGCGCAGGTGTTTTTCGATCAGCCAGCCACAGGCTGCGCAACTGATTCCTTCCATCAACAGCGTGGCTTCGGCTTGATCGCCCGCGTGCCGCACAAAGGGTTTTTGCACATCGGCACGGTCGTACAGCGCCAATTCGTCTACCAGCTGCACCGGCAGGGCGCCGGGGTTGGCCGAAGCTTCGCTGCGATGTTGGTAATAACTCTCCAGGCCCCCTGCGACAATCGCCTCGGCCACCGCCTGGCAACCGGGGCAGCAAAGTTCACGTGGCTGGCCGAGGATCACGGCGGTGAACCGGCTGCCGGGTGGGACGGGGAGGGCGCAGTGGTAGCAGGCGGTTGGGCTGGTCATGAGCGCGATCTGAGTGAGCGAGGAGGGCTGTTTTGAATCTCACCGAGCAAGCGAAAATCATACATCCCGTAGATACCGTCTTGAATCTTGTCGAGTAAGCGCAAATCTCGAGCCATAAGTTATCCCGTAGCAGCTGTCGAGCCTTGGCGAGGCTCGACAGCTGCTACGGATGATACTCATCGAGGCGCTCAGTTTTTCAGGTCTTCCGCGCCCTGCAAAGGCTCATCGCCGAGCATCAGGTCCTTGCCGTGGTTGACTTCTTCTTCCTCGAACATGCGCCAGACCTTGTCGTCCTGTACGCCCAGCAGTTCAACAAAACGACGACCTTCAACCTTGTCGCCCAGTTGACCGATATAGCGGCCCGGTTCGCTTTCGCTGCGGGCCAGGATGACCTTGCGGTCCTTCTCGGGCTGGGTCGGAGAAATCAGGTTCAGCTCCAGGGTGGCCGGCAGGCTGTTGCCGCTCAAGCGCAGCTCAACCTCACCGGTTACTTCATCAAGGTGCATCGTGGCGCGCATCTGCAGGGTCTGGGCCAGCAGCTCGCGGTCGAGGGAGCGGTTGATACCTTTGCCGGCCTCGTAGTAGTTGTCGTTGACCAGGTTGTCCGGGTTGTTCACCGCGATGGTCACCATGGATAAGGTCAAGGTCACCGAGCACGCCAGGATGCCGATGATGATCCAGGGCCAGAGGTGCTTGTACCAGGGGCTGACGGCAGTGGCTACGGGCATTGTTCTGTTCTCGCTCAACGATTTTGTGGGCCGATGAACCGGCTCTTGGCTTCAACGTGGATGCTTTCATCGTCAGCATCCTTGAGGATGAACTTCACCTCGTTGGTGGTCGATGGCATTTGTTCCGGGGCGCTCGAGAGTTCTACCGGCATGCTGAAAATCTCCCCGGCGGCGACCTTGATCTCGCGCCGACCTTGTAGCTTGAGGTCCGGCAGGCCCGTGGCGTCCAGAATGTAGGTGTGGTCGTGCTGGTCCTTGTTCATGATTTTCAGGCTGTAGACATTCTCGATCCGCCCTTCGGCGTTTTCGCGGAACAGTACCCGGTCCTTGCTGACATCGAAACCTACCAGCGAGCGCATGAAGAACGCAGTGGCCAGCAAGCTCATCATCGCCAGCAACACCAGCGCATAGCCGATCAGGCGCGGGCGCAGCTTGTGGGTCTTTTGCCCGGACAGGTTGTGCTCGGTGGTGTAGCTGATCAGCCCGCGAGGATAGTCCATCTTGTCCATGATGGTGTCGCAGGCGTCGATGCAGGCAGCGCAGCCAATGCACTCGATCTGCAAACCGTCGCGGATGTCGATCCCGGTGGGGCAGACCTGGACGCACATGGTGCAGTCGATGCAATCCCCCAGGCCCTGGGCCTTGTAGTCGACGCCCTTTTTACGCGGGCCACGGGCTTCGCCACGGCGCGGGTCGTAGGAGACGATCAGGGTGTCCTTGTCGAACATCACGCTCTGGAAGCGCGCATAAGGGCACATGTAGATGCACACTTGCTCGCGCAGCCAGCCGGCGTTGCCGTAAGTGGCAAGCGTGAAAAAACCGACCCAGAAATACGACCAGCCATCGGCTTGACCAGTGAAAAAGTCGAACACCAGCTCACGGATCGGTGAGAAGTAGCCGACGAAGGTCATGCCGGTGACAAAGCCGATCAGCAGCCACAGCGTATGTTTGCTGAGCTTGCGCAGAAACTTGTTGGCGCTCATCGGCGCCTTATCCAGCTTGATGCGTTGGTTGCGGTCGCCTTCGGTGACCTTTTCGCACCACATGTAGATCCAAGTCCACACGCTCTGCGGGCAGGTATAACCGCACCAGATGCGGCCGGCATACACAGTGATAAAGAACAGGCCAAACGCCGACACAATCAGAATGCCCGACAGCAGGATGAAGTCCTGTGGCCAGAATGTCGCACCGAAGATGAAGAATTTACGTTCTGGCAGGTTCCACCAGACGGCCTGGTGGCCGCCCCAGTTCAGCCATACCGTACCGAAGTACAGCAAGAACAGCCCGGCACCGCCGAGCATCCGCAGATTGCGGAACAGGCCAGTGAAGGCACGGGTGTAGATTTTCTCCCGCGAGGCATACAGGTCGACGCTTTTGTTCGCGTCCTTGGCAGGCGGGGTAACGTCATGTACCGGAATCTGGTTGCTCATCAATTGCATCCCACGGCAGTGGAAAAGTGCCGAGGCCAGTACGTGCCGACCACGGTCAGAAAGGGTATTGCAGTGGCGCAATGATACGCCTGTAGGTCTGGCTCAGGGGTGCGACCTTTGGTCGCGTTGGGAGGAGAAGCAGAATGGTGTAGCGGATGTAACAAGTCATGACCCAGATCAATTGACTATAGACATTGCATGGCGTTGACGGGGATGGAACGGGCGTATAGCTCTGCTTTGTCTTGCCGACATGCCTGAGGCGCGAGTCTTGGCGTCCTCTCGGTGGTGAGCCCCACACCCGGTACGTCGCTTGCCAGACATTATGCTCGTCTATGTCGGTGAGTTGTTCCGGCAGGCCATTGAGGTCGTTGTGGTAGTCGTGGATTTTTTTGCAGCGTGCTATTTTAATATCAATGAATAGATAGCTCCTCGGTTTTAATTTGAAGTTGGTATGAATTTTGAGTTGTTTCCGTTGATAGTTGTTTTCATTCTGGCTCAGAAAGCATATACCCAAAGTTCCTCGAATATAAAATCGAGTGCCAAGCTGTCGGTTAGAGACTCAAAGTCATCATGTTCCTCAGGCAGCGAAAGACCAATGCCACTGACTTTATCTGTTTGCACGAAGCCAGACCATGCTGTTTGCTCTTTAGAGTGTTTAAGTACTTCTGCTACGCTCATGCCGGCCCATAATTTATTTTGGTAGTTTCCGGTGAACGTTTGGTTGCAGGAAACTGCTGTGATAATTCCATCTGCGTCATGGTACGCCCTGATAAAGCCATCATGGGCGTTGGCGGCGTTTCAGCATAGTAGGGGACGGATCACATAAGGTTGGCGGACCGGAACGACAGGAACCGCATCCCTGCAGGGATCCTTTCGAATATCGGGTCGCCATGTCCGTTCGATGAGTGTGCCCCCTCGCCGTAGAAGCTTGGGTGCTACCGTGTTCGGGTTAGGCTGCTGTTATTGCGGTGTATTAATCCAAGAAGAAAAGTCGGATATGTAAATTTCATCCAGAGTTATCATCGGCGGTATATTTTCGATGTTGTCGGCTATCTCATCATAAGGCGCGGGTAAGACATAGCAGAGGCCGAAATCCTCATTGAGGATTAAAGCTCCATTAAAGATGCGCTGGCGTTCTGTAAGCTTCTTTATCTGGCTAAAAGGCATTCCTGTGGAAAGCATGTTTTTGTAAAGGCCTTTGTAGTGCGCGTTACAACCTATTGAAAATATTGTTCCGTCAGGTAGGGTAGAAATAGTGAGTGTGCGATCCACTACATACGCTGTTCTTGTTTCGCCGTCAGGGAGGTTATAGGTTTTTATCTCGATTTTATGGTTCTCATAAAGGTCGTTGATATAGCTTGAGATGTTGTCTTGCAATAAAACGTTCGCAATTGAGTGCTTGGATTTTATGTCGGCTGCGAAGTAAATCATTTGGGCGTCTCCGCTCAGCAGTGTCCAAGTTGTGTGGGCTAGGTAGTCTTTATTGTTCTGTTGTGTACACATAGATTGCATCTTCTGAAATGTATATTACCTCTCTGTCGGGTTGTGCTCTCACTGGAGAGATTAATAGCTCGCGCAAATCGCCTGAAGTGATAGCGTCATCAAGAAAACTCAAAATATCATTTTTTTTTGCCTTGCATAGTTCACCGTTGAAGATTATTTTTTTACCTCGACGAGTATGGAGTTTGTGTGCTATGTAATAACAATCCGAAGTCATGTGGGGCTTCAGGTCTTCGAGTGAATCGAGTGCTTGATCGAAATTGCCTGAAATTGTTGGTTGTAACATAAACGAATAGATGGTTTCTCTGTTTTCATTCGGACTTAATTCAATTTTTTTCAGTTTTTCTAATCGATAGTTATTTTTCATGTTAGTTAGGAATGTCATAGAATATATGACCGTCCCCTCCATTGTTGTACCACTTGATATGAGGTGTATCCCCAAAACCGCCCTCTGGAGCCATGTGTTGTTCATATCCCTTCGGATACTTTGCTACGCCATCAGCGCGAGCACTTTGCGTATGGGCTTTGTAGCGGTTCATATTGCCTTGTGATTCTTTCAAGAAAGCCTTGGCGTCTGAGCTTGAGTTTACTTTTACCTGGAATTTTTCCCCATTGGCCATGGCTGTCCGGCTATCTATGACTGCTTGTTTCCACTCTTTTGAGCCCTTAGTCATTGCACGCATCTGGGATGCTTTTTGATTCAGTTTTCCCCTATAAGCACTGCACGCCAAGCCTTTAGGGTCGACCCACCCAAAAGGGTTCGGCGAATATTGATAAAGGTTAAATCCCCCTACCAACCCAATCGGATCCGGCGTCGTAAACCGCCCCACATCCGGATCATAAAACCGAAACGTATTAAAGTGCAGCCCCGTCTCCCGGTCCAGATACTGGCCCTGAAACCTTAGGTTCTGCTCCTCGATGTAATACGGCTCGCGCACTTCTTCCAGCGTGTTGCCCCACACCCGATACGTCGCTTGCCAAACGTTATGTCCATCCGCTTCGGTGAGTTGTTCCGGCAGGCCGTTGAGGTCGTTGTGGTAGTAGCGGATTTTTTGCAGCGGGCCGCTGCCGTCGACGCGGGCCAGGGGTTGGTAGCCTTCGTCTTCGTAAACATAAAGGCTGGTCTGGCTGTGTTTGTGTTCCTGCAGCAGGCGCAGGCCGTCCCAGGTGAAGCGGGTTTCGCCGAGGGGATAACCGTCGCTGCCGTGTTCGGTTTTTTCGATGCGCCGGCCCAATGGGTCGTAGGTCATTTTGACCACGCTGGCGTTGTCGTTGCGCACTTCGATCAGGCGACCTTCGGCGTCGTAGGCGAAGCGTTGCAGGCCGCGTGTGGCGCTGCGTTTTTCGATCATCCGGCCAAAGGCGTCGTAACGGTAGCGCTTGTCCTGGTAGGTCAGCAGTTTGTTGTGCACCACCAGCCCGGCACCGGTTTGCGGGCCGTCGAGCAGGTTGGCGGCGGCGTCGTAGGCGAAGGTTTCGCGCTGGCCGTGCTGGCTGTCTTGGCTGGCGATGATGCGGCCGGTGGCGTCGTAGTGCAGCAGTTGGCGCTGTTGCGCGGCGGGCTGTTGGTCGAGTTTGCCGATCAGGTTGTCGGCGGGGTCGTACTCGAAGTGTTTTTGCAGCGCCGCCGGCATCAGCGCGGGTTGGCTGCTGTGGCGGCGTTGGCGGGCGCGCAGGCGGCCGGTGCGGTCGTATTCGCTGCGGGTGCTGATCTGGCCCTGGGTGCGCAGCACTTCGCGGTGCAGGCGGTCGCGTTCGAAGTCGCTGATGACCTGGCCGTCGAGGTTGATCTGGTGCAGGTGGCCGCTGCCGTAGTACAGGCGATTGAGCCAGCGGCCGTCGGGCAGTTGGCTCTGGATGAGGTTGCCGAGTTCGTCGTAGTGATGCTGCAGGCTGCCGGTGGCGCTGTGTTCGCTGAGCAACTGGCCGAGCGGGTCGTAGGCAAAACCCAGGGTTTGCGCGGTGCCGTGCAGATCGGTGAAGGTGACGGCGGTGAGCTGGTCTAGCGCATCGTAAGTGTATTCGGTGCGGCCATCGTCGGTGACCTTGGCGATCAGTCGGCCCACGGCGTCGCGTTCCAGGCGGTGGACGATGGGCGCTGGCGGCGCTTCGGGAATGACTGCCAGGCCCGTGCCGTAGGGCGCGGGGAGCGCCGTCAGCGCCGCGACGTTGTCGAGTAAATCGTAGGCGTAGCGCTTGGCGCTGCCGTCCAGATCCTGCTGCTCGGTTAGCCGATCGCCGGCATCCCAGGCGAACCGATAACGCTCGCCGTTTTCGTTGGTCAGCGTTTGCAGCCGCCCGTAGCTGTCGTAGCCGAATTGCACCTGCCGCCCATGGGCGTCGGTGCGCTGGCGGACCTGGCCGCGGCGGTTGTGTTGGTAGAGCGTGGTGTGCCCGGCGGGATCGGTGTAGCCAGTCAACTGCCCGGCGATGTCGCGTTGGTAGTGCTCGGTGCGGCCGTCCGGCAATTGGCTGCTGAGCAAACGCCCCTGGGCGTCGTAGCTGAACTGGGTGCGCTCGCCGAGGGCGTCGGTGATGGTCTGTAAATAGCCGCGTTGGTCGTAGCTGAAGCGTGTCGGGTAGCCCGAGCAATCGATGTGTTCCACCAATTGGCCGAAGGGATTCCAGCGTAGTTTTTTACTTTTGCCGCTGGCGTCGATGATTTCCACTACTTGGCCGTGGGCGTCGTAGCGGTAGCGGGTGACATGCCCCAGCGGATCGGTTTCGGCGGTGCAGTTGCCGCGCTGATCGTAGCGGTATTTCCAGCTGTGGCCAGCGGCGTCGGTGTCTACCAGCGGCAGGGCCCAGTGTTCCAGCCATAACGTCGAATCGCTGCGGCCCAACGGATCGGTTTCGCCGATCAGGTTGCCAGCTTCATCGTAGCTGTAAGCATAGCGCCCGCCTTGCGGATCGGTGGCGCTGAGCATCTGGCGTTCGTCGTTCCACTCGAACAGCCAGGTCTGGCCGAGGTTGTCGCTGTAGCGGGTGATCTGGTGCTGGCTGTTCCACTGCCGCGTGCTGACCCGCTGCAAACCGTCGGTGATGCGGGTGAGGCCGGCCTTGAGGTCATAGTCGAACTGGTAGGCGTCGCCCTCGTCGGTCCAGTGGCGGACCACGCGCCATTCCAGCTCGTCGATCAACCCCCATTCGTAGAAGCAACGCAGCCCTGTGGGCAGTTGGTGTTCCACCATGCGCTGGCCGGCGTCGTAGCTGAAGCGCCGTTGCACCTGGCCGCTGGCGTCGCGCACTTCGCTCAGGTTGTGCGTCGCGTCGTAGGCGTAGCTGACCAGCACTTCGCGCTGTTGGTCGGGGTAGAGGCGTTCCAGGCGGCTGAGGTGTTCGCCTTCGCGGATCAGCTCGACGTGCACCTGATCGAAGGTGTCGCGCAGGCGTATCAGGCGTCCGGCGGCGTCGTAGTCGAGGAAGATGCGGTTGTCGTTGCGGTCGCCGAGCTGGCTCAGGCGCAGCCGTGAGGGGTTGGCGGGCGTGGGTTCGAACAGGCGATACAGGCCGTCATCGCTTTCGATCAGCATCTGCCCGTTGAGGTGGCGCCGCACGGCGAGGCCTTCACCGGGGCTGAACACCGCGCCGCCCAACGGGATCGCGCCCATGTCGATGAGCCGCGCCTGTTCGTCGGTGTAGACCAGGGTTTCGCCGCCTTCGGGGTGCGGACGGCTCTCGACGCACACTTCATAGGGCACGCTCCAGCCCGCACCCAGCAGGCTGCCCGAGCGTTCGTCGCGGCTGTTGTAGAAGCGCTGCCAGTCGATCGGCAGCACGCCGGGCAAGACGAAGTCCAGCTCTTCATCGCGACCCAGCACCTTGGCCCCGGTCGCGGCATGCACCGGGTTCGACGAGCCCATGGCGGCATTGGCCGCCGCGCCCATGGCGCTGCTGACCGCCATCGACGCCGCGCCCCCGGCCAGCATGCACGGCAGTTTGCTGAAGAACTTGCCCTTGCCACCCTTGAGCATCAGCAACGCGGTGACCGCCAGGCCCACGCCCGGGGTCTTGCCGCTGCGGATCTCACGCACCACCACCGAACCGCCGCCAATGGTCACGTTCGAGGAAATCAGCCCGGCTGACACCACCGTTGCATCGCAGGTGCTGCGATCACCGCTGCGCACCGCGGGCTGGCCGTTGATGGTGACCTTGTCCGAGCCTTCGGCCATGAATTGCGGCGGCATCGGCGGGTGCTTGGTGCAGATCACCAGGTCTTCCGGCCGGGTCTCGGTGCCGGGGGCGGGCGTGGCGACGGTGGGGCGCCACATCTGCGAGAAGAAATTGCCGGCCATGTCCAGGTAACTGGGCTCGGGTTGTTCTTCCGGCTCGAGCATCTCCAGCTCGGTGCCGGCCGGCGCCACATGCGACATCACGGCGCCGGCGGCGCGGGCCGAGGCGATATTGTTGGTGAAGGTGTCCTTGGAGCCGGTGAGGATGTTGGCCTGCACCGTGGGCGGAAACAACGCGTTGCCAATGCCCTCGCACATATCGCTCAGGCCTTCATCGGCGCCGGTCTTGCTCATGGCGATGCCAACGACCGTCCCCACCACTGCGCCAAGCAGGAAGCAACCCAGCCCGCCGGTGGCCACGGTGATACCGGTGGCCGCGACCACGGCAGCCGTCGCCAGGGCAGTGATCGCGATATTGGCCGCCACCTCCAGCACACCGCCGAGAATGTCGGCCATCATCGAGGTGTGGTTGAGCGCGTCGCCCATGCGGGCGGCCCAGAGCGCGTCAGACATGCAGGGTGCTCAGCGTTACGCGCTTAAGTGTTTCGATATCCATTGCGCCTATTTCCTTGGCGGTAATTGAGGGTCCGTCGCGAGGTTATATTAGCTTGACCACGGATTGAGCAGCGCCACGCCACTGTTTTGGAAGTCCGTCACGTTGCGGGTGACCACGGTCAATCCATGGACCAGCGCGGTGGCGGCAATCAGTGCATCGCATTGATTGCTGCGATCCGCTACGTGCAGGTGAGCGCAACGCAACGCGACGGCGCGGTCGACCGCCAGGATTCTGCCCGCAAACGCCGGCAGGACATGGTTATCCAGCCATGCCCGCAGGCGGCCGCCTTGTAGCGGATCCTTGCGTTCGAACCGCAACACACCGGTTTCCAGTTCCAATACGGTAATTGCCGAGACATACAGATTGGAGGCGGGCACGCTACGTGCCCAAGCCTGTACGTGTTTATCGGCCTGGGGTTTGCGCAATTCCGAGATGACGTTGGTGTCGAGCAAAAACATCAGGACAGGTCCACCGGCCGGGGAGTGATGACGGCGCGTTCGGTCTCGAAATCGATATCCGACGCATCGGGCATGACCAGCAACTCGACAAGGCTTGCGCCGATGCCGGTCAGTTTCTGGTACTCCTCAATACTTAGCAGCACATGGGCCGGCTTGCCACGGTCGGTGATGATGACCGGCCCCTGGCGGGAGGCTTTTTTGGCACCACTTGTGTCGTGGTTGAATTCGCGGCTGGAAATGGTGGTGATGGACATGACGGTGCCCTCGGAACTCGAATGTAGGCACGTTACTACCTGTGGCGGCTGTGAGCAAGCCAGACCGCCCCGACTCGTGGCGCCCACCCACAAAAAAGGCCCCGCCAACATTGCTTGACGGGGCCTTGAGTGTAACCAGCGGATGCCTTACTCGGCGTTCGCCGCTGGAGCCTGCTCGCCATGGGACAGGCTGTAAACGTAGGCAGCCAGCAGGTGCACCTTGTCGTTGCCTTGCAGGTGTTCCTGCGCAGGCATCTGGCCCTGGCGGCCGTAACGGATGGTCTGCTGCAACTGCGCGAAGCTCGAGCCGTAAATGAATGCGCCCGGATGAGTCAGGTCGGGTGCGCCCATCGCTGGAGTACCTTTACCGGCTGGGCCGTGGCACGCCACGCAGTTGGCGGCGAAGAGTTTCTCGCCGTTGGCCACGTCGGCCTTGGCGCCTTCCGGCAGCTTGCGGCCATCGAGCTGGGTCAATACGAACGCGGACACGTCGGCCACGCCTTGTTCGCCAATGACTTCGGCCCAGGCTGGCATCACCGCGTGACGGCCGCCCATGATCGAAGCCTTGATGGTTTCCGGCTCGCCGCCCCAGCGCCAGTCGGCGTCGGTCAGGTTCGGAAAGCCATAAGCGCCCTTGGCGTCGGAGCCGTGGCACACCGAGCAGTTGGAGGCGAACAGACGGCCGCCCATCTTCAACGCTTGCGGATCCTTGGCCACTTCTTCAATCGGCATGGAGGCGAACTTGGCGAAGATCGGCCCGAACTTGGCCTCCGAGCGTGCCATTTCCTTTTCCCACTCGTGCACGCCGGTCCAGCCGGTCTGGCCGTTGGCGAACGGGGTTTGCTTTTCGTTGTCGAGGTAGGCGTAGCCCGGCAGCAAGCCTTTCCAGTTGCCCAGGCCGGGGTACAACGCCAGGTAGCCCAGGGCGAAAACGATGGTGCCGACGAACAGCATGAACCACCACTTTGGCAGCGGGTTGTCGTATTCCTCGATCCCGTCGAACGAGTGGCCAACCGTCTCGTCCGTTTGCTCGGCGCGCTGGCCCTTGCGGGTCGACAGCAGCAGCCAGGTCAGGGCAAAAATGGTACCCAGACTGAGGACTGTGACGTACAGACTCCAGAACGTAGTCATTCTTTGTTACTCCTAGAAGCTTGCTCGACGTGCTTGATGGCTTCGGGATCATCCGCGAAAGGCAGCAAGGTCGCGTCTTCAAACTCTGACTTGCGCTTGGGGCTGAATACCCACAACGCCAGACCGATAAAGGCCACCATCACGACAACGGTGCCCAGGCCTCGAATCATCCCGATATCCATCTAAATCACCGTTTGCTTTTGATGATGGTGCCCAGGCCTTGCAGATAGGCCACCAGCGCGTCCATTTCGGTCTTGCCCTTTACAGCGGCCTCGGCACCGGCGATGTCTTCGTCGGTGTAAGGCACGCCCAGGGTGCGCAAGACTTGCATTTTCTTCGCCGTGTCTTTGCCGTCGAGCTTGTTTTCCACGAGGAACGGGTAGGCCGGCATTTTCGACTCGGGCACCACGTTGCGCGGGTTGTACAAGTGCGCACGCTGCCAGTCATCGGAGTAACGCCCGCCGACGCGCGCCAGGTCCGGCCCGGTGCGCTTGGAGCCCCACAGGAACGGGTGATCCCATACGCTTTCACCGGCTACCGAGTAGTGGCCGTAGCGTTCGGTTTCGGCGCGGAACGGACGGATCATCTGCGAGTGGCAGCCGACACAACCGTTGGCGATGTAGATATCGCGGCCTTCCAGTTCAAGGGCGGTGCGCGGCTTCATGCCTTCCACCGGCTTGTTGGTGACGTCCTGGAAAAACAGCGGGACGATCTGGGTCAGGCCGCCGATACTCACGGCGATGACCATGAAGAAGGCCAGCAGGCCGATATTCTTCTCTACGGCTTCATGCTTCATCAGTGCGCTCCCACAACGGCGATCTTGGCGGCGGCTTCGGCCTCTACAGAGTTGGAGGCACGCACGGTGCGCCAGACGTTGTAGGCCATGAACAGCATGCCGCTGGCAAAGAACGCACCACCGATGGCACGGACGATGAAACCAGGGTGGCTGGCTTGCAGCGCTTCGACGAAGGAGTAGGTGAGGGTGCCGTCATCGTTGATTGCACGCCACATCAGGCCCTGGGTGATGCCGTTGACCCACATCGAGGCGATGTAGAGCACGGTACCGATGGTGGCCAGCCAGAAGTGCGTATTGATCAGGCTGGTGCTGTGCATCTGCGCACGGCCGTAGAGCTTGGGAATCATGTGGTACAACGCGCCGATGGAAATCATCGCGACCCAGCCCAGGGCGCCGGCGTGTACGTGGCCGATGGTCCAGTCGGTGTAGTGCGACAACGAGTTGACGGTCTTGATCGCCATCATCGGACCTTCAAAGGTCGACATGCCGTAGAACGCCAGGGACACCACGAGGAAGCGCAGGATCGGGTCGGTGCGCAGCTTATGCCAGGCGCCCGAGAGGGTCATCATGCCGTTGATCATGCCGCCCCAGCTCGGTGCCAGCAGCACGATCGACATCGCCATGCCCAACGACTGCGCCCAATCCGGCAATGCAGTGTAGTGCAGGTGGTGCGGGCCGGCCCAGATATACAGGGTGATCAGTGCCCAGAAGTGCACGATGGACAGGCGATAGGAGTAGATCGGACGCTCGGCCTGTTTCGGCACGAAGTAGTACATCATTCCCAAAAAGCCGGTGGTCAGGAAGAAACCCACGGCGTTATGACCGTACCACCATTGGATCATCGCGTCCGTTGCCCCGGAGTAGGCCGAGTAGGACTTGAAGAAACTCACGGGCAGCGACGCGTGGTTGACGATGTGCAGCATCGCCGTCACGACGATAAACGCACCGTAGAACCAGTTGCCCACGTAGATGTGCTTGGTCTTGCGCTTGACGATGGTGCCGAAGAACACGATGCCATAGGTCACCCAGACGATCGCCAGAAGGATGGCAAGGGGCCATTCCAATTCCGCGTATTCCTTGGTGGTGGTGAAGCCCATTGGCAGGGTGATGATGGCGCCGATGATGACCGCTTGCCAGCCCCAGAAGGTGAAGGCGGCGAGACCGTCGGAAATCAGTCGCGTCTGGCAGGTTCGCTGCACGACATAGTAGGAAGTGGCAAACAGTGCGCATCCGCCGAAGGCGAAAATCACCAGGTTGGTGTGCAGCGGGCGTAGGCGTCCAAACGTCGTCCATGGCAAGTCGAAGTTCAACTCCGGCCAGACCAGTTGCGAGGCGATGAAGACTCCGAGCCCCATGCCAAGGATCCCCCAGACCACCGTCATGATGGCGAACTGGCGGACTACCTTATAGTTATAAGCAGTCGGACTGATTGCTGTGCTCATTCTAAGGTTCCACGGTTTAGGTGTTTTATTAGGATAAAAATCGGTCGCAAGTATGGAGAAAGCGGGGTGCCATTGCAACGTAACGCTGACCTGTGTCAAGGCGTTCCAAACCAGATTCTGCGCCCTTTCCATGTTTTGCGTAAGGACAAAATCCGAAATATAAAGTTGATCAAGTGGACAGGTTTTTCTCTGGTCGCGACGATTGTAGCCGCGTACGCCAAAACCGCTCCGCTGTGAGAGCAAGCGTAGACCCGAATGGCAGGAGGGGAAAGGTGTGCTTTGGAAGGGTGTGACACTTTGTCGCGTGTAACGGATTGCTGTAGGAGCGAGCTTGCTCGCGAAGATCGTCAACGATAATGCGCCAATCCTGAATGAGCGCGGTACCTTTGAGGTTTTCGCGAGGCTTACCCCTCGCTCCTACAGAAAAACCAGTTGCCGCCCCGGATCGGAGCGGCAGTCAACGCTTATTGCCCGGGGCTTTCAGGCGTTGCGCCATCAGCGTTGTGGGACAGACTGTAGACGTAGGCCGCCAGCAGGTGAACCTTGTCATTGCCTTGCAGCGCCTGCTGGGCCGGCATCTGGCCCTGGCGCCCGTGGCGGATGGTTTGTTGCAACTGCGCCAGGCTGGTGCCGTAGATAAAACCGGCAGGCTGCGTCAGGTTCGGCGCGCCCATGGCTTCGACACCATGACCTTCAGGACCGTGGCACGCAACACATGTGGTGGCGAACGCTTGCTGCCCGGCCGCCAGGTCGACCTGGCTGTCAGCTGGCAGCGGTAACTTGGCCAGGTCGTGACGCACATAAGCGGCGACGTTCTTGACGCCCTCTTCACCCAGCACTTCACCCCAGGCCGGCATTGCGGCATGGCGACCGTTCATGATGCTCTGCTTGATCGCTTCGGCCGAACCGCCCCAGCGCCAGTTGCTGTCCGCCAGATTCGGAAAGCCGTAGGCGCCCTTGGCATCCGAGCCGTGGCACACCGAACAGTTGGAGGCAAACAGACGGCCGCCCATTTTCAAGGCTTGCGGGTCTTTAGCCACTTCTTCTACGGGCATGGCTGAAAATTTGGCGAAGATAGGCCCGAACTTGGCGTCAGCCCTGGCCATTTCCTTGTCCCATTCCTTGGTTTGAGTCCAACCGTCTTCATAGCCTGGCAATAGGCCTTTCCAGTTACCCAGGCCCGGATACAGGATCAAGTAGCCGACGGCAAACACCAGCGTGCCGACGAACAACAGGAACCACCATTGGGGCAGGGGATTATCGTATTCCTCGATCCCGTCGAAAGCGTGGCCCATGGTCTGGTCGGCGCTGCCCTTGGTCTCGCCCCGGCGGGTGCCGAAAAGCAACCAGGTCAGGCCGATCAGGCTGCCGAGGGTCAGTACACAGATCCATGTACTCCAAAAGGTAGTCATGGCCGGATGCTCCTTGTTACAGGCTCTTCTTGAGCGTCGGATGGGGTGGCGATGTCCGGTGACGGTTCATCGGCAAATGGCAGCAGGCAGGCTTCGGCGAACTCCGGGTTGCGCTTGGCGTTGAACACCCACAGGGACAGGCCGATGAAGGCAAGCACCACCACCAGTGTGCCGAGGCCGCGGATCATTCCGATATCCAGTTCAAGTCCCATGGTTCACCTCTTGCTCTTGATCGCAGTGCCGAGCACTTGCAGATAGGCGACCAACGCGTCCATTTCGGTCTTGCCCTTGAGGCTGTCCACTGCGCCACTGATGTCGGCGTCGGTGTACGGCACGCCGAGGGTCCGCATGACCTTGAGCTTGGTTTCGGTGTGGCTGCTGTCGACTTGGGCGGTGACCAGCCATGGATAGGCCGGCATCTTCGATTCCGGCACTACGTTGCGCGGGTTGTACAGGTGCGCGCGATGCCAGTCGTCCGAGTAGCGAGCGCCGACGCGCGCCAGGTCCGGCCCGGTACGTTTGGAGCCCCACAGGAACGGGTGATCCCACACGCTTTCCCCGGCGACCGAGTAGTGACCGTAGCGTTCGGTCTCGGCGCGGAACGGCCGGATCATTTGCGAGTGGCACTGTACGCAGCCTTCGCGGATGTAAATGTCGCGACCTTCCAGTTGCAGCGCGGTGTAAGGCTTCATGCCTTCCACCGGCTTGTTGGTGACGTCCTGGAAGAACAGCGGCACGATCTGCGTCAAGCCACCGATGCTCACGGCGAGCACCATCAGCAGCATCAGCAGGCCGACGTTTTTTTCAATGGTTTCGTGTTTCATCACTGACTCCTCAGGCCATCTGCGCCGCAGCGGTGATTTCGGCGGGTTGCGCCGAACGCACGGTGCGCCAAGTGTTGTAAGCCATCAGGAACATGCCGCTGAGGAAGATCGCGCCACCCACCAACCGCACGATAAAGCCTGGGTGGCTGGCCACCAGGGTTTCGACGAAGGAGTAGGTCAAGGTGCCGTCTTCGTTGACCGCACGCCACATCAGGCCCTGGGCAATGCCGTTGACCCACATCGAGGCGATGTAGAGCACGGTGCCGATGGTGGCCAGCCAGAAGTGCGCGTTGATCAGGCCGAGGCTGTACATCTGCTCGCGACCGAAGACTTTCGGGATCATGTGGTACAGCGCGCCGATGGAAATCATCGCTACCCAGCCGAGGGCGCCGGCGTGTACATGGCCGATGGTCCAGTCGGTGTAGTGGGACAGCGAGTTGACGGTCTTGATCGCCATCATCGGACCTTCGAAGGTCGACATGCCGTAGAACGCCAGAGAGACCACAAGGAAGCGCAGGATCGGGTCGCTGCGCAACTTATGCCAGGCGCCTGAGAGGGTCATCATGCCGTTGATCATGCCGCCCCAGCTCGGGGCCAGCAGCACCAGCGACATCACCATGCCCAGCGATTGCGCCCAATCCGGCAGCGCGGTGTAGTGCAGGTGGTGAGGGCCGGCCCAGATATACAGGGTAATCAGCGCCCAGAAGTGCACGATGGACAAACGATAGGAATACACCGGACGCTCGGCCTGTTTTGGCACGAAGTAGTACATCATCCCCAGGAAGCCGGCGGTCAGGAAGAAACCTACCGCGTTGTGGCCATACCACCATTGCACCATGGCATCTGTCGCACCGCCGTACAGCGAGTAGGACTTGGTCAGGCTGACCGGAATTTCCAGGTTGTTGACGATATGCAGGATTGCCACGGTGAGGATGAAGCCGCCAAAGAACCAGTTACCGACGTAGATGTGTTTGGTGTTGCGCTTGGCCACGGTGCCAAAGAACACGATGGCGTAGGCCACCCAGACAATGGTGATCAGAATATCGATGGGCCATTCCAGTTCGGCGTATTCCTTGGAGCTGGTGTAGCCCAGCGGCAAGGAGATCGCAGCCAGGACAATGACCAACTGCCAGCCCCAGAAGCAGAACGCGGCGATTTTCGGCGCGAACAGTTGTGTCTGGCAGGTGCGCTGTACCGAATAGAAAGAGCTGGCGAACAGCGCGCAACCACCAAAGGCGAAGATCACCGCGTTGGTGTGCAGCGGGCGCAACCGACCGAAACTGGTCCAAGGCAAGTTGAAGTTGAGTTCGGGCCATACCAACTGGGCCGCGAGAAAAACCCCGAGGCCCATGCCGACGATGCCCCACACCACCGTCATAATGGCGAATTGGCGGACCACCTTGTAGTTATAGGCGGTACTTAAAGTAGTGTTCATGGTTCCCCATCCACGGTTCAACCCAAGTCGATGCGGCACTTGGGCTGGAGTTATAGGCAGACTAAAAAGCGAGGCAAGCATGGGCAAAGAGCACAAGGCCAGTATTGACGGGGATCAATGGGCGCAGTGTGTGCGTGAGCGCGGCTGGCTGTGGGATGTGGCCTCGGGCGCAGCGCCGGGCCACGGCGCGACGCTGATTCTGGCCCACGGCGCCGGTGCGCCGATGGACTCAGGTTTTATGAATGACATGGCTGCACGCCTTGCCGGGCATGGGGTCAACGTATTGCGCTTCGAGTTTCCCTACATGGCCCAGCGGCGTCTGGACGGTGGCAAGCGACCGCCAAACCCGGCACCTAAACTGCTGGAGTGTTGGCGTGAGGTATATGCCCAGGTGCGACGCCATGTCACGGGGCGACTTGCCGTCGGTGGCAAGTCCATGGGCGGGCGGATGGCCAGTTTATTGGCCGATGAGCTGGCGGCTGATGGGCTTGTGTGCCTGGGCTACCCGTTCTATGCGGTGGGCAAGCCGGAAAAGCCGCGGGTCGAGCATCTGGCCGGGCTGAAGACGCCGACGTTGATTGTTCAGGGCGAACGGGATGCGCTGGGGAATCGAGCGGCGGTCGCGGGGTACGCACTGTCGCCGAGCATCGAAATGCTCTGGCTGGTGGCGGGGGATCATGATTTGAAGCCGTTGAAGGCCTCGGGGTTCAGTCATGCACAGCATCTGGAGGCTGCGGCAGTGCGAGTGGCGGGATTCCTCGGCGCCTGTTAGGGCCGCATCGCAGGCAAGCCAGCGCCTACATTTGAATGTATTCGCAATTCAAGTGTAGGCGCTGGCTTGCCTGCGATAGCGATCTATCGGTTAAAACGTTCCACCAGGGAGTACTGCGTATTCGCCGTGTGGGTCAGCTCTTCACTCAACTGCGCCGAGTTCAAGGCCTGTTCCGAGGTCTGATCCGCCAGCAGTGCGATGGTGCTGATGTTGCGGCTGATCTCTTCAGCCACCGAGCTTTGTTCTTCGGTCGCGGCGGCGATCTGGGTGGTCATGTCGGTGATATGCGCTACGGCTTCGCTGATGCCCACCAGCGCCTGATCCGCCTCCATGACACGGGCCACGCCTTCTTCTGCCTGACGATGCCCGGCGTCCATGGTTTGTACGGCGGTGCTGGCGGTCTGTTGCAGCTTGGCGATCAGCGCGTGAATCTGCCCGGTGGATTCGCTGGTGCGTTGGGCCAGTTGCCGCACTTCGTCGGCGACCACCGCAAAACCACGGCCCATCTCACCGGCACGGGCCGCTTCGATGGCGGCGTTCAGGGCCAGCAGGTTGGTCTGGTCGGCGATGCCTTTGATCACATCCACCACGCCGCCGATTTCGTCACTGTCCTTGGCCAGTTGAGTCACCGTTGCACCGGTTTCCCCGACCACTACTGACAAGCGCTGAATGGCTTCGCGGGTTTCCCCGGCGATATCGCGACCGCGACCGGTCAGGCGATTGGCTTCCTGGGTGGCATCGGCCGTGCGCTGCACATGGCTGGCGACTTCCTGGGTGGTCGCGGCCATCTGATTGATCGCCGTGGCCACCTGCTCGGTTTCCACCCGCTGGCGTTCCAGACCGGTGGAACTGTTATGCGCCAGGGTATTGGACTGCCGCGCCTGGTCGTTGAGGTGCTCGGCGGTGTCCTGCAAACGTGTCAGACAGGTTTTCAAGCGCGCTTCCTGGCTTAGGATCGACATCTCCAGTCGTGCTTGTGCACCACGGCTGTCGGTGTACATCTGCGCGATCAGCGGGTCCGAGGTGGTTTGCTCGGCCAGGCGCAACAAACGCTTCAGACCGCGCTGTTGCCAGCTCAGGCCGAGCAATCCCAGCGGCACCGAGAGGGCAGCGGCCAGGGCGAAACCCCATTGGGAATTGAGCCAGATGCCGATCAGGAAACTCAGTTGGCTGACCAGAATAAAGGGTAGCCAGTCCTGCAGTACCGGCAGCCATTTGTCGCTGCGTGGAATGGCCGACTTGCCTTGGTTGATGCGCAGATACAGCGCTTCGGCCCGACGGATCTGCTCGGCCGTGGGTTTGACCCGCACCGATTCATAGCCGACCACCTGTTGGCCCTCGAAGACCGGTGTCATGTAGGCATTGACCCAGTAGTGGTCGCCGGACTTGCAGCGGTTTTTAACGATACCCATCCAAGGCAAGCCTTGTTTGAGCGTCACCCACATGTGTGCGAACACCGCCGTCGGCACGTCCGGGTGACGCACCAGGTTGTGCGGGGCACGGATTATTTCTTCCCGGGAAAACCCACTGATCTCTACAAACGCATCGTTGCAGTAAGTGATCACGCCTTTGGCGTCAGTGGTGGAGATCAACCGTTGCTGAGCGGGGAAGGTACGTTCGCGCTGGGTAACGGGCTGGTTATTACGCATGACTGTTCAATCCGCAAGGCTTTGATAGGTTGTCGACCAGCCGCGCCTTTTATTTAACTTGTTTTTGCAATAATTAGCGCGGCTTCGCGCATCCCTCAGCCGCTGCTGGCGTATGTCGCAATCGTTGTGTGATCAGGCTTTCAGCCCGCCAGCAGCGGATAGGTGAATAATCCGAAATGCAGCAAATTCAAGCCAAAATGAGTGGCAATAGCCGCGACCAAACCGCTAAGCCACCGCACACGGCAGCCCACATGAAAACACCGCCCGAAGGCGGTGTCTTGTCAGGCGTGGTGCCTTATGCCTCGATCAGTTGGCGCAGCACGTAGTGCAAGATCCCCCCGGCCTTGAAGTACTCCACCTCATTCAACGTATCGATCCGGCACAGCACCTCGACCTGCTCGCGATTGCCATCTTCGCGGGTTATCACCAGCGTCAGGTTCATTCGAGGGCCAAGCGTCGCACCGGTCAGGCCGAGGATGTCGATCTTTTCCTTGCCTGTCAGCTTCAAGCTCTTGCGGTTCTGATCCAGCTTGAACTGCAGCGGCAGCACGCCCATGCCTACCAGGTTGGAACGGTGAATCCGTTCAAAACTCTCGGCAATCACCGCCTTGACCCCCAGCAGATTGGTGCCCTTGGCGGCCCAGTCGCGGCTCGACCCGGTGCCGTATTCCTGGCCGGCGATGACCACCAGTGGCGTGCCGGAGGCCTGGTATTGCATTGCGGCATCATAAATCGGCATTTTTTCCCCGGTAGGGATATACAGCGTGTTGCCGCCTTCTTCGCCGCCCAGCATTTCATTGCGGATGCGGATATTGGCGAAGGTGCCGCGCATCATCACTTCATGGTTGCCGCGGCGTGAACCGTAGGAGTTGAAGTCCCGAGGTTCGACACCCTGTTCGCGCAGGTAACGACCGGCCGGGCTGTCAATCTTGATGTTGCCGGCAGGGGAAATGTGGTCGGTGGTCACCGAATCGCCAAGCAAGGCCAGGACATTGGCGCCCTGAACATCCTTGATTACCGGCAAGGGCCCGGCAATATCATCGAAGAACGGCGGATGCTGGATATAGGTGGAATCGTCCTGCCACACGTAAGTCGCGGCTTGCGGGACTTCGATGGCCTGCCATTGTTCGTCGCCGGCAAACACTTCGGCGTATTCCTTGTGGAACATGCCAGTGCTGACTTGGGCCACGGCGTCGGCGATTTCCTGGCTGCTGGGCCAGATGTCGCGCAGGTAAACCGGCTTGCCATCCTTGCCTTCGCCCAGCGGCTCACTGCTGATGTCGATACGCACGGTCCCTGCCAGGGCGTATGCCACGACGAGAGGCGGCGAGGCCAGCCAGTTGGTTTTCACCAGCGGATGGACGCGGCCTTCGAAGTTACGGTTACCCGACAGCACGGACGCGACGGCGAGGTCGGCTTTCTGGATAGCTTTCTCGATAGGTTCCGGCAATGGGCCGGAGTTGCCGATACAGGTGGTGCAGCCGTAACCCACCAGGTCGAAACCCAACTGATCCAAATAGTGGGTCAGGCCGGCGGCCTTGTAGTAATCGGTGACGACTTTGGAGCCAGGTGCCAGGGAGGTCTTTACCCACGGTTTGCGGGTCAGGCCTTTCTCCACGGCTTTTTTCGCGACCAGGCCCGCCGCCATCATCACGCTCGGGTTGGAGGTGTTGGTGCAAGAGGTGATCGCGGCGATCACCACCGCGCCATTTTTCAGGCGATACGTCTGACCTTCAAAGTCATAGTCCGCTTCGCCCACCATATCCGCGTTGCCTACTGCGACGCCGCCGCCGCCTTCGCTTTCCAGGCGGCCTTCTTCTTTGGTGGCGGGCTTGAACTGCAAGTCGAGGAAGTCGCTGAAGGCCTGGCCGACATTTGGCAGCGATACGCGATCCTGAGGGCGCTTCGGTCCGGCGAGGCTGGCTTCGACGGTACCCATGTCCAAGGCCAGGCTGTCCGTGAACACCGGCTCCTGGCCAGCGTTGCGCCACAAGCCCTGGGCTTTGGTATAGCTCTCCACCAATTTGATGGTTTCAACGGGGCGGCCTGACAGGCGCAGGTAGTCCAGCGTCACCTCGTCCACCGGGAAGAAACCACAGGTGGCGCCGTACTCCGGTGCCATGTTGGCGATGGTGGCGCGGTCGGCCAGCGGCAGATCGGCAAGGCCATCACCGTAAAATTCGACGAACTTGCCCACCACGCCTTTTTTACGCAGCATTTGCGTCACGGTCAGCACCAGGTCGGTGGCGGTGATGCCTTCCCTGAGTTTGCCGGTGAGCTTGAACCCAATGACTTCGGGGATCAGCATCGACACTGGTTGGCCGAGCATCGCGGCTTCGGCTTCAATCCCGCCCACGCCCCAGCCCAGTACGCCAAGGCCATTGATCATGGTGGTGTGGGAATCGGTGCCGACCAGCGTGTCGGGGAAGGCGTAAGTGCGGCCGTCTTCATCCTTGGTCCATACCGTACGACCGAGGTATTCCAGGTTTACCTGGTGGCAGATGCCGGTGCCGGGCGGCACCACGCTGAAGTTGTCGAAGGCGCTTTGGCCCCAACGCAAGAAAGCGTAGCGTTCGCCGTTGCGCTGCATTTCGATGTCGACGTTCTGTTCGAAAGCGTCGGCGTTGCCAAATTTGTCGACCATCACCGAGTGGTCAATCACCAGGTCGACCGGTGACAGCGGGTTGATGCGCTGGGGATCGCCTCCGGCCTTGGCCATGGCGGCGCGCATGGCGGCCAGGTCGACCACCGCGGGCACGCCGGTGAAGTCTTGCATCAGCACCCGCGCCGGGCGGTACTGAATCTCGCGGTCCGAACGGCGCTCCTTGAGCCAGGCGGCAATCGCCTTGAGGTCGGCACCGGTGACGGTTTTTTCGTCCTCCCAGCGCAGCAGGTTTTCCAGCAGCACTTTCAGGGACATCGGCAGCTTATCCAGATCGCCGAGGCTCTTGGCGGCTTCGGGCAGGCTGAAATAATGGTAGGTCTTGTTGTCTATTTCGAGTGTCTTCAGGGTTCTCAGGCTATCAAGGGATGACATTACATGACTCCTTTAGTCCGCACGGCTACGGACCTGACGGGACAAACAGAACTTCTAAACTAGCGCTGTTTTAGGTAGCTGGCTAATAACTGGACTCTATGGACATAACCAAGGTTCCGAAGTCAGCTATCATGCGCGCGTTTTCATGACAGGCTTTGCGCCAGAGCAAGGTCGGTGATCCAGGAGAATCGATGAACACCCTTTTTATGCACTGCCGCCCGGGCTTTGAAGGCGAAGTCTGTTCCGAGATAGCGGAGCACGCTGCCCGCTTGAATGTCTCGGGCTATGCCAAGGCCAAGACCGGCAGCGCTTGCGCCGAATTTATCTGCACCGAGGAAGAGGGCGCGCAGCGCTTGATGCACGGCCAGCGTTTTGCCGAGCTGATCTTCCCGCGGCAGTGGGCGCGCGGGGTCTTTATCGACTTGCCGGAGACTGACCGCATCAGCGTGATCCTCGCTCACCTGCACAGCTTCCCGGTATGCGGCAGCCTGTGGCTGGAGATGGTCGATACCAATGATGGCAAGGAGCTATCGAACTTTTGCAAAAAGTTCGAGGTTCATCTGCGCAAGGCGCTGCTGGCCGCCGGCAGGTTAGTGGAGGATGCCAGCAAGCCGCGCCTGCTGTTGACCTTCAAGAGCGGCCGTGAAGTGTTCATGGGGCTGGCCGAGTCAAATAACTCGGCAATGTGGCCAATGGGTATTCCGCGCCTGAAGTTTCCTCGCGAGGCGCCGAGCCGTTCGACCTTGAAGCTGGAAGAGGCCTGGCACCACTTCATCCCGCGCGATCAGTGGGAAGATCGCCTGCACGGCGACATGACCGGTGTCGATCTGGGGGCCGCACCGGGTGGCTGGACCTGGCAATTGGTCAATCGCGGCATGCTGGTCACGGCCATCGACAACGGACCGATGGCCGAAAGCCTGATGGACACCGGTCTGGTGCAGCACTTGATGGCCGATGGTTTTGTCTTCACACCCAAACAGCCGGTGGACTGGATGGTCTGCGACATCGTCGAAAAGCCCGCGCGTAATGCGGCGCTGCTGGAAACCTGGATCGGCGAGGGTCATTGCCGCGAAGCGGTGGTTAACCTCAAGTTGCCGATGAAACAGCGTTACGCCGAGGTAAAACGCTTGCTGGAGCGGATCCAGGAAGGCTTCAAGACGCGTGGCATTCGTGTGGAAATCGGTTGCAAGCAGCTGTACCACGACCGTGAGGAAGTGACCTGCCATTTGCGTCGATTGGACGTAAAGAAAACCAAGGCCCGTTGAACGTGTGGCCAGTTTCAGGAGTGAATGATGAGCGAGATTTTTGACCCCGTCGTTGACGGCACCCTCGACGCCACCGGCCTGAATTGCCCGGAGCCCGTGATGATGCTGCACCAGCACATCCGCGACCTGGCCCCTGGCGGCCTGCTCAAGGTGATCGCGACCGATCCGTCGACCCGTCGCGACATTCCCAAGTTTTGTGTGTTCCTCGACCATGAACTGGTGAACCAGCAAGAGCAGGCGGGGACCTATCTGTACTGGATTCGCAAGAAGTCCGATTAAACCGCGTGAATCCGCCTGCGCGCACTGCGTGCCAGGCGCACCAGCAACATGGCCGCCGCGCAACTCAAGCCAACGATCAGCCCTTGCCACAAGCCGCTCGGGCCGTTGGCCTGGCCCAACCAATCGGTCAGCCCCAATGCATAGCCCACCGGCAGGCCCACGCCCCAATAGGCGAACAGGGTCAGGACCATGGTCACCCGCGTGTCTTGATAACCCCGCAAGGCGCCGGCGGCCGTGACCTGGATCGCATCGGAAAACTGGAACAGTGCGGCAAACACAATCAGCATCGCCGCCACCTGGATCGCTAACGGGTCCGAGGTGTAGATGCTGGCAATCTGTTCGCGGAACACCAGCATCAAGCTGCAGGACACGCAGGCATAAGCCAGCGCGGTGCCCATTCCCACGCCCGCGGCAAAGCGTGCCTCGCGGGGGTCGCTGCGGCCCAGGGCCTGGCCGACCCGAACGGTCACGGCCATGCTCAGGGAGTAAGGAATCATGAACACCAACGAGCTGAAGTTCAGCGCAATCTGGTGTCCCGCCACCACTGTGGCGCCGAGGCTGCCGATCAGCAGGGCAATCACCGCAAAGATGCTCGATTCGGCAAAGATCGCGATGCCGATCGGCAGGCCAATATTCAATATGCGTTTGATTACCTTCCATTGCGGCCAGTCGAAACGCGTGAACAACTCGCTGGCCTGATACACCGGTGCCCAACGGGTCCAGCCGGCCAAACCGAGCATCATCACCCACATCACGATCGCCGTGGCCCAGCCGCAGCCGACGCCGCCCATGGCCGGCACGCCAAAATGACCATAGATGAATATGTAGTTCAGCGGGATGTTCAGTGCCAGCCCGCACAGACCGAGGACCATGCTCGGCCGCGTGCGCCCCAGCCCATCACTGAAACAACGCAACACGTAATACAGCGCAACGGCGGGCATGCCCGAGGCGATCCCGTGCAGATAGCCCATGCAGGGGGCGATCAATTCGGGATCGACGTTCATCGCATGCAGGATCGGTTCGGCGCTGATCAACAACAATAAGGCGATGACCCCGACCAGCAATCCCAGCCACATCGACTGACGCACCAGCGGGCCGATCTCCTTGTGGGCACCGGCGCCGAAGCGCTGGGCGACTTTAGGCGTGGTCGCGAGCAACGTGCCGGTCATCAACAGATACACCGGAATCCAGATCGAGTTGCCCAGGGCGACCGCCGCCAGGTCCCGCGCGCTGACCCGCCCGGCCATTACCGCATCGACAAAGCCCATCGCGGTGGTTGCCAGTTGCCCGATCATGATCGGCAAGGCCAGGGTCAGCAAACTGCGGACTTCCAGGCGGACGCGGGCGGGACGGGAGAGGGCGTGGGTGGCAGTGTTCACGTGCAGGTGTCCGATAAGGGGAACGCAGGACGGCGCATTCTACGCCTTGACGTGTCAGTCAGGAAAAAACCTGTGTTGCTGATTTGTAAACGCTTCAGCGAGTGGTGCCTGTACACTGCTGATCCGCTAAAGGAGCCTGCCATGCTGATTGTTGCCGACGAAAATATTCCGCTGCTCGATGCTTTTTTTGAGGGCTTTGGCGAAGTTCGCCGGGTGCCTGGCCGAGCCATCGACCGCGCTACTCTTGAGCAGGCGGATGTGCTGCTGGTGCGTTCGGTGACCAACGTCAATCGGCAACTGCTTGAAGGTACGCCAGTGCGTTTTGTCGGTACGTGCACCATCGGCACTGATCACCTGGACCTCGATTACTTGCAAAAAGCCGCTATCCGCTGGTCCAGTGCGCCGGGTTGCAATGCCCGTGGCGTGGTCGACTATGTGCTGGGCAGCCTGCTGACCCTGGCCGAAATCGAAGGCGCGGACCTGAACCAGCGCACGTATGGCGTGGTGGGCGCGGGTGAAGTGGGTGGCCGACTGGTCAAGGTGCTCAAGGGCCTGGGCTGGAATGTGCTGGTGTGCGATCCGCCGCGACAGCTTGCCGAAGACGCCGATTACGTCAGCCTGGAGCAGATTGTCGAGCAGTGCGATGTCATCAGTGTGCACACGCCGCTGAAAAAGTCCGGCGATGATTCGACTTGGCATCTGTTTGATCGTCAGCGCTTGAATCAGCTCAAACCGGGTACCTGGCTGATCAACGCCAGCCGTGGTGCGGTCGTGGATAACGCTGCGCTCAAGGAAGTGCTGCTGGAGCGTGAAGACTTGCAGGCGGTGCTGGATGTCTGGGAGGGTGAGCCCGAAGTGGACGCCGCGTTGGCCGACTTGTGCGTACTGGCGACGCCGCACATTGCCGGTTACAGCCTGGATGGCAAGCAGCGCGGCACCGCGCAAATCTATCAGGCGTTTTGCGAGCATCTAGGGCAGGCGCCCAGCGTTCAACTGAGCGAGTTGTTGCCGCCGCCGTGGCTTGCCGAGGTCAGCCTGGACGCCAACACGGATCCGGCCTGGGCGCTGGCCATGCTGTGCCGCAGTGTCTACGATCCGCGGCGTGATGATGCGGATTTTCGGCGCAGCCTGGTGGGAAGTGTGGACGAGCAGCGCCAGGCGTTCGACCTGCTACGCAAGCATTATCCGTTGCGCAGAGAGATTGATGGTTTGAAAGTGCGGATCAACGGTGAGTCGAAGGATTTGTCGAGGATCGTAGCGGCGTTGGGCGCGCAGCACGCGTAGAAAAAGGTCAAAAAAGCCGGCCTTGGCTTTTTGTAGGAGCGAGCTTGCTCGCGAAGAACTCAAAGGCGCCGCGTTTATCCAGAATGCACGCGTTATCGTTGACGTTTTTCGCGAGCAAGCTCGCTCCTACAGGATGTCTCATTCGCTTAACTGATCGACATTAGGCCCGCAGGCCGGTTTCAATCGAATTGGGGTGTGTCAGCCTTGGCGGGCAGGCGTGACCAGTTTTTTGTCCAGTTCAGCACACGCGCTCTGGATCATTTCTTCAGTGATCTGCACTTCGCGGCCCTGGGCATCGATATACGAGCAAGGCAATTGTTGCGGTTGGCGGATGACTTCAACTTTTTCAGTGCTGCTGGTTTGCAAGGACATGCCTGTCTCCTCATCAGGTTGTGTTCCCACTTTAATTCCACCGCATGACCGAGCTATGACAACTCCTTACAAGATCAGCGGATCAAGTGCCCAGTCCAGCAGAAACCACTCGGGATTTCCACCTTCGCTTTAGAACGATAGTTTCTAGCGCTCAGTCATACGGGGCATAATTAACCTGACTCATTGTGATTTACCCAAGTTCCATCTATTTGCAGTGTAGGCTTGAGGCTGTATCCCTCAGGTGGTGTCATCCATGCTTTCTGCCCGTCAACGTCGCGCCATTCGCCTGGCCAGCCGCTTTATCGCCCCTTATCGCTGGCAGGCGCTGGGCGCCCTGCTGGCACTGATCGTTACCGCCGGGATTACTTTGTCCATGGGGCAAGGCATTCGTTTGCTGGTGGACCAAGGCTTCATGACCCAATCGCCGCACCTGCTCAATCAGTCCATAGGTCTGTTCATGGTGCTGGTGCTGGGCTTGGCGGTAGGTACCTTCAGCCGCTTTTACCTAGTGTCATGGATTGGCGAGCGCTGTGTCGCGGACATTCGCCGGCAGGTATTCAATCACCTGATTTACCTGCATCCGGGCTTCTACGAAAACAACCGCAGTTCCGAGATTCAGTCGCGGTTGACCGCGGACACCACGTTGCTGCAATCGGTGATTGGCTCTTCACTGTCGTTGTTTCTGCGCAATGCGTTGATGGTGATCGGTGGTGTAGTGCTGCTGTTTATCACCAATCCCAAGCTCACCAGCATCGTCGTGGTGGCGCTGCCGCTGGTGCTGGCGCCGATCCTTATCTTTGGCAGGCGCGTGCGCAGCTTGTCGCGTCAGAGCCAGGACCGTATCGCCGATGTCGGCAGCTATGTGTCCGAAACCCTCGGCCAGATCAAGACCGTGCAGGCTTACAACCATCAGGCGCAGGATGAGCAGCGGTTCGCGCTGACCGTGGAAGAGGCCTTTGCCACCGCGCGCAAACGTATCGTCCAGCGCGCCTGGCTGATTACCCTGGTCATCATGCTGGTGCTGGGTGCCGTGGGTGTAATGCTCTGGGTGGGCGGCATGGACGTGATTGCCGGGCGTATTTCCGGGGGCGAACTGGCGGCCTTCGTGTTCTACAGCCTGATCGTCGGCAGCGCCTTTGGCACCTTGAGCGAAGTGATTGGTGAACTGCAACGGGCGGCCGGCGCGGCGGAGCGGATTGCCGAACTGCTGCAGTCGAGTAATGAAATCCAGGCGCCGGACAACGCTCTGGTCAAGTTGCCCGAGCGGGTCAGTGGTCGACTGGAGCTGCAAGACCTACGATTTTCATATCCGTCGCGTCCCGATCGCTATGCCATCGATGGCCTTGACTTGACCATTGAGCCCGGTGAAACCCTGGCGTTGGTCGGGCCGTCAGGCGCTGGCAAATCAACGATTTTCGACCTGCTGCTGCGCTTCTACGATCCGCAACAAGGACGCGTCCTGCTGGAAGGCCAGTCGCTGACCGAGTTGGACCCGTTGGATGTGCGTCGCTGCTTTGCGCTTGTGTCCCAGAGCCCGGCGTTGTTTTTCGGCAGTGTCGAAGACAACATCCGGTATGGCAACCCGTCGGCCACTTTTGCCCTGGTCGAGGCGGCGGCGCGTATTGCGCATGCTCACGACTTTATCCTGCAAATGCCTGATGGTTATCAGACGCATCTGGGCGACGGCGGCATCGGCCTCTCCGGCGGTCAAAGGCAACGCTTGGCTATCGCCCGGGCGTTGTTGGTGGACGCACCGATTCTGTTGCTGGATGAGGCCACTAGCGCGCTCGATGCCCAGAGTGAGCACTTGATCCAGCAGGCGTTGCCGCAATTGATGCATGGGCGGACCACGCTGGTGATTGCCCATCGTCTGGCGACGGTGAAAAACGCCGATCGAATCGCGGTGATGGATCAAGGCAAATTAGTGGCGGTAGGTACGCACCAGCAATTGATCGCGAGCAATCCGTTGTATGCGCGACTGGCGGCGCTGCAATTTAGCGATGGGCATGACCAAACCTAAAAAAATGCCCGCATCTGACAATGCGGGCATTTCACTTGCAGCCTCAAGCCTGGAACTTTTAGCGGTTTTTTTTACTGATCATCGAAGTAGCGTTCATGCCAATCCACCAAGGGTTGCGGCGAGTTGAGCTTCTGACCGTAGATCACCGAATAGGACAGCACGTTCTGCACGTACTGGCGTGTTTCGTCGAAAGGAATGCTCTCTACCCAGACGTCGAAGCTCAAGTGGTCGGCGCCGCGCAGCCACTGGCGCACGCGCCCTGGGCCGGCGTTGTAGGCGGCGGAGGCGAGCACACGGTTGCCATTGAACTGGCTGTGGACCTGGCTCAGGTACGCTGTGCCGAGCTGAATGTTCTTGTCCGGATCCAGCACTTGTCGCGGTGATGCCAGGGGAATGCTGAACTTGCGCGCGGTTTCCTTGGCGGTGGCGGGCATCAGTTGCATCAGACCGGTGGCGCCAACGCCAGAGCGGGCGTCGTCCATGAAGGCGCTTTCCTGGCGAGTAATGGCGAACACCCAGCTCGAATGCAGGCCACGTACCTTGGCCTCGCGCACCAGTGTGGCGCGGTGGGCCATGGGGAAGCGGATATCCAGGTCGTCCCAGTACTTTGCCTGGCTGATAGTGCGGATCGCCGGGAAATACCATTTCATGTCATAGGCAAGTTTGGCCTGGGCGACCATTTCGTCACGGTTGAAGTGGCGGGTGACGTGATACCACTCGCGACGGCCATCGACAATCTGGCCGCGGGCGTAGAACTCCAGGGCGCGCCGCACGCCGGGGGTGTTACGTACTTTATTGAGCAGCGCCTGGCTCAACACCAAAGGTCGATTGTTCAGTTGGTACGGCGCCTGGGAGCGATCCGCCGCGAGGAAACCATAGAAGTCCCGCTCCCGTGCCAGGTCTTTGTACAGCACCAGGGGCTGAGGGTTCTTGGGTTCGGCCAGTTCCAGCGCGCGGGCCTGCCAGTAGCGCCAGCGGCTGGTGGTGGCCAGGTCCTCGGGCAGCTTGCGGGTCAGTTGGTAAGCATCCTCCCGGCGGGCCAGGCGCAACAGCAGGCGCAGGCGCCATTCGGAGACTGTGTTGTCACGCAGTTCCGGGTCGTACTTGGTCATTACGTCGAGGGCGCGAGGGTCGAAGCGGCGCGCCAGAGTCAGGCCGATCTCTCGGGCAATCGAGACTTTTTCGTCACGGGAGAAGTGCATGCTGGCGGCGTAACCGTCCAGCAGCGCCATGGCCTTTTCGGGATCCTGGCGAGCCAGGCGACGAAGGCCCAGGCCGACTGCGTCGGACATGGCTTCGCTGGCTGGCAGGAAGCGTGACGGGTCGTTCAGCAAGGCAGGCTTTTGCGCGACATCGACCATCAGGCGACCTTGGGGCGCGAGGGTGGTCAGGGTTTTCACCAGGCTGTTGGCCAGGCCGTAGTTACGGGCTTCGGCGGCCAATTTAGTGCGCTTCCAGCGTTTCTGTTCGGTCAGTTGGCCATCGGCGGACCACTGTGCGAACAGCGCATCACAGGCCGCCGGCTGGGATTTGCCGCTCAACCACAGTTTTTCGGCGCTGGCGTAACCCTCGGCCTTGAGGTTGTGGCTCAGTTGGTATTGACCGTGGAGGCAGTCCAGTTCCGTGAAGTTAAGCTTGGCGTCGTAATACTTTTCAAACGTCTGCCATTCGCCACGTTCGGCCAGCCAGCGCAACCAGCGCAGTTTCATCCAGTTGGCCTGGGGCAGATCGCCATGCTTGCCCAGGAACTGTTCGATTTCCTGATTACTGGCGGTCTTCAGGCGGGCGGTGAGCTCGTCGTACGCCAGATACGGTGTCAGCGGATAATCGGCCAGGGCTCGGCTGTATTGCATGTAGGGCCCGCTGTCGCCTTTGGCCAGCGCGCGCTTGGCTTGATCGTAATATTGGCGTTGAGTGGTCAAATCCACGGCCTGGGCGCTTTGAACGGCGGTGGTAGAAAGAAGCAGGCAAGATAAGAAACTGAAAAGGCGACTGCGCATGAGACGTCCGTGCAAAGAAATCAGGACTAGTGCCGACGCGGGTCGACACTGATTGCCCCTAGCTTAGCCTTTTGCCGGCGGCCGTTGAAAGCTTTGCCGAATGCTTCGTCCAAGTTATCGGGAAATGTCCTTCAGAACGTGTCAAGGATGAAAATGCCGGCCGCTTAACCCCCCAACTCAGGTAGAATGCGCGCCCGGTTTTTGGAGAAGCTCATGACCCTGCTCAAATTCAGCGATGTGTCCCTTGCTTTCGGCGCTATGCCGTTGTTGGACAAGGTGTCCTGGCAGATCGCCCGTGGTGAGCGGGTGTGCATCATCGGCCGTAACGGCACTGGCAAATCCAGCATGATGAAGCTGGTGAAGGGCGATCAGAAGCCTGATGAAGGCTCCGTTTGGCGTGCCCCAGGCCTCAAGATCGGCGAATTGCCGCAAGAACTGCCAGTGGCCGACGGACGGACTGTGTTCGACGTGGTCGCCGAAGGCCTGGATGGTGTTGGCGCGTTGCTCGCCGAATACCATCACCTGAGCCAGAACATCGTTACCGACGCCGACCTGGACAAGCTGATGCATGTCCAGCAAGACCTCGAAGCCCGTGACGGCTGGCGCTTGCAGCAATTGGTCGACAGCACGTTGAGCCGCCTGCAACTGCCGGCCGACAAAACCCTTGCAGAGCTGTCCGGCGGCTGGCGTCGTCGTGTCCTGCTGGCCCAGGCCCTGGTTTCCGAACCGGACCTGCTGCTGCTCGACGAGCCGACCAACCACCTGGATATCGGTGCAATCGCCTGGCTGGAAGAAGCCCTCAAGGACTTCCAGGGCGCCGTGTTGTTTATCACGCACGACCGTTCCTTCCTGCAAAACCTGGCCACGCGCATCCTCGAACTGGATCGCGGCGGTCTGATCGACTGGAACGGCGACTACGCCAGCTTCCTGGTGCACAAAGAAGCGGCCCTGGCCGCCGAAGAAACCGCGAACGCGTTGTTCGACAAGAAACTGGCCCAGGAAGAAGTCTGGATTCGCCAGGGCATCAAGGCTCGCCGCACCCGCAACGAAGGTCGCGTGCGTGCTTTGAAAGCCCTGCGTGTCGAGCGCAGCGAACGTCGCGAGCGCACCGGCAAGGCCAACATTCAGCTTGATACCGCCGACAAGTCGGGCAAGCAAGTGATGGTGCTGGAAAACGTCAGCTTCCATCACCCGGAGGGTCCATTCCTGATCAAGGACTTCTCCATGGTCCTGCAGCGCGGCGATCGTATCGGCCTGTTGGGCGCCAACGGTACCGGCAAGACTACCTTGCTCAAGTTGATGCTCAGCGGTCTGCAGCCGACCAGCGGCACGGTGGAAGAGGGCACGCGCATCGACGTGGCCTACTTCGACCAGTTGCGCCACCAGTTGGACCTGGAAAAGACCGTGATCGACAACGTCGCCGAAGGTCGCGACTTTATCGACATCGACGGCCAGAGCCGCCACGTACTGAGCTATCTCGGTGACTTCCTGTTCAGCCCGCAGCGTGCCCGTACGCCGGTCAAGGCATTGTCTGGTGGTGAGCGTGCGCGCCTGTTGCTGGCCAAGTTGTTCAGCAAGCCAGCCAACCTGTTGGTGCTCGACGAACCGACCAACGACCTGGATGTGGAAACCCTCGAGCTGCTGGAAGAGGTTTTGCTGACCTTTAATGGCACCGTGCTGATGGTCAGTCACGACCGGGCATTCCTTGACAACGTGGTCACCAGCACCCTGGTGTTCGAAGGTGAAGGCAAGGTTCGCGAGTACGTCGGTGGTTATCAGGACTGGTTGCGTCAGGGCGGTTCGCCGCGCCTGTTGGGCGTGACCGAGAGCAAGTCCGGCAAGGCTGACCTGAACTCTGCGGTGGTCACTCCGGTGGCCGCAGCGGCGCCTGCCCAGGACGCCGCGCCGGCGGTCAAGAAGAAGCTCAGCTACAAGCTGCAACGTGAACTGGAAGCCTTGCCGGGCGATATCGACGCCAAGGAAAAACAGATCGCCGCAGTTGAGGCTGAAATGGCTGACGCGGGTTTCTATCTGCGTCCTGCAGCGGAAACCGCGAAGGTCATTGCGTCTCTTGAACAGTTGAACAAAGAGCTGGATGCGCTGGTTGAGCGTTGGGCCGAGCTGGATGCCTGAGTGATCCAGGGCTGATAAAAAACCCGGCGCTCATTCCTATGGGCGCCGGGTTTTTTACATGAAATTCGGTTGAGAAATGTGGGAGCGGGCGTGCTCGCTCCCACATTTGATTGCCGTCGCTCTTAAGTATTTTTCAGCAGTCGCACCGCCAGCACATCACACGGCGCACTGTGCAATACATCGTTGGCGGTGGAGCCCAGCAGCAAGGCCAGGCCGTGCCGACCATGGCTGCCGACGACGATCAAGTCGCAGTTCTGTTCCTTGGCAAGGTGGTGGATTTCCTGGCGCGGTTGGCCGTAAGTCAGATGGCTATGCTCTTTTTTCAGTGTCGGATACTTGGTTATCAGTCGATCAAGGCGTTCCTTTGCCTGATCGAACTGCTGTTGCTGCAATTGCGAAAGGTCCATCGGCACGTCGCCGCCAAAGGCCATCGCCATGGGTTCGACGATATGTACCAGGGACAACTTTGAAACGTCGCCGGCCAGGCCGAGGGCGCGCTTGATCACCGGATCGCACTCTTCGGTCAGATCCACGGCGACCAGGATGTGTTCATAGGGCATGAGGCGTTCCTCCAGGGGACTGCAATAAGTTCAGTATGGCTGCTTTCAAGCGGATGGGGTTGCGTCAGGTCAAATCCGCTCATCTAGAAGTTAGGGAGTACACATATGACGGTCTGGATAGTGGTGTCAATCCTTGTGGTGGTTCTGAGCCCCTTGGCATGGTTGCGCCCCTCGCGCCATCAGAGCGGGCGCATGGCGCTGCGCATGGAGGCGCGACGCATCGGTCTGTCCATGCAACTGACGCCCCAGGAATGGCCGCACTGGCTCAAGCAAGAGCCGCCGAGCCCTTGTGCGCAGTACCATCGGCCACGGCGCGGGAGCAAGCCTATGACCTGGAGTTATTGGCAGTTGGAACCGGGTGTGTGGGTCAACCAGTGGCAGGAAGTGTGTGCTGATGAAAAGTTGTTGCCGCATTTTGCAACGCTGCCGGCGAATGTCTACAAGGTCGAGGCGGACAAGCAAATGATCGCTCTGTGTTGGGGCGAGAAGGGCGAACTGAGCGTGTTGCAGGATATCAATGCGCTGCTCAAGGCGCTGGCGTGACGCAGCCTCATTGTAGGCGCCAGGGCGAGCGACCAATCCTTACTCGCGAAAATCGTCGAGGATAACGCGGGCATTCAGGGTGAGCGTGGGGTCCTCGGGCTTCTCGCGAGCAAGCTCGCTCCTACAGAAAAGCAAGAGCGGATATCCGTTGTCGTACAGCTCGTGCGTGTATTTCTCTGATTATTGATTTTGTGAATGTCTGCGTATTGATCTGGCGTGGCGGTTGCGAAGTGACTGCAAAGTCGCGTTTTCATGGCCCTTTCGAGCGATTGACAATTGTCGTTAATTGGATGAAGGTGACGTACCCAAATCAAACGGGCGTATGAATTGAGCGTTTGTCTTTCAGACGATTCGTACAGAATCCCGACTATCGCGTTGGCGGGTGTGCCTGGCGAATTGGCGTTAGCATCGACGGTAACGTCAGTGTCTACGCTGAGGCCTGCGTCCGACGTGTACTGTTCAGCTTCCATATCGTGGAGATCAGTTGATGATTTACGAAGGTAAAGCCATCACGGTTACGGCTCTTGAAAGTGGCATCGTCGAATTGAAATTCGACCTCAAGGGTGAGTCCGTCAACAAGTTCAACCGTCTAACCCTGAACGAACTGCGTCAGGCCGTAGACACCATCAAAGCAGATGCGTCGGTCAAGGGCGTGATCGTTTCCAGTGGCAAGGACGTGTTCATCGTCGGCGCCGACATCACTGAATTCGTCGACAACTTCAAGCTGCCCGATGCCGAGCTTGTGGCTGGCAACCTCGAAGCCAACAAGATTTTCAGCGATTTCGAAGACCTTAACGTACCGACTGTTGCCGCGATCAATGGCATCGCGCTGGGCGGCGGTCTGGAAATGTGCCTGGCCGCGGATTTCCGGGTCATGGCCAGCAGCGCAAAAATCGGCCTGCCGGAAGTCAAGTTGGGCATCTACCCAGGCTTCGGCGGTACCGTGCGCCTGCCGCGTATCATCGGTGCCGACAACGCCATCGAGTGGATCGCCGCGGGTAAGGAAAACCGTGCTGAAGACGCATTGAAAGTCGGCGCAGTGGATGCTGTGGTGGCTCCCGAGAAACTGGCAGAAGCGGCACTGAACCTGATCAAGGGCGCCATCAGCGGCGAATTTGACTACAAGGCCAAGCGTCAGCCGAAGCTGGAAAAACTCAAGCTCAACGCCATCGAACAAATGATGTCGTTCGAGACCGCCAAGGGCTTTGTCGCGGGCCAGGCCGGTCCGAACTACCCGGCGCCTGTCGAAGCCATCAAGACCATCCAGAAAGCTGCGAACTTCGGTCGTGACAAGGCGCTGGAAATTGAAGCGGCTGGCTTCGTCAAACTGGCCAAGACCTCTGCCGCGCAGAGCTTGATCGGCTTGTTCCTGAACGATCAGGAGCTGAAGAAAAAAGCCAAGGCCTACGACGAAATCGCCAAGGACGTGAAGCAGGCCGCCGTACTCGGCGCCGGCATCATGGGGGGCGGTATCGCTTATCAGTCGGCGTCCAAAGGCACACCGATCCTGATGAAAGACATCAACGAACACGGGATCGAGCAGGGTCTGGCGGAAGCCGCGAAACTGTTGGTGGGCCGCGTTGATAAAGGCCGCATGACTGCTGCGAAAATGGCTGAAGTGCTTAACGGCATTCGTCCGACCTTGTCCTACGGCGACTTCGGTCACGTCGACCTGGTGGTCGAAGCGGTTGTCGAGAACCCGAAGGTCAAGCAGGCGGTACTCGCTGAAGTCGAAGCCCAGGTCAAGGAAGACACCATTCTGGCGTCCAACACCTCGACCATCTCCATCACCTTGCTGGCCCAGGCCCTCAAGCGTCCGGAAAACTTCGTCGGCATGCACTTCTTCAATCCGGTGCACATGATGCCGCTGGTGGAAGTGATCCGTGGCGAGAAGTCCAGTGAGCTGGCCGTTGCCACCACCGTGGCTTACGCCAAGAAAATGGGCAAGAACCCGATCGTCGTCAACGATTGCCCGGGCTTCCTCGTTAACCGTGTACTGTTTCCGTACTTCGGCGGTTTCGCCAAGTTGGTCAGCGCCGGCGTGGACTTCGTGCGCATTGACAAGGTCATGGAGAAATTCGGCTGGCCAATGGGTCCGGCGTACCTGATGGACGTGGTCGGCATCGACACCGGCCACCACGGTCGCGACGTGATGGCTGAAGGGTTCCCGGACCGCATGAAAGACGACCGCCGTTCGGCTGTCGACGCGCTCTACGAAGCCAAGCGCCTGGGCCAGAAGAATGGCAAGGGTTTCTACGCCTACGAGACCGACAAGAAGGGCAAGCAGAAGAAAGTCGCCGATCCTTCGGTGCATGAAGTGCTCGCGCCGATTGTCTACGAACAGCGTGAGGTGTCCGACGAGGACATCATCAACTGGATGATGATCGCCCTGTGCCTGGAAACCGTACGTTGCCTGGAAGACGGCATCGTTGAAACCGCCGCCGAAGCCGATATGGGCCTGGTCTACGGTATTGGTTTCCCTCCATTCCGTGGTGGTGCGCTGCGTTACATCGACTCGATCGGTGTGGCCGAGTTCGTTGCCCTGGCTGATCAATACGCTGATTTGGGCCCGCTGTACCACCCGACCGCGAAGTTGCGTGAGATGGCCAAGAACGGCCAGAGCTTCTTCGGTTAAGCGCCCAAACGACTAGAGCGAGAATATTTATGAGCTTGAATCCAAGAGACGTCGTGATTGTCGACTTCGGTCGTACGCCGATGGGCCGCTCCAAAGGCGGCATGCACCGCAACACCCGTGCCGAGGACATGTCGGCGCACCTGATCAGCAAAGTGCTGGAGCGCAACGTCAAGGTCGACCCGAACGAAGTCGAAGACGTGATCTGGGGCTGTGTCAACCAGACCCTGGAGCAGGGCTGGAACATCGCGCGCATGGCGTCGCTGATGACCCAGATCCCGCACACCGCTGCCGGCCAGACCGTCAGCCGCCTGTGCGGCTCCTCCATGAGCGCGCTGCACACTGCCGCCCAGGCAATCATGACCGGCAACGGTGATGTATTTGTGGTCGGCGGCGTGGAGCACATGGGTCACGTCAGCATGATGCATGGTGTCGACCCGAACCCGCACATGTCCCTGTACGCGGCGAAAGCCTCGGGCATGATGGGCCTGACCGCGGAAATGCTCGGCAAGATGCACGGCATCACCCGCGAAGCCCAGGACGCCTTTGGCCTGCGCTCCCACCAGTTGGCCCACAAGGCAACCGTGGAAGGCAAGTTCAAGGATGAGATCATCCCGATGAACGGCTACGACGAGAACGGTTTCCTGAAATTGTTCGATTACGACGAAACCATTCGTCCGGACACCACCCTGGAAAGCCTGGCGGCCTTGAAGCCAGCCTTCAATCCCAAGGGCGGCACCGTGACGGCCGGTACTTCGTCGCAGATCACCGATGGTGCCTCGTGCATGATCGTGATGTCGGCCCAGCGTGCCCAGGATTTGGGTATTCAACCGCTGGCGGTGATCCGCTCGATGGCGGTGGCGGGTGTGGACCCCGCGATCATGGGCTATGGTCCTGTACCGGCCACACAAAAAGCACTGAAGCGCGCGGGTCTGAGCATCTCTGACATCGACTTCTTCGAGCTCAACGAAGCTTTCGCCGCACAGGCTCTGCCAGTGTTGAAAGATTTGAAAGTACTCGACAAGATGAATGAGAAGGTTAACCTGCACGGCGGCGCGATTGCCCTGGGTCACCCATTCGGGTGTTCCGGTGCGCGTATCTCCGGCACTTTGCTGAACGTGATGAAGCAAAATGGCGGCAACCTCGGGGTAGCCACCATGTGCATTGGTCTCGGCCAAGGTATCTCGACCGTCTTCGAACGCGTTTAAGCGTTGCGGTGATGGAAGCCGGGGCCCAGTGCCCCGGTTTTTGTTTTTTGGGATTTTTTATATTTTTTTTTAACAAGGTTTCTGAGGCGCCAGAGCATGAAAGTCGAACCAGGGCTCTACCGGCATTACAAAGGTCCGCAATACCGCGTTTTTAATGTCGCGCGACATTCCGAGACTGAAGAGCAAGTGGTGTTTTATCAAGCACTGTATGGCGATTACGGTTTTTGGGTACGTCCCTTGAGCATGTTCCTGGAGACGGTCGAGGTTGACGGCGAACAGGTCCCGCGCTTTGTATTGATCCAGGCCGAACCCAGTCTTTTTTCAGGGCAATGACGGCAGGTCGCGCAGGTTGCTGCGCTTGACCTCACTCTGTTGCCACTATATATAGCGTTGCCGCGTCAGGCGCCAACCGCCTTTCACTTCTCGAATTCAGGAATTTTCCGATCCATGGGCAAATCGCTGGTCATTGTGGAATCCCCGGCTAAGGCCAAGACCATCAACAAGTACTTGGGCAACGAGTACGTGGTGAAGTCGAGTATCGGCCATATCCGCGACTTGCCCACGAGCGGCTCGGCGAGCGCCAGCAAGGAGCCTGCCGCCAAGCGCGGCAAGGCGGCTGCGGGCGAAGGTCCGGTGCTCTCGCCGAAAGAGAAAGCCCGCAAGCAGTTGGTCTCGCGCATGGGTGTCGATCCTGATCATGGCTGGAAAGCCAAGTACGAGATCCTCCCAGGCAAGGAAAAAGTCATCGAAGAGCTGCGCCGGCTCGCCAAGGATGCTGACACCATCTATCTCGCGACGGACTTGGACCGCGAAGGGGAAGCCATTGCCTGGCACCTGCGGGAAGCCATTGGCGGCGATGACAGCCGTTACAAGCGGGTGGTGTTCAACGAAATCACCAAGAAGGCCATCCAGGAAGCCTTTTCCAAGCCGGGCGAACTGGACATCGATCGTGTCAACGCCCAGCAGGCGCGGCGTTTCCTCGACCGCGTGGTGGGCTACATGGTCTCGCCGCTGTTGTGGGCGAAGATTGCCCGTGGCCTGTCCGCCGGCCGTGTGCAATCGGTCGCGGTGAAGCTGGTGGTCGAGCGTGAGCGCGAGATTCGCGCGTTCATTCCGGAAGAGTACTGGGAAGTCCACGCTGACCTGGGTACCACCAAGGGCGCTACCGTGCGCTTTGACGTGGCTCGCGAGAAGGGCGAGGCCTTCAAGCCGCTCAACGAAGCCCAGGCCATGGCGGCACTGGAAAAGCTCAAGGCGTCCAGCTACAGCATCGTCAAGCGCGAAGACAAGCCGACCAGCAGTAAGCCCTCGGCGCCGTTTATCACCTCCACCCTGCAACAGGCCGCGAGCAACCGCCTGGGCTTTGGGGTGAAGAAGACCATGATGATGGCCCAGCGTTTGTATGAAGCAGGCTACATCACTTACATGCGTACCGACTCCACCAACCTGTCGGTGGACGCGGTGGCGATGGCGCGTACCTATATCGAAGGCGAATTCGGCAAGAAGTACCTGCCGGAATCCCCGAACGTCTACAGCAGCAAGGAAGGCGCACAAGAGGCTCACGAAGCGATTCGCCCGTCCGATGCCAATACCGAGCCAAGCAAGCTGAGCGGCATGGAGCGCGACGCTGAGCGCCTCTACGAGCTGATCTGGCGCCAGTTCCTCGCCTGCCAGATGCTGCCGGCGCAATACCTGTCCACCACCGTCAGTGTCGGTGCCGGGGACTTCGAGTTGCGTGCCAAGGGGCGCATCCTCAAGTTTGACGGCTACACCCGTGTGATGCCGCAAATCGCCAAGCCGGGCGATGACGACGTGCTCCCGGACATGGCCCAGGGTGACGTGCTGAAGTTGATCAAGCTTGATCCGTCCCAGCACTTCACCAAGCCACCGGCGCGTTATTCGGAAGCCAGTCTGGTCAAGGAGATGGAAAAACGTGGTATCGGTCGTCCTTCGACTTACGCGGCGATCATCTCCACCATCCAGGACCGTGGTTATGTGGCCCTGCACAACCGTCGTTTCTATTCGGAAAAGATGGGCGATATCGTCACCGAACGACTCTCCGAGAGTTTCTCCAACCTGATGGACTACGGTTTCACCGCCGGCATGGAAGAGAACCTCGATGATGTGGCCCAGGGCGAGCGCGACTGGAAAAACGTGCTCGACGAGTTCTACGGCGACTTCAAGAAGAAGCTCGAGGTGGCGGAAAGCCCTGACAGCGGCATGCGCGCCAACCAGCCGGTGATGACGGATATTGCGTGCCTGACCTGTGGGCGTCCGATGCAGATCCGCACCGCGTCTACCGGCGTGTTCCTGGGGTGCTCGGGTTACAGCTTGCCGCCGAAAGAGCGTTGCAAGGCCACCGTCAACCTGGTGCCGGGCGATGAAATTGCCGCCGATGACGAAGGTGAATCCGAGTCGCTGGTACTGCGTGGCAAGCACCGTTGCCCAATCTGCAGCACTGCGATGGACGCCTATCTGCTGGATGAGAAGCACAAACTGCACATCTGCGGTAACAATCCGGATTGCAACGGCTACGAGATCGAGGAAGGCACTTACCGCATCAAGGGCTACGAAGGTCCGAGCCTGGAGTGCGACAAGTGTGGCAGTGAGATGCAGCTCAAGACGGGCCGGTTCGGCAAGTTCTTCGGCTGCACCAACGCGACCTGCAAGAACACCCGCAAACTGCTGAAAAGCGGTGACGCGGCGCCGCCGAAGATGGACCCGGTGAAGATGCCTGAACTCAAATGCGAGAAGGTCAACGACACCTACATCCTGCGTGACGGCGCTTCGGGCCTGTTCCTGGCTGCCAGCCAGTTCCCGAAAAACCGCGAGACCCGTGCACCGCTGGTGCTGGAAATCATGCCGCACAAGGATGAAATCGATCCCAAGTACCACTTCCTTTGCGAGGCGCCGAAGAAGGACCCCGACGGTCGTCCGGCGGTGATCCGCTACAGCCGCAAGACCAAGGAGCAGTACGTGCAGACCGAAGTGGATGGCAAGCCTACCGGTTGGAAGGCGTTTTACGACGGCGGCAAGTGGAAGGTCGAGGACAAGCGCCAGGGCGCCTGATCCGCTAGCCTCAGAGAGACCATGGCGGCCTGTGCTGGCGGCCATGGTCTACTGTAGGAGCGAGGGGGACGCCTGGTTCTTGCTCGCGAAGGTCGTAAGGATGATGCAGAAAACCTGACACCCAGCGGTGCTCTCGGGTTTTTCGCGAGCAAGCTCGCTCCTGCATAGTCAGCATCACGCTTCTTTCGTTGTGGAGATTGCCGTTATGGCCAACGAGCTCTATACGCGTACCAACCAGAAAATCTATTTCGCGGGTTTGTCCCTGGAAGCCCTTGGTCGTGCCGAGGAAGGGAAGGAGATGAATGCCATCGCGCTGGTACAGGCGGGACGTGAGTCGGCGTTGTTTCACCTCTATGGGGCTTTGTTGGGCCTGTGTCATGAAATCGCCGGGTTCTACCGCTTGCCTCAGGCCGGCGCTCCCCGTGCGGAAACGATCATGAATCGTGAAGTGCTGGAGAACACGGCCATTCCCGAGTTGGCCGAGCTGGTGGAAATGGCTCAGAGCCCCGACAGTTGGGTCGCGCGCTTGCTCAAGGCGCATAGCGACATGTTTCAGCCGCCACGTATTCCCCATATTCCCAAGGGTGATGTCACTCAGCCGTTGATCGTGACCGTTTCGATGGCCGAGGAGGAGCCAGCGCCCTTGAGCCGCGAAGAGCTTGAAAGCTGGCGCCAGGAACTGAAAAAGCTCGCGATCCGCTTTCGGGATGGGTTGAACGAGTGCTGATCGACTGACGATCATCGGGAGGGCGGACGTTGACCCTTAGTGTGGCGAGCCGGCTTGCCGCAAGACTGATATAATCCCGGCCTTTCGTGGAGAACAGACTTTTATGCCAACGTCCTTTTTGGAAATTGTTGAATTGCCCGACGGCCGAATTGAGCTGCGCAGGGCTGAGGACGAGGGTTCTCTGGTGACTCTGGACTTTTCCGAGGACGCTAAAGCATTCCTGCAAGGTCAGCATGTAGAAGTAGCAAAGGCCATGTTGAGCGTCGGTGTACAGATGGCTGGGCGTCTTGCCGAAGGCGATGAGCCGGAAAAAGAAGGCGGTGCACGCGTACTTCACTGAGTCCGTTTGTCGGTTTTTTCGCGTTTAACCTTACACGTCCGTCTCAACCCTGTAGAAGCCTTGCGTCCATCGCAGACACTGACTCAGTGTCAGGGCTGCAATCGGACAGTCTTTGAGCGGATGCCTGGATACGCATTACGCGGCGCTCCAGAATTTATCCCAATCGAATATTCAAGCTTTGTGCATCGCCAATACGAGCAGCGCTGATCAGTTGCTGTTTGGCTGTGGGGCTCAATGGATTCAACCAGCTGACCACAGTGTGGCTACGCCCCAGGCGCAAAGCTTCGCACGCCAATTGCTGTGCACTCTGAGTGCCCCGAGGCTGCAACAGCAGGATGCGCTCGCGGTTCAGGCCTGCATCCCGCAACCAGGCCTGGGTCAGGCTGGAAGGGGGGGGCGATCAGGGTCAGCCATCGAGCGTCCTGCTCCTGGCTCAATTCACGAAGAATAGGGGCGAGCAAGCTCAGGCAGTTCCCGGCAGCACCGCGCAACGACAATTCACTGAATACCTCGGGTTCGTTGATCCACGGGGTTTCAACTGTTTCCTTGAGGATGGGTGCCAGCGGCTGGGCCATGAAGGCCTCGAACAGCGGCAGTTGTGTGTGTTGCTGGGCGTGCGGGAACTGCATGATGCCTCCGTTAGCGGCGAATAACGCCGACACTCAAGCCTTCTATCACCAGATCCTGATCTTTCAGGTTCACTTCTATGGGTGCGAACTCGGGGTTTTCGGCCAGAAGCCAGACCTTGCTGCCTTCGCGCTTGAAGCGCTTGACTGTCACCTCGTCACCGATGCGCGCAACGACGATCTGGCCATTGCGGGCTTCGCGCGTGGTATGGACGGCGAGCAGGTCGCCGTCAAAAATGCCGACGTCCTTCATGCTCATGCCGTGTACCCGCAACAGGTAATCAGCCCGGGGATGAAAGAACGTCGGGTTGATGTTGCAGGATTCTTCGACGTGCTGTTGCGCCAGGATAGGCGCGCCGGCAGCGACACGACCAATGATCGGCAATGTCGACTCGTCAGCCTTGGCCTCGAAGCCGGGAATGCGAATGCCTCGGGAGGCCCCAGGCGTCATTTCGATTGCGCCTTTGCGCGCCAGGGCCTTCAGGTGTTCTTCGGCGGCATTGGGGGACTTGAAGCCCAGTTCCAATGCAATTTCGGCGCGGGTCGGCGGATAGCCGTTATCGTCGAGGCAGCGCTTGATAAAAGCGAGAATCTCAGCTTGGCGTGGCGTCAGTTTTAGCATGTTGATCGCTCTGTCTTTTTATACAGTGACTGGGATTATATACAGTGAATCGCGCTTGGCAATCACCGTTTTTCTTAACGCCGCCGGACGGTCATCCGTCGGCGCTTCAAGCGCCTGCGCAGAGTGCTGCCTACCTACACCGGAAGATGTGATTAAATAAGCGCCTAACGGCTGATTGAGCAGCCGGAAAACGGCTGCGCAGGCTTGACATCGCACTAAGTGAAACGTATGTTTCAAACAAGTGTTTGTCAGGCGGAGTAGCCATGGCCCAGTCGGAAACCGTTGAACGCATTCTCGATGCTGCTGAGCAGTTGTTCGCGGAAAAGGGATTTGCTGAAACTTCATTGCGGCTGATCACCAGCAAGGCCGGGGTCAATCTCGCTGCGGTGAATTACCATTTTGGTTCGAAAAAGGCCTTGATCCAGGCGGTGTTCTCACGTTTTCTGGGGCCGTTTTGTGTCAGCCTCGATCGTGAGCTGGAGCGTCGCCAGGCCAAGCCGGACCATAAGCCGAGCCTGGAAGAGCTGCTGGAGATCCTGGTCGAACAAGCGCTGGTGGTGCAGCCACGGAGCGGCAACGACCTGTCTATTTTTATGCGTCTGCTGGGCCTGGCCTTCAGTCAGAGCCAGGGTCACCTGCGGCGTTATCTGGAGGATATGTACGGCAAGGTGTTTCGCCGTTACATGTTACTGGTCAATGAGGCCGCCCCTCGCATCCCACCGATTGAATTGTTCTGGCGCGTGCATTTCATGCTGGGTGCCGCGGCGTTCAGCATGTCGGGGATCAAGGCCTTGCGGGCGATTGCCGAAACTGATTTTGGCGTCAATACATCGATCGAGCAGGTCATGCGCCTGATGGTGCCGTTCCTTGCCGCCGGCATGCGTGCGCAAACCGGTGTCACCGATCAGGCCATGGCGGCCGCACAACTGCGCCCACGCAGCAAGTCCGTGCCTACCGTTGCCAAGGTTTAACCGCTTCCGGGTGGGCGTGGCTGCTGGCATCCGCTAAGCTAGCGGTCCATGCCGATTTCAGATGATTATCCACAATCCATTGCTCTTCGTGAGCGTCCATTGCCAGGCCTGAACCTGGCGATGCGATGGGTTGCGCGCGCTATTTAAGGAAAATTTATGACTGCTGCCCTGCAAGGCTCTTTGATGGTGGATGTCGCCGGTACCTGGTTGACGGCTGAGGATCGCCATTTGTTGCGTCAACCTGAAGTGGGCGGGCTGATCATTTTTGCGCGCAACATCGAACATCCGCGCCAGGTGCGTGAATTAAGCGCAGCCGTTCGTGCCGTGCGTCCTGACGTATTGCTGGCAGTCGATCAGGAGGGTGGACGGGTTCAGCGCTTGCGCCAGGGTTTTGTGCGTTTGCCGGCCATGCGCGCCTTGGCTGACAATCCAGATGCCGAATTCCTGGCCGAGCAATGTGGCTGGGTCATGGCGACAGAAGTGCTGGCTGTCGGTCTGGATCTGAGTTTTGCCCCGGTGCTGGATCTGGATTTTCAGCGCAGTGCCGTCGTCGGCACGCGCTCGTTCGAAAGCGATCCGCAACGTGCCGCGCTATTGGCTGGCGCCTTTATCCGGGGCATGAACAGCGCTGGCATGGCGGCCACCGGCAAGCATTTTCCGGGGCATGGCTGGGCCGAGGCGGATTCTCACGTCGCCATTCCCAATGATGAGCGCAGCCTGGAGCAGATCCGCGCCAGCGATCTGGTGCCGTTCGCTCGCTTGAGCAAGCAACTGGCAGCTGTCATGCCGGCTCACGTCATTTACCCGCAGATCGATAAGCAGCCTGCCGGTTTCTCGCGCCGCTGGCTGCAGGACATCCTGCGTGGCGAATTGCAGTTCGACGGGGTGATTTTCAGTGATGATCTGTCGATGGCCGGCGCTCACGTGGTGGGTGATGCCGCCAGCCGCATCGAGGCGGCCCTGACGGCCGGTTGCGACATGGGACTGGTGTGCAACGACCGCGCCGCCGCCGAGTTGGCGCTGAGCGCCGCTCAGCGCATGAAAGTCACACCGTCGGCACGGATTGCGCGGATGCGCGGTCAAGCCAGTGCGTCTACTGATTACAAGCAGGATCCGCGTTGGCTCGCGGCATTGCGTGCACTGCGCAATGCGCAACTGATCGAATAATGCGTCGCCGCTGTCGGGCTCCATCGGGGATCGACAGCGGCGAGGGGAGCCTCGTCAGGGCAGGTCGCGACTCGCATAAAACGCGCTCAGCACTTTCACCAGGTGTGCCAGGTCATGGCTGCCGCACAGCTCACGAATCGAATGCATGGCGAAGGTCGGCAGGCCGATGTCCACGGTGCGCACGCCCAGGTGGCTGGCGGTGATCGGGCCGATGGTCGAGCCACAGCCCATGTCGCTGCGCACCACGAAGCTCTGTACCGGGACCTCCTCGGCCATGCACAGGTGGCGGAAGAAACCGGCGGTTTCGCTGTTGGTGGCATAGCGCTGGTTGCTGTTGACCTTGATCACTGGGCCGGCATTGAGTTTCGGGCCATGATTGGCGTCGTGCTTGTCGGCGTAGTTCGGGTGTATGCCGTGAGCATTATCGGCGGACACCAGCAGCGATTTCTGAATAGTGCGTACGAATTCATCGCCTTCGGGTAACAGGCGGCGCAGGGTCTGTTCCAGCATCGGACCGTCGGCACCGCACGCCGAGCAGGAACCGACTTCTTCGTGGTCATTGCAGACCAGGACGCATGTCTCATCGGTTTCGGCAGTGAGCAAGGCTTGCAGGCCGGCGTAGCACGACAGCAGGTTGTCCAGGCGTGCCCCGGCAATAAAGTCGCCGTGCAGGCCGATGACGGCAGCGTCCTGAGTGTCGTAGAAGCTCAGTTCATAATCGAGCACCACATCGGCATTCAGTCCATGCTCGCGGGCCAATTGGTCGGTGAGCACCGCACGGAAGTCCACGCGCTCGTCACCGGCAAACTGCGCGAGGATTGGCGGCAGCTCGGTCTGGGCATTGATCGCCCAGCCCTGATTGGCTTCACGGTTCAGGTGAATGGCCAGGTTGGGGATGGTGGCGATAGGTAGCTTGAAGTCGATCAACTGGCTTTCGACCTTGCCGTCGCGGCGGAAGGTCACGCGGCCCGCCAGGGATAGGTCGCGGTCGAACCACGGAGCAAGCAACGCACCGCCATAGACTTCCACGCCCAGTTGCCAGAAACCCTGGCGCTGCAGCTCCGGTTGCGGCTTGACGCGCAGGCACGGGCTATCGGTATGGGCGCCCACCAGTCGGATACCGCCCTGCAGCGGGGCATGACGGCCTAGTTTGAAGGCAATGATCGAAGAGTCGTTACGGGTTACGTAATAGCGACCGTTGGCCTCGGTGGTCCAGGTTTCGCGCTCGTCAAGCGGCTGGAAACCGGCGGCTTCCAGGCGCTGGGCGAGGGCAGCGGTGGCATGAAAGGGAGTGGGGGAGGCCTTGAGGAAGTCGATCAGGCCTTGGTTCAACGCTTCGCGCATAAGTAGCTCCAGACAGCAATGGCGCGAGTCTACCGTATTGGCCCTGTTGATTCATTGTAGGAGCGAGCCTGTTCGCGAAAATCGCCAACGATAACGCAGGTATTCTGGGTGTGCGCGGCGCTCTCGGGTTTTTCGCGAGCAAGCTCGCTCCTACGGATGATCGTGTCTAGCCGTTCAGAAAGGAGCGGGGCACTCGAAGCGCAGGCGTTCGCCGCTTTGCGGGTGGGTGAAGCTCAACATGCTCGCGTGCAGGCACAGGCGCGGCCAGGCGGCCAGGGCTTGTTCGTGGGCATACAAACCGTCGCCCAGCAACGGATGACCGATGGACAACATATGCACGCGCAGTTGGTGCGAGCGCCCGGTAATCGGCGTCAGTTCAACCCGGCACCAGTCGCCATGGCGCTCCAGCACTTTCCAGAAGGTCAGGGCGTGCTTGCCGAACTCATGGTCCACCACGTGACGCGGTTTGGTCGGCGGATCGTAGCGTAACGGTAGGTCGATGCTGGCGCTGTCCAGCTGCGGCTGGCCCCAGCACAAGGCGGTGTAGGCCTTTTCGGTTTCGCGGTCGTGGAACTGGCGAGACAGTTCGCGATGGGTATCGGCATCCCGCGCAAGCAGGATGATGCCCGAGGTTTCCCAGTCCAGGCGATGGACGATGCGGGCTTCGGGGTAGCCGTTTTCCTGCAGGCGTGTGATCAGGCAGTCTTTGTTGTCATCGGCGCGACCGGGCACCGACAGCAGCAGGGTTGGCTTGTTCACCACCAGGACGGCGGCGTCCTGGTGAAGAATGTGGATATTGGACAGCGGCATTAAACAGCCTCGTAACAAACGCCAACGGCGGCTCCGCTATTTAGCTTTCCTGTAGGAGCGCGCTTGCTCGCGAAGAACCTGAGGACGCCGCGTTTATCCTGAATGAACGCGCTGCCCTTGAGTTTTTCGCGAGCAGGCTCGCTCCTTCCATGGAGGCTGTTTAGCGGAGCCGCCGTGACGACTACCGGTTCGATCAGCGATCAGGCAGGGTGATATTGAGTTCCAGAATCGAGCAGCTGCCGTCGTTTTCCAACGCCACATGCACGTCATCGTTACCGATATTGACGTACTTGCGAATCACTTCGACCAGTTCCTTCTGCAAGGCTGGCAGGTAATCCGGGGTGCTGCGTTGGCCGCGTTCATGCGCCACGATGATCTGTAGACGCTCTTTCGCTACCGACGCGGTGCTTGGCTTTTTGCTGGCACGAAAGAAGTCGAGAAATTTCATTGTTTAGTTGCCTCCAAAGATACGCTCGAAGAATCCCTTCTTCTTTTCGTCGAGGAAGCGATGTTCCACGGTCTTGCCCAGCAGGCGATCGACAGCATCGCTGTACGCCTGGCCGGCGTCGCTCTGGTCGTCAAGAATGACCGGAACGCCTTGGTTGGAAGCCTTGAGCACAGCCTGGGACTCCGGAATCACACCGAGCAAGGTCACGGCGAGGATATCTTTGACGTCTTCAACACCCAGCATTTCACCCTTGCTCACGCGCTCAGGGTTGTAGCGGGTCAGCAACAGGTGCTCCTTGATCGCTTCTTCGCCCTTTTCGGCGCGGCGCGATTTGCTGGCCAGCAGGCCGAGCATGCGGTCTGAGTCACGTACCGAGGAAACTTCCGGGTTGGTCACGACGATGGCTTCATCGGCGAAGTACATCGCCAAGTGGGCACCGGTCTCGATGCCGGCCGGGGAGTCGCACACGATGTACTCAAAGGTTTCCTTGAGTTCCATCAGGACTTTCTCCACGCCTTCCTTGGTTAGCGCGTCTTTGTCACGGGTCTGGCTGGCGGCCAGTACATACAGGTTCTCAAGGCGCTTGTCCTTGATCAGGGCCTGTTGCAGGTTGGCTTCGCCATTGACCACGTTGACGAAGTCATACACCACGCGGCGCTCGCAGCCCATGATCAGGTCGAGGTTACGCAGACCGACGTCGAAGTCGACGATAACTGTCTTGTGACCGCGCAAAGCGAGGCCGGTACCGATAGCGGCGCTGGTGGTGGTCTTGCCCACACCACCCTTGCCGGATGTACCCACGAGAATCTTGGCCAAGGTGTTTCACCCCTAAGGAAAAAGGACTTTCCAGTCCCTGAAAAACATCTCTTGAAACTCGCCGCAGGCGGACAGCCTGTGTAGGAATGAAGGTGAAAAACTGCGACTTACCCGAAGGTCAACTTCGCCTGTTAATCACTCCTACTCAAATCTTGCCGTTTTCGCTTTGCTATCAGAGTCTAGAGATGCTTGGAAAATGCGGCAGTATCCGTTAAAGACGGATGATGTTCAACACATCGCCCGACAGGTTGACTTGTACCCCGGCTCCCCATAGCGGATCGCGGCGCAAATCTTCTGAAACCTTGTACTGACCTGCGATGGACACGAGTTCAGCGGTCAACTGCTGGCAAAAAATACGCGCCTTGGTATCACCCTTGATGCCGGCCAGTGCGCGTCCGCGCATAGGGCTGTATACATGGATGTTTCCATCGGCGAGAAGTTCCGCACCGGGACTGACTGGAGCAATCACCACCAGGTCGCCGCCCTGGGCGTAAATCTGCTGTCCGCCGCGTACGGGAGAGGTGATGATCTTTGTCGGCTTGATCGTCGGCTCGGGTGGTTTTTCGGTTTTTTTCTTGATTTCGCCTTCCACCGGGTCGAGCGCGCGCTCGCGGGCACCGGACGGTGGCAATACTGGCAGTTCAATGGCGATGGCTGCGGCAATGTCTTCGATGCGACTGGCGCGAATAGCCAGGGTGCGCAGCCCATGTTGGCGGCACACACGCATCAATCCGGGCAGATCAACGGCGCCTTGGCCTGCGGGCAATTTATCCAGGGCCAGCACCAGCGGGGCGTTGTTGAAGAAGTTCGGGGCCAGGGCAACCTTGGCGGCGAGTTGGCGGTCCAGTGCGTCGAGGTCGTTGCGGGCCAGTTCCAGCACGGTAATGGCGAGCATGCTGCCTTTGAGCTGGAATACGGGATCTTGGTCTAGCGATTCATTTTGGCTCATGGTCGGCAAAGCGGCTTGTCACGAAAAGTGTCGAGACTTATAGCGAGAACATCTGCTAGCCGCAAGCCGAGTCGAACCGTTGTAGAATGCGCGGCCCTTGTCTTTACCGGAATCTGTAATGGATCGCCCGCGTTTTCGAGCTGTATTTTTTCATCCGCGTTTCTGGCTGCTTTGGCTGGGACTTGGTCTGCTGTGGCTGATCGTGCAGTTGCCATACCGGGTTTTGCTGGGGATTGGCCGTGTCCTGGGCGCGTTTATGTACCGGGTGGCCGGTGAGCGTCGACGCATTGCCGCGCGAAACCTGCAATTGTGCTTCCCGGAACAGTCCGCCGAAGAACGTAAACGTTTGCTCAAGGAAAACTTTGCCTCCACCGGCATCGCCTTTTTCGAAATGGCCATGAGCTGGTGGTGGAGCAAGCCGCGGTTGGCGCGCCTGGCCCACGTCGAAGGCCTGGAGCACCTCAAGCAGGCGCAACAGGAAGGAAAGGGCGTGATTCTCATGGCGCTGCATTTCACCACCCTGGAAATCGGCGCTGCTTTGCTGGGGCAGAAGCACACCATTGACGGCATGTACCGGGAGCACGGCAATCCGTTGTTCGACTTCATCCAGCGTCGTGGTCGCGAGCGGCACAATCTGGATTCCCTGGCAGTCGAGCGCGAAGACGTACGCGGCATGCTCAAGCTGCTGCGGGCTGGCCGGGCGATCTGGTATGCGCCGGACCAGGACTACGGCGCCAAGCAGAGCATTTTCGTACCGTTGTTCGGGATTCAGGCCGCGACGGTTACCGCCACCAGCAAGTTTGCCCGCTTGGGCAAGGCCCTGGTCGTGCCGTTTACCCAAGAACGGCTGGCGGACGGCAGCGGCTATCGTCTGGTGATTCACCCACCGTTGAGCGACTTTCCTGGCGAAACCGATGAAATCGATTGCCTGCGTATCAATCAATGGGTGGAAGCGTCGGTTCGTGAGTGTCCCGAGCAATACTTGTGGACCCATCGTCGCTTCAAGAGCCGGCCGCCGGGTGAACCCAAGCTGTACGAAAAGCGCCGCTGACGGCACGACCCAATCCCACATGGAGTGATGCAATGCGTCCAGCTGAACCGGTCACAGGTCTGATTCTATCCGGCGGCGGGGCGCGAGCGGCCTATCAAGTGGGGGTGCTGGCGGCGATCGCCGAACTGCTGCCGCCGGGCGCACCCAATCCCTTTCCGGTGATCGTCGGCACCTCGGCCGGGGCAATCAATGCCGTGAGCCTGGCCAGTGGCGCTCTCGACTTCACCGCCGCCATCCAGCGGCTCACGGCCTTCTGGCAGGGTTTTCGCAGCCATATGGTGCTGCGCAGCGACTGGCCTGGCGTGATGCGCCAGGCGAGTCGGTTCCTTGTCCGCAGTCTGTTGGGCCTGGGGGCGCCGGTCCCGGTGGCATTGCTCGACAGCTCGCCGCTGCGGGAGCTGCTGCAAGACAGATTGCACCTTGAAGGAATCGACGAAGCGATCCGCCACAAGCACTTGCACGCGGTGGCCGTGACCGCATTTGGCTATGAGTCCGGACAAGCGGTGACCTTTTATCAGGGCGGCGGCACCATCGACCCCTGGTTGCGCCATCGCCGCATTGGCTTTCCCACGTCGTTGACCGTGGAGCATCTGTTGGCCAGTTCCGCGATTCCCTTGCTGTTTGCCCCGGTCAAATTGGATCAGGAATATTTTGGGGATGGCGCGGTGAGGCAATCGGCCCCCATCAGCCCAGCCTTGCACCTGGGCGCCAACCGGGTGCTGGTGGTCGGCGTCAGCGGCAACCCGCGATCCTTCGATCCTTCGGTGCCGCAGCAACGCAGCTATACCGGGCAGCAGCCGACCCTGGCGCAGATCGGCGGGCATATGCTCAACAGCACCTTCATTGACAGCCTTGAAAGCGATATCGAATTGCTGGAGCGTCTGAACCAGTTCAGCCACCTGCAGCCGGCGGACAGCGCTGCACGCGGCTTGTCGCCGGTGGATGTGTTGGTGATCGCACCCAGCCAGCCTATCGATGAAATAGCCGCGCGCCATCGCCAGGAGTTGCCAGCCGCGTTACGCCTGTTTTTACGTGGGCCAGGGGCGACCAAGACCAGCGGGGCGGGGGTGCTCAGCTATCTGTTGTTCGAGGCGGGGTATTGCAGTGAGTTGATTGAATTGGGCCGGCGCGATGCATTGGCCAAGCGTGAAGAACTTTCGCGCTTCCTCGGCCTGGCTACGCCGTGAGTTTTGAATAGGGGCTTACCCGCGAGGCACCGTAATAGTACGCGGCTGTCGAGCCCTGATACAACCTCGCCAGGGCTCGACAGCTGCTACTTAACAGGGCTGCGCTTCAAGCATTCAGCGCTTAGAAGTGATACTTGACCAGGAAACTCGCCGTATCCTGGGTGGTTTTGAATGCGCCCGAGTCTTCAATCCCGTACTTGTTCTTCCAATAGTCGTATTCGAAACCGACATACAGCTGCTTGTCGCCCCAATTCATCGCCTTGCCCAGGTCATATTTGACCTGTGGGTTGAAGTGCAAGTTGGCATGGTAAGTACCACGGGCGTTTTTATCGTTATCCACTACCCAGTCCATAAAACCGTCGATCAGCACGTCGGAGTTACCCACGGGAATGGTGTACGACCAAACCGGAGTGATTTGCCATACACCGTCACCCGGGCGATTGCCTTCGGTCTGGCGCTGATAGAAATTCAACTGGAAGTAGTCGAAGCCGGGGATTGCCAAGTCAAAGGCCGGGCCCAGCAGATAGGATTCGTTGTCGCCTTCACCGAACTCGTAAGTGAACGCCAGCAAGACGTCTTTGATCGGTCCGAAGGACAGGTTCTTGTCGAGGATTTTGCCAAGCGACAAGCGTGGGCTGAACTCACCGTAGTAAGTATTGGGGCCGACGTTGCCATCTTCCTTGCCGTTGTAAAAGATACGGTCGAGGAAGAAGAAGTTGTCGCCGTACTTCCAGGCATCGGCGTGCTCGAACGTGACGGTTTGCTGGATCTGCGGGTTAACAGTGAAGTTCTTGCCCCACAAGTAGGTCAGGCTGTTGTTCTGCCACTGCAGCAGATCGCCGGCCATCGCCTGGCCCCCACCCAACAGGGTTCCTGCCAGCATCAGGCTGTTCACGGTACGTTTCATTCGGTTGCTCCCGAGTTAAGGTTTTGTGTTTTTCTTCTAGATAAAACGCTCTGGTCTGGCGCCTTTTGAGGTGTTGCAAAAATCGTCTGTTTGGTCAGCTTTAGTGCTTTTAGCAAGAGCTGCGCCAAGGCGTAAAAAAAGCCAAAAAAACCCCGTCGGCTGTGATAACCACAGTCGAATTCAAAGTTTTTGTGCAGGCCAGGGCGGCTGACCGTGGGCCGGGATAAGTTGGCCTTGAAGTCAGGTTTTACATTCGCTGTTTTTTTTTGAGTTGATTTGAGCGGGCGCGGAGAATACTGGCTCCCAGGCCTGTGCTCAAGTGCGCCGTTACAGAGCGCGTGGGACGAGAGTGGGGCACGGCCTGAAGCCGGCCCCGGGTGAGTGGCGTGCATGGTGTTGCTCCCTGATCGTTCTTATTGTTGTTGTGACGCCGGGTGAGCGAGGTTCTGAGTCAATGCGTGTGCGCGTGTACGCTGGCCGCCGCCCGTTCGGCGCCGCCCAAAATGTTGAACAGCAGGTTCAGCGATAATGCGCTGAGGGTGGCCATGGCGATGCCGCTATGGGTAATCGGGCTCATCCACAGCGGCAGTTGGGCGAAGAACTCAGGGCGCACTACCGGAATCAGGCCCATGCCGATACTGACGGCCACCAGCAACTGGTTGCGGCGATCGGCAATGTCGGCTTCCTGGAGGATCTTGATCCCGGTCGCCGCCACCATGCCGAACATCGCGATCGCCGCGCCGCCGAGCACCGCCGGGGGGATCGAGGCAACCAGGAAGGCCGCCTTGGGCAACAGGCTGAGGATGATCAGGAAAACTCCGGCCGCGAGGGTCACCGACCGACAGCGCACGCCGGTCATCTGCACCAGACCAATGTTTTGTGCGAAAGAGGAGTGGGTGAAGGTATTGAAGAACCCGGCGAAGAACGACGCGCCGGCGTCACACAACAAGCCGCGTCGTAGCATCCTTGGCGTGACCTCTTGGCCGGTGATCTTGCCCAGGGCGATGAACATGCCGGTGGACTCGACAAAAATAATCACCACCACCAGGCACATTGACAGGATCGGCGCCAACTCGAATTTCGGCATGCCGAAATGCAACGGCGTGACCACTTGCACCCAAGGCGCCTGGGCCAGACCGCTGAGGTCGACCATGCCGAGGATCCCGCACAAGGCGTAGCCCAGGGCCATGCCGATCAGCACCGAAATGTTGACCCAGAAACCGTGCATGAAGCGGTTGATCAGCAGAATGGTCGCGAGCACCAGCGCAGCGATGCCCAGATAGATAGGTGAGCCGAACTGCGCCGCGGCGGCACCACCGCCGGCCCAATTCACCGCCACTGGAAACAACGAAAGACCGATGGCGGTGATCACGGTGCCGGTCACCAAGGGGGGAAAGAAGCGCACGACCTTGGACATGAACGGTGCGATCAGCATGCCAAAAAAGCCAGCGGCGATGGTCGCGCCGAAGATCCCTTGCAAGCCGATGCCCGGCATGCCTGCCATGGCGACCATGCTGCCGACGGCGGCGAAACTGGCACCCATCATCACCGGCATGCGAATGCCCACCGGACCGATACCCAGGGATTGCACGATGGTGGCGATCCCCGCGACCAGCAGGTCGGCGTTGATCAGGAATGCGATTTCCTCACGGCTCAAACCCGCGGCTTCACCGATGATCAATGGTACCGCCACAGCGCCGCCGTACATCAGCAACACGTGTTGCAGGCCCACCAGGATCAGTTGCAACAAGGGCAGCCGCACCATGCTCGGCGCGGCAGGAATCTGCGGTTCGGCTAACTCGGACATGCAACACCTCGGATCTTTTTTATTTTTGTTGTCTGGCTGTCAATAGCCAGTAGCGTTGCCCTCGATTCCTGCAGGAGAGAGCTTGCTCGCGAAGAACGTCAACGATCACGCGCACATCCAGGATGAACGCGGTGCCTTCGAGTTTTTCGCGAGCAAGCTCGCTCCTACAGGGGAGGGGTGGCCTATGATTAGTTGGTACGCGCTCCCTGAGTGATCCAGCTACCAATCAAGTCCCGCTCCTGCTGGGTCATTTGAGTGATATTGCCCAGTGGCATGATTTGGGTCGCTACGGCCTGTGCCTGAATCCGCGCCGCCTGTTGCTGGATCTGTGCGGGCGTATCAAACATCACCCCGCCAGGCGCGGCACTGAACAGCGGGCTGGTGGGCTTGGCCGAATGGCACGCGGTGCAACGTTCTTCGATCACGCTGTGGACCTTGCCGAAGTCCGTCGACGCCTGGGCCGGTGCTGGTTCGGTGGCCGGAGCGGGGGTTGCGGGCGCGGCGGGTTTGAGGCCACCCCCCAATGCGGTTTCCGGCAATGGCTGGTACTCGATGGCGGCGGGCGCCTTCGCCACCTCCGGTGCGCTCGCCACGGGTTTGGGGCCGGTGACATAGGCCAGGCAAATCATCGCCAACGCGCCTGCGGGCAAGGTCCACGCGTATTTCTGGCTGTCATGGCGGGTGTTGAAGTAGTGACGCACCAACACTGCCGCTACTGCGATCCCGGCCAGGATCAACCAGTTGTACTGGCTGCCATAGGTGCTCGGGAAGTGGTTGCTGATCATGATGAACAGCACGGGCAAGGTGAAGTAGTTGTTGTGGCGTGAGCGCAACAGGCCTTTGGCCGGCAGCGCCGGATCAGGCGTGCGGTTCTCCGCGATTGCCGCTACCAGCGCACGCTGTGCCGGCATGATGATGCGGAACACGTTGCCCACCATGATGGTGCCGATCACGGCGCCCACATGCAGGTAGGCGCCGCGACCGCTGAACACCTTGCTGAAGCCGTAGGCCGCTGCAATCAACAGCACGAACAGGATCAAGCCGAGCAGGGCAGGGCGCTTGCCCAGGGCCGAGTCGCAGAGAAAGGAGTAGATGAACCAGCCGACGAACAACGAACCAATGCCCAGCAATACGCCTTCGGTGCCGCTCAGGCTGCTGCCGGGGGCCAGCAGGTACAACGTCGGATTGAGATAGAACACCACGCACAGCAGCGCGACGCCCGACATCCAGGTGAAATAGGCTTCCCATTTGAACCAGTGCAGGTTGTCCGGCATGGTCGGCGGAGCCAGTTTGTATTTTTCCAGGTGGTAGATACCGCCACCGTGGATCGCCCACAAGTCGCCGGCGAGACCATTCTTTGGGTTGGCGCGGTTAAGGTTGTTTTCCAGCCAGACAAAGTAGAACGAAGCGCCGATCCAGGCGACGCCGGTGATCATATGAACCCAGCGCACGCTCAGGTTCAGCCATTCCAACAGATGTGCTTCCACAGTCTTTACCTCTCGCCCGTCACCCTTGTTGTCGGGTGATCGGACCTTCTCTTATTGGTGGGGGGCGAGGATCAACCGCTCATCCTCTTTGAAGAAATGCTCATCGCAGTTATTGCCTGTGCCACTGCGATCAACCACCAGGAAGTCATCCCGCTTTTCGATCGTCAGCACCGGGTGGTGCCAGACGCCGCGATGGTAATTAATGCCCTGCCTGCCGTTAGTCACGAAGGCGCGGACCAAGCCTGATACAGGTGCATCGCCAAGTGGCGCGACCACGATCAGAAAGGGGTTGCCGAGCAGCGGAATAAAGGCCTGGCTGCCCAGCGGGTGTCTCTCCAGCATGCACACGGTCAGTGGCATATCCTGCGCGTCGGCGCGGAAGATGCTGATGATTGCGTGGTCTTCTGGCGTGGCGGTTTCAACCGTCGCCAGTTTATGAAAACGCATGGTCGAGCCGTTGTTGATCATGAAGTGATCGCTGCCATCGGTTTCGATAACGTCTCCGAAGGGGGCGAAGGCTTCTTTGGTCAAGGGTTCGATCATCAGTGTGCGCATGGCTGTCTTCTTATCCGAATACTGTGTTGTTGGTCGTGGCGAGGGGGCTTGTCCCCCGTTGGGCTGCGCAGCAGCCCCAATCAGGTATCGCGTCTCTACAGCTGGAATGCGTTGCCTGGTTTCAGGGCCGCTTCGCGCCCCAACGGGGGACGAGCCCCCTCGCCACAGGTCACCGCTTATTTCGAAACCTTGCCCAGCACGCGCAAGCGACTCACGCCACCATCCGGGAATACGTTCAGGCGGATGTGGGTAATCGGCCCCAGTGCCTTGATCTGCTCGGCGAAGGTGTGTTCAGCGTGCATTTCCAGTTTCTGCGCCGGCAACAGTTCACGCCAGAACAGCGATTGGGTTTCGATCTGGCTGTCGGTGCCGCCTTTGACGAACGCGCCCTGGATCGAGCAAGTGTCTGGGTAGTTGCCCTTGAAGTGCAGGGTGTCGACGATGACCTTTTCGATCTCGCCGGCGTGACCCAGGGCGACGATCACCCAGTCATTGCCTGGCGTGCGACGACGGGCTGTTTCCCAGCCATCGCCCATGTTGATGCCACGGCCCGGGTTGAGGATGTTGCCCATGCGCCCGAAGTGTTCGTCGGAGCACGCCAGGGCACGCCCGCCGTTGAGCGAGGACGCCAGGTCGATCTGCTCGTTGTCGCCCACCGCCGACCAGTCGCGGAACGGAATACCGTACACCCGCAGACGGGCCACGCCACCATCCGGGTAGATGTTGAAGCGCAGGTGACTGAAGGCCTGGTCGTGGTTGATCTCGTGGAAGTGATGGCTGTTGCCCTGCAATTCGACGGCAGACAGTACTTCGACCCACTGGGTGTTTTCAGTCGGTTCGCCTTCGGCCAGGAAGCAGCCTTCCAGGGACGCCGACGGTGGGAAGTTGCCGGTGAAGAACGAAGTGTCGATGTCCACGCCTTTGATCGCGCCGGGCACGCCCAGGCGGATCACCGCGCTGTCGTAGCCTTCGAAGCGCTTGCGACGCGACTCCCAGCCGTCCATCCACTTGCCGTTGTCATCGAACACGCCCTCCTTCCATACGGCTGGGGTCGGTTGGAACAGGCGGTTGGCGTCGGCGAACCAGTCATCCGTCACGGAGATGATCTTGGTGCCCAGGCGGGCGTCAGCGAGGTTGACGAACTTTTCGAAAGGGACGGCGTAAGCTTTCATTCTTCTTGTCTGCCTTGAATTGAGTGGCTGGGGATGGTCGTTTAGAGGGTCAGTAATCGGAACAACGCGATCTTGTTGATCTCTGCCAGCGCGCACTTGAACTCGGTGTCGGTCGAGTTGTGGATGCGCGTTTCAAACGCAGCGAGGATCTGATGCCGGTTGCTGCCTTTTACCGCCATGATGAAGGGAAACTTGAACTTGGCCTTGTAGGCGTCGTTCAGCTCGGTGAAGCGCGAAAACTCTTCGGCCGTGCATTGGTGAATCCCCGCGCCAGCCTGTTCTCCAGTGCTGGCCGCGGTCAGTTGGCCCTGGACGGCAGCTTTGCCGGCCAGGTCCGGGTGAGCGTTGATCAGCGCCAGTTGGCTTTGCTGATCCGCGCTCAACAGGATATCGCTCATGCGCTGGTGCAGGCTTTCGATCTGGTCGAGCGAAGCGTCCTGGCCCAGGTCGAAGGCCTTTTCGGCCACCCATGGCGAGTGTTCATAGATATCGGCGAAGGCGGCGACAAACGCAGCGCGGCTCAAGGTCGAGGGTTTCAAGGTCTGGAAAGCGGTCACTTGGCGACTCCCGGGTAAGGATGGGTTGCATGCCAGTGGCGGGCAATGTCGACGCGGCGGGTGAACCACACCTGTTCATGGCCCTTGGCGTATTCGATGAAGCGCTTGAGCGCGGCCAGCCGGGCAGGGCGGCCAATCAGGCGGCAATGCAAACCGATGGAAAGCATTTTCGGTGCCTCGGCGCCCTCGGCGTACAGTACGTCGAACGCGTCCTTGAGGTACTCGAAGAAATCGTCGCCCTTGTTGAAACCCTGGACCTGGGTGAAGCGCATGTCGTTGGTGTCCAGGGTATAGGGGATCACCAGGTGCGGCTTGCCGGTCGGGTTGTTGGGTTCCCAGTAGGGCAGGTCGTCGTCGTAGGTGTCGCAGTCATAGAGGAAGCCGCCTTCTTCCATCACCAACCGACGGGTGTTCGGGCCGGTGCGCCCGGTGTACCAGCCGAGCGGGCGTTCGCCGGTCAGTTCGGTGAGGATGCGGATCGCTTCGAGCATGTGCTCGCGCTCCTGGGCCTCGTCCATGTACTGGTAGTCGATCCAGCGGTAGCCGTGGCTGCAGATCTCGTGACCGGCGGCGACCATCGCGCGGATCACCTGCGGATGACGCTGGGCGGCCATCGCCACGGCGAAGACAGTCAGCGGAATGTCGAATGCCTTGAACAACTTGAGGATGCGCCACACCCCGGCACGGCTGCCGTATTCGTACAGCGACTCCATGCTCATGTTGCGCTCGCCCTGCAGCGGTTGTGCCGAGACCATTTCCGAAAGGAAGGCTTCCGACTCTTTGTCGCCGTGCAGGATATTGCGCTCACCACCTTCTTCGTAGTTGAGTACGAACGACAAGGCGATGCGCGCCTTACCCGGCCAGTGGGGATGAGGAGGGTTACTGCCGTAACCGATCAGGTCGCGTGGGTAGTCAGCGCTCACTGCAGTCTTCCTTCTTGTTCGTGGTAGCGAGTGTGTGGCGGCCAGCGAAAAGACTGGGTGGCGTCACAGCGATGGAATGATTGTATACAACTTGCTGGCCACTTTGTAAGCCTGTATTTCTGCATTTTTTCTGAACGGTCGGTTTTCAAGGGTTGCAAGAAACCTGCCTGGTTGGTCAGCTAAACCAAAATAAGTACCCGCGCTGAATTTATCCTTTGCGCGCGCTTACTGTAGGAGCGAGCTTGCTCGCGAGAAACGTGAGTGCACTGTGGGAAACCTGCTGCACTGCATCATCGTTGGCGATTTCGCGAGCAACAGCTGGGCGCGCGCCCTCGCGCCTACAGTATTGGTCGGAAGCTGATAGCAGAAGATGTTTAATTTATTGTGTACAATTTTTTCGAAAAGTGTCTTAATCGATCATCGCCGACTTTTTCGATGCCCTGCAAAAGTGCGGATTTCTTTTCTACTGACTTCGGGAGGCGCGTAGACGCCATGGGACGTTTGACTACACACGTTTTGGACGCCGCGCACGGCTGCCCAGGCAGCGCCATCAAGGTGGAGCTGTATCGCGTTGAAGGGACACGGCTTGAACAGGTTGCCAGCGCCCTGACCAATAGCGACGGCCGTTGCGACGCGCCGCTGCTGCAAGGTGATGACTACCGTAGTGGGGTTTACCAACTGCAGTTCAGCGCCGGTGATTACTATCGCGCCCGTGGTGTGCAACTGCCGGAACCGGCGTTTCTCGACGTTGTGGTCCTGCGCTTTGGCATCAGTGCCGAACAGGAGCATTACCACGTACCCCTGCTGATTTCGCCTTACAGCTACTCCACTTATCGCGGTAGCTGAGTCGTCACCTCGCTTCACACCCCCAAAGCTCTTCGTTGGTTTCGCCCGCTCACACTGCGGGCTTTTTTTCGTCTGCGGATCCTGGGCGGGAATGAACGCCTTGGGCCAGCCCAAGGTGCAGTGTCAGCGACTGAGTAGCGAGGCGGCGCCGGCGCCGCCGAACAACCCGGCACTGACACGGTTAAACCAGCTTTGGCCCTTACCGCTACGTAAATAGCGCGCCGCGCCATGGGCGCTGAGGCCATAAGCCAGCTTGCACAGCAGGTCCAGGACAGTCCAGGTGGCGATCATGATCAGCAATTGCGGTAAGAAAGGTTGCTGGCTGCTGAGAAACTGCGGCAGGAAAGCGGCGAAAAACAGAATGTCCTTGGGGTTACTGGCGCCCAGGACAAACGCCCGCCCAAACAGCGTGCGAAAACGCGGCACCGGCGCGGCTTGCGGAACTTCCACGGCATGGCTCGGTTGGCGTGATTGCTGCCAGCTTTGCCAGGCAAGGTAGAACAAATACAGGGCACCCACGATCTTCAAGGCGCTGAACAATTGCTCCGACGCCAGCAACAAGGCGCCCAGCCCCAGGGCCGATGCGCTCAGCAGGCAGATCGAGGCAAACACGCCGCCGAGAAACGCCGGATACGAACGGCGCAGGCCATAGTTCAAGCTGTTGCTGATCATCAACAGGGACAGCGGGCCTGGAATCAGGATCACCACCAGCGCAGCGCCGCTGAACAGCAGCCAGGTTTCCACACTCATTACATTCCTCCATTCATGCATAAGCCCCACCCGAAGGCGTAATACCGTTCAGTTAAGGCTGAAAATCTCCTGTGGCGAGGGGGCTTGTCCCCCGTTGGGCTGCGCAGCAGCCCCAATAAAGAGGAATGCGGTGTATCAGGCATTCCTCAGCGGCTGGTTTAGGCTGCTACGCAGCCCAACGGGGGACAAGCCCCCTCGCCACAGGAGGGTGTTCGGCACGCGACTTTCTTAACTGAACAGCATTACGCCCGAAGGCGAGGCGGTTTTCGCCGGATCCCTGATTACAGGAAGATAAACTTGGCGATGAAAATTGCACACAGCGCCCACAGGCTGACGGAAATTTCCTTGTATTTGCCGGTGCCCGCCTTGAGTGCCACGTAACTGATAAAACCCAGGGCGATGCCGTCGGCGACCGAGAAGGTCAGCGGCATCATGATCACGGTGACAATCGCCGGGATCGTGTCGGTGGCTTCATCCCATTCGATATGCGCCATGCTGCCCATCATCAACATTGCCACATAAATCAGCGCCCCGGCGGTGGCATAGGCGGGAATCATGCCAGCCAGCGGCGCGAAAAACATCGCGGCCACAAACAGCACCCCCACGGTGACGGCCGTCAGGCCGGTACGCCCGCCAGCGGCGACCCCGGCAGCACTTTCCACGTAGCTGGTGACCGGTGGTACACCGACCATGGCGCCGAATACGCTTGAAGTACTGTCGGCTTTCAAGGCGCGGGAGAGGTTTTCAATCTTGCCGTCAGGGTTCACCAATCCCGCCCGTTGCGCAACACCCATCAGGGTGCCGGCGGTGTCGAACATGTGCACAAACAGAAACGCGAACACCACGCTGATCATGCTGACATTGAACACACCCATCACGTCCATCGCCATCCAGGTCGGTGCCAGGCTCGGCGGGGCGGCGAGGATGCCCTGATACTGCACCAGACCCAGGCCCCAGCCGGCCAACGTCACGGCGATGATGCTGATCAGGATCGCGCCGAACACACGGTGATAGCTGAGGATCGCGATCAACAGAAAGCAGACCGCCGCCAGCAGCGGAGCGGGCTCATGCAGGGAACCGAGCTTGATCAGGGTGGCGGGGCTGTCGACGATGATGCCGGCGGTTTTCAGACCGATCACCCCGAGAAACAGACCGACTCCCGCGCCCATCGCATGGCGCAGGCTCACCGGGATGCTGTTGAGCAGCCATTCGCGGATGCGCGACAGGGTCAGGATCATGAACAACACACCCGAGATGAACACCGCGCCCAGCGCCGTTTCCCAGTTGTAGCCCATGGTGCCGACCACGGTGTAGGTAAAAAACGCGTTCAGGCCCATGCCCGGTGCCAGGCCCACGGGCCAGTTGGCATACAGGCCCATCAACAGGCAGCCCAGCGCGGCAGCGATACAGGTCGCGACAAAGGCTGCGCCGTGATCGATGCCGGCGTCGGCCATAATGTTGGGATTGACGAAGATGATGTAGGCCATGGTGATAAAGGTGGTGAGGCCGGCAATCAGCTCGGTCTTCACTGTGGTGCCATGCAGACGCAGTTTGAACAGGCGTTCCAGCCAGCCTGGTTTCGTGGGGGTGAGGCGCGGCGACGCGAGGTCCAGCGGGGCTTCGGATTTGCGGCTTTCCACAGCAAGTACTCCTCAAGAGTTTTATTGTTATTTCCAGCGTCGGACACATGAGTGGGGTCGCGACGCTTTGAGGTACCAGCGGGCTTTGTTGACCGTTAGGTCAGGAACTCGCATGAAGCGAATTATGCTTTTGTATACAAATAAAGCAATTAATGTTTTCGATTATGTGTGCAAAAAAGATGAAAGGCTATTTCAAGGTAACGTCAGCGCCTTGTTCACCGCCAGCCACCCATTCACGGCGTCCTCGCCGGCTTCGGCGAACGCCCGCTGCAACAGCTTCACTTGTTGGCGGCGCAGGGATTGCTCGAAATGCAGCCCCTCTTCGGTCAGCTCCAACAGGCGTTTGCGCTTGTCGTTGGCGCAGGCGAGGCTGTTGACCAGATGCATTTCCTGCAATTGGCGCAATGGCATATTCAGCGCCTGTTTGCTTACACCGAGCAATTCCAGCAGTTGCTTGACGTTCAAGGCCGGATAACGGGCGATGAAAAATACAATGCGCTGATGCACCCGACTCAGGCCGCGCCGTTCGAGCATTTCGTCAGCCTTGGCGGTGAAGGCCTGGTAGCCGAAGAAGAACGCTTCCATGGCGGCTTGCTGCGAGTTCTGGTTTTTAAGGTCAAGCATATTGACGTATCTACTCAAGGCGTCGTAATTTCGGTCAACCAGTTTGACGTATTTTCCCCTGGCTTCGCTACCGGTGACCCGAATGGCTTTCTCTGAACGTGTTTCACGCCTTAAAAGCTCCTTGATCCGTGAGATCCTTGCCGCGGCCCAGCGTCCGCAAGTGATGTCGTTTGCCGGTGGCCTGCCCGCCGAGGTCATGTTGCCCGAGCTGGATTGGCAGGCGATGCCGCTGAATATCGGCCAATACGGCATGAGCGAGGGCGAGCCGCAGTTGCGCGAGTTGTTCGCGGCCGAGGCGCGAACGTTGGGCGTTGCCTGTGAGGCCAGCCAGGTGTTGGTGGTCAGCGGTTCCCAGCAAACCCTCGACCTGGCCGCCAAGTTATATATCGATCAAGGCACGCAGGTTCTGCTGGAAGGCCCGACCTACCTGGCGGCGTTGCAGATCTTCCAACTGTTCGGCGCCGATTGCCTGACCGTCGAGCTTGAGGCCGATGGCCCGAACCTGGCGACGCTGCGCCGCAGCCTGGAGCGCCAGCGTCCGGCCTTCATCTACTTGATTCCGACCTTCCAGAACCCATCGGCGGTGCGCTACAGCGAAGCCAAGCGTGGTGCGGTGGCGGCGTTGCTGGACGAGTTCGGCGTGACCCTGATCGAGGACGAGCCCTATCGCGAGCTGACTTTCGACGGCAGCAGCGCCCGGCCGATTGTCAGCCGTTTGCGGGCGGCAAGTTGGATCTACACCGGCACGGTATCCAAGACCTTGCTGCCAGGGCTGCGTGTCGGTTACCTGATCGCCAGTCCCGATCTGTTCCCGCATCTGCTCAAGCTCAAGCAATCGGCGGACCTGCACACCAATCGCGTTGGGCAGTGGCAGGCAATGCAGTGGATCGGCAGCGAAAAATACCAGCAGCATCTCGCGACGTTACGCAATTTCTACCGCGAGCGGCGCGATGGATTCCAGGCAGCGCTGGAGCGTCACTTCAGTGAGCTGGCCGACTGGCAGATGCCCGAAGGGGGATTATTCTTCTGGCTGACCTTGAAACAACCCTTGGACACCCGCACTTTATTGGCGCGGGCGCTTGAACAGGATGTGGCGTTCATGCCCGGCGAACCGTTCTTTTCCGAGCCGGATCGGCATCACGGCCACTTGCGACTCAATTTCAGCCACATCGATCCAGCGCGCCTGGATGAAGGTCTCAAGCGTCTCGCGGCGGTAATCCGTCAAGCACAGCTCGCGCAAGCGGCATAAGGAGATTTCCATGTACACGGTTTACGGCGATTACCGTTCGGGCAACTGCTACAAGATCAAGTTGATGCTCAACTTGTTGGGCATCCCGTATCGGTGGGTGGATATCGATATCTTGAAGGGCGACACTCAGACTGCGCAATTTCTGGCGAAGAACCCCAACGGCAAGATCCCGGTGCTGGAACTGGACGACGGAACCTGTCTGTGGGAATCCAACGCGATCCTCAACTTCCTGGCCGACGGCAGCGAATTCCTGCCCAGCGAGCCGCGCCTGCGCACCCAGGTGTTGCAATGGCAGTTTTTCGAGCAGTATAGCCATGAGCCATACATCGCCGTGGCGCGGTTTATCCAGTATTACCTGGGGATGCCGGAAGATCGACTGGAGGAATACAAGACAACCCACAAGGGCGGCTACAAGGCCTTGAAGGTCATGGAGCGCCAACTGCAAGCCACGCCGTACCTGGTGGGCGAGCAGTATTCCATCGCCGATATCGCGCTGTATGCCTACACCCACGTGGCCCATGAAGGCGGTTTCGACCTGAGCCCTTATCCGGCGGTACAGGCCTGGCTCGAGCGCGTGGCGAGTCATCCGAAACACGTGGCGATGCTCGACTGATGCGCGGGCTTCGCGGTGGAGTCAGATCGCCGCGAAGCGCTGGTCCAGATAGTCAATGATCACCTTGGAGTCATACATCCAGGTGGTCTGGCCATTTTCTTCAATGCGCAGGCAGGGCACTTTGATCTTGCCGCCTTGCTCAAGCAGGGTCTGGCGATCCTGTTCATTGTTCTTGGCGTCCTTCAACGCCACCGGCACATTCAAGCGATGCAGGGTGCGGCGGGTCTTTACGCAGAACGGACAGGCGTGGAACTGATACAGCGTCAGGTCCTTGGCTGCCGCGTTCACTTGGGCCTGTTGCTCGGCAGGACGCTGCTTTTTGCGGGGGCGGGTGATTAAGTCGGCGGCGATGATGACGTGGCCGAGACCGACTCGAAGTGCTTTGACGAACATGCCTGAAACCTCTTGTGCATGACAGAAGGGGCGGCAGCTTACCTGATTTTCCAAAGGCGAAAAAAAACCGACGATGAACGCCGGTTTTATCGAAGCGGCCTGTTACTTGATCAGGCTGAGGAACTCACTGCGGGTCGCCGCGTTTTCGCGGAACTCGCCCAGCATCACCGAGGTGATCATCGACGAGTTCTGTTTCTCCACACCGCGCATCATCATGCACATGTGCTTGGCCTCGATCACCACGGCCACGCCCAGGGCGCCGGTGACTTGCAGTACCGCGTCGGCGATCTGGCGGCTGAGGTTTTCCTGGATCTGCAGGCGACGGGCGTACATGTCGACGATGCGCGCGACCTTCGACAGGCCCAATACCTTGCCGCTCGGGATGTATGCGACGTGGGCCTTGCCGATGAAAGGCAGCAGGTGGTGTTCGCACAGCGAGTACAACTCGATGTCCTTGACCAGCACCATCTCGCTGTTATCCGAGCTGAACAGGGCACCGTTAGTGACCTCTTCCAGCGTCTGCTCGTAGCCACGGCACAGGTACTGCATCGCCTTGGCGGCACGTTTCGGCGTGTCGAGCAGGCCCTCGCGGGAGACGTCCTCACCCAGTTGGCCGAGGATCGCGGTGTAGTTTTGTTCCAATGTCACAGGGCTGTTTCCGTATGGGTTTCAGAGCGGTACGGTGTATGCCTGTACCAATGTGAAGCTGTACGCCAGCGAGCAAGAAGTTGCGCAGCATCGCCAGTGATTGGCGCACATAGTAGCGTAGCTATGGCAAGAGGTGTATGGCCGGAGGCGGTGACGCGGTAAATCGGCCGGACTTACTCGTCACGTCCTTCGAGCATCGTGCGCTTGAGCATCACGTAGACCGCGCCGGCTCCACCATGCCGCGGCTGGCATGAGGTAAACCCGAGCACCTGGGCATGCTGGCGCAGCCAGGTGTTGACGTGGCTCTTGATCATCGGCCGCTTGCCATCCAGGCGCACGGCTTTGCCATGGGTGACGCGCACGCAGCGGATTTCGAACCGGGTGGCTTCGGCGAGGAAGGCCCAGAGGGTTTCCCGGGCTTTTTCCACGGTCATGCCGTGCAGGTCCAGGCTGCCTTCAAAGGGGATCTGGCCAGATTTGAGCTTGCGTACCTGGCTTTCCTGGACACCGTCGCGGGCCCACATCAGTTCATCCTCGGGGCCGACGTCGATGACAAACTGGTCCGACAGCCCGTCCACCGTGGTGGCGTCCGTGCGCACCGTGGCCGCCTGGCGCAGTTTGGCGATCTGCGCACGGTCGGTCTTGGGTTTGCCGGTGTCGGCGCGGTCGTGCTTGATCGGCTTGACGCCGCGAAGCTCGTTTTTGAACAGGGAAAAGTCGTCGTCTTGCATGTCAGCCTCCGCGCAGGGCGGGCAGTTTACCCAAAACGTGGTGGTGCATGCCGGACAAAACGCTATCAGGGCTCCATCAATCGTGCTTTTTCATCAGGTGCGAGGCAATGTTCAGTGACAGCGGCTGGCGCATACGACGTCGGCAACGACGCCACAACCAGATGCCGAACCACAGGATCAATAGCCCGATCACCAGCAGTATTGCAGAGCCCGCAGGGCTGGCATTCAACTCGCCAAGGGCGGCTGAAAGTCCAAACAGACCGGCGGCGCCGGCCACAGTCAACAGTAAACCAAACATCGCCAGCAGCGCGGCAAAACCGACGCCCAAGCGCAAACGCCAGTTGCTCGGGCCTTTGGGGCGCAAGCGACGAGCGTCAAAACCATCGGATATCTTCATTCCGACCTTTCCTCCAGGGTATCGGCCCTTCGACCGGAAGATAAACAACTTGTTCCGGACAGGGAGGTAATTGCGGCAAATGACAGGCCTTTACAGATGAGCGGGGCCGAAAGAGGGCGCACCGCTCATCCCAAGGGCGATCAGATCAGATCTTTGGTCAAGGCAAGTGTGGCGAAATTGTCGGCCATGATCGCCATCTCAGTTTGCTGTACATGTTCGGCGCTGAGGATGCCGCCTTTGTAAGGCAGGTCCCGCGTCGCGCAGGCGTCTTCCACCAAGGTGCAACGGAAACCCAGGTTCTTCGCCGCCCGCACCGTGGTGCTGACACTGGAATGGCTCATGAAGCCGCAGACGATCAGGTCCAGGGAACCCAAATCCTGCAAGCGTTTTTCCAGCGATGTGCCGTGGAAGGCGCTGGGCAGCAACTTGCCGATGACCGTATCGTCACCCACAGGCTCCAGGCCGGGAATGAACTCGCCACGTTCGCCCTGTGGATCGAACAGGCCGCCGACGGTGCCCAGGTGATGCACGTGGACGATCGGGCGACTCGCACGGCGCGCCGCCGCAGTCAGCTGCTTGATGTTTTCCACGGCGCTGTCCATGCCCGACAAGGCCAGTGGACCGCTCAAGTATTCTTTCTGGGCATCGATGATCACAAGGGTCGCGTGGCTCAAATTGGCCGGCGCGTAACCACGACCGCTGAGTTGAAACATCGTCTTTGGAACGGACATTCTGGGGCTCCTGTGAGTGGGGCTTTTGCGACATTGTCCTCTGGCTGAGCGGTTCTGTGAATCGCTACTCACGCAAGGTACGCCGTTGCTGGCTTACAGCCGTGTCAAGAGGCGCGCGCGGGGACTGGAAAGTACCCGAAGCCGATGAAATCGGACGTATGGCTAAGGTGTTTTCGTACATCGTCGGTACAGCTCAAGGCTGTTAGAATCGCCAGTCGTTTTTTCCAGGAGTTTGCCCCCGTGATCACTTCCCGCCTGCGCACCTTGCGCGACCATATCCGTTGGGCTGTCAGCCGTTTCCATGGGGAAGACCTGTTTTTTGGCCATGGCACCGACAATGCCTGGGACGAAGCCCGGCAACTGGTGCTTGGCGCCTTGCACTTGCCTTGGGAAATCTCCGATAGCTACCTGGACTGCAACCTCGAAGACGATGAGTTGGTCAACCTGCAGCGCTTGCTCAAGCGCCGCATCGAGGAGCGTGTACCCACCGCTTACCTGCTGGGCGAAGCCTGGTTCTGTGGCATGTCGTTCATCGTCGATGAGCGGGTGCTGATTCCGCGTTCACCCATCGGCGAGTTGATCGAAAACCGCTTTGAACCCTGGTTGGGCGCACCGCCTGCACGGATTCTCGATCTGTGCACCGGTTCCGGGTGTATCGGTATTGCATGCGCCTACGAATTCCAGGAGGCCGAGGTGGTGCTCGCGGACCTGTCCTTCGAAGCCTTGGAGGTGGCCAATCAGAACATTGAGCGCCACGGCGCCGACGAGCGGGTCTATACCGTGCAGGGTGACGGTTTCGACGGTCTGCCGGGCCAGCGCTTTGACCTGATCGTGTCCAACCCGCCCTACGTCGATGCCGAAGACTTTGCCGACATGCCGGATGAATACCAGCATGAGCCGGAACTGGGCCTGGCGTGCGGTGATGATGGTTTGAACCTGGTACGACGGATGTTGGCCGAGGCGGCGGAGCATTTGACCGAGAAGGGACTGTTGATTGTCGAGGTGGGCAACAGCCAGGTTCACGTTCAAGCCCTTTACCCGGAAGTGGACTTTGCCTGGCTGGACTTCCAGCGCGGCGGGCACGGTGTGTTCATGCTCACGGCGCAACAGTGCCGCGAGCACCAGGCGCTGTTTGCTTCTCGGGTTTGAGTGAATTGGCGGCCCACATCTCTGAAGCGTACGCGGTGTAGCCTCTACATCCTTATTCGCTGACGAAGTCAGCGGTCTTTTGATCTGCTCTTGATCTTAGGCGCCCCGTTAAACCACGCTGGCCGAAGTCCGGTATTGATTCGGGGGGTAAACCGGCAGGACGCCAGTTTAGCCGCGCTGGGCCAGGGATGGCCCATCGCGGCGACCCCCCGAATCAATGTCGGACTGCGGGCACACCGAGCCTAAGCGAGGTGCCAAGTGGTGGGGCAAGAGCGCTTTGGTTACTTTCGCGCTCTTCGAAAGTGACTCGCCGTAAGGGCGAAACCAACATCAGCCGTGACCGCAGCAACGGATATGTACCCACACCCACACCCACACCCACAATCCGCTGTTTGCCACCGACCCCAAGCAGTCAACGGTGCGTAGCAATCCAAATCAATAACCCCGCCTGAAACACGGTAAACGCCACCAGGCAAGTAATGGTGAAGCGCAAACCGCTGTCCTCGCGCTTGAACTTGAGGACCTTTTCCTCCTCCTTGCGCAACTTCACTTGCAGTTCCGCCAGGTTCTGTTCGGCCTGTTGCAGCATCTGCGCCGCTTCGAGGATCTCCACGAACTGCACTTTCTCGGTGTTCCAACTGTCCAGCACATCGCGGACCTTGCCGGGCTGCACCTGACCTTTCAAATGCTGGACATCGGCATAGGCCACATCAAAACCCTGAACCCGCAGGAAATGATCACGCCGCAGCCGCGTGGCTTCATTCAGCGCGTCTTTGTTCGCCAGGTTGACGCCGTCGATGCGATAGTGCGACCACTTCTTTTTCGCCCATGCGGCGCCCTGGGCTACCAGGAAGCGACCCAGACCACGGTTTGGCGGTTCGATCTCCAGGCTGCTGCCCGGGCCGAAATACACGCGTTGGGTGGCGTGATCGACGTGGATATCCAAATGATTCTGCTCGCGCCGGACCCGCTGACCGGGTAACTGGATGACCATGCGCAGCAGGCTGTGATCCTTGTCATCGCGTTCGGCATAGCCAAACTGCACAAAACGCAGCGGGCGTGCGCCGGTGGCGCGGTCGGTGGCCAAGGGCGCCAGGCGCAGCATTCTGAAGTGTTCAGCTTGAACCTCCGCCCACGGCAAAGTGGCCGCTACGTTTTCTTCCGTTTCAGGGGGCGATTCGGGTATTGCTTCGGTGTTCGTCATTCGGCGCGATCCTGTCCAAGCCTTGCAGGTCGTCAGGCTTTTTGCTGTCGACCTAGTGCTTATCGGCCGCTTTCTTCAAGACTGGAGGGTAAATACTGGCTTAACGATGGCGAAGTCCGTCGATAAAGCGCACCAGGCGGTTACCCAGCTCGGCCGCGAGGGGCAATTGCGGATCGTTGTAGGAGCTCAATTGTTGTTTCACGTCGTTGGGCACAATCCGCATGACATGGTTCATGCCGGGTATCACCGTCAGCTCCGCATCCGGCTTGGCTGCCTTGAGTTTCCGGGCATCGGCGACACCGACCTGCAGGTCGTTGGTGCCCTGGATGATCAGGGCTGGCATCGTCAGCTTGGCGAACGCCGCCGAAGGGTCGGCGCGAAACAGGCTGATCAAGTAAGGCTGCACGCTGGATCGAAAAATACTTTCAAGCGGTGCCGGTACATCGTTATCAACCTTGCCGGCCTTGAGCTGGTCGAGAATCTGGTTGCTGCGCAGCAACAGGGCCGGTGGCAGGTGATCGGCCAGTTGTTGACGAATCACTTGATCCACTGGACGAGCGCTGCCGGACAGGGAAATTACCCCGGCCGGATTGAGCTGTGGAGCGGCGAGGGCGGCTACCAGCGCGCCTTCGCTGTGACCCAACACAATCAACGGCCCCAGCCGCGAATCGGACTTGAGCAACTTGCCCCAGGCCACGGCGTCGGCGACATAGGCGTCCAGCGTCAGGTTACGTTCGTCAGGCGTGGCCTTGAGGCTGGCGGCGACGCCGCGCTTGTCGTAGCGCACGCTGGCGATGTTGTGTCTGGCAAGTACCCAGGCCAAGCGCTTGAGGCTGTCGTTACGTGCGCCATCGGCACTGTTGCCGTTGCGATCGGTAGGCCCCGAGCCGGCAATGATCAGTACCACTGGCACCGGGCGCGCGGATTTGGGCAGCAGCAATGAACCAAACAGCTCGCCACTGCCGGTGTCCAGACTAATAGGGCGTTGCAGTACGACAGGCAAGGCCGCGTGGGCTACGGTGCAGAACAGGGTGAGGGTAAACAGCAAAACTCGAAGCATCATCGCGCCATCATCAGGAAGGTGCCGGTTGGACCAATGTCTACCGGTAAGGTTTCGAGGATGAACTACTCGGTTAGCCTGCGTATACTGGCGCGCTTAGTTATCGCGGTTGAGTTGGTTCAACTGATTTCACGGAGCGCCCTGCATGTCCGGCAATACCTTCGGCAAGCTGTTCACAGTCACCACCGCTGGCGAAAGCCATGGTCCGGCGTTGGTCGCCATTGTCGACGGCTGCCCGCCGGGTCTCGAGCTGTCCCTGGAGGATTTGCAACGCGACCTCGACCGGCGCAAGCCTGGTACCAGTCGCCACACCACCCAGCGCCAGGAGCCCGATGAAGTCGAAATCCTCTCCGGCGTCTTCGAGGGCCGCACCACCGGTTGCGCCATCGGCCTGTTGATCCGCAACACCGACCAGAAGTCCAAGGACTACTCGGCGATCAAGGATTTGTTCCGCCCGGCCCATGCCGACTACACCTATCACCACAAATACGGTGAGCGCGATTACCGTGGCGGCGGCCGCAGCTCGGCGCGGGAAACCGCGATGCGCGTTGCTGCCGGCGCCATCGCGAAGAAATACCTGGCGACCCAGGGCATTGTCATTCGTGGCTACATGAGCCAGCTGGGCCCGATCGAAATTCCGTTCAAAACCTGGGACAGCGTGCCAGACAACGCCTTCTTCTGCCCCGACCCGGACAAAGTACCGGAGTTGGAGGCCTATATGGACCAGCTGCGACGCGATCAGGACTCTGTCGGTGCGAAGATTACTGTGGTTGCCGAAGGCGTGAGGCCAGGGCTGGGCGAGCCGATCTTCGACCGTCTGGATGCCGAGCTGGCCCACGCGCTGATGAGTATCAACGCGGTCAAAGGCGTGGAAATCGGCGCCGGTTTCGCGTGTGTCGCCCAGCGCGGCACCGAGCACCGCGATGAGCTGACCCCGGAAGGCTTTCTCAGCAACAACGCCGGTGGCATTCTGGGCGGGATTTCCTCCGGCCAGCCGATTGTTGCGCACCTGGCCCTCAAGGCGACTTCGAGCATCACGACGCCAGGGCGTTCGATTGATGTCCACGGCAACCCGGTGGAGGTGATCACCAAAGGTCGCCACGATCCGTGCGTCGGTATCCGCGCCACGCCGATTGCCGAGGCGATGATGGCTATCGTGTTGATGGATCATCTGCTGCGCCATCGTGGCCAGAATGCCGAGGTGCGTGTGACCACGCCGGTGCTGGGTCAGTTGTGACGGTCTGACGGCCGTGGCAAGCCTTCCTTACTGGCGACTTTCCAGCTTCTACCTGTTCTATTTTGCCCTGCTGGGGGCGACCGCGCCGTTCCTCGCGTTGTACTTCCATCACCTGGGCTTCTCCAGCGCGCGTATTGGCGAGCTGGTAGCCATCCCGATGCTGATGCGCTGCGTGGCACCCAATATCTGGGGCTGGCTGGGAGACTACACCGGCCGGCGCCTGGCCATCGTGCGGTTTGGCGCGGTGTGCACCTTATTGAGCTTTTCACTGATATTCATCAGTCAGAGCTACGCCTGGCTGGCGCTGGTGATGGCCTTGCACGCGTTTTTCTGGCACGCGGTGCTGCCACAGTTTGAAGTGATTACCCTGGCCCACCTGCAAGGCCAGACCTCGCGCTACAGCCAGATCCGCCTGTGGGGCTCCATCGGTTTCATTCTCGCCGTGGTGGCCTTGGGGCGCCTGTTCGAGGCGTTGAGCCTGGATATTTACCCGGTGGCGATCATTCTGATCATGGCTGGCATCGTCGGTGCCAGTCTATGGGTGCCCAACGCCCAGCCCGTGTCTCAGGGCAACCGCGTGGCCGGTGATGGCTTTTTGCGGCAATTGCGCAGCCCCGGCGTGCTGGCGTTCTATGCCTGCGTTGCGCTGATGCAAATGAGCCACGGCCCGTATTACACCTTCCTGACCCTGCACCTCGAAAACCTCGGTTACAGTCGGGGCGTGATCGGCCTGTTATGGGCCCTGGGAGTGGTGGCGGAAGTGTTGATGTTCCTGGCCATGAGCCGCCTGCTGGCGCGCTTCTCGGTGCGTCGCGTACTGATGGCCAGTTTCCTGCTGGCGGCAGCGCGCTGGTTGCTGTTGGGATCCTTCGCCGAGCTTTTCTGGGTGTTGATACTGGCGCAGGTGATGCACGCGGCGACCTTCGGCAGTTTCCATGCGGCGGCCATTGCCTTTGTCCAACGCAGTTTCGGCGATCGCCAGCAAGGTCAGGGCCAAGCGTTATATGCCGCATTGGCCGGCACCGGCGGCGCTCTGGGAGCGCTTTATTCCGGTTATAGCTGGAACCTGCTGGGGCCGACCCTGACCTTCAGTATCGCCAGCGTCGCCGCATTGGCCGCTGCCGTTATCATCGGCCTTCGATTGCAAGAGCAAAACCAAGGAATCGTTCAATGAGTTATGTCGCCGTCTTCCCCCTCGCTTCACCCGACACCCCGAACAAGGTCCTGACCCACTTCGAGGATATTGTGTCGACCCTCGCCGCGCTCGGTGTACGTTTCGAGCGTTGGCAACCGGCCACATCGCTGGAAAGGGAGGCCGGTGAGGCTGAACTGATCGCGGCTTACCAGGCACAGGTCGATGCCCTCGGTTATGCGAACGTCGACCTGTTCAGTGTCACCTGCGATCACCCGCAGAAAGTCGAAGTGCGCGCGCAGTTCCTCGTCGAGCACCGTTACAGCGAAGACCATGTACGCTTTATCGCGGCTGGCCAAGGCCTGTTTACTCTGCATGTCGACGATTATGTCTATGCGGTACGTTGCGAGAGAAACGATCTGTTGATCATCCCGGCCGGCATGCCGCATTGGTTCGATATAGGCGAGAACCCGCATTTCGTTACGTTACGTGTGTTCGATACTCGGCAGGGGCTAGTGCCAGACGTCACGGGCAGCGTTATCGCAGCGGTTTTTCCGGGCCTGGATGACTGAAGCTTCTGATTGGGCCATCGCCAGGCTTGATAGGCATACTCTCCCAATCAATCTCCCGCCAGACAGTGCCGTAGGACATCGATAGCTGTGGTTGGGCGAAGCTGCCTTTTCGTCGGTCACGGCCCAGCCTGTGGGCTTGTGATGGGCGCATCAACGGCGAGATTTCCAACATGAACAGTCATGGCAGGCTTATGGCCGGCACGCTGGACAGCTTCAGCGGGTGCCCATGCCAAGCTCGACTGACTCCTTCGGTGTTCACGGCCGAGAAAACATTGCCATGACGGCCAAAGAGCTGGACGTCCTGCGCTGGGCGGCGGGGGGCAAGCATGGTTATGCCGAGAAACAAAACGGGCCGTGACGCGCAATGCGTCACGGCCCGGTTGTTGAAACCTGTACTTATGCCGAATGGTAGGTCGGCAGGGCGAAGCGGTGTTGGCTTTGCAGCATCGAAATCTGTGGCAGCTCGCTGGCTTGTTCGGCCAGGTCACGGCGAATGGCGCTGATGACCCAGGTCAATTGGTCGGCCGTGTGCAGCTGCTGATAGGAGATCGAGCGCTTGAACTGCTTGCCTTCGCTGTTACGCAAGGTCAGCAGGATGCCACCGTCAGGACGCGATTGGGTGGTGACGTCGTAGTTGGAGAATACAGAAGCAAATTTATCTTGGATCAGGCTCATGTCTATCAGCTCCATTGGTTCATGTTGGGCAGCGTGGAGTGATGAGTGCAGTGATTGTGCCAGTATTTCTCGTTAAAGAATTTCCTTTAAAATCAACTAGTTATAAATTATCGCGATTTACGTTTTCGTGCAATTTGCATGAATGGCCATCGTGCATCCTGCATTTTGCGTTATTCACTGTCGCTGCCTGGGCGTTTTGGGGGCTGTTTGGGTGATGGATCCGTCAAGCGCCGAGGAAATTTCTTTTTTCTCGTGACGGGACCCGGGATACAAAACTTTTCAAATCCTGCGTGTACAGCCAAAGAATGGCTGGCGTATTTTCCTGCAAGACGTGTGTTATCGGTCATACACCGAATGCAGGTCTAAGGATCATACGAATAATAAGAAAAAGGACGGCTGCGCATGAATCACCCGCGAGGCGAGATGATTACCTGGAGCATGATGCTGCGTAAGCTACCGAGCATTGTCAGGACCTTGCCACGACTGGTGCGTGGTATGCGCGTCGCCAATATCACCGATCCCCGACAGCCGTGCGGGCTGGCCTGGACCTTTGAGCAAGCCACCCTGCGCAATCCGCAAGGTGCGGCGTTGCTGTACGGCGATACGGTACTCAGCTATCACCAGGCCAATCAGCAAGCCAACCGCATCGCCCATTATCTGCAAACGCAGGGGATCGCCAAGGGTGATGTGGTCGCACTGTTTATCGAGAACCGCCCCGAACTGCTGCTGAGTGTACTGGCCGTGGCCAAGCTCGGTGGTATTTGCGCCATGCTCAACACCGCACACACTCAGGCGGTGCTGGTGCACAGTCTCAACCTGGTGCAGCCGGTGGCGATCATGGTGGGGGCCGAACTGGTCGATGCCTACACGGCGGTTCGTGAACAGGTGACGATCGAGCCACGGCGTACCTGGTTTGTCGCCGACCAGCCGCCCATCACTGTTGCACAAGGCTATGTCGACCTGCTGGCGGCCAGTGCGGCAGGATCGGTAGACAATCCCGCGAGTAGCCAGCGCATCTACTGCAATGATCCTTGCTTCTACATCTACACTTCCGGCACTACCGGGCTACCCAAGGCAGGTGTGTTCAAGCATGGTCGCTGGATGAAATCCTCGGCCAGTTTCGGCACCATCGCTTTGGATATGCGACCTGAAGACGTCGTCTACTGTACGTTGCCGCTGTACCACGCCACCGGCTTGTGCGTATGTTGGGGCTCGGCGATTGCCGGCGCTTCGGGTTTCGCCATTCGCCGCAAGTTCAGCGCCAGCCAGTTCTGGGAGGATGTACGCAAATTCAACGCGACGACCCTGGGTTATGTCGGCGAGTTATGCCGTTACCTGCTCGAGCAGCCGCCCAGCGAGCGTGATCGCGATACCCGGGTGGTCAAGATGATCGGCAACGGTTTGCGTCCGGGCGTATGGGCGTCGTTCAAGGAACGTTTTGGTGTCGAGCACATTTGTGAGCTGTACGCCGCCAGCGACGGCAATATCGGTTTCACCAATGTCCTGAATTTCGACAACACCATCGGTTTCTCCCTGATGCATTGGGCGCTGGTGGAGTACATGCATGACACCTGTGAGCCGATACGCGGCAGCAACGGTTTTATGCGCGAAGTGCAGAAGGGCGCTCAGGGCCTGTTGCTGGCGAGGATCGATGACAAGGCGCCGTTTGATGGCTACACCGACCCGGAAAAGAACCGCAAGGTGGTGTTGAACGACGTGTTCGAGAAGGGCGATCGCTATTTCAATACCGGCGACCTGTTACGCAGTATCGGTTTCGGTCATGCGCAATTTGTCGATCGCCTGGGGGACACCTATCGCTGGAAAGGCGAGAACGTTTCCACCACTGAAGTGGAAAATTTCTTGCTGCAACACCCGCAGATTTCCGAAGTCGTGGCTTATGGCGTTGAAATCAACGATACCGACGGCCGGGCAGGCATGGCGGCGATTACTCCGAGCGAGTCACTGGCCGCCCTGGATATGCGTGAACTGCTGCAATTTGCGCAGAGCCGTTTGCCTACCTATGCCGTGCCGCTGTTCTTGCGGATCAAACTGAAAATGGACACCACCGGCACCTTCAAATATCAGAAGGTGAAGCTCAAGGAACAGGCGTTTGACCCCGAAAAGGCCGGTGAGGATCCGCTCTTTGCCTGGCTGCCGGGGACGGACAGTTATGTCCCCGTCACGGGCCAATTGTGGACAGATATCCAGGCAGGCAAATACCGCTATTGATTTTGGCTATTGCGGGTTTTCGGAAAAAAACCATGACAGACGGGAACTCCCTCGCGAGACTGGGCGCCTTATACAGCACCAGACAAGGAGCTCCTACATGTCAGACCAAGCCAAACAAATGACCGCCGATGAAGCCGCTGAATTTGCCGAGCAGGTGTTCGATGTGGCACGCCGGGGTGACGCTGCAATGCTGGCAGCGCTGTTGGCCAAGGGCTTGCCGCCGAACCTGCGTAATCACAATGGCGATACCTTGCTGATGCTGTCGGCCTACCATGGCCACGCTGACGCGGTAAAAGTGCTGCTCGAATTCAAGGCCGATTCGCAGATCGCCAATGATAAAAACCAATTGCCGATTGCCGGCGCAGCGTTTAAAGGCAATCTGCAGGTGGTCAAGGCGCTGATTGAAGGCGGCACTCCGGTGGACGGTGCCTCTGCGGATGGCCGTACAGCGTTGATGATGGCCGCAATGTTCAACCGTACCGAAATGGTGGACTACCTGATCAGCCAAGGCGCCAATCCCCAGGCGACGGATGCCCAGGGCGTGACCGCGCTGGCCGCGGCCCAGACCATGGGGGCAGCGGATACGGCGGCGCAGTTGCAGAAACTGGTGTAGGCTTTGCGCCCTCAAAATCAGCCTCGCCACAGGATTTGCCCATGAACACCGCGCTCGTCGAACTCATCACTAAAATCAGTTCCGGCTGCCTGGGCGACGCCGAGATTGTGCGGATCGCCGACGAGGCCGCCCAGGCCTACGCGGATGCCGAAGGCTTTCTGGCGGCCAACCCGGACATCAACTACGACGACAGCTTCCCGATCCCGCTGGGTGAGTGGGTCGTCGTCGGCAGTCTGCCGGAAACCGTGTTGTTTCAGGCCGATACCTATCAGGAACTGTTCACGCAGATCGTTGCTTCCTTTGGCCCCGGCGTGGGCTTCAACCTCAAGCCCAAGCAGTTGGTGAAGACCGAGGCATTGACGGCGCTAAATCGTATCCAGATTCAGCTGAGTGCCATGAACCCGGAAAACGGCGGCTATACGCTGATGAATTTCAGCCAACTGCTGGATGACGAAATCCAGGCCGTATTGGTCTACGGCAATGATGTGCCTCGGGTGCGGGAATTGTGCGCCGACCTGGGTATCAAGGCCGAACCGTCCCTGGAAGCCTTGCGTGTTGCGGTCCACGTCTGAAATAAAACGGAACCCTCGCCAGCGCTGACTATCCTAAACAGGCAAACCCTCACTTAGGAGCGACACCATGGGTTCCACCTTTAATGGTCTGATTGGGCTGATCATCCTCGCGCTGGATATCTGGGCGATTATCAATGTCTTCAAAAGCGGTGCGAGCACCGGCGCCAAGGTGTTGTGGATCCTGCTGATTCTGCTGCTGCCAGTATTGGGCCTGATTATCTGGGCGATCGCCGGGCCACGGGGCAATGTGCGGATTTAATCACTGAACCACCCGGGCCCGGTTGCCTCTGCGCTGCGCCAGCCGAGCCCGGGCGCAGCCTCGCGTCACTCGAGCGCTACGGGCGTCGAGGATCCCTTTGCAGCTTTTTCCCCCTGCATGCGCAGGCGCGTTATTTGTATATCGGGCTATTCGCTGCACAAAATTTTCACACGTCATCCAAGACAATCCGCCGGCTAAATTTTCCTGCCCAGGCGCTAAAACCCGCGTCTGTGGCGGCGGGTGGGCGACGATCCTTGAGTAATCAATGGCGTTGCCGGCGTTGATCGGGCACCATCTGCCCACCGCGTTACTCCTGATCCTGCCGTTGCCTGACCAGGCATCGACAGAACAGCGCTGCATCATTTTCGCAACTTAAACTTCCAATGGGTCCTAAAACGACATGGCAAACCCGGACGCCCTGAATCAGCAACGAGCAGCCAAGGCTCGTCTGCTGCAACCCACCGTCAAATCTCATCTGGCGTACACGCTGCTTTGCGCACTGGTCATGATGGTGATGCTCTCGCTGCTGCGCCTGGCGCTGCTGGTGTACAACCGCGAGATGATCCTCGACACCCCGGCCTCGACCTTTCTCGAAGCGTTCGTCAACGGTCTGCGCCTGGACTTGCGCCTGGTGGTGTACCTGAGCATTCCGCTGATCCTGGCGCTGTTCAGCGTGTGCGCCATGGCTGCCCGCGGGTTCTTCCGATTCTGGCTCACCGTTGTTTCCAGCATCGCCCTGTTCCTGGGCTTGATGGAGATGGACTTCTACCGTGAGTTCCACCAGCGTCTCAATGGCCTGGTCTTCCAATACGTCAAGGAAGATCCGAGTACCGTGATGAGCATGCTCTGGTACGGTTTTCCGGTGGTGCGCTATCTGCTGGCCTGGGCCGTAGGCACCTTGATCCTGAGCATGGCCTTCAAAGGCGCGGATCGCGCGACCCGGCCTCGAGGACCGTTCAGCGGTGGCACCATCGGCACCCGCCAGGTCGCCCCGTGGTACAGCCGCATCGCGGTGTTCGTGGTGTGCCTGCTGATCGCGGTGGTCGCCGCCCGTGGCACCTTGCGCCAAGGCCCGCCGCTGCGTTGGGGTGATGTCTACACCACCGATTCGATCTTCGCCAACCAGTTGGGTCTTAACGGTACGCTGTCGCTGGTCGGCGCCGCCAAGGCGCGTTTCTCCGAGCACCGCACCAATATCTGGAAGGCCACGCGGGAGCAACCGCTGGCGACCCAGACGGTACGCGATATGTTGGTGCTGCCTGACGAGAAGCTGGTGGATACCGATACCGCCGCCGTACGCCGAGACTACATGCCGCCGGCCGACAAGACCCTGCCGATCAAGAACGTCGTGGTCATCCTCATGGAAAGCTTCGCCGGCCACTCGGTGGGCGTGCTGGGGCGTCCGGGCAATATCACGCCGTACTTTGACCAGTTGACGAAAGAAGGCCTGTTGTTCGACCGCTTCTTCTCCAACGGCACACACACCCACCAGGGGATGTTCGCCACCATGGCCTGCTTCCCGAACCTGCCGGGTTTTGAATACTTGATGCAGACGCCGGAAGGCAGTCACAAGTTGTCAGGGTTGCCACAGTTGCTCAGTGCCCGGGATTTTGACGATGTGTATGTCTACAACGGCGATTTTGCCTGGGACAACCAGTCGGGCTTCTTCAGCAACCAGGGCATGACCAACTTCATCGGTCGCAACGACTTTGTCGACCCGGTGTTCTCCGACTCGACGTGGGGGGTGTCCGACCAGGACATGTTCAACCGTGGCCTGGAAGAGTTGAAGGCGCGTGAGAACGGCAAGCCGTTCTATGCGTTGCTACAGACGCTGTCCAACCACACGCCCTATGCCTTGCCGACGCCGTTGCCGGTCGAGCCTGTTACCGACCGTGGCAGTCTGAACGAGCATTTGACGGCCATGCGCTACTCCGACTGGGCGCTGGGACAGTTCTTTGAAAAGGCCCGTAAGGAGCCGTACTTCAAGGAAACCCTGTTTGTGATCGTCGGTGACCATGGCTTCGGCAACGAGCAGCAAATCACTGAAATGGACCTGGGCCGCTTCAACGTGCCGATGCTGCTGATCGCGCCAGGGGTGCAGGAAAAATTCGGTGTGCTTGATCACACCGTCGGTACGCAGATCGATATTGTGCCGACCATCATGGGGCGCCTGGGGGGTGAAACCCGCCATCAATGCTGGGGCCGTGACCTGCTTAATTTGCCTGAAGGCGACAAGGGCTTCGGCGTGATCAAACCTTCGGGCAGCGATCAGACCGTGGCCTTGCTGACGGGTGATCGGATATTGGTACTGCCTAAGGACATGCCACCCAAACTCTGGCAATACCAATTGGGTGCCAACCCCGGTGGCAAAGTGATTCCCGAGTCGGCCGACGAGGCAGCGCTCAAGCAGAAACTCGAGTCGTTCCTGCAGACTGCGACCAAGGGCTTGCTGGATAACACCGCCGGTGTGGTGGACGGCGTGCCGGACTAAATAACCGAAAAGAGGCCTGAGGGCCTGATGCCGATGTAGGAGCGAGCTTGCTCGCGAAAAACCTCAACGATAACGCGTGCTTTCTGAATAAACGCGGCGCCTTTGAGTTCTTCGCGAGCAAGCTCGCTCCTACCGGGGGCGAGGTTCGCTTAACGGATCTGCATTAGGCCTGAGGGCCTCTTTTTTTGTGCGCGGTTTACGGTTTTATATCTTGCCGAGCAACAACAGAATCAACAGCACAATCAAGATGGTACCGAGAATCCCCGATGGCCCATAACCCCAGTTGCGGGAATGCGGGAACACCGGCAAACCGCCGACCAACAGCAGGATCAAGACAATGATAAGAATGAGGGTCATGGTGTGTTTTCCTTATTCGTCTTCTAGAAAGACCGGATGGTTAAGTAGCAGGGCCGATAGTCAATAACGCCTGCCTTAAAAAATCCGACTGTTGTGCGACCTGAAAGATTCAGTGTTTTTTTAAAGCTTTTCGCTTACTCGCTTATTTCTTTTTTAATTTGCCCACGTTGTGTGCTTAGTTCGCAAATATTGAACTTCTTTGGCAACGCGCTATCCGACCCAGCCGTTGGTTTGCCTGGGGCATTCAGCAATCTGATGGTCCACCGAAGACTTAATAACCTTCGCTACACTGGCGCCTACTTCTTCCCTGAACCACAAGGCACTTCCTATGCAAAATCGCATGATGATCACTGGCGCCGGGTCCGGCCTGGGACGCGAAATCGCGCTGCGCTGGGCCCGCGAAGGTTGGCAGTTGGCCTTGTCGGATGTCAGCGAACCGGGACTGCAAGAAACCCTCAGGCGGGTGCGCGAAGCCGGTGGCGACGGGTTTATCCAGCGCTGCGATGTGCGCGACTACAGCCAGCTCACCGCGTTTGCCCAAGCCTGCGAAGTGAAGCTGGGCGGCATTGATGTGATCGTCAATAACGCCGGCGTGGCCTCGGGCGGCTTTTTCAGCGAATTGTCCCTTGAAGACTGGGACTGGCAGATCGCGATCAATCTGATGGGCGTGGTCAAAGGCTGCAAGGCTTTCCTGGGGCTGCTGGAAAAGAGCAAGGGGCGGATCATCAACATCGCCTCCATGGCTGCACTGATGCAAGGCCCGGCCATGAGCAACTACAACGTGGCGAAGGCCGGCGTGGTGGCTTTGTCGGAAAGCTTGCTGGTGGAACTCAAGCAGCAGGAAATCGGCGTGCATGTGGTCTGTCCCTCGTTCTTCCAGACCAATCTGCTGGACTCTTTCCGTGGCCCGACACCCGCGATGAAAACCCAGGTCGGCAAGCTGCTGGAAAGCTCACCGATCAGCGCCGCGGACATCGCCGATTACATTTATCAGCGGGTGGCCGAGGGTGAGTTCATGATTCTGCCCCACGAACAGGGCCGTATGGCCTGGGCATTGAAGCAGAAGAATCCGCAGTTGCTGTATGACGAGATGACCAGCATGTCGGACAAAATGCGCGCCAAGGCCCAATCAGGCAGATCTTGAACAACGTGTTTAAAAGCTTGGCGTTTTGCAGGGGAAATTGTTATTTGTCTGTCAGGAAAGTTAACCCTGAGCTGCAGGAATTATCTGTTTATCCGGCAGGGCATTGATGAGGTATAGGCAAGAAGGCATGGTCAACGTCCGTCAACTTTCAAAGGACAGACGCCATGCTGATATTAAGCCGCGCGGTAGGCGAATTCATTTCCATTGGTGAACACATCACGCTGCGCATCCTGGAGGTAAACGGCAGGCAAGTGAAACTCGGCGTGGAAGCGCCGAGTGGGGTCAAGGTGTATCGGGAGGAGGTCTATCAGAGGATTCTCGAGCGCCAGGGCCGGTACGCAGCGCCTGAGTCGGTACCCAACCCTTAGTCAAACAGGTGTTTGGGCACATCGTGCTTGAGCATCAGTTGACATTGCTCGCTATCGGGGTCGAAAACGATCAATGCCTGGCCTTTGGTCAGCGCCTGGCGCACGCGCAATACGCGGGTTTCCAAGGGCGTGTCATCGCCATTGTCGGTGCCGTCACGGGTCACGAAGTCTTCGATGAGGCGGGTCAGGGTGTCGACTTCAAGTGCGTCGTGGGGAATCAGCATACAAGCCTCATGGTAGTGATCCCGGCGATGCTACTGCGCCGGGATCATTGTTGCCAGCTTCAGTTTTTTTGACCCAACAGGCTATCCACGGACGGTACGCGTGTATCGCTTTCCATTTGCGTCTCATGTTCCAGTTGATGACTGAACCGGTCGAGGGAGCCTTGGGCCGGTTGCGCATCGCTGGCAAACACCGGCGGGCTGAGGATATAAGCCCCCAACAGGCGGCTCAGGGCAGCCAGGCTGTCGATGTGGGTACGTTCATAGCCATGGGTGGCATCGCAGCCAAACGCCAACAGCGCGGTGCGGATATCGTGCCCGGCGGTCACGGCAGAATGCGCGTCGCTGAAGTAATAGCGAAACAGATCGCGGCGTACCGGCAGTTCGTTGTCCGACGCCAGGCGTAGCAAGTGTCGGGACAAGTGATAGTCGTAAGGACCGCCGGAATCCTGCATGGCCACGCTCACCGCGTGTTCGCTGGAGTGTTGGCCGGGAGCGACCGGAGCGATGTCGATACCGACGAATTCACTGACATCCCAAGGTAACGCGGCTGCCGCGCCGCTGCCGGTTTCCTCGGTAATGGTGAACAGCGGATGACAGTCGATCAGCAACGGTTCGCCGCTGTCGACGATAGCCTTGAGTGCCGCCAGCAGTGCCGCGACGCCGGCTTTGTCATCCAGGTGACGCGCGCTGATATGACCGCTCTCGGTAAATTCCGGCAGCGGATCGAAGGCGACAAAGTCACCGACGCTGATCCCCAGGGAGTCGCAATCGGCGCGCGTGGTGCAATAGGCGTCCAGGCGCAGTTCGACGTGGTCCCAACTGATGGGCATTTCATCCACGGCGGTATTAAAGGCGTGCCCGGAGGCCATCAAAGGCAGCACGCTGCCACGAATCACACCGTTGTCGGTAAACAGGCTGACACGGCTGCCTTCGGCAAAACGGCTGGACCAGCAACCCACGGGCGCCAGCGTCAGGCGGCCGTTATCCTTGATTGCACGCACAGCGGCGCCAATGGTGTCCAGGTGCGCGGAGACTGCGCGGTCAGGACTGTTTTTTTGGCCCTTGAGGGTCGCGCGGATGGTGCCGCGCCGGGTCATTTCAAACGGAATGCCCAGTTCTTCAAGGCGCTCGGCGACATAGCGCACGATGGTGTCGGTAAAACCGGTGGGGCTGGGAATGGCGAGCATTTCCAGCAGTACTTTTTGCAGATAAGCGAGATCCGGTTCTGGAATGGTTCGGGTCATGGAAACTCCTGATGGGGTAAGGGCATCGATGGTTTCGATGAAGGGGGCTGAAAAGTCACAGGCCCGTCTGTGAGTCGGTGTTGCGTAGCAGTTGTCGAGCCCCGGCGAGGCTGCGTCAACGGTCTGTCTGATACGCCGCTGACACAGCCTCGCGCGGGCTCGACAGCTGCTACGTGCGTTTCATGTCGTGGGCTGGCTGTGCGGGAACAATAAATCGACGAATTTTTCCGCCGTCGGCTGTGGCTCATGGTTGGCCAACCCGGCCCGCTCATTGGCTTCGATAAACACGTATTCCGGTTGATCGGCGGTCGCGACCATCAGGTCCAGGCCGACCATGGGGATGTCCAGCGCCCGAGCAGCGCGCACGGCGGCGTCCACCAGCGTGGGATGAAGAATGTCGGTGACGTCTTCCAGACTACCGCCCGTGTGCAGGTTGGCAGTGCGCCGCACGGCCAGGTGTTCACCTTGGGGCAGGATACTGGTGTAGTCGTAGCCAGCGGCTTGCAACGTCCGTTCGGTCTCGTGATCCAGGGGAATTTTGCTTTCGCCGCTGGTGGCAGCCTGGCGCCGTCGGCTCTGGGCTTCGATCAGCGTGCCGATGGAGTGCTGGCCATCACCGATCACCTCGGCCGGCCGCCGAATGGCCGCCGCGACCACCTCGAAACCGATCACCACGATGCGCAGGTCCAGGCCCTCGTGGAAGCTTTCCAGCAGCACTCGAGTATCGAACTGGCGCGCCGCTTCGATGGCTTTCTGCACCTCTTCGATGCTCTGCAGGTCCACCGCCACACCCTGGCCTTGCTCGCCATCCAACGGCTTGACCACCACGCGCTGGTGTTCGTCGAGGAACTCCATGTTGTCGTCGACGCTGCTGGCCAGTTGCTGGGCCGGCAGATTGAGTCCGGCGGCCTTGAACACTTTGTGGGTCAGGCTCTTGTCCTGGCACAACGTCATGCTGATGGCGCTGGTCAGGTCGCTCAATGACTCGCGGCAGCGTACCCGACGCCCGCCATGGTTCAAGGTGAATAAGCCGGCATCGGCATCATCGACCTGCACATCGATCCCGCGCCGATGGGCTTCCTCGACAATGATCCGCGCATAGGGATTGAACTCGGCCTGTGGGCCGGGTCCGAGGAACAACGGTTGGTTGATGCCGTTCTTGCGCTTGATGGCGAAGGTGGTCAGCGGTCGAAAGTCGAGCTTGGCGTAGAGGTTCTTCGCCTGGCGGTTGTCGTGCAACACCGACAGATCCAGGTAGCTCAAGCCGCGGCTCATGAAGTGTTCGATCAGGTGACGCACCAGCACTTCACCCACGCCTGGCCGACTGCATTGCGGATCCACCGCCAGGCACCAGAGGCTGCAGCCGTTTTCCGGATCGTGGAATGCCTTCTGGTGATTTAGGCCCATCACGCTGCCGATCACCGCGCCGCTGTCTTCATCCTCGGCCAGCCAGTACACCGGGCCACCTTGATGGCGTGGTGTCAGCAGTGCCGGGGCCACGGGCAGCATGCCGCGTCCCTGGTAAAGATGATTGACCGCCTGCCAATCCGCTTCGCTCTGCACCCGGCGAATCCGAAAGCCGCGAAACACCCGGGTGGACGGGCGATAATCGCTGAACCACAGGCGCAAGGTGTCGGACGGGTCGAGGAACAGTTGTTGCGGATCGATCCCCAGAATCTGTTGCGGCGCAGCCACATACAGTGCGATATCACGTTCCCCGGGCTGCTCGTTGAGCAGCTCCCGGGCGAGGCTCGCCGGATCGCAAAAGGTGTGGCCGATCAATAACCGCCCCCAGCCACAATGCACGGCAATCGAGGCAGGGCTCAGCTCACTGCCGTCCTCGGCTAAACGGGCTTGCAAGCGTTCGTAGGACGGTGACTGGCCGCGCAGCAAGCGTTGGCTGTAAGCCGTGGCATGAGGTTTCATCAATCAGATTCCTTGTTCGCTGAGCCACAGGTTCAGCGCCGCCAGTTGCCACAGCTTGGAGCCGCGCAGCGGGGTCAATTGACCTTGCGGGTCAGTGAGCAGGCGATCGAGCATGGCCGGGTTGAACAGGCCACGGTCCTGGCTCGGGTCCAGCAGCAAGTCGCGCACCCAATTCAAGGTATTGCCCTGCAAGTGCTTGAGGCCTGGCACCGGAAAGTAACCTTTCTTGCGGTCGATGACTTCGCTTGGAATCACCAGGCGCGCGGCTTCTTTGAGCACCTGTTTGCCGCCGTCTGGCAGTTTGAACTTGGCCGGGACGCGGGCCGACAACTCCACCAGGCGATAATCGAGAAATGGCGTTCGTGCTTCCAGGCCCCAGGCCATGGTCATGTTGTCGACCCGCTTGACCGGGTCGTCGACCAGCATCACCGTGCTGTCCAGGCGCAGGGCTTTATCCACAGGCGCATCGGCACCCGGCTGGGCGAAATGTTCACGGACAAAGTCGCCGGCAGCGTCATTGGCAGTCAACCATTGCGGTGCGACCGTCGCGGCGTAATCGTCATAGCTGCGGTCAAAAAATGCATCGCGGTAGGCCGCGTATGGATCGCTGGCGCCGTCCACCTGCGGGTACCAGTGATAACCGGCGAATAACTCATCGGCGCCCTGGCCGCTCTGTACCACTTTGCAGTGCTTGGCCACTTCCCGAGACAGCAGGTAGAAGGCGATGCAGTCATGGCTGACCATCGGCTCGCTCATGGCGCGGAACGCCGCTGGCAGTTGTTCGATGATTTCGCTCTCGGCAATGCGCAATTGGTGATGCTGCGTGCCGTAGTGTTTGGCGATCAGATCGGAATACTGGAACTCGTCGCCACGTTCACCGCCGGCGTCTTCAAAACCGATGGAAAAGGTCGACAGGTCCTGTACACCGACTTCACGCAGCAGGCCCACCAGCATGCTGGAGTCAACGCCACCTGACAGCAGCACGCCGACATCCACCGCCGCCCGTTGGCGAATGGCCACGGCGTCGCGGGTACTGTCGAGCACACGGTCGCGCCAGTCTTCCAGGGTCAGGTTGGCTTCATCGGCATGCGGCCCGTAAGTCAAGGTCCACCAGGTTTTCTGCTCGGTCTTGCCATCGGCCTCGATGCGCATCCAGGTGGCGGGCGGCAGTTTTTCAATGCCCGCCAGCAGCGTGCGTGGCGCGGGTACCACGGCATGGAAATTCAGGTAGTGGTTGAGCGCGACCGGATCGAGGATCGGGTTGATGTCGCCGCCCTTGAGCAACGCCGGCAAGGCCGAGGCAAAGCGCAGGCGCTTGCCGGTGCGCGACAGGTATAAAGGCTTCACGCCAAGGCGGTCGCGGGCAATAAACAGACGTTGGGCATCACGCTCCCAGATGGCAAATGCAAACATCCCGTTGAGCTTGGGCAGCAGCGCCTCGCCCCACGCGTGATAGCCCTTGAGCAACACTTCGGTGTCGCCGCCGGAATAGAAGGCATAACCCAGAGCTTCAAGCTCTGCACGCAATTCGGGGAAATTGTAGATGGCGCCGTTGAAGGCCAGTGACAGGCCCAGTTGAGCGTCGACCATCGGCTGGGCGGAGCCGTCCGACAGGTCCATGATTTTCAGGCGACGATGGCCCAGAGCAATCGGTCCCTGTGCCTGGAAGCCCCACGCGTCAGGCCCGCGTGGGGCCAAGTGGTGGGTGATTCGTTCTACTGCTGCCAGGTCGGCAGGTTGATGATCAAAGCGTAACTCGCCAGCTAATCCACACATATTGCTAAAGGCCTTGTATTTGCAGGGCCTTCACGCATCTACCGTGATTCAAGTACCAATTTTGTACCGTTTTTCGGTAAATCCAGCTTATCAAGCTCTGCGAAATCACTCGGAGAACTGATCCACTTGGCATAGGTTGAAAGCAGAACTTGAACGCTGTGTCCAAGCTGCGCCGCGATGAACGCTGGATTCATTCCCGACATAAGGCACATCGTTGCATAGGTGTGCCTGGTGTCGTACATCCGGCGATATCGCATTCCACTCTTGCGCAATGCCGTCAACCAATAGCGCTTAGCCCCTGTTTCGGAACGGATGTATAGCTCTGATCTTTCACCCGAGCCTTCCGGCGCAAAAACGTAATCAGAGCGCGCCGCCGTAAGAAGTCTGGCTTTTTCGAGTGCCTGCAAAGCGCGATCGTTCAATAAAACTTCCCGCGACACCTTCGTTTTCGTCCTTTCCTTGATCTTTCCGTAAAGCCTGATACGGCACACCTTAGCACGACGAGAGCGTGTATCAACCTCGCTCCACCGCAGGGCCATCGCCTCGCCTGGACGCATTCCTGTATAGAAAGAGAACTCAAAAAAGCACGCGTAGATCGACTGCAAACCGCTTGTCACTTCGTACACCTTCCCAATCAATACATCCGCTTCCTCGCGACTGAACGGATCAATCTCGCGCTTCGTAACCCTCGTTGGCGGGATTGAATTGGAGGGATTCCTCAATATCAGTTCATCGTTTACGGCCTGGGTGAGAAGACTGGTCACGAGGCGGATGGCACCTTTGCTCCTAATCGGTGAAGTCCACGTAATACCGTTGACGATTTTTCGCATCAGCACAGGAGTGATCTTGTCGAGCGGGTATCGGATCCAATCGGCGGTGCGACACATTACTATGCGACCACCATGCCGAAGCCTTCGGCCTGGGCGGCGGAGGCTAAACAGACGCTGCGTCTGGGGCATCACATGTTTTTCAAGGATGTGCCGTGATGATGCCCGGGAAGATCCTAGCGGCAGTCATGCTGGCGATGGTGATCAGCGCCACTGGATCCTGGCAGGTGCAGGACTGGCACATGGGACAGAAGCTGGCCGACCTTAATCTCGCTCATCAGGCCGATGTGACCACCATCAGCAATGCAGCTAACGCACAGACCCGCAAGGTACTGGAAAAGCAGCGTGCCGCCGAGCAGGCGCGTGCCGAACTCGACGCCATAGCAACCAAGGAGAAAGCGAATGATCTCTTCGAAAATGAAAGGTTGCGCCGTGCTGCTGACGATTCTGATCGCCGGCTGCGCATCACAGGCAGTTGTCGTGCCAATAACCGCAACGTGTCAAGTTCCACCAGCATGGGCAACGCAAGAACCGTCGAACTCACTTCAATTGCTGAACGAACTGTTTTCGATATCCGAGCTGGAATCATTGCTGATCAGGCAGCGTTGAGGGCGCTACAGAATTATGTTCGAGAGTTTTGTCGGTAGAAGGGCGGGCTTAAAGATGTTCACTAGGAGCTGGAGTAAGCATAGGCGTTAAACTGTGAACAATACGTGAAAGGGGAGAACGAAAGCCTGCACAAATCGGGAGTTTATCCGATGAGGCGAGTCGCCTGCCGGGACATCACCATTTCTTCCAATATCTCCCGGGCGAGCTTGTTGATGCCGGTCTCGCCATGGTATTGGCGCCGATCTATGTTAACGATAGTGAATTGGTCTGAGTCTGGACCTGTCACATCGACGGTCAAGCTGCCATCGACGCTGACCGTGCAGGAGATTACGCAGTTCGGCAGGCGGCTGGCGAGCACCGCCTCGATCTCCTGTCTGTTTAACGTATCCATTACATTCTCGCCTGGTAAGCCGAATTATGGAGCATAGAAGCATTGTCGTTGATGTGAATAATGGCCTATTGCCCTTTGAATGTAATCCCTCGCGTAGTCAGGCGAATCGAGGATACCGATGATAGAAGCGGTCCAGTCGGGTCGGAGTGCTCGCTGTAATGATGGGACCCGGAAATTAGATTGAGTCGAATCATTTCTCGTAACCCAAACAGAATCTGCTCTTGATCACCGTCCAGCTCTGTCGAGCTGATTTCTCCCTCAGCAGGCAATTGGTCCAGAATTGTACGGATCAAGTGGATGTTTTCGGTGAGGTACATAGCGCCACCATATTTGTTGTGATAATCCGTTCGATTTTTTCGGCAGTTGAAAGTTCACACTCAGGTGAATTGGATATAAGCCGCGCAGCATTATAGTGTCCAAACAGGCCTTCTCTCACCAGTCGCCTCTCGCATGTTCGCTTCCAATCTGATTTTTGAGCTTGGTGATTGCTTCCTGCATTCTCAGTTAAGGAGGTGAAATAGTTATCACCGTAGAGCCGGAGAACTCGCCAGGTGCGACGGTCCCTGAGCTGCTAAGTGTTGACGTGATGTCCAATTTGGTGGTCAGACCATCTGATACCTTGACATTGATACCCGTCGTAGCGTCCTTGCCGTTGATCGTAACCCTCGAGTACAGGCTACCATCGCTTCTGAGTTGAACGCCTGAAGAGTTTGTTCTGGATGCCGATACGGTCACACTAGCCGGGCCTCGACACTGCAAATCGAGTTGTGTCGAAGCTTTCGCCCCATTTAATGCATTATCCGGTAGGTTTCTATGGTTGATAGTTGTATCGCCTTTGATCTCGCATTGCAGCGACGGCGGAACTACCTTGGTGCATGGGCCGAAAAGAGAGACACCTCCGCCAATGTTTGGCCCCGTTTGCGAAAAGCTAAAAGAGATGCACAGGCGGTTGTTAGCGGATGCGTGAGGAACTAGAGTCGAGCCGTAAAAAGGCACTCGAAAACCCACTCTCATGAGGTCCGATAGTAGCGTTCCCATCGTGGAGTTACCCCAGTGGGTAGGTACCTTCCACTCGTAGGGGCGCACTGCCCCGTGATTCGTGGCTAAATAAATGTTACAGTTCTTCATTCGACTGTCTTCCGTTGAGCAAGGACTACGACCGCCCGATGTCCAATCTTGAACAACGTAGAAGTAACGAACACCGCCCGGCTCATAACGACTTTCTGTTGTAATGATATTATAGGCTTGTGCTTGCTCCGCAGCACCGTATAACAATACCAGTACCACGATGCAGCGGAACGTTAGTGAGTAAAACTTTCTCATGATGGTTACTCGTAACTCAAAGCAAAGGTCAGGGATGCTTCAAAGTCGCCTAACCCTAGTGCGCGATTTGCCAGCACCTCGGGTTCCCCTTGAAGGTATGCATTGAAGCTGACTAGGTTGTTGCCACTAGAAAGCTCCCCCATACGGTGACTCTTGTTCAACGGCAAGGCCTCACCGCCCGTTGTCTCCAGCCCCACCAGCAGGCCTTGCACGCTGGCGCTTTGGAGCACCAGCAGTCCGGGAAGGGCGCTGCTTTCGTTACCATTGAAAGTGATGCTGACCATGCGTTTACCGACGTCCAAGTCGCAATTTTTAAGGTGCAGATCGATAAGGTTTCCTCGGGTTCTGCCGTTAAGGTATAGGTCTTTGTCGATTACGCTTTTAAAGTCTAGTTTGATCAACTCATCTCTCTCATCCAGCACGCATGGCTCATTCACCAGCGTTCCGGAGAAGTACAGGTTGTCTTCTGCTGCCTGTACCGCCGACAACCACAGGCTGGCGGTGACCCAGGCGCTCAGGGTAATGGCCCACTTGCCCATAGAGCCTCCTAGTAGAGTTCGGCCATCAGTAGCGCCGATGCGGTAAAGTCGGTGCTGGGCAACGCTGCGCCGGTAAGCTTCACCGGCACGGCCTCCAGCACTGGCGGAGTCGATGCGTTGACATCGATATCTCGGGGCTGATTGGGAATCAATGGGGTACCGGCGAGCAATACCTTGATTCCCAAGTCCTTCACCGAGGTTTTGAGCGCGGTGGGGTCGAAGTGAGCGTCGATACCTTTGAGGGTCAGGCGCATGTGCCAGGTGATACCGGCACCGGCTGCACCCGGGCATTCGATCTGGTAGGGAATCGCTTGGCGATAAAGCTCGCCATCGATACGGTTGACGGCGATGTTGTTCTTGAATCGCACGTCGATACGTCCATCTTTGTCGCTGACTTTGCAGACGGGCGGTGCCAGCAGGTTACCGGTGAACAGCAGGTTGTCTGCTACAACACAGGGAATGGATAGGAGCGCGATTGATAGTATTGCCATCACGCGATGCAGAGTGTTCATCGATAATCCACCACGAGGGTTGCACTGGCCTTGAAGACACCGGCCTTGATATCGCTGTTCTGGCGCTTGACAAGTACCGCTTGCAGTACTGGCTTTTTGTTGGTGTCGAAGTCTGACCAAGTATTTATGGCAAGCCTTGTTCCGTCTTTTTTTAGAGCAACACCGAGGTTGTCGTAGCCCGGTACTAGCAGCAGCGAGGTGTCGAAACCTGCATCGTTGCCGCGCACTTGCATTCGCAATTCATTGGTCGTAGAACGACTGCAATCGAGCGAATAATCAAGGGTGATGGTTTTGTAGTAACCATCGATACCCGCAGTCTGAACATCACCAAACGGTTGAGTAAAGGGCTTGTTGTTATTGATCACGCAAGGAATCGCGGCGTATACAACACCTTTGATCGTTACCACCTGCTGCTCGGCAGCGAAGGTAGAGGATGCACAAATAGCCAGTACTGCCAGCAGTGCAGCGCGTCCGACATTCATCACGAGAGCCTCAGTCATACGCCAAGTGCACATTTAGGCTGGCGCGGAAGGTGCCTGGGCGTAGCGGCGCTGCCGTACGCTCAGGGCGGATGTAGTAGGTCAACTGGTCATCGCCAGGTGAGATGAACCAAGCTGGCGCGGTTCGGCCCAGGCGTACGTCGTTGCCTTGAATATCGAGCAATCGCAGGCCGAAGCCCTCGGCACCAACTACCTTTATTAGCGCGGGTGTATCGGCGTCGGCTACGGCGTCGAAAGCGACAGCAGCCACAGGCTCGATCGCGCTCCAGACTAAAATACCTTGCTGATCATCACGGCGGCCGCCGTCACTGCGCACACAGCCTTGCAACTTGAGGTGCAGGGCGACAGGCGCTCCCTGATCCCCGACGTGCAGTAAGCGGGCGGTGCTCAGGTCGCCTAGCGCCAAGCTCTGATAGGCGGAACTTGGGTCTAAGTAACAGGCGCTTTCAAGCAAGGTTCCAGTCACTTGAAACTCAGCAGTCTGTGCAAGAATGTCAGCGGCGTCAGAGCAAGTCGAAACGCTGGCACTGCAAAGCAAGGCCGCTAGGCAGTTACGGGTTATAGGCATCATGATTTGCCCTCACTTGAACAGGTCATGGCTCGGTGTCAGTGTTTATCGGTGACGGGACTGGCGGTGCAGGTGCCTGCGGCACAGCTGAACTGCAATTGCGGGCGGCCCCCGTAGTCGTTGACGTAGGTTAGTACTGGCTTGTCGCCCAGTGCTTTGCTGCTCACGCCCAGATCGAGTTGGCCTTTGGGGCTGATCATCAAGGGTTTGAAGTCAGTTGAGCTGGTAGCCTTGAGGTCACGGGCGGCATCGATCACAGTGACGTAGTAGGGCGTAGGGTTGTTCACCAGGTAACGATCGTCCTGGCGGATCAGGGTCAGCTTTTCCTGCCAGGGGGCTTCATTGACACCGACTTTACGGGCGATCGATACAGGTCGATAAAACAGCTTTACCCGCGTTTGCAGAGCAATTTGCAAGGTGTTCGGCTTATCGCTGCGCGGCGGAATTTCCCGCAGGTTGAAGTAGAACAGTGATTCGCGGTCCTGGGGCAGTCGGCTTAGTTCAGGCAGACCCTGGATCTTCACTTGACTATTGGTACCAGCTTCTAAACGCTGGATCGGCGGTAGCACTACAAGGGGACTGGTTATCTTTTCCGCGTGCTCGTTTTCGATCCAGGCCTGTGCCAAGTAAGGCAGCTGGGTATTTTGGTTGCTGACGCTGAGACTGACCGACTTCTCGCTGCCGGTGAAAATTACCCGGGTGCGGTCCAGCGACACAGCGGCCAGGCTGGTTTGCGCCGCGCAGGCGCCGAACAGCGCGAGGAGGGTAAGGGTGTTGCGTTTGAAGCTGATATTCATATAAGTACCTGTTGCAAATAGATTAAGCGGCGGAGTCGTCTGCGTCGCTGACGGGCTGGCACAGCAGCTCTAGTTGTCGTTCAAGCGCTGCTACTTGGTTGGGCAGGGTGAAATGGCAGCGTGCGCTGCCATCCCAATGCAGCGACATGGTTTCGCCCGGCTTCATACCGCTCAGGTAAGTCGATCCTTCTTCGCCGACAATGCCCGTTTCTTGGCCACGGCTGTTCTGTGCGGTCGCGCCAAACGGCGGTGCATTGCGGTTAGCCATACGGATGATGACCATGGCCTTGTGCCCGGAAATCACATCGAAACGGCGGTAGCCAATCGCACCCTCGGTCAGAGTCGCCTGGGTGACTGACTGGGTGGCTTCCACCTCGTCAGACAGACTGTCCAGGACAATGTTGGCCTGGTTACGGTAGTAGCTGTTGACGTCGGTAATTACCGCTTTGCCGAATCGGTTGGTACGAGTTACCGCGCCGTTGCCGCGCACCGGTACATTCGCTACACCTTGGGTATCCACTAGTAGCCGGGTACCGCCCATGATGCTGCTGCGGTGCAGCGCCGCGCCTTGACCAGTCAATGTCGCACCGCCTTGGAGGGACAAGCCTGCTGAGGTGTACTCACCGGCCTGGTAACTGGCGCTAGCCACAACCTGGGCCTGATCACCATCATGGGAAAGGAAGCCGCTGGCAGTTGTGCCGTTTGGAGTTGAACCGGCGCTGAGCATGTAATTATTACGCTCATCGATACGGTCGTAATAGCTCATACTATGGCTGCTTTCACCGCGGTTGAACGATGAGCTGAAGCTGAATGAGCCGGTGCTGTCCCAGGGGATGCTAACCGACAGATAGGCACCGTCATCGGAGGTTCCGTTGGCCTTGTTCTGGTACGCAGTCAGCGATAGGCTGAGGTTTTTCAATCCTCCCACATCAAAGTAGCGAGATAACGAAAGGCTGTAGCGATCGCTCGCCTGGCTGCTCCAGTAGGTTTGGTGGTTGTAATTGAAGTACACGCTGAGCGCGGAATCGCGAAACTGCTTACTTAATGTCGCCGTGTACAGTTCCTTGCTTTGGTTTAGCGGCTGTCCCCCACGCCGGGCTTCGATGAATTCGTTCATGCTCATGTAGTTCTCCTCTGAGAACCGGTAACCGGCGAAGGTGACCTGACTGTCGTACTCATCGAAGCGTTTGGAATAACTGGCACGATAAGACTTACCGCTCAATGAGTCGTGTTCCGGTAGGGTCGCCCGCGACTGAGTGACATCGAAGGACAGCGCGCCGAACGCCATTAGGTCGCGTCCCACACCCACAGCCAAGGAACCGTAGTCCTTAGCACCGAGGCCGCCGCCATACAGCGACCAACCATTGCTCACCCCCCAGGAAAACTCGCCAGTGGCAAAAGCGGGCCCATCGACTTGATGTTCCCAATCGGAGGGTTTGCCGGCCGCAAGCTTGTAGCGCACCGTGCCCGGACGGGTCAGGTATGGAATGCTGGCGGTATCGATTTGAAACTCCTGAGTGCTGCCGTCCTGCTCTTCAACGCGCACATCGAGTTGACCGGAGACAGCGTCGTTAAGATCTTGAATACGAAACGCGCCAGGCGGCACCTGGGTGTCATAGAGCACACGGCCTTGTTGGCGAATCACCACATGGGCGTTGGTGCGAGCCACTCCACTGACTTCAGGGGCATACCCCCTGAGGTTGGGTGGCAGCATGTTGTCGTTACTGCTCAGGTTGCCTCCGGTGTAGCGGAAACTACCGAACAGGTTTGAGTCTAGGTAGTCCTCACCGATGATGAGGCTAGAGCGCAGCGCCGGTATGGCACGCAACGCATAAAAACGGCTCCACGCAAATTGCTGTAGCGACGGTTGGTCAGCACTGCGTTGCATTTGAGTCTGCCAGTCGCCGCGCAAGCGCCAAGCGCCTAGGTTGACACCGGCGGTACCATTCCCACTGAGCTGGTCACTGCGCCCTTTACCGTGGTTGCGCTCGGTGGTCTGGGCGTTGATGTTGTAGTCGAAAAGTATGCCGCCAATGCCATTGTCCCAGCGCGAAGGCGGATCCCAGTTGGCTGCGGTGTACTCCAACTGGTCCTGGGGGATGCTCAGATATAGCCCAGCTGTGCCCAAGTTGCCACGTGCCTGCATACCAGGAACGCTGTCGAGGTTCAGGCAGGCGCCGTCGTGCCACCATTTCAAAGTTCTGAGGACGTTTTCTTTCAGGCCCAGTTCATCGACAATTGCCGGTGAAAGACAGGCAACACTGCTTTTTGGGTCGCCCTCGGCCAGAAAATAGTCGACTGGGAACTCGGTCAATGTATCGCTGTTCACGTGAACCATTAGAGTGTATTGGCCGGGCATGATGAAGTTGGCCGAGGCAAACACCCCCAGATCAAGATTCTCGCGATCCTTGAGGTCCAATACATCGGTGTTGAATTGGAATTCTTCGGCAGCACTTACACACGAGGCGAAAAAACACAGCGTCATGGTAGCCAATACCTTACGGTGATCCACGTGAATAAGTCCTTGTGTAACACTGCACAATCAGTGTCTGCAGTTCAGAAGTGTTGAATATTCAGCTTGATTGTGGCGTGATAATCGCCCGCTTTAAGCACATGACCGCTACCGACGAGGGTCAGGTAGTAATTAAGAATTAATATGTCGGCAGATTGCATGCTGTGGTCAAGTAACATGCCTGGGGAGATTAACTTCCCGTGTTCGTCTTTTATCTGTAAGGCAATGCCTTGAGCAGTCCCCTGAGTACCAAAGTGTTTGCCGTCAGTTTCACCTTCAAATGATAGCTTGAAAAGTTGTGGCGGCAGTGGACTTCTAAGTGCATGATAAGTTGTACAATCACTGACATAAATGTTGATGGGTTGTTGCGAGGTACTATCGCCGCTGACTAACCCGCTTAATACTGTGGGTTTAAAGGAAATTGTTTGACTTTCATTGCCCACGCGAATGGTGCAGGCGCTATCGACAATGCTTCCGGCTAGTTGAACGCGCCCCTTGAGTGCACCGCCAGACACTGCCTCAGTGGCACGAGCGGGCTCGCCAACCATGAACAGCGTCAGCGGTATCAGCGAAAGTGCGATTGAGCGAATCATGTAAATCTCCGCAAGCTTCCCCGCAGTACGCAGCCATTGCACACTGCGGGGCGCCTCAGTGACGAATGACGTTACTGATAAGCGAGGGTGAAGTTAGCGAAGGTCTCAAAGTCACCCGGTACGATCTCGGCCGCTGCCCCTTCGGCTCCGGCTTTGTCGCCCTGCAGGTAAGCATTGAACTGCAGGTAGGTGTTTCCATCGGATAACGTCTGCGCAGGCGAAGCACTGCCGAGCTTGATCAGGGCGCCGGTGTGGTCGGCAATGGCTAGGCTGGCACCTTGGGCAGTACCTTTAAGCGCCAGTAGGTCAGGGTTGGACGCAGGCGAGCCAGTGAAGGTTGCAGTTGCAGCTTTCAGAGCGCCCAGCTCACAGCCGCGCAACTCGATCTTGAAGGTGGTCGGGTTGGATTTGCCGCCGTTTTTCAGGGCGACGTTGGCGATTTGGTCCATGTCGACTGTTTGGTACTGAGACTCTTGAGCAATGGAGCAAGGCGCGTCAATAATCGCGCCTTTAAAGGTAATAACACCGTGACCCTGGTCTTCAGCAAAACTGACAGCAGAAGTCGCTGCCAGAGTAATTGCCATGACTGCACCAGCCAACGAACTAACTTTCATTTGATACTCCTAGATTGATATTGAGGTCCGTGAAGGGGCTCAATGGAACACTCTTCTCGCTCTGATACCTGTGTACCGTTGAGCTGGAGTAAGTCTAGGTGTAGAAAGGGAAGAAGTGAGTAGGACGTTGCCGATGCCGGCCTGGGAAATTTCCTACGAGCTATTTAATTGCCAGTCAGCGCATTGCGTTTGGCGAACTCGGCTAAATCAACCAACGACGTGGCCCCCAGCTTTTGTAGTAGGCGAGTTTTGTAGGTGCTCACGGTTTTATTACTGAGAAAGAGCATGTCACCAATCTGTTTGTTGGAGTAACCTTGGGCCAGATATTGCAGCACTGTTACTTCGCGGTCAGTTAGTGATCGAATTTGCTCCAGCTCTGATATTGTTTCCGAAGGGTTGACACTGTCAAACGTCAGCGAGGGAAAGAATGTATAGCCGGTATCCACCGCTTTAATCGCGGTAATCAGGCTGCCTAAGTCTTCTTCTTTATTAACGAAACCACGAGCACCTAACTGGATACAGCGTCGGCACACCGAGTCAGCAGGTTGCGAAGTCAGAATGAGTATTTCACTACGCACATTCAGTGCTTTGATTCGGGAAATAACGGTATACCCATCCAGCTTGGGGATACCAATATCGAGGATGACCACTTGCGGGGTAAGTTCGCGCACTAGCTGAACCGCATCGATTCCATTGTCCGCCTCACCTACCACGCGCATGCCGTGCTTTTCCAGCAGGACTCGGACGGCAAGTCGAATGACCGGATGATCGTCAACTATCAGAACGCTATGCATAGTGGGAATTTACCTTGAAAACACGCTTGTTATGGAACGGTACAGCTTGGCTAGCAGAAGGTTAACACTATTGGCCGTGTAGGACAGCGCTGTACTTGTTGTTACTTGGCTTTCGGAAATTTCCTAGGATGCAGAGGAAATCTCCCATGGATGTGTCGGAAATACGACTTGTACACTGTATCCCCTTCAATTGCGTGCGTGTAGACCTGCGATGCAAGACTTGACTGTTCTGGTGCTGGAGGATGAACCTTTCCAGCGCCTTGTCACCGTGACCGCGCTCGAAAAAGTATTGCCGGGACCCATCCTGCAAGCGGCGGATGGCCATGAGGCGGTAGCTGTGCTGTCTGACTGCGACGCTGTGGACATTGTCCTCTGTGATCTGAAAATGGCCGGTATGGATGGCCTGGCGTTTCTTCGTCATGCCAGTAGCAGCGGTAAAATCGGGGCGGTGGTGTTATGCAGCGAACTGGACCCGGTTCTGCGTCAGGCCACGGTCGCAATGATTCACTGCCTGGGTCTGACCTTTTTGGGCGACCTAGGCAAGCCGTTTAAACTGGAGGGGTTCAGCCAGATGGTCAAACTGTACCGGGAACACTGCAGCGCAGCTCCTAGGCAGTTGTCGTCCGCAGAGCTACCCACCTTGAGCGACGTGCAGGAGGGCCTCGATAAGGGTGAGTTCGAGGCCTATTACCAACCCAAGGTTACCATGAAGGGGCAGTTGCTGGTCGGCGCAGAAGTGCTGGCGCGCTGGACCCATCCCCAATGGGGGGTGCTGGCGCCTATGCATTTTTTACCCGTGATGGAAAAGCACAACCTGATTAATCGATTGTTCTGGCAGATGTTCGAGCAGGGCCTGGCACTGCAGCAAAGGCTGGCGGCACAGGGGCGTATAATCAACCTGGCGTTCAACCTGCATCCTGCACAGTTGGCCTGCTCGGCGCTGCCCGAGCGCATCAGTATGCTGATCAAACGCTCGCAGGTGCCCGCGGCCAGCGTGATGTTCGAAATCACCGAGTCTGGCCTTATCAGTGCACCGGCCAGAAGCCTGGAGAACTTGGTGCGCCTGCGTATGCTCGGCTGTGGCTTGGCGATGGATGATTTTGGCGCCGGCTATTCTTCGCTGGATCGACTAAGCGAGCTGCCATTCAGCCAGATCAAGCTTGATCGCGCGTTCGTTCGCAAGATGCAAAACCAGCCCAAAAGCGCCGCGATCATCAGCTGTTCGGTGGCTCTGGCCCAAGCATTGGGCATCTCGCTGGTTATCGAAGGTGTAGAAACGGTCGAGCAGCAGGCTCGCCTGATTGAGTTGGGCGGTACGCTTGCCCAGGGTTTTCTGTTTGCTCGGCCCATGCCGGAAAGCCACTTCATCAACTTCTGCACGCACCGGACATCACCAGGCAAGTCCTGATGAACGAGCGGCGACAACGGTCTTGAACTATCATTGCGCCGACTATAGTGGCGACCCTCAGGCTCTTTCGGTTTTTATTTCGCATGTATCTACGTTCTTTCTGCCTGTCCATCGGTCTACTGTTGAGTAGCGTGCAGCTGTTGGCGGCAACCTTGCCTGTGCTGTCCAGCCAGCTGCGTATTGATCGTCATGATATCGAGATTTCCACCGAAGACTGGCATTGGCTGCGGCGCAAGGCCGCGCTCAGGGTCGGAGTGTCGGAAACCGAGTCCGCGCCGTTTTCGGTCAATGCCCAAGGCAATCTGTACGAGGGCATCAGCGCTGATGCAACTGCACTGGTCGCGCAGCTATTGGGCTTGCAGGTGAAGATCGTGGCCTTTGCCAATGAGCAGGAGGCACGCAAGGCATTGCAGGCCGGGAGCGTCGATGTGATTAGTGTTCACGGCAGCACTGAACTACGTTCGGATTTGCTGTTAAGCATCCCCTACGCCCGGAACCGGCTGGCGGTGTTCAAGCGCAGTGCCGAACCCCGGCATTCCCCCGTCGATCTTGCCGGCTTACGCGTAGCGATCACCAACGAACGCGGCGCCGAGCTCAAGCAGCGCTACCCTCGGGCTGATTTTCGAGTGTATGCCGATCACGAAAAGGCGATTGCCGCTGCCGCCTTTGGCCAGGCGGATGTTTACCTAGATGACTTGTACAGCGCCTATTACCTGATCAATCGCGCGTTTTACAACGTTGTCAGTTTTGAGCGTTTCTCCGACGTGCACGGAGGCGACTACAGTTATGCTCTGCAAGTCGACAATACGCGTTTGCAGCGGCTACTCAACGTCGCCATTGGGGCCATCGGTGAAGATCAGTTGCACAACTTGGCCAAGCGCTGGGTGGGCAACAGCTTCATCCCCAGCGAAGAGCCCATCAATCTCACTTTAGAGCAGACTCGGTGGATCCAGCGGCATCCGGTGGTACGGCTGGTGATCAATGATGACCTGGCGCCGGGCGCATATTTCGACTCCAGCGGAGCGTTCTCCGGCGGGATCGCCGATATCCTCGAAGTGATAACCCTCAGTACCGGCCTGCATTTCGAAGTGGTTTCGCGAAGAGGTGGCTTTCCGCAGATCATCGAAGAGGTGCAGAAGGGTAAAGCCGATCTGGCTCTAATGACTGCAAGCCCTGAACGGGAGGAGAACTTGCGCTTCTCCATGCCGCTGCTCACCAGTCCATTCGTGTTGCTTAGTAGCATTGACAATCAAGGCAAATTGGAAAGTCTTATCGACAAGCGTGTGGCGGTTCCTACCGGGCACGTGGCCATCCAACGATTGCGCAAGCGATATCCCGAAGCCGTCGTAGTAGAAGCAGGCGGCTCGCTCGACTCGATGAATTTGCTCTATCAACGAAAAGCCGATGCTGCCATGGTGTCAATGCCCACAGCGCGGTACTACATTGAGCGCCTATTCCGCAATAAGCTGGCTATCAATCAAGTTCTCGATGTTGGGCCCGCGACGGTCAATTTTGCGATGCGCCGCAGCGATGTTGAGCTGCAATCGATTATCGACAAGGTCTTGCATAGCGTTGCTCCTGATGAGCTCAATGCAATTTCTAATCGCTGGCGCTCGCCTCCAGGTATGAGTGGTCAGACCTGGGTCGATTATGAGTCGGTGATTAGCGAAATCATCGCCGGTGCCTCGCTGCTTTTGTTGCTTTCGCTTGCCTGGGTGGTTTATTTGCGGCGGCAAATCAAGGCCCGACTCAAGGCCGAACGCCTGCTCAATGATCAACTTCAGTTTGTCGAGACGCTGACTGACTGTATGCCGCCGCCGTTGTATGTACGTGACATTAAGGGTCGCATGTTGTCGTGCAACCGCAGCTACCTTAAAAGCGTCGGCCTGAATTCCGAACAGGTGCTGAACAAAACAGTAGGCCAGTTACCCAAGGACAGTTTTGAAGGCCTTCCAGACTTTCATAGCATCTACCTGCAGGCGATTAGAGACGACCAGACCATAGAATCGGTACACGCTGTTGTCTTGCAAGGTAAGGAGGTGTGGATTAATCACTGGGTGCAACCGTTTCAGGATTCGCAAGGCGTCACCAAAGGGGTTATTTGCGGCTGGCTTGATATTACCGAGCACCGGCTACTGGTAGAGCAGTTACAGGAAGCGAAGAATCAGGCCGATGAGGCCAGCCGTGCCAAGACCAGTTTTTTGGCCACCATGAGTCATGAAATCCGTACCCCTATGAATGCCGTGATCGGGGTTCTTGAACTGGCGCTCAAGCGCGCCGATAGTCAACCGATTGACCGAGCCAGCATCGAAATTGCTTATACCTCGGCAAAAAGCTTGCTAGAGCTGATCGGCGACATTCTCGATATTGCACGAATTGAGTCGGGGCGTCTCAGTCTGTCGCCCAAGCGAGCAAACCTACGCGAATTAGTCGAATCAGTGGCCAGGGTGTTCGAGGGGCTAGCCCGGCAGAAGCGCCTGAACCTGATTCTTGATATCGATTCGAGCATCAACTGTGATGTGTTGGTCGATGCCCTGCGGCTCAAGCAGGTCTTGTCCAACCTGGTCAGCAATGCCATCAAGTTCACTGAAGAGGGGTCGATCAAAATCAGCATTTCTGGGCTACTCGCCAGTGCGAGTCTCCTTAAAGTCAGCCTCAGTGTCGAAGATACGGGCGTTGGCATCTGCCCTGCCGACCAGCAGCGCTTGTTCAGGCCTTTCGTCCAGGCGCAGCGCAATGTCCAGCAGACTGAAGGAACGGGCCTTGGCCTGGTAATCTGTCGCTCGCTGTGCGAGATGATGGGGGGGCGCGTAACCATGAGTAGTGCTTTAGGTCGCGGAACGCGGGTCGACGTAGAGCTGCACTTACAGGTATTAGAGAGCATCAGCATCACGCATTTGCCTGTCCTACCCTTGGTTCATCAACGTTACTGTTTACAGGTTCTTGTGGTGGATGATCACCAAGTCAACCGCCAAGTCTTACACCAACAGCTGAAATTTTTAGGTCACGATGTCTATGAGGCAGAAGATGGGCAGGGTGCGTTCGACTGCTGGAGAGAGCAGTCCTTCGATGTTGTCATCACCGATTGTCACATGCCGGTTATGAATGGTTCTGACCTCACACGAGCAATTCGTAGAGTCGAACAAGAGCAAGGTCTTGGGCCCACGGTAATTATTGGCCTCACTGCCGATGCACAGCCGGAAGAAATAGAACAGTGTATAAAAGCAGGCATGAATGATTGCCTGATCAAACCAATTGGTCTTGACGAACTGGACGCGAGGTTGCTGGCGCTACACCAGGATCGGGAAATAGAGAGCGAGTATCCCGAGACCTCATTGCCTCCAATGTCCCCAGATTCATTGCGACTGGTTGATCTGGGCTCCCTGGAGTTGCTCATCAATAGTGATCCGGTAAAGTTTCGCGAGATACTTGACGAGTTAATAAATAATAATCGTAAAGATTGTCAGTCACTGAAAGTTTTACTTCATAATGGTGAGACGGATAAATTAGGTGAGTTGGCTCACAGAATTAAAGGCGCTGCTCGTGTTGTGAAGGGAGAGATATTGGTCGAATCTTGCCGACGCATGGAAGCTATATGTGCGGACCCGCAATCTTCGTTTGAGGAGGTTTGTAAGGCGGTGGAGGAGGTGGAGATCGCCATAATCACAATGGAGCGTGCCCTTGGATCACACTGAGCCGGGCAATTTCTCTGGTGAGCTCGCATCGCGACGCATATTACTCTTGCTGCTTCAATTAGCTATGCATGCAATGTAGATCTGAGAATTCGGTAGCGGCATGGGGAAAACAAGAATCTGACTCAAGTGCAGCGCATGTTCGACGATCAAGGATTGATAACGCTGCGGAGGTGCCAGGCGTACGTCAGGGCTGTGGCCCCGTAGCACGCTCAACTCCAGCAGGAGCCGCTGATTCTCCCTTAATAGGCGCTCTCGCTGGCCAGCCACTATCTGGCGGCTGTTATTCTTCCTGCCCATCTCCCTGCTTTGGTAATTGAGCCTGTGAATCTCTAACTGCGCTTTCGCCAATTCGGATTCGGCCAGCGCCTTACCGGTGGCAAGCATGTCCTTCATCTGCACCAGTCCTGCGACATTCGCCCGAGCTTTGCGCAGCATCGACTGAGTTTCGATCAGCGCGTCCTCGAGCATGGCGCATGGGTGCTTGTACATTTCCAGGGGGGTTGGGCAGCCAAGCCAATCATCGGTGTTGTCGTCAACGTCCATAACGGAATCCAGGGTGCTGTATGTACAGTTATTGGGGTTTTCAGGGTGTGCGATTTGAGGCGACGAGCTGTAGTGGGGTTTGGTTCTGTGTTTCGTCGGCAGGACGCCTGGGGATGGGATGAAGCTCGTACCAGTTTCCTCGAGGGACTCTGCGGGATCTCAGAAGGCGCTGAAGCCCCTTGTCTAGCGCCTTTAGAATACGCCAGCTAATCCACACATAAATTCCTTACCGGTTTTCCGTTGGGGAGACTTCAGGGTACTTGAAAGCTGGCAAGCTCTTGTTGCGGTAGTTTTAGATCAATCGGTTATAAGGCGCGTGGCGCATGTGCCGGCGGGGCTGCCAGGGGATGGCAGCGCGGTGGGAAAATATCGGGTCGGTTTGCCCACTTTTCGAGGCTGGGCGGAGGGCTGGCTCAGGCTTGATTTCGTATCAAACGGCGCAACGCGAACCGGTTTGGGTGGCAGGCCTGGGCGACGCTGGCAGGCAACGGCAGCGGTTCCTGATTGATCCAGGCCGCCAGCAGTTCACCGCACAAGGGTGCGGTAATCAGGCCGCGCGAACCATGCCCGCTATTGACGTACAAACCGTCCAGCCAAGGGCAGGGCGTGTCCGGTACCTGGCGAGCGTCCTTGCGCAAGGCGGCGTAGGCCAGGGAAAAAGCCTGGCTGTCTGCCAGGGGGCCGACAATCGGCAGGTAGTCCGGACTGGTGCAGCGAAACGCCGCGCGACCTTCGAGGTGTTCGGGATCGAGCTCCTCGGCATGCAAGCGTTGCCACAGGTCGACGGAGATGTCCTGCAGCAGGCGCAGGTTACCGGCGTGTTCGCTGGCGGTCGGCGTCAGGTCCTCGCTGGTGAAGTCGAAGCTGGCGCCAAGGGTGTGTTCACCGAGGCGCGCCGGGGCAATATAGCCTTCGCTGCAGACCACGGTTGCCAGGTCCCGGCTGGTGGCGGTTTGCGCCAACCGGGTGATTTGCCCACGAATGCGCTTCAACGGCAGTTCGGCGCTGGCGGCAAAGCGTGTGACCTCGGCGGCGCCCGCGAGGACCACCACCGGAGCGCTGGCCAATACGCGGCCGGCCGCCTGCGCCTGCCATTGGTTATCGACCCGTTGCAGGTCGAGGGCGTCGTGGTGCGTCAACACCTCAATCAACGGGTGTGCGGCCTGCCATTGGCAGAGCGCCGGTGGATGCACCCAGCCACCCTCAGGGAAAAACAGCCCGCCGTGCGCCAGGGCGACACCGGCGATGGTCTGGGCCTGGGTCTGATCCAGGCACCGCAACAAGTCCGGCGCAAAGGCGTCGGCCAGTGTGGCCTGACGCTGGGCTTCCTTGGCGTTGAACGCCAGTTGCAGCACGCCGCAGGCGTCCCAGTCGACGCCTCGCTGCAACTGCTGCAGCAGGCGCCGGGTGTGGCCGAAACCGCTGACAATCAGCTGTGACAGCGCGGTGCCGTGGGCCGAGAGTTTGAGGTACAGCACGCCTTGCGGGTTGCCGGAGGCTTCCTGGGCCAGGGCAGCATGACGCTCCAACAGACTGACTCGCCAGCCACGGGCGGCCAGGCTGGCGGCCGTGGCGCATCCCGCGAGGCCGCCACCGACGACCATGGCGTGGCGTTCGCCGGTATGTGGCGCGGGGCGTGCGAACCAGGGCGCGGTGGTCGGCGGCCGCGGTGTTTGCTCGGGCCAGCCGAGAAATTCACCGCGCAGCACTTCCCACTTGTGGCCGATGCCCGGTGTGCGCTTCATCTTGAACCCGGCGCCATTGAGCAGGCGCCGTACCCAGCCGGTGCTGGTGAACGTGCTGATGGTCGAGCCCGGCGCCGCCAACCGTGCGAGTTCGGCAAACAGCTCGGCGGTCCACATGTCAGGGTTTTTCGCCGGCGCGAAACCGTCGAGAAACCACGCGTCGATTTGCGCGTCCAGCTGCAGCAGTTGCTCCAGCGCATCGCCGATCAACAATGTCAGCGTCACTCGACCGCTATCCAGTACCAGGCGTTGAAAGCCTTGATGAATCGCGACGTATTGCGCCAGCAGTTGATCGGCAAAAGGCTTGAGTTCCGGCCAGAGGGCGAGGGCCCGTTGCAGGTCGGCAGGTCTCAGCGGGTACTTTTCCACGCTGACAAAATGCAGTCGCGCACCTGCCACGGCCTGTTGTTCGAACAATTGCCAGGCGCAGAGGAAATTCAGGCCGGTGCCGAACCCGGTTTCGCCGATCACCAGGCTGCCGTCCACCGCCAAGGCTGCAAAACGCTCGGCCAGGCGGTTCTGTTCAAGGAACACGTGGCGGGTTTCTTCCAGGCCCGACTTGTCGGAGAAATACACATCGTCGAACACCCGCGAGCGCGGGCGTCCCTGGTCATCCCAGTCGAGCTGGGCGTGCGGCAGTACGGGGTTCATGGGCAACTCGGCAAAGGCAAGATGGCTATTCTAGCCGATCAACCGACGCGGAATATCGCTGTTGTGGCGAGGGGGCTTGTCCCCCGTTGGGCTGCGTAGCAGCCCCAAGCATTCAAGCAGCATGCGGTGTATCAGGCATTCCTCAGTGGCTGGTTTTGGGGCTGCTGCGCAGCCCATCGGGGGACAAGCCCCCTCGCCACAGACAAGCCTTTGCCTACAGACGAGCCTCTGCCTACAGGCGAGCCATCTTTCCACAGACAAGTCTCCTCACAGGGGCGTGCAAGTTTTTTAACTGAGACGGCATTAGGGCAAACGCCGGCGGAATTTCCTTGCGCCGGGTAATCTCCAATCCGCTAGTCTTGATCCATCTTGAAAGGGAGTCGTCCATGTTCGAATCTGCTGAAATCGGTCACGCCATCGACAAAGAGACTTACGACGCCGAAGTGCCGGCGTTGCGCGAAGCCTTGCTGGAAGCGCAATACGAGCTGCGCCAGCAAGGGCGGTTTCCGGTCATCGTGCTGATCAATGGCATTGAAGGGGCAGGCAAGGGCGAAACCGTCAAGCTACTCAACGAATGGATGGACCCGCGCCTGATCGAGGTGCGTACCTTTGACCAGCAGACCGATGAAGAACTGGCCCGCCCTCCAGCCTGGCGCTACTGGCGCCAACTGCCCGCCAAGGGGCGCATGGGGATTTTTTTTGGCAACTGGTACAGCCAGATGCTCCAGGGGCGGGTGCATGGCCTGTTCAAGGATGCGCGGCTGGATCAGGCGATTGCCGGTGCCGAGCGCCTGGAAAAGATGCTCTGCGACGAAGGCGCGTTGATTTTCAAGTTCTGGTTCCATTTGTCCAAGAAGCAAATGAAGGCGCGGCTCAAGACCCTGGCCGACGATCCGCTGCACAGTTGGCGCATCAGCCCGCTGGACTGGCAGCAGTCCGAGACCTATGACAAGTTTGTGCATTTTGGCGAGCGGGTATTACGCCGCACCAGCCGCGACTACGCGCCCTGGCATGTGATTGAAGGCGTCGACCCGCATTTTCGCGGTCTGACCGTTGGCAAAATCCTCCTCGAAGGCCTGCAAAACGCCCTGAAAGTTCGCAAGAGCAAGGCCAGCGGAATGAACCCGGCACCGTTGCTGGCCTCCGTGGATCAAAAGAACCTGCTGGACAGTCTGGACATGAGCCAGCGCCTTGAGAAAGACGATTACGAAGATCAACTGATTACCGAGCAGGCCCGCTTATCCGGCTTGATGCGTGACAAACGCATGCGCAAGCACGCGTTGGTCACGGTGTTCGAGGGCAACGACGCGGCAGGCAAGGGCGGTGCGATTCGCCGTGTGGCGGCCGCGCTGGATCCGCGTCAGTACCACATCGTACCGATTGCCGCGCCGACCGAGGACGAACGGGCCCAGCCTTATTTGTGGCGTTTCTGGCGGCAGATTCCGGGGCGGGGCATGTTTACCGTGTTCGACCGTTCCTGGTACGGCCGGGTGTTGGTGGAACGGATCGAAGGGTTTTGTTCGTCCGCGGACTGGATGCGCGCCTATGGCGAGATCAACGACTTCGAGGAACAACTGCACGACGCCGGTGTGATCGTCGTCAAGTTCTGGCTGGCGATCGACAAGCAGACCCAACTGGAACGTTTCCAGGCCCGCGAGGAAATCCCTTTCAAGCGCTTCAAAATCACCGAAGACGACTGGCGCAACCGCGAAAAGTGGGACGACTACCGGGCGGCGGTGGGCGATATGGTCGATCGCACCAGCACCGAGATTTCACCCTGGACACTGGTGGAAGCCAACGACAAGCGTTGGGCGCGGATCAAGGTATTGCGCACCATCAACCGAGCGCTGGAAGACGCCTTCGAGCAGTCCGATAAGCGTGCGAAGAAGGGCAAGAAAAAGTAACGCCATGCTTTTGCATACGCGGGGTGAATGATTGTCGCGGTCGTTGCAGGCTGGATCTATGCTCGGTCCAACTTCCACCCCCACAACAAGAGGCAAGCCCATGCGTGAAGTAGTGATCGTCGACAGCGTGCGAACCGGCCTGGCCAAGTCCTTTCGCGGCAAGTTCAACCAGACCCGTCCGGATGACATGGCGGCGCATTGTGTCAACGCGCTGCTGGCACGTAACGGCATCGACCCGGCCAGCGTCGAGGATTGCATCGTCGGCGCCGGTTCCAACGAGGGTGCCCAGGGCTACAACATTGGCCGCAACGTGGCAGTCCTTTCGCGGTTGGGCACCGGTACGGCGGGCATGACCCTAAACCGTTTCTGTTCCTCGGGCTTGCAGGCGATTGCGATTGCCGCCAATCAGATTGCTTGCGGCTGCAGTGACATTATGGTCGCCGGCGGTGTCGAGTCCATCAGCCTGACGATGAAGAGTGTCAACACCGACAACCTGATCAACCCGCTGCTCAAGGAACAGGTGCCTGGCATCTACTTCCCGATGGGCCAGACCGCCGAAATCGTCGCTCGTCGCTATAATGTCAGCCGTGAAGAACAGGACCTGTATGCCCTGCAAAGTCAGCAGCGTACGGCCCAGGCTCAGGCGGCCGGATTGTTCGACGATGAAATCGTGGCGATGCCGGTCAAGTACAAAGTCGAAGACAAGCATACCGGTGAGGTGCAGATCCTCGACGGCGTGGTGGACCGGGATGACTGCAACCGTCCAGACACGACGTTGTCCAGCCTGTCCGGATTGAAGCCGGTATTTGCCGAAGATGGGTCGGTGACGGCGGGTAACTCGTCGCAGTTGTCTGACGGCGCCTCGATGACGCTGGTGATGAGCCTGGAAAAAGCCCTGGAACTGGGGCTCAAGCCCAAAGCCTTCTTCCGTGGCTTTACCGTGGCCGGCTGCGAGCCGGACGAGATGGGCATCGGCCCGGTGTTCTCGGTGCCCAAGCTGCTCAAGGCGCGTGGGTTGCAGGTGGCGGATATCGACCTGTGGGAACTGAATGAGGCGTTTGCTTCCCAGTGTTTGTATGCGCGTGATCGGCTGGAGATCGATAACGCCAAATACAATGTCAACGGCGGTTCGATCTCGATTGGTCACCCGTTCGGCATGACCGGTTCGCGGCAGGTCGGGCATCTGGTGCGGGAGTTGCAGCGGCGTGATTTGCGCTATGGGATCGTCACCATGTGCGTGGGTGGCGGGATGGGCGCGACCGGGTTGTTTGAAGCGGTGCGGTAAAGTCCAGACAAATACCTCACCAATGTCCCAGTGATCCCCCTAGAATGCACACTTTCGTTCATCGTTCATTCGCGGGGCACTCATGCATATCTCATCCGGCCGCTGGGTCTACGGTTTATCGCTGACCCTGCTGACCGCGCTGCTCTGGGGCATTCTGCCGATCAAGCTCAAACAGGTGCTGCAGGTGATGGATCCGATCACCGTCACCTGGTTCCGCCTGATGGTCGCCGGCAGCTTTCTGTTCATCTACCTGGCGGCCGTGAGGCGCCTGCCTAACCCGCGTGCGCTCGGCCCGAAGGGCGGCTGGCTGGTGGCGATGGCGGTGTGTGGCCTGGTGGGCAACTACGTGCTGTATCTGGTGGGGCTGAAATTATTGAGTCCCGGCACTGCGCAACTGGTGGTGCAGATGGGACCGATCTTTCTGATGATCGCCAGCGTCTTTGTGTTCAAGGAGCGTTTCAGCCTGGGGCAGGGCGCGGGTCTGTTGGTGCTGATCATCGGCTTCGCGCTGTTCTTCAACCAGCGTCTGGCGGAGCTGCTGACGTCCTTGGGGGCCTACACCTCGGGCGTGCTGACGATTCTTCTCGCGACGACAATCTGGGTGCTCTACGCGCTGGGTCAGAAGCAGCTGCTGACGGTGTGGAATTCGTTGCAGGTGATGATGGTGATCTACCTGTCCTGCGCCCTGTTGTTGACGCCTTGGGCGCAGCCGATGGAAGCGCTGCAACTGAGTCCGCTGCAAGGTTGGCTGTTACTCGCCTGCTGTTTCAATACGCTGATTGCCTACGGCGCCTTTGCCGAGGCGCTGGCGCATTGGGAAGCGTCGCGGGTGAGTGCGACCTTGGCGATTACGCCGCTGGTGACCTTCGTGGCGGTGGCTGCCGCGGCCTGGTTATGGCCTGATTATGTGCATGCCGAGCAAATCAATGGGCTCGGTTATGGCGGGGCGGTATTGGTGGTGCTGGGTTCGGCGACGATAGCGTTGGCGCCATCGTTGTTCGCCGGGCTCAAGGCCCGGCGCACACGATTATTGTCTCAGTGACCCGCTTCAAGCATGTTTTGCGGACGTACCCACTGATCGAACTCTGCGTCGCTGAGGTAGCCAAGGTCCAGCGCTGCCTGGCGTAACGTGAGTCCTTCGGCATAGGCTTTCTTGGCGATCTCTGCCGACTTGTCGTAGCCGATATGCGGGTTCAATGCTGTCACCAGCATCAGGCCCCGCTCCAGGTGCTGCGCCATCTGCTCCGCATCCGGTTCGAGGCCGGCGATGCAGTGTTCCTGGAAGTTGCGGCAACCGTCAGCCAGCAAGCGGATCGATTCCAGCAGGTTGTGGATAATCACTGGTTTGTACACGTTCAACTGCAGATGCCCTTGGCTTGCGGCAAAGCCGATGGTCACGTCATTGCCCAGCACTTGGCACGCCAGCATCGACAGCGCTTCGCATTGGGTTGGGTTGACCTTGCCGGGCATGATCGAACTGCCTGGCTCGTTGGCCGGCAGCTTGATCTCGGCCAACCCGGTGCGCGGGCCCGAGCCCAACAGACGCAGATCGTTGGCGATTTTCATCAGGGCCACGGCCAGGGTTTTCAGGGCGCCGGACAGGGTGGTCAGCGGTTCATGCCCTGATAACGCTGCGAATTTGTTCGGCGCGGTGACAAACGGCAAGCCGGACAGCGCCGCGATTTCCGCGGCGATGGCTTCGCCAAAGCCATGCGGCGAATTGAGGCCGGTGCCGACTGCCGTACCGCCCTGGGCCAGCTCGCATACCGGGGGCAGGGCGCTGCGAATCGCGCGTTCGGCATAATCCAGTTGTGCGATGAACGCGGAGACTTCCTGGCCAAAGGTAATCGGCGTCGCGTCCATCATGTGGGTGCGTCCGGTTTTGACCAATTTCATATGGCGCGCCGACAACTCGGCCAGGCCTCCGGACAGCTCGCGAAGCGCCGGCAGCAATTGCTCGTGCACCGCTTGCACGGCAGCAATGTTCATCGCGGTGGGGAAGCAGTCGTTGGAACTCTGGGAGCGGTTGACGTGGTCGTTGGGATGTACCGGGCTTTTGCCGCCACGGGGTTGGCCGGACAGTTCGTTAGCGCGGCCAGCGATCACTTCGTTGGCGTTCATGTTGCTCTGCGTGCCGCTCCCTGTCTGCCAGACCACCAGCGGGAACTGGTCATCGTGCTGCCCGTCGAGCACTTCGTCGGCCGCTTGTTCGATCAACCGGGCGATGTCGGCGGGCAGGTCGCCATTACGGTCATTGACCCGTGCGGCGGCTTTCTTGATCAGGGCCAGGGCGTGCAGCACCGCCAACGGCATGCGTTGCTCGCCAATAGCGAAATTGACCAGTGAACGTTGGGTCTGTGCGCCCCAGTAAGCGTCATCCGGGACTTGTACGTCTCCCAGGCTGTCGGTTTCAATACGGCTCATCGCGAGGACCCTCCTTAAGTCAGTTAGCGCAGTTTAGGCCCTGTCTGGACCGTGGGGTTCCATTAAACATCTTTCGATGGGCGCTTTATGGCGTGACCCCCCGCAAAACCAGGTGCCGCAAGGTGTGGGGTTGAGTCGCGGCGTTTTTTAGGCGCAGAATGAGCGCCCTTGGGGTTTTACCTCGCCTGTTAGAAAGGAAACTCGATGACTCGTCTTCGTGCCATCTGTACCGCGGTTGCTCTGGTCTGCGCCAGCGGCCAGGTTCTTGCCGATACCGCCAGCCACAACGCCAGTGCCGAAGCCTTCCTTACCCTGGCCCATGCCGACAAGCTGGGTACCCCGGTGTACATGCAAGTGCAGCAAATGTTCGCGCAACGTTTCGAGCAGACCAAGGCGCCTGCTGCCAAGCAAACTGTCCTCGACAGCTATCAGGCCAAGGCCAACGCCGCCCTGGACCAGGCTATCGGCTGGAAAAAGCTCAAGCCTGACATGGTCAAGCTCTACACCAGCAACTTCAGCGAGTCCGAGCTCAAGGAGCTGGTTGCCTTCTACAAATCGCCCCTGGGCAAAAAAGTCTTGGAAAAAATGCCCCAGTTGACCCAGCAATCGGCCCAGTTGACCCAGGCCAAGCTGGAAAGCGCGGTACCGGTGGTGAACAAGTTGCTGGAAGACATGACCAACGAACTGGCGCCAGCCAAGAAAGCCGCAGCCCCTGTGAAGAAGTAAGTGGAGCCGGGAATGACCATGCAACAGCGTATAGAGACGGCACTTGGCGGCCTGAGCCCTGAGTACCTGAGCGTGCTGGATGAAAGTCATATGCACAGCCGTGGGTTACAGACCCACTTCAAGGCCGTGCTGGTCAGCCAGCAGTTCGAAGGGCTGAACCGCGTCAAGCGCCACCAGAAGGTCTATGCCACGTTGGGTGACCTGATGAGTGAGTTTCATGCGCTGGCGCTGCATACCTACACGCCTGAAGAGTGGGCGCAAATCGACGTCGCCCCGGCTTCGCCGACTTGCGCGGGCGGACATTGAAGCCAGCCTGAAACCCACACTGTGGCGAGGGGGCTTGTCCTGTGGTGAACTGTGGCGAGGGGGCTTGTCCCCCGTTGGGCTGCGCAGCAGCCTCAGTCAGGAAAAACGCGGTGTATCAGACAATTCTCGGTGCCCGGTTTTGGGGCTGCTGCGCAGCCCAACGGGGGACAAGCCCCCTCGCCACAGGAGTGGTCCATTCCAGGCGTCGACCCGGTCTGCCATGCCGTCATGGCAATTTGAAACTCCGCGCCTATCTAGAGTCGATGCTAACGTCGTGCGGATTTTGTTAGAATCCGCAGCGCGCCACACGGTTGGCGCTTTTTTTTGCATCCGGTTCACCCTTTACGAGGGTAGCCACCTGGAGAAATACCCATGACACACCCGATTGTCGTGGCGGCACTGTATAAGTTCGTCACCCTTGAAGATTACGTTGCCCTGCGCGAGCCGCTGCTCAAGGCGATGGTCGACAACGGCATCAAAGGCACCTTGCTGATTGCCGAAGAAGGCATCAACGGTACTGTTTCCGGCAGCCGCGAAGGCATTGATGGCTTGATCGCCTGGCTCAAGCATGATCCGCGCATGGTCGACCTCGATCACAAGGAATCGTACTGCGATGAGCAGCCGTTCTACCGTACCAAGGTCAAGCTGAAGAAAGAGATCGTGACCCTGGGCGTCGAAGGCGTCGACCCGAACAAGAAAGTCGGTACCTACGTCGACCCCAAGGACTGGAACGCGCTGATCAGCGATCCAGAAGTGCTGTTGATCGATACCCGTAACGACTATGAAGTGTCGATCGGCACCTTTGAAGGCGCAATCGACCCGAAAACCACCAGTTTTCGCGAATTTCCCGACTACATCAAAGCCAACTTCGACCCGGCCAGGCATAAGAAAGTCGCGATGTTCTGCACCGGCGGTATTCGCTGTGAAAAGGCCTCGAGCTATATGCTCAGCGAAGGCTTCGATGAGGTCTACCATCTCAAGGGTGGCATCCTGAAATACCTCGAAGAGGTGCCTCAGGAAGAAACCAAGTGGCAGGGCGACTGCTTTGTCTTCGATAATCGTGTCACCGTGCGCCACGACTTGAGCGAAGGCGACTACGATCAATGTCATGCCTGCCGAACCCCCGTCAGTGTCGAAGACCGGGCGTCCGAGCATTATGTGGCCGGCATCAGTTGCCCGCACTGTTGGGATAAGCTCTCCGAGAAAACTCGTCGCAGCGCGATCGACCGGCAGAAGCAGATTGAGCTGGCCAAGGCCCGCAATATGCCGCACCCGATTGGCTACAACTACAAGCAACCATCTTCCGAGGCCTGAGCCATGTCCGCGCGCCTGCTCTATGTAATGGACCCCATGTGTTCCTGGTGCTGGGGCTTTGCGCCGGTGGCCGAGGCGCTGGTGAAGCAGGCGCAAGCTGCCGGCGTCGAGTTGCATCTGGTGGTGGGCGGCTTGCGCACCGGCAGTGGCGCGGCGCTGGAGCCGACGACTCGGCGCTACATCCTCGAGCATTGGCAGGCAGTCACTGAAGCTACGGGCCAACCGTTCAATCGGGAAGGGGCGCTGCCCGAGGGCTTTGTCTACGACACCGAGCCCGCATGCCGCGCAATCGTTACCGCCCGCGGCCTGGCGCCGGATTGCGCCTGGACACTGCTGGGGCTGATCCAGCGTGCGTTTTATGTTGAAGGTCGCGACGTGACCCTCGCCAAGGTGTTGGTGGAACTGGCCGAACAGGCGGGTATACCGCGCATTGAGTTTGCCGAAGCGTTCGACCGTGCCGACCAGCATGCGGCCACTGCCGCTGATTTCACCTGGGTCCAGGATCTGGGCGTGGCTGGCTTCCCGACGTTGCTGGCCGAGCGTAATGGTCAATTGGCCTTGCTGACCAACGGCTACCAGCCGCTGTCCGAGCTGTCTGCGTTGCTCGGTCGCTGGCTGGAGCGCGCTGCCTGTGCCTGAGCCGTCTGCCGAGCAGGTCCAGCGTGTCGATCGGTTGACCTGGGCGGAAGTTCGCCGCCTGGCCCTGCACCACAAGAAATCCCTGTGGATTGCCAATGGCGTCGCCGTACTCGCGACCCTGTGCAGCGTGCCGATTCCCTTGCTATTGCCGTTGCTGGTGGACGAAGTGTTGCTGGGCTATGGCGACGCGGCGTTGAAGGTGATGAACCATGCGCTGCCGCTGGGCTGGCAGAAGGCCGCGGGCTACATTGGCTTGATGCTGTTACTCACCCTGGTGCTGCGTTGCGGCGCGCTGCTGTTCAACGTGCTGCAAGCCCGGCTGTTCGCGCGGCTGGCCAAGGACATTGTGTACCGTATTCGCGTCCGGCTGATCGAGCGGCTCAAGCGGATATCGCTGAGTGAATACGAAAGTCTGGGCAGCGGCACCGTTACCACCCACCTGGTGACCGACCTGGACACGCTGGACAAGTTTGTCGGGGACACCCTGAGCCGTTTCCTGGTGGCCATGCTGACGTTGGTTGGCACGTCCGCGATTCTGATGTGGATGCACTGGCAACTGGCGCTGTTGATCTTGTTGTTCAACCCGTTGGTGATCTACGCCACAGTGCAGTTGGGCAAGCGGGTCAAGCACCTGAAAAAGCTGGAGAATGACAGCACCTCGCGGTTTACCCAGGCGCTGACCGAAACCCTCGACGCCATCCAGGAAGTCCGCGCGGGCAACCGCCAAGGATTTTTCCTCGGCCGGCTGGGACGGCGAGCCCAGGAAGTGCGGGACTTTGCGGTCAACTCGCAGTGGAAAAGCGATGCATCGAGTCGTGCCAGCGGCTTATTGTTCCAGTTCGGCATCGACATCTTTCGCGCGGCGGCGATGCTCACGGTACTGTTTTCCGACCTGTCCATCGGGCAGATGCTCGCGGTGTTCAGTTACCTGTGGTTCATGATCAGCCCGGTGGAGCAGTTGTTGAATCTGCAATACGCCTACTACGCGGCAGGTGGTGCGCTGACACGAGTCAACGAGCTGCTGGCCCGGGCCGACGAGCCGCAATACGCCGGGGTAACCGATCCTTTTGTGGGGCGGGAAACGGTGGGGATCGAGGTGCGCGGCCTGAGCTTCGGTTATGGCGAGGAGCGGGTGCTCGACCAGCTCAACCTGATCATTGCGCCCGGTGAGAAGGTGGCACTTGTCGGCGCCAGTGGTGGCGGCAAAAGTACCTTGGTGCAACTGTTGCTGGGACTCTACACGCCGCAGTCGGGCAGCATCCGCTACGGCGGTGCAACCCAGCAGGAAATCGGTCTTGCAACGATCCGTGAGAACCTCGCGGTGGTGCTGCAACACCCTGCCTTGTTCAACGACACCGTGCGCGCCAACCTGACCATGGGCCGCGACCGCAGCGATCAAGCCTGCTGGCAGGCATTGGAAATCGCGCAACTGGACGCTACGGTCAAGGCTCTGCCCTTGGGCCTGGACAGCGTGGTGGGACGGTCCGGGGTGCGGTTTTCCGGTGGGCAGCGTCAGCGCCTGGCCATTGCGCGAATGGTGTTGGCCGAGCCCAAGGTCGTGATTCTCGATGAAGCCACGTCGGCTCTCGACGCCGCTACCGAATACAACCTGCACCAGGCACTGACGCGGTTTCTCAGTGGTCGTACTACACTGATCATCGCCCACCGTCTGTCGGCGGTGAAGCAGGCGGACCGGGTGCTGGTATTTGACGGCGGTCATATTGCCGAAGACGGTGACCATCAGCAGTTGATTGCCGATGGCGGGTTATACGCAAAACTTTATGGCCATCTGCAGCAAGTACGTTGATTTAGCTTAGGCTGTGCGCTCGGGGCGTGTTGGATTCGCGTGCGTATTTGGCGGTGCATGTGCAAGGGACCTCATGAAGCAAAAACGGACTTTCGGAACGCCACGGTTGTTGGGCATCGTCTGGCCATTTATCGCCGTGGTGCTGTTCCAGGCATTACTGGGTGGCGTCAGTCTCTACGTGCTGTCGGCGGTGCGTGGGTACGTCGCAGGCGAGAGCTTATGGTCCAAGGGGCAGAAAGATGCCATCTACTACCTGACGCTGTACGCCGATAGTCGTGACGAAGCCACCTTCCTCAAATACCAGAACGCGATTGCGGTGCCCCAGGGCGGGCATGAACTGCGGCTCGCCCTGGACCGCCCGACGCCCGACCTGAGCGCGGCACGCCTGAGTATTCTCAAAGGTGGCAACCACCCTGATGACGTTTCCAGCCTGATTTGGCTGTACCTCAATTTTCGGCATTTCAGTTACCTGGAAAAGGCTATCGAATTGTGGACGGTGGGGAATGGCTACCTGGTGCAACTGGATGCGTTGGCGCAGGAGATGCACCGGGCGATTCTTGGCAATCAGGTGAGCGATGGCGATGTGAAGCGCTGGAAAGCCCGCATCTTTGCCATCAATGACGGCGTGACACCGGCCGCCAAAGCCTTCAGTGATGCCCTGGGCGAAGGGTCGCGGGTGATTTTGCGCATGCTGTTGGTGATCAATCTCGCCACCGCACTGATCTTGATCGCTCTGGCGCTTTTGCGCACCCGCAAGTTGCTGACCCAGCGCCGCGCTTTTGCCGATGCCCTGGAGCTGGAAAAGGAGCGCGCACAGATTACCCTGGAGTCCATTGGCGACGGGGTCATCAGTACGGATGTCGACGGAGCCATCACCTATATGAATCCGGCGGCCGAGGCCCTGACCCACTGGAAAGCCGCTCAGGCCCAAGGATTGCCGCTGGCCGCGTTGTTCAATTTGCTCGATGAAGATGTCCAGGCCGATGGGTTTACCCTGATCGAGCATATTCTCGCTGACCAACTCAGCGGTGGCAGTGAGCATTCGAAGTTGATCCAGCGGGTGGACGGCAGCACGGTGTCCGTGACCCTGGTGGGCGCGCCGATTCGCAGTGCCGGCAAAGTCAGCGGCGCGGTATTGGTGTTGCACGATATGACCCAGGAACGTCAATACATTGCCAACCTGTCCTGGCAAGCGACGCACGACGCACTGACCGGCCTGGCCAACCGCCGCGAGTTTGAATATCGCCTGGAGCAGGTGATAAACAGCGCCGGTCGCCAGCACGGCGGGCGCCATGCATTGATGTTCCTGGACTTGGATCAGTTCAAGCTGGTCAATGACACTTGCGGTCATGCGGCGGGCGATGAGTTGTTGCGCCATATCTGCGCGCTGCTGCAGTCGGCCCTGCGTGAAGGTGACACCCTGGCTCGCCTTGGCGGAGATGAGTTCGGCATCCTGCTGCAGAACTGTCCGCCCCCGATGGCGGAAAAAATCGCCGAAAGCCTGCGCCATACTGTGCAAAGCCTGCACTTTGTCTGGAAGGGCCGGCCTTTCGTCACCACCGTCAGCATCGGCCTGGTGCATATCTCGCAAACCCCGACCACGCTGGAGACTTCGCTGCGGACCGCCGATATGGCCTGTTACATGGCCAAGGAAAAGGGCCGCAACCGGGTGCAGGTTTATCATGCCGATGATTCGGAGTTGTCTTTGCGTTTTGGCGAGATGGCGTGGGTGCAACGCCTGCATATTGCCCTTGAAGAGAACCGGTTCTGTTTGTATGCCCAGGAAATTGCTCCACTGGGCCATACCGAGTTGGGTTGCGGGCACATTGAGATTCTGCTGCGCCTGCATGATGAAACCGGACGGATCATCTTACCCAACAGTTTTATTCCGGCTGCTGAACGTTACGGCTTGATGACGTCGCTGGACCGGTGGGTGGTAGAGAACGTATTCAAGATCATTGCCAAGTGTATGCTCGAGCGGCCCGGCCGACCCATGGCGGTATGTGCGATAAATCTGTCAGGAATAACTATTGGAGACGACGACTTTCTCGGTTTTTTACGTGAGAAATTCAATGCTTACAATATTCCGCCAGAAATGATCTGTTTTGAAATCACCGAAACCAGTGCGATCTCGAACTTGGGCAGTGCAATTCGTTTTATTAATGAACTCAAAGCCTTGGGTTGCCAATTTTCACTGGATGACTTCTGCGCCGGAATGTCTTCATTCGCTTATCTCAAACATTTACCTGTAGACTTCTTGAAGATCGATGGAAGTTTCGTAAAGGATATGCTGGACGACCCGATTAACCGCGCAATGGTCGAAGTGATCAATCACATCGGGCATGTCATGGGTAAACGTACAATTGCCGAATTTGTCGAAACGCCGCAGATCGAGCAGGCCTTGCTTGAGATTGGCGTGGATTACGCCCAGGGTTACCTGATCGAACGTCCGCAATTGTTTACCTTTGATAGTTTGCAGTGTCGACCTGTGCGGGCACAGCCTCTGTTATTCAGGGCGCCTGGCATGTTCCGTTGAAACATTTGCTGGTCTGTACATATCACACATCAAAAGGAGCCCGACAGTGATCGACACATTCAACCGAACCGGTCCGCTTATGGATGCCTCAAGTTATCCCACCTGGGCTCAGCAACTGATCCAGGACTGTAGCGAGAGCAAGCGCCGCGTTGTCGAACATGAACTGTACCAGCGTATGCGCGATAACCAGCTCAGCGCCAAGACCATGCGGCACTACCTGATTGGCGGCTGGCCAGTGGTTGAACAGTTTGCGTTGTACATGGCGCAGAACCTCACCAAGACCAAGTTTGCCCGCCATCCTGGGGAGGATATGGCGCGCCGCTGGTTGATGCGCAACATTCGCGTGGAACTGAATCACGCTGACTATTGGGTGCACTGGGCGCGTGCCCATGGTGTCACTCTGGAAGAGTTGCAGGCACAAAATGTTCCGCCCGAGTTGCATGCCCTGAGCCATTGGTGCTGGCACACAAGTTCGGCGGATTCATTGATCGTTGCGATCGCTGCCACCAACTATGCGATCGAAGGCGCCACCGGTGAATGGTCTGCCGTGGTGTGCTCGACAGGCGTCTACGCGGCGGCCTTCCCCGAGGAAGATCGCAAGCGGGCGATGAAGTGGTTGAAAATGCATGCCCAGTATGATGACGCGCATCCCTGGGAAGCCCTGGAAATCATTTGCACCCTGGCCGGGATGAACCCGAGCAAGGCCCTGCAGGTGGAGTTGCGACAGGCGGTCTGCAAGAGCTACGACTACATGTACCTGTTCCTGGAGCGTTGCATGCAGCTGGAGAAAGCTCCGATTGCTCGCGAGCGGCAGGCGCTGGAAGCCAGCGAAGCCTGATATGACCTTGGCGGGGTCCTGGTTACCCCGCCAACGCCAGGCGATTACGGCCTTCGCGCTTGGCCACGTACAAGGCACTGTCGGCCCGGCGTAGCAGACTATCCGCGCTTTCTCCCGGCAACAACGTCGAGCAACCCAGGCTCACGGTTAATTCGATTCGTGTTGTATCCGCCCAATAATCCTGGGCTTGGGCCGCCTTTCGCAGGCGCTCGCCGACCAACGCTGCGGCCTCCCCGCCCGTGTTGGAAAGCAGGATCAGAAATTCTTCCCCACCAAAACGAAACACCATATCGACATTCCGCAGTTGGCTCTTGATCAACCCGGCGATCGCTTTGAGCACCTTGTCGCCGGTGGCATGGCCATGACTGTCGTTCACACGCTTGAAGTGATCAATGTCGAGCATCAGTAACGACAGCGGGTGCAAATGTCGCTTGGCCATGTCGATTTCCCGCTGCAGCGTCTGGTCCATGGCGATGCGATTGCCGGTGTCCGTCAAGGGGTCACGCAGCGCGCTGCGGGTTGCGGCCCGGTACATCAGGGCGTTGCGCATGGGATACAGCAAGGTGGCCAGCAACGACTCCAGGTTGCCTTGTTCCTCTTCACTGAAGCGCTGGTTGCGTCGGAAGATCAGTTCGCCCAGATGTTCACCCTCATGGCTGAGGGCATAGCTCACCGAGTGATGGCCGCGATGGCCGTATTCCAGGCGCAGATCACTGCTGTCGTGACGGTACTGCAGGGCCTCCAGGGGGACCAACCGCTGAATTTCGCGAAAAAACAGGCCGAGGATGCGTTCCGGCTGCAGGCTGGTCTGCAATTGCAGGGTCAGTTGCTGGCGCAGTTGCTCGAGGGTGGTGGGGCGAGGCGCAAGAACGGAAGGCCGACCAGAGCCCAAGCGCTGCAATTTGGCACTGTCGAAGTCAATCGCGTTGGTCTGGGTCGGTGTTTTCATGGATTGGCCTCTAAGCACCTAACACTGTCTGACAAGCTCAATGAGAGCAGCAGGTGCGGGTGTGCTACTGGTCATTCAGTTGTGTAAACCCTGAGTGACAGTTTAGTCCGCTTTGCCGAGGGTTATAACCCGCTTCCCATGCCGCGCGTCGTGATGTCGCGCAGCTTGCGTCGGGTAGAGTAGAGCGAAATTCATGCCATGTGCGTCAGCGGATAAAAAGCCAGCTGAATCATAGGATTGGAATTTGCTGGGGGCGCGGGCCGGACGGCGGAGAGTGGGCGCAGGCGCTGTCCGGGTCGAAATTTTCGCGATTGCTGGAAAGTTGCCGCCTCGTTTCGCTCGACCGCGCCTGCGGGTCGTGGGGTGAGCGGGTTATTGCGCGTCGAATGCCTGGCCATTGATACCGGTACTGTCCGGGCCCATCAGGTACAGGTACACCGGCATGATTTCCTCAGGCAGCGGATTGTTGACCGGGTTTTCCCCTGGATAGGCCTGAGCGCGCATGCTGGTGCGGGTGGCGCCCGGGTTGATGCTGTTGGCGCGTACGGCAGCGACGGTGTCGAGTTCGTCCGCCAGGGTTTGCATCAGGCCTTCGGTAGCGAATTTCGAAACCCCATAGGCGCCCCAGTAGGCGCGGCCTTTGCGTCCCACGCTACTGGAGGTGAATACCACCGAGGCATCCTGGGACAGCTTGAGCAACGGTAGCAAGGTCGCGGTCAGCATGAACATCGCATTGACGTTGATGTGCATCACGCGCATGAAGTTTTCGCCAGACAGCTGCTCGATCGGCGTACGTGGGCCAATGATCGAGGCGTTGTGCAGCAGACCGTCGAGACGGCCGAATTCTTTTTCGATCATTGCCGCCAGCTCATCGTATTGATGGGGCAGGGCGGTTTCCAGGTTGAATGGGATGACTACCGGCTGCGGGTGGCCAGCGTCTTCGATTTCGTCGTAGACCTGGGCCAGGTTGGCTTCGGTCTTGCCCAGCAGGAGGACGCTGGCACCGTGGGCTGCGTAGGTTTTTGCCGCTGCCGCGCCAATCCCGCGACCGGCACCGGTGACCAGGATGACCCGGTCCTTGAGTAATTCTGGGCGTGCGGAGTAATCAAACATAAACAACCTCAACAAAATTCAAGTGGCAATCCATGCGCCGCTGATTTCCCGTAGGAGCGAGCTTGCTCGCGAAAAACCTGAGAGCGCCGCGTCTAACCCGTAGCCGCGTATTATCGTTAACGTTTTTCGCGAGCAAGCTCGCTCCTACAGTGGGCGGGGGCGAATCAGCAGCTGCATAGCGCGTTATCCAGCACCTTGCGCAATTCCAGCGGGTGATTCACCACCACATCGGCACCCCAGTTGCGTGGGTTGTCGTCCGGGTGAATATAACCGTAGGTCACGGCGGCGGTGCGGGTGCCAGCGTCACGACCCGACTCGATGTCGCGCAAGTCATCACCCACGAACAGCACGCTGGCCGGGTCCAGGTCGAGCATCTTGCAGGCCAGGATCAGGGGTTCCGGGTCGGGCTTGCTGTTTTTCACGTGATCCGGGCAGATCAGCAGTGCCGAGCGGTTCGCCAGGCCCAGTTGCTGCATGATCGGTTCGGCGAAGCGCACGGGTTTGTTGGTGACCACGCCCCAGATCAGCTTGGATTTCTCGATATCGGCCAGCAGTTCGCCCATGCCGTCGAACAATTTGCTATGGATGGCGCAACCTTTCAGGTAACGCTCCAGAAATTCCAGGCGCAACGCTTCAAAACCCGGGGATTCAGGGTCCATCGAGAAGGTCACGGCGACCATGGCCTTGGCTCCGCCGGAGATTTCATCACGGATATGCTGGTCGTTGATCGGTGCCAGTCCGCGATCGGCGCGCATCGATTGGCAGATGGCGATAAAGTCCGGCGCGGTGTCCAGGAGGGTGCCGTCCATGTCGAAAAGAACTGCTTTCAACTTCACAGGCTCATTCCTCGCGCAAGGTCTGGATCATGTAATTGACGTCAACGTCGCTGGCCAGCTTGTAGTGCTTGGTCAGCGGGTTGTAGGTCAAGCCGATGATGTCCTTGACGGTGAGTCCGGCTTGACGGCTCCAGGCACCCAGTTCGGAAGGGCGGATGAATTTCTTGAAGTCGTGGGTGCCGCGAGGCAGCAGCTTCATGATGTATTCGGCACCGATGATCGCGAACAGATAGGCTTTCGGATTCCGGTTGATAGTCGAGAAGAAGACCTGGCCGCCGGGCTTGACCATGCGAAAACAGGCGCGGATCACCGAAGAGGGGTCCGGCACGTGTTCAAGCATCTCGAGGCAGGTGACCACGTCGAACTGCTCGGGCATTTCTTCGGCCAGGGCTTCGGCGGTGATCTGCCGGTATTCGACGCTCACGCCGGATTCCAGTTGATGCAGCTGCGCCACCGCCAGTGGCGCTTCGCCCATGTCGATGCCCATCACGGTCGCGCCGCGCAAGGCCATGGCTTCGCTGAGGATGCCGCCGCCGCAACCGACATCCAGAACCTTCTTGCCGGCCAGGTTGACGCGTTCGTCAATCCAGTTGACGCGCAATGGATTGATATCGTGCAGCGGCTTGAACTCGCTTTCGCGATCCCACCAACGATGGGCCAAGGCTTCGAATTTGGCGATTTCAGCGTGGTCGACGTTGCTCATGAATCATCCTCTAAATCTGATAAAACGGTTTGCCGGGCGTGAGGCGGGGCTCAAGCGCGGCGTTATTCGGTGTGTCCGCTGATGCGTTGGCCCCAGGCAATGGCCGTGGCGCACAACTGTTGTTCATCCAGGCGAGTCAGTTGCCGGTCGTCGAGCAATTGGTTGCCGTCGACCCAAAGGTGTTTCACACAATCGCGTCCGGTGGCATATATAAGCTGCGAGACAGGATCATAGATCGGTTGTTGCGCCAGGCCCGACAAGTCGAAGGCGACCAAGTCCGCGGCCTTGCCGATTTGCAGTGAGCCGATTTGGCTGTCCAGGCCCAACGCCCGGGCTCCATTGAGAGTGGCCATGCGCAACGCGCGATGAGCATCCAGGGCGGTGGCCGAGCCGGCAACGGCTTTGGCGAGCAAGGCCGCGGTGCGGGTTTCACCCAGCAGGTCAAGGTCATTGTTACTCGCGGCGCCGTCGGTGCCTACTGCCACATTGACGCCGGCTTGCCACAGACGTTCCACCGGGCAGAAGCCGCTGGCCAGTTTCAGGTTCGACTCCGGGCAATGGATGACGCTGCTGTTACTTTCTACCAGTAAAGTCAGGTCGTCCTCGCTGATTTGGGTCATATGCACCGCCTGGAAGCGCGGTCCCAGCAAGCCCAGGCGGCCAAGGCGTGTCAGCGGGCGCTCACCGTGATGCTCCACCGCCTGCTGCACTTCGAAGGCTGTTTCATGGACATGCATGTGAATGACGGCGTCCAGTTCCTCGGCGATCACCCGGACTTTCTCCAGGTTTTCATCGTTGACGGTATACGGCGCATGAGGCCCGAAGGCGATGTTGATGCGTGGGTGGTGCTTGAGGTCGCCAAACAGTTCGATGCCCTGGCGAATAGCCTCGTCGGCATTGCTGGCGCCGGGAATCGGGAAATCCAGGATCGGGACGGCGATCTGTGCGCGGATGCCACTGTTGTGCACCCGCTCGCTGGCAACTTTGGGAAAGAAATACATGTCCGAAAAACAAGTGATGCCGCCCTTGAGCTGCTCGGCGATGGCCAGGTCGGTGCCGTCACGCACGAAGGCTTCATCCACCCACTTGGCCTCGGCGGGCCAGATGTGATTTTCGAGCCAGTTCATCAGTGGCAAATCGTCCGCCAGGCCACGAAACAGTGTCATTGCCGCATGGCCGTGGGCGTTGATCAAGCCGGGGCTGAGCAACATGCCAGGCAGTTCCCGGACTTCGGTCGCCGCCAGTTTCAGTGCTTGCGTACGGGGGCCGATGAAGGCAATGCGCCCGTCACGGATACCCAGGCCGTGTTCCTTGAGCACTACGCCGGCAGGTTCGACCGGTACCAGCCAGGTTGGCAGGAGCAATAAGTCGAGCGGGGCGGCGGGTGGCATCATCGGAAGCGTCGTCCAAGGCTGTTATTAAGGAAGGGCGAAGTATACCCGAGCGTCTTGGCTGGCGGATCGCTATAATCGGCGGCTTTTGTGCATGAGTGCGGGGTGAGGGATGCGCGACCGACTGTTGGCTGCGGAGAAGGTAAAGGCCATCGATTGGCGTGATGGCGTCCTGCATCTGCTTGATCAGCGCAGGTTGCCATTCGAGGAAACCTGGATAGCCTGCGCCACTGCGGCGGATGTTGCGCTGGCTATTCGCTCGATGGCGGTACGTGGAGCGTCGGCGATTGGTATCAGTGCGGCCTACGGGCTGGTACTGGCGGCCCGTGCGCGGCTCGCCGAAGGCGGCGACTGGCAGGCGGCGTGGGAAGAGGACTTGGCGCTGCTGGCCGATACCCGTCCGACGGCGGCGCATCTGTTCTGGGCCTTGAACCGCATGCGCGACCGGCTGGATCGCTTCAAGGAGCCCGCCGACCCGCTGTCGACCCTGGAAGCGGAAGCCCGGGCGATCCATGAAAGTGATCGCGAAGCCAACCTGACCATGGCGCAGTTGGGTGTCGACCTGATCCGCAAGCACCAGGGCAATGCTCAGGCGATCCTTACCCATTGCAACGCGGGCGCCCTCGCGACCGGTGGTTTCGGCACGGCCCTGGGGGTGATTCGCGGGGCGTTCCTGGATGGCATGGTGGAACGCGTCTATGCCAACGAAACCCGTCCGTCGCTACAAGGTTCGCGGCTGACTGCGTGGGAGTTGGCGGGCGATGGCATCGCGGTCACGCTCAACAGCGATTCGGCCGGCGCCCATGTGTTGAAGACCAAAGGCGTCACCTGGGTGATCGTCGGGGCTGACTGCATTGCCGCCAATGGTGACGTGGCCAGCAAGATCGGCACTTATCAATTGGCCGTATGTGCGATGCACCACGGTGTGCGCTTCATGGTGGTGGCGCCCAGCTCCAGCATCGACATGATGCTGGCCAGTGGCGATGAAATCCCCCTTGAAGAGCGTGACGCAGAGGAGTTGCTGCAAGTCGGCGGCCAGCGGCTCGGGGCTGCCGTCGATGTGTTCAATCCGGTGTTTGACGTGACGCCGGCGGACTTGATTGACGTGATTGTCACGGAAAAAGGCATTGTCGAACGGCCCGACACGGCAAAACTGGCGCAATTGATGTGTCGTAAACGCTTGCATTGAGCGTTTTTCCCTGGAAAAACCGCCGAAGGTTTGCCTCAGGGCCTCTCTCGTCGCCGTCAAGCCTGTCATCCGTCAACTTACTATGCTCCATGCTCATCAGGGGGATAGGTGCGTGGCGGCGATTGTGATAACATTCGGCGGTTTCCAGGGTCACCCCAAGGGGTGATCTTTAATGCGCAGATCCGTGTCCTAACTCGTTGATTTGTCGTAAGTCGTTGCCAGGCACCATGCCGGCAGCGGCGAGCTTCGTTCGTCCCATATGGATGTGACGAGGTTTCACCCGAAAAAGGAATCAGGCTTCTCATGGGCGAACTGGCCAAAGAAATCCTCCCGGTCAATATCGAAGACGAGCTGAAACAGTCCTACCTCGACTACGCAATGAGCGTAATTGTCGGGCGGGCACTGCCTGATGCGCGCGATGGCTTGAAGCCCGTGCACCGGCGTGTGCTGTTCGCGATGAGCGAGCTGGGTAACGACTGGAACAAGCCGTACAAGAAATCTGCCCGTGTTGTCGGTGACGTGATCGGTAAGTATCACCCTCACGGCGACACTGCGGTGTACGACACCATCGTTCGGATGGCTCAACCGTTTTCCCTGCGCTACCTGCTGGTAGATGGCCAGGGCAACTTCGGTTCGGTCGACGGCGACAACGCCGCGGCCATGCGATACACCGAAGTGCGCATGACCAAGCTGGCGCACGAGTTGCTGGCCGACCTGCATAAAGAAACCGTGGACTGGGTGCCGAACTACGACGGCACCGAAATGATCCCGGCGGTCATGCCGACCCGTATTCCCAACCTGTTGGTCAACGGTTCCAGCGGTATCGCCGTAGGCATGGCCACCAACATCCCGCCACACAACCTCGGTGAAGTCATCGACGGTTGCCTGGCACTCATCGACAACCCTGAGCTGACCATCGATGAGTTGATGCAGTACATTCCCGGCCCGGACTTCCCGACCGCCGCGATCATCAACGGTCGCGCCGGCATCATCGAAGCCTACCGCACCGGTCGTGGCCGCATTTATATGCGTGCGCGCTCGATGATCGAGGACATCGACAAGGTCGGTGGCCGTCAGCAGATCGTCATTACCGAGCTGCCTTACCAGTTGAACAAGGCGCGCCTGATCGAAAAAATCGCCGAACTGGTTAAAGAGAAGAAGCTTGAAGGCATCACCGAGCTGCGCGACGAGTCTGATAAAGACGGTATGCGCGTGGTGATCGAGCTGCGTCGCGGCGAAGTGCCTGAGGTGATCCTCAACAACCTCTACGCCCAGACCCAGCTGCAAAGCGTGTTTGGTATCAACGTCGTGGCATTGATCGACGGCCGCCCACGCATCCTGAACCTCAAGGATCTGCTGGAAGCCTTTGTCCGTCACCGTCGCGAAGTAGTGACCCGGCGTACCGTGTTTGAACTGCGCAAGGCCCGTGAACGCGGGCACATCCTGGAAGGCCAGGCGGTAGCGTTGTCGAACATCGACCCGGTGATCGCCCTGATCAAGGCTTCGCCGACTCCGTCGGAAGCCAAGGAAGCGCTGATCAGCACCCCTTGGGAGTCCAGCGCGGTTGTCGCGATGGTCGAGCGCGCCGGTGCCGATTCCTGCCGTCCGGAGAACCTCGATCCGCAATACGGTCTGCGTGAAGGCAAGTACTTCCTGTCGCCGGAGCAGGCCCAGGCCATCCTCGAGTTGCGTCTGCACCGCCTGACCGGCCTGGAACACGAGAAGCTGCTGGCCGAATACCAGGAAATTCTCAACCAGATCGGCGAGCTGATCCGCATCCTCAATAGCGCTGTGCGCCTGATGGAAGTGGTCCGCGAAGAGCTGGAAGTGATCCGCGCCGAATACGGCGACGTGCGCCGTACCGAAATCCTCGACGCGCGTCTCGACCTGACCCTGGGTGACATGATCCCGGAAGAAGAGCGTGTGGTGACTATTTCCCACGGCGGCTATGCCAAGACTCAGCCACTGGCTGCCTATCAGGCCCAGCGCCGTGGCGGTAAAGGCAAGTCGGCGACCGGCGTCAAGGATGAGGACTACATTGCTCACCTGCTGGTTGCCAACAGCCACACCACGCTCCTGCTGTTCTCCAGCAAGGGCAAGGTGTACTGGCTGAAGACCTACGAAATCCCGGAAGCATCCCGTGCGGCCCGTGGTCGTCCCTTGGTCAACCTGCTGCCGCTGGACAGTGATGAATACATCACCACCATGCTGCCGGTCGAGGAATACACCGAAGGTCACTTCATTTTCATGGCGACCGCCAAGGGCACCGTGAAAAAGACCCCGCTGGAATCCTTCAGCCGCCAGCGCAGCGTGGGCCTGATCGCCCTGGAGCTGGACGAAGGCGACGTATTGATCTCCGCAGCCATCACCGATGGCGAGCGTGAGGTCATGCTGTTCTCCGACGGTGGCAAGGTCACGCGCTTCAAGGAGTCTGACGTGCGTGCCATGGGCCGTACCGCCCGCGGTGTGCGCGGTATGCGTCTGCCGGAAGGGCAGAAGCTGATTTCCATGCTGATCCCGGAAGAAGGCAGCGAGATCCTCACTGCTTCGGCTCGTGGTTATGGCAAGCGTACCGCTATCAGCGAGTTCCCGGAGTACAAGCGTGGCGGCCAGGGTGTGATCGCCATGGTCAGCAACGACCGTAACGGGCGTCTGGTCGGCGCGGTCCAGGTGCTGGATGGCGAGGAAATCATGTTGATTTCCGACCAGGGCACACTGGTGCGTACCCGTGTGGCTGAAGTGTCGAGCCTGGGGCGTAACACCCAGGGCGTGACGCTGATCAAGTTGGCCAGCGATGAAACGTTGGTCGGCCTGGAACGCGTCCAGGAGCCATCGGAAGTCGAAGGTGAAGAGCTCGAAGGCGAGACGTTTGAAGGCGAGGTGATCGCGGGCAGCGATGACAGCGTCGACGAGCCAACCCTCGACGCTGCCGCAGACGAAGAAGAACCGCAGGAATAAGCGGACATACAAGGGGGAGGATGAAAATTCGCCCCCTTGTTGTTTGTCCCGTTGAAATACAGCGTGGCCCGCGTAATGCTGCATCCGGTGCGCGTACGTCTGCCGGTCGCAGTGATTGCCCTGACTGTAGGAGCGAGCTTGCTCGCGAAGAGGGTTAACGAAAACGCAGCGCTTCTGGTTTATCTCGGTGCTCTCGGGTTCTTCGCGAGCAAGCTCGCTCCTACCGTCGGCGTTCGCAATGCGCCCTGGGCGGCGAGCAATCAGCGGTCTGCCGTTAATATTTGATGTATTGCACCACCCCACCAGATCAGAGTGAGATTGGATGTGAGCAAGAGAGCCTATAACTTCTGTGCCGGTCCCGCGGCGCTTCCTGAAGCAGTCCTGCAGCGTGCGCAGGGTGAACTCCTCGACTGGCATGGCAAAGGCCTCTCTGTGATGGAAATGAGCCATCGCAGCGATGAGTTCGTGTCCATCGCCACCAAGGCCGAGCAGGATCTGCGCGACCTGCTGGACATTCCATCCGATTACCAAGTGTTGTTCTTGCAAGGTGGCGCGAGCCTGCAGTTTGCCCAGCTGCCGCTGAACCTGCTGCCGGAAGACGGCACGGCCGACTACATCGACACCGGTATCTGGTCGCAGAAAGCCATTGAAGAAGCCTCGCGCTACGGCAACATCAATGTTGCGGGTACCGCCAAGCCTTACGATTACTTCGCGATTCCGGGTCAGAGCGAATGGAAGCTGTCTGCGGACGCGGCCTACGTGCACTACGTGCAGAACGAAACCATTGGCGGCCTGGAGTTCGACTGGGTGCCGCAGACCGGTGATGTTCCGCTGGTGTGTGACATGTCTTCGGACATTCTTTCGCGGCCTATCGATGTCTCCCGCTACGGCATGATCTACGCTGGCGCCCAGAAGAACATCGGCCCGAGCGGGATCCTGGTCAACATCATCCGTGAAGACCTGCTGGGGCGTGCGCGTTCGTTGTGCCCGACCATGCTCAACTACAAGGTCGCTGCCGATAACGGCTCGATGTACAACACTCCGCCGGCCTTTGCCTGGTACCTCTCGGGTCTGGTGTTCGAGTGGCTGAAAGAGCAGGGCGGTGTGGCGGCCATGGGCAAGCTCAACGAAGAGAAGAAACGCACCCTGTACGATTTCATCGATGCCAGCGGCCTGTACAGCAACCCGATCAACAAGACTGATCGCTCGTGGATGAACGTGCCCTTCCGCCTGGCGGATGATCGCCTGGACAAGCCGTTCCTGGCAGGCGCTGAAGAGCGTGGCCTGCTGAACCTCAAGGGGCACCGTTCGGTGGGGGGCATGCGCGCTTCGATCTACAATGCTGTCGACATCAATGGCGTCAAGGCGCTGGTGGCCTACATGACAGCGTTCGAAAAGGAACACGGCTAATGTCTGAGCAAGAACTCAAGGCCCTGCGCGTGCGCATTGACAGCCTCGACGAAAAAGTCCTGGAACTGATCAGCGAGCGTGCGCGCTGCGCCCAGGAAGTTGCACGGGTGAAAATGGCCTCCCTGGCCGAAGGCGAAGTGCCGGTGTTCTACCGTCCGGAGCGTGAGGCGCAGGTGCTCAAGCGGGTGATGGAGCGTAACCAGGGCCCGCTGGGCAACGAAGAGATGGCGCGGTTGTTCCGTGAAATCATGTCGTCGTGCCTGGCTTTGGAGCAGCCGCTGAAAGTGGCGTACCTCGGCCCGGAAGGGACCTTCACCCAAGCGGCGGCGATGAAGCACTTTGGTCACGCGGTGATCAGCAAGCCCATGGCAGCCATCGATGAAGTGTTCCGTGAAGTGGCGGCCGGCGCGGTGAATTTTGGCGTGGTGCCGGTGGAGAACTCCACCGAAGGCGCGGTCAACCACACCCTCGACAGCTTCCTTGAACACGATATGGTGATCTGCGGCGAAGTCGAGCTGCGCATTCACCACCATTTGTTGGTTGGCGAAAACACCAAGACCGACAGCATCAGCCGCATCTATTCCCATGCCCAGTCGCTGGCCCAGTGCCGCAAATGGCTGGATGCCCATTACCCGAATGTCGAGCGCGTGGCGGTGTCCAGCAACGCCGAGGCGGCCAAGCGGGTCAAGGGTGAGTGGAATTCGGCGGCGATTGCCGGTGATATGGCCGCGGGCCTTTACGGCTTGGCCCGTCTGGCGGAAAAAATCGAGGATCGCCCGGACAACTCCACGCGCTTTTTGATGATCGGCAGCCAGGAAGTGCCGCCGACCGGCGACGACAAGACTTCGATCATCGTCTCCATGAGTAACAAGCCCGGCGCGCTTCATGAGCTGCTGGTGCCGTTCCACGACAACGGGATTGACCTGACGCGCATCGAGACACGTCCGTCGCGCAGCGGTAAATGGACCTACGTGTTCTTTATCGACTTCATCGGCCATCACCGCGACCCGCTGGTCAAGAGTGTGCTGGAGAAAATCAGTCAGGAAGCCGTGGCGCTCAAGGTGCTCGGCTCTTACCCGAAAGCGGTTCTGTGAGGCTTTAACATGAGTGGCAATTTCCTCGCCTTGGCGCAGCCGGGCGTGCAACAACTGTCGCCTTACGTTCCAGGCAAGCCTGTGGACGAGCTGGCGCGTGAGCTGAATCTCGACCCGGCCAGGATCGTCAAACTGGCGAGTAACGAAAACCCGTTGGGCCCCAGTCCCAAGGTGCTGGCGGCGATTCGCGAAGAGTTGGCCGAGCTGACCCGCTATCCCGATGGCAACGGTTTTGCGCTCAAATCGCTGTTGGCCGAGCGCTGCCGGGTGGAGTTGAACCAGGTCACGCTGGGTAACGGCTCCAATGACATTCTTGAGCTGGTGGCGCGGGCCTATCTGGCGCCGGGCTTGAATGCGGTGTTCAGCGAGCATGCTTTTGCGGTCTATCCGATCGTCACTCAGGCGGTCGGTGCCGAGGCGCGGGTGATCCCGGCCAGGGACTGGGGGCATGATTTGCCTGCGATGCTGGCGGCGATCGATGCCCAGACCCGTGTGGTGTTTATCGCCAACCCGAACAACCCGACCGGGACCTGGTTTGGTGCCGAGGCGCTGGACGAGTTCCTGCAGGATGTGCCGGAACATGTGCTGGTGGTGCTGGACGAGGCCTACATCGAGTACGCCGAAGGCAGCGACCTGCCGGACGGCCTGGATTTTCTCGCCGCGTACCCCAATTTGCTGGTGTCCCGAACCTTCTCCAAGGCTTATGGCCTGGCCTCGTTGCGGGTTGGCTACGGCTTATCCACGGCGGTGGTCGCGGATGTGCTGAACCGCGTACGTCAACCGTTCAACGTCAACAGCCTGGCGCTGGCGGCAGCGTGTGCGGCTGTGCAGGACAGCGAGTACCTGGCTGAAGGCCGTCGCCTCAATGAAAGCGGCATGCTGCAGTTGCAGGAAGGTTTCCGCGAGTTGGGCCTGGGCTGGATTCCGTCCAAGGGCAATTTCATCTGCGTCGACCTCGGGCAAGACGCGGCGCCGATGTTTCAGGGGCTGTTGCGCGAAGGTGTGATCGTGCGTCCGGTTGCTAATTACGGGATGCCGAACCATTTGCGCATCACCATCGGTTTGCCGGCGGAAAACAGCCGTTTCCTTGAGGCGCTGGCCAAGGTCCTGGCCCGTGGTTGATGACACTGCGTTGCAACCTGTTGTGCCTGTGGTCGGTCGTCTGGTGGTGGTCGGGCTGGGGTTGATCGGCGGCTCCTTCGCCAAGGGGCTGCGGGAAAGCGGCTTGTGTGGCGAAGTGGTCGGCGTCGACCTGGATCCGCAATCGCGCAAGTTGGCGGTCGAGCTGGGGGTTGTCGATCGCTGCGAGGCGGACTTGGCGATGGCCTGCCGTGGCGCCGATGTGATTCAGTTGGCGGTGCCGATCCTGGCGATGGAAAAACTGTTGGCATTGCTCGCAGGCATGGACCTGGGGCAGGCGATTCTTACCGATGTCGGCAGCGCCAAGGGCAATGTGGTGCGTGCGGCGCGCTCGGCGTTTGGTGGCATGCCGTCGCGGTTCGTGCCGGGGCATCCGATTGCCGGCTCTGAACAGAGCGGGGTGGAAGCGTCCAATGCACAGTTGTTCCGCCGGCATAAAGTGATCCTGACGCCACTGCAGGAAACTGACCCGACCGCGTTGGCGGTGGTGGATCGCCTCTGGCGTGAGCTGGGCGCGGATGTCGAGCATATGCAGGTCGAGCGCCATGATGAAGTGTTGGCCGCGACCAGCCACTTGCCACATCTGTTGGCATTTGGTCTTGTCGATTCCCTCGCCAAGCGCAACGAAAACCTCGAGATTTTCCGTTACGCCGCCGGTGGCTTTCGCGATTTCACGCGGATTGCCGGCAGCGATCCAGTGATGTGGCATGACATCTTCCTGGCCAATCGCGAAGCGGTGCTGCGTACCCTGGACACCTTCCGCGGCGACCTGGATGCCTTGCGCGACGCGGTCGATGCCGGCGATGGCCATCAATTATTGGGCGTGTTCACCCGTGCGCGGGTGGCACGCGAGCATTTCAGCAAGATCTTGGCGCGCCGGGCCTATGTGGACGCTGCGGTGAGCGCCGACGAGGTGGTGTTTATCGCCAATCCTGGCGGTCGCCTGAGCGGGCAGATTCGGGTGCCGGGTGACAAGTCGATTTCCCACCGTTCGATCATGCTCGGTTCCTTGGCGGAAGGCGTGACTGAGGTCGAAGGCTTCCTGGAAGGCGAAGATGCGCTTGCGACGTTGCAGGCGTTCCGCGACATGGGCGTGGTGATTGAAGGCCCGCATCATGGGCGCGTGACAATTCATGGGGTCGGCTTGCATGGCTTGAAGCCGGCACCGGGGCCCATCTACCTCGGTAATTCGGGTACGTCCATGCGGCTGTTGTCCGGGTTGCTGGCGGCCCAGGCCTTTGACAGTGTCCTGACGGGGGACGCCTCGCTATCCAGGCGTCCGATGAGCCGCATCGCCAAACCCTTGCGGGAAATGGGCGCGATCATCGAGACCGGGCCGCAAGGGCATCCACCGCTGACCATTCGCGGCGGTCAGGCGCTTAAAGGCTTGAACTACGTGCTGCCGATGGCCAGCGCCCAGGTCAAGTCCAGTCTGCTGTTGGCCGGGTTGTATGCCGAAGGCAGGACGGCTGTCACCGAGCCTGCGCCGACCCGTGACCATACCGAGCGCATGCTGCGTGGTTTTGGTTATCCGGTTGAGGTTGCGGGGGCAACGGCTGCGGTCGAGTCGGGGCGCACGCTGCTCGCGACGCGTATCGAAGTGCCGGGTGATCTCTCATCTGCGGCGTTTTTCCTGGTGGCGGCCTCGATTGCCGAGGGCTCCGAGCTGTTGCTTGAGCATGTTGGCATCAATCCGACACGTATTGGTGTTATCGATATCCTGCGTTTAATGGGGGCGGACATCACCCTGGAGAATCTACGGGAGGTTGGCGGTGAGCCGGTTGCCGACCTGCGGGTCCGATCTGCGCCGCTGCAAGGCATCGAGATTCCCGCAGCGCTGGTGCCCTTGGCCATTGACGAATTCCCTGTGTTGTTTGTGGCCGCGGCCTGTGCCCAGGGTCGCACCGTATTGCGTGGGGCCGAGGAGCTGCGCGTCAAGGAGTCTGACCGGATCCAGGCGATGGCCGATGGTCTGCTGGCGCTGGGAGTGAAGTGTGTGCCGACACCCGATGGGATTATCATTGACGGGGGCGTGATCGGCGGGGGCGAGGTGCATGCCCACGGCGATCACCGGATTGCCATGGCATTCAGCGTGGCCTCGCTACGGGCTGCAGCGCCGATTCTTATCCATGACTGTGCCAATGTAGCTACATCTTTTCCGAATTTTCTTACACTGTGTGCCCAAGTCGGCATGCGTGTTGCCCAAGAGGCTTAATTGTGAATATCAAAGCACCGGTGATTACCATAGATGGGCCAAGTGGCTCGGGCAAAGGCACGGTGGCCGGCATTCTGGCCAAGCGCCTGGGATGGTGCCTGCTGGATTCCGGGGCGTTGTACCGCCTGCTGGCCTTCGCCGCGCGCAATCATGGCGTCGACCTGACCAATGAAGAATCGTTGAAACTGCTGGCCGCGCACCTCGACGTGCAGTTCGTGGGGGCGACGGAAGGTCATCCCCAGCGGATTATCCTGGAAGGGGATGATGTGACTGACGACCTGCGCAATGAGCAAGTCGGCTCCTGGGCTTCTCAGGTCGCCGCATTGCCGGCGGTGCGTGATGCGCTGCTGCAGCGTCAGCGGGCTTTTCAAGAGCCGCCGGGTCTGGTGGCGGATGGCCGCGATATGGGCACCGTGGTATTTCCCGAAGCGCCCTTGAAGATTTTCCTGACGGCCAGTGCCGAGGAGCGGGCCCGTCGCCGTTACTTGCAGTTGAAGGGCAAGGTCGATGGTGTTAGTCTGTCGAGTCTGCTAGATGAGATTCGTGCACGCGATGAGCGTGATACCCAGCGTTCGGTAGCCCCGCTTAAACCGGCGGCTGACGCCATACAGCTGGATTCCACGGAGTTGTCCATCGAGCAGGTGCTGGAACACATCCTGAGTGAAATCGCTATTCGCGATATCGCCGGATGACTTAGAAAAAAACGCAGGGGACCAGTCCTAGACCTGCGTTTCTTCTCTTATATGAACGTAACCCTCACCGTCTGGGGTGTGGCAGATGGGCGTATTCTTCGCCCTTATCAACAGGAATTAAAATGAGCGAAAGCTTTGCGGAACTCTTTGAAGAAAGCCTAAAAACCCTGAACCTTCAGGCAGGCTCCATCATCACCGGTGTTATCGTTGATATCGATTACCAGGCTCGCTGGGTAACCGTTCACGCTGGCCTGAAGTCTGAAGCACTCATCCCGCTTGAACAGTTCTACAACGATGCTGGCGATCTGACAATCAATGTCGGTGACGAAGTTCACGTTGCTCTGGACTCGGTTGAAGACGGTTTCGGTGAAACCAAGCTGTCCCGTGAAAAAGCCAAGCGCGCTGAATGCTGGATTGTTCTCGAAGCAGCCTTCGCAGCTGAAGAAGTGGTCAAGGGCGTTATCAACGGTAAGGTTAAAGGCGGCTTCACTGTCGACGTTAACGGCATCCGTGCGTTCCTGCCAGGTTCTTTGGTCGACGTTCGTCCAGTGCGCGACACCACGCACCTGGAAGGCAAGGAACTCGAATTCAAGGTCATCAAGCTCGATCAGAAACGCAACAACGTTGTCGTTTCCCGTCGCAGCGTCCTGGAAGCAGAGAACTCCGCCGAGCGTGAAGCTCTGCTGGAATCCCTGCAGGAAGGCCAACAAGTCAAAGGTATCGTCAAGAACCTCACCGATTACGGCGCATTCGTCGATCTGGGTGGCGTCGATGGCCTGCTGCACATTACCGACATGGCTTGGAAGCGTATCAAGCATCCTTCCGAAATCGTCAACGTTGGCGACGAGATCGATGTCAAGGTTCTGAAGTACGATCGTGAGCGCAACCGTGTCTCCCTGGGCTTGAAGCAGCTGGGCGAAGATCCATGGGTCGCTATCAAGGCTCGTTACCCAGAAAGCACCCGCGTTACCGCGCGTGTAACCAACCTGACCGACTACGGCTGCTTCGCAGAGCTGGAAGAAGGCGTGGAAGGCCTGGTACACGTTTCCGAAATGGACTGGACCAACAAGAACATCCACCCTTCGAAAGTCGTACAAGTCGGCGACGAAGTGGAAGTTATGGTTCTGGACATCGACGAAGAGCGTCGTCGTATCTCCCTCGGCATCAAGCAGTGCAAATCTAACCCATGGGAAGATTTCTCTGGCCAGTTCAACAAGGGCGATAAGATCTCCGGCACCATCAAGTCGATCACCGATTTCGGTATCTTCATTGGTCTGGACGGCGGCATCGACGGCCTGGTTCACCTGTCCGACATCTCCTGGAACGAAGTGGGCGAAGAAGCTGTTCGTCGTTTCAAGAAGGGCGACGAGCTGGACACCGTTATCCTGTCGGTTGACCCAGAGCGCGAGCGCATCTCCCTGGGTATCAAGCAGCTGGAAAGCGACCCGTTCTCTGAGTACGTTCAAGAGAACGACAAAGGCGCCATCGTTAAAGGCACTGTGAAAGAAGTTGACGCCAAAGGCGCCATCATCGTTCTGGCCGACGATATCGAAGCGACTCTGAAAGCCTCCGAAATCAGCCGTGACCGCGTTGAAGACGCGCGCAACGTTCTGAAAGAAGGCCAGGAAGTAGAAGCCAAGATCATCAGCGTTGACCGCAAGAGCCGCGTAATCCAACTCTCCATCAAGTCGAAAGACGAGATCGAAGAGAAAGAAGCGATCCAGAGCCTGCGCGACAAGCCAGCGACCTCTGACATCGCTGCAGGCCCGACCACTCTGGGCGACCTGCTGCGTGCACAAATGGAAAAACAGAACTAAGTTCTGCTAGACCATAGAAAAAGGGCGACTTCGGTCGCCCTTTTTTGTGGGTGGGATTTGGCCTGAAGCTGTGACCGGTGTCGTTTCTATCAGTCTATCCTCTGCTGTAAGCTTGGCGCCTCAAATCGTGTAGCTCAGTGAATTAGGTTGACGCTCCTGTCTTGGTTTTTTTGTCTGCGGCCACGGACTTGTTGAGATGAGGTATACCAAGGCGTGAATCTATATTGTTACATGTTTATGTATGGGGGGCATGTTCTAGCAAAAAAACCGTATATTATGCAATTGCCCATCGGTTCATTCAGGAAATATGTGTTCAAGTGGAAATGATAAGTGCATTTGCTGCGTTGGCGGCACTCATGATTGCGTTGTTATCAACTAATTTAATCGTGAATAAATTGGTAGCTCCTTCTGCTCACGGTCGATTTGTGACCATAGATGGTTTACGAGGGTATCTCGCTTTTTTTGTTTTTCTTCATCATTCGTGCATATGGTATTACTATTTGCAATCAGGTGTCTGGGCTTTGCCTCCTTCCAGGCTTTTTGTGCACTTTGGTCAAATTGGTGTCGCTTTATTCTTCATGATTACCGGCTTTCTTTTTTTTAACAAATTATTAGAATCGCGGGGACGAAAGGTTGATTGGCTTCGTTTGTATATCTCTCGCTTTTTGAGATTGACACCTCTTTATTTGTTTTCCATGGCTTTATTATTCTTGATTGTATGGGTGCTCACTAGGGATGGGTTGGTGCAACCGATCGATGAAATTTTGATAGGGGGGTTGAAGTGGATTGGGTTTAGGGTCGTTGGCGCCCCAGATTTAAATGGTCTCTTGGGTACAAGGTACATCAGTGCGGGGGTTACATGGACATTGCCCTATGAGTGGTTTTTCTATCTGTTTCTCCCGGTCATCGCGCTAGCTATAGGTCTGCGTCCGCCTTTCAGGTATTTGTTCTTGGCGGTACTGGCGGTATATGTATTTGAGGTTTATGGGTATAGATATGACTTCGGTTGGTTGTTTTTAGGTGGGATGGGTGCAGCCTTTCTGGTGCGCTACGATCGCTTTAATGCATTTGCTGTTTCAAGGTTGGCAACATGTATTATCGTAGGGGTTATTGTGTTCGTCGTGACCCGATATCCAACCATCTATGTTGGGTTTGAGCCAAAGTTGTTGTTAATGATTGTTTTTTGCTTGATCGCCGGGGGGAATAGTATATTTGGTCTGCTCAAACTTAAAGTGTCACGTGCTATGGGTGAGATGGCGTATAGTATCTATCTGCTCCACGGGATTTTGCTATTTGTGATTTTCAAGTTTGTGCTCGGAAGTGTAAGTGCTAGCCAGTTGACGTTCCTTCAGTATTGGGGGGTGATTGTGTTGGCTACTCCTGTTCTGATATTTGTCTGTGCTTTAACTTTCAGATTTATAGAGAGGCCTGCAATGAGAAGTGTCGACACATTAACCGGGTTGATCAGGGCAAAGAAAAAAAACTCGCTTGAGAGTGCTCGATAATCTGGGCAGTCTGCGTTGTCACCACCTTGCATTGCTGTCTACGACGTTTGACAGCTGGCAGTGCGGGGCTCGGCGCGGCAGCGAAGTCGTGGGAAGGGAGGGGAGGGGCTCTATTACCGATCGGTCAGCCCTTAACGCCACCTAAACGCCCTCGTAGACATTGGTCGCCGAAATTTGCATGTATCAGCGCTCCTGCAGAAAGGGGAGCGTTTTCCTTGATGCTGCGCGCTTGAATTTGGTCTCTTGTGTGCTGTGCTGCTACTTGGGCAAGATAAGTCAAGAGACAGGCTGTTCAAATTCATCAGGTCATGCTAAAACCTTCGGAGCGCTTTTCCTAGCTGCTTGAAAAAGAAGGGAAAAATATGACGAAGTCGGAGTTGATCGAACGAATTGTCACCCATCAAGGGCTGCTCTCATCCAAGGATGTCGAGCTGGCCATCAAGACCATGCTTGAACAAATGTCTCAGTGCCTCGCCACCGGTGATCGCATAGAAATTCGCGGCTTTGGTAGCTTCTCACTGCATTATCGTGCCCCTCGCGTTGGTCGTAACCCGAAAACCGGGCAGTCCGTCAGTCTCGATGGCAAGTTTGTGCCTCACTTTAAGCCGGGCAAGGAATTGCGGGATCGAGTGAACGAAGACGAAGAAGAGGGCGTCTGAGGTTTTTTGGAATTAGGAGAGGTTCATGCGTGGGGTCAAGCGCGTTATTTTGGTGCTGATTGTCCTGCTCGCCGCTTTGGCGATCCTGGCGTTCGTATTGGAAAACCAGCAGAACGTCGCACTGGCGTTTCTGGGATGGAGTACGCCGCAGATGCCGGTTTCGGTGTTTGTTACGTTGGCATTGATTGCCGGGATGTTGATAGGGCCGTTTCTGGGTTTGCTGAGGAAACGAAACGGAAGACGTAAGCAGCAGATCAAAAGCTTTGATAGTCTCTGATGGGAGTACTATTTTTAACTGGTAGCTACCGTTCGTCGGCTGGTCGGGCATGCGGAGTGCGTGATCTTCACGCTTGTTGCTGAGTTCATATTGATGCCGACTTCATGCGGGACCGCGTTTTTCCGTCAGGCGCCCATCTGCATTGCCTAGAGCAAGCAGCGTCAGATTGTTCCTGCAGGCATGTCAAGTCTTGTAATGTATTGAGGAGATGGCAAAATGCAACCTGTTCTCGATAACGGTCATTTTGTGTGCCCAACGCCCGGCAGCGACGCTTGGCTTTGTTGGCTGATCCTATAAGTATAAGAAACCCACAAAATCGTCTGCATAACGAGCCCGCAGTTTCTCTTTGAAGGCAGGTTTTTGTTGTGAGTAGTAGCTTCCGCGCCCCTCCTGTTTCCCTTTCAGATGATCACATAGACCTTTTTGTGCTTTCTCAAGCCATTTGGCGACAGAAGCTGTGCATCGTCGCGGTTGCCGCCGGGTTTGGCTTGGTCGCCGCCGTTTATGCATATGTTGCTACTCCTGAGTACCATGTCAGCAGTGTGCTCAGGCCCGCCGCGATAAATGAGCTTGATGCGCTGAATCGTTCGGACATTTATAAATTGCCGCCAGGCGCTGCCCTGAAAAAAGTTGGAGCATCACTGGAATCCTACGACACGCGTCTTGGTTTTTTTCGTGAAAACCGAAAATTGTTCGAAGAATTTGAGCGTCCGGGGCGAACGTTGGAGCAAAGTTTCGAAGAATTTAATGCTGACTCTATCAGGCTAACCCTCCCTGATCCTAAAAAAGCCGACTCCCTAAGCGCTTACATAAAGTTGTCGATGAACTATCCGAAGAATGTGGATGGTGTAGCGATTCTTAACGGTCTGGTTGATTACGCGATCAAGATTGAGCGGCAGCAGATTGCTAATGACATGGAAGTCATCGTCGACAACAGGTTGAATGAAATCAACGGCAAGCTGGATGCGGCCCGAGCCAGTTACGAGAATAGTAAAGAGGCTAAAATCGCATCGTTGATGGAGGCCGACACTGTGCGTCGTGCTCAGTTGCGCGATGAGTTGAAGGCGCTCAGGGCACAATTGAAGACGCGACGTGCCAACCGGGTTGCACAGTTGGACGAAGCCATCGGTATCGCACGCTCGCTGGGTATAAAAAAACCAGCGACGCCGTCTTCCTTGGGGGAAGCTGATCGCGGTGGCTCTTCAAGCGTAATGCGTACAGAAATCAACAATCAGCAGATTCCGCTGTACTTCATGGGCGTAGACGCGCTCCTGGCGGAAAGAACAGCCTTGGTACGGCGCAAGTCCGATGACTTTACCGAGGCACGCATAGCGGAGATCGTCAAGGAGCTACAGCTTCTCGAGGTGAACCGCAAAATTGAAGTGCTGAATGCGCGTGAAAAAGAGGATCTTTTCTTGCGTGACGTGGAGCCGCTGCGTGCAGAAGAGGCGCGCCTGCGCAATCTAAATCTTGATATTAGCCGTATCAAGCTTGTGACTATTGATAGGGTGGCATTGGAACCCTTGGAGCCTGTAAAGCCTCGTAAAACCCTGCTTATAGTCTTGGGGGTTTTACTAGGTTTCATTGTAGGTTTGGGGGGCGTAGTTCTTAGGCAGCTGTTCTTGTTGAAAAAAGAGGGTGGTGAAAATTTTTCGCACTCAGTAGCTCCTGCGATGATGGAAGGGGATGTCACTAATGCTCTGCCGCGGAGCCCGAGTGATCGCGGTTGATGCGGCTTTGATTTTCAGGTTGTTATGGATAATCATGCGCATGTCATGATCGGTCTGTTGCCTCAGGCAAGGTGTAGCGCCATCTGTTGGCGTGAATTGACCGCTTGTACGGAAGCGGTTTGAGGACCGCTTTGCATGGATCGTTCGGTCTGTATGTTATGCTCCGAGGCCACGTAGCCGAGTTGCACAATAGCTTGGGTCAGCGTCGCCGAGCCGGTGGGGCTGCTGAAAATAACGAAGTTTTCAAGGAGGAAATTCATCGAAGCGTCGAAATTCTAGAGTTAGATTCGAGTCTAAAGCGTCGAGGCGACTGAGGCATAACTGGTTGGACCCTCGAAAAGGGCTGAAAAATCAGGAAATAGCCCTATTCCCTCAGCTAGCTCAGTCATCTCCCTGCTTTTTGCTTTAGTCATGATGACCTACGCTGCTCGTATTAAGGCGTAGGGACGAAAATGTTGCGGTCACCATCAATCGAATTGAATTCAAGGTGATCTTAGGCTTCGCCTTGAGGTTGATAGTGATGAGCGAAGTATTGTTTTCAGTGCGGTAGCAGACATATGAACGTAGCGTTTGATTTTCCCTCATTGCGAATGATGGCTTATTGATACTGGTTGAGGGGGCTTTGGCTAATCCGATCTGTGAAAAATATAGCTATTGCTGAGCAAGGATGTGAAAGCTTGCAGTGATTGGGATTTTCGCTTCATTTTTCGGGCGTTCAATTTTATATCCAGCCCTGTATTGTGTGCTTTTAATAATGGGCGTCCAGGAAGGCTTCTGCGAAGGTATCGAGCCTGGATGTACTTGTTTCTTTGATTTTGGAGTTGTCGTGTGAAGACATTGTGCGTTTTTGGTACTCGTCCCGAGGCGATCAAGATGGCTCCGTTAGCTCTTGCGCTGGCAGCCGATGAGCGCTTTGAGGCCAAGGTCTGCGTTACTGGCCAGCATCGAGAAATGTTGGACCAGGTTTTGGAGTTGTTTGACATCCAGCCCGATTATGATTTGAACATCATGAAGGCAGGCCAGGATCTGACAGACGTCACGACATCAATCCTGCAAGGCATGAAAGCGATATTGGCGGAATTTCAGCCGGATATAGTTTTGGTTCACGGCGATACGGCGACAACATTTTCTGCGAGTCTGGCGGCGTACTTTCAACAGATCCCGGTAGCGCACGTAGAGGCGGGTTTGCGCACGGGTAATCTCTATTCGCCATGGCCCGAAGAGGGTAACCGCAAGCTCACTGGCGCGTTGGCTAATTTGCACTTTGCTCCAACGTCAAACTCCCAGGATAATCTGCTGCGCGAAGGCGTCAGCGCTGATCGCATCGTGGTCACCGGAAACACTGTCATCGATGCTCTGTTGGAGGTCGTCAATCGACTTGATCAGGATAGCGATCTCAGGGCTCGGGCGGCTGCTCCAGCGGCTTTTCTCGATTCAAGTCGCAAGTTGATTCTGGTGACCGGACACCGACGCGAGAGTTTTGGCGACGGTTTTGAGCGAATCTGTAGAGCGCTTATAGAGGTTGCCACGGCTCATCCAGAGGTCGATATTGTTTACCCCGTACACCTGAATCCGAATGTTCGTGAGCCCGTCAATCGATTGCTGACCGGTATCAACAACGTCCATTTGATAGAGCCTCTGGAATATTTGCCCTTCGTCTACATGATGAGTCGTTCGTACATCATTCTTACCGACTCGGGCGGTATCCAGGAAGAGGCCCCCTCATTGGGCAAGCCAGTACTGGTCATGCGCGATACCACTGAGCGACCCGAGGCTGTAGCTGCTGGTACGGTCAAGCTGGTGGGTACGCAAACGGAACGCATCGTTCAGGAGCTTAAGCAGTTGTTGGAAGACCCCGTCGCCTACGCGAATATGAGTTATGCGCACAATCCTTACGGCGAAGGGGATGCTTGCAAACGTATACTGGCGGCGCTGGCAGCATTGGATCAGTAAGTGAGTCCAGGGCCTTTCACGCATCACCTGAAATTCCGGCGCTGAGTGAAAAAAAACTGCACGTGGCCTAGTCATTCCAAGTTCAAATCGTTGTAAGGAACATTATGCCGTTTCAAACTATCTCTGTTGTCGGCCTTGGCTATATTGGGCTTCCCACTGCTGCTGTATTTGCGTCGCGCAAAAAACACGTAATTGGTGTTGACGTCAATTCAGATACAGTCGCGATCATCAATAAGGGCAGTATTCATATTGTTGAGCCCGACCTGGATATGGTGGTGCACGCAGCCGTGACTAACGGTTATCTGCGAGCGACGACGACTCCAGAAGCGGCTGACGCGTTCTTGATCGCCGTGCCTACCCCCTTCAACGCGGACTACACGCCTGATCTGGGGTATATTCAATCGGCCAGTGAGGCCATTGCTCCGGTTCTTAAAAAGGGCGACTTGGTTATCTTGGAGTCCACTTCTCCCGTCGGCGCAACCGAACAGATGTCTGCCTGGCTGGCATCTGCGCGTCCGGACTTGAGTTTCCCCCAGGATTGCGGCGAAGATTCCGATATTCGTATTGCCCACTGTCCGGAGCGTGTATTGCCGGGTCACGTACTGCGCGAGTTGGTACAGAACGATCGGGTGATTGGCGGCATGACGCCAAAGTGCTCTGCGGCGGCCGTCTCGCTGTATCAGATCTTCGTTGAGGGCGAGTGTGTCATCACCAATGCCAGAACGGCGGAGATGTGCAAGCTGACCGAAAACAGCTTCCGCGATACCAATATTGCGTTTGCCAACGAACTGTCGATGATTTGCGACAAGCTGCAGATCAATGTCTGGGAGTTGATTCGCCTGGCCAATCGCCATCCTCGTGTGAATATCCTACAGCCTGGGCCAGGTGTAGGTGGGCACTGCATTGCCGTTGATCCTTGGTTCATTGTCAGCAAGACACCGAAGGAAGCCCGTCTGATTCGCATGGCACGTGAGGTCAATGATAGTAAGCCTGAGTGGGTGTTGGAAAAGACCAAGCTGGCGGTGGCCGAGTTTCTTCAGGCCAATCCAGACAAGACTGCTCGTGAAGTAACGATTGCCTGTTTGGGCTTGGCATTCAAGCCGGATATTGATGACTTGCGCGAGAGCCCTGCACTTGCCATTACCCGGAAAATCCTGGCCTCTCACCCAGGTACGGTCGTTGCTGTTGAGCCGAACATCGAAGCATTGCCGAGTCAATTGGCTGATCAACTGAAGCTGGTTACAACCGAGTCGGCAATCGCCGATGCGGACGTTATCGTACTTCTGGTGGATCACAAGACCTTCAAGAAAATCCCGGCTACCATCCTTGAGACTCACAAAGTCGTTGATACTCGTGGCGTGTGGTCGGCTTGACCGCGAACCTTCGGGTTATGCAATGGGCCAATGAAAGAGTGTAAATGAGGCGGATGGACGCGAGCGTTCATCCGCATGTCCGTACTTGAGAAACTGTCTGGAATACTGAGAGGCAAGCCAGTATGCAATTGATTCAGCCAGTCTTGGCTAATCTCGTTACGGGGCAATGCTGGCGCCTTGCCGCTGATTCAGATGAAGCCTGTTCCTCAGGCATCGGGAACGCTCTATGAGGATTATGCGTGCGGGTTAACGCAAACGTTGTCAACGGTATATCGTTGATGGCAATACAAGGGGCTAACGCATTGTTCCCCCTGCTGGTCTTTCCTTATTTGCTGACATTGTTGGGTAAGGGCGCGTTTGCCGAACTGGTTGTGGCAGAAGCCATGGCATTTTACGTGCTGACCGTTTGCCTTTACAGTTTCGACACCAGTGGCGTGAATTCTATTGTTGAGGCGCGAAAGCAGGGTGATCTGTCAGAGGAGGCCGAGTGTTTTTTTAATATTCTTGGCGCGCGTATTTTTTTGTTTTTCGTGTCGGCGCTTCCTTTGGCTGGCGCTTACCATCTCTTTTCTGACGGCAGTTTGGCCGTACTGCTGGCTTGGTTATGCTTCGTGCTGGGCATGATTTTTCAATGCAATTATTATTTTCAGGCCGTCGAACGCAACTTACCGTTAGCGGTTTTTGTATTGGTTTCGCGGTTCGGTGCTGTATTGGCCATTTATCTTTTTGTGGGCGGGGCGACGGATCTGTTGCTCGCTTCGCTAATATTGGCGGGTAGTTTTTTAGCGTCCGGTATCGCTGCTTTTTTCTATTTGCTTTACCGCTTCGGTGCAGGAAACTTACGCTCGATGAGTGTTCGTTCGATTGTTTCTCTACTCGGTGATGGGCGTCACCTGTTTTTCGGCAACATCTCTGTAGCACTGTTTCGCGGTGCCAATATCCTGATTCTAGCCGGCGTTTCCAACAGCGCAGCCGTCTCCGCCTATGCCGTGGCCGAGAAGGTAGTAAAAAGTATCCAAGCCTTGGCTCGGCCACTTAATCAACTGTTCATGCCTAAAGCCGTTAAAGCTTGGTCGTTGTTGCCGGTTGAGGAAAAAACGCCATCGAAGGCATTTGATCTGATCTGGATTAATACGCGGATTCAGCTAGGCGTAATGTTCTTTGTAATGCCGCTTGGGGTGTTTGCGATCTATGTAGGACACCTCTTTGGTTTGCTGCCTGGGTTCGGCGACGAAGTGCTTCTGCTTATCGTATTGCTGGCACCGGCGGTGATATTTGGTGTTGCAAATGCCATGTTTGGAGCTGTGGGGTTAACGTTAATCGGTGCACAGGCCTATTTTGCGCGCTCTGTATTTGCTGTGGGGGCCTCTATTTTTCTGTTTTCACTGGTGGCGTCGTACTTCTACGATGCCGTCGGGGCGTCAGTAGCTTTTGTTTTGGCTGAGGTGTTGTTGTTGGTTATGTTTATGTGGAAGTATCAGCGGAAATTAAAGAATGGATAATTTTTGGGTTTTTAAATGTATAAGTTTGTTTTTGTCTTTTTTCTTTCTGCTCGGAGCGTGGTGCGCTAAAAAAGTTTTTAGAATCTGGTTAAATCCGGTTTCTATATTTTTGCTTTTTTGGTTTTTTTATACTATGTTTCCCCTTCTGGTAGCTTTCGAAGCTCCCGTTAATCCTTTGGTTATTTTATATATATTGTCGTTCTGTTTTGCTTTTTCCTTATCCTGTTTTTTCTTTCCGTGGTACATCGCATTAGCTCGAAATGAGAGCAAGTTGCCTTCAAGTTATTACTTTAATAGACCGTTGATTGTCGCGGCATTTTATGGTGCTGCCGGATTTTCGGCATTGATGATTTTTATGGGCGTATTGCAACAAGGAATTTCGATTGACCAACTGCTCGCGAATCCGATTGCTGTAGGTGGCGTTTACGCTGGAAAACGTTACTCAGGTGAAATTGTATCCAGTGTTTATGCGCAGCTTGGTCTACAGTGTAGCTATTACACTGCTGTTTTCGGTGGTTTGGTGTATGGTGCGCGTGGCGCTGCCAAAGGAAAAATAAAACTTCTAATAGTGTCTTTTCTTCCAGCCTTGCTCGTAATGTTTCTACAAAGTGCTAAAGGGCTTTTTTTCTTTTCTATTTTTTTGTTTCTTGGTGGGCTTTTGGTTGCTAGAGTCTATGATAAAAATTACACGCTGATTAATTATCAGGGTTTTCGCAGTTTATCTCTGTATGGGTTGTTAGTGTTTCCTATAGTCATTGCCTCATTTTTGTCTCGAGGTATTTATGAGCTTGATGACACAACGTTGATATTGAATCGCCTTAGGTATTATTTGGTTACCTACTCTTCCGTGCATTTGCCCGCTTTTTCTGACTGGTTTTCTGAGCGTTATTTGGGTGAGTCTTTGATGAGTTATCGACATGATACGCTGACGATGGGTTATTATACGTTTATGTCTCTATTTCAGTTGGCTGGTGATGATCGTAGTTTGCCTATGGGTATATATGATGAGTTTTATACTTATGGAGATTATGTTAAGGGTAATTTGTTTACGGTTTTTCGCGGAATTATCAATGACTTTGGTCTGATAGGTAGCATGTTTTTTGCTTTTTTTATGGGGCTTCTTTGTAATCTTGGTTATTGGCGCCTGTTGAGTCATAAGAATAGTGCGTTTGCAATTGTGTTCTTTGTTTATTTCGTTGCTATAAGTTATCAGACCTACATAATAAGCTCTATGAGTTGGCTGACACTTCCATTGGTTTTTACGGTTCAATGGATTTTATTGTTTTTGTTGATGAGAGTTAAAGTCTAATTGAGGTCTGAAGTGAAAATTCTCTTGGTTCCTGTTTGTTATAACGCCTACGAAGACGCAGGTCGTTTTCTGGCGTCTGTCGATCTGGCTTATCGGGCCTGTCCAGGTCTGGTGTTGGATGTAGTCCTTGCGGACAATTCAACCATTTCACCGATTAAGGACTTTTCCTCCAGTGACTACGCTTACTCATTCAAACATCTGAAAAACGAAAATGTCGGCTATTTTCCAGCATTTAATAAAGCATTGGCGAGTCAGCCTCAAGGGGTTGAGAGCTATGACTTCGTGGTGGTTTGCAACGTTGATCTGGTGGTTGCCGAGGATTTTTTTCAGACTCTCTTGGCGCATCCATTGGGCAACGAAACCGGTTTGATAGCCCCCGGCATTTTTTCCGATAAGGATGGCCGGGACTTGAATCCGAAGATGATGAGCCGCCCGACGGCACGTAAGATCAACTTCATGCGGATGGTTTGCTCTAACATTGTGCTATTTCGTTGGTACCACAAGCTGGTACGTATGCGTGAGTTGGCACGTTCCCGTGAGCAACGACGTGATCGCGGCCTTACAAGCGCGACCCCGACGGCCGCTGCGGTGGAGTCACCTATGTATGGTGCCCATGGTTCGTTCATGATTTTCACCCGGCGTTACTTTGCCAAGGGCGCCGACGTCGCTTACCCACGTTTTCTGTTTGGGGAAGAAGGCTTTGTTGCCGAACAGTTGCGCAGGCATGGCTTGAGCATTGAACATGTCCCAGGAGTGCGGGTTTTTGACAAGGAACACGCCTCGACCTCACAGGTGAAGTTGGACTTCATCTGTGCGGAGCACAAGAAGTCATACGACTACTTCTATACGCATTTTTTAAGGAACAGGTCCTAGCATCATGGCAAATACAGGATTGGTTAAGAAGATTTTTGCTCTGTCGCCGCATATCGAAATGCTCGGCCGGCGTGTGTATTGGCGCAACGTTCAACGTCTGGCCGGCAAGGTAAAGAAAAGCGCCAAGAAGAAGCGCCCTACCGAGACAGAGCAGACCAAACCTTTCGATTACCTTGCATTAGATCGTTATCTCAAAGACTGCGGTGCTCGTGCGGGTTCCTTGATGGTAGTGCACTCCGCATTTGCACCTTTTAAAGGGCGGGTGTCCGGGCCTGATGAAATGGTCGAGTTTTTGCTAGGGGTAGTCGGTGCCAGCGGTACGCTGGCAATGCCGGCGATGCCTATGTTCAGCAATTCGCGTTCGGTGGAGGAGTACCTGTCGACCAAGCCCGATGACAAGGTCTACGTCTACAACGTGCAGAAGTCGCGGATAAAGACCGGCGTTTTGCCTGGTGCGTTGCATAAGCGTGCCGGTTCGGTACGTAGTCGTCATCCGATCAATACGATGGTGGCCTCAGGCAAGCTTGCCGAGGTACTGATGGACGGTAATCTGACGGGAAATTCACCCCTGGCTTGTGGCGTGAACTCTTCCTGGAGCCGTTGCGTCGAACATGATGCACTGATCGTGGGCCTGGGGACTGACCTGACGCATAGTCTCACAATGATCCATGTGGCTGAGGATGTGAAGGATGCAGAATGGCCGGTCAGTGATTGGTATGTCGAGAAGCATTTTCTCATTAAGGATGGCGACTTCGAGGAGTCCCGCGTGCTGCGTGAGCGCGCACCTCGTTGGGGCGCGTTGCATTTTGGTGAACGGACGCTGTGTAAGGACTTGCTGGCAGCCGGTTTGCTGAAAACCGCGGTTATCGACGGAGTGGTTGTCGAGGTCCTTTCGGCCAAGGCGCTGATTGCGTTTCTTGATGCAAGAAATCACTCCGGTTATCCCTATTTCTGGGTGGGCTCATGAAGCCGGAATATGTATTGCCCAGGTTGAAACCTTTATTTCTGGATGACGCGGGACGTCTGGTGCTGGGGAAGGCCAATACGTTGTATCGACGCACTGAAGACGGTGTCCTTGAGCGCTTGGTTACTGTGCCTGAGTCGAGTAAAAGACGCTTGCTGGCGGCATCCCGCTGGACGTTTCGTCTGGCACGACTGGGCTTCGGAACAGGGGCTTTTTTTCAGGGCCTGTATTTTTTTTCTTATGGTGCCAAGCTTTACAGCTATTGTCCCGAGCAGGGGCAGTTACGTTGTGAGTTTTCGTTCAGGGTAGGTCGTGGACCGCTGAGCTTTTCCGTTATCGAGGGCGTTCCGGGTTTTGAGGACGGTATCTACTTCGGCGAGTATTTTGGCAACCGACAGCGCGATCCGGTCCACGTTTATAAGCGTGGTGAAGATGCTGGGTGGACCGTGGCCTATTCCTTTGCCACGGGTGAAATCAATCACATTCATGGTCTGGTGCCGGACCCTAAGCGTGGCTGTATCTGGCTGTTGGCAGGTGATTTTGAGCACTCGGCCAGTATTTGGATGGTCAAAGAAGGTTTCGCCCAAGTAGAACCCATTCTAAGGGGGGATCAGGCCCATCGCGCTTGTATCGCGTTTCCTATAGAACAGGGCCTGCTTTATGCGACGGACACGCAAATTACTCGGAACACCATCAGATTGCTGGTCCAACGTGACGGAAAATGGGTGTCTGAGCCGCTTTTAGATATCAATGGTTCGTGTATCTATGGCTGCGAGTTGCATGACTACTTTGTATTCTCGACAGCTACTGAGCCTTCGGATCAAAAGGGTAACCCCTTTATGGCGCTTCTGGATCGTCGGCCTGGCCCTGGAATAATCGAGAACAAATCCGATGTAGTAGTGGTGAGCAAAGCAAATTTGTCCCCTCGGATTTTGTTTTCCAAAGATAAGGACTTTTTACCTTATCGGCTCTTCCAGTTTGGTGCCGTTCAGTTCCCCCACGGGATCGCCCGTGATAACACCCTGTTTGCCTATTCAGTCGGCAACAAGGTGAATGATCTTGCTACCGAAGTGTATTGCGTGGATTGTAAATAATATTTTTGCGTTGAGGGTGGTATGAAGCAGATTCTTCAAGATATGGCCAAGGGCGGCACAACCGTAACAGTAGCCCCCGCGCCGCAAGTCTCCCGTGAACATGTGGTGATCAACACTACCGTGTCTCTGATCTCTGCCGGTACCGAGCGGATGCTGGTGGGCTTCGGCAAGGCATCCTATCTGGATAAGGCACGCCAACAGCCTGAAAAGGTCAGGATGGTGCTGGAGAAGGTCAACACCGATGGTCTGATGACGACGATTGAGGCCGTACAATCCAAGCTGGCTCAGCCACTTCCTCTCGGGTACTGCAATGTAGGCGTGGTGGGCGAGGTTGGTGCTGGTGTGCAAGGGCTCAAGACCGGTGATCGTGTTGTTTCAAACGGTCCTCACGCCGATGTGGTTAAAGTAGCGAAAAATCTGTGCGCGCGCATCCCTGACAGCGTCGATGATGAGTCCGCGGCATTCGTCGTAGTGGCCAGCATTGGCTTGCAGGGCATTCGATTGGCACAACCGACGCTGGGCGAAGCCTTTGTGGTCACCGGTGTTGGTCTGATCGGGCTGCTCACCGTGCAGTTGTTGCGGGCACACGGCTGCCGTGTGCTGGCAATTGACTTTGATGAGGCGAAACTCGAACTGGCTCGTCAGTACGGTGCGCAGATTTGCAACCCTGGGAAGGGCGAAGACCCCGTGGCCGCAGGCCTGGCCTTCAGTCGCGGCCAAGGCGTCGATGGCGTGATCATCACCGCGTCGACCAAATCCAATGACCCGGTAACCCAGGCTGCGCGGATGAGTCGCAAGCGTGGACGGATCATTTTAGTGGGCGTAACTGGACTGGAGCTCAACCGCGCCGATTTCTACGAGAAGGAATTGAGCTTCCAGGTTTCCTGTTCCTATGGTCCAGGGCGTTACGATCCCGAGTATGAAGAAAAGGGACAGGATTACCCTGTGGGCTTCGTGCGCTGGACTGAACAACGGAATTTTGAAGCGGTCCTGGACATGCTTGACAGTGGCCAATTGGAAGTCAAGACGCTGATCACCCATCGCTTTGCCTTTGAGGACGCTCCAGACGCATATGAAGCCCTGACCCAAGACAAGTCAGGCCTCGGTATGCTGTTGCTGTACACCTCGCCGGTCGCCGAGCGTGCCGTGCGGCAGGTGCCGCTTTCAACGTCCGCGACTTTTGACGCACAACGTCCGGTCATGGGGTTCATTGGTGCTGGCAATTATGCCTCTCGCGTCCTGATTCCTGCCTTTAAGGCCGCAGGCGCGCAGTTCCATACGATCGTTACTGCGGGTGGCATCAATAGCGTCATTCATGGGGCGAAATCCGGTTTTGCTCAAGCCTCGACCGATATGGATGCAATGCTGGCGGACTCGTCGATCAATACCATTGCCATTGTGACACGCCATGACAGTCATGCGCGGTTTGTCGCCAAGGCGTTGCTGGCAGGCAAGCACGTATTTGTCGAGAAACCGCTGGCAATTACAGAGGGCGAATTGGAGGAGGTGAAGGCCGCCTATCAAACCGCTCACCTGCAAGGCAAGGGGCCACAGTTGATGGTGGGTTTCAATCGCCGCTTTGCACCCCAGGTGCAGAAGATGAAGAGTTTGCTGGAAGCTGTCAAAGAGCCAAAAACCTTCATCATGACCATGAATGCGGGGGCCATTCCATCCAGTCATTGGACCCAGGACATTACGGTCGGCGGTGGTCGGATCATCGGTGAGGCCTGTCACTTCATCGACTTGATGCGCTATCTGGTGGGCAGCCCTATCGTTTCCATTCAGGCGCGACGGATGGGTGACTCTCCGGCAGTAGAGGTCTGTGAGGATAAAGCGTCAATTACGCTGGGATTTGAAGACGGCTCATTCGGGACGATTTTGTACTTGGCAAATGGCGCTGGCAGCTTCCCCAAAGAGCGGGTTGAAGTGTTCGCTGCTGGCCGAGTGCTGCAACTTGACAACTTCCGTAAGTTGAAAGGTTTCGGCTGGCCGGGTTTCAGTAAGTTCAATCTGTGGAAGCAGGACAAAGGGCAGCGACAGTGTGCAAGCGCCTTTTTGCAAGCCATTGAGCGTGGTACCCAGCCGGTCATCCCTTATGAAGAAATCATCGAGGTTGCTCGAGTATCGGTAGAAGTGGCTGCCATGTTGCGTAACCAGCAGGGTTGATCGGCGGAATGTCACTTCAAAAAATCAGTCGACTGGTTCATACCGTCCGATACCTCACCTTCCGGCAGGTGGCGTATCGACTGTACTACCGTTTTGTTCGGGTGGGCCTCGGACAGTTCCGCGACATTACGGCTCGTAGCTGGGTCGAGCGTTGGGATGCTCCGGCGTGGAGTAGACTATCGACTGACGACGGCGTTGGATTCACCTTCCTTGGAGTCCGGGGGGGGGTGCGCGACGCAGCCGATTGGCACTCGGGGCAGCACAGTAAGCTTTGGCTTTACAACTTGCATTATCTCGACGACCTGAACGCCATTGATATTGATAAAACTCCGGGTCTGGCCGATACCTTGATCCAGAACTGGAGTCATGCCAATCCCCCAGTTGTCGGTAATGGTTGGGAGCCTTATCCGCTTTCGTTGCGTATCGTCAACTTGGTGAAATGGCATTCTCGCAGCGACTCTCGGGCCGACGTTATGTTAGGCAGTCTGGCCAGCCAAACGGATGCTCTTGCGCAGCAGGTGGAATACCACATATTGGGTAACCATCTGTTTGCCAATGGCAAGGCTCTGGTATTCGCCGGCACCTATCTGTCGGGTGTCCAGGCAGACGCTTGGCTCGCCAAGGGGTTACAGATACTTGATGAGGAAGTCAGAGAGCAGTTTTTACAAGATGGTGGCCATTTTGAGCTGTCGCCTATGTATCACGCGACGCTTTTATGGGATATGTGCGATTTGGTTAATTTGGCTCGGCGTGCACAATTACCAGCCCTGATGAAGCGTTTGCCGGTCTGGGAACCTGTTGTCGCGCGAGGCATGGCATGGTTGCGCAGTATGTTGCATCTGGATGGAAAAATTAGCTTTTTTAATGATGCTGCGTTCGGCATTGCCCCTGATTTTGAACATATCCAAGGCTATGCAGCGCTGCTAGGTATACCAGACGCCGCTGGCGATGTACTACCTTCCGCCTTTCTTAATACTGCGACCGGCTACGCTGTCGTTACGCCCTCTGCGGGTGTCAAGGCGATACTCGATCTGGCTCAGGTCGGCCCTGACTATCAGCCAGGCCATGCACACGCCGATACGTTGAGCTTTGAACTAAGTGTTTTCGGGCAGCGATTAGTGGTCAACTCCGGCACGTCGCAATATGGAGAAGGACCTGAACGCCAGCGTCAACGTAGCACTGGTGCCCATAGTACAGTTGAAGTCGCCGGGCAGAACTCCTCTGAGGTCTGGGCAGGGTTTCGCGTCGCTAGGCGTGCAAGGCCGAGTATCGAGCGATTTGATCTGGCGGAAAAATTCATCTGCATTCAGGCAAGTCACGATGGTTATCGACGACTGCAGGGTTCCCCCCGTCACCAACGTACCTGGACTTTTGCTGACGATGGACTAGAGGTGGTTGATCAGTTGACCTGCAATCAGTCTGTGGCAGTTTCGCGTATTTATATCCACCCAGATGTCACCTTCCTTCCGGAGGCCAACGGTTTTGTTGCCGACATGGGTGAAGGAAAAAAAGTCGTCGTATCGATGCAAGGGGCCGACCAGGTAAGGATTGTTGGATCAACCTGGCATCCCGAATTTGGTTGTTCAGTAACTAATCAGTGCATTGAAGCCGTTTTCAGTAGTTGCTCACTGACCACGCACATCCGTTGGAGTTGATTTTGAGAGTATTGCTGCTGAGTTTTTACTACCAACCCGACCTGTCGGCAGGCTCGTTCCGTACCACTGCGCTGGTAAAAGCACTGCTTAACGTCCTTCCAGAAAATGCCAGTGTTGAGGTTATTACCACCCAACCCAACCGCTACAGCAGCTTCTCACTTGAGGCGCCGCTGCTCGAAGAACACCCACGGTTGACGATTCGGCGTATACAACTGCGTGACCATAACAGTGGCATGGTTGATCAATCGCGGGCATTTTTCGGCTACCTCAAGGAGGTTCTGAAACTCACTCGCAGCCAGCGATATGACGTGGTATATGCAACATCGTCGCGTCTGATGACTGCGTCACTGGGTGCCTTGGTCGCAAAACGCGCGAGATGCCCCTTGTATCTAGATATACGGGATATTTTCGTCGATACCATCAAGGATGTATTGCCCAGTAAAGTGACTTGGTTGATTAAGCCAGCGTTCTCCATAATTGAGCGTATGACCATTGGTGCGGCTACCCGCATTAACGTCGTTTCAGCAGGGTTTTTGCCATACTTCCAGAGCCGGTATCCGCGAGGTGAGTTTGTAGTCTTCACTAACGGTATTGACGAGGAGTTTCTTGACGCTCAACCGCAGGAGGAGCAACTGAGCGAATCAGGGGAATTGACTGTGTTGTATGCGGGAAACATGGGCGAAGGGCAGGGGCTTCATACGATAGTCCCGCAGCTCGCTCAACGTTTCGAGGGGCGCTTGAAGTTTCTTTGTATCGGTGACGGTGGGCGTCGATCCCAATTGAAAAGCGCGATTGAGGCCAGCGGCTGTCGTAATGTCACGTTAGCCCCGCCTGTTCGCCGTGATGAGCTTATCGCGGCTTATCAAGCGGCGGATGTGCTATTTCTTCATCTGAACGACTACGATGCTTTTCGCAAGGTATTGCCTTCCAAGCTTTTTGAGTACGCTGCGTTGGGTAAGCCGATCTGGGCGGGTGTGGCGGGTTACTCGGCTGAGTTTATTCGCCAGCATGTTTCCAATGCTGCAGTTTTCAGCCCTTGTAACGTCGAGGAAGCTGTTGAAGGTTTCGCATCCCTGAGCATGGCGACTCGCCCTCGGAACGACTTTGTCGAGCAGTTTGCCCGGACCCACATCATGCAGGGCTTGGCGCAAAATATTGTGTTGTTGGCAGGAAGTCAGTCTAAATGAATGTGTTTCTTACCGGGATAACAGGGTTTGTTGGTTGCGCCGCAGCAGAGCGGTTTTTGTCGGCAGGTCATCAAGTGCGTGCGGCGTTGCGCCATGCAAATTTGCCGTTGGTTCAAGGCGCCGAATCAGTGATTTTCGACGAGCTAGCAACTCACGATTGGGCGCCATCGCTCCTCGGGCAGTCCGTGGTTGTGCATTGCGCCGCTCGAGTTCATGTAATGAACGAACAGTCGATTGACCCATTGAATGAATTTCGCAAAGTTAATGTCGAGGGCACCCTCAACCTTGCCAGACATGCGGCGGAGACGGGGGTTAAGCGGTTTGTTTTTATCAGCTCGATCAAAGTCAACGGCGAAGGTACCCAGCCAGGTCAGCCCTACGCCGCCGATGATGTTCCGGCCCCGCTTGATCCTTATGGTATTTCCAAATGGGAAGCGGAGCAGGGATTGCGAGATATCGCTGCTCGGACAGGGATGGAAGTAGTGATTATTCGACCGGTTTTGGTCTATGGTCCGGGAGTGAAGGCTAATTTCCTGAGCATGATGCGATGGCTAGACAAGGGCGTTCCACTTCCTTTTGGTTCGATACACAATCAGCGCAGCATTGTTGCGCTGGATAATCTTGTAGACCTTTTGTTTACAACCATCGATCACCCAGCCGCAGCCAATCAAACCTTCTTGGTCAGTGACGGTGAGGATGTTTCGACTTCTGAACTATTGCGTCGTATGGCGAAAGCATTGGGACGCCCCGCCCGTTTGTTACCGGTGCCGAGTAGGGTATTGAGTAGCGCAGCAACGCTTTTGGGAAAGGGATCACTTGCCCAGAGACTCTGCGGCTCTCTACAGGTAGATATCAATAAAACCCGGTCTTTACTTCAGTGGGCACCTCCGGTTTCAATGGATAATGCTCTGAAAGTCGTCGCAGAAGTTTATATGGAAAGCAAAAAACAATGATTTTTTTGTGGCTGATTCCTATTGTTGTCCTTTTATCATTTGCATTAACTGCTGGTTTGCGGCGTTACGCGCTTCTTCGTAGCATTATTGATATTCCCAATGCTCGAAGCTCCCATTCATTACCGACTCCACGCGGAGGAGGGGTAGCGATTGTATTGTCTTTTTTACTGACATTACCGCTTTTGGGATGGGGCCAGCTCGTTCCGTTGGACGTTCTAATAGCAGTGGGTGGCGCTGGCGGTTTGATCGCCCTTATTGGCTTTATGGACGATCACGGACATATCGCGGCACGCTGGCGTTTACTGGGCCATTTTACCGCAGGCGGCTGGGCGTTATTTTGGTTGGAAGGATTCCCTGCGATTCAGTTTTTTGGCGTGACATATAATCTCGCTTGGGCCGGAGGCATTCTCGCCGCGTTCTACTTGGTATGGATGCTGAATCTCTATAACTTTATGGACGGTATCGACGGACTTGCCAGTGTGGAAGCTATATCTTCTTGCTTGGGAGTCTGTCTAATTTACTGGTTAAGTGGTTTTACCGGGTTGATCTGGATGCCCCTCTTGTTGTCTATGGCCGTAGGCGGTTTTTTGTGCTGGAATTTTCCGCCCGCTAAAATTTTCATGGGCGACGCAGGTAGCGGTTTTTTAGGTGTCACGCTGGGCGTTATCTCCATTCAGGCCGCATGGGCCTCCTCTCAGCTGTTCTGGGCTTGGTTGATCTTGCTGGGGGTCTTCATTGTCGACGCCACGGCCACGCTGATTCGTCGGTTGGTGCGAGGCGAAAAAGTATATGAAGCACATCGCAGCCACGCTTATCAGTTCGCTTCTCGACGTTTTGGCAAACATTTGCCTGTGACCTTGGCGGTGGTAGCCATCAACCTTTTCTGGCTATTGCCTGTCGCGCTATGCGTAGTATTGTTGGAACTGGATGGGAGTTTTGGACTGATTCTTGCCTATCTACCGCTAATTTTTCTCGCGTTTAAGTTCAATGCAGGCGGGCTGGAACGTGTTGATGAAACGGCTCAGAATCCAAGCTGACGTTTTTTGTAAACCATGACGCGACGAGAGACGTAGAATGGACGCTGATAATCAATTAGAGGAGAGGCATTCGGTGGCCGAAGGCGTTATGGACAAGTTACGGACGTTCTTGGTGGGCTTGCCCCGCCGCAAGAAAAGACTGCTCCAGGTAGTGACGGACATTTTTGTCGTGTGGGCCGCCCTGTGGCTGGCCTTTGTCGTGCGTCTGGGCATTGACGACATGATCAACCCATTTCGCGGCCATCTCTGGCTGTTCGTGGCTGCGCCGATTGTCGCCATTCCGTTGTTCATCCGCTTTGGCATGTACCGCGCGGTCATGCGCTATTTCGGCAACGACGCGTTGATTGCAATTATCAAGGCGGTCAGTCTTTCGTCGTTGATTCTGGGTATCGTCGTCTATTGGTACAGTAACCATCAAAGCGTTGTTCCGCGCTCGATCATTTTCAACTATTGGTGGTTGAGCCTGATTATGGTGGGCGGTTTACGTTTGGCGATGCGCCAGTATTTTCTTGGGGATTGGTTCAATGCTACGCAGCATGTTCCGTTCGCCAATCACGATGATGGCCTGCCGCGTGTAGCGATTTATGGCGCTGGCGCAGCGGGTAACCAGTTGGTGGCGGCGTTGCGCATGGGGCGTCTGATGCGTCCCGTGGCGTTTATCGACGATGACCCGAGTATCTCCGACCGTGTAATTGCCGGTTTGCATGTGTACAAGCCCAAGCATATTCAACGAATGATTGATCTCACGGGGGCGCAGGAAATCCTGTTGGCGATTCCCTCGTCCAATCGGGCCCGGCGTCGTGAGATTCTGGGTTTCCTGGAAGGTTTTCCACTGCACGTCCGCAGCGTTCCCGGCTTCATGGATCTTGCCAGTGGGCGGGTCAAGGTGGACGACATTCAGGAGGTCGATATCGCTGACCTGTTGGGGCGGGATGCGGTGCCTGCGCAAGGGGACTTGCTGGAACATTGCATCAAGCAACAGAGTGTCCTGGTTACTGGGGCAGGTGGTTCTATCGGTTCTGAGCTGTGCCGGCAGATTCTGGCACTGCGTCCAACGACCTTACTGCTGTTCGATCACAGCGAATTCAACCTCTATAGCATTCTCTCCGAGCTTGAACAGCGCATTTCCCGCGAGTCGCTATCGGTAAAACTGGTGCCGATTTTGGGTTCTGTGCGCAATGAGACCAAGTTGCAGGATGTGATGAAGGCTTGGCGCGTAGACACGGTCTACCACGCTGCCGCTTACAAGCATGTTCCAATGGTCGAGCACAACATTGCCGAGGGCGTGTTGAACAACGTGATCGGTACGTTATGCACCGCTCAAGCGGCTTTGCGCTCGGGCGTGGCCAATTTTGTATTGATCTCCACGGATAAGGCTGTACGTCCGACTAATGTGATGGGCAGCACCAAGCGTCTTGCCGAATTGACGTTGCAGGCTTTGAGCCATGAACTCGCGCCGGTGCTGTTCGGTGACAGTTCGAATGTGTCGAGGGTTAACAAAACCCGGTTCACCATGGTGCGTTTCGGCAATGTACTGGGCTCGTCTGGCTCGGTGATTCCGCTTTTCCACAAGCAAATCAAGTCCGGTGGGCCCCTGACGGTCACGCATCCGAAGATCACGCGTTATTTCATGACGATTCCCGAGGCGGCGCAGTTAGTGATTCAGGCGGGCTCGATGGGGCAGGGCGGAGACGTGTTCGTGCTGGACATGGGCGAGCCGGTGAGGATTGTCGAGCTGGCGGAGAAGATGGTCCACCTGTCGGGCTTCAGTGTTCGCTCCGAGAAAAACCCCCACGGCGATATATCTATCGAATTCACCGGCTTGCGTCCTGGCGAAAAGCTTTACGAAGAGTTGCTGATCGGCGACAACGTGGTCGCTACCCAGCACCCGATGATCATGAGTGCCAACGAAGATCATCTGGCGTGGGATATGCTCAAGGACAAACTGACCGAACTGCTCGCAGCCGTCGAGCAGGACGACTACAACCGCGTCCGCCAACTGCTGCGCGACACTGTCAGTGGTTATGCGCCGGACGGAGAAATCGTCGACTGGATCTACCAGCAACGCCGGCTGGAGCCCTGAGTTCACACCCTGTAACTCACCCATTTTTGACTAACTCCGCGCATCACCTAAGTTTGAAAAGCAGCTTCGGAAAAGCTGCTTTTCTTACTGATGTCATGGAGCGTCTCTAATGCGTAAATCCTGCTTTTCCTCGCTGGTCCTTGCCGTACTCACCAGCGTGTCCCTCGCCGTCACAGCCGCCCCTTCCGCAAAACCCGAGGCGCCATCGTCGATGGCCGCCCAGATGATCAAGGCCGAGCAATCCACTGCGAAGGTGAACCTCAACGCGGCAGACGTTGAAACCCTGCGTCGTGATCTGCTCGGCATTGGTGCTGCGAAAGCGAAGGCAATCATCGCTTATCGCGAGTCCAATGGTTCGTTCACGGTGGTGGATGAGCTGCTGGAGGTGAAGGGGATCGGTAAATCGCTTCTGGAAAAGAATCGCGATCGTCTGGACGTCAAATAAGCGTAAGGCCGGTTATTCCTCGCAATGCGGCTCAGTAAACGGTGAAGAGCCTCTACCAAGGCGCTTCATTCGCTTAACTGATCGGCATTAGGGTTTACCCGGCCTTTTTCGCCCACTGTTTTCAACTGCTCACTCACCACTTCTAGAATCCGCGTCGCCAACTCGGGGTTCTCGACGCTCCTCGCGAGCACCAATGCCCCCACCAGGGTCGACATCATGATCAGGCTTTGCTCGCCGGCATTTGGACTATGCAACGTCGCTTCTATTTGCTGGAGCCTGGTGCCTAGCACGGTGTCGGTGGTCGGGCTTGGTCGCCCTCGCTGCGCAATTTCCCAGGACATGGTCGGCAATGGGCAACCCTGGTCCGGTGAGGTTCGGTGCCATTCGGACAGGTAGCTGTCGATGAACGCGTGCAGTGGCTGTTCCTGGCTGAACAGCATTGCGCAGTGCGTGTCGAGTTCGGCGGCAGCGGCTTGCAGGGCCTTTTCCACCAGTTCGTCCTTGGATTTGAAGTGTGCGTAGAACCCGCCATGGGTCAGGTCCAGGGCTTTCATCAGCGGTTGCAGGCCGGTGGCGCCGATGCCGTCGCGACGAAATCGAACGGAGGCTTCTTTAATGATGCGCTGGTGGGTTTGAGCTTTGTGATCCTGCGAATAACGCATAGAGGCACCCTCCGAAACATCACGCCATATTAACCATGGTTTGGTACGGGTTCCTGCCTCTTTACAAAAAGCGGGCTACGCCTAATGCCGATGTAGGAGCGAGCTTGCTCGCGAAAGTCGTCAACGGTAACGCGTGCTGTCTGAGTAAACGCGGTGCCTTTGCATTTTTCGCGAGCAAGCTCGCTCCTACAAGAGCATTAGGGTCTACGCCGGCTTCTTTGCTGGTTGGCATGAATAGTGATTAGGCCTACCGAAATGAATGTTGAGTCCTCGTGACGTGTCGATGAGTAGCACTTCGTCCTTCGCCGGCCCTCGGCTCATACGCTGTTCGCCCACCGTTAATGGAGCATTGCACCATGTACAAAGACTATCCCGCGGCTTATCAGGTCAGCAAAGGCTCGGCGTTGCAGGTTGACAAGGCGTTCTACGAGCGGATTCGCGGTGAGGTTGATCAGCGCACACTGATTGAGCAGTTTGAAGTACCGATCAGGACGGGGCGTGCCTGGAAGGTGCCGGCCGGTCATGTGTTCCGGGTAACCACACCGGTTGGCCCGCAGGTGGGTGACTTCAATGTGTGGAACGCCAATGATCCCCGTGAGCGTCTGTGGGCGGCGCGTACTCGGCAACTGCAGGGCGCGCATGTCACGACCCATGATCGGTTGTGGTCAAACCTGCCGTTTTTGCGACCGCTGTTGACGATTACCGATGACAGCCTGGCTGCCTATGGCATCGATGAGCACGGTGGGCGTTTGCATGATCTATTGGGGACTCGTTGCGATCCTTATGTGAACAAGATGCTTACCGGTGAGGATTTCCACCATCATTGCCATTCGAATCTGACCCGTGCGGTGCTGCCACACGGGTTGACGGAGTTTGATGTGCACGATGTGCTGAACATCTTCCAGTGCACCGGCTTGAATCACGATGACATGTATTTCATGAAGGCCTGTCCGGCGCAGCAAGGTGATTACCTGGAATTTTTCGCCGAGATTGATGTGCTGTGCGCGTTGTCGACTTGTCCGGGGGGCGATTTGTCGCTGGCGATGTGGGGGCCTGACGCGCAGGATCCTCTCAGCGTCTGCCGGCCGTTGGGGGTGGAAATTTATCGGTTGGAGGACACCTTGCTGGAGGGCTGGAGTCCGCCAGAGCGTGCTGCCTACAACGGGCAGCACGGGCTGCATATCGCGAAAGCGGATTGGGAATAGACATCCCATCAGCGATCTTGTGCATCCTTGGCGTCTGCTTGCGCGTTGCGTTCAGCGACGCGCTTGCGTTGTTCATCGGTCAGTTCCACTTTGTTGGCGCTGTCGCGCAGCATCATCAAACCACCGACGATCGAGCCGATGGCGACAGCCATGATCAACCAGGCATACCAGGGCATAGGGTTCTCCTTGAGGCCGACTGCTGGGGGGAGGATTTCCCGCAGCACTATCAGCTTTGAGTGACGAGTTTCCTCAGTCGTTCCATTGTAGGCCGGTTACGCCCCACAGGCTCAGAGCCCGCTCGAGATTGCATCGGCGGGCGCGTGCGCAGCCGGGTGGGAGTCAATGAAAGCTGCTCGATACGACCGGGTTACGGTGCGCCGGGTTTGGGGCAATGCCGTTCAGTTAAAGCTGAAAATTTCCTGTGGCTAGGTAATGCCGTTCAGTTAAGGCTATTTGTAGGAGCGAGCTTGCTCGCGAAGAACTTATAGGCGCCGCGTTTATTCAGGAAACACGCGTTATCGTTGACGTTTTTCGCGAGCAAGCTCGCTCCTACCATGGATGCTATTCGCTTAACTGAACGGCATTACCTGTGGCAAGCCCCCGCGCCACAAAAGCGGTATCAGGCGCTCCGCTCCTACAAAAAATCGGTAAAGGCCCGTTCTTTACGGCGTTTTTACGCCCCTGCCATGCCCTCGCTCTCGTTCCTTTACACCACTCCTGTGGACAATCCTCCTACACGCGGCAGTCGCCGTACGACGGAGAAACTTCCATGAGCATTCTGGACGGAGTGTCACTGCTATTGGCCGTGGCGCTGTTCATTTATCTGCTGGTCGCGCTGCTACGCGCAGATCGGAACTAGGAGCGGCTATGCACAGTTATGACTATTGGCTGATCCTCGCCTTCTTTGTCGCAGTGCTGGTTCCGGCGCCTTTTCTGGGACGCTTCTACTACAAGGTGATGGAAGGTCAGCGCACCTGGCTGACGCCTGTGCTCGGGCCGGTTGAGCGCGTGTGTCTGCGCCTGTCGGGGGTTGATGCGCAACAAGAGCAAAGCTGGCAGAAGTATGCCCTGGCCTTGCTCGCGTTCAACCTTTCAGGCTTTGTGCTGCTGTTCGCGATCCTACTGCTGCAGGGCTATTTGCCCCTCAATCCGCAGCAACTGCAGGGCATGGAGTGGACGCAGGCGTTCAACACTGCCGTCAGTTTCATCACCAATACCAACTGGCAGTCCTACAGCGGCGAGGCGTCCCTGAGCTACTTCAGCCAGATGGTCGGCCTTGGCGTGCAGAACTTTGTCAGTGCGGCGACCGGCTTGGCCGTCCTTGTAGCGTTATGCCGTGGGATTGCTCGCAAATCGGCAAACACCCTGGGCAACTTTTGGGTCGACATGACCCGCGCCACGCTTTATGGACTGTTGCCACTGTGTCTGGTGCTGGCGTTGTTTCTGGTCTGGCAGGGCGTTCCTCAAACCTTCGCCCACTACGTTGATGCGCTGACGATGCAGGGCGTGGACCAGTTGATTCCTTTGGGGCCAGCGGCCAGCCAGATTGCCATCAAGCAACTGGGCACCAACGGCGGGGGCTTCTTTGGCGTCAACTCGGCGCATCCGTTCGAGGACCCGACGGCCTGGTCCAACCTGTTTGAGGTGTCGGCGATCATCCTGATCCCGGTCGCCCTGGTGTTCACGTTTGGCCATTACGTCAAAGACCTGCGTCAGAGCCGGGCGATTCTTGGCTGCATGTTCGCGCTGTTCCTGATCGGCGGCGCGGTGTCGCAGTGGTCCGAATACCAGCCCAACCCGACCTTGAATAACCCCGCCGTCGAACAGACCGCCCCGCTCGAAGGCAAGGAGTCACGCTTCGGCACCACCGGCACCGTGCTGTGGTCGGTGACCACTACGGCGGCGTCCAACGGTTCGGTCAACGGTATGCAGGACAGCCTCAGTCCCCTCAGTGGGATGGTGGCGTTGGTCAACATGATGGTCGGCGAAGTGATCTTCGGCGGCGTTGGTGCCGGGATGTACGGCATGTTGCTCAATGTGCTGATCGCGGTGTTTCTTGCCGGCCTGATGATCGGTCGCACACCGGAATATCTCGGCAAGAAGCTCCAGGCCAGGGAAGTGCAATTGCTGGTGGTGACACTGCTGGTCATGCCGGTGGCCGTGCTGGTGCTCAGCGCTATCGCCGCCAGCTTGCCTGGCCCGGCTGCGGCAATCAGTAATCCAGGCCCTCACGGTTTCAGCCAGTTGCTCTACGCCTACACCTCGGCGGGCGCCAACAACGGTTCGGCATTCGGTGGCTTTGGTGCCAACACGCCTTTTCACAACTTGATGCAAGGCCTGGGCATGTTGATCGGTCGTTTTGGCTACATCTTCCCAGTACTGGCCCTGGCCGGCAGCCTGGCGCTGAAGAAGAGCGCACCGGTCAGCCAGAACAGCTTTCCGACCCATGGCCCGCTGTTCGTGACCCTGTTGACCATGACCATTTTGCTGGTGGGCGGCCTGACTTTCCTGCCGACGCTGGCGCTGGGACCGATTGCTGAACACCTGAGCATGGGCTTCTGAAAAGGGATATGAACATGAATATGCCTGCAAAAAATGCCGCACCGGGCAAAACCCGCGAGCCTGCCAAAACCGCGATCTCAGCCCTGTGGCGTGCGGCGCTGGTCCAGGCGTTCGTCAAGCTGGACCCGCGCCAGTTGAAACGCTCCCCCGTGATGCTGGTGGTGGAGTTGACCGCGATCCTCACCACGCTCCTGTGCCTGATACCCGACACCGCTGTGCCCACCTTTATCGCCGTGCAAATCGCTGTGTGGCTGTGGTTCACGGTGCTGTTCGCCAACTTCGCCGAAGCCCTGGCCGAGGGCCGTGGCAAAGCCCGCGCCGACAGCCTCAAGGCGGGCAGCGAGGGCCTCAGTGCGCGCCGCCGGGAGGCGGACGGCAGCTTCACGGTGGTGCCGGCCTCGAGCTTGCACAAAGACGATGTGGTGCGGGTCGAGGCCGGGGAAATGATCCCCGGTGATGGCGAAGTCATTGAAGGCATCGCCGCCGTCAACGAAGCGGCGATCACTGGGGAATCCGCACCGGTGATTCGTGAATCGGGCGGCGACCGCTCGGCTGTCACTGGCAATACTCGGTTGGTGTCCGACTGGCTGCTGATCCGCATCACCGCCAACCCCGGCGAATCGACCCTGGACCGCATGATCGCGCTGGTAGAAGGCGCCAAGCGTCAGAAGACGCCCAATGAAGTGGCGCTGGATATCCTGCTGATCGGCCTGACCTTGATCTTCCTGCTGGTGGTCGTGACCTTGCAGCCGTTCGCTTACTTCGCCAATGGCAGCCTGCCGCTGGTGTTTCTGGTGGCGTTGCTGGTGACGCTGATTCCTACCACTATCGGCGGCCTGTTGTCGGCCATCGGTATCGCCGGCATGGATCGCCTGGTGCGCCTCAATGTGATCGCCAAGTCCGGCCGTGCGGTGGAAGCCGCGGGCGATGTGCATGTGTTGCTGCTGGACAAGACCGGCACCATCACTTTCGGTAACCGCCGTTGCGCGGCGGTGCATGCGGCGCCGGGTGTCAGCATCAACGAGCTGGTCGAAGGGGCGCTGCTGGCGTCTTTGGCGGATGACACCGCCGAAGGCAAATCCATTGTCGAGTACCTGCGCGCAATGCACCCGCAAACCGAACCGTCCGCCGGGGAACTGACGGGGGTGCCGTTCAGTGCTGAGACACGCTTGTCCGGCGTCGATTACCAGGGACGCGTCTTCCGTAAAGGCGCCGTCGACTCGTTGCTGAGCTTTATTGGCTTGCAGCGTCAGGAGGTGTTGCCCGCGCTGTCCAGGGAAATCGACAAAATCGCCCAGAGCGGCGGCACGCCCTTGCTGGTATGTGCCGACGGCAAGCTGCTTGGCGCGATTCACCTCAAGGACGTGGTCAAGCCCGGCATTCGCGAGCGTTTCGCCGAGCTGCGCAAACTGGGGATCCGCACGGTGATGGTGACCGGCGACAACCCGTTGACCGCCGCCGCCATCGCTGCCGAAGCCGGGGTTGATGATGTGCTGGCCGAAGCCACGCCCGAGAAGAAGCTGGCGCGCATTCGCCTTGAACAAAACGACGGGCGTCTGGTGGCCATGTGCGGCGACGGCGCCAACGATGCGCCGGCGCTGGCCCAGGCGGATGTCGGCATGGCCATGAATGATGGCACGCAAGCGGCCCGCGAGGCGGCGAACATGGTCGACCTCGACAGCGACCCCACCAAGCTGCTGGACGTGGTGCAGGTCGGCAAGGAATTGCTGGTGACCCGCGGTGCGCTGACCACGTTCTCCATCGCGAATGACGTGGCCAAGTACTTCGCCATCCTGCCGGCGCTGTTCGCCTCGATCTACCCACAATTGGGTGTGCTCAACGTGATGCACTTGAGCAGTCCGCAGAGCGCAATTCTCTCGGCCATTGTGTTCAACGCCCTGATCATCGTGGTGCTGATCCCGTTGGCACTGCGCGGTGTACGGGTGCAGGCGGCGAGCGCTGCGGCGTTGCTGCGGCGCAACCTGTTGATCTATGGCGTGGGCGGGCTTGTGGTGCCGTTCGTGGGGATCAAGCTGATCGACATGCTGTTGACGGCATTGCACCTGGTTTGAAGCGGTACCGCAGTTGTTGGCTGCGGTACTCAATGACGTGTTTCCCATGAGGATTTGATGATGACCAAGCTGATCCGCCCGGCCTTGAGCCTGCTGGTGTTGATGACCCTGATCACTGGCGTGGCGTACCCTTTGGTGGTCACCGGGATCGCCCAGATGGCCTTTCCTGATCAGGCCAATGGCAGTCTTGTACGCGATGCCGGCGGCAAGGTGCGTGGGTCCAGCCTGATTGCCCAGGACTTTACCGGTGATGGTTGGTTCCACCCACGGCCGTCTGCGGGGGCTTTTGCGACGGTCTCCAGCACCGCCAGCAACCTGGGCCCAAGCAACCCGGCGCTGGCGACGCGGATCTTCGACGACGCCGGTAAGCTCCAGGTTCCAGATCAGGGCCCGGTACCGCTGGCATTGTTGACGACTTCCGGCAGCGGTCTCGATCCGCACTTGCCACCGCAGGCGATTGCCTATCAACTGGCGCGGGTGGCGGCGGCACGGAATGTACCGGTAGCGACCTTGCAGCGGTTGTTGGATGAGCATATCGACAGCCCGTTGGTGGGGCCCGCTGTAGTCAATGTATTGGCACTGAACATGGCCCTGGAAAAACTCTGAACCCGTTTGATTTTCATTGTGCCTGATTACATGACATCTGAAGGACACTTCCCATGAGCGACTCCGGCCGTGCCGATGCCCTGTTAGCCGACCTGCCGCGCAATGGCCGTGGCCGACTCAAAGTGTTCCTCGGCGCCGCGCCTGGCGTGGGCAAGACCTACGCCATGCTCCAGGCCGCCCACGCCCAACTGCGCCAGGGCGTGAAGGTGGTTGCGGGCGTGGTCGAAACCCATGGCCGTGCGGAAACCGAAGCCTTGCTCGGTGGTTTGCCGCAGCAGCCTTTGCAGCGTTCCGAATACCGGGGCGTGATGCTGGAGGAGATGGACCTCGACGGCGTGCTCGCCACCAAGCCCAAGCTGGTGCTGGTGGACGAACTGGCCCACAGCAATGCGCCCGGCAGCCGCCACGAAAAGCGCTGGCAGGACATTCAGGAACTGCTCGCCGCCGGCATCAACGTGTTCACCACGGTCAACGTCCAGCACCTGGAAAGTCTCAACGATCAGGTGCGGGGAATCACCGGGGTACAGGTGCGTGAAACCTTGCCTGACTGGGTGTTGCAGGAGGCGGATGAGCTGCTGTTGATCGACCTGCCATCCCGCGAGCTGTTGGAGCGCCTGCGCGACGGCAAGGTTTACGTGCCGGAACAGGCCCGTGCAGCCATTGATGCGTTCTTCACCCAGACCAACCTCATGGCCTTGCGTGAATTGGCGATGCAGACCGCCGCCGCTCATGTCGATAATGATTTGACCCAGGGTTATCGCCAACTCGGCCAGGCCGTGCCCACGGTGCGCGGGCGGCTGTTGGTGGGCGTCGACGGAGATGGCCAGGCGGAGCGCCTGGTGCGGCATGCCAGCCGTGTGGCGCAGCGCCGGCATTTGCCTTGGAGTCTGGTGCATGTCGACAACGGCCGTGCGCGCGACGAGCAATCGCGTCTGCGCCTGCAAAATGCCCAGCAACTGGCAGAGCGTCTGGGCGGTGAAGTGGTGTTGCTGCGTGCCGGTGAAGTGGCCAAGACCCTGATCCAGCACGCCGCCGAGCGCCGTGCGAGTCTGCTGTTGGTCGGACAATCGCGTCCGCGTTTGCGACGCAGGCTGTTTGGCGGTGGGCTCGCGGCGCGGCTGTTGCGCAATGCGCGCGGCCTGGAAATCAACGTGCTCGACAGCGACGATGTACCGGCGCCAGCGCGTTTGCCCAGCGTGCGTGGTTTTGTGTGGTTCGACTATGCACTGGCAGTGCTGGCAACCTTACTCGCCAGTGCGTTGGCGTGGGGGGTGTCGAGCCTGTTGGCGTTGCCCAATATTTCCCTGGTGTTCCTCGCCGCGGTGTTGCTGGTGGCGGTACGCAGTAGCCTGGGGCCCGCGCTGGCCTGCGCGGCGTTGTCGTTCCTGATCTATGACTTCCTGTTTATCCCGCCAAATTTCTCCTTCGCCATCCAGCGTGAGGAAGACGTGCTGACGCTGGTGTTTTTCCTGTTGATGGCGGCGTTGACCGGCAATCTGGCGGCTCGCCAGCGTCGGCAGTTGCAGGCGCTGCGTGACACTCAGGAAGAAACCAGCGAGTTGCTCGACCTGTCGCGCAAACTCACCGCCGCCACGGATCGCCAGGCCGTAATCAGTGCGGCGGCTCATCATCTGCAAGGCTGGAGCGACCTGCAGTTGTGCCTCGTCAACCGCGACGGGCAGGGCGCCTGGAAGATCGAAACGGGTGGCCCGATCACCTTTACCGAAGCCGAAAGCGCCGCCGCCGACTGGGCCTGGCAGCACGATCAACCGGCCGGCGTAGGCACCGGCACCTTGCCGCTTGGACGTTGGTGGTGGTGGCCGTTGTCCGGCGAAGAGGGACCGCTGGGCTTGCTCGGTGTCAGCCCCAAGGCGGGCCGGGAGTTGAGTGGCCAGCGCCGTCGCTTGCTTACCGCCCTGAGCCAGCCGTTGGCCCAGGCGTTGGCCCGCGCGCAGTTGGCCCAGGATCTGGAAGCGGCGCGCCTGCACGGCGAAACCGAACAACTGCGCAGCGCGTTGCTGGCCTCGGTGTCCCATGACTTGCGCACGCCGCTGACCTCGATGCGTGGCAGCATCGACAGTCTGTTGGCCCTGGGAGAAGCGATTCCCCTGGCAGATCGCCGAGAACTGCTGGAGGGCACCCGTGACGAAGCCGAACGTCTGGACCGCTACATCCAGAACCTGCTGGACATGACCCGTCTCGGCCACGGCGCCTTGAAGCTGGCGCGCGACTGGGTCTCTCCCGGTGATATCGTCGGCAGCTCCCTTGGCCGTTTACGCGCAGTGCTGGCACCGTTGCAAGTGAGCACCGAGGTACCGGCCGAACTGCCGTTACTCTATGTGCATGCGGCCCTGATCGAGCAGGCCTTGGTCAATGTGCTGGAGAACGCTGCACGGTTTTCGCCGCCCCACGGCCGCCTGCAATTGCGTGCTGGCGTGACTGAGCAGCAGGTGTTTTTTTCTGTCAGCGATGAAGGTTCGGGCATTCCGCAGGACGAGCGAGCGAAGATTTTCGATATGTTCTACACCGCCGCCAGGGGCGATCGTGGCGGGCAGGGCACCGGACTTGGCCTGGCCATTTGCCAGGGCATGGTTGGCGCCCATGGCGGGCATATCGACGTGGCCGAGGGGATTGACGGGCGGGGCACTTGCATCACTTTGCTGCTGCCGCTGCCGGCTCAGCCTGGCCTGGAAAGTGAACATTGATCGCGGTTGCGCTACTCTCTTTTTCTCACCGGTTTTGATGGAATAGCATGAGCCAGACTGCGACGATTTTGGTCATTGATGACGAGCCGCAGATCCGCAAATTCTTGCGTATCAGCCTGGTCTCCCAGGGTTATAAAGTGATCGAGGCTGCAAGCGGCAACGAAGGGCTGGCCCAGGCCGCGCTGAGCAAGCCGGACCTGCTGGTGCTGGACCTCGGTTTGCCGGACATGGATGGGCAACAGGTGCTGCGCGAATTTCGCGAATGGTCGACGGTGCCCGTGCTGGTGTTGTCGGTGCGCGCCAATGAACAGCAGAAGGTCCAGGCCTTGGACGGTGGCGCCAATGACTACGTGACCAAGCCTTTCGGTATCCAGGAGTTTCTTGCCCGGGTGCGGGCGTTATTACGCCAGGCGCCGGCCGGCGAGGCTCAGGAAGCCGCACTGCGCTTCGGCCCGCTGACCGTGGACCTGGCCTATCGCCGGGTTTTGCTGGACGGTGTCGAAGTGGCCCTGACGCGCAAAGAGTATGCGGTGCTGGCGCAACTGGCACGTCATCCTGGCCGGGTGATTACCCAGCAACAATTGCTCAAGGATATTTGGGGCCCGACCCATACCGAAGACAGTCATTACCTGCGGATCGTGGTGGGCCATTTGCGCCAGAAACTCGTGGACGACCCGACCCAGCCACGGTTCATCGTGACCGAAGCGGGGGTTGGGTATCGATTGTTGAGTGCGCAGGCCTGACATTTGTACGCGCCGCCTCACCCCTACAACTGCTCGCGCTCATACCGATCCAGCGTATCACTGGCCACCTCACGACCCAGGGCGATCAACTCCGGCGCCTTGTAGAACTCGAAAAAACGGCACACCCGCTTAGGCACGTTGATCAGCACATCCGGTGGGTAGCCCGCGATCTTGTATTGCGCCAACGATGTTTGCATCACCTCGAAGCTCTGGTTGATCAAGTCCAGCAGCGAGGCGGGCCCCACGGTATCTATGATGAATGAACCTGTCGCCGACTTGGGCGTGCCGGCTTCTTCCGGAGCGGCGGCCGGTTGCTGGGATTCAGGTTCGGCGCCGTCCAGCCACGGTTTGATGTCGGCCGCCTGGGCCAGCAGCGCTTCCTTTTCCAGCGCCAACAGTTGCTCGGCCTGTTTGCGGCGGAATGGCAGGTGCGCGCCCAATGACTGCACCAGATTGTCGAAGCGACTTTTGAACGCCGGGGGACGTTGGATCACTGGCAGTTTGTAGTGCTTTTGATTCGTGGCGTTGAGGTTGACCGCGATGATCAGGTCGCAATGGCTGGACACAACCGGCACGATGGGCAGCGGGTTCAACAGGCCACCGTCCACTAGCATGCGATTGCCCTGCATCACCGGCGTGAACAGGCTGGGAATCGCCGCCGAGGCTCGCATGGCCTGATGCAGGCAACCTTCCTGAAACCAGATTTCCTGTTGGTTGGTCAGGTCCGTGGCCACGGCCGTGTACGGGATGCGCAATTCTTCGATATTGACCTCGCCGACGATCTTGCGGATCTGCCCGAAGACCTTTTCACCGCGTATCGCCCCCAGGCGAAAGCTGACATCCACCAGGCGCAGCACATCCAGGTAGTCCAGGCTTTCGATCCAGTTTCGATAGTCCTGGAGCTTGCCGGCGGCATAGATCCCTCCGACCACGGCGCCCATGGAGCAACCGGCGATGCATGCAATGTCATAGCCGCGTCTTTCGATCTCTTCGATCACGCCGATATGGGCATAGCCCCGTGCACCCCCGGAGCCCAGGACTAACGCAACACGTTTTTTCATGACCCTATCCTTCGTCAAACAGGTGTCCACAATGCACCCATCAAGGGAACGGCTTCAATCCCAATTGGCCAGAGCGATTATTTTCGTAAATCGAATTGTTTGCTCGGGTATGCTCTGGCGCCTGGCATCGTCCATTTCTCGCGGTGCGAGAAGGCACTTTTCGATGTAGGCAACGTCTACATCCCACGACTGTTTTTCTTTTCTTGAGGTGTCATTGATGAAAGCCTGGATGTGTTTGCCTGTGATCGTGCTGGCGCTGGCCGGTTGTGCCGGTAAAACTGCCTATCGCGACAGTTGCGGCAGCCAGTTGGACGCCGCCTGGCAGGAACTGGACCTGGCCAAGGCCGAAGGTTTTGCGGGCACCGTCAGCTACTCCAAAGCCTTGTCCTTGTTGACCGGCGCCAAGACGCAGCAGCAATTCGAAGCGTTCGAGGGGTGCACCAAAAAAGCCGAAAAAGCCCGCTTCTATATCCGCGAATCCCGCGCCGGCCGTTGATCGTGGTCAGCGGTAATCGTCTGGGTGGAGTGGGGCGCGGTTCGACTGCGCCCCAATTTTGACAGGGGAAGTACTATGTCTGCGCTGGTCGATCAGTTAGTCGCTCAGATCATTGGCCTGGAAGTCGGATTATTGAGTTGCCAGGCGCGCCTTGCCGCTGTGACGGATGATGAGGCGTTGCACGATCTGCGTACCACGGTGCGGCGTCTGCGCAGCCTGTTGCGGCCTTTGCGCGGTTTACCTGGTGTCGAGCAGCTTGAGAGCGCCGCCAGGGCGGTTGGTCAATTGACCACCCCGCTGCGTGACCGCGAAGTGCTGGCGGCCTATCTCCAGCAACATGACTATGCAGAAGCGGCTGCCCGGCGGATGCGCCAGCAGCCGAACGCCTACCGGCAGGTCGCCGCAAGCCCGGAGCTGGCGCAGCTGCTACTGATCCTCGGTGCGTTCCCCAGATTTATCCGTGCGTCCCAGCATCAGCATCTGCTCAAGGGCCTGCGTGCGCGCATCGAAAAGCGTTTGGCCAAGCAATGGCAGAAGCTCGATGCTGCATTGGATGATCCCGACCACGATCGCCACCGCCTGCGGCTGTTGATCAAGCGCGTGCGTTACGCGGCCGAGGCCTACCCGCAGCTGGGGAAATTGCCTGCGAAAGCGATGTCCCGCCTCAAGTCTGCCCAAGGTGCACTGGGGGACTGGCACGATTGCTGGCAATGGTTGGCGCAGGCCGGGCATCAAGCGGATCTACAGCCGTGCGTTGCGGTCTGGCACCGAACGATGGCCGAGGCTGAAGGAAGAGCGGACAGAGTGCTGGATAAGCTCGCCGCCGACTGCTTCTGACGTTGCCTTTCGGAGGACGGCTTATCTGTCCCGGACTTTGTCCGGAATAAGCGCTGTGTCTGACGGGAGCGCTGGGTAAGATCGCCCAATCGATTTTCCTGATGTGAGGTCGCCATGCGCTTTAGTGATTTGCTCGACGCTGTCCGTCGCAATCCGTTGGACGTGTCCGTTCCGCCTGAGTGGGCTCAGGGACGCGCCACGTTCGGCGGTCTGGTCGCAGCCTTGCAATATGAGGCCCTGCGCGCTCAAGTGCCGGATGACCGCCCGCTGCGCTCATTGGCCATTACCTTTGTCGGGCCGGTGGCGCCAGACGTTTCTGCGAGTTACCAAGTCGAAGTGTTGCGCGAGGGCAAGGCCGTCAGCCAGTTGCTCGGCCGTGTCGTGCAGAACGCTGAAGTCATGACATTGGTGCAAGCCAGCTTTGGCGCGTCACGAACCTCGGAAATCGACGTGGAGGCGCTGCCCGCGCCGCCATTCAAGCATTGGGACGAATGCCAGGAACTGCCCTATATCAAAGGCGTGACCCCCGAGTTCATGCGCCATTTGGCGATGCGCTGGAGCGTCGGCGGCCTGCCATTTACCGGCAACAAATCCCGTGACATGGGCGGTTGGGTGCGTTTGCGTGGCGATGTGAAAGAAGAGCCGCTGACCGAAGCGCATATCCTCGCGTTGGTCGATGCGTGGCCGCCAGCCTTGCTGCCGCACCTGAACAAACCCGCACCGGGCAGTACCTTGACCTGGACCATTGAATTCATCCAGCCGTTGCAGTCACTGAGCACGCTGGACTGGTGCCAATATCATGTCGAGATCGAACATGCCCGCGACGGATACGGTCACGCTGCGGCCGCGCTGTGGGGGCCTGATGGGCAACTGATCGCGATCAGCCGCCAGACCGTCGTGGTATTCGCCTGACCGAGTGTCAGCGCCGAGGGTGCTGACGCCATGCTTGCCACCAGCCACCGCTCAGGACAAAGCGCGGAAACGTCAGAAACTGCTCAACCACCAAGCGCTGTACCGCGTCTTTTGGATCACTGAACGGCTCGCTGGCCTGGGCTTCCAGGCTATGGCCATGACGTTGCAGCGCCAGGCCGGCCAGTACGCCGACCACGCCGATGGCAAGACTCGCCAGACTCAAGCTGAACACCCCCGACACAATCAGCAGAAACCCGATGATGAACAAGGGTACGGCAATCAGGTGCAACACCAGATTGGTCGGGTGCTGATGGTTCTGCGGGTAGGCGCGCCATTGCCAGGCGGGGAGATTCGGATGACGTTTGCCCATGGTGGTGAATCCTCTGTCCGTTGAAACGCGATACACAGAGTTTAGGTCGAGTGAGGGACGGCGGCGAATTGCGGTTGGCTATGGAGGGGATAGGTTTTTAAGGTCGCAAAGTGGCCCACGCTGACCGGCAAACCAGAAACCCTCTGTAGGCCCTGGCTTGCCGGTCAAAGGCGCTTACAGCTTGAGTTGCCCAATCGCCTTGTTCAACTCGCCAGCAAGGATCGCCAATTCGTTGCTGGTGGTTGCTGAGTCCACGGTCTGCTGCACGGTGTTTTCAGTGACATCACGAATGCTCACCACCGCGCGGTTCATCTCTTCGGCGACATGGCTTTGCTGTTCGGCGGCGGCCGCGATTTGCGTATTGCTCTCGCGCATCTGGGCTACGGCGTCGGTGATTTCGACGAGTGAGGCACTTGCTTCCTGGGCTTGCTGTACACAGTCGTCAGCCTTGAAGGAACTCTCCTGCATGAAGTCCACCGCGTCCCGGGTGCCGGCTTGCAATGCCGAGACCATGCGGGTGATTTCATCGGTGGAGTTTTGCACCCGCTTGGCCAGGTTGCGTACTTCGTCGGCGACTACCGCAAAACCCCGGCCCATTTCTCCGGCGCGGGCGGCTTCGATGGCGGCGTTGAGGGCCAAGAGATTGGTCTGTTCGGCGATGCTATGGATGACGCTGACCACCCCGTTGATTTTCTGGCTGTCCTCGGCCAGTTTCTGAATCATCTCGGCTGTTTGCTGGACGCCGGTGGACAGTCCGGCGATCGAGCGCTGCACCCGGCCGACGACTTCCTGTCCGCTGCCAGCCAGGGTGTCGGCGGTCTGGGACAGGTCGCGGGTGGCGCCGGCATGCTGCGCGATGTGATGCACGGTGGCGGTCATTTGATTGATGGCGGTGGCCGCTTGATCGGTTTCGCTTTGCTGGCCGAGCATGCCGTGCTGCACCTCGTTCATGCTGCTGGCCAGGCGCGCCGCGCCTTCATCCAATTGCTTGGCGGTGCGCGCCACGGTATTGACCACCCGTTGATAGCCTGCCTGCATGGCGTTGAAAGCACTGGCCATCTGCCCGACCTCGTCCTTGCACGCCAAGGGCACGTGGGCTGACAGGTCACCGGTTTCTTCCACGTGCAGCATCACGTCTTTCAAGGTGTTGAGTTGGCTGAGCAGAAAACGGATCAACAGCTGCGAGGCGCAGAGCATCGCCAGCATCAGAATCAGTACCGCCACCGCATACTGGGTGAAGCGCTCGGTGAAGACCTGGCTCAGGCTTGGCCCGTAAGCCAGTACCGCGACGTGTTGGTCGTCGGGGCGTGATATCACTTCGGCGCCGAGCAACAGGTTTTCGCCGAACAAGGGCAGATGGCTGAACTCGACCCAGCCGTTGGCACCGCTCAGGGCTGACAGGTCTTGATCCGCGGATTCGGGGGCCTGCCCACGGGTGAAGGCCAGCCAGTGTTCACCCTTGGGCAGCGATTGCCCGGCGGGCCAGGCAGCGAGCAGGCGCGCCTGGGTTTGCGCCGAGGCTTGGGCGGCGTGGCTGCGGGCCTGTTGTTCGAGCTGCACGGCGTACAGCACCAAGAGCAGGGTGGTGATGAACGCGACCGCATTCACGGCCCAGAATTTGTACTTCAGCGAGATGTTGCTAAGCCAGGCACCCATATAAGGTTTTCTCTGATAGCGGAAACAGCATTGGCAAGGTGCCATTATTGTGCCGCTATTCAGGAATGCGGTGTTGATATGGGTCAATGCGCCGCGTCAATCCGGCACGGGTAATCCGAAAAAGGCCCGGGCGCAGGCGGTCGTGTGTTGCGCCAGGTCTTCGAGGCTTTCTGCTCGATGCAAGGCTACTTCACGCAAGACTTCCGGCAGATAGGCCGGTTCGTTGCGACCTTTTTTTGGCTTGGGGCGCAAGGTTCGCGGCAATAGGTAAGGCGCATCGCTCTCCAGCATCAGGCGGCCACGGGGAATTTCCCTGACAAGCGGGTGCAGATGCGTCCCACGTCGCTCATCGCAGATCCAGCCAGTGATACCAATATGCAGGTCAAGGTCCAGATAGCTGAACAGCGCACGCTGTTCGCCGGTGAAGCAATGCACCACGGCGGCGGGCAGGCGATCACGATAGTCGCGCAGAATGTCCAGGAGCCGTTGCTCAGCGTCCCGTTCATGGAGAAACACCGGTAACTGGAGTTCGACCGCCAGCGCCAGATGCGCTTCGAGGACTTTTTCCTGCTGGGGACGTGGCGAGAAATCGCGGTTGAAGTCCAGTCCGCATTCGCCGACCGCTCGCACCCGGCGCGCGTTGAGTAGCTCGCGCAGCCGACGCTCGCTATCGGCGTTCCAGTCGCTGGCGGAGTGCGGATGAATGCCGGCGGTGCAGAACAATCGCTGAGCGCTTTCGTCCCGTTGCTGACACAGTTCCAGCGCTTGTTCACTGCCTTCGACGCTGGTACCGGTCAAGACCAACTGGCTGACCCCGGCGGCGTAGGCGCGGTCGAGCACAGCCTGGTGCTTGTCGTCAAAACTTGAGTTGGTCAGGTTGACGCCAATATCAATGAGTTGCATGGTGCTACCTCCGCCTGCGGCCGGAAAGCATATCAGAGCTGCGGATGTATAAGAAAAGCCAAGAACTACAATGCGTTATCGCTGTCTTTGAAGTTCGCAGGTGGCGCAGAGATTGGCCCGTTGGCGTGTGCTGTGCCAACCTTGCGTCCAAAATCTGCGCTCACAGCGCTCTGTTTCTGTCCCTCAATGTCTCGTTTTACGTGGTGCAATGGGCAGTTTTCTTTCCGGAGAACGGATGATCCGATCCTCAGCGTTGCTCATGTTGTGCCTGATGCTGCTGCCCATGGCGGCGGTTGCGCGCCTGGACGGGCCGCTGGAAGTGATCAAGCCCGGCAAGGTGCGCGACCTGGCAGAAATTCGCGGCAGCCGTACCTTGCGAGTATTGGTCAACCAGAGCCGCAACAGCTCGGGTGAAGTCCGGGGGCAGGCGATAGGCGTTGAGTATCGCCGCCTGCGGGCTTTCGAGCACTATCTGAACGGCCGTGCCCGTGCCGGACAGGAAATCCGACTCAAGATCATCCCGAAAGCCAAGGACCAGCTATTAGGCGCGCTGGCCCGTGGAGAAGGTGATCTGGTGGCTCCCGGTGAACTGTTGGATGTGGCGGCGGCGCACAAGATCATGAGCAGTGAGCCGATTGTCAGAGACGTGCCTCTCTGGCTGGTGGGCCGCAAAGGTGGACGACGTTTTACCCGCCCGGAGCAGTTGTCCGGGCGCACTGTGGCGCTGACCACTGGCAGTGCGGCGGGGGAGGCGGTGAACCAGCTCAATCAAAAACTGGCATTGCGCAAATTGCCACCGGTCAAGGTGGAGTGGGTGGATCCCAGTCTTGGGGTGGAAGATGTGCTGGAGATGGTTCACGCCGGGATCTTCAACCTGACCATCGTCGAGCGCCCGATTGCCGAGCGCTGGTCGAAAGTCCTGCCCAAGTTGCGCTTTGATCGGCAGGTGCGGATCAGTGAGCCGGGCGCGCAGTACTGGTTTGTACGTCAGGAAGCCTCGATGTTGCGGGCGAGCATCGACCGTTTCCTGAAAACCTACAAGACTCCAGCCGATCTCGACGTGGCCTTTCAACGTATTTACCGTCGTCTCTATCGCGTGCGCAATCCCCTGGTGCGGGCGGATCGTCAGCGTCTGGAGAAACTGCGCCCCGTATTGCAGAAACATGCTCGCGAACAAGGTATGGATTGGCTGAACCTGGCGGCGCTGGCCTACAAGGAATCATCCCTGAATCCCCGCGCGAACAGCGGCAAAGGCCCCAGGGGCCTGATGCAGATCACGCCGTCGGCGGCTCAGCGGGTGGGGGTCAACAACATCCGTTCGCTGGACAGTAATGTGCGGGCCGGGGCGCGTTACCTGGCAATGATCCGACGCAAGTTTTTCGCCAGTCCCAAGCTCAACGAACGCGAGCGCATGGCCTTTGTCCTGGCGGCTTACAACATGGGGCCGGAACGTGTGCAAGGTATGCGTGCCGAGGCGCGACGCAGGGGCTTGAACCCGAATCAGTGGTTCTTTCAGGTTGAACGCATTGCCATGGAGCAGGTGGGAATGGGCGCCGTCAGCTATGTTAATAGTGTCAATAAATACTATCTGGCGTTTGATCGTGAACGAACCACTCTGGAGCCATCCGCGGCAAAAAGGATTTCCCGTAAGTAATCGATAAATTCGATGTTTATAACGAGGTTTTTCGCCTTTAATCATTGCCTAAACTGATTAATATAGCGGCCAACCCACTCCTATATCGAAAAGGATTATCAACATGAGCCCAATGATCAAAAATGTTTTGTCCACGCGTGCAGGCTACGGTCTGACGGTGCTGCGAATTTTCGTCGGCATCATTTTCGCTGCCCACGGTTCGCAGAAGCTCTTTGGCTGGTTTGGCGGTGGCGGCCTGGCGGGTACGGCGCAGTGGATGGAAAGCATCGGTCTGGCGCCAGGCAGCTTGATGGCGTTGCTGTCGGGCGGTACGGAGTTTTTCGCCGGGCTGGCATTGATCATCGGTCTGTTGGCACGTCCTGCGGCCCTGGGATTGGTGATTGTTTCGCTGGTCGCGATTTTCGCGGTGCATATCAGTAACGGTTTGTTCATGGCGAACAACGGTTATGAGTTCGCCCTGGCCTTGTTGGGCGGTAGCGTTGCGGTGTTGTTCGAAGGTGCCGGCAAACTGTCTGCCGACCGCGCCATCGCCGATTGAGGGACGGCAAGACCCTCCTTGTGCGCAATGCTGTTCATTTAAGACTGAAGCCTCTTGTGGCAAGGGGCTTAAGGTTTTTGTAGGAGCGAGCTTGCTCGCGAAAAACGTCAACGATCACGCGTGTTTCCTGAATAAACGCGGCGCCTATGAGTGCTTCGCGAGCAAGCTCGCTCCTACAAAAATCTAAATAGGGCTTGCCGGAATACCGTATCGCCCCCTCGCCACAGCGGATTCTTGACACTGCCCTATCGGCTTCTCTAGGATGTTGCTCATGCGCCGATTTAAACAGCTAATTGCGGGGCGCCACAGGTGACTCATTACAGTCCCGACAGAAACCTGATCCAGGTTTCGAAATACCGCTAAAGCGCTGGTTCGGTGTTGCCTCTCACCTGCCCGCAGACTTTTGAGGCAGAGACACGACACGATGAATGCACTACGACCTCTTGTACGCCTGGCCCCTATCACTGCGGGCCTCACTCAGCGCAATCCGAAAATCCTCCTGGGCGGTAAACACCAGCCGACGCTATTGCGTTACCTGGATGGCTGGCCCCGCCGCACCGGCCGCCCTTCGGCCTTTCTGATCCAGTTTGTCGAAGACGGGGATTCCCTTGCGCGTTTTGCCACCGACAGTTTTGACCTGGCGGTGATTCAGGCGCCCAGTGCCGTGGATGCCGACGCGTTCATCCGACACCTGACCCGAGTCGCGCGCCAGGGTTTGATTACGCGCCGCTAGCCGGGACGCTCAGTAGAACGCTGCCGCAGGTGGATGTTGACGACGTCCGCGAACCAGCAAGATCCCCACGCCGAGCAAGCTCACTATCAACGGCACCGGCAGGATGGTGAGCAGCTTCACCTTGAACTCGAACTGACGGACGTTACGGTATACCTCGTTCCTCAACGCGTGCAGCTCCATGGGCAAGCGCAAGCGTTCTTTGTTGAGCGCTTGCAGCAAGGGGTTTGACGTCGCGGCTTGAGTCCCGAATGACAGGGCTGATGAGGTCAGTGACTGCCATTCTTTTTCCGTCTGATCCAGGCGTCGCGCCAGAGGGGCTGCCTGTTCTCGATAAGCGCGCTCAGCCTCGTTGCGCAATTTTCCCAGGCGTTTTGCAGGGCCTTGAATCCTTGCTTGAGGGCGGATAACCATCAGCGTGTCGGGGGCAGACAGGTTGTCGAGGATGTTCAAGACAAACGTGGCGTTATCCGGAAGCGGCTTTTTTTGCCCGGCGCTGTTTCGTACCGAAGTCCAGACGCGATCACTGAGCAGGTCGGTGTCGGCAACCACCACCACATGGATATCAGCGGCTTTGTGCAAGGTGGGCTTGTGTCCGTCGGTCCCGTCAGAAAATGCGGCATACGCGGGGCCTTGAACCCGGGCTGCGAGCACATGATGCTGGCCGCGAGTGGCTGCTTCCTGGATCAACGAATCGAAAGTCTCTGGCTGGGCAAAGCGGTCAACCCCGAACAGCGTCGCTTGGCCGGAGCTCTGGAGCAACGGGGTGAACCTGGTGCGGCTGTTCTTGCGCGGTGTGAGTGCGCCCGAACTCAACAGTCTGACGTTGTGCAGTTTCCGGGTACTGATGTCGTTTTGCGCCAGCGCCTCGCTGGGAAGTGTGAGGGCGCCGGGATGAAGCACCGGTGACGATCCGTCACCCAGAATGGCTGGCGTCGCGTACAGCTTGTCGGCCAGTACTTTGTCCATCGGCATCTGCACACCCCACGCGGCCAGTAAACCGTCCAGCCTGGAAGGCGAGGAGGGCGCCGTGGTGATTGAATTCCCCTCGCTCATGGGGTCGATAAACATCAGCAACTTGCCGCGTCTCAACACAAATTGCTCAATTGCAACCAGGGTGTTCTCGGGTAGTCGAGTCGGCTGAACGACCATCAACGTTTTTACGTGTTCGGGAATGCGCTGAGTGTCCTGGCCAAGGCTCATGAGGTTGAACTGCCGGCGAATTTCATCCAGTACCTGCCACGCGGGCACGAGTTGTCGGCTCTGCTCGTCGCGTCGGCTATCGATGGGCAATCCGGATATCAGCCCGACCACCGGCTGTTCCGTACGGACCACATGATGAATCAGGCGGCTGATTTCATATTCCAGAAATACCTCTTGATCGAGCCCGAGCCATTCTATTCGCTGCGGTTCACGATTTGCGCTACTGCCCACCAAGCCCAGGAAGCCTTGTTTGCCATCCAGCCCCAGTAATCCTGCCTTGTAGGCATCTTCCGAAAACGGCGCGGGATCAACTAGATTGAGAGTGATTTTGCCCCTTGCTGCGTTTTCATATTCCTTGAGCAGGGTGGTCACGCGCTCGACCTTTTTCTTCAGGTCCTGATTGTTTTGCGCAGAGGAATTAAAAAAATACAGATCCACCGGGTTTTCAAGTGCAGCAAGCATGGCTTTTGTGGTGGTGGACAGGGAGTGAATCTTATTGTTTGACAGGTCCAGGCGTAGAGTTGGCAGCTTCAACGCCCATACCAAATTGAAGGCAAGAAAAAGTAGAGCGATGACCGCAAGCGTCATGCCAAAACGTATTGAGTTCTTCATCAGGCTATTCCGTTCTCAGACTTTTCTGTAGTTCAGCGTGACGTTTGTCGCGGCGAGAAAAACCAAGATCAGGCTTGCGAAGTATAACAAGTCATGCAACGTCAGAAGACCCGAGTCGATAGTATTGAAACGTATTGACGGGCTAAGTTCGGTCAAGCTGTCAATGATCCAGATCGGAGTTTGATGATCCATTGCATCAATCATTGAAAATAAAATGCTGGTAGTCATCAATAATGCACAGGTGGAACCTAGAATGATCAGGCGCTGGTGAGTCAAGACACAGATAAAGCCGCTCGCGGAAAGGTAAGCCCCGGACAATAACCAGCTTCCCAGGTATTGAACGAGGATGACGCTGTCATTTGCAGTGCCCAGATAGTTAATGGTAATCAGGAGCGGGAAAGTTAATAACAGCGTAAGGCCACAGATTGTCCAGGCCGCGAGGAATTTTCCCAATGTCAGTTCAAGTGCCGTGACAGGTAGCGAATAAAAAAAATTCAGCGAGTCTGCTTTATGTTCGTCCGACCAGAGCTGGGTGGAAATAACCGGGATCAAGAACAGGTACAGCCACGGGTGATACTGAAAGAAAGCGTGTAAATCCGTTTGGTTTTGTTCAAGAAAGTTGCCTGCATGGAAACCGAGCACCGCGTTGGCTATGACGAACACGGCGATGCTGAAATAGGTGAGTGGCAGGCACAGGTAGTTGTTGAGCTGGCGTTTGAATATGACGGGCAAAAGTTTCAATTTGGCGCCTCCTGGCTCAATTGGTGGATGACGTCGCTCAGCCGGTCCGGCTCAAGGGTCAACCTGTTTATTTTCCAGCGGCGGTTAGCGATCAGGGTGTTGATGTGGGGGTAAATGATCTGCCCCGGCATCGCCAGCACCGTGACACTACCCGGCGAAACCCGGTCCTCTTCTATACCTGCTACTCCGGGCAGTACCGCCAGCGCCAGCAGATCCAATGGGCCATCGGCCGCCAGTGTGACTGCCTGGTGGTGGCGGGAGCTGCGTTGCAGCTCCTGCAGCGGGATATCCGCCAGTAACCTGCCTTCGCCCAGCACCAGCGCACGGCTGCAAATGCTCGACACTTCCTCGGGGTTTCGGGACGCCGTAACGACAGTCATTTCTTGCGCCAGGGACTTGATGAGTATTCTTATTTTGTGTTTTTGCGACGCATCGAGCCCTTCTGTAGGCTCATCCAGCAGCAGCAGTTTTGGGTCGTGCAAAATGGCTTGGGCAAGCGCCACCTTGCGCCTTAATCCTGGGGGCAATGTTTCCAAGGGCGAATTCAGTGCTTGCCAAAGTTCCAGTCGGGCGACCGCACGGTCGACCATTTTGCGTTTATCGATGCCGCGCAAGCCGCGAACCTCGGCAATGAAAGTCAGGAATGCCTTTACTGTCATGGTGCTGTGGCTAAGTGTGGATTCGGGTTGATAGCCGATTATTTTTCTCGCGTGCAACGGCTGTGTAGAGATATCAAATCCGGATATTTTTATGCTGCCCGAAGACCGCGGGATTGATCCTGACAACAAGTTGATCAGCGTGCTTTTACCCGCACCGTCATGTCCGAATAGTCCCACGCACTCTTGGTGCTGGACACGCAAAGTGAGGTCGTTGATAACGACCGATCTACCTCTTTTTTTTGTTAGATTTGTTATCTCGATCATTGTGCCTTTCTACTTGATTAAGTGTGCCAAGGCTCACAGTGTTGGCGAGCGCCTCGAGGAGCCTGCCTAAGCAGCGTGTGAAGTGTCGAAGTTGAAAGCTGAAACGTATTCGGCAGAGGATTTGAATATTCGTTTGTAAAAAAATAGTACGTTCAGTGGGGGATTTTGGGAACGTTGAAATGAGCGAATAAGGTAAGTCCTACATGGCGTTTGATCACGCCCTGAAACAATTGCACGGTTCTTGATGCTCTAGCGATTTCGAACCTGTAAATCTTGTGTATTTGAAGTATTGCCGTAACGGAGCCCGAATTTCATGATGCTTCTACGTACTCTTGTTCTTGAACAGTCTGGCCATGGCACCCCGGTCAACGGTGCGCTGCTCTGTTGTTTCGCTATTCCGCAAATAGCGTCAAATTATCTTGCTTATAGCCTGGATGAAGAAATGGAACCCGGAAGTGCCCGGGTTTACATGGCGGCGTTGCGTAAAAAATCAGAGAGGTATTTTCTTGGAAGTATCGATTCCCGGGATGATCTGCAGATAGCGATGCGTGTCTTCAAGCAAATCCTGACCTTGGCCGCGGCGTCCGGAACCAAGGACGGCAACGTCGCCGGGCCTCAAGTGCCGTACCACTTCATAGACCTGAAAGGCAGCAAATTGCCTCCCGCAAGACCCGAAGATCATCATTCGTTGATGATCAAGAAAGCGCTGGTGATGAAGGTGATCACCCTGGGCACTTCTGTTATCGGTCTGCCAGCTATCGAAAGCTCGGAATTGATTGTTCCGTCGATTCGCTTTTCCTCAAAAATGGTCACGCCGCTCAAGGCTGAAGATCGTCGTGAGGCACCCACACCCGCATTGCTTGAGGCGCAGCAAGCGCCGATGAGCGTAGCGGTGGCGCCACCCGTTGATGAGGTGCCGCCTGCCGCGATTGAGCCAACGGTGCCGGTGGTGAAGGAGGTATCAGCGCCACCTGCCACGCCAGATCAGTCAGATGCTACAGCGGCTCATGCCAAGCCATTCGCCCCCGCAGCCAAAGAGGATCAGGCCTGTCTGTTCGAGGTCGACAGTACGCTGGCCAACCTCGCCCGGGTGGCTCAGGAGTTGACGCAGCAGAAGCTTGCGGTGCTCAAGCAACAGGAAGAACTTGAGCAATTGCGTGGTCAACTGGAACGGGAAAAAGCCGCTTTAGACTGCTCAAGCCAACACGCGATTGAACAGGATGCTGCCATGCAGCAGATCGCCCGATCGTTGAGTGAGCGTGAAGAAGCATTGATCCATGGCACCCAAGTACAGCAGGCCGAGCAGCGTCGCCTGGAAGATTGGGCTCGGCAGCTGGAGAGTGAGTCGTTCAGGCTGCAGGCGCTTGATCTGGACATTCGCCAACAACAGGAGCAAGTATCGACGGGGTTCATTCAAGTATCAGGCATCAGGGACAACTTGAAGACACTGCTTTTTCGCCTGGATGAAACCCTGGTCCCCGTTGCAAATGAGCCTAACCAGATCAAGAGTGCCACGAGTCCATCTGACGCCTGAGTGCAGACGGTCTGACCACTCGGTTGCCCCGGCCGCGTTATCAGGTCTGGCTACTTTCTTGAGTTCATTTATCATCTGACTCCGCCAATCGGAGTCAGATGGTCAGTGTGCGCTTGCTTGAGGCCGCGATTGTTGAACACGTGAAAATTTCCCGGGGATGCGAAGCTTTTGAGTACCAAGCTGATAACCAAAGAAGGTCATGAGGCGCTGAAGAAAGAGCTTGATTATCTATGGCGAGAAAAGCGGCCTGACACCACTCGTAAAGTGACTTGGGCAGCGTCGCTGGGTGACCGCAGCGAAAACGCCGATTACCAGTACAACAAGAAGCTGCTGCGGGAGATCGATCGCCGGGTACGTTATCTGCGCAAGCGTCTTGAAGACATGCGCGTCGTTGAGTATCGGCCGGAGCAGGAAGGCAAAGTATTTTTTGGCGCCTGGGTGGATATCGAGAATGAACAAGGCGAGACCAAGCGCTTTCGTATTGTCGGTTATGACGAGATCTATGAGCGCATGGACTACATTTCCATCGACTCTCCCATGGCACGGGCGTTGTTGCGCAAGGAGGTGGACGATGAAGCGCTCGTCCAGACGCCCAATGGCGAAGTGTGTTGGTGGATTACTCGCATCGAGTACGAGAAGTAGCATTGATGGCCCGCGCTGCGTGAGGCAGGCGGGCCAATTTATTTCAACTGTCGCGCAACACGGTCAACGGACTGGCATTCAACGCGCGACGCGTACCGAATACCCCGGCGCCACCGATCAGTACCGCGCCGATGACAGGCAGTAACAGCAACCAGGGATGAGGGTGCCAGGCCAGGTCGAAGGCATAGCGGTAAAGCACTAGGGTCACCAGCTCGGTCCCCAGCGCCGCTAGCAGGCCGCTGACCGCGCCGAGCAATCCGAACTCAATCCGTCGTGCCTTGACCAGCAACCGGCGCTCCGCCCCAAGCGCACGCAGCAGCGCGCCTTGGCGGATGCGCTCGTCCAGCGTCGCCTGCAGCCCCGAGAACAACACCGCCATGCCCGCCGCCAGCACAAACAGCAACACGTATTCCACCGCCAGCGTCACCTGGGCAAGAATGCTGCGCAATTGGGCCAACAGCGCTTCCACCTGCAGGATGGTCACCGCTGGAAAGGCTCTGGACAGGTCGACGATCTGCTGGTCATGCCCGGCCGCCAGATAGAAGCTGGTCAGGTAGGTGGTCGGGAGGTTTTTCAAGGTGCCCGGTTGGAAGATCATGAAAAAGTTGGGTTGGAAGTTGTCCCAGTTGATCTCTCGCAGGCTGGTGACCCGCGCCTCGCGGGTTTCCCCGCCAACGGTGAACACCATGTGGTCATTGAGCTTGAGTTTCAGGCTGTCGGCGACCTTGGCTTCCACCGAGACACCGGGAATTCCATCGTTCGGTCGATCTGCCCACCAATTTCCCGATGTCAGGCGGTTGCCCGGCGGCAGGTCGGCGGCCCAGGTCAGGCTCAAGTCCCGTTGTGTCGCACGATCACCACTGGAATCCTTGCTGATGATTTCCTGGACCGGTTCGCCGTTGATACTGATCAGGCGTCCCGGCACCACCGGGTATAACGGCGCCGCCTGCGCCTGCAGCTCGAGCAGTCGGGCACCAAAGGCGTCCTTGTCCGCCGGCAGGATGTTCAGGGCGAAATAGTTGGGGGCGTCCTTGGGCAACTGATTTTGCCAGGTGTCCAGCAACTCCCCCCGCAACAAGGCAATCAAGCCCATGGACAGAAGAATCAGGCCGAACGCCAGCGCCTGGCCCGCTGCTGCCAGCGGATGGCGCAACAATTGGCCCAGCCCCAGGCGCCAGGGCAGGGAAGCCCGGGCGAGCAGGCGGCGCAGGCTCTGCAGTAGCAGAAGGAGCAGGCCGCCCAGTACCAGCGCGGCAATGACGCCACCTCCGAGCAGGGCGAAGGTCAGCACCAGGTCCAGGCTCAAGCGCCACATGATCAGCCCCAGGGCTAGCAGGGCCGCGCCGTAGACCGCCCACGTACTGGACGGGATCGGCAGCAAGTCGCGACGCAATACCCGCAGCGGTGGCACTCGACCCAACGCGGCCAGGGGCGGCAGGGCGAAACCGGCGAGCGCCACCAGCCCGGTGCCGATTCCGGCGACGGCGGGGAATAAGCCCCCCGGCGGGACATCTGCCGGTAACAGGTCGTGTAGCAGATAAAACAGTCCCAGTTGCGCCAGCCACCCCAGCGCAGCGCCGACAAGGCTGGCGAGCAAGCCCAGAACGCTCAGTTGCACGCTGAACAGCAGCATGGTTTCGCGCCGCGACAACCCGAGGCAGCGCAACAGGGCGCTGGCATCGAAACGCCGGCTGGCAAAACGATTAGCCGAGAGGGCCACAGCCACGCCGGACAGCAACACCGCCACCAGGCTGGCCATATTCAGGTAGCGCTCGGCCTTGCCCAGGGCGCCGCCGATTTGCTGGTTGCCGTCTCGCGCGTCTTGCAGGCGCTGGTTGGCGGCGATGCCCGGCTCGATCAGGTCGCGATAGGTTTGCAGGGCGGTGCTGGCTGGCGGGCCGCGCCACAGCTCGCGGTAACTGACTCGGCTGCCGGGTTGAACCACGCCGGTGGCCTCAAGGTCGGCCAGATTGATCATTACCCGTGGCGTCAAACTGTAGAGGTTGCCGGCACGATCCGGTTCGTACGTGAGTACGCGAGTCATGCGCAGGGGTTTCATGCCGACGTCGATGCTGTCGCCGATTTTCAGATCCAGCGCCGTCAACAGTCGAGCCTCGACCCAGGCTTCTCCTGGTTTCGGGCCGCCTCCCGACGTTTCCTCGGCAAAGGGTTCGGCGGCGCTTTTCAGCTCGCCGCGCAACGGATACTGCTCGTTGACCGCCTTGATGCTCGACAGCTGGATACCGTTGTCGGTGGCGATGACGCTGGAGAACTCCACCACGCGGGCATGCTCCAGCTCCAGTTCGATGCCGCTTCTTATCTGTTCGGCGCGGGCTGGGGAGCTGCCTTCCAGTACCAGGTCGGCACCGAGGAATTCGGTGGCGCGCAGCGCCATTGCGCCATTGAGGCGAGCCCCGAAATAACCGATGGCGGTGCTGGCCGCCACGGCCACCAACAAAGCAAAGAACAACACACGCAATTCACCGGCGCGGGCATCGCGCAGCAATTGACGTAGTGCAAGGCTGAACAGGCGCAACAGCGGCAAACGTGCCATCAAGGCTCCAGGGGCGCGACCATCAGGCCGGCTTCAAGACGGATCAGGCGGCGGCAACGATGGGCCAGGCGCTCGTCGTGAGTCACCAGCACCAGGGTCGTGCCGTTTTCTTTGTTGAGTTCGAAGAGCAGATCGCTGATGCGTTCGCCGGTATGGCTGTCGAGATTCCCGGTGGGCTCATCGGCGAAGAGCACGTCGGGCTCCGCGGCGAACGCCCGGGCAATCGCCACCCGTTGCTGCTCGCCGCCGGAGAGCTGGCGCGGCGAGTGGCTCAGACGCTGGCCCAGGCCGACGCGCTCCAGCAGGTGCCTGGCTCGTTCACGGGCGTCCTTGCGGCCGTCCAGTTCCAGCGGCAGCATGACGTTTTCCAGCGCGTTGAGGCTGTCCAGCAACTGGAACGACTGGAACACAAAGCCCACGTGTTCGGCTCTGATTCGCGCGCGCTGGTCTTCGTCAAGGGTGCTCAGGGCTTGACCGGCGAGGGTCACTTCTCCGCTGCTGGGCAGGTCAAGGCCGGCCAACAGGCCGAGGAGGGTGGATTTGCCGGAGCCGGAGGCGCCGACGATAGCCAGGCTATCGCCCTTGTTCAGTTCCAGGCTCAGTTGGTGCAGGATAGTCAGTTCACCTTCCGCGCTGGGAACCACTTTGCTGAGGTCCCGCGCGGTGAGAATGCTTGCGCCCATGGAGAATCCGATGCGAATGTGGTTTTTGAGTGCTGGCCTGGCCTTGATGTGCGTGGCCCAGGGCGCAGCGGCGGGTACAGTCCTGATCGTTGGCGATAGTATCAGTGCCGGTTTCGGCCTGGATACCCGCAAAGGGTGGGTAGCGCTGTTGGAGCAACGGCTCAAGCACGAGGGATTTGACGATAAAGTGGTCAATGCCTCCATCAGTGGCGACACCAGTGCTGGAGGCCTGGCCCGGCTGCCTGCGGCACTTGCAGAGCACAAGCCCGAACTGGTGATCATCGAATTGGGTGGCAATGACGGCCTTCGCGGCCAGCCTCCCGGGCAATTGCAACAAAATCTTGCGTCGATGATCGACCGCTCCAAGGCCATTGGCGCCAAAGTGCTGTTGTTGGGCATGCAGTTGCCGCCCAATTACGGCCCGCGCTACACCAAGGCCTTCGCCGAGGTCTATGCCACCTTGGCCAAGGAAAAGAACGTCCCGCTGGTGCCGTTTTTCCTTGAAGGGGTAGGGGGCAATTCGCAGCTGATGCAGGCCGATGGCATCCACCCGGCAGTCGGTGCGCAGAGCAAGTTGCTGGAAAATGTCTGGCCGACGCTAAAACCGCTGCTATGACGCTTTTCTAGCCGCGGTCTTTCGGCTAAGGTGGCGCCCCCGATTTGGAGCCCCCGATGTCGTCGCGTCCTGCCTGGTCCCTGTTTGCCTACCAACTGATCGAGCCTGACGAGCAGCTGGATCTGTTCGCCTGCCAGGAAGTACGGGTGCACCTGGTGACACGTCAACTGGAGCTGGGCGGTTCTATTGATCGTACGCTCTGTGGCACGTTGCTGCCGGCTCAACCGCGTTGGTCATCGGTAGATCGCTCGATCTTCCAGGATCAGCGCCTGTGCCCCCTGTGCCGGGCGATTCTCGAGTCGCAAAAGCGCGGTACACCGCCTATCTGGCCCGAGTTGCGCTTCGAGCTTTGAGTGTGGTGCCCGGCGGGCTCCCGTGTACAATCCAGTTTTACTACCCGTCGATCTGCGAAGGATTTTCCGGATGTTGTCGCGCCTCCCTGCCGTCACCCGCTGCCTGTCTCTCGCTGCACTGTGTGCAGCCGGTCCCGCCATGGCCTTGCAGTTGCCCTTGCCACCACCGGGTGAAGACATTGTCGGCCAGGTCCAGATGATCAAGGCCAAGTACGAAGATACTTTTGCCGATCTGGGGGTGACCTACGATCTTGGCTATGCGGAGATGGTCGCGGCCAACCCGGGCGTCGATGCGTGGTTGCCAGGAACGGGGGCGGACATTGTGCTGCCGACCCGTTTCATCCTGCCGCCGGGGCCGCGGGAGGGCATCGTGATCAACCTGGCGGAGTACCGCTTGTATTACTACCCCAAGGGCCAGGATGTGGTTTATACGTTCCCCCTTGGGATCGGTCGTGAAGGCTGGGGTTCGCCGATTGCCCATACCAGCATCATCGCCAAGACGCCGAACCCGACCTGGACACCGCCCGCTTCAATCAAGGCCGAGCACGCCGCCGAAGGTGATCCGCTGCCCAATGTGGTGCCCGCTGGCCCCGACAATCCGCTGGGGCCGTTCAAGTTCACCCTGGGCACACCGGGTTACCTGATCCACGGTTCCAACAAGAAGTTCGGGATTGGCACGCGTACCAGTCATGGTTGCTTCCGCATGTTTAACGAAAATGTGCTTGAGTTGGCGGATATGGTGCCGGTGGGCACGCCGGTGCGGATTATCAGTGAGGCCTACAAATTCGGCATGAGCGGTGGCAAGGTCTACCTGGAAGCGCACACACCCTTGAACGACGATGGCACGCCGTCGGTGGTGGACAAGCACACAGCGGTGATCAACGCCTTGCTGAAACGTGAAGACCTGTCGAACAACCTGCGCGTCAACTGGGATGAAGTGCGCAATGTGGTCGCGGCCGAAGATGGCTTGCCGACGGAGATCGGAGTCCCAGGCGAGGCGACGATGGTGACCAGCGCGCCGGTGGATCTGCAGTAGTAAAGGGATAGCCACTGCGCAATGTCTGCGTTCGGCCGGCGGGGTTTGGCGGGGGGCAGATTTCCCGCGTCATGGTTACGACCTTCGCGAGCGACCTCGCTCCTACAGACGTCCTGCCGGCCCGAATTGCGGGCAATAAAAAGCCGATCCAAAAATGGATCGGCTTGATAACAACCCCGAGGGATTATTATTTGCGGCTTGCTTTTTCAAGCATGCGCAGAGCGCGCTCGTTAGCTTCGTCAGCAGTCTGTTGTGCTTTTTGAGCAGCAGCCAGAGCTTCATCAGCTTTACGGTAGGCTTCGTCTGCACGGGCCTGGGAGCGAGCTGCTGCGTCTTCAGTTGCAGTCAAACGAGCTTCGGTTTCTTTGGATACGCTGCTGCAACCGGTAGCCAGAACTGCGGCCAGAGCCAGAGCAGAGAATTTCAGAACGTTGTTCATCGTGTTCCCCTTCAAGGACTTTCTATTTAATGGCTACTGTCTCAGAGTGAGCTAATAGCCGGCGTACATACTACCCATTACTTGTAGTAAGTAAACTGACGTAACGCAAGAAGCAAAAAAATCTTTCGGCGAGTCTATTTTGCTCAACCTTTAGCGGTTTTGTATAAAAAATATCCAGCGCATGAGCTATTCCAGAAGACTCGATCCAGCGCTGAAAGCGCCTCCTGGCAAGTGTTCGAGGTTGTAAGGTGCTGTCCATTTATATATCGGTCCGACTACTAGTGTTCAGGTTGTCTCTTCGCCTGCCGGTATCTTTTATGCATGTTGCGGTGACTTTAAGAGCGTCTGTTCGTCTCAAGGTTCAACTGCCGGCAATGTTCAGGCCATCGATTTTCAGGATGCTCGATTGGCCCTTTCTATGTCAGCCAGTCATGAGGGATGGTGAGTGCGTCTTGAGCCTTGGCGGGTTTGGCGTTTACTATTCCGACAGGCTGGTTGTGAGCGCTATAAGGCTTTCTCGTTGTCGAAACCCGGCACGGGTGGCATAGATGTTCCTTCGCCGGGAAAACATCGGTAAGGTAGGGGTCAGAAACCAAGACCCGCGAGGAGTAGTGATGAGCGAGGCGTTGTCCATCCACCATGACCAGACTGGTCATCAGTTCGAGACCACTGTGGACGGTCATCGTGCTTATCTGACCTATATGGACTTGGGCAAACAGACCCTGGATATTTATCGCACATTTGTGCCCAATGCCCTGCGTGGGCGCGGCATTGCCGCTGCGCTGACCGAACAGGCGCTGCAATACGCCGAGGGAATGGGTTACACGGTGATCCCATCGTGTTCCTACGTCGAACGTTACATGGAGCGCCATCAGCGCCACGCGGCGAAGTTGTGACCTGACTCTGCGACCATGAAAAACGCCGGGCTAAGCCCGGCGTTTTTGTGTGCGCAGTCTGCAATCAGCTGCGTTTGCGCTTGGGCAGTACGTCCTTGAGCTTGGCGTGCATGCTGCGCAGAGTGGTCTCGGTAGCGGACCAGTCGATGCATGCATCGGTGATCGACACGCCGTATTGCAGGTCGGCCAGATCTTTTGGAATCGCCTGGCAACCCCAGTTCAGATGGCTTTCGACCATCAGCCCGATGATCGACTGGTTGCCTTCCAGGATCTGGTTGGCGACGTTCTCCATCACCAGTGGCTGCAACGCCGGATCCTTGTTGGAGTTGGCGTGGCTGCAATCGACCATGATGTTCGGCTTGATCTTCGCCTTGGCCAGCGCTTGCTCGCAGAGGGCCACGCTGACCGAATCATAGTTGGGCTTGCCGTTGCCGCCGCGCAGTACAACGTGCCCGTAGGCGTTGCCTTTGGTGGTGACGATGGAAACCCCACCTTCCTGGTTGATCCCCAGGAAACGATGTGGACTGGAGACCGACTGCAGGGCATTGATGGCCACGGTCAGGCCGCCATCGGTACCGTTCTTGAAGCCGACCGCCGAGGACAGGCCCGAGGCCATTTCCCGGTGGGTTTGCGATTCGGTGGTACGTGCGCCGATGGCCGACCAACTGATCAAATCCTGCAGGTACTGCGGGGAAATCGGATCGAGGGCCTCGGTTGCCGTCGGCAGGCCCATTTCAGCCAGGTCCAGCAGCAACTGGCGGCCGATGTGCAAGCCGTCCTGAATCTTGAACGAGTCGTCCAGGTACGGGTCGTTGATCAAGCCTTTCCAGCCGACGGTGGTTCGTGGTTTCTCAAAGTAGACACGCATCACCAGGTACAAGGTGTCGGACACTTCCGCCGCCAACACTTTGAGGCGCTCGGCATACTCGTGGGCAGCCTTGAGGTCGTGGATCGAGCAAGGTCCGATCACCACGAACAGGCGATGGTCAGTGCCGTCGAGGATCTCACGAATGACTTCGCGGCCCTTGGTGACAGTCTGCAGGGCAACGTCGCTCAAAGGGATTTCGCGCTTGAGCTGATCGGGCGTGATCAGTGTCTCATTGGATTCGACGTTCAGGTCGTTGATTGGTAAATCAGCCATCGTGTTACTCGTCAGGGTCACGGGTGCCGGCCGCCAGCGATCCCCGTGCGGCGGAGCACAGCATGATTTAAATGCAGCGGGGGTGCCGAACCTTAGCGCGTAACACGCCTGCGCGACAATGGGCAATTGCGCGCGTTGTCGCTCGGCCTGATAGTGTGCGGGCGGCGCTTGAACGAGAACCAGAGGAGAGGCGATGACGGATACAGCACATCACACGCCCCGGATCGGCATTATCGGCACCGGTGCCATCGGTGGATTTTATGGCTTGATGCTGGCGCGGGCCGGGTTCGACGTGCATTTTTTATTGCGCAGCGAATACCCGGCGGTCAGTCAGCGCGGCTTGCAGCTCAATAGCGCGGTGCATGGCGCAATCAGCCTGAATCCGGTCCAGGCTTATGCCTGCGCGGCGGACATGCCGCCTTGCGACTGGTTACTGGTGGGGACTAAAACCACCGATAACGTCGAACTCGCGCCGACCATTGCGCAAGTGGCGGCGCCGGATACCAAAGTGGTGTTGCTGCAAAACGGGCTGGATGTCGAAGACCGTTTACGGGAGCACCTGCCCGAGTCAGTGCATTTGCTCGGCGGGCTGTGTTACATCTGCGTGCACCGCTCCGGTCCCGGTATTGTCGAACATCAGGCATTGGGTCGGGTCAATCTTGGCTATCACAGTGGCAGTGCCGCCAACGACGAGGTGCGCCGCCAGGCCATTGTCGAGGCGGGCGCCGGGCTTTTCCAGCAGGCCGGGATTGATTCCCAGGTCATGCCCAACCTGCATCAGGCCCGCTGGCACAAATTGGTCTGGAATGTGCCGTACAACGGGCTTTCAGTATTGCTGGGGGCGAGCACCACGGCGTTGATGGCTGATGAGTCGAGTCGTGAAATGATTCAGGCGTTGATGGCTGAAGTCGTGCTGGGTGCCAAGGCATGCGGGCATGAAATTGCCGCCAGCTATGCCGAGCAGATGTTCAGCATGACCGAACAATTGACCGATTACTGGCCAAGCATGTATCACGATCACGTGCACAAGCGCCCATTGGAGTTGGCAGCGATCTATGCCCGCCCGTTGGCTGCCGTCAGGGCGGCCGGGTGCGAGCTACCCCGCATGCAGGCGTTGTATCAGGCGTTGAGCTTTATCGATCGACGCAACCGCTGAGGAGCGAGCATGGCGAAAGGAATGAGCGACAAACTGGTGCTGGCGATTTCCTCGCGGGCGCTGTTCGACCTGAGCGAGAGCCATAAGGTCTACCTGGCCGAAGGTGTCGAGACGTATCGCAAGTATCAGATTGATCATGAGGAGGAAATCCTCGAGCCGGGCGACGCCTTCCCCTTGGTCAAGAAACTCCTGAGTCTCAACGCCAGCCTGGGACGCGCACGGGTCGAAGTGGTGCTGGTGTCGCGTAACAGCGCGGACACCGGCTTGCGTGTGTTCAACTCGATTCAGCATTACGACCTGGATATCTCCCGCGCCGCGTTTGTCGGTGGACGCAGTCCTTATCCGTATTTGTCGGCATTTGGCTGTCACCTGTTTCTTTCCACCCACGCAGAAGATGTACGCAGTGCTCTGGATGCCGGGTTCGCTGCGGCGACTATCTTGTCCGGCGGCGCCCGTCGGGCTTCGAGTGCCGAGTTGCGGATTGCTTTCGATGGCGACGCGGTGCTCTTTTCCGACGAGTCGGAGCGTATTTATCAGTCCGGCGGTCTGGAAGCGTTTCAGGCCAGCGAGCGGCAGTCCGCCCGCGAGCCCTTGCGCGGCGGGCCGTTCAAAGGCTTCCTGGCCGCTCTCAATCTGTTGCAGCGAGAGTTTCCCGACGAGTCATGCCCGATCCGCACGGCGCTGGTAACGGCGCGTTCGGCGCCGTCCCATGAGCGCGTGATTCGCACCTTGCGTGAGTGGGATATTCGGCTGGACGAGTCACTGTTCCTGGGTGGGCTGGATAAATCGGCGTTTCTCGAGGCATTCGCCGCTGATGTGTTTTTTGACGACCAGGCCGGTCATTGCGAGAGAGCCAGAGAGGTAGTGGCTACTGGGCACGTTCCTCACGGCATCAGCAACGAACTGAAAGTCCAAGCCCCTTGAGTCCATCGAAATCTCAAAGGCGCTGCTAAGCTGAAGCAATCCCCGCCATCCTGGCACACCAGGAGGTTCTATGATTCGTTCGATGTTGTACGCCACTGACCTCGGTCTGTATGCGCCTTATGTGATGCAGCACGCACTGGCGATGGCGCGAACGTTCAAGGCTGACCTGTATGTGGTTCATGTGGTCGAGCCCATCGGCTTGTTCGCCGAATCCGTACTGCAAAGCTATCTTGATGACGAGGCTCTCAATGATTGGCAGGCCCAGGGGTTGAAGAGGGTGATGGCGAGTATTGAGCAGCGCGTACTGGACAGCTTTCGTGAGGAACTGGCGGATGGGGAGCAGGACTTGTTGTTGATTCGGTCGGTACGGGTGATCCAGGGCGATCCTGCCCAAGCGATTCTCGTCCAGGCAGAGAAACTCTCTGTGGATTTATTGATCGTAGGTAGTCACAGTCAGGGGCCGGGTGTCGCCACCCCCTTGGGGCGCACCGCTGCCCGGGTGTTGCAGTTGTCCGAGGTGCCAGTGTATCTGGTGCCGTTGTTGCAGTGTCGGCGCAGTGATGATGTGTGAGGGAAAAAACGATAAAAAAGTTCTAGATTTGTCTTCGTTACCTTTAATATAGTTATATATCGTCGCTGATACTCATGGCGTCTATCTGCTTGAGGGACACATATGAAGCTTCAACAATTGCGCTACATCTGGGAAGTGGCGCACCACGACCTCAACGTCTCCGCCACGGCGCAAAGCCTTTACACCTCGCAACCGGGTATCAGCAAGCAGATCCGCTTGCTCGAAGACGAGCTGGGCGTCGAAGTGTTCGCTCGCAGTGGCAAGCACCTGACCCGCGTCACGCCCGCCGGTGAGCGCATCATCACCACGGCCGGGGAGATTTTGCGCAAGGTCGAAAGCATCAAGCAGATAGCCCAGGAATTCTCCAACGAGAAAAAGGGCACTTTGTCGATTGCCACCACGCATACCCAGGCCCGTTATGCGCTGCCGCCGATCATCAGTGCGTTTATCAAGCAGTATCCGGACGTGGCCCTGCACATGCACCAGGGCTCGCCGATGCAGATCGCCGAGATGGCCGCTGACGGTACTGTCGACTTCGCCATCGCCACCGAAGCCCTGGAGCTGTTCGGTGATCTGGTGATGATGCCGTGCTACCGCTGGAACCGCTGTATGGTGGTTCCCCAAGGCCATCCGCTGGCCAAGTTGCCGAAGCTGACCCTCGAAGCCCTGGCGGAATACCCGATTGTGACCTACGTGTTCGGCTTCACCGGCCGCTCCAAGCTGGACGAAGCGTTCAGTCATCGGGGGCTGACGCCGAAAGTGGTGTTCACCGCGGCGGACGCCGACGTGATCAAAACCTATGTGCGCCTGGGCTTGGGCGTCGGTATCGTGGCCAAGATGGCGGTCGACAGCAAAATCGACAGCGATCTGGTGGTGTTGGATGCCAGCGAGCTGTTTGAGTCCAGCGTGACCAAGATCGGTTTCCGTCGTGGCACCTTCCTGCGTGGCTTCATGTGCGACTTTATCGAGAAATTTGCGCCGCACCTGACCCGCGAAGTCATGGCCAAAGCCATCCAGTGTCACAACAAGCAGGAACTGGAAGAGCTGTTCGACGGCGTCGAGCTACCGGTTCACTGATTGGCTCACTTGACCTCGGTAACAGCGAACTGTTGCCGAGCGCCTGCCACCACAATCTCCACCTCATCCTCTTCGAACTTGCCCAGCAGGCTGTTGCCCAGCGGTGAGCGTGGGGTGATGACGGTCACCGGTTGCCCGACCACGTCCACTTTCAAGCCTGCTGCATCCGGCGCCAGGAACAGCCACTGCTGGCGACCCTGCTCATCCTCGAGCCCCAACAGCGAACCCATTTCAATTCCGCGCTGCTCATCGTAGGCGCGCAGGCTCAGGTTCTGGCAAAGCGTCAGCGCTTGCTTGATTTCTTCGACTCGCTTGGCTTGCCCGGCGGCGAGATAAGAGGCCTCCAGGCCTAAGGTGTCGTACTTGTTTTCGGCGATATTTTCTTCATGGGTCGCGGTTTCATAGGCGGTTTGCGCGGCGCGCTGGGCGACATCGAGATCGGCGACGAGTTTTTTCAGGATCAGTTGGTGCACGGCGTGTTTATTCATGGAAAGCTTTCTGATCAATCACAAAATTGCAGGACATTGGCCCGGGTTTTTTCGCTGGGGGCGTTCTGGTCCTGCTGGAGCCAGAACTGGCATTTGGGGTTGGACAGGTTGCGCGAATTATTGCGGGCCTGGTCCAGTGTCTGTTGTTGTTCCTGTTTGCGCAGGTTTTCCTGGTATTGCTCAAACATTCGATCTGGCGGTTCGGCAACCGCGGGCGGCGTCTTGCCTGGCTGTTGAATGACCTCGGCAAGTGGCGCCAGGGGAAGCCCGGGAAAATAGCGAGTAGCCAGCCAGCCGGTCAGCGCGATGGCGATAAAACCCAGCCACAGGCCCAGGGCAATGCCGATACTGAGCTTGAGCATCGATAACGGGCGTTCAGACATGATGGCCTCCAGGCGGGCATCTTCGGCACGTTGCGGATTGTCGCACAGCCTCTTTGCAGAATAATCCCTATCAACCCTTCTGCATTGCCACATTTATGCGGACAATCGAGCCTTTGAGTGGTGGAGCCCGGAATGAAAGCCCGCTGGGATATTTTTTGCAGCGTCGTGGATAACTTTGGCGACATCGGCGTGACCTGGCGCCTTGCCCGGCAGTTGGCGGCGGAACACGCCTGCGCGGTGCGGTTGTGGGTCGATGACTTGCGCGCCTTCGAGCGCATGTGTCCCGAGGTGGATGTGCAGTTGACACAGCAATGGCAGGAGGGCGTGGACGTGCGTCACTGGCCGCGGAACTGGACGACCACCGAGCCTGCGGATGTGGTGATTGCTGCATTTGCCTGTCAGTTGCCCCATGACTATATGGAAGGCATGGCGCAGCGTGAACGCGTGCCGTTGTGGATGAACCTGGATTATTTGAGCGCCGAGGAGTGGGTGGTGGGCTGTCACGGCCTGCCGTCGGTGAAATTCAAGGGTGTGCAAAAGTACTTCTTCTTTCCGGGATTTGGTCCAGGCACGGGGGGCTTGTTACGCGAGACTGGGTTGGTCGATCGACGTCAGGCGTTTCAGCGTGACCCTCAGGCGCAGCAACAATTCCTGCAATCGCTGGGTGTGTTTCCTATGGCAGGCACGCGCTTAATCTCGCTGTTCGCCTACGAAAATACCGGGCTGGCCAGTTGGCTGGAAGTGCTGGCGGCGCAACTGCAAGCCACGCATCTGTTAGTGCCGGAAGGACGCATCCTCGGTGACCTGCAGGCTTGGCTGGAAGTCGAGGCGCTGGCGGTGGGTGACGTGCACCGACGAGGCGCCTTGACCGTGCAGGTGCTGCCCTTCATGCGCCAGGAGCAATACGACCGCCTGTTATGGTGCTGTGATTTCAACGCGGTACGCGGCGAAGACTCTTTCGTGCGTGCGCAATGGGCCGGGCGCCCGCTGTTATGGCACATCTACCGTCAGGACGAAGACATTCACCTGGACAAGCTCGATGCCTTTCTTGCCCTCTACACCGAAGGCTTGTCCCCGGCCGCGAAAGCCGCGTTGATTGCCCTTTGGCAAGCCTGGAATGCCGATGGCGACATGGCGGAAAGCTGGACTAGGCTGCTTGAACACTGGCCGCAAGTGACACAACACGCCGAAAAATGGTGTCTGGAACGAGGCTTGCAGGCCGATCTTGCGACGGCGCTGGTACAGTTTTATGAAAGTTGGATATGATACGCGACCTTGATTTTTGTAAATCCCATCCAAATTTCGGATATACGCAATGAAAACTGGTAAAGAACTGAAACCCGGTACAGTGATCCGTCTCGAAAACGACCCTTGGCTGGTTCAGAAAGCTGAGTTCACCAAGTCTGGTCGTAACAGCGCAATCATGAAGACCAAGCTGAAGAACCTGCTGACCGGTTACAAGACCGAAATCGTCTACAGCGCCGATGACAAACTGGACGACGTGATCCTCGACCGCAAAGAAGCGACCCTGTCCTTCATCAGCGGCGACACCTACACGTTCATGGACACCACCGACTACACCATGTACGAGCTGAACGCCGAAGACCTCGAGGCCGTTCTGCCATTCATCGAAGAAGGCATGACCGACGTCTGCGAAGCTGTTTTCTTCGAAGAGCGCCTGGTTTCCGTAGAGCTGCCGACCACTATCGTGCGTAAGGTTGCCTACACCGAAGGTTCCGCTCGCGGCGATACGTCGGGCAAAGTGATGAAGGCTGCCAAGCTGGCTAACGGTACCGAACTGCAAGTGGCCGATTTCGTCGAAATCGACGACATGATCGAGATCGACACCCGTGAAGGTGGTTCGTACAAAGGTCGCGCCAAGAAGTAATTCCGGCGTCACCGCTACGAAAGAAAGCCCGACCAGTGTGTCGTAATGCTGTTCAGTTAAGAAAGTCGCGTGCCGAACACCCTTCTGTGGCGAGGGGGCTTGTCCCCCGTTGGGCTGCGCAGCAGCCCCTAAAAGGCCTCCCCGGTCGTCTAGTCAAACCGGGGTGGCAGGTTTGAGGGCTGCTGCGCAGCCCAACGGGGGCGATACGGCGTTCCGGCAAGCCCCCTCGCCACAAGAGCGGTAACAGGCGCTTCACTTGCTTAACTGAACAACATTGCGACCAGTGTGTCGGGCTTTTTCTTGTGCGCGGTTTTTGCGGCATGTGGCTATTTCAGGTGTCGCTTGAGTTCTTCCGACGCTTGCGACAGGGCGGAGCGCACCGCAGGAACCTGGCTGACCACGTTGAGCAAGCCGTAGTCGTGGATCATGCCGTTGTAGCGCACCGACGTGACAGCTACGCCAGCCTCATCCAGTTTGCGGGCATAGGCTTCACCTTCATCGCGCAATACGTCGGCGCCAGCGGTTTGCACCAGGGCGGGCGGCAGGCCTTTGAGTTGTGCGGGCGTCGCACGCAGCGGCGAGGCATAAATCTCGGCGCGCTGCTTGGCGTCGGTGGTGTAGTTGTCCCAGAACCATTTCATCATGTTTTTGCTCAGGAAATGGCCTTCGGCATATTGGTTGTAGGACGCCGTTTCAAAGTTGGCGTCGGTCACAGGCCATAGCAACAGTTGAAACTTCAGCGCCGGGGTGCCCTTGTCCTTGGCCATCAGGCTGACCACCGCCGCCATATTACCGCCAACGCTGTTACCGGCGACCGCCAGGCGCTTACCGTCGACGTTAATCTCTTTGCCATGCTCGGCCACCCACCGGGTGGCGCCGTACGCCTGGTTGATGGCAACGGGATAACGCGCTTCCGGGGACGGCGTGTAGTTGACGAATACCGCCGCGGCCCCCGAACCCACGACCAGATCGCGTACCAGCCGTTCGTGCGTCGGGAAATCGCCCAGCACCCAACCGCCACCGTGGAAGAACATGAACACGGGCAATGCCCCTTTGACGCCTGCCGGACGCACGATCGTCAGGTCCAGGGGCTGGCCATCGACTTGGATGGTTTTCTGGCTGATGTCAGCTTTGGGCAGAGTCAGCTTCACCCCGGCCTGGGCGCCGCTGAGCACGGCGCGGGCTTGCTCGGGCGCCAGCTGTTCAATCGGCTTGCCGGTACCGCTGTTCAATGCATCGAGAAACGCCTGGGTGTTGTGCTCGACATCCGTGCCTGCTGCAAAGGCGCTGGAAATGGACAGGGTGAGCACAGTGCCAGTCAGGGTTTTGCCAAATGTGTTCATGATCTTTTCCGGTGTGGGATTGGGATTAGACGGTTACGTGCAGGCGCACATCGACGTTGCCACGTGTGGCGTTGGAGTAAGGGCAAACCTGGTGGGCCGCCTCGACCAGACTCTGCGCGTCGGTCTGAGTCAAGCCGGGCAGGTTGACGTGCAAGTCGATATCCAGGCCGAAACCACCGGGAATCTGGCCGATGCCGACATGTGCGGTGATTGATGCGTCGTCAGGGATCTTGCGTTTGCTCTGGCTGGCGACGAATTTCAGGGCACCGATAAAGCAAGCGGAATAACCGGCGGCAAACAGTTGTTCAGGGTTGGTGGCCTGACCACCGGCACCGCCCAGTTCTTTGGGAGTAGCAAGTTTGACGTCGAGGACGTTGTCGCTGGAAACGGCGCGACCATCACGGCCGCCGGTGGCGGTGGCTACTGCGGTATAGAGCGTTTGCATGGGTAATTCCTCCCTGTTTTTGCGCTAAAATTTAGCGCGCTAAGTAAGTGGCGAGGTAAATGTATCGCGCTAATGTTTAGTGCGCAAGATAAATTTTAAAAAAATTCCCTCATCAAAGCGTGGTTGGCCTGTTGTAGGAGCGTGCTTGCTCGCGAAGAATTCAAAGGCGCCGCGTTTAGCCAGGATGCACGCGTTTTCGTTGATGTTTCTGGCGAGCAAGCACGCGCTCGTTTAACTGATCAGCAGCAGGGCTAGAGGCTGCCTTGCAGGTTGCCGCGCAACGCCAGCAAGTCGGTTTGCAGTTTGCGCAACTGCTCCATGTTCAACCCACTCGCGCCGAGGATGCATTGAGGAATATCCATGGCTTTGTCTCGCAAGGATCGGCCGGTTTCGGTCAGTTGCACCACTACCACCCGTTCATCTTCCCGGCTGCGCGTGCGGCTCAGCAGGCCTTCCGCTTCCAGGCGCTTGAGCAAAGGGGTGAGGGAACCTGGATCGGTCAGCAGGCGGTTGCTGATCTCGCCCACGGTCAGGCCGTCCTCTTCCCACAGCACCATCATGGCCAGGTATTGCGGGTAGGTCAGGCCCAAGGCTTGGAGCAGGGGTTTGTAGACCTTGGTCATCAGCAAGGACGTGGAGTGCAGGGCAAAACACAGTTGGTTTCCCAGCAACAGAGATTCGCATGGGTCAGAGGTCTTGGTCATGGCGGTGCCTTAAAACGCAGTTGATTTGGAATCTAGCGGGCAAATCTTTAACGCGCCAGATAATTCTGTCCGGACGATCAGCCCAAGCCGCTTTGCAACGCCAGATCCCAGGGCGGAACCGGGCTGAAACGGGCCTTGAGGTATTCCAACAACAAGCGACTGCGCGCATTGGCCTGTTGTTCCAGGCGCAGCGCATAAATGCCGGCAGTTTCGGGATTAGGCAGGCCATTTTCGCAAAACAACGGCACCAATTCGCCGCGTACCAGGTACTCACTCGCCAGCCATGTCGGCAGATGTGCGATGCCCAGCCCCGCCAGGGCGCCAGACAACAATGCCTCGGCATTATTGGCGCTCATGCGTATGCGTTGCGGACGAAAAGTGTTCTTGCGCCCATCCAGCTCGAAACGCCAGGCAAATAGCGGGGCCAAGCCCTCCCAATCGAGGCCGTCATGCTCATTCAACTGCCTCGGATGAGTCGGCGTGCCACGATTTTTCAGGTACGCCGGGCTGGCACAGGCGATCCGCACGATGCTGGCCAAGGGCGTAGCGATCAGCCGGCTATCGACGATATGGCCCGCGCGTAGCACCAGATCGACCTTTCCCAGGTGCTCGCCCTGCATGTCGACGAAGCTATCGATCAGGTGCAAATGTACGTCCAATCCCGGGTACACCGTGAGAAAGTCCGCGATGGCTGGCGCCAGATGCCGTCGGCCGAAGGCGGCGGGGGCGTCCACGCGTATAAGGCCTTCAGGCGCATGACTCAAGGACACGGCTTCGGCCCGGGCCAGTTGCAGTTCGCGAACGATCCGCCGCGCCCGTTCGGCAAACGCCAGGCCGGCAGGCGTGGGGACTACCGCGTGGGTGTTGCGCAGAAACAATCGGCTGCCTACGGAGTTTTCCAGGTTATCAATGCGCCGGGCTACAGCCGAAGGGGTCAATGGATGGCGGCGGGCCGCGGCGGAAAAGCTCCCAGCCTCCAGGACATCAAGAAACAGGCCCAATTGATCGGTCAAGGTATTAGGGTTCATTACAGTACTGCTTGTGCGAAATCGGCACAGCCATTGTGCGCTGCTGTGCGTTTCCCTGCCAGACCTGACGGCGTAGCATGCAGCGATTGTGTCGGTGGAGTAAGACGTTGTGGTTGATGTGGCGATGTATGTAGTGCTGGGCCTGGCATTGGGCACGGTTGGCGGCTTGTTTGGCATTGGCGGCGGCTTGATTGCGATCCCGGTCCTGGGGGTGGTGTTTGGTTTGGACCAACAAATCGCCCAGGGCACGGCGCTGGTAATGGTCGTGCCGAATGTGATGCTTGCGCTGTGGCGCTATCACCAGCGCAATCGCATTGAGCTGCGCCACGCATTACCGCTGGGGGTGATGGGCTTTTGCTTCGCCTGGCTGGGATCAATCTGGGCGGTGGGCATTGATGCCGGGGTCATGCGTATCGGCTTCATTGCATTTTTGCTGGTGTTGTCGATCTATAACCTGGTGCGCATGTTCACCCAGAATGCGCCGCGGTCGACGCAGATGCGTTATTCCTGGCCCTGGCTTGGCGTGCTGGGCGCGGTATCGGGATCGATGGGCGGTTTGTTCGGGGTGGGTGGCGCGGTGGTCGCGACGCCGGTCCTGACCAGTATTTTCGGCACCAGCCAAGTGGTGGCCCAAGGCTTGTCCCTGGCCTTGGCGTTGCCCAGCACCGGTGTCACGCTGGTGACTTATGCCTGGCACCATGAAGTGGACTGGCTGATCGGCGTGCCCCTCGCCATTGGCGGCCTGCTGAGCATCAGTTGGGGAGTGAAGGTGGCCCATGCCTTGCCCGAACGGCGGTTACGCGGTCTGTTCTGCGGCTTCCTGGTGGTGTGCGCGGTGATGCTGATGTTTAAAGTTTGAAGCCTTCGATGATGTAGTCCGCCAGGCACTCGGTGATCGGCGAAGTGGTGCGCGGGTTGCGCAGCAGGCGCAGGTTGGCCGAAGGCAAGGGCGGGAACCCTTCGGCTGGCCCCAAGACCCGCAGTTCATCGCTTATCAGGCTTTCCATGCTGACTGTCACCGCCAGGCCGGCGCCGACCACCGCCTGGATCGCGGCTCCGTTTGAGCTGTGATAGGCCAGGCGATATTCACGGCCCTGTGCGTCCAGCGCCGCGCAGGCCCACTGGGTGCCAAAACAGTCCCTGCCTGACACCGCCAGGGGCAGGGTGGCGTGCTCTTCCACGCAGAAGCATGCCGATGCGGCCCAGGCCAACCGTTCAATCCGCAGCAACTCGCCGATGTCATCGCCTTGTACGCGGCTGATCACGGTCAGGTCCAGGTCCTGGCGCTGCATCAGAATGGTTGACGCCTCGCAGTGCATTTCAATCTGGATCAGGGGATAGGCTTTGGAAAAACGCTTGAGGATGCCCGGCAAAAAGCGCATCACGTAATCATCCGGTGTCCCGATACGTACCAGCCCGACCATGTGCGGCTCGCGTAACGTATTGAACACCTCGCTGTGCAACTTCAGGATGCGCCGCGCATACCCCAGCAATACCTGGCCCTCGGGCGTGAGCTTGACCTGGCGGCCATCGCGGGCGAAGAGCTTGCGTTGCAAGATGTCTTCTTCCAGGCGCTTCATTTGCATGCTCACCGCCGACTGTGTGCGATTGACCTGCTCGCCGGCGCGGGTAAAACCGCCTTGATCGGCGATGGCGACGAAGGTGCGCAGCACTTCAGTGTCGATACTCGGGTAGCTGGGCAAATGATCAATCTCCGAGATGTATTGCATAAGAAACATTCGTTGGATTGATCATAGCGCCAGGCACAGACTTCAGTCATCCCCACTGGAGGGCGAGATGATGAAAGGTCAAAGAGGCTATGTGTTAATGGTGAAGCGGCCGTTTTCCGGGCTGTTTCAACGGATTTCCCGCTGGTCTGCCTTGCACCGCGAGCGTCAGCTCCTGGCGGGCCTGACCGATGAGTCACTCAAGGATATCGGGTTGACGCGTGCGGATGTCGAACCTGGGCGTCACCGGCATTTCTGGAATGATCCGTTGGGCAAATGATGCAAGTCGGGCTACACACGGACCCTGCGGTCAGGTAGTTTGCGAGCATACAAAGGAGATGCACATGCCCGCTGAACTGTCTTTGTCCCTCAAGCAGGCGCGGCGTCTGGCGCTGGCTGCCCAAGGCTTCAACGGGCGCCAGCCGCCGGCGCTGGTCAAGGCCACGCAGGTCAATCGCTTGATTGATCGCCTGGGTGTCGTGCAGATCGACTCGGTCAACGCAGTGGTGCGTTCGCATTACCTGCCGCTGTTTTCCCGCCTTGGCAATTATTCTCCACTCATTCTTGAGCAGGCCGCCTGGAGCCAGGGACGACGGCGCTCGTTGTTTGAATATTGGGGGCATGAAGCGTCCTTATTGCCGATGGCGCTTTACCCGCTGATGCGCTGGCGTATGCAGCGCGCCCGCGAGGGGCGAGGCATCTATCAGCAGATGGCGCGTTTTGGGCGTGAGCAGCAGGTCACTATCCGTCGGGTGCTGGCGATCGTCGAGCAGCAGGGCGCGGTGGGGGCAGGCAGTTTGTCGACCCGCGAGGAGCGCGCCGGGCCTTGGTGGGACTGGAGCGACGAAAAGCACGCCCTGGAGTGGCTGTTCGCCGCAGGCCTGGTGACAGTGGCCGGGCGGCGTGGTTTTGAGCGGCTCTATGACTTGCCGGAGCGGGTTATTCCTGCTGCAATTCTGCAGCAAGCGCCGTTGGGTGAAGCCGAGGCGCAGCGGCGATTGTTGCTGCATGCAGCAAGTGCCTTGGGCGTCGGCACCGAAAAGGACTTGCGCGATTACTTCCGACTGGAACCCGCGGACAGCCGTGGGTGCCTGGCTGAATTGGTCGAGGACGGCCAATTGCGCACTTGCCGCGTCCAGGGTTGGAAGCAGGCGGCTTATTGTCTGCCCGAACCGAAAGTCCCACGCAAAGTGCCGGCCAGTGCCTTGCTCTCACCGTTTGATTCGCTGATCTGGGAGCGCAGCCGCACCGAGCGCCTGTTCGACTTTCGTTACCGACTGGAGATCTACACACCGCAGGACAAGCGGGTGTACGGCTATTACGTGTTGCCGTTCCTGCACAACGAACGGATTGCCGCGCGGGTCGACCTGCGGGCCGAACGGGCGGCGGGGCGCCTGGCGGTACATGCAGTGCATGAAGAGCAGCCGGGCCTGGACGAGGAGGGGATGCAGGCGCTGGCGTTGAACTTGCGGCGGATGGCCGACTGGCTCGGACTTGAGCAGATTCAGCTCAATTGCCAGCGGCCCAGTGCCGCCCGGCTGCGGGCGGCATTGCTGCTTAGCGTCTGACCTGTTTCAAGGTCTCGGCAATCAAGAAGGCCAACTCCAGTGACTGGTCGGCATTCATGCGTGGATCGCAATGCGTGTGGTAGCGGTCCGAAAGCCCGTCTTCGGTAATCGGTCGTGCGCCGCCAATGCATTCGGTGACGTTTTGTCCGGTCATTTCGATATGAATCCCGCCGGCATACGTGCCTTCGGCTGCATGGACCTGGAAGAATTCCTTCACCTCACCCAGGATCTGCGCGAAGTCTCGGGTCTTGTAGCCGCTGCTGGCCTTGATCGTGTTGCCGTGCATTGGATCGGAGCTCCACAGCACCTGCTTGCCTTCGCGTTGTACGGCACGAATCAAGTCAGGCAGATGATCGCCGACCTTGTTGGCCCCCATGCGCGCGATCAGGTTCAGGCGGCCGGGGTCGTTGTCCGGATTGAGGGTATCGATCAGACGTATCAGGTCATCCGGGTTCATGCTCGGGCCGACCTTGACCCCGATCGGGTTGTTGACGCCTCGCAAGAACTCAACATGGGCGCCATCGAGCTGGCGCGTGCGATCACCGATCCACAGCATGTGTGCCGAGCAGTCGTAGTAATCATTGGTCAGGCTGTCACGGCGCACAAATGCTTGTTCGTAGTTGAGCAGCAGTGCTTCGTGGGCGGTGAAGAAGCTGGTCTCACGCAATTGCGGCGAGGTGTCCATGCCGCAGGCGCGCATGAAGGCCAGCGTTTCGTCGATACGGTCCGCCAGTCGGCTGTACTTCTCGGCCAGCGCGGAGTTGGCAATAAAATCCAGGTTCCACTTATGTACCTGGTGCAGGTCGGCAAAGCCGCCCTGGGCAAAGGCCCGCAGCAGATTCAAGGTGGCGGTGGACTGGTGGTACGACTGCAGCAGACGGTCCGGGTCCGGCACACGGCTTTTCGGATCAAAACCGATGCCGTTGACGATGTCACCGCGATACGCCGGCAGGGTGATGCCGTTGATGGTTTCATCATTGGCCGAACGCGGTTTGGCGAACTGGCCGGCCATGCGCCCAACTTTTACCACCGGGCAGCCAGCGGCGAAGGTCATCACAATCGCCATTTGCAACAGCACCTTGAAGGTGTCGCGGATCTTTGCCGCAGAGAACTCGGCGAAACTTTCAGCGCAGTCGCCGCCCTGCAACAGAAACGCGCGACCCTGGGTCACCTCGGCAAACTGACGGCGCAATTCGCGAGCCTCTCCGGCAAACACCAGCGGCGGGTAGCTGGCCAGGTTCTGTTCCACTTGCAGCAAGTGCGCAGCGTCCGGGTACTGGGGTTGTTGCTGGATCGGCAGGGCGCGCCAGCTGTCGGGGCTCCAGGGTTGGCTCATCATGAACTCGAGTGATTGACGGTAGGAGGCCAATGTTATCAGCAATTAGTGCGTGACCTGTTGTCGCCAGTTGGCCGACAATCGGCCCTTTGCAGTGCCGCAACGTTAGGAGTAGTGATGACAGAGGAGCGCGTCGAGCGCCTGCTGGCCGAGGTCCACGATGACTTTGGGATGATCCGTGTGCTGGAAGTGGCCGATTACCGTTTTCTCGAATTTGGCGATGCCATCGAGCAAAGCTGTGTGTTCACCGCGGACCCAAGCTGGCTGGAGTACGACTACACCCGGGCCATGTTGATCGGTGCGCTGTGTCATGAGCAGCCCGAAAGTGCGTTGTTTCTCGGTTTGGGTGCCGGGACGTTGACCCAGGCTTGCCTCAAGTTCCTGCCGCTGGAAGATGTCGAGGTCATTGAGTTGCGCCCCGAGGTGCCGCGCCTGGCCATCGAGTATCTGGGGCTGGATGATGATCCACGCCTGTACATCCGCGTTGGCGATGCCCTGGAGTTGCTGGACACGGCCGAACCGGCGGACTTGATTTTCGTCGACCTGTATACCGACGTCGGCCCGGGTGTAGGCCATCTGGCCTGGACCTTCCTGGAAAACTGCCAGAAAAAACTCAATCCCGGTGGTTGGCTGATCATCAATCAGTGGGCCACCGATGACGGCAAACCCTTGGGCGCGGCGTTGTTACGTGGGTTGTATCACCGGCATTACTGGGAGCTGCCGGTGAAGGAGGGCAATGTGATCCTGATCGTCCCCGCAGACCTGGATCAGGCGCTTGACCTGCCGGGGCTCAGCGCCCGGGCCGAATCCCTGGCACCGCGCTTGGGGTATTCGCTGCAGTCCTTGATCAAGGCGGTTCGTCCGGCGACTTGATCGGAGTGGATGGTAATGGTTGTGCCCTGTGGCGAGCGGGCTTGTCCCCCGTTGGGTTGCGCAGCAGCCCCAAAAAGGCCTGCCCGGTCCTCCAGCCAGACCGAGGTGACAGGTTTGAGGGCTGCTGCGCAACCCAACGGGGGACAAGCCCCCTCGCCACAGAAAGGTGAAGCGTTTAAGCTTCATGGCCAGCAGGGCCGGGCGTTTGAAAAATAGATGCCCTTGCAAGGATGTGCAAAGCCTGTGATACAGAGCAGTTGAATGGGCTTTTGCGATAAAAAAAGCTCCCTTTTTAACGGAATTCCGGTATAGTGCGCGCCGGCCTTTAACCGGGCCGCGTTTAGGTAGCGCAATTCCCCGAAGTCAGCTTCGGCTGCACGTCCGCACAGCGGACTCTTCCTTGACGAATCTTTTCATTCATTCGTTTTCGCAAATCCCCGCCGACAAAGCAGCCAGGGCGACTCTTGAGTCTCAACACGGCATGCGCAGCTTTGGAGCATGGGTCTTTGCGGATGCACTTAGAGGCAGACCCATGACCCAGGAAACCGGCGGCTTCGCCGCTTTTAATCTTAATCCGAATATTCTTGCAGCCGTCGCAGCGACTGGCTACGAAGAACCTTCGGCCATTCAGCAGCAATCGATCCCGATCATCATGGCCGGCCAAGACATGATTGGCCAGGCGCAAACCGGTACCGGTAAAACCGCCGCGTTCGCCCTGCCTATCCTGCACTGCATCGATCCTGCCAAGCGCGAGCCGCAAGCCCTGATCCTGGCGCCAACCCGAGAGTTGGCGCTGCAAGTAGCAACCGCTTTTGAAACCTACGCCAAGCAAATGCCAGGCGTCACTGTTGTGGCCGTTTACGGCGGCGCGCCGATGGGCCCGCAACTCAAGGCAATCCGTAATGGCGCACAAATCGTTGTCGCCACCCCGGGCCGCCTGTGCGACCACCTGCGTCGCGACGAGAAAGTCCTGTCGACCGTGAACCACCTGGTTCTCGACGAAGCCGACGAAATGTTGAAGCTGGGCTTCATGGATGACCTGGAAGCCATCTTCAAGGCGCTGCCACCCACCCGTCAGACCGTATTGTTCTCGGCTACCCTGCCGCAGTCGATCCGTGCCATTGCCGAACGCCATCTGCGCGATCCGCAACACGTGAAGATCCAGACCAAGACTCAGACAGTTACCGCGATCGAACAGGCTCACCTGTTGGTTCACGCTGACCAGAAGACCTCGGCTGTATTGAGCCTGCTGGAAGTCGAAGACTTCGACGCCCTGATCATGTTCGTGCGTACCAAGCAAGCCACCCTGGACCTCGCCAGCGCCCTGGAAGCCAAAGGCTACAAAGCTGCTGCGCTGAACGGTGATATCGCCCAGAACCAGCGTGAGCGCGTGATCGACTCCCTCAAGGATGGCCGTCTGGACATCGTTGTGGCGACCGACGTTGCCGCTCGTGGCCTTGACGTTCCACGTATCACCCACGTGTTCAACGTTGACATGCCGTACGATCCTGAATCCTACGTTCACCGTATCGGCCGTACCGGTCGTGCGGGTCGCGAAGGTCGTGCACTGCTGCTGGTGACTCCGCGTGAGCGCCGCATGCTGCAAGTGATCGAGCGCGTGACCGGGCAGAAAGTTGCCGAAGTCCGCCTGCCGGATGCCCAGGCCGTTCTCGATGCGCGCATCAAGAAACTGACCAACAGCCTGTCGCCGCTGGTGGCTGATGCTGAAGCGACTCACGGTGACCTGCTGGATCGCCTGACCGCCGATATCGGTTGCACCCCGCGTGCCCTGGCTGCAGCGCTGCTGCGCAAGGCGACCAATGGCCAGGCGCTGACCTTGGCAGCCATCGAGAAAGAACGTCCACTGGTGCCGAACAACGCTCCGCGCGGTGATCGTCCAGAGCGTTCCGGCGACCGTCCGGACCGTGGTGATCGTGAGCGTCGTGCGCCGATCCCGTTGGCCGAAGGCCGCGCTCGTTGCCGTACCGCGCTGGGTGCGCGGGATGGTATCGCCGCCAAGAACCTGCTGGGCGCTATCCTCAATGAGGGTGGTCTGGCACGTGAAGCCATCGGTCGCATCCAGGTGCGTGACAGCTTCTCGCTGGTGGAACTGCCGGAAGATGGTCTGGAAAAACTGCTGACCAAGCTGAAGGACACCCGCGTTGCCGGCAAGCAGCTCAAGCTGCGTCGCTATCGCGAAGATTGATCGGCGCTTGCGCTGATTGATCGTCGATAAAAAATCCCCGACTGGTTCGGGGATTTTTTATGCCTGAATATCTGTATTTAACCGAATCGGTAGATGTCCATGCCCAGCGCACCGAGGGTGAACCCTTGGTGTGCCACGCTGAATTCCCCGCCGGCCGCTCTGGCGAAATACAGCGGCAACAAATGCTCATCGCTGGGGTGGTTGCGCACGGCGTGCGGTGCCCGTCGACGGTAGTCGTGCAGTGCGGCTTCGTCTTGTGCGGCCAGTTTATCCACCACCCAGTCGCGAAAGTCCCGTGCCCAGGGCTTGATACGTTCCGGTGCGGCCTGCCAATCCAGTTCACCCAGGTTATGGGTAATGCTGCCAGACCCGATCAGCAGTACGCCTTGCTCGCGCAAACCGGCCAATGCATGCCCGATCTGGGTTTGCAGGGCCGGGCCCATCTGGCTTGGCAGCGATACTTGCATCACCGGAATATCGGCGCTCGGATACATCAACGACAGCGGCACCCAGGTGCCATGGTCAAAAGGGCGCAGTTTATCGACACGCGCATTCAAGTCACTGGCGGCGAGCAACTCGACAATCTGTTGCGCCAGTTCCGGGTTGCCGGGGGCCGGATACTGCACGGCAAACAGCTCTCGCGGGAAGCCGCCGAAGTCATGCCAGGTCTCTGGGGCGGGGCTGCCGCTGACCAGTAGCTCATGGCTTTCCCAGTGGGCTGACACCACCACAATCGCTGTCGGCCGGGGCAACTCGGCCGCCAGGCGCTGGAGTGCCGGACCGCTGGCGCCGGGTTGCAACGCGAGCATCGGCGAGCCGTGGGAGATAAACAGGCTGGGGAGCATGAGCAAGGCCCTCAAGGTTAAGATGGGACCATCTTCAATCAAGTCTTTGATCTAAATCTAATATAAGTTTTAGCGCGGTTTAATCGAATTTTTGGGGTGGTTCATGGATTTCACGTTTTGGCATGAGCGCTGGGCGCACAATCAGATCGGTTTTCATCTGTCGCAGGTTAATCCGTACCTGCAACGACACTGGCCAAGCCTTGAGCTTGCGTGCGATGCCAAGGTACTGGTGCCGTTATGTGGCAAAAGCCTGGATCTGATGTGGCTGGCCGGTCAAGGGCATCGGGTTTTAGGCGTCGAACTGTCGGAAAAGGCAATTGAAGCGTTCTTTCGCGAGCAGCGGCTAAGCGCAACCTTTCGTGAGCAGGGTGCGTTCAAGGTCTATCAGGCGGGAGCAATCGAATTGTGGTGCGGGGATTTCTTTGCATTGAGTGCGGCTGATGTGGCGGGTTGTACCGCGCTGTATGACCGGGCGGCACTGATTGCCCTGCCGATGTCGATGCGCGAACAATACGCTGCGCAGTTGAATACATTGCTCGTTCAAGGCAGAAGTGGCCTGTTGATCACCCTTGATTATGACCAGGCGCAGAAAGCCGGGCCGCCGTTCGCGGTGGGCGATGATGAGGTGAGAGCGCTGCTGGGCACACGCTGGGGCCTGAAGACGCTGGAGCGGCGAGATATCCTGGAGGCGAGCCCCAAGTTCCTAGAGCACGGCGTCCAGCGGCTTGAGGAGCGGGTCTACCAGTTAACCAGAACGTAAAAGGCGCGCAGAAAAAAGGAGCGATCGGATCGCCCCTTTTTGCCTTGCCACCGAGAATCAGCCGCGACGGCGCAGTGCGTCGATACGCTCTTCCAGTGGCGGGTGGCTCATGAACATCCGAGCCAGGCCTTGCTTGACGCCACCATTGATGCCAAAGGCATTCAGGGTGTCCGGCATATGCACCGGCAAGCCCTGTTCGGAGCGCAGGCGTTGCAGTGCGCCGATCATGGCGTTGGTGCCGGCCAGTTGGGCCCCGGCTTCGTCGGCGCGGAATTCCCGCTTGCGCGAGAACCACATCACGATGGAGCTGGCGAGGAAGCCCAGAACCAGTTCGGCAAAGATGGTCGCCACGTAGTAGGCGATACCCTGGCCGCCTTCGTTCTTGAAGATCACCTTGTCGACGAAGTTACCGATGATCCGCGCGAAGAACATCACGAAGGTGTTCACCACGCCTTGCACCAGCGCCAGGGTGACCATGTCACCGTTAGCCACGTGACCGATTTCGTGAGCCAGTACTGCCTTCACTTCGTCGGGCGAGAAACGCTCCAACAAGCCTTGGCTGACGGCAACAAGCGCATCGTTTTTGTTCCAGCCAGTGGCAAATGCGTTGGCCTCGTAGGCCGGGAAAATCCCGACCTCGGGCATCTTGATCCCGGCTTCGCGAGACAGCTGTTCGACGGTCTGCAGCAACCATTGCTCATGGCGGGTGCGCGGTTGGGTGATGATCTGGGTGCTGGTGCTCATCTTCGCCATCCACTTGGAGATGAACAGCGAGAAAATCGAGCCGGCGAAACCAAAGACCGCACAGAAAACCAGCAGCTGATTAAGGTTCAGATCAACCCCGTTGGCCGCCATGAACCCGTTGAAGCCAAAAAGGCTCAGGGTGATGCTGGCAATCAGCACGACCGCCAGGTTAGTGGCCAAGAACAGCAGGATGCGCATCATGGTTGTAGAATTCTCCTCATGCTTAATATGTCGCGTACTGCGGGGTATATAAGGTGCGGCACTGGGCTATTCAACCGGGCGACTATTTCAAACTGTGTCCTACAGCCTGAGCGTAGAGCCTTGAAGGTTTTTTCCGAGCCTGTGTGAAGATGAATATTCACGTTCGGTAGTCGTTACGCCCCGTGATTGTTGGGGGGAGCGCGTGGTCAGGCGGCGAGTGTGACGCTCTGCAGATGCCTGCAGCTGCCCAGGAAGAGATGTGTTGCCAGATAATCACTGTACGACCTTCAGCAGGTCGTACAGTGGAAATATCGTTATTGGCGATAAGACTTCAGGAAGTTGCCAATGCGCCCGATAGCCATCTCCAGGTCATCCACGCGCGGCAAGGTCACCACGCGGAAGTGGTCGGGCCATGGCCAGTTAAACGCCGTGCCCTGGACCACCAGCAGTTTTTCCGACAGCAGCAGATCGAGAACGAACTTCTCGTCGTTGTGGATCGGGCAGACCTTCGGGTCAATCCGTGGGAAGGCGTACAGCGCACCCATGGGTTTGACGCAACTCACGCCGGGAATGTCGTTAAGCAGCTCCCAAGTGCGGTTACGCTGCTCCAGCAGGCGGCCAGCCGGCAATACCAGGTCGTTGATGCTCTGGTATCCGCCCAGGGCGGTCTGGATCGCGTGCTGGCTCGGTACGTTGGCGCACAGGCGCATATTGGCCAGCATATCGATGCCTTCGATATAGCTCTGAGCGTTGTGCTTGGGGCCGGAGATCGCGACCCAGCCGGAACGGAAGCCCGCGACCCGATAGGACTTGGACAAACCATTGAAGGTCAGGCACAGCAGATCCGGTGCCAGGGAGGCGGTGCAGATGTGCACTGCGTCGTCATACAGGATTTTGTCGTAGATCTCGTCGGAGAACACCACCAGGTTGTGTTGGCGGGCCAGTTCAAGCATACCCAGCAACACTTCCCTGGAGTACACGGCACCGGTGGGGTTGTTCGGGTTGATGATCACCAGGGCCTTGGTGTTGGGGGTGATCTTGGCCTTGATGTCTGCCAGGTCCGGCCACCAGTTGGCTTGCTCGTCGCACAGGTAATGCACAGGATGGCCGCCGGCCAGAGACACCGCAGCGGTCCAGAGCGGATAATCGGGCGCCGGTACCAGCACTTCATCGCCATTATTGAGCAAGGCCTGCATGGCCATCACGATCAGCTCGGAAACACCGTTGCCCAGATAGATGTCTTCGATGCCGACACCTTCCACCTGCTTTTGCTGGTAGTACTGCATCACCGCCTTGCGTGCGCTGAACAAACCCTTGGAGTCGCTGTAGCCTTGGGCGGTAGGCAGGTTGCGGATCACATCCTGCAGAATTTCGTCCGGCGCCTCGAAGCCAAAAGGTGCCGGGTTGCCGATGTTCAGCTTGAGGATGCGTTGGCCTTCCTCTTCCAGGCGCTTGGCGTGCTTGAGCACTGGGCCGCGAATGTCATAGCAGACGTTGGCGAGCTTGTTCGATTTGCTGACCTGCATGGCGATGTGATCCTGAAAATGAACGATCCGACGGTGTGAAGACGACTGTGCCGGGAATCCCGCGTTGGCCTGACCGATAAATACGTTTGAATGCCGATAACGCGGGTGCCAGACTGGCAGTTTGAAGAGGCGCAATCATACGTGCCGCCTGATCCATGGAAAAGACACAGATCAGGCTTTTTCAATTGCCGAGGTGTATCGATGGAAAAGTTGCAGAAAACCCTTCAAGAATGGCAGGACATGCTCGACCCGGCGCAGTATCAGGTGTGCCGCCTCAAGGGCACCGAGCGACCGTTTTCCGGCAAGTACAATGCCACCACCACCGATGGTGTTTATCACTGCATCTGCTGCCATGAACCGTTATTCGATTCACAGACCAAGTTTGATGCCGGCTGTGGCTGGCCCAGTTTCTACGCGCCGATTGCCGACAATGCGATGATCGAGATTCGCGACGTCAGCCACGGCATGATCCGCACCGAGGTCACCTGTGGCAAGTGCGATGCGCATCTGGGCCATGTATTCCCGGATGGTCCGCCGCCGACGGGGTTGCGTTATTGCATCAATTCGGTGTGCCTGGATTTGGTTCCGCGTTAATCCATCGCGTTGCGCAGGGGTGCGTCAATCCGCTCCTGCCGTGGGTTATGCCGTGCCATAAGTGCGCTCAATTAAATTGTATGCAATTTAATTGAGCGCTATGTTTTGCGCCTGTTCACTCTTGCGAGACGTCATCATGAGCGACAACCTGCTGAGCATTGCGTGTACCACCATCAAGGGCGAGGAAAAGACCTTGGCGGATTTCGCCGGTAAGGCCATTCTCGTGGTCAATACCGCCAGCAAATGCGGTTTCACCCCGCAGTACAACGGCCTGGAACAGCTCTGGCAGCAATACAAGGACCGAGGCCTGGTGGTGCTGGGTTTTCCCTGCAATCAGTTTGGCAAGCAGGAGCCAGGCAACGAAGGGGCTATTTCCGAGTTCTGCGAGTTGAATTTTGGTGTGAGCTTTCCGCTGTTTAAAAAGATCGACGTCAACGGTGACGCGGCTCACCCGTTGTTTGTGCAGTTGAAACAACGCGCGCCGGGTGTACTCGGGTCCAAGAGCATCAAGTGGAATTTCACCAAGTTCCTGATTGGCCGTGATGGTCAGGTGGTCAAGCGTTTTGCGCCGACCACCAAACCCCGGGAGCTGACCCAAGAGATCGAAGCACTGCTCAAATGAACGACCTGAGCGCTGATTCCCTGAGCCTCGACAACCAGTTGTGCTTCAAACTGTACGCCGCTTCGCGGGCGGTAACGCGTGCGTATAAACCGATGCTGGAACAGTTGGGCCTGACTTACCCGCAATACCTAGTGATGCTGGTGTTGTGGCAATGGCAGGAGACAGCAATGCCACAGCCCACGGTCAAGGCCCTGGGAGAACGCTTGCTGCTGGATTCCGGTACGCTCACGCCGCTGCTCAAGCGGCTTGAGCAATTGGCCTTGATCAAGCGGCGGCGCAGTGCCAGCGATGAGCGCGAGGTGCATCTCAGCCTTGCCGAAGCGGGTATGGCGCTGCGTGAACGTGTCCAGCCGTTGAAGGCGCGCCTGTTGTGTGAGAGTGGCGTCGACCTGAGTCAGGCCGAGGTTTTGCGCCGTGGCCTGGATCAATTGCTCACGCAACTCAGAGACTTGTCGTAATCGGTACCCACAGGTCGAGCAGGGCGTTGAGTTCTTCCCGGCGAAAAGGCTTGGCCAGATAGTCGTTCATCCCCGCTGCCCGGCAACGCTCCCGTTCTTCGGACAGAGCATTGGCGGTCAGCGCGACAATCGGCAGCTCGGGCCAGCGTCCGCTGCGGCGAATTTGCCGGCTCGCCTCGTAGCCATCCATCACCGGCATGTTGCAGTCCATCAACACCATGTCGAAGCGGTGCTCCTCCAACAGCTTCAGCGCTTCGCCGCCGTGGGCCGCCACAATCACCTCGCAGCCGAGCTTGCCCAGCATGCCCTTGGCCACCAGTTGATTGACTGGGTTGTCCTCCACCAGCAGGATTCGCGCGCGGAAAGCCAGGGGAGCGCTTTCCAGTTGGACGAAATCCAGTGCCGTGTCGGCGCCGATGCGCAAGGTTCGCTGCAAAATCTGGTACAGCGCAGTGCGGCTCAGCGGACGTGCCTGCTGCTGTAAGGGGGCGAAGGCGGCCACCTCTGCGCTGGGCATGAAGTTACCGTAGGCAGTGACCAGCAGAATCGGTGCCTTGATGGCTGGCCGCAGATTGAACAGGCACTCAGGGCAGTCAGTGATCAGCAGATCGGGAGCGAGCCCGTACAAATTGTCGTCGAGGGTGTAGCAACGCGGCGTCAAGCCCCAACCGGGCAGCAGTGTGTTGAGTAATTCCGCAAGGCCGCTGCTGGCTCCGGTAATCACTATCACGTCACCCGCCAGAGGAGCCAGGTCGACGGCTGGCGTATGAGCGGACAATGGCAGATCGGCGCAGAACTGGCTGCCAAATCCCGCCTCCGAGCTGATGCTCAGGCGGCCGGACATGGCTTCGCAGAGGTTGTGAGTCAGCGCCAGCCCCAAGCCTGTCCCACCAAACTGGCGTGTAATGCCGGCGCCGGCCTGAGTGAAGGGTTGAAATATCTTCACCTGAGCCTCCTGCGCAATGCCGATGCCGGTGTCGCATACCTCGATGCGCACATCACCCTCATGCATGCCGACGCGCACATCGACCCGGCCGAAGCGGGTGAATTTCAAGGCATTCGACAGCAAGTTACTGATGATCTGCCGGACTCGGGTCGGATCGCCGATGATTTGGGCGGGAAACTGCGGTTCGATCAGGCACGTCAGCTCGACACTGGGTGCCGCGTTTTGCGAAAGCAGATTGGCGGTGTCCTCGACCAGTGAGCCAAGGTCGAACGGAATGCTCTCCAGCTCCAACTGACCGGCATCGAACTTGGACAAGTCGAGAATATCGTTGAGCAGTTCCACCAGCACTTTGCCGGAGTCGTGGGCGATGGACAGTTGTTGACGCTGCTCGGCATTCAGCGGGCTGTCCAGGGAAAGGGCGATCATCCCCAGCAAACCATTGAGCGGGGTGCGGATTTCGTGACTCATGTTGGCCAGGAAGGCGGCCCGTGACTGGGCCATGCCGAGGGCTGTCATCTTCGCAGCTTCCAACTCTTGGTTGGATTGGCTCAATTGAAGGTTGCTCGCCTTGAGCTCGGTCGTCCGCGCTGAAACAATGTCCTCCAGTTGCCCGAGATACTCGGTCAGGCGATCCTCGGCGTGGCGCCGTTGCTGGATTTCGGTTTCCATGTTTTCAAATTGCTGGTTGGCGACGTTGACCAGTACGCCGATTTCGTCGTGTTCGTGGCCCGGCGGGCACTTCAGGCGCTTGCTGGAAGCGTTGCGGGTGTCATGGGTGCTCAGTTCGCGGATAATCCGCACCAGGGGCTGCGTCAGCATCACGTAGAACAGCCCCAGCAGAAGACCTGTCAGGATCAGGCTGCGGGCAAAGCCGTTGAGCAGGGTGATCACGGCGCGGTGCAGGAAACGGTTTCCGAACGTGTAAGTGTCGACATCCAGGCGCAAGACCCCCAGGGACTCGCTAGGCATATGCGTGAGATACAGCCGGTCTTCGAACTGGCGATTGGCACCGAACATAAAATCGCTGAGGGGCCGGTAGCTGCTTTCCTTGCGCGGCCGGTCAACGTCCGCCAGTACCATCCCGTTGTTGTCGATCAATTGCGCCCGGATGATGGCGGGGGAGTGCAGCAGGCCTCGCGTCAGCTCCTGGGCCAGTTCGGCGTCGATGTTGTAGGCAATGCGCGAAGCCGGGTTATGGCTGATTTCTATCAGCGAGTGTATTTCACGGTTGATGGAGGCGTCTTCGCTGGCATAATCAATGCCGATCTGGATCAGGCTGAGCAAGGTTCCCAATACGAAACCGACCAGCACAGTCAGTCTGGCTTGCCTATAAGACAAGCGGTGGGAGAACTTGATATCCATCGAGTGCTGAACCACTTTACGTTTCCCTTCGCCCGGCAATCATAGCTGAACATTCACAAGATCGACCTTGCCCGGCATGAATCGATTTATTCAGGTGCAGCCCGCGGGCTGCGTCAGGTTGCCAATACGCCATCTTTTACAAAAACTTGCCAGAGGAATAGTCGTGGATTCTCGATTGAATGCCTTTCTTGAGCGGGCCGATGCGGTGCTTGCTCGTCTGGAGCCTTTATTGCCAGCCCCTCGCCAAGTCATTGACTGGGACCAATGTTTGGCTGCCCGCTGGCAGCGCGAAGGTCGCAGCGGATTCTTGTTGCCGCTGGAAGTCAGCCTGGATATGCGCCTGTCGGATTTGATCGGCGTGGACAAGCAGCGCGAACAACTGGCGCGCAATACCCAACAGTTTCTCGACGGTTTGCCGGCCAACCACGCATTGCTCTGGGGCGCGCGGGGGACCGGCAAATCCTCTCTGGTGCGGGCTTTGTTGGCTCAGCACGCCAAGGCCGGTCTACGGCTGATTGAGATCGAACGCGATCACCTGGCGGACCTGCCAAGGGTGGTGGAGCAACTGGTCAAGTTGCCACAACGCTTCGTGCTGTTTTGCGATGATTTGTCCTTTGAAGCGGGTGAAAGCGATTACCGGGTCCTCAAGAGCGTGCTGGATGGCTCCCTGGAACAGGCGCCGGAAAACGTCTTGCTGTACGCCACGTCCAACCGCCGCCACCTGGTCCCGGAAAACCAGAGCGACAATGAGAATTGGAAGAGAGTCGATGGCGAGCTGCATCCCAATGAAGCCGTGGAAGACAAGATTGCCTTGTCCGATCGTTTTGGGCTGTGGCTGTCGTTTTATCCGTTCAGTCAGGAGCATTTCCTGGATGTGGTCGAGCATTGGATCGGCGAGTTGGCGAGCAAGTCCGGTCTGCAATGGCAATGGGATGAAGAGCTGGACATTCTTGCGGTGCGCTGGGCCACGGGGCGCGGTAACCGAAACGGCCGCTGTGCCTATCAGTTCGCCCGTTATTGGGTAGGTCTGAAACTCCTGGAGCGTCAAGCATGATCGATTTACAGCAGGCCGGTACTGGCCTTGACGGGTACGCAATGCTGTGTGCGCAACTTGAGTCCTTGTTGGCGGATGAGCGGGACTTCATTGCCAATGCGGCGCAGTTTTCCGCGTTCCTGTTTAATCAACTCGAGGATTTGAACTGGGCGGGCTTCTATCTCAATCGTGACGAAGAGCTGGTCCTCGGGCCTTTCCAGGGACAGATCGCCTGCGTGCGAATTCCGTTTGGCCGGGGTGTCTGTGGGGCTGCCGCGGCCACACGGCAAACCCAGCGGGTGGAAGATGTTCATGCCTTTGCCGGGCACATCGCATGTGACAGCGCCTCCAACAGCGAACTGGTTGTCCCTTTGATCAAGGATGGGAAGTTGATTGGCGTGCTGGACCTCGACAGCCCAGAACTGGCGCGTTTTACCCTCGAAGATCAAACCGGTATCGAGCAACTGTCAGCGATTTTCCTGCGCTTGACCGACTGCTGAGCGGATCTGGCGTATACGAGCGCCTGATATTCGGGCGCCCGGATGAAAAACTGACGCTCGTCAGTGAGACGATGGCCGGTCGAGTTGCATTTTCAGGAGACGTTCCAGCTCCAGCATGGTTCTTTCGATAGCCTTGACCCACGTGTCGATGTGCGGTTGGTCGACACCTTCGCCAGCCTGTTCCAGGGCTTCGCATTGCTCCGCCAAGGTCCGGGCCTGGACGATTCTGGCCGCGCCCTTGATTTTGTGGGCCTGGTTAATGAGGTCTTGGCGCGTGCCTTGCGCCAGAAGTGTCATCAGCTCTTCGCGGTCATGGCGGCTGCTTCTGAGCAATTCCCCCAGCAGACGCTGGCTTAATATGGGGTCACCGCCGGTGAGGGCATTCAGGTTACCCAGCTCAAAGAGTTCACCGGGCGGCTTGGGGGTAATTTCGGCCAGGTGGCGCTCCAGCATCGTGAGGCTGATGGGCTTGAACAGACAGTCATTCATGCCGGCTTCTTTGCAGCGCTGCCGTTCTTCGGGTTGGGCATTGGCGGTAAAGCCCAGGATGATACAAGGCGCGAGGTTTTCCCGTTGTTCATGTTCGCGAATCGAGCGGGCCAACTCATAGCCGTTCATGATAGGCATGTTGCAGTCGGCGATGATCAGGTCGAAATGCGCCTGGCGCCACGCTTGGAAACCTGCTGCGCCATGCTGGACGGCGGTAAACTGATGACCCAGGAAGCCCAGTTGCTGGCACATGAGTAAACGATTAGCGGGGTGGTCGTCCACCACCAGTACGCTGAGTACGGCGGCCGCATTCGGGGCCGCGGGCTTGAGTTCGATCAAAGGCTGTGCGGGCGGCAGACTGGTCAACTTGAGTGAGACAAAGACCTCGGTGCCGACGCTGGGCACACTGCTCAGTGTCAATCGCCCGCCCATCATTTCGCACAGGCTGCGACAGATTACCAACCCCAGGCCCGCACCGCTTCTGGCCAGGTGCCCAGAGTTGTCGGCTTGGGAGAACGGTTCGAACAACCGTTGCTGATCACGCCGGCTGATGCCGATTCCCGTGTCTTCGACTACCAGCCTCATCTCGATTTGTTGCGGTTGGAGGGTGGGTTGGACGTCCACCTTGATCTTCACTTCACCCTGCTCGGTGAACTTGATGGCATTACTCACCAGGTTCGACAGAATCTGCTTGAAGCGCAGGGGATCGATCTGCACGTCGTTTTCGCTGACGCCGGAATTGAACTCCAATAGCAACTGCAGGCTTTTCTGGCGCGCCAGGCCATCGAAGACGCGTATCACCGACTCGATCATTTCTCGCAGGTTGACGCGTTCCGGTGCCAGGCTCAAGCGACCGGATTCGATCCGGGCGATATCCAGGATATCGCCGATCAACTCCAGCAGGTCTTTGGCAGAGTTGTAGGCAACTTCGATCGCCGGGCGATCCAGCCCCCCATGATCGGCGCGCTTGAGTGTCAGCTCAAGCATCCCGATGACCGCGTTCATCGGCGTGCGAATCTCGTGGCTCATGGTTGCCAGGAACGTGCTTTTGGCGCGATTGGCTTCATCCGCGCGATCCTTGGCGGCGCGCAGTTCATCGAACAATTGACGTCGTTCACTGATATCGATCCAGCCGCCGATAACGCCCTGGACTTCGCCGACTGAGTTACGGTACGGCAATATCCAGTGATAAATCGTCAACTTCTGCCCATGGATGTGCAAGGGGCGATCAAGGATCAGTGAGCTGCCTTCGCTCACCACCCGCTGATAATCGGCTTGGTATTGCTTGGCTTCCGAATCAATGTCGAGGCCCATCTGAGTGATGCATTTACCAATGACCTCCTCACGCTTGACGTCGAAAACCTGCAGGTAGCTGTCATTGCAGATCTGGAGCAAGCCATCGCGGTCACGTACGTAGATCGGGTGGGGCGTTTCATTGACCAGGGCGCGCATGAATTCATATTGGTCGTTGAGCGCGCGCTCAGCCATCTGGCGTTGCTTGATCTGCCTGCGCATGTAGGCATTCCAGGCTAAAGATGTCAGCAACAGCAGTCCGATACCCGTGATGATCTGGATAATCAAGCGGTGGTAGTTGCGCCAGTAACTGTCGGACACCTCCGTGTAACCGCGCCAGCGGCTGTTGATGACCCCCAGTTCATCGGGGGCGATGCTCAGGAGCGCCTTGTCGAGGATCGAGTTCAGTTCGGTGGCACCGCGCGAGGTCGCCAATGAAAAGGAAGCGAGTTCAGTGCCAATACTCGAGCTTATCTGCAAATTGTTCTTGAATACGTGCGAGGAGAGGAAGTAGTTGGCGACCACCAGAGAATTGACCGCACCTTCCACTTGCTCCTGGGCCAACATTTCCGTTGCCTTGAAGGTGTCGCTGACTTCCTGCAGGATAATCTGCGGAAACTCGCGCCGCAGATAGCTCACCACGGGATTGCCCTCGGTGACCGCGAGATGCTTGCCTGCCAACTGCTCCAGGCTGGAGGGCGCACCAGGTTCCTTGCGTGTCAGCAGGACATAGGAGTTTTCCAGGTAGGGACGGCTGAAGTTCAGCCTGCTCTCTCGTTCTGGGCTAGGGAGTATTGCCGCGATGATATCTGCCCTGCCGGTTTCAATTTGCTGGATCATTTCGTTGACGCTGCGGGTATTGTGAACCTCGAAGCGCAGACCTGTACGCAAACGGATCAGCTCCAGCAGGTCAGCGGTGATGCCGCGCAATCGGCCCTCCGAGTCAAGAAAGGTCAGTGGTGCGAAGGTCTCGTTGATCACCACCTTCACTACGGGGTGTTGCTTGAGCCAGCGCTCCTCTCGCACGCTCAGTTGCAACTTCTGATCGGTCAACAAAATGTCGCTGCCAGCGCTCCAGCGCTTGGAGATGCGTTCCCGCTCATGGGTGGTGACGGCGGCGAGAATCGAGTTGATGATGCTGAGCAGGATTTGCTGATCGTGGTGCACGGCAAAGCTGAAGCCATACGCTTCATGCTCGCCGAAATTCGCCATCCGGATATTTTTCAGATAGCCCTTGTTGATCATGTAGTGAGTGGAAATGGTATCGCCGAGAAATACATCGGCCTTGTCGAACGCCACGGCATTCAGCGCGTTCTGGTAGGACTGGTAAGTCTGGATAATGGCCTCTGGATAGAGCGCTTCGACTTCCGCCAAGGGCAAGTAATGGTAGACAAGGCTTAGTCGCATACCAGCCAGCCCGTCATTGAGTGGAGGGTTTTCTCCCTCTCGAGTGACCAGTACCGGCTGGTCTATAGCGTAGGGCTGAGACAGGACAATAGCGGAATTTTTTGCTTCAAAGCCGTTGGCAGTGCCCAGCAGGTCGATTTCCCCTGCTTCCAGTGCCTCGATCGCGGCTTCCCTCGACGGGTAGCGCAGCACGCTGATGGGCAGGGCGAGGGTCTTGGCGAGGATGCCGGCGTAATCGGCTGTGATGCCTTCATAGTCGCGTCCGCTGACGGTCACGTCGAAAGGGGCGTAGTCGGGTGCCGAGGTCCCCAGCACGAGCTCGCGTTTGTTTTGCAGCCATTCACGCTGTGTTTTGTTCAGTGCCGCAGTCCGCGGAATACTACTGGTACGGCTCAGTAGCGAATAACGTTCCGGATCGGCGTGAGTGGCTGACACTGAGGTACTCAGGCACAGCCCGAAACTTAATATGATTAAATAGTCCTTTAAGCGCCTTGGCATCCTGTTTCTCACACTAACGCGTTGCGTTTTGCCATCTCGATAAGTTCTACCAAGGATTTGGCTTTGAGTTTTTGCATGAGTCTCTTTTTGTAGGTGCTGACGGTTTTGTTACTGAGGAACATACCTTTGGCGATTTCCTTGTTTGTACGCCCTTGTGCAAAAAGCTGCAAAACCATTAGTTCCCGATCGTTGACGGATTTGAAAAGTTCAAGCTCTTCGTTGCTACCCTCTTCAGCATTACTGGCGTTCAAGGCCTGGCTGGGAAAGTAATTGTATCCGGATAGCACAGCCCTTATGGCGCTTATAAGTTCACTCAGATCACCCTCTTTACACACATAGCCATCGGCGCCTGATCGCATGCAACGTGTAGCGAAGAGTGTCGGAGACTGGGCTGTAAGAATCAGGGTTTTCATCGGAGTACTCATTGCATTGAACCTGCAAAGGACCTCCAGTCCGTCGAGTTTAGGAATGCTGATGTCAAGAATTATAAGGTCTGGAAGGCATTCGCGAACCATCTGTATTGCGTCGCAACCATTGTCGGTTTCACCAACTACTTTGTAACCTTCGTGTTCGAGTAACATTCGTATGGCAAGTCGAATAACAGGATGATCATCGATAATAAAAACTGAGTTCATAATCCAATTCCAGGCAAATGCAAATAAGCGCGCACATTAGCCCAGAAGGTAGGGCAGGAGCATGAAGGGATGGCTGGGCAGGCACAAAAGAGGAAAAATCCCACGCAAAATAAGGCGCTGGACTACATTCCGCTAAGGCGTTCTTAGCTGTTGTGTAAGAGTTTTCTGGGTGAAAGGTTATGACGTTTAAGTGGAGCGTACAGCGGTCTTACAAATGCGATATTTCGTAGGAACTTACGTTTAATGTCCTACGTATAGTATCTAAAATGGAGTTGGCTTGCGCTGACCCTTCAGGTCGGATTAATGAGGGGTGGCAGAACGCAGCTTTTGATTCGATGCAAGCCCGGAGTTACCAATGATCGTGATCCACGCTTCTTTATTCAGAGGTTTAGCCAGATAGCCGAGCAACGGGATGTTACGTTTTACTGCCTGGGTTTTCAGGCTTTCCAGTTCGATGACGGGGAGCCCGCTTAACAATATGGCGCGTTTGATAAAACCCGCGCGGTTGGCTATTTCTATCAGCTCAAGTCCGGTTAGGTCAGGCAGGCATTGATCGCAGATCATGACGTCGAATGGTATTTCGGTGTGTGCCATCAACTTGATCGCCTGTTCTGCATTTTCAGTGGGCGTCAATTGATTGAATCCAAAACTGTTGAGCAGGCTTTGGATCGCCAGAAGTTGGAAGGGATGATCCTCCACTAGCAGGATGCGCAGCTGTTGTTCGAGCATAGGAAGTTCCGTAGGAGTCGCTCATGCTGGAGTGGCTCCAGGCAAGTCTTGTATCGGTACGGCCTGTCAGTTGGTCGCCGATCTCGTGTTGAGCTGTAGGTATGTAGGATCTGCACGCTATAGCAGATGAGATTTCGGGGATTATTCACTGAAGGTTTGGGGCGCAGCGATCAGTTTGCTCTGGTCCCAACGTAGGCAGTTTCTTTGGCATGAATGCCCTGCCAGGACAATCTGGCAGGGCAGCAATTTATTGGGGGCTGGAACGCCCGGTCATCTCGCGCGCCATCTCGCTGGCATAGCTGTCGGTCATGCCCGCGATGAAATCAATCATGCGCAGGAATGAGCGATGCATCGACCAGTCCGGATGCGGAGCGCTGTTGCCCAATAAGTCGAGGATTCTTCTGTTCTTGAAGGATGGCGTGCGGCCGCCATGTTGCTCCAGTGCAGCTCCACAGAAGGCATTCAGGAGAATTTCCAGGGTGGTGTAGGCGCCAATTTCATGCAGCGTCTTACGTTTGTCCTGGAAGATCTTCTTGCGCGCCATGTCCTTGGCATTGAGTACGCAACGTTTGGCGGGGCCATGCATATGTTCCACCAGGTCACCTTGCAGGGTGCCGGCCAGCAACGCTGACTGCTGTTCGACGAAGGCCCGTGCCGCGGCGTTGGTCAAATGCTCGATGGCCTTGCCACGCAGGATCGCCAGCTTGCGTCGCCGGGAGTCCTGCGGGCCCAGTTGCCGATATGTCTCTGGCAAATCATCGCCCACCAGATTCAACAGCAGCGATTCGACTTCGGCGTATTCCAGCAGATCCATCTCAAGGCCGTCTTCCAGATCGATCAAGGCGTAGCAAATATCATCGGCGGCCTCCATCAAGTAGACCAGCGGATGGCGCGCCCAGCGTTGCTCTTCGAGTTGCGGCAGACCTAGTTTCTGGGCGATTTGCTCAAGGATCGGCAGCTCGCTCTGGTAGCAGCCGAACTTGTGTTTCTTGTAGCCCAGTGAATCGGCATGGCGAGCGCTCCAGGGATATTTCAGGTACGTCCCGAGTGTCGCGTAGGTCAGGCGGGTGCCACCGTCGAACTGGTGGTACTCCAACTGCGTCAGCACCCGGAAGCCTTGGGCATTGCCTTCGAAATTGAGGAAGTCATTGCGCTCGGCGCTGCTCATGTCATCCAGCCAGCCGCGACCCGCTGCCTGCTGGAACCAGTGGCGAATCGCGTCTTCACCGGAGTGGCCGAACGGTGGATTGCCGATGTCGTGCGCCAGGCAGGCAGAATGCACCACCATGCCCAGGTCGCTGGGGTCGCACCAGTCGGGCAGGGCGCTGCGAATTGTTTCGCCGACACGCATGCCCAGCGAGCGACCGACGCAACTGACCTCCAGGGAATGAGTCAGCCTGGTATGAATATGGTCGTTGCTCGTGACCGGGTGGACCTGGGTCTTGCGGCCCAAGCGGCGGAAGGCTCCAGAGAAAATGATCCGGTCATGGTCTTTATGAAAGGGGCTGCGACCCAGTTCTTCCGGGCTATGCAGGGATTTTCCAAGGCGTTCGCGGGTGAGCAGGGTGGGCCAATCCAAAGCGTGGTTTCTCCGTGCGGTGAATGACGCCCACCAGCTTCCCGGTTCGGCCCGCCGGGAGCAAGCGAAAAACTACACGCCAGTGGCATCAATAACGATTAACAGCAAACGCTGACCGTTGTCGAAGAATTGCCCTGCTGGATGGCGGTAGTGATGGGGCGCCACGTGGCGGTAGGGGCTGGAAAGACGCAGGTGGGTTCGTCCCGGCCTTCGGCCAACGGCTGATAAAAATAGCGCCGCCACGACTAATGCCAGTCAGTTAAGCCAAACTCCTGTGGGAGCGGCATAAAGAAAGCCCGGCTTTCCTCGCGAGAGAAGCCGGGCCTGATGCGCCTGCAGCGATGTAGCCAGCGTCGGTCAGCGCTTGCGACCGGCGCCCTGCATGGCCAATTTGATCAAGGGAATGAGGCCGGCACTGAGTCGTACCAAGCGAGTCATGGTGCTCAGACTGCCACCCTTGGCCCCTTTGCCGGTGAGAAACCCCAGCACGGTCACGGCCGCCACGCCCCACAGCGGCGCATGCTTGAGGCCGAAGCCGTCTTGCCAACTCTGGCCCATATTGCGCACCTTTTGCAGCGGTAGCAGCAGTTGCTGGGACTCGTGGCGAATTTCCTGGCGGTGCATTTCCATGCGCAAGCGAATCAACGCCTTGCGCATTTCGCGTCGGGAGTTGGTCTGCGGCAGTTCAGTCCGGCTCATGGCAGCAGGCGCTCCCGATCATTGGCCAACTCTTCGAGTGTGGCGTGGAAAGGTGTGGATTCATCAAACACCGCAGCCTTCAAGCGCACTCCACAAAACGCTGCGGCCAGTACATAGAAGACACAGAGACTGATAATCCCTGCCAGGCGATGGGTGTCCCATACCAGGATCATTACCAGTGCCGACAAGCCCACCAGTAACAGAAGGGCAAACACCAAAGCCAGGCCGGCAAATAGCAGCAGGCTGACGGTACGTGCTTTCTGTTCCTGCAGCTCGATGCCGAACAATTCGACATGACTGTGCAGCAAGCCCAGAACCGCTGCACCCAGGCGCCGTGAGGAAGAGCTTGGGCCCGTGGACGAGCCGGATTCGCCGATAGCCATGATTAGCGCCTTGTGGCCAGCAGGCCAATCAGAAACCCGACGCCGGCAGCGATGCCGACGGCCTGCCAAGGATTGGCCTGGACATAATCTTCAGTGGCGGTGACCGCTGCCTTGCCGCGCTCGCGCAAGGAGTCTTCGGTCAGTTTCAGGGTCTCGCGGGCCTTGAGCAGGCTATCGTGAATTTTTGAACGTAGTTCATCTGCCTGGTCACCCGCCAGTACCGCTGTATCGTCCAGCAGCTTCTCGGTATCGCTGACGAGGGTCTGGAAATCTTCCATCAATATTTCTTGAGCCGTCTTTGCCGTTTCGCTAGCCATGATTATCTCCATGAGTGGCTGGTGGGTATTTTTTCAATGGTTTTGTTTCGAGTCACCGGCATCGGTGAAGGTTCACTGCAATCGTCTGGTACAGCATATTGCTATGCCTTGCTGCGCAAACCCTGAACGTGCGCTGAATCCGAGCGGTTTCGGCCAAGGCCTAAAAAACCTTACCCTAAATAACTAAAACCCGTGGAAAAACCC